>CBDAVB010000028.1:0-89223 GCA_965200795.1 Parashewanella sp.
TAACCTGTAGTGTTAATTCTTCTATGTTAAGAGTAGATATGGATCAGTTAGGGTTCACAGACGGTTGTCCACGGTACATATTTACTACAGGTCTTAGTTCCTGTATTTGTTTGACTCTTTTTGATAAATGCCAGAATAAAGTGTTACTCGGGCATTTCTCAGCATCTGATTTTACACATGAAAGACTGTCGGAAATTCTTGATTTTTGTTCTGCAAGGGAAATGAGAAGCCTTGAATGTCATATTGTAGGTGGAGCATATGAATATCTAGGTTTACAAAACGGTTTTTTAAATTTATTTGATTTTTTAAAATTGAATAAAATCCCAATAAAACAGATGTTTGTCGCTGAAGTTACAGAACGGCCATCAGCCGTAGTTGTAGACTCTAAAGATATGACGCTTTACGGACTTTCTTCTGACATTCCTTATAGCCCATACGATTCTTTATATGAATGTGAATCACTTGGTAAACTGGAAAGAATAGCTAACATGCCTGTTTTAACAAAAGGTTATAATCTTGCATTACTGGAATGTAATTTGGGTAGATAAAGTTAATGACAAAATTCAGCAAAGCTTATCGTCCTGAAGCTCCTGCGAGTAGCGGAAAAAACACCATCTGAACAGCTCAGCAGCTACTTAGGCGCTTGCGCGGTAATGCCGGCGGTCTTTCAAGCAAGAGTAACGCTGCAGAGCGCTTAAGATGAACGTCAGAAAAGTGAAAAAACTTATGGGCGGGTACTTAACATGGGCAGATGCTGCAGGCATAGCCTGCCGCTGATTACCACGCCCGCGGGACGTGGTGTTAATTTTTCAATAAACAAGGAATGACTAGCGCGTCAGTGAAGCCCTCACCATCACTCATAACCATTAGGGTTCATGGACTGCCAGCGCCACGTGTCTTCAACCATGGCATCCAATGATTTAGTGGCTTTCCAGCCTAAAACGCGTTCCGCGTGAGACGGATCCGCCCAGCACTCAGCGATGTCCCCTGCTCGTCTTGGTTTAATCTCGTACGGAATCGGCTTGTCTGACGCTTTTTCAAACGCGGCGACCATTTCCAGCACGCTGCTACCCTGCCCGGTACCTAAGTTCAGAGTATGTAATCCCGCCTGCCCGCCAAGTTTATTCACCGCGGCGATATGCCCGTCAGCCAAATCCACTACGTGAATATAATCACGAACGCCCGTGCCGTCCGGTGTCGGGT
Source organism: Parashewanella sp. (assembly GCA_965200795.1). Taxonomy (GTDB): domain Bacteria; phylum Pseudomonadota; class Gammaproteobacteria; order Enterobacterales; family Shewanellaceae; genus Parashewanella. The sequence goes on from CBDAVB010000028.1 coordinate 1,204, forward strand.
AATCGTCACCGAACACGCCGAGCTGTTCACGACGCCCGACCGCCACTTGCGCCACGAAAGGCAGCAGGTTGTTCGGGATCCCTTGCGGATCTTCACCTAACAGCCCTGATTGATGCGCGCCGACCGGATTGAAATAGCGCAATAACGTGATGCTCCAATCCGAGTTAGCCTGCTGAAAGTCCGTCAGGCATTCCTCAACCATCAGCTTACTGCGGCCATAAGGGTTGGTTGCCGAAGTCGGAAAATCCTCACGGATCGGCACTGATGCCGGATCGCCGTAAACCGTCGCCGACGAGCTGAACACCAGCTGTTTAACACCGGCGTCTCGCATGGCCGCGACCAGGTTCAGAGTACCGGAGACATTATTGTCATAATACATCAAAGGTTTCTCAACCGATTCACCGACGGCTTTAAGGCCGGCGAAGTGGATCACGCCTTGAATGTCATGCTCAGAAAAGATGGTTGCGAGGATATGACTGTCACGAATATCGCCCTTACAGAAAACCGGCTTAACGCCGGAGACGGCTTCGATTCTGTCCAGCACCGTTAATTTGCTGTTGTACAGGTTGTCTAAGATGACAGGGGTCATACCCGCTTCAATCATTTGTATACAAGTATGGCTGCCGATGTAGCCGGTGCCGCCTGTTACTAATATTTTCATTTATTTAAAATCTCGATACCTTGTTGTTCAATTTGCGCTAATAAGCGCTGATTTGTAATGTGTTCTTTAATCACAATGTCCGCTGAAAAAGAAATCGTGCTTAACTCAAAGGTTTCTTTTAACTTCGAAACATCACTTTGGGTTAACGCGGCCCCGGAAATGGCAATATCAATGTCTGAATTGTTTCTGTACTGCCCGGTTGCTCCGGAGCCGTAAATCCAGGCTCGGGTGACTACTCCCCGCCATAAATGGCGAGGCTTCTTGTTTCTTAGGCCGCTACCAGTTCGTGACTGGATTTACGCAAGCCTCCACAAGCAGAAACGACGAGTCCCGCCGCTTTTAATTCGAGTACGCCTTTGTCTTTGATGTTCTTTGCCGCGTTGATATCTCTATCATTTAGTACGTTGCAATCTGGACAGATCCAGCTACGAACCTTTAAGGGCATTTCATTAACTTTGTGACCGCAACAATTACAAGTTTTCGAGCTGGCAAACCATTGATCAAGTTTGACTAGATGTTTGCCCTGCTCCTTTGCTTTGTATTCGAGTTTGTTTACAAAACCATTCCGGCTTGCATCTGCAATATGTTTGGATAACTTGCGGTTCTTCATCATGTTTGCTGATTTCAATGTCTCTACAATCACTGCTTGGTTTTCGTCAACGAGTGTTCGAGATAGTTTATGTTGTAAGTCAGTGCGGGCATTTGCCGTTTTTTCGTGGCATTTGGCAACCAGTAATCGAGCTTTAGAGCGGTTGCCGCTGCCTTTTTTCTTTCGTGATAGCTGGCGCTGTTTGCGCCTTAAGTTGTTTTCGGCTCTTTTTATGAATCTTGGGTTTGCAGTTTTGTTTCCGTTATCCTCAATCGCAAAATGAGACAAACCAAGATCCAGCCCTACGACTGAATCAATCTTTTTAACGGCTACGGCTTCAATTCCGTCATCAACAAGGATTGAGGCGTAGAACTTACCGGTTTTAGAAAGTGTTACCGTTATACTTTTTACTTTACCGTTTATTTCACGGTGAATATTAGCCTTAACGGGCTGCATCTTAGGAAGTTTAATTGAATCGTCAAATACCTTAACCCCTGCGCAGTGATAGCTAGACTGCTTCCCGTGCTTTGACTTGAACTTAGGCTTTCTGGCTTTCAGTTTCGGATTAAAGAAATTGTCATAAGCCGTATGCAGATTAATAACGGATTGCTGTAAAGCAATTGAATCATACTGTTTCCTAGATCTCAGCAATAAGCGGCACACTCTTACCTGTTAAAAATTCGTAAGGACTGAGATAGTCTAACGCTTTTCTCGGTCTTGTGTTAATCGAAAATTCCGCATTTTTAATTTCTTGCTCACTTACCGAGCCTATAGCCATGCCTTTCGGGAAAAAACGCCGCAGTAATCCGTTGGTATTCTCATTAAGCCCCCTCTGCCATGAATGATAGGGCTTCGCAAAGTAGATATCGCATTTAAGTGCCTCAGAAACCTTTTTATGTCCGGCGAATTCGCCGCCATTATCAAAAGTGATAGTCTTGCAAATCGCGGCGAAAGGCTTAAGCATACTCTTTATCGCCTTGGTGACTTCAACCTTAGATTTACTTTTAACACGCTTTACCAGTAAACGCTTGGACACTCGCTCTACCAACGTGACTAAGTAGCAATCTTTACCATGCACCGTATCACCTTCCCAGTGACCTATCTCAACTTTTTCATCGACAATTGCCGGCCTTTCACTGATATCTATTCGCTCCGGAATTAAACGGGCTCCCGCTTCAATTCCCTGCCGCCGCTTGTATTTCTTGCCGCCTCGGGGCAATAGCTTTTCCAGACCTTGTTGTTTTACCACACCGTAAATCGTGTTCGCAGATAACGTTACGCTGGTTTTCTCCTGTTTCATCCGACCTGAAATTTGCTCCGGGCTTAGCCCGAAATTAAGCAATGACTTTATAGTGTTTATGATGTCATCAGTGATTTTTGTCGCTTTGAAAGCCGTCTGCCTGTTACTTATCGCATCCAGATGAGCGGTTTCAGCGCAATAAGCTTCAGAAGGACAACGCCTCAGCTCCTTAGATATGGTTCCGTTGCCACGACCTAACAGCTTAGCGATACTTCTGGCACTTTTACCTTCTGCCTTTAACACTTCAATCTGATGTCTGTCTTTTAATGTGAGTTGGTTGTATTTAGATTTCACTTCAAAACCTCATTTCACTTTGAGGTAAAGAAGTTTACAAACTTCCTCTCCTCGGTTCTATATTAAAATGTTAAAATGTGTCAGTTGCTGTTAGGATCTAAGTTTTAACCATGAGTATTTACGAGACGTCTTTGCAACCGCAAGCAAAGGCTTTAATTCTCTTTTCGGATTCAGATTTAAGCCGTGCTTGCGGTACTGGTGATTCTTGATATGCAGGGCTTTGTTATACGCAAAACGCACAGCACCGAACTGAGCCATTAAAAACTCAGCCTGTTCTTGCGTTGGATATATGCGTACTTTAGTTGCTCTTAACATTTCAGTGCTCACCTGTATAATGTCGGCATTGTATGATTTTATGATGTATGTTTCAAGTGAGTGAGCGTAACAGAAATCTGCTTTCTGGTTATCTGAGAAAACGGCACAGCGTTAGTAAATTGGTTGTCCATCTGGTGTTCACTACAAAATACAGGCGCAGGCTATTTGATGATGGAGTAATGATTGAGCAATTAAGAAGTGCTGTTTTTTTCAGGAATTATTGACATAAAGTGAACGAAAGAATGCGGGCTGTAGAGGACAGTTTTCAGTTAATGTTGGCATAGTTCTCAGTAATAACTGTCATAAAGTAAAATTATTTCAGTAATAACTGTCATAAAACAGCTCATCCTTACAGCTAGAATAATACCACAAAAATTCAATTTTATTGGCAGACGTAATTAAGAAAATAAAGTGCAACACTGGATATTGGAATACGGAGTACTGGTGGTTACTCTAGAGCCGCACTCCGGCACATGAGTCATTCGCTACGGTTGCTATCTTCCGATCCTGGCCGAGTTCACGAATTATCATTGCGAAGGGACCCTAGAGTCACCATTGAAAGCTTCATCTGTAAATTGAAGACAGCCTGATTATCTATGGATGTAACAAACGAAGCAAGAGATAGGCTATATGTCCTTACAAATTTGCAGTTCCATTCTCAATCATCAATCTGGCATGAAGAACACCGTTAATTTACCAAGACTGTATTTTTAAATACATTCTTATGCTCTTTGAGCATTTTATTCTCCTTAGAAACCTTATATGAGGCATACCAATCCATAAGGCTGTAACAAACCGAATTAGACACATATATATATTGTGACTTAAGTCGTCATTATTATTTACATCTTTTAAAAGGGCTAATAATTGAGGAGTGCTTAGATATGAGACATGATGAAAAGGAGCATGCTTATGCCTTTCATCTTTGTTTCTGATCAATTCAGCCTGTAATAATGTATACTCCTCAATAGTTTGATTAATTTTATCTACAAGATCTTTGTCTGAATTATCATTGACACTAATATTTATATACCCGTGATCATTCAAGATGCGATTTTTTCAAACAAAGGCTTGCAATTTTCTGTAATGAGATAATCATAGCAACATGATTGAAATATCCTTAACCAAAGAAGAAAAACATTCTCTGGAATCACGACATAAATCGTCAAGTGATAGCCGTGAATGTGACCGAATTAAAGTTGTTCTGTTACGTTCAGAAGGCTGGTCTTATTCTTTAATTGCTCAAGCGTTACGGATAGATAAAACAACAGTCAAACGTCATTTTGATGACTATCAATCTCAAGAAAAACTGAAACCCGAAAATGGCGGTTCAGTCAGTCGGCTCACTCCAGAGCAAACCGAGTTTTTGATAGCCCATTTAACAAAATTCACTTTCGCTCATACACATCAAATTGTGAGTTATATTGATGAAACCTTTGGTGTGAAATTTACGGTTGCAGGGTTAAACAAATGGCTGCATCGCAATGGCTTCAGTTACAAAAAGCCTAATGGTGTTCCCCATAAATTTGATGAGCAAAAGCAAGCCGAATTTAAAGAAAAATACGAGACATTAAAGGCCGAAAAGCCTGATAATGAGCCAATTTATTTACGGACGCTGTCCATCCTACCATGGCAACAAAGCTGTCTTACGGTTGGATAAAAAGAGGTGAAGATAAGCTGATTAACACCACAGGCAGCCGTACTCGTTTGAATATTATTGGTGGCATTCAGCTGGGGAAGTCGGCTGATACTGTGACAGCCCAATATGAGCGCGTCAACCAAGAATCTGTTGTGGATTTTTCAGTAAAACTGAAAGCTCAACATTCTAAAGCTGAGCGTATTCACCTCATCTTAGATGGTGCTGCTTATCACCGAGCAGGCAGCGTAAAAGAAAAAGCAAAGGAGCTGAAAATCGAGCTTCATTACTTACCACCATACAGTCCGAATTTAAACCCAATTGAGCGGCTCTGGAAAGTAATGAATGAGCATGTGAGAAATAATGAATATTTTGCTTCAGCCAAAGAATTCCGAAAACGGATAAATCATTTTTTCGATGTCAAACTTCCAGAAATCGCGGATACTTTAACGAGTAGGATTACTGACAACTTTCAAACGCTCACATCTGCAACTTGAATTTGCTTGGGTATATTATAAAAACCATGTAAAAGACTATTCTTAATATTATCACTTTGTAGCGATGCCATATCTTCAAGAGATACTACTAGTTTAAAAATTTCTCGCCCTTGTAATTCGATGCTTTCTTCGTCATTTGAATGGCTAATCATGCCTTCATTCCGCAAGATAATTTCAGCGACTGTAAGTTGATTGATTGATTTCAAGAAACTTAATGTTGTGTCAAGAAGTAAATGTAGACTATTTCCTGACAGAGATTCTTTTGTAAATCCTTTCTTTTTAACCTCTATCAAATAAACATAATCAGTTGTCTCAATAACAAAATCACACTCCCCCTGATTACGCTTAGTGTTTGTTATTTGTTTTATATACTCTGGAGCTGCATATTTAACACTGTGAAGATACTCAATTTTCGATCTATCAAAGGATTCCTTAATAAATTCCTCTAATGCAACCCCTAGTTTCTGTTCGGACTTTGGATCATATTTACATGAAATGTTTAGAAGAGCCCGATACTTTGCAATATTGTAAGTTGCAATATTAACAACAACATATCCAGTTGAGGTTTTCACTAGCGGAATCTCTCTGATATTTGATTTGTTTGCATCAAAGGGAGAAATATACCCTTGATTTACTTCACTTGCTGGTTTAGATATTGAGTTAAGTATTCTTATGATATTGTCTGGTGTATCTATATCTATACACAGGTCAATTATTTGATCTTCTGTTATCTCACCACCTATGGCTCCTTGCTGACATATAAAATCTTCGACTTTATCCATAACATTAGACGCTTTCAGCATCTCACCAAAATCATCTTCCTCAGTATTATTAATAAGTTCAAAAATCCTTGGGAAAAGTTCTTTTCCATGTTTTGGAGATATTTGCGGGATGTAAAATACCTCACTATACAAAACCCATTCTGTTAATTTTTCAATTATATTTTCTGGTTCAACATTGATATTTGCCCAAGGAGACATTTTATCTATGTCAAGAATAGTCGCAAAATGTGTCGATAAGCTTTGTATTTCTTCAAATAACCTTCTTTGTTCATTTGCTTTTATATTGCAGGGTAAATCTAAATACTTGCAGAAAAGATTAAACAAATAACCGTGCGGAGTATAAGGGTTCTGAGCAATGGGTATTGTCGGTCTTCTTCTGTGGAAAAAGAATCGTTGTTCATTTCTTGAATAATTTGAATCTATAGCTGATAAGAAACTGATAAATCCTTGCTTGCCAAGCTTTTTTACACGGTAATCGATAGCTATAGCAAGCCTTTTTAGTTCTGGATCATTTACCTTTATGTATCCATCAATACATTCAATACTAAACCCGTCTTTTTTTAAACTAAAAATGGAATCAGCTATAAAACCAAATTCTTGCGGAACGGCATATTCTACCTTTAACTTTTTGTGTAAGTTATAGAGCAGGGAAAGGTGAATAGCCTTAATCCATGACTCTTTCTTATTAAATAGAAGAACCTTGCCACTTACAGCATCCCTAATAATTTGAAGTATATTAAGTGATTCATTAATTTTATCGGATAATTTAGGGTTTAATTTCGCCTCAATTACGAGTTGTTTTCTTGTATGATGGGCATCAATATCAATCCCTTGTGAATCATGAAGGAGCTTAGATATTTCACTATATATGACCTTATAATCAGAGCAATCTCCATCTAACTCAGTTTGTACGTCCGTCTCTATGAAACTGTGTTTTGCCGCAAGAAACATCTGATAATAGCTATTTGTGACCCCTTTCATAGCATACTCTCGAAATTGAAAAAATAGTTTAATAAACTGCTACTGATAATTGAAGTTCTGCTATTTTACTAGTACTCCGTCCATTTGAATTCAATACTTCAAGCTCTTTTGCTAAGCCTTAGTCATAGGAGAGCTAAAAATCTTGTATTGATTTTTATTGTTTTAAACTCTTATACAACTTTTATTCACAACTAATTAATAAGTCTGTAATTTCTGAACAAAATGCTTCCTCCCACCCTTTGGCAAGCCAGTAGGACTCTAGCTTTTTTCATTTTGATTAACGAAAGTGTAACAGGATTTCGTTAATCAGTTTAATTCTGTTAAAAGGCTAACTGTACCCTGAAAGGACGGGGTAAAGCTTCTTTAACTTGATACGTGCCTCCTCAGTTGTGAACTGCCAAATCATCTTAGCCTTGGACTCATTGCGTTGGGTGACCCAGGCTTCAACTTCACAATTTAGTGTTTCCTGATATTCTTCGGTTTAAGCATTGTCTGCTCAAGATACTTAATTCAATTTCAGCCATATCCAACCAGCTTCCGTGTTTTGGCGTGTAATGAAATTCGATTTTATTGATCAGCCTACGAGCTTCTTCTGGTTCGAAGGCCTTATAAAATGAAGCCGGGGTATGAGTATTCAGGTTATCCTCAACCAACACAATTGTCTCAGCATCCTTATAACGCCCGTCTACTAAGGCTTTTACTTGATGAGCCCAATCAACGGCTGTTCTGTGCTCTGTGACCTCAACATGCCGCCAGCCCGCTAAAGGCTCAAATATCATGAACAGGTTGCTGACACCGTTACGCTCATATTCCGTATCGTATCGCTCCGGATAACCTGAAACTAAAGGTAACGGGTTGCGAACTTCTTTAACTTGTTGTTTGCTGGTTTCATCAAGGCATACTAAAGGACGCTTGGGATCGTAAGGAAGTTTATAGAGTTCTAATATATCTTCCATAGCGCTCACGAAGGCAGCGTTTTCCTCTTCAGGTATACACCACTCTTCTTTAAGCCAGGGTTTAAGTTCGTTTTTTTTAACGCATAATGAACAGAGGTTCTCGATATGCTATCGACATATTTGAGTTCAATCATCTTGTCTCTAAGAAGATTTAATGTCCAACGGCAACGTCCTTCCGGAGGCGCAGAGCAGGTCAGCGCAATTAGGTGTGCTTCGGCTTCACCATCCATTATGCGTCTGCGGCCTTGATGGCTGTGTTTGCTATTAACAGCGACTTCTAATCCTTCCTCGACAAAACGCTTTCTGAGGCTCGTTACTGCAAGTGGTGAGATGTTTAGCGCCTTAGCAATCTGTTGATTGGTCAGTGGCGAATTATTCTCATCAATAGCAAGTAAAATTTGGGCGTGTCGTTTCTTATGTTGAGCAACACGTGGTTTCTTCTGCTTTATCAAAGCTTCAAGCATTGAACGCTCTTCATTACTCAAACGGACATGGTATTTAATCCTCATAACAGCTCCTGTATTCGTTGTGTTCAGGAACTGTTAGGATAAACTATCAGGCCATTATTTGCTTTTGAATGGACTACTAGAGCCGCTTACAGCGGCTAACCGTAGTGACTTAATGGAAATCATGGACGACCGACACGAAACAAACTCAACCATCATGATAAGCCAATTACCAACTGAGCAGTGGCATCAAGCTATCGGAGATAACACACTAGCTGACGCCATTTTAGATCGGTTAATGCATAACGCTCACCGACTGAAATTAAAGGGTGAATCCATGCGAAAAAAAGAGGAAATCTTGACTGATGGTGATCAAATAGACTAGAAATGCATGTAGGTTGATGCTCTGAAGTGACAAGTGATCACGATGGGCAGGAATCAGCGATCATATCCGCAGGAATACGCAATAGAACGCTTTATCATCCTAGATCAACCAATGCCGGATTAATAACTAGCGTACTAGGTGGTCGAATTGCAGTTTTAAGCTATTACCCAAAAACAAGAAACTCTAGGTCAATTAGTGAATATGTGAGTTCAAAGTCTAATGATGATATCTTTCGACCTATTTACTTAAGGCACCCCAAATTTTTAACTGCGCTAAATGAGATTGCGTTTTCACCAGCTCACCCAACATTAAGAGTTAAGAGACTCGCCCGTGTTTCAGCCATAAAATCAATTCGCTTAGCGATATTCAATTGGCTTAGTAAGGCATTAGATTACCGTGAGAACTCGAATGTATGCGTAGAAAAATTTTCTGAAGACTCATTGTTGAAAGAGTTTCTTGACAGAGATGAAGTCGAGTCAAAAACAAAAAGCCTTGTAACGAAGCTAAGTAACTTACTGCAACAGCAATTAAGTAAACATGATAAAACCTCAAGATATGCTTTTCACCCTAAACTTCTTTCTCCAATCAAAAAACAAATTCGTTTCTTGCTTTTAAATAGCCATAATCAAAAAGTAGGAAAGGATGTAGGCAATGTCATTTATTTGCATATGAAAAATTTACGAGTTGTGAATATGGAGACGCTCAGTTCACCTCATTTATGGGGGATGCCTTCAAAAATAGCCTTTGCAGGTATGTGCCATAAATTTGAACTAAACCTAGAAAAGCTTGGTTTCAGTAAAATTAAAGTCATGGGCGAAGCATGTTTCATTCACTCCTACCAAGTGAATGCTAAAAACTCACTACCTGAGTACTACCGTTTGATAAAAGAGAAGGGCTGCGATGTACCTAAGCCTGATAGATCGACTTTATATTCTAGACCCAAAAGCACTATGAAAATTGATTTGGTGCTGAGATTGATCAACTTTGATGAAGAAAAAGAGGCTCCTTCAATTATGCAGTTTTACAAAGGGTTACGAGGGCTTCGTTTAGCAGGAGGTAGTATCTTTCCTGAGTTTGAACAGCCAGAAGCTTTGATTAATCTTTACCAAACGCCTACCGATCTATTCAATAGAATTAGCCTAATGCCAAGAAATGGTTGTTGGCTGTACCCCTCGACTCTACGAGTTAAAAACTTTACAGAATTAGCTGATACTTTGAATGAATATACTGAATTAAAGCCAGTAAACATCGGATACGCTTTTCTTGAAGAACCTAAAAGTAGAGCAGGGGCTATTACAAATAAGCACTGTTATGCCGAGTCTGTGATTGGATTAGCAAGATGCGTAAGTGCCATTGAGGTCAGAGTAAACGGGTGTCGATCTTTTTGGCGAGATGCTTTTTGGGCAACTTATGATGGACCCCATAAACTGGACAGGTAGCTAAGTTAAGTTTTCTGGCTGTAAGATAACCCTTTAGGAGGGAATCATGGCAGCAAAAAGAAAACGACATAAGCCCGAATTTAAGGCTCAAGTAGCACTGGAGGCCTACAAGGGGGACAAGACCATAAACCAGCTGGCAAGCGAACATGAAGTTGCAGCCGTTCAGGTTAGCCAGTGGAAGCGACAGCTACTCCAAGGGGTTCCAGAGGTCTTCGGCAGGATACGACCAGAGGTAGATCCAGATGCGCTCACAGCACCACTGTATCAGGAGATCGGACGGCTTAAAATGGAGCTGGACTGGTTGAAAAAAAAATCTGGCAATGTCCATTGATGACAAACGGGGATGCATAGATCCGGGTCACTCGAAGATCAGTATTCAGCGTCAATGTGAGCTGATCGGGTTAAACAGGTCAAGCTGGTATTACCAAGTTTCTCCAGCTCTGGAAAGTCCTGAAAACCTGGATCTGATGAGGCTCATCGATGAGCAGTATACACGTACACCGTTTTACGGCAGTCGTAAGATAACTGCATGGCTGAATGAACAGGGTTTTCCGGTCAACAGGAAGCGTATACAGCGACTTATGAGACTGATGGGCATACAGGCTGTCGAACCAAAGCCAGGCACGAGCCTGAGAAACAAGGAGCATAAGGTCTACCCATATTTGTTGAACGGCGTTAATATCGTGAGACCTAATCAGGTGTGGAGTACTGATATTACTTACTGTCCGATGCCTCATGGGTTTATGTATCTGGTTGCCATCATTGACTGGTACAGTCGTTACGTAGTCAGCTGGGAGCTATCGAACACACTGGATGCTGATTTCTGTATTCATGCGCTAGATCGTGCTTTGGAACGAGGTGAGCCTGATATATTCAACACTGACCAAGGTTGCCAGTTTACCAGCAATGATTTTCTGGCACCTCTTCAGGAAAGGGAAATACGCATTAGCATGGACGGAAAAGGGCGAGCGCTGGATAACATTTTTGTCGAGAGACTGTGGCGCTCCGTCAAGCATGAATGGCTGTATACGCATGAATTTCAAACTGTTCCGGAGCTTTATACAGGACTGGATGAGTACTTTGAGTTTTACAACACTGAGCGATTACACCAGTCGTTGAGTTATAAAACTCCTCAGGCAATTCACTTTGCATGAGGGCTTTAAACCACTGCCAGGACTTAACTTAAATTTGTTGATTTACTGTCTTGACAGTGGGGTCCACTATAACTCAAACCACCGCAACATCAATATTAATGACAAAATCAAGGTATGAGGTTAAGTCATGAAATTACCTGACCATCTCAGTTATACAAAGTCGATTGACCCTTCAGAGGCACTTTTCTATTACAAAACGAGACAAAGTGAAATGGAACCACTTGAAATATCTGAGCGGAAAATTAACGGTCGTCAAACAAATATTCAAGCAGGCTTTAGCAAACCAGAGGTTCCCAAAAGCGTTTCTAGTACTCCGTCCATTTGAATTCAATACTTCAAGCTCTTTTGCTAAGCCTTAGTCATAGGAGAGCTAAAAATCTTGTATTGATTTTTATTGTTTTAAACTCTTATACAACTTTTATTCACAACTAATTAATAAGTCTGTAATTTCTGAACAAAATGCTTCCTCCCACCCTTTGGCAAGCCAGTAGGACTCTAGCTTTTTTCATTTTGATTAACGAAAGTGTAACAGGATTTCGTTAATCAGTTTAATTCTGTTAAAAGGCTAACTGTACCCTGGAAGGACGGGGTAAAGCTTCTTTAACTTGATACGTGCCTCCTCAGTTGTGAACTGCCAAATCATCTTAGCCTTGGACTCATTGCGTTGGGTGACCCAGGCTTCAACTTCACAATTTAGTGTTTCCTGATATTCTTCGGTTTAAGCATTGTCTGCTCAAGATACTTAATTCAATTTCAGCCATATCCAACCAGCTTCCGTGTTTTGGCGTGTAATGAAATTCGATTTTATTGATCAGCCTACGAGCTTCTTCTGGTTCGAAGGCCTTATAAAATGAAGCCGGGGTATGAGTATTCAGGTTATCCTCAACCAACACAATTGTCTCAGCATCCTTATAACGCCCGTCTACTAAGGCTTTTACTTGATGAGCCCAATCAACGGCCGTTCTGTGCTCTGTGACCTCAACATGCCGCCAGCCCGCTAAAGGCTCAAATATCATGAACAGGTTGCTGACACCGTTACGCTCATATTCCGTATCGTATCGCTCCGGATAACCTGAAACTAAAGGTAACGGGTTGCGAACTTCTTTAACTTGTTGTTTGCTGGTTTCATCAAGGCATACTAAAGGACGCTTGGGATCGTAAGGAAGTTTATAGAGTTCTAATATATCTTCCATAGCGCTCACGAAGGCAGCGTTTTCCTCTTCAGGTATACACCACTCTTCTTTAAGCCAGGGTTTAAGTTCATTTTTTTTAACGCATAATGAACAGAGGTTCTCGATATGCTATCGACATATTTGAGTTCAATCATCTTGTCTCTAAGAAGATTTAATGTCCAACGGCAACGTCCTTCCGGAGGCGCAGAGCAGGTCAGCGCAATTAGGTGTGCTTCGGCTTCACCATCCATTATGCGTCTGCGGCCTTGATGGCTGTGTTTGCTATTAACAGCGACTTCTAATCCTTCCTCGACAAAACGCTTTCTGAGGCTCGTTACTGCAAGTGGTGAGATGTTTAGCGCCTTAGCAATCTGTTGATTGGTCAGTGGCGAATTATTCTCATCAATAGCAAGTAAAATTTGGGCGTGTCGTTTCTTATGTTGAGCAACACGTGGTTTCTTCTGCTTTATCAAAGCTTCAAGCATTGAACGCTCTTCATTACTCAAACGGACATGGTATTTAATCCTCATAACAGCTCCTGTATTCGTTGTGTTCAGGAACTGTTAGGATAAACTATCAGGCCATTATTTGCTTTTGAATGGACTACTAGTTATGATCTGGGGCATACGACATTACATCATAGAGAACAGTATTGTTTAGTACCAGCGGGTGTAGAAGAAATTTTTTGTAAGTTTTCGCTCGCTATTTACCCCTTTAGTTTGAGTCCGACAGTCTGCCATAACTCAGAAGTTGCTGAAAACTTAGAAAAGCTAGCAAAACTTTATATTGAAAGATGTGGGTATTCTGTTTTAGCAAACAGCTATGCGCGAAATATTTTGAGTGGAACATGGTTATGGAGAAATAAAAGGTCACCTTCAATTTCTATTTGTGTTAAGCAATTAGGCGGTGAAACTATCAATGTGGATGATGCGCAAAAATTGAAATGGGATGGGAATTGGAACAACCACCAGAATAGCTTATGCAAGTTAGAAAAAATTATTGAATGTGGGCTAACTTCAGAAGATGACAATTGTTATTTAGAAATTATCGCAACGATCAAAAATCGATTTATGCAGCCAATTTATCCTAGTCAACTGGTTTCTGATCAAGATCAGACAAAGAAAAAAGAAGAAAAAGTAAAACAAAAAGAAGATAAACAATATAAAGAATTGGCTTCAGCATTAATTGTTGGTGGTACAAGTTCAGCTTGTTTTACTCAGCAAAAAGTGGGCGCTGCAATTCAACTGATTGATGAATGGTATGGCGGAGACAAGCCGATCCGAGTGAATCACTATGGAGCAGTTGTAGATAGAGGAATCGCTTTTAGAACTCCTGAAAAAGAAAATGATGCCTATACATTACTAACCAAAGTTGAGTCGTATATTCAATTTTTAGAGATCAATGAACTTGGAAAATGCAAAACTTCAGACGAAATACATTTTGTGATGGCGATGCTAGTGCGTGGAGGTGTTCACAATGGATTCGGTAAAAAAAACAAATCTAATTAGATATTATTTTTTCATCACTTTCTTAAAAGATCAAAAGAATAATGAGCTTCTAGCGTCAAGGTGTATAGATGAGCTACATTGGTTAATTGCTAGAGATAAACCTAGCCGGGTGGGAGTTTCTTTTCCAAGTTGGAGTAAAGAAAGTGTTGGTGACAAAATCGCTTTTGTGTCTATAGACGAGAGTAGGCTTTTAAGTCTACGAAATATAGATTACTTTCATGATATGTCTGATGATGGAAACTTTCTTATTTCAGATATTCATACGGTTCCAGAAGGCTTGCCCGAAGTACAATTTCGAAAAAATAAAAGAATTGAAAAAATATTTGAAGGTGGGCAGAGACGCAGAGCAGAAAGAGCTGCAAAACGTGCAAAAATTAGCGGGAGAGTTTATAAGGCTCCAAAAAAGTTTGATAGAAGATGTGAAGATCATTTTCATAAGCTTAAACGAGTCAGTTTAAGTACTGGGCATCCTCACCCACTCTATATTCAAAAATACTCAAAAGCCGATATACCAAAATGTGACTTTGATCACTTTGGATTTGCTACAAATGAATTATATAGTGGCACTGTGCCAGACTTGTTTTTTGACCAATAAATTTTGATTGTTAAAAATATCCATTACTTTCAAATGGATATATTTGTTATGAAAATAAAGGGTATTTCGGGGTTTGTTAGGTTATCTGTCTGTTATTTAACAAGTTATAGTTGGCAACGTCTAGTTCACCGCCGAACAGGTGGCTAAGAAGGTATCGCGCTTGGACAGCTCTTTGGCCAGCTTGTTCACCGCCGAACAGGTGGCTAAGAAGGTCCTAAGTTTTCAACTTCCGAAAGGTTAGCAGTTCACCGCCGAACAGGTGGCTAAGAAGTAATGCTCTGTTGGTAAAAGCCCTCTTTGACCGTTCACCGCCGAACAGGTGGCTAAGAAGAAAACAAAGCCGCTAAAGTGGGAACAGGTGGTGTTCACCGCCGAACAGGTGGCTAAGAAGGACAGCGCATTAGCCCAGATTGGCAACGTATGGTTCACCGCCGAACAGGTGGCTAAGAAGTGCCCTTTAACAAGCGCAGGGCTTTTTATTATGTTCACCGCCGAACAGGTGGCTAAGAAGCTGAATACGCAGGTAAAATGAACTTTTACTGCTCGTTCACCGCCGAACAGGTGGCTAAGAAGGGAACAATATCGGCGCTAACTATCTGGCTGATGTTCACCGCCGAACAGGTGGCTAAGAAGGATAACGAATTTATGAAGCTGTTTCAAGAAGGGTTCACCGCCGAACAGGTGGCTAAGAAGTGCTATCTGCTCCATCATGGTTAACTACTTCTTGTTCACCGCCGAACAGGTGGCTAAGAAGACTTTATTAGCGTTCGCAAAATCGGCGGCGAATGTTCACCGCCGAACAGGTGGCTAAGAAGAGTGCGAGAACCTGCACTTACGGCTTTAAGTTGTTCACCGCCGAACAGGTGGCTAAGAAGTCGGAACTGGCTGATTGCTCATCAGCAAACATGTTCACCGCCGAACAGGTGGCTAAGAAGTTTGGTAATGGGAGTATTGTTAATTGTGCTCTGTTCACCGCCGAATAGGTGGCTAAGAAGAATATGTGCAATATCTTCGGTTTGTTTCAGTGGTTCACTGCCGAACAGTCGGCTAAGAAGATCACGCAGCATGATCGTCTGCTTGGTCAGCCGTTTACCACCAAATAGCTGCATAATTTGGAGTAGACAGGACGCTGATTTTCCCTGTCCGGAATGACCGAAATACTCAGTTTAATCACGTTACGAGTTTAAAGCGTGAAAATTAAAGCATAAAAATACCTACTCATTATGTGATATGAGATCCCTGCCAAAATCCGCCGTGTAGGCAGTGGATAAAGCAAAGATAAATACTTAAAAAGCGTTCTTGTGAGAAGGTGGTTAATAAACTCCATAATATTAAATTTTGTTAATAACTGTATGATTTACTTTTACTTGTTGTGTTTTTGTGGTGTTATATTCGGTAAAGGAACTGCCGAATAGGTAGCTAACAAAAGGCCGGGAAGAGAGCATTCCCAACAAGCAACATTCTGCCGAATAGGTAGCAGTAGAGCACTTTAGGTTTTCTGAAGTGCTTTCTATCTTCAGGATTATTATCTCAAATGACGAACTGATATTCGCCCGTTCTTCCAAAAATAAAGCTAATTTTATGTGTATGTTGTTTTCTTGAAAATAATTGGTTAATTGAAAAAGTAATTATGTCTTAGCTTTAATAACAACCAGTTATCAATAATTGACTCTGCTCAAACTCTGACCAAACAAAACCAAACTTCTCACGACAACAAATAAAATATGCGTATACTCGGTTAATTATTTTTTTGAGCATCAGTGAATTTCCTTAAATGTCTTCTTCGCATAATAATCTAGCCGCTTTCATCTGGTCCGTAGCAGACCTTCTCAGAGGTGATTTTAAACAGTCGCAATATGGGCGCATCATTCTTCCGTTTACGCTTCTACGACGCTTAGAATGCGTTTTAGCGGCTACTAAAGACGATGTTGTCGCTCAACACGACAAAGTTAAGGCGATGAACCTGCCAGAAGACGGCATGGAAAAGCTGCTGCTCAGGGCTTCAAAATTATCATTCTTCAATACCTCGCCAATGGATCTATCCAAATTAGGGCAAAAGGATATTAAAGATAACCTTGAAAATTATGTGCTTTCTTTTTCAAAAGATGCTCGTGAGATTTTTGAGCACTTTAAGTTTGATGAATTTGTTGGCTCACTTAACGAAGCCAACCTGCTCTACAAAGTGGTGCAGAAGTTCAAAAACATCGACCTAAGCCCTAAAGCGATATCCAACCATGAAATGGGTTTGGTGTTTGAGGAATTGATCCGCCGCTTCGCGGAATCCTCAAACGAAACCGCGGGTGAGCACTTTACCCCCCGCGATATCGTTGAGCTAACCACATCACTGGTATTCACCGAAGACGATGACGCCCTGACCAGAGAAGGGATTATCCGCACCATTTACGACCCGACAGCGGGTACGGGCGGCTTCTTATCGTCAGGTATGGAGTATGTGTACGAATACAACAAAGATGCGGTAATGCGTGCCTTCGGTCAGGAGCTGAACCCTGAATCCTACGCTATCTGTAAAGCCGATATGCTGATTAAAGGTCAAGACGTTAGCCGTATTAAACTGGGTAACACCTTGTCTAACGATCATCTCGCCAACAATCAGTTTGATTATATGCTCTCCAATCCGCCGTTTGGCGTGGACTGGAAAAAGATTGAAGGCGACATTAAAGACGAGCACACCGTCAAAGGGTTTGACGGTCGCTTTGGCGCAGGGTTACCAAGAGTCTCTGACGGCTCCTTATTGTTCCTGATGCACCTTATCAGCAAGTTCAGAGATATTACCCCGGAGAACGACAACCCGAGCCGCATCGGGATTATCCTTAACGGTTCGCCGTTGTTTACCGGCGGCGCCGGTAGCGGCGAAAGTGAAATCCGTCGTTATATCCTTGAGTCTGACTTGCTTGAGGCCATTATCGCCCTGCCGACGGATATGTTCTACAACACAGGCATCGCGACTTACATCTGGGTGCTGAGTAACAAAAAGTCCGCTGAGCGCAAAGGTAAGGTGCATCTTATCAATGGCACAAACCTCTTCGGAAAAATGCGTAAATCATTAGGCTCTAAACGTAACCGAATGAGCGAAGCGGATCGCGGCATTATCACTAAAAACTTTGGTGATTTTGCGCAGGCAAGTGAAGACAACTTTGCCTCTAAAATCTTCGATACCCATGAGTTTGGCTATCGTCGTATTTCCGTTGAGCGTCCATTGCGCCTATCTGCTCAAATTACTGATGAAGCGGTTTCAGGCTTACGTTTTGCGCCTAAACCTTTTAATAACGTCATGCGCTGGATTTACAGTGAGTTTGGTGCTGCTCTTGAAAAAGACTGCCATACAGAGCTGGCTGATAACGAAGCTGCCATTCGAGAGAAAATCAAAAAAGACTTCAAAGAGCTAAAAGAAAAACAAATCAAAGAAGTGCTGAGCGATAAACTTTGGCTGTTCCAGCTGGGGTTAATGAACAAAGCGCAGCAGCTACAAGAAGAGTTTGCTACCTCACTGGGTGGACGAGCTGAACAAAGCAATGACTTCAATGCCTTTGATTTTGCCCTCAAAGCGGCACTTAAAAAGCTGGACATCAAGCTAGACGCCAAAGAAAGAAAACAATTCTTAGACGCGGTAACCTTTAAAAATCCTGATGCTGAGCCAGTAGTGAAAAAGGTGCTCAAAGATTCAATTGATCCGCTTTATGGTAAATTTGAATACCAAGGTAAAGTGGTGGAATTCCAGCAAGATGGTGACTTGCGAGATAACGAGAATATCCCGCTGAACCCTAGTGTTACCACAACCGACTTAATTGAAACCTACTTTAACCGTGAAGTAGCGCCGCATGTACCTGATGCATGGATAAATGCAGATAAGCGTGATGAATCCGATGGCGAGATTGGTATTGTCGGTTATGAAATCCCGTTTAACCGCCATTTCTATGTCTATCAGCCACCTCGTGATTTAGAAGA
This sequence comes from Parashewanella sp., assembly GCA_965200795.1. Lineage (GTDB taxonomy): Bacteria > Pseudomonadota > Gammaproteobacteria > Enterobacterales > Shewanellaceae > Parashewanella. Next base: position 19,880 of record CBDAVB010000028.1, read on the forward strand.
GATTGATGCTGATTTGGATGCGGTGAGTAAGCGGATTATGAAGCTGTTAGCGGAGGTGCATTCCTGATGGGCGGTGAAACAGCTTTGAGCGGAAGTAAATATGCGGCTTATCCGGAATATAAGGATTCTGGAGTTGAGTGGTTGGGAGAACTTCCCAGTACTTGGGAAGTTATGCCGATAAAACGTCTAGCTGAAATTTTTAATGGCTCTACACCAAAATCAGGTGAAGAAGGTTATTGGGATGGCAATATTTCATGGGTTACGCCTGCGGACTTGGGAAAAACAAGATCACCTATTATCCATGGAGGTGCTAGAAATATAACTAGATCGGGTTATGAGTCTTGCGGAACTACTATGGTACCATCAGGCTCTATCATATTGTCGTCTAGAGCCCCGATAGGAACACTTGGCATTGCAGGTAAAGAACTTTGTACGAACCAAGGTTGTAAATCACTAGTTCTAAGAAACAAAATTGATTCCAAATTTTTTTATTATGTGCTTCTCAGTAGCACCAAACAGTTAAATCTGTTAGGGCGTGGAACAACATTTCTTGAGCTTTCTTCAGACGAACTTGGTGCATATAAAGCACCACTTCCCTCTGATTTAGAGCGAACCAAAATCACAAACTTCCTCGACCACGAAACCGCTAAAATCGACACGCTAATCGAAGAACAGCAATCCCTGATTCGTCTATTGCAGGAAAAGCGACAGGCGGTGATCAGTCATGCCGTCACCAAAGGGCTAAACCCTGATGCACCAATGAAAGATTCAGGTGTAGACTGGCTTGGGAAAGTGCCGGATCATTGGATAATATCAAAGTTTGGTTATATTTCTTTGGTTGTAAGAGGTGGGTCTCCCAGACCCGCTGGAGATCCAGCCTTGTTTAATGGTGACTATTCTCCATGGGTCACTGTGGCTGAAATTACCAAAGATGATGAAATTTACCTTAATAAAACAGAAACTTTTCTGACTCGTAAAGGAAGTGAACAATGTAGAGTATTCAAGTCTGGTACTTTGCTGTTGTCAAATAGTGGTGCAACTTTAGGGGTTCCGAAAATACTTACGATAGATGCAAACGCAAATGATGGTGTTGTCGGTTTTGAACAATTATCACTAAACCATAAGTTCTGTTACTTCTATTTATCTACGCTGACCAATGACTTGAGGGAGAGAATTAAACAAGGCTCAGGTCAACCAAACTTAAACACAGATATTATCAAAGATATTCGGCTCTTCGTCGTTTCATATGGATTTGAGTAGATCAGACACCGGGCTAGCAATCATAAAAATCATGGTCATAAATGTCCCTGTATTACGATACCCTCCAGCTCGTGTTCTAGCTGTAGCCGCTCGCTTTCATAAGCGCACTTGCTCGCGTTTATCCGTCATTTTCTGCTCACGATTTTGATGACGGTTATTTCATGGGGCTAACACATATTTGCCCCATTTCAACTTGGATTAATTACTCCAAATCGTTTTTTTGCTTGTGATTTACTGATTTGTTTGCTCTCAGGAACGAAAAAAAACGCCTCGAATATATTAAATACTTTTCAGTCATTTATTCGATATCTAAATGCGCGGTACTATTGCGGTAACATAAGTAGTCGGTACTGAAAAACATAACTTCAAGATTTAAAATGTACGGCATCTGATTTACGCAAAATTCAGAGCCGTACCCAAAAGCAACATTTCTTATATTTCGCATCAATTTCACTACAAAATAGCCAAAAATCACCATCTTTTTCGAGCAAAAAGAAAATGGCTAACCACTTTCTCAGGTTCCAGGCACACGCAGCCATTAGAAGGTTTATTGAGTCGCCAACACTGCCCTTTAACCAGTTCTTACACAGCCTAAAATCACTCTTCAAATGCCCGATTACTGGTTCAATTGTTGCCCGTTTTTTACAGAGTTCACTTTTGCGTTTTCTCTTTGCTTGCGAGTCCCGTTTTAATGGCCGGCTAGGGATAACAACTTCTTGGTCAACATACTGCATACACCCTTTATAGCCTTTATCTACAACGGCTGTAGTGATTTTACTCTTTCGGTGTTTATGGGCATGGTCAAGTGCAGGTCTAAGCAATTTTGAGTCGTGTTCATGCTCGTCATGACTGGCGACACCGATGATTAATTGACTCTGCTCTGTGAGCACGACAGAAGCCTTTTTACCATACTCGTATGGCTTATGGTCTTTGCCTTTCCCTACGCAGTAAACATCGGGTTCATGAAGACTGTAAATCTTGTTCTTGTCTTTACGTTGCTGTGTAATGGCTTTTTCATAATTGGAAAAATTCTCTTTTTGTAAATCAATAACTTCTTGTGGAAGTTTGCGTTGTAGCTCCCTTAAAATCTTACCTGCGATAACACGCAACCTTTTTAACGCTCTTCTGGCTTTGCTTCGATTTTTGGCATGTCTAAAGCTTCGGCAGTCAATGCGTAGCTGTTTGACTTCTTTGACATAAGTACGTCTTTGCTTGATCCCAAATACTTTGGCTAGTTTATTGAGTCGGTTAACCACCTTGATGGCAAGCTTGCTATCTGTCGGATAAGTAATGGCTTTTTCTTGGACGGTTGTATCAACGTACACGGTGTCATCTTCAGCTTTGTCACCGTGTAAAGCCACAGATAATGCAAAGATTTTTTCACAGCCTTTTTCACCGATGCGCTTACGAAAAACACTGAGTTCACTGGCATCACAAGGGCGTGCTGTTTGAAACTCTGTCTCACCACAAAACACTTGAAAATACAAGTTCATCAGCCACTCATCGACCAAGGCTTCATCGCTGAGTTTGTAAAGTTGCTTGAGTATTAGCAAACCGCACATCAACCGAATTGGCTTCGCTTTACGGCCTAATTTTTTGTATAACGGCTTGAACTCTTCTTCTAATGCTTGCCAATCAAAGGCATTAGCTAAAATGAGTAAAGGGTGAGTTTGCAGAAGCTGTTCTGTGGTATCAAACAGACTGTCGTGAGGTAAATTTGACGGACTTTCTTTGAGCACTTTTAGCACCAAAACGACCAGAAACCGTAGGTTCACTATATCATTTCTGGTCGAAATTGAATGCATTAAATAGCTATATTTTATTAGCGATCAGAATGTTAGATGTTTTTCATGGCCGACTAAGTAGCTAACTAAAAGTCAGTTCATATTTTGAACGGTAATCGTCCGGTATTGTCATGACTTCTTTTTTAAGTTTAGAATAAGTTTCGTAAGCACTAATTATCCGAATTCAGGAGTAGTAAAGTTCTGTTTCCCCTTCTTTTTCTGCCTGTACACAGCTCGCTAACTCATCGTAAGTAGTCTGAAAATGTGTTTCATCGCGCTTTTTCTTAAGTGAGCGCCTCATTCGCTTGTAGCTGTAATTAAAATTTTTTTATCGTTCTTTTTACGGTGCCTAAGCTGCGTGATTTATCTGCTGAATTTATTATTAATGATTGCGCGCTCTTAAGTTGGTGAGCTCTTCATCTGCGAATGACTTCAAAAGTAACGCCTCATCTTGAGAATAAATTCCCGGGCGCCCGGAGCGTCTGTCATCAAACAAGCCTGATACGCCTTGCTCATACCAGGCATCAATCCGCTTTGATACCGTAATTTCGCACACCTCAAAGATTTCAGCTGTCTGTTTTATTGAGAATTTTTTATTACTTAACAAAAACGCGTACGACTCTTTTCATGATAACGCTCGAATAAAATAAAAATATGAACTGAAAGTACTATTTTATGATACACCGCAAAGTTTTTATAAATTTCTTGAGTTAAAAACTTTTAAGCGACTACTTACTCTCCTCTCAGTTAAAAGATGGCATCAGGATTAAACCGTCTTGACTCCACAGGGGGTGGTGCGACCGGCAAAGCGGAGCGCCGCGTTCAAAGTTATCAAGATAAAGGTAAAGAACAAAAACTCGTCCGGTTGGGACACCGTTCTAACGAAAGCTACGCCCCCGAAAAGGCCGGCGCTGCCCGAGCGAAACATTTTCATCAAGGCTATCGACGTATTGAATCGCAAGGAGCACAGTATTCTCATCGTTCAATGCAAAGCAGAGACGGCTTTCAATGGTCAACACGCACTTCATTTGAAGAGTTCAATGCCTTCACACGCTCATTTCTTCAGCCTTCTGAACAAAGAGCGGTATATCGGGATTTCCTCGGTTACGATATAAAGAGAATATTAAGTCGTCATAGTTCGGATTATGGCAACCGCAATGTACTGAAGGTGTTAAATTCCAACATAAAAAAAGCAGATGACAATGGCTCCCCCGTTATTGTCGAGTGCCTTATCCGATATGCGTTGCATGCGGGTATTCCTGTTGATGTTCCTATTTTAAATGCCTGCGTCACAGCCTATGGCAATGCGGCGCGCCACGATGCCGGGCTTTACTGGATACAAAAAGCAGAAGACGCGGCGGCCTTGTTCGAGACGTTAAAGCTGACACAAAACGTCACCACCTTGAGTGCTCTTATTACGGCCTATGGTAACGCGGCCCGCCACGATGCCGGGCTTTACTGGATAAAAAAAGCAGAAGACGTGGTGGCCTTGTTCGAGACGTTAAAGCTGACACAAAACGTCACCACCTTGAGTGCTCGTATTACGGCCTATGGTAACGCGGCCCGCCACGATGCCGGGCTTTACTGGATAAAAAAAGCAGAAGACGCGGCGGCCTTGTTCGGTACGTTAAAGCTGACACAAGACGTCACCACCTTGAATGCTCGTATTACGGCCTATGGTAACGCGGCCCGCCACGATGCCGGGCTTTACTGGATAAAAAAAGCAGAAGACGCGGCGGCCTTGTTCGAGACGTTAAAGCTGACACAAGACGTCACCACCTTGAGTGCTCGTATTACGGCCTATGGTAACGCGGCCCGCCATGATGCCGGGCTTTACTGGATACAAAAAGCAGAAGACGCGGCGGCCTTGTTCGAGACGTTAAAGCTGACACAAAACGTCACCACCTTGAATGCTCGTATTACGGCTTATGGTAACGCGGCCCGCCACGATGCCGGGCTTTACTGGATAAAAAAAGTAGAGGACGTGGTGACCTTGTTCGAGACGTTAAAGCTGACACAAGACGTCACCACCTTGAATGCTCGTATTACGGCCTATGGTAACGCGGCCCGCCACGATGCCGGGCTTTACTGGATAAAAAAAGCAGAAGACGCGGCGGCCTTGTTCGAGACGTTAAAGCTGGCACAAGACGTCACCACCTTGAGTGCTCTTATTACGGCCTATGGTAACGCGGCCCGCCACGATGCCGGGCTTTACTGGATACAAAAAGCAGAAGCCGCGGCGGCCTTATTCGAGACGTTAAAGCTGGCACAAAACGTCACCACCTTGAGTGCCCGTATTACGGCCTATGGTAACGCGGCCCGCCACGATGCCGGGCTTTACTGGATACAAAAAGCAGAAGACGCGGCGGCCTTGTTCGAGACGTTAAAGCTGACACAAGATGTCACCATCTTGGAAGCGCTGATAAGCGCTTATGCTAATGTCGCCTTATTTTGTTCAATAAAAGATACAGCGGAAAAATACCAGTCTCGTGCTTTTGCCCTTTTAGACAACCTTGTGGAGAAGAAGGTCTTATGCGGTACCCTTGGCATACAAGAAGGTGAATCAAAGCCTAACTGTTTGACAATTGATTTTCATCACAGCGCATTAACGGGAAAAGCGGGTATCACGAAAATCAGCGAGATTATCACCACGGACGTGGCCGTCGCTGTTTTAATGAAGCACCTGAATAGTACAAAAGACCAAAAAAATATTAACATGCTTAGGTTAATTACGGGGTATCGGCATGGCATTCATTACCGCGCGGCTTTTGAGGTGGTGCTCCGGAGGCAAAGTCGGGTTGCTCGATATGAGACAGATACTTCAAATCAAGGGTTGATGACAGTTTGGTTATCTTCAGTTAGTGAGTGATTGGATTGAATAATATCAAATGATGGCTTTTTTCTAATCCGGCGCGGCCCATTTAGAGCAGTCCATCTAAATGGTTTTTGTCCGAAAATGAGACAGCCGTTTTAAAAATGTGTATCAGTTTATCGGAGGGTTCTATCGGATACTATAGTGGACCCCACTGTCAAGACAGTAAATCAACAAATTTAAGTTAAGTCCTGGCAGTGGTTTAAAGCCCTCATGCAAAGTGAATTGCCTGAGGAGTTTTATAACTCAACGACTGGTGTAATCGCTCAGTGTTGTAAAACTCAAAGTACTCATCCAGTCCTGTATAAAGCTCCGGAACAGTTTGAAATTCATGCGTATACAGCCATTCATGCTTGACGGAGCGCCACAGTCTCTCGACAAAAATGTTATCCAGCGCTCGCCCTTTTCCGTCCATGCTAATGCGTATTTCCCTTTCCTGAAGAGGTGCCAGAAAATCATTGCTGGTAAACTGGCAACCTTGGTCAGTGTTGAATATATCAGGCTCACCTCGTTCCAAAGCACGATCTAGCGCATGAATACAGAAATCAGCATCCAGTGTGTTCGATAGCTCCCAGCTGACTACGTAACGACTGTACCAGTCAATGATGGCAACCAGATACATAAACCCATGAGGCATCGGACAGTAAGTAATATCAGTACTCCACACCTGATTAGGTCTCACGATATTAACGCCGTTCAACAAATATGGGTAGACCTTATGCTCCTTGTTTCTCAGGCTCGTGCCTGGCTTTGGTCCGACAGCCTGTATGCCCATCAGTCTCATAAGTCGCTGTATACGCTTCCTGTTGACCGGAAAACCCTGTTCATTCAGCCATGCAGTTATCTTACGACTGCCGTAAAACGGTGTACGTGTATACTGCTCATCGATGAGCCTCATCAGATCCAGGTTTTCAGGACTTTCCAGAGCTGGAGAAACTTGGTAATACCAGCTTGACCTGTTTAACCCGATCAGCTCACATTGACGCTGAATACTGATCTTCGAGTGACCCGGATCTATGCATCCCCGTTTGTCATCAATGGACATTGCCAGATTTTTTTTTCAACCAGTCCAGCTCCATTTTAAGCCGTCCGATCTCCTGATACAGTGGTGCTGTGAGCGCATCTGGATCTACCTCTGGTCGTATCCTGCCGAAGACCTCTGGAACCCCTTGGAGTAGCTGTCGCTTCCACTGGCTAACCTGAACGGCTGCAACTTCATGTTCGCTTGCCAGCTGGTTTATGGTCTTGTCCCCCTTGTAGGCCTCCAGTGCTACTTGAGCCTTAAATTCGGGCTTATGTCGTTTTCTTTTTGCTGCCATGATTCCCTCCTAAAGGGTTATCTTACAGCCAGAAAACTTAACTTAGCTACCTGTCCAGTTTATGGGGTCCATCATATACAGACTCACTTTAAGTGAGCAACATAGCATAGCTCGATAAAATCACTTAAAGTGAGCGGCGTGCTTTCGAGAATCGGTTAATGTGAGCAATCGCATTTTTATAAAATCATTTATTGTGAGCGGAAATTAGCTGATAAACGCGGGCAAACCGATTTATAAGTGCAAGCAACTACACCTGGCCGCTTGAAATAGATTGTTTAAACCTTCCATCCGAGCATTCGTATACGTGGATGACCAGCGCCGTAAAATTCTCTCCGCATGCCTTTGAACCGTTTCAGGCGCTTTTCGGACTGGTTCTGACATTTCTATGTTACCCAACTGTTTCTTAGCGAAATTAATGAGATACGTCAGCCTCCAACGGGCGGCGTGAGCGGTTTCAGCTTGACGTATCCGACGGAGTTGTTCCTTAATTCGCCAAGCTGTTGCTGTATTCAGGTCGCTGGACTCTAGCTCTGCAAGTGCTTCTTTTTGTTTCTCAGTAAGTGAGCCGTCTGCATTTTTCAGTACTGCCCGGCGCAGGCTCTTTGGATGCGGTTGGGTTTTTCTCTCCGCTTTACGTACTTCATCAACCGCTTTAGTGAACAGTCGCACAACATGGAACCAATCAAGCGTTACGTTAGCGTCCGGGAACTCTTCCTCTGCTGCTGACAGGAAAGCTCTTGACATATCACACACGACTTCAGGTACATTATCGGCTTTGCCTTGATGCTCTGTAAGAAAAGACTTAAATCGCTTAACGGTTTCCTTACCTTTTCCGGGCGCAGCGAACACAGCAGGCTTGTCTTTCTTGTCCAGGCCAATGAAAACAGTAACGATGCTCTGTAAGAATAGTTGCGGCCGCGTTTAGCCGCCGTTTCATCGAGTCCAATCGCTTTAAGCTTCCTCGTTCAGCTTCAATTTCGAGAACAAGTTCATTCGGTGAGCTTGACATATCAAGGTGTTGATTAACCAGCTTCCAAGGTTCCTGAATTCCAAGACCGAGCATCAAAACTTGAGTACCATCCATGCTATTTACTTCCAGTATTAAGGCGACAAAAAACTCCGGTTATTATCTCAAATATAATTTAGTTAAATCCACACTAAATGACGAAGAGCCAGATATTCCTATTCCTATTCCTCCACAGGAAGAAGTTGAAAAAATAGTGACATACATTGAAAAAATTAGAAGTGATTATTCGGTTCTAATGAATAATGCCGAAGAAGGGATTGTGCTACTTAAAGAACGCCGCACCGCCCTAATCTCCGCCGCCGTCACAGGTAAAATCGACGTCCGTGACTGGCAACCGCCTGCGACCCAAAACAAACAACAAAAACAACAAGAGACTGCGCTATGAGCAAGGATGCCGCTTTAAACAATACCGATAAAACAGCGGAAGTGAACTTTCAAAATGAAATCATCGCTCAGCTTAAGGCCAATGGCTGGTTGCTTGGACGTGGTGACCAATACGACAGAAAAAGTGCGCTTTATACCCAAGACATTTTAGATTTTGTGCGGCAAACGCAACCGAAAGAGTGGGCAAAGTTCTGTAAGCGGTTCCCTATTGATAGTGAGCAGCATTTTATCTCGCACTTAGTGGCACAGCTTAAAAAAGCCGATGAAAACGCCATTGAAAAGGAAATGCGCAGCTTTGGTACTCTTGGCGTATTGCGTCATGGTTTAAAGATCCGTAATGCTCGTTTCTCGCTATGCCAGTTTATGCCTGAGCATGATCTTAACCCTGCGACCTTGGCTCGTTATCAACAAAACCGTTGTCGTGTGGTGCCTGAGTTGGTTTATAGCCCAAACGCTACCAAAGAGCAGTTAGCGGGAACAGGTAAAAAAGCGAAGGCGTGGCGCATTGATTTAGTGCTGTTTGTTAATGGTTTACCAGTGGCGACACTGGAGCTGAAATCAGAATTTAAACAGTCGGTAGACCGTGCGATTCGTCAGTATAAAACCACTCGTTTACCCAAAGATCCTGAAACCAAAAAGCCAGAGCCTCTGCTCACCTTTAAACGTGGCGCTTTGGTGCATTTTGCCGTCAGTCAGTATGAAGTGTATATGGCGACTAAATTGGCGGGTAGCGATACCTTCTTCCTGCCGTTCAACAAAGGCACTAAAGACGGTGGCGCTGGCAATGATGTGCCAGAAGATGAAAATCAATACGCTACGCAGTACCTTTGGAATGAGGTGTTACTGCCGGATAATCTGCTGAATATTATCGCTCGTTTCGTGCACTTGCAGATTGAAGAAAAAGAACATCCTGACGGTCGTAAATACAAAAAAGAAGTGTTGATCTTCCCTCGTTATCATCAATGGGATGTGGTGAATAAACTGCTTGGTGCGGCTCGTGATGAAGGTACTGGCAATAAGTATTTGGTTCAGCACAGCGCTGGTTCTGGCAAGTCAAACTCGATTGCCTGGACAGCGCATCAGTTATCGACTCTGCATGATGAAGACGGAAACAAGCAGTTTCATTCAGTGATTGTGGTCACCGACAGAACCGTACTCGACGACCAATTACAAGATACCATTTACCAGTTTGAACACGCTGATGGCGTGGTAGGTAAAATCAATCGCAAAGAAGGTGAAGGCTCTAAGTCAGAAAAGCTGGCAAAAGCTCTGGAAGACGCACAGCCGATTATTATCGTAACCATTCAAACCTTCCCGCATGTATTGGCGGCCATTGAAAACAGTGCCGGTTTGAAAGAACGCCGATATGCGGTGATAGCCGATGAAGCGCATTCGTCACAAACAGGCTCTACCGCACGTCAGCTTAAAGAAGTGCTGATGGTTGAGGGCGCTGATTCTAAAAACGGGGGCGATGACGACCAGCCGCTTTCTTCAGAAGATGTTTTAGATGCCACGATAGCCGCAAGAAAAGGCAGCAGTAACCTCAATTATTATGCTTTCACCGCCACGCCAAAGCCTAAAACGCTGGAGCTGTTCGGTCGTTTACCTAACCCCGCTGAGCCTGCGTCGAAAAACAATAAACCGGAAGCCTTTCATGTTTACACCATGCGTCAGGCGATTGAAGAAGGCTTTATTCTGGATGTATTAAAGAACTACACCAACTACCAAGTGGCGTATCGCCTTGCGCAAAAAATCGATGCAGATGATAAGGAAGTCGACAGCAAAAAAGCCAAGGTGAAGTTAGGCCAGTGGGTGCGTTTGCATGACCACAATATCTCACAAAAAGTGAAAGTGATTGTGGAGCATTTTTCCACTCACATCATGCACCTGTTGGATGGCCAAGCTAAAGCTATGGTGGTGACCAGCTCTCGTAAAGAAGCGGTACGTTATAAATTGGCGTTTGATAAATATTTAGCTGAACATTCATCAAAAGGTAAAAGCAAAATTGCAGTGATGGTGGCGTTTTCTGGCGAGGTTGAATTTAATGAAAACGACCCAGACAGTCTAGCGCTGCTAGACCAAAAGTTTACCGAAAAGGGTATGAATCCAGACCTAAAAGGTCGGAAAATGCGCAAAGCCTTTGATACTGATGATTACCAAATCATGTTGGTTGCCAATAAATTCCAAACCGGATTCGACCAACCAAAGCTATGCGCTATGTACGTGGATAAGCCATTAGGTGGTGTTGAATGTGTGCAAACGCTTTCTCGTTTAAACCGAACTTATCCGGGCAAAGCGGAATGCGGCACCTTTGTGTTGGATTTTTATAATGATCCGGATGAAATTCTAAATGCCTTCCAGCCTTATTATCAAACCGCTGAACTGACGGATGTATCTGACCCTGACAAGGTATTTGACCTATTTGAAAAACTGCGTGCCAGCGGTATTTTTACTTGGAGAGAAGTAGAACGATTTTGCGAAGCCTTCCTTGGGCAAAGCAAGAGCAATGCGGCAGTCAGTAACATTGTTAAGCCTGCGGTTGACCGTTGGCAGAAACGTTATGCCTCTGCCGTAGATGCTTATATTCAAGCAAAAGAAATGTTTGAGCGCACTAAGAAAACCAATGATGCGGTATTGATTGCCAACGCTGACAATAGCTTTAAAGAGTGCAAAAAAGAAAAAGACCGCCTGGAAATCTTCAAAAAGGATTTAGGCGGCTTTGCCCGCTTTTATGAGTTTATGTCTCAGATTGTGGATTACGACGATAAAGAACTGGAAAAGCTCAGCCTTTACGCCCGTTATCTGCGCCCATTGCTGAGAGAGCGAGTGATTGAGGAGGACGATATTGACCTCGATAACGTGGTAATGAGCCACTATCGTTTATCTAAAATCCGTGAGCGGCACATCAAGCTAAAAACCGACGAGGACAGCCGGCTTGAGCCGTCTGATGATATCGGTACGGCTAAGCCTAAGGACAAGAAAGAAGAGTTTATGTCGCGGATTGTGGCGCGGTTAAACGATATGTTTATCACCGATAACCTCACAGACGGCGATATGATTGATTTCCTGCGCACCACAACCAGCAAAGTCGCTGAGAATGACTCCGTGATGAAACAAGTGCTGAATAACACCGCTGAACAAGCGTTACTAGGTGACTTCCCAGAAGCTTTTGATAACGCCGTAATGGACAGCGACGAAGCCCACCAAGATATGATGATGCAATATCTATCAAACCCTCTTTTAGCAGCGAGTTTAAGACGATTAGCGTTTGATTTATTGAAAAGCAGGTAATGCCTGCTTTTTGAGTTTATGGACTTATACATTAAGGATAATTATGACAAGGCAGTATTGGGGATACAGAATAAACAAATCTCTGATACGGATTGGCAAGTTCAGAAAATGGTTCGGATATTTCTTTAGCCAAGCAAATACAAAAATCTACTAAATGCAGCTAATAATCAAGCGTTTTAAGGTTACCAATTTTTGTGACACCAGACGCAAGTATTAGCTCTTTTAATATCACAGGTTATAAAGTAAAAATGAAAGAATATTCAGTTCAGGATGTATTTACCCCTTCCTCCCCTGCAAGAGCAAATTTTGTCGAAAGAGACAAAATTAAAAAAAGAATAGTACGAGCTCTTACTACTAGAGGTAAACAAGTAATATATATGGGCATTCAGGTTCAGGAAAAACAACATTACTAGAAAATAAATTATTACAAGTTTACGAGCGACATATAAAAACTAACTGCATGAAAGGGATGTCTTTTGATAGTGTTTTGCTAGATGCATTTGATCAGTTAGAATCTTTTTATGTGGATGAGAAAGTTGTTGAGGGCAAGGTTGCTATTGATGCTGGAGTTAAAGCTAACTTCCAATTAATTAAAACTCACTTAACTGCCAAAAGAGAAGACTCAAAACAATCAAAATCAAAGAGAATAGTTCCCCCTCAACTCACTGGGCCTAATTTAGGTAAAATGATTGGTGAAGCGAAATATTGCTGGGTGCTAGAAGACTTTCATAAAATAGAAGGCGAAGAGAAAAAGAAGCTGACGCAGTTAATGAAAGTCTTTATGGACTTATCAGATACATACCCAGAATTGAAAATTGTAGCAGTCGGAGCTGTAAATACAGCAAGACAAGTAGTGCAGTACGATTCAGAAATGAGGAGAAGACTGGCCGAGATTCATGTTCCATTAATGACGGATGATGAAATAAGTAAAATAGTTAATAATGGCTGCCATATGCTGAATGTTAAAATTTCTAAAGATTTGATTCAGGACATAAGTCACCATTCAAATGGTGTAGCGTCTATTTGTCATCAACTATGCGCTTTAATGTGCGAAGAGTTAGATATTTTTAGAACGATTTCACCATGTGACAAAATAAGTTTTGACTATTCTAATGTGACTTATGCTGTTTCTGAGTACCTTGAATTAGAATCGGATACTATCAAACGTGCATTTGATAACGCCTTAAAGTTAAAAGACTCAGATGACATTATTTATGCATTATCAGCAGTTGACCAAGCTGGCGCAAAGCTTGAAAAAATTCATGAAACTTTAAAGTCAAGGGAGCTAAGATATTCAGAAAAACAAATATCTTCAATTTTAGATAAATTGTTACTCGAAAAATATGGAGAGTTAGTTAAATACGATGAAGACTCGCATAAGTTTAGTTTTTCGGATCCTTTTTATAGAACTTTCTCTTTGGCATATTTTAAATATAAAGATGAGGAAAACACTAAGAAGTCTCTTACTGCATCGGAAATACATGATATTATAAATTCAGCGTTTGGAGTAATGAAACGTGAACTATCTGTTTCTCAGGGGCTTCAAAAGGGGATAGCGCATGACGAAGCTAAAAAAAGGGCTAATAAATCACATAAAAGGGAAGTTGTAGTTTCCCCAATTTAGTGGATACCCTCATAATGATGAGGAGGTAAGTAGGGGCTCTAACGCAGAAATTTCCGTTGATGTGCCAGCGTTGATCGTTGGCGAACTAAAAATGCCTCAATAAGCTACTCAGAACGAAAATACTTGATAAACTGAAGCAACGCTAAAAATAAGAACTGGCACTTAGCTCGAATGATGATGTTCATGACTAATAATAACCTGATGTGTGATTAATTTTTGGTAGGCATGACCATACCTTAGAATGTTTGGTTCTAAAAAATCCTATCTGAAGGATACGATCATGCCTGTCGAAGATTTTATCATTTATGTTTACTGTTTAGTTGATGATTTTTACCAGAGAGAAATAACCACTCCCTTAAGAACCCGTGGTAGAGCTCCTAAACTCACTGATTCTGAAGTAATTACAATGGAAATTGTTGGGGAATGGACTGGGCATCACACAGATAAAGGAATTTGGGAGTATTTCAAAGGGTATTGGTTACCCTTGTTTCCCGATTTACCTGCTCGTTCACAGTTTGCCAGACAAGCAAGTAACCTTTCGAAAGTGAAGCAATTATTTCATCAGTACTTATGTCATCAACTCAGAGCAGATACTTGTGATGTTCATTTGATTGATGGGTTTCCCATTGAGTTTTGTAAACTTACTCGTGTCAGAAAATGTAAAAGTTTTAAGGGATATGCAAGTTATGGCTACTGCGCCTCTAAGGATATGAAGTATTACGGATTTCATGGTCACCTTCTTGTAGATGAAAGAGGTATCCCTGTGGAATTGACTTTAACCGCCGCAAATGTTGATGAACGTGATGCCGCCTATGAAATCATCAATAATATCAAAGGACTTTTAATTGGTGATAAAGGGCTTATTAGACCAATACTCAATAACGACTGCTCTGAAGCTGATATTGACTTACAAACTCCATTACGGAAAAACATGAAAGATAATCGTCCTAAGTGGGCGGTTAAACAACTAATGAATGTTCGAAGAAGGGTTGAAACAACCATAGGGCAACTTGTTAAATATTTTGATATTGAACATGTTAACTGTCGAGACTTATGGCACTTAACCAGTCGAATGGGAAGAAAGGTATTAAGCTTAACCATTGGGGCTTACTTCAATATCGAGTTTGGCAGAGATGCAATGAAATTTGAGGAGATGTTGGCAATCTAATTACGCTACTGAACTTGCAACCCCCGTCATTCCCGCATGTTGTAAGCGGGAATCCAGTGCCTTTTTGCTCGGAAAAAGAAAAAGACGCTGGATTCCTGCCTTCGCAGGAATGACGAAACAAACAATTTCAATGAGTTATAAAATCACACATTAGATAATAATAAGACTTTTAAATGCTAAGCGAATTAAAATTTGAGCGTAGAGTACGCTATGAAAAGCAAATAAATACATTTGAAGAACTCTTACAGTTCGTTCAAAGTGCGACTCAAAATAAGAGTTTCGTTTACCGAGGGATGAACAACAGTCAATTCTTATGTGTTTCAAGCTTCTACCGTTACTACTACACTGTACATAAACCAAAAGTACGAAAGGTGGTTTTCAATGACGGTGAAAACGCAACCGAGGTACTGCCAGACATAGACGTTAAAGATTTCCTGAGTAAGTCTATTGATATAATTGATGAGTTTAACTCTCAATTAGTGCAAGTGAGGGCGTTCAAAATTCTGTGTCAGCCTAAATTCTAAATTTCTAATACGTTATCCAATCTGCCTTCAAAATGGATTGCAAATTGTGACAATGCTAGCCTCCAATTTTGGACTGGCATTGTCCACTTTTTAGAGGCATTCAATATGCCCGCATAAAGCAATTTTAGCAAGCTGTTTTCATTTGGAAATGCCCCTTTTGTTTTGGTGAGTTTCCTAAACTGGCGATGTACGGCTTCAATCGCATTGGTCGTGTAAATCACTCGACGTACATATTCTGGATATTTGAAGTAAACGGACAAGTTCTCCCACTTTCTGCGCCAAGAGTCGATAACGATTGGATACTGGCTACCCCATTTGTTTTCCAGCTCATCTAAAGCCGTTTCAGCAGCCGATTTACTTGTCGCTCTGTAAACCGGCTTTAAATCAGCCATAAACGCCTTTTGATGCTTAGATGCCACATACTTCATTGAGTTGCGTACCTGATGAATTACGCAAAGCTGAACTTCTGTCTCCGGGTAAATGCTGGCAATAGCTTCAGGAAAACCGTTTAACCCGTCAACACAAGCAATTAAGATATCCTTAACACCACGATTATGAAGATCGGTCAGTACCGAAAGCCAATAATTAGCACCTTCTGACTCTGAAAGATACAGGCCAAGTAACTCTTTCTTACCTTCGAGATTAACGCCTAGAATCGTGTAAATAGCCTTACTGACATAGCGACCATTGTCTTTGACTTTATAGTGAATCGCATCCAGCCAAATAATTGGATAGACCTCGTCTAAACTGCGTTGCTGCCATTCTTTGAGCTGAGGAATAAGCTGATCGGTCACAGCCGTCAAACTGGCTTCTGAAAGCTCTAAACCATACAAATCAGCCACATGAGATTTGATATCACGATAACTCATACCCATTGAAAACATTGACAAAATCTTACGATCAATTTCATCAGAGAGCTTAGTTTGATTTTTTTTGACAAGCTGAGGCTCAAAGTTGCCGGCTCTGTCTCTTGGCGTTTCTAACTCAAATTCGCCAACTGAAGATTTAACGGTTTTTTTACTAAAACCATTTCTTCGATTGGGCTCAAGATCTGAGTCTAAATGTTGATCAAGTTCTGCTTTAAGCGCTGCTTCTGTTAGTTGTTTGATTAAAGGGGTGAGAACACCATCCGCACCAGTTAAACCTTTACCTGATTGAAGTTGTTCTAAAGCTTTATTGAAATCGAAATTTTGAGTCATTATGTCATTCCTGTTTTTGACATTTTACCGAAATGACACAGATTTCTAAACACTACCGTGCAAGTCGGCGCAATAGAAAAAGAACTATCGTTTAGTAATGCTTGCACTCTAGCTCAACATTATGAGCTTCCGACGAATCTTATTGATTTTACTTTTGACTCAGCCATTGCATTATTCTTCGCTTGCAGTTGCAATGATGATATCGACTCAGTTGTCTTCGAAAGCGATATCTTGCACCCATCAATGTAATGAATGCACATCTAAAACACGGTGTTATTGGCTACTACAAAGATCCAGAAAAGGCACACGCTGATGTAATTCGACAACTGACTTCAATTGAAAAAACGACTGAAATATCATTGACTACACCTAAAATCCATCCATCAATGTTAGAGCACAACGAACGCATTAAGCGTCAGTCTGGTGTATTTGTCTATAATGGAGGAGTTTTCCCTTATGATAGAGTTATGTACAACTTTTGGGATGACCCGTATTGCTGCTCAGGTAGAACAGTTTATGTCATTAATAAAGCGTTAAAACCCATTGTAAGAAAGCATTTAGCAAGTATCGGAGTCAGTTGGGAATATCTAATGCCCAGTGAAGAAGGGCAAAAAATTAAACAGGCTGTCGATTTAACGAAGTATAAATTAGGTATTCCTGAACGATACTAAAACTAAATATTGCCTTTTTTGTGTAGGTCGTTTGACCGTGTATTAGTTAAATCAACCTATTTTATCACCAACGCAGCATTGTCAAAAAAGGCAGTTCCTGCCCCAAACATGCTGGCATGTCGTGAGGTGTTTAAATTTAGATTTTCGTGTGTTGTATGGCTTTAGCCCAATTTTGTGTCAAAAGTAATTCTAAGTTTGAAGTTTGATAACAACACATTTTCCAACTTCTAGTACTCCGTCCAGTTGCATTTGTTAGCTTCAGCTCAAGGCAGAGCGTCCAGTTCAAGGTGCAGTGGCGAAGATATACTGGAGTATTTCAAGTCACTGCAACGAAGAAATGGGCGTTCTGCCTTGAGCCCGGAGGGTGATTCGTAAAGCGGCCATCTGGCTGCGTTAGATTTGATTGACGTAGAATAGCTAGTCGGTACTGAAAAACATAACTTCAAGATTTAAAATGTACGGCATCTGATTTACGCAAAATTCAGAGCCGTACCCAAAAGCAACATTTCTTATATTTCGCATCAATTTCACTACAAAATAGCCAAAACTCACCATCTTTTTCGAGCAAAAAGAAAATGGCTAACCACTTTCTCAAGTTCCAGGCACACGCAGCCATTAGAAGGTTTATTGAGTCGCCAACACTGCCCTTTAACCAGTTCTTACACAGCCTAAAATCACTCTTCAAATGCCCGATTACTGGTTCAATTGTTGCCCGTTTTTTACAGAGTTCACTTTTGCGTTTTCTCTTTGCTTGCGAGTCCCGTTTTAATGGCCGACTAGGGATAACAACTTCTTGGTCAACATACTGCTTACACCCTTTATAGCCTTTATCTACAACGGCTGTAGTGATTTTACTCTTTCGGTGTTTATGGGCATGGTCAAGTGCAGGTCTAAGCAATTTTGAGTCGTGTTCATGCTCGTCATGACTGGGTTACACCAATGATTAATTGACTCTGCTCTGTGAGCACGACAGAAGCCTTTTTACCATACTCGTATGGCTTATGGTCTTTGCCTTTCCCTACGCAGTAAACATCGGGTTCATGAAGGCTGTAAATCTTGTTCTTGTCTTTACGTTGCTGTGTAATGGCTTTTTCATAATTGGAAAAATTCTCTTTTTGTAAATCAAGGACATCTTGTGGAAGTTTGCGTTGCAGCTCCCTTAAAAGCTTACCTGCGATAACACGCAACCTTTTTAACGCTCTTCTGGCTTTGCTTCGATTTTTGGCATGTCTAAAGCTGCGACAGTCAATGCGTAGCTGTTTGACTTCTTTGACATAAGTACGTCTTTGCTTGATCCCAAATACTTTGGCAAGTTTATTGAGTCGGTTAACCACCTTGATGGCAAGTTTGCTATCTGTCGGATAAGTAATGGCTTTTTCTTGGACGGTTGTATCAACGTACACGGTGTCATCTTCAGCTTTGTCACCGTGTAAAGCCACAGATAATGCAAAGATTTTTTCACAGCCTTTTTCACCGATGCGCTTACGAAAAACACTGAGTTCACTGGCATCACAAGGGCGTGCTGTTTGAAACTCTGTCTCACCACAAAACACTTGAAAATACACGTTCATCAGCCACTCATCGACCAAGGCTTCATCGCTGAGTTTGTAAAGTTGCTTGAGTATTAGCAAACCGCACATCAACCGAATTGGCTTCGCTTTACGGCCTGATTTTTTGTATAACGGCTTGAACTCTTCTTCCAACGCTCGCCAATCAAAGGCATTAGCTAAAATGAGTAAAGGGTGAGTTTGCAGAAGTTGGTCTGTGATATTAAACAGACTGTCATGAGGTAAATTTGACGGGCTTTCTTTGAGCATTTTTAGCACCCAAAACGACCAGAAACCATAGGTTAACTATATCATTTCTGGTCGAAATTGAATGTATCAAATAGCTATATTTTATTAGCGATCAGAATGTTAGATGTTTTTCATGGCCTACTAGTTACGTCGGTACGAGAGGATTCGAACCTCCGACTCCTGACATTTTGGACAGGTCGCAAATCTTTTAGATATTTATTCATCAGTGAAAAATTATGAGCTTTTGCCTGTCAGAGACTTCATGGAAGAACAGTTAACAAAAAGTAATCAACTCTGATCCAATACAAGTAAGATTTTTTTAGTTGTTATACTATAGCCCCGTAACTGAATTTCTACTCTTACCGATTCCAAGATAGGACTTTTATTAGGCATAGCGTAATTCCGTTTGCATATCTGTCTTTTTATACAGTATGATCACCTTAATTTAAAAATCAAGCGTGTTTTTGCAATTGTTCATTCTCATTTTCGCATAGCCTGAATATATAACTAATTGATTTATAAGCGCTTGACTTTTTAAGTGTTGAGATATTGAGAATGCTGAACAGGATAAATGCGAATTCTCGTTTTGTCTATCCCTAAAAAGTGGGATAGGATAGCTTTTATTAATAAAAACATGGGATTGCGTTGAAAACTTTAACAAGTAAAGCTTGGAAAAATGCGAATGCGTAGTATTAAAATGTTAAAATTCTTCTCATCATCGAGTTATCCGAACAAACAGTTTCCAAGTCGAGGAAAAAATGAATAGAAGGAGTATTACAACTTTAATACCATCGATCGCAATTTTTATTAGCGGTTACACTCCCTTATTTTTCATAATGATCATTAAAAACATAAAGGAATTTAAATGGTATGAGTTTGTTTTCCCATCACCAATACTAAGCTATACAAGCCTGAAGCTTCCATATTGGGTAGTCTTAAACAATCCAATGGTTGTGGTGTTTTTAATAACTGTATCTATTTTGAGTTTACTTCTCTTGAGGTATGTTCTAAAAAACATTTCTGAAAATCCTTTTGAAATCAAAATAGTTAAAGCAAAAAGTCGTTCGAGTGAAGTCGTTAACTATACGATCCCATATATGATTTCATTTGTAGCCTTTGACTTAGGTAAATGGCAGGACATCACTTCATTGATTCTATTCTTAAGTGTTTTATGTTTGTTATCAATAAGAAGTCAAAGCATTTTTATAAATCCGATATTGGCAGCTGCGGGATATGGACTTTATGACTGTAATTACATTGAAGGAAATAAAAGCAAAGAATGTGTAATGTTATCTAAAACCGACTTACTAGAAGACTCTACTGAAACATACAAAAAGCTAAACAATTACATGGGTATAATTTCTCAACAAGGATCAAGAAATGCAGAGTAGGCTACAAATTCTAAATGAAATTAAAGATAAAGAATTTGAAAACTTTACAAACCGATTATGGGTAATCAAAAAAAGTTCCCGTAACGGAAATAATACTTACAGGGCACTATCTGCTGCAATCGAAGGCTTGAATTCAGATTTCAATGCAGCACTAAAGAAATTCTTTTGCGGATCTGGTGATGTTTCAGAACCAATTAGAAACCTTTCGGAATACTCCGCACTGACTGTTGATACCGATGAAGACAGAGCATTAGTCCATTCCATTGGAGATACTGATTTTGGCAACATTATCGAAAAAATCGGTCAAGGTGCAGACAATGACCCAACGCAAACAATTGGAGACTTCAACAATGCTTGGGCTCTTGTTGTCGAGTTTCAGGAAGGCCAAAATAAATTATTTGCTTTCTCAAAGGTTAAAGGTGGCTGGAATCTAAGGCGGAGGACAACCGCAAAGAATTGGGTATTCAGTGAGGGTCACTTCAAAAAAATTGAGGCTGATAACATTTTCTCTTTCAGAGATTACTTTGATTTTGTTGCATTTGGAAATGATGTCTTTATACGAGACAAAGCAAATTATGAATTAGGTCTCAATATACGAGAAGGTCTTGAGGCTAAAAGAGACGTTCTAGTTGATGCACTATCTGAACATGGAATCATAACTTCAGTTGATGACCTAAAAGTGGCAATAGGTACAAATAAAACGTTGCTACGACGCTTAGTTGCTGCCGAAGAAACAAGGTACTACGAGGATCAAGAATTCATTGAGGATATGAAAGGCGTAGTTGATGAGCATGGTTGGCAACTAAACGTTGACGATGATGGCAAGTTTATTATTGACGAGAACAATATTGATCTTTTCTTGAAGTTAATAAACGATAAGCGTTTTATATCACTCATCAAAAAACAGATGGTTGACGCTGATGCAGTCGAGTTAGTAGAAGCTGCCACTGCGGAGTAAACGAATTTTAACAAGTAAATCCAGGTGACGCCTACGGCGCACCTGATTTAGGCGTTAAACGTACCATCAAATATCCGGTATAATCGCTAGAATTTAGCATTTGGAACATATTCAACCGCAATGTCTCTTGAGTTTTTAAAAAACGATCTTGATAAGGTCAATTACCTGAGTAATCTTCTGATAGATAGTGCTACGGGAGGTCATGGGGATGAAAACGAATTCATGCAGCTTCGACACGAACTGTTGAAGAACCCTGTATTAGCACCAATGTTGCCAGACTGGCTTAGGCTACATCGAAACCTTGGTTCTTTCTGGGGATTTATAAAAAATAAATATGGTACGTATGCAGAGAGAAGGACATACCTATCAGAACAATTTTCAGAGGTATGCAACTATCTGGAATTTGGCGAAAGCATTATGCCAAATCCGGCACTGCCACAGTCTCAAATAGTTCAGCAGCCTGTGAAGCTTCCTACACAGAACAATATATTCAATAAACCGGTAAAGAAAAATAAAGTTTTCATTGTTCATGGCCGTGATAACGAGGCAAAGCAGGAAGCCGCGAGATTCATCGAAAGCGTTGGATTAACTCCAATTATTCTTCATGAACAGGCAAGTAGCGGTAAGACCATTATAGAAAAAATTGAGCACTACTCTGAAGAAGCTGGGTATGCCATCGTACTCTATACCGCCTGCGATCATGGCCGTGGCATCCATGAAACAAAAGCCCACCCAAGACAACGAGCACGACAGAATGTTGTGTTCGAGCACGGTTACCTTATGGCAAAGCTCGGAAGAGAAAATGTCTGTGCTCTCGTAAAAGGTGATATTGAAACGCCTAACGATATTAGTGGTGTAGTTTATGTGACTCTTGACACTGCCGGGGCTTGGAAAACTGAAATAGCAAAAGAACTCAAAGTTAGTGGCTATACGTTAAAACAATTCTTCTAAAGTTGTGCAAGGTACGTTTAACAAGTAAATCCAGGTGACGCCGGAGGCGCACCTGATTTAGGCGTTAGCTGCAATGTGCAAAAAATCAGCTATCAATCAGCTAAAAAATCTGAGCTTAAGAGAACTGATCAGAGAAGTAATTCATCAAAAAGGGTAGAAAAAATGTCCGAAGAAAACTTTACAGCAAGTGTTCAATATGATGATTTCACAGGTACAGTTGCAGCTGATAATGCCGATCAAGGAAGCCTTTCTTCATGGCTAAGAGATGAAGAATTAACAGAAGAAAATGAGTTTCTCATTGGTGTTGAAATGTACAGCGGTGACTCTTTTTTAGAGGATGAAAATTCAGCTTGGGTTGGCCTGTTACTACAAAATAGTGATGATAACACCATCAGAAAGATCAGAGTGGATATGTCTCTTGAAGATTTCTTTTCATTTTTCAAAAGATTTGAAATCAAAATATCACGTGATGGTCAGCTAACCGATGAAGAAATTATAGTTGAAGAAATATTAGAGTTAAGCGAATCGGATTAATCGCTAAATATGTATTCATAGAAATGCAGCTAACAAAAAAATCCAGGTGACGCCTACGGCGCACCTGATTTTGGCGTTAGCTGCTATACAAATATGTTTGTACATTACACTAAAAAAATAGATGTTTTTTTGAAGATTCTTTCTAGTGGTTTATTTATAAATCAATGTGAGAGAAAAATTATCAGAGAACTTACCAATAGAGATGAGTTTCAAAGACATGAACCTCAATTCTTCGGTATGACTTGTGTGAGAAAGGAAGGTTTTTTTGGCTCAAGAAAACATGCCAAGGAATTTGGTGAAATCGGTATTGTTTTTAGTGATGAATGGGTATTCTCAAATGGGTTTAAATCGGTAGAATATGTTGGTGATGTAGAGCTAGAAAACATAAAACCAGAATTTATTGAAGCTATTACAGAAGTGGATGAATACTGTGAAAAGAACCAAGTTGATGGCTTCCATAAAATGGCTTACACAAACAAAGCAATGGCATCATGGCTTGGTTTAAAAAAATATCATGAGTTCTTAGTTCGTTATGAGTATATGGAGCCAATAAATAATAAATATCAGTGTGAATGGAGATATGTTCAGCCATTACCACTATACAACTCAAGACCAACAGAAGAACTTGTTCAAGCTGTACAGAAGCCGGGTTGGAGCCAACAGTTAAGGTGTCTAAAATTTTCAGAAAATGACATAACAGCTTTTGTGGTACCACTATTACAAGTCAGGAATTTTAAGAAACTTCTTCCTGATGAATTTAAAAAAGTACCTGTAATGAGTAAACTGAACATTTAACAGCGCAGCTAACAAGTGCGTCCAGGCGACCGCCTTCGGCGGCGCCTGACGCAAGCGTTATGTGCTTGCAGCTATGTTCGAGTTTCGCATTAAAGCAATACGAATGGTTGATGATTTAACAAAAGACAGCGCTACTAAATTGATAAGAAGTAGCGCTAAAAGAACAGGGAATTTTATTTATTTGCGTCTAACTTATCAGTTGCTTTTCTCTCAAAAGAGCTTGGTGCTGATGAGTACTTGCAATCATTACAAATAAGATCACCTGTTTTACCATGTGCAGCTTGGCCGCCAATTTGAAATGCATTTGGGACAGCATCATGCCACTGCTCTTTACTAATATGCGTTGATCCGCATTTTGGACATTGTTTCATTTTCTAAGACCTCATAAAATGTAGGGGAAATAGTATACTGATGCGAGTAAAGAAATAAAGTTTGTAGCAAGCTTTACTGAGTGTTAGAGCATTTTTTGTTCAAAACTCACTTAAGCAGTAATATGCCAAAATAAACGCACATAACAAGGCATTCCAGGTGACGCCTTCGGCGCACCTGAATGCGGCGTTACATGGCTTAATCAGGCATATGCGTAAATTTTCTGTATTTTGATATATTTATACCAGCTCATAAGCCTTAAAAGTATGCAAAATAAAAAGATGTAGAAGGCTTTATAACGATAACAACAGATTAAAGAAGGAAATAGCAATGAATATGATGACTCTGTTACGCATGAAAAACCGAGTTCTGGGAACCCTCATGCCCTCAAAAGTGGCAAAAGGCCATGTTCAATTATTTCTTTCACCCCGAAAATTTCCTCTTAAACAGTGGGAGGAAGAAGCTGAGCTGAATGGGGAGCGGATTAGTTTTGGGGCTAATTTTAATAACGGATTGAGCGCTCTTCGCTGGGGCAAAAGTAATAAGCGAGTGCTGATTATGCATGGCTGGGAAAGCCGTGCTACCCAAATGCAGGCACTGGCCAAGCCTCTGGTAGAACAAGGTTATGAAGTAATTGCCATTGATGCCCCACGACATGGATTGTCAAAAGGTGAACAGGCTAGTCCAGTACAATTTGCAAACGCTGTGATAGCAGCATGCGAGGGCGTTCAAAATTCTGTGTCAGCCTAAATTCTAAATTTCTAATACGTTATCCAATCTGCCTTCAAAATGGATTGCAAATTGTGACAATGCTAGCCTCCAATTTTGGACTGGCATTGTCCACTTTTTAGAGGCATTCAATATGCCCGCATAAAGCAATTTTAGCAAGCTGTTTTCATTTGGAAATGCCCCTTTTGTTTTGGTGAGTTTCCTAAACTGGCGATGTACGGCTTCAATCGCATTGGTCGTGTAAATCACTCGACGTACATATTCTGGATATTTGAAGTAAACGGACAAGTTCTCCCACTTTCTGCGCCAAGAGTCGATAACGATTGGATACTGGCTACCCCATTTGTTTTCCAGCTCATCTAAAGCCGTTTCAGCAGCCGATTTACTTGTCGCTCTGTAAACCGGCTTTAAATCAGCCATAAACGCCTTTTGATGCTTAGATGCCACATACTTCATTGAGTTGCGTACCTGATGAATTACGCAAAGCTGAACTTCTGTCTCCGGGTAAATGCTGGCAATAGCTTCAGGAAAACCGTTTAACCCGTCAACACAAGCAATTAAGATATCCTTAACACCACGATTATGAAGATCGGTCAGTACCGAAAGCCAATAATTAGCACCTTCTGACTCTGAAAGATACAGGCCAAGTAACTCTTTCTTACCTTCGAGATTAACGCCTAGAATCGTGTAAATAGCCTTACTATGATGGACCCCATAAACTGGACAGGTAGCTAAGTTAAGTTTTCTGGCTGTAAGATAACCCTTTAGGAGGGAATCATGGCAGCAAAAAGAAAACGACATAAGCCCGAATTTAAGGCTCAAGTAGCACTGGAGGCCTACAAGGGGGACAAGACCATAAACCAGCTGGCAAGCGAACATGAAGTTGCAGCCGTTCAGGTTAGCCAGTGGAAGCGACAGCTACTCCAAGGGGTTCCAGAGGTCTTCGGCAGGATACGACCAGAGGTAGATCCAGATGCGCTCACAGCACCACTGTATCAGGAGATCGGACGGCTTAAAATGGAGCTGGACTGGTTGAAAAAAAAATCTGGCAATGTCCATTGATGACAAACGGGGATGCATAGATCCGGGTCACTCGAAGATCAGTATTCAGCGTCAATGTGAGCTGATCGGGTTAAACAGGTCAAGCTGGTATTACCAAGTTTCTCCAGCTCTGGAAAGTCCTGAAAACCTGGATCTGATGAGGCTCATCGATGAGCAGTATACACGTACACCGTTTTACGGCAGTCGTAAGATAACTGCATGGCTGAATGAACAGGGTTTTCCGGTCAACAGGAAGCGTATACAGCGACTTATGAGACTGATGGGCATACAGGCTGTCGGACCAAAGCCAGGCACGAGCCTGAGAAACAAGGAGCATAAGGTCTACCCATATTTGTTGAACGGCGTTAATATCGTGAGACCTAATCAGGTGTGGAGTACTGATATTACTTACTGTCCGATGCCTCATGGGTTTATGTATCTGGTTGCCATCATTGACTGGTACAGTCGTTACGTAGTCAGCTGGGAGCTATCGAACACACTGGATGCTGATTTCTGTATTCATGCGCTAGATCGTGCTTTGGAACGAGGTGAGCCTGATATATTCAACACTGACCAAGGTTGCCAGTTTACCAGCAATGATTTTCTGGCACCTCTTCAGGAAAGGGAAATACGCATTAGCATGGACGGAAAAGGGCGAGCGCTGGATAACATTTTTGTCGAGAGACTGTGGCGCTCCGTCAAGCATGAATGGCTGTATACGCATGAATTTCAAACTGTTCCGGAGCTTTATACAGGACTGGATGAGTACTTTGAGTTTTACAACACTGAGCGATTACACCAGTCGTTGAGTTATAAAACTCCTCAGGCAATTCACTTTGCATGAGGGCTTTAAACCACTGCCAGGACTTAACTTAAATTTGTTGATTTACTGTCTTGACAGTGGGGTCCACTATATACTGACATAGCGACCATTGTCTTTGACTTTATAGTGAATCGCATCCAGCCAAATAATTGGATAGACCTCGTCTAAACTGCGTTGCTGCCATTCTTTGAGCTGAGGAATAAGCTGATCGGTCACAGCCGTCAAACTGGCTTCTGAAAGCTCTAAACCATACAAATCAGCCACATGAGATTTGATATCACGATAACTCATACCCATTGAAAACATTGACAAAATCTTACGATCAATTTCATCAGAGAGCTTAGTTTGATTTTTTTTGACAAGCTGAGGCTCAAAGTTGCCGGCTCTGTCTCTTGGCGTTTCTAACTCAAATTCGCCAACTGAAGATTTAACGGTTTTTTTACTAAAACCATTTCTTCGATTGGGCTCAAGATCTGAGTCTAAATGTTGATCAAGTTCTGCTTTAAGCGCTGCTTCTGTTAGTTGTTTGATTAAAGGGGTGAGAACACCATCCGCACCAGTTAAACCTTTACCTGATTGAAGTTGTTCTAAAGCTTTATTGAAATCGAAATTTTGAGTCATTATGTCATTCCTGTTTTTGACATTTTACCGAAATGACACAGATTTCTAAACACTACCATGTCAGAAAACTTATGGTCTGCTACTTAACCATTAAATGACTCTTGAAAACTGCTGCTGACGGGCTTTTTCCCTGAAATATTTATCAAAACACATACAGATATTACGGATCAGCAGGTGACCTGTGCCGCTGACTTTAATCACCCGCTGATTAAGACTTACCAGCCCGTCATCGATAAAGGTTCGCAGCAGCTTAAGATCATCCGCAAAGTAGGATTCAAATTCGATGTCCAGCTGTTGCTCCGTCTCGGCCATATCCAGCTCGAAATGGCAGATCAGCTGTTTGATCACCGCGCGGCGGATTTCATCATCACGGTCAAGTGAGCAGCCTTTCCACAAGGCGTGCTGGTTATCATCAATGCTCCGGTAATACTCACGCGCTTCTTTTTGATTTTGCGCGTAGCAATCACCGATCTGACTGATGGATGACACCCCGAGCCCGAGTAAGTCGCATTCTTCCTGAGTGGTGTAACCCTGGAAGTTGCGATGCAATTTCCCCTCACGCTGCAATCGAGCCAGCTCATCATCCGGCTTGGCGAAGTGATCCATACCGATAAACTGATATCCGGCCGCCGTTAACGATTCAATGGTCTGATGCAGTATGTCTAATTTGGCTTCCGGCGAAGGTAAATGCTCATCTTTAATTTTACGCTGCGCCGCAAAACGAGCGGGAAGATGAGCGTAATTGAACACAGACAGCCGATCAGGTGACAGCTCAATGACGCGCTCAATCGTTTTGGAGAAACTTTGCGGCGTCTGATGCGGCAGACCGTAAATAAGATCGACATTAGTCGAGACGAATCCCAGGGCTTTGGCTTTGCTGATCAGATCAAAAATAAACGCTTCGTCTTGCTCACGGTTTACCGCTACCTGCACCTGTTTATTGAAATCCTGCACCCCAACGGAAATACGGTTAAAACCGGCCTCTTTAAGGGTATCAAGCACAGACAGCTCAATTTCCCGAGGGTCGATTTCGATCGAGTATTCACCGTTTTCAGCAAAATTAAAGACCGATTTTAATTGACCGGTCAGCCGCAGAATTTGCTCCGGCTCCAGATAAGTCGGCGTACCGCCGCCCCAGTGCATCTGAGTCACCTGGTAGTCTTTAAACAGCGGCGCGCGCTTAAGGATCTCAGACTGTAAATACGCTAAATATTGCTCGGCTTTATGTTTATGGCGGGTGATCACCTTGTTACAGCCGCAGTAATAGCAAAGCTTGGCGCAAAACGGAATGTGGATATAAAGCGATAACTGACGGCGGTTACTGGTGTCAATAGCGGTTAATAACTGCCGCTCAGTAAAACTGTCGTCAAACTCTAATGCCGTAGGATAAGAGGTATAGCGTGGACCGCTGTAATTGTACTTCTCGATCAGCGACTGATCCCAGCTAATAGTCGGTGAATAACTCAAAACCTTTTCTCCGGCGTCAGGTAAAACTGTGAATTACGTGAATTATGCCTCAAGCTTGTCAGCAAAACTTTGATCTAAAGCAGGTTGTGAATTTGACAGTGATAAAAATCGTGTATTTTGTACAGTTTTTTGTTATCAAGTATTTGACATAGGAGGTAGTTAAGAAAGGAACTACATTAATAGTTCCTTGTTCGAAATAAATAAGCTATTAGAATCGCTTTAAGTTCTTAATAGCCATTACATCTTTTTCGAAGCTCATGACTTCTTGTGTTGAAATATAACCATCAACTTTTTTCATTGATTTGGCAAAGAATTCATTTAATGCTTCAACTAAAACTTTATCGGTGTTATCTATTAGTGGCTTTTTATCGCCAGCAGTTAAAGAGTTTACAGCCATACCTAGAAGACTGTCACTTTTCGCTCTGTAATGATATCTTTGTACGTAATCTTTAGGAGCGGTCAATTTAGATAGGTTGATTCTTTTACTAAAAAATGTTTGTTTAGTTAATGGCTCGATCAATCTTATATTTAAAGAACCACCGATTTGGATTGTACCAACATTTTCACAGTAGCCATTTGAATTAGAGCACTCTTTGCTTTTAATCTTTTGATCAACATAGATATTTAAATCTGGCACCAAAGCTAAGTATGATGTTTTTTTATCTCCGTAGGTGATGTCATCAAATGTTTCATAGGAACCAGAAATCTTGAAGCCTTTACTTATGATTATTTCGTGGAAAGTCTCACCCATTGCTGAGGTTAAGCGATTACCATAGTGTCCCAAGTTTTTATTGAAATTGACGTTCGCTCTCTTAGCATTCTTAGCATTCATCGAAGCTAAAGCCATTAGAGAAGGTTGACTATAACTTTGCTGATTATTAGTTGCTTCCTCACTAGCCGATTTATAACTCGGAGATACGATCGATATAATCTTATCTACTTTTTTTTCCTGGCCTGAAGGTTTGTATGAAAAGTTTAATTGTCCAACTTCTTTTTTTGTTTGTGGTGTACTAGTACATGCCGACAAAGAAGCTAAAGAGCAAACTGCAACGAGAGCCATTAATTTACGCATTACTTTAATCCTTAAAGTATAATTTATTCAATTTAGTTATATATACTTATAACTTTGCGTATTTTCCATAATTACCTTTTCTCAGTCAATAGCCCAACATTCTGTTTTTTCTATAACATTAGAAGTTTATTTCCCACATTTCGCATGGGGATTTAAGTATCCCCTATATTTTCAACTATTAACAAAAAAGAAACATAGTTCTTGTAGTGCTGTCATACGGTTTACCAAATTTCAGGTATGCCAATAGGCTTCTGTCGTGAAGCTAGACTTTTCCTGTCTTAACATTACGCAATGTTGTAAATACGACTCACCTCACTACCAAACAGGGTTAAAATTTTTCTCTTTTCTGGAGTAATACCCGATATCGCTGAACCTTGCCCTTTAATCGTAACGACATGAACAGTGCTCATTACTTGAAATATCCACCTCAATGTTGGTGTGAAAGTCGGTTTATTCGTCTGACTAAGGATCGTTTCATTATTTCTTTTCAGTGATTCTCTAAATTGATATTGCCCTGGGTTGTAGACCATTAAGCTGAAGGTCATTATCATCATTAGGGCATTGATGCGCTGGTCTTTTTAAAAATAGGTTGTCTAAGTGGAAGGCTGGGTCTTTGATAAGACGAAAGCCTCGCTCAACACCTTGTTGACTCTTGTAGCTATCAAGTACGGCTTTAGGAGACATATCAAAATGATTGGTCGCCAAAACAAATCGACCCACTCGATTTCGGTAGGGGCGCTGCCTGTCCTCTGAAGGTGTGAATGCTGTTTCTATTTGATAGTGAGAAAACTCTTGTTTAGCACCTTTTTTCGGGCGTCCTTTACTCGGGTATTTTTTTATCTCAACTAGCTGGTAACTCACATCGTGGTATTTTACTGTTTTTGCAAATTGTTCAAAGGCTTGCTCTGCATCGGCACGACAAAATAATTCTTTTTTTGCGAGCTTGTTAGCCTCACGTTCAATACGGTCTTTTTCTTCTTGTATTTGGCTTTCTAGTGTTTTTAACTGCTTTTTTGCCGCTTGTTTTGAGTACACCATCAAGTTGCATTGCGTTAACCCTCGCTCGGTATGCCCAAACCATGCACCTTGGTTGTCATCATCTAATTCAATCCAAGAAAATTGGCTTTCATCCGCTTCTCTTAGCTGCTTTATCAAAGTGATGTGGTTGGGGATGCGAGTGATCCAATGATAAAACGCATTTTTGAGTTCATCATTGACATACAGAGCCGAGTCAGCGACAACTGTCGTATCTGGCGCTTGTTTCAACTGCTCTCTAAAAGCCTTAATGCACGCTAATGTGTTATGAAAATTAGTCTTATCTTGGCTGTTGCCATCTAACTGCGTATTCCTGCGGATATGATCGCTGATTCCTGCCCATCGTGATCACTTGTCACTTCAGAGCATCAACCTACATGCATTTCTAGTCTATTTGATCACCATCAGTCAAGATTTCCTCTTTTTTTCGCATGGATTCACCCTTTAATTTCAGTCGGTGAGCGTTATGCATTAACCGATCTAAAATGGCGTCAGCTAGTGTGTTATCTCCGATAGCTTGATGCCACTGCTCAGTTGGTAATTGGCTTATCATGATGGTTGAGTTTGTTTCGTGTCGGTCGTCCATGATTTCCATTAAGTCACTACGGTTAGCCGCTGTAAGCGGCTCTAGTCCCCAGTCATCGATGATAAGTAAATTGGTTGCGGCTAAGGTTTTTAACAGCCTCTGATATGTGCCATCAGCTTTTGCCTGTGAAAGTGTCAGTAGTAATCGTGATAGCCTGTAGTAGCGAACGCTGTAACCTTTAAGACAAGCACTGTGTCCGAGTGCACAAGCCAAATAGGTTTTACCGCAACCACATGGCCCTGTGAGCAAAGTGTTTTGTCCTTTGCTTATCCATTCACACTGGATAAGTCCGGCCATCTGACTGCGTTTCAGTCCTCTTGGATGCTGGTAATCGATTTCTGAGGCCGTTGCGCTTAATTTGAGTTTGGCACTGCGTAGCAGTCGTTGCTGCTTCCGGTTATCTCGGTAAAGAGATTCTCTTTCAACGATATATTGCAACCGTTCTTCGAACGATAAATCACCGTAATGACCTAATTGTTCTTGCTGGCTGGTTAACGCTTGTGCCATGCCTGATAATTTCAGCTGACGTAGTTGTGCGATTAAAGGCTCGATCATCATAATCACTCCTTAGTGAAAGGCTTTTGAGCCACGAACATTTTCGTGGTGTTGAGGTAAGTCGAAGCTTTGCTGCTTACTGTTAGCCAGCTTGTCTTGGTTACTTTTGAGGATATTGCTGATTTCTCGGTATCGATAAAGCTTATGTTTGTTGGCGATAGCACAAGCGTTGTTCAGGCGTTCGTTTGAGTAGGTTTTAGAGAGATTTAATACACCTAAGCACAAGTTATAGGCTTGCTCTGGGTGTGCTCGGCTATCAAGTTGATGCTTGATCCATTTTGTCACCTCTGAGCCGATACTGCTTGCCCAGTTTAAAAAGCGACCAGGGTTCCATTGATGGTGTTTCTCATGGCGCTTTGGCATATGTTGAGGTTCAGTTGTTGCCCCCGGTCGATGCTTACGGATGTGGTGACAAATGGCTTTACCTTTGAAGTAAACGCCTAGCCGCTTGTCACTTACGTGTAGCTCAACTTTTTCACCAACAAGATGATGAGGAACGGAGTAATTGTGGCGATCATATTTGACGTGATAGTCGATGCCAATTTTAGCGGATTTGATGTCAACATAATGGTAAGGAAGCTTGGGAAGTGGTGCTAACGCCGGTTTATCCAAGCTTTCAAATAAACTTTGTCTGCAACCATCTAGTTGCTTAAAGGGCTTTTGATTCACTTCTTTTAGTAAGGCTTTAATGCACCGATTAAGCTCACCAAGCGAGAAGAAGGTTTGATGTCTGAGCTTAGCTAATATCCAGCGTTCAATGATTTGCACACCGACTTCAGCTTTTGATTTATCTTTGGGTTTGTAAGGTCTGGCGGGGATAACAGCCACATTGTAATGCGCAGCCAATTGTTGATAAGCGGGATTGAGTTCAGGATCGTATCGACAAGCCTTGCTGACACCAGATTTAAGATTATCGGGTATCACGATTTTCGGAACACCGCCAAAGAACTCAAAAGCCCTGACATGACTTTCTAACCAGTCTGGTAATGATTGTGTATGGGTAGCTTCAACATAGGTGTAATTTGAAGCACCAAGCACAGCGACAAAAATTTGAGCTGTTTTTACTTCACCTGTTGAGGCACAGACGATAGGTACCGTTTGGCCAGCGTAGTCGACGAATAGTTTGTCACCCGCTTTGTGAACTTGCCTCATCGAGCGTTGCTGTTTCTTCTTCCACGTTGAATAGTGATAGCAAAATCGAGAATAGCTGTAGTAACAATCTTTATTTTGCTGTACATGCTCTTCCCATAACAGTTGTTTAGTGACCCCTTTTTTCTTGAGCTCTAAATGGATTTCAGCCCAGTCGGTTGATGGGCATTTTATATGTTGAGTCGATTCAGGCTTTGAATAAAAAAGCTTTTCCAGAGTTGAATCATCCAGCTCTGGTGGTAAAGGCCAGCTCAATTTTAATGCTTTTGCTTTGAAAAGAACTTTCTGTACAGCTCCAACACTCGACTTTGTGCTGCTATGTATTTGACGTAGTGTCAGCTGGGCACCAAGACCGAGCCGTAAAATTTCTCTTATATTTCGCACTGTTAATCTCTTAGTTGCCATTACCATTATCCATTTGGTTTAAATAGAAAATGGTAGTTAAAGAAACAATGCTCTGAAGTTGTTCTTGTGGGTCGTGATCACCAATTCTTGCATCGTGATCGCTGAT
The DNA here is from genome assembly GCA_965200795.1 of Parashewanella sp. GTDB lineage: Bacteria > Pseudomonadota > Gammaproteobacteria > Enterobacterales > Shewanellaceae > Parashewanella. The sequence goes on from CBDAVB010000028.1 coordinate 53,386, forward strand.
TCCTGTTTTGGACGAAATTTGTTCACGATAAAGCAAGAATTATTGATCACAGTTAGGCAAGAATATGCGATCACGATGGGCAGGAATTTTTGATCACGTTAGGCGAGAATATGCACTAACGGCTCAAACCATACCGGCATTTGTGCAGAGCCACTGACGGTCAGTGACATCATCATTTGTTTTAAATCCGGGCGATGATCTTTTGAGTAACCATACATAGGCAAAGCAGGTAAGTCATCTTGATTTTTATAGTCAGTGTCATACTCACCATGTAAAGAAAAACTGGTGGTATCGAGGTGTAGCACTTGCCTTTCTTCTTGTCCAAAAAAATCGAGATACACCTCATTGGCGATTTCAGCAAATAGTTGCATCACTCCATATTCGTAGCACTTATCTAAAGTTCGTCCTAAAGCATCATCATTGAGATGTTCAGGTTTTACGCCTTTACCTATTAATAGCTCGATAGGTTTTCCAGTAAAGAATTTCGGTGTGAGATAAATTGGATTTTGCGTAAAACCTAACCCATTTAAAATCATGGCTTTTATGCGTTGACCGTGGCTCACATGGGACTGTTGCTGATTAAGAATAGGAAGTCGAGCATCAATGCGCTCAACCAGTTTGAGTTTATCAACCAGTCCGGCGACTATACCAAGATGGTCTATATTCTGAATTGTTAATTGATCTTCATCCAGCATTTCAAAGTGGGATTTTGCAGAGAATTAGGGCATTCTGCTAAAAAAATCAGAGCTTGTCTGTGATCTTTTAGCTATGTTCTTGTGATCTATTTGCCATAGTTGCTGTGATCTTTATGCCCTAATTAGCTGCAAGTAATTATTGTTAGGCATCAGGAAATTTCAGTGCGAAATGTCGGTTATTTGTAAAAGAGCAGCTATATGGCTGTTCTTAATAAAAATTTAGTGCAAAACACTTTCTAACTTAAAATGTTGCAATATTTCAGCTTCTTTGAGAATCTCAGCTTCTAGTAGTCCATTCAAAAGCAAATAATGGCCTGATAGTTTATCCTAACAGTTCCTGAACACAACGAATACAGGAGCTGTTATGAGGATTAAATACCATGTCCGTTTGAGTAATGAAGAGCGTTCAATGCTTGAAGCTTTGATAAAGCAGAAGAAACCACGTGTTGCTCAACATAAGAAACGACACGCCCAAATTTTACTTGCTATTGATGAGAATAATTCGCCACTGACCAATCAACAGATTGCTAAGGCGCTAAACATCTCACCACTTGCAGTAACGAGCCTCAGAAAGCGTTTTGTCGAGGAAGGATTAGAAGTCGCTGTTAATACTCGATGCTGCAGTTTTTCTTAATTGACAATCATGCAGCATAACCCATATTCTGAAATGTTTTTGCATGGGATTTTAATGAAGGAATTTCTTCCTGACGACCTAAATCTCTACCTGCCATATGCCTGCTAGAGTCTCGTTCTGGTAAGGAATCATGGAGTGCCGTAATTAAGCTCTCTAATGCTGCATTTGGATCATTGGCACATACCACTTCTTGAATCGTAGCAACAAGCGCTTCAACTTTTAGGCGTTCAATTAGGCAACCCACAGGCATCCCAGGGTGTTTGTTTTTAAGTCGGACAGATTGCTCAGGATGTTGCAACAGTAAATGCTCGCACAGAAGGCTTAAGATCAGGCCATGCTCCGAACCATCGACACCTTGCTGTTTGCTCAACTTGTTCCAACCGCAATGAGCTTTCCAATCCTGGATAAAAACCTCTACTAACCACCTTAATGTATAAAGTCTTGCTATATCATGGTGATGCCATGACATATTGCTAGCGATCAAGTAACGATATTCTTCTTCTCCTTCATATTTTAGCGCCACAACAAATCTCCGTTTACTATGCGCATTAACATATAGCCTCGCAGCCATCATGGTGACTTTCTTCTCTTCACCACCGCGAATAGACAGTTGAAGTTCAACACCTTTTTGACGATTAAAATAGGTATCAACTCGTGCTTTTGAGTTCTTGCTGCTCACTCGTTGATTTGTTCTTAATTGACTGACTATTTGAGCGTGATGAGTGATTTCTTCAGCTTTATCCATGAAATCAGCAGTCCCATATAATGCATCGGCTAATACGCTCTTGATTTTAAAGTTTGGAAAGGCGGTGGTAAATTCTCTTAGCATTTCTAGTGCAAGCGCTTGTTTAGTCGGATAGTTAACATGGTCAGGCATGGGTCTTTGTGGTCGCTCTTTTTTAGCGATACCTTGTCGTTGCAGCTCTTTATCCCGTTTGCTCCAAATGGCGAGATTCGGATCGGGGGTATAAAACCTAAACCCAACTGGAAAGGTTACCGTATCGGTGACAAGTACCATGAATATCAGCTCTTGCCCATTGATATACCCACCTGTCGGTTTGTCTTTGATTTTATGTGCACCTGCAATACAAGTCGTTTTTTTAGCTCGGTGTTTATGGGTATCATCAATATCTAAATGGCCGTTTGTTAATTGATAATGTTTGAATATATTGCAAATACTCGCTTGAAGTAGGTACTGCCAAGGGATTTTAGCTTTGTAGAATATCCAGCATAAGCCCGTTGACTTGAAAACGCCTAAACTTCTCCGTTCAAAAGCTGCCCAGTTCAAAGCCTCAGTCATGATAACTCCAGTGATCATCGCTCCTAATACTATTTTTTGAGTTCTTGTTAATTTTAATGAGGGTTTAATCAAGGATAACGAAACATTTAATGCATCAAAAAATTGAGTAACAATTGAAAGGCTACGAATAAACATAATGAACTGCTTGACGAGTATAAGCTTTGAGTTCACTCTAACACTTCAGACTGCTGTTGTGATGCTGATTATGCTTCGGATGCCTTAGCATGGAGTCGCAGCAGTAGTTTGACCTATAGCTAAATCAATTTTTTATCAAGCTCTAAAAACTGCAGCATCGAGTAATAGCAAACACAGCCATCAAGGCCGCAGACGCATAATGGATGGTGAAGCCGAAGCACACCTAATTGCGCTGACCTGCTCTGCGCCTCCGGAAGGACGTTGCCGTTGGACATTAAATCTTCTTAGAGACAAGATGATTGAACTCAAATATGTCGATAGCATATCGAGAACCTCTGTTCATTATGCGTTAAAAAAAACGAACTTAAACCCTGGCTTAAAGAAGAGTGGTGTATACCTGAAGAGGAAAACGCTGCCTTCGTGAGCGCTATGGAAGATATATTAGAACTCTATAAACTTCCTTACGATCCCAAGCGTCCTTTAGTATGCCTTGATGAAACCAGCAAACAACAAGTTAAAGAAGTTCGCAACCCGTTACCTTTAGTTTCAGGTTATCCGGAGCGATACGATACGGAATATGAGCGTAACGGTGTCAGCAACCTGTTCATGATATTTGAGCCTTTAGCGGGCTGGCGGCATGTTGAGGTCACAGAGCACAGAACAGCCGTTGATTGGGCTCATCAGGTAAAAGCCTTAGTAGACGGGCGTTATAAGGATGCTGAGACAATTGTGTTGGTTGAGGATAACCTGAATACTCATACCCCGGCTTCATTTTATAAGGCCTTCGAACCAGAAGAAGCTCGTAGGCTGATCAATAAAATCGAATTTCATTACACGCCAAAACACGGAAGCTGGTTGGATATGGCTGAAATTGAATTAAGTATCTTGAGCAGACAATGCTTAAACCGAAGAATACCGGATCAGGAAACACTAAATTGTGAAGTTGAAGCCTGGGTCACCCAACGCAATGAGTCCAAGGCTAAGATGATTTGGCAGTTCACAACTGAGGAGGCACGTATCAAGTTAAAGAAGCTTTATCCCGTCCTTCCAGGGTACAGTTAGCCTTTTAACAGAATTAAACTGATTAACGAAATCCTGTTACACTTTCGTTAATCAAAATGAAAAAAGCTAGAGTCCTACTGGCTTGCCAAAGGGTGGGAGGAAGCATTTTGTTCAGAAATTACAGACTTATTAATTAGTTGTGAATAAAAGTTGTATAAGAGTTTAAAACAATAAAAATCAATACAAGATTTTTAGCTCTCCTATGACTAAGGCTTAGCAAAAGAGCTTGAAGTATTGAATTCAAATGGACGGAGTACTAGCGCAACTTCAGATTTCATCCGCCGCATATCCAGTCTCATCCTCTCTCTTTTCGGAAGCGCTTTGCGCCGCTCCATAATCGGATGCTCTCTGATAATCTCAAAGTGCTGATAAAGAGTCGGAAAGCGAGTGTTTACCTGCTCAGTTAGCGCAATGACTTCAAATAAACGGGCAATACGCACGACCCCTTCAGACAACTCACAGCGATCATCCAGCATCGCCGCCGCGATATAGCGCACGTCGACTAAAATCGATTCTTTTTTTGCTTTGGCTTGCTCTGCTTTTTGCTGTTTGAGCTGCTGTTGCCGCCGGGTTTGTTCGCGTAATTGCAATAACAGCTTGGCGGCGTAAGCGGCCAAGCCTGCGATAATTAAAAATCCGGTAACCAGTAACACAGTTAACATAGGATTAATCCTGACGATACATGTCTAGTGCTGACTCACCTGACTCGAACTGTTGTAACAGACGCTCATCTTTGTCCGTAGGCACTTGTGAAATGTCATCTTCAGCGCTTTTGCCGAGTTTTTCCATTAGACGTTCTATTTCATCGAGCTGAGTATTGAGCCAATGTTCATCAACGGCCGATAACACGCACCCTTCTTCGAGCTGATCTAAAAGTTGGTTCAATCTTGAGTCTTCTTCAAGTTGTAACAAACGCTGCTGATCACTCAGTTTTAGTTGTTGCGGTTTTGGTGTGGTTTTTGGCTTGGCCGGCGTCTCAACCGTTAAAGCAATGGCTTTTTTACTGCCATGACGGGGATCTTTTGCCGTGCCCGCAACCTTAGAATCAGATTTTAATGTCGCTTCGTTTTGACGGCTGCCCGGCTTTTTGCCGTTATCACGTTTTTTACCGATGACCTTTCGTTCGGCTTTTTTGGTTCTTGGCGCATGTTTCGGCGCATTCTCATTTACTTTGCGAGTCTTCTTACTGCGTGCCATAGTTGTTCTTCAGTAGAGCTAATGAATAGATAATTGTCTTGTATTGTATCACGAAGCAACTGTTCCGGTGATAGAAAAGAAAAAGGCCGCGGATTTGACTCCGCAGCCTGTAGTTTTGAGTGCCAAGGACACCTTATTCCCGATCCCAAGTTTCCGTACTTGCGTAGCGACGCTCCCGGTCGGTATCTTGACTAACAGCTTTCCCTGCATCTGAATTTTTGTTATCGGTTTTCCAAACGCTTTTTGTTAGTGTCACTTAAGTGACTTTTAAATTGATGACATTGTCATCATTACATCGTCTGTGACGCAGAGTAAACCATCCGTGTTATTGTTGATATGAGTGTATTAAATCGATTAATGCTGATTCCTTCAACATAAAAAGACTCATACCTCAAATTGCGTAAGGCAGTGCAAAAATGCTGAGAGACCAAAATCAGTCGTTCCTTACAATTTTCATAACCTGGGCTTCAAACTTAAAGCCTCGACTCTTATTATTTTTATAGAGCGGTTTTAACGAATGTTATTATTATTGATTTAACTTTATTCTTATATCTTAAATGTTGCGTCCGAAATCTGCTCAATAGAAATATGTTATTTTTGTTTGAACAGCTGGGCTCATTTCGGTACTGGGCACATTAAACCCAAGTTACAAATAAAAGTCAATAAAATTAAATTTATTTTTACGTTAACGTAAGCGTTAACTTGTTTTACTTAAAAAGGGTGCCGCAGACGCACCCTTTTTGTATCAAGCACTTATTATCTCAAAGACGCTATATATTTAGTGATTGCGTCAATGTCTTTATCGGACAGTTTTTTCGCAACGCCTCCCATCATACCATTTAGGGCATTATGACGTTGACCGGTTTTAAACTTGTTTAGCTGAGCTTTGATGTAAGCCGCATGCTGCCCGGTCAGTAACGGGAAACCCGCTAAACCCATTCCCTTACCTGCCGGACCGTGACAAGCCATACAAGCCGGAATACCTTTATCTGCGTCACCGGCTTTGTATAGCTTCTCACCTAGCGCGCTGACTTCTTTTGACGGTGTATGAATTACTTTTTGGCTTGCATAATACGCTGAGAGGTCTGCGATATCTTGATCGCTTAAAGCCATTACAAAACCTGCCATAACCGGGTCATAACGACCTTTTTTACCACCAGAGGCAGCTCCGGCTTTAAAGTCACGCAGCTGTTTAGCCAGATAAACGGCGTGTTGACCAGCTAATTTGGGATACATATCTACCGTACTGTTCCCGTCCATACCGTGACAGGCAGAGCAGATGGCAGCTTTGGTTTTGCCGGCTTTAGCATTTCCTTCCGCAGCATGTGCAAATGCAGAAAGTGCGGCAAAAATAACAGACAGCACTAATATTAACTTTTTCATCGCGTTCCTACTTCTTATTAAGAAATATTGTCCTGAGCTTACTAGGTTGACCCGCAAGCGTGATAACATACAAATATTGTGATCAAAGTAATATTCTACACGAAAACGTAGAAAAGTAAGCAATCCTTGAATAATTAAAGTATTGCAACGAAAAAGTTGGAGTAAACCGTGGCTGACCCAGAGTTAGATTTTCGTAAGACTAAGTTTCTGATCAGTGCCCCAGATATCGCCCATTTGGATCAGCACTTAGACGTTGAAAAGGGAATAGAAATCGCGTTCGCAGGGCGTTCTAACGCCGGAAAATCAAGCGCGTTAAATGCGTTAACTGAACAAAAGAACTTAGCGAGAACCAGTAAAACACCGGGTAGGACACAATTAATCAATGTGTTTGAAGTAAATAAAAATTGTCGTCTTGTTGACTTACCCGGTTACGGTTTTGCTCAAGTGCCGCTGGCTGTGAAAAAGAAATGGCAACGGTCGTTGGGGGAATATCTGCAGCACAGAGATAGTTTGGCGGGAGTTGTGCTCTTGATGGATATTCGTCATCCTCTTAAGGATCTCGACATGCAGATGATTGAGTGGGCGGTGATGAGTGAGTTACCAGTGTTAGCGCTGCTGACAAAAGCCGACAAACTATCGCAAAGCGCCAGAACGAAAACCGTGAATGAAGTTCGTAAAAAATTAGCCGATTTCGATAAAAAAGTACTGGTTGAACCTTTTTCATCTATGAAAGGTTTTGGTAAGCCAAAAGTTAAGGGCATTTTAACTTCCTGGTACCAGGCTAACATTAAAATTGAAGAAGCTGAAGAAGTCCGGTAACCCGTTAAAATATAAATACTCATGCTGTTAGCCGGTTTTTGCGTATCTGAAAAACGAGCGTAGGCTGCGGACATAAAAAAACCGGTAACAAAACGTCACCGGTAAAAAATCATTTAGCTCTTTTGGGGAGAAGCTAAAAATTTCAACAAGACTCAAGTTCCATCAAATGAGTTTGATGGCGCTCAACAACCAACAGCATACCTGAAAAAAACAGAATTTAAAGTAAAAACTCTAAAATTTTGAGTCATATTTTATGCAATTTTGAGCCATGTTTAATCGCTTGTTTTAAATTCTTCATAAATTACTGAACTATAGAAGAAGTCAAGGTTACAGCCGCTTTAATTTGCTCAGGTAAAATAACGAGTGAATGAAAATAATCAGTATAGAGAAATCGTGAATAATTTATAACCGGAAGAGTTCAGACAAAATTCAGACAAAAAAAAAGCCTCAGCTAAAAGCTGAGGCGCCAGAATTTGGCTTATCACTATAAAGTGAAATAAAGGTCTGAAAGATAGAACATCTTAACCTCTGTACCCTACGCCGCTAATGTTAAAACTTTTGTTTATGATTGAAAAACAGTTTTTATAAAAAACGTTAAATTATGTGAAACAGATCGCTAAAAGTGAGTGAACGCTCGCCAAAACAGCTATACCGTAAGCGCCTGAGTATAAGTTTTTCGATATTTTCGGCGTTCAGGTTAAGTGCCCGACAAGGCGCTCTTGCATGGTAATACCGGCAGTCTTTCAAGCAAGAGTAACGCTATTGAGTGTTCAAGACGGGCGTCAGAAAAGTGAAAAAACTGTCATTCCCGATATTTGATTGACTTCATCAATGGTCGACTGGCGAATTTCTCGATATGTTAAAAAATAATGAATAATCCAGTCATCATTAATACAATCACGGAGGCAATTAATGCCCGCTAAAACCTCAAAGATTTTAACACGGTAATACTCTCTATATTCACGCCCGGCGTCCGTGGCGCATTTTAACTGTTCGCACAGGTCGCACAGGCTGATAAGTAAACAAAAATTACATTATTGATCATTTTCTCATCTTAAAAATATATATTTTAACATTAATGCGTTTTATCTTATCAAAGCCTTTACGATTTTCCGTACAACCTAATATCAGCTCGAACATGCATCTGTTCCGGAACTTTCTAGCTGATCGGATGACTTAAAACTTTCAGAACCGCCTCTGTTTGCGCTGCGTCACAAAAATCGCCATACTGGTGATCATACTAGAGCTTGTTTTAATTAGATATTCGGATTAAACCCTGATTTTGAGGAACCTCTATGACGACAATAAAGACACCGGTTGAGATGCTGGAACATTGGGCTGAAGCGCAGGGTGATAAAGTGTACTTAAAGCAACCGACCAATGGTCAATTTGCAGAATTCACCTGGCGGCAAGTACAGGATCAAGTCAGACAGCTCGCCGGTGCGCTTCGCCATTTAGGGTTACAGCCCGGTGATAAGGTCGCTTTGTTGTCAAAAAACTGCGCAGAATGGTTCATCACAGATTTAGCCTTAATGTACGGCGGTTATATCAGCATTCCTATCTATCCGACGGCAAATATCGACACCATCACTTATGTTTTGGAGCACAGTCAGGCAAAGGCGATTTTTGTCGGTAAGCTTGATTACTGGGCGCAGCAAGATCCCGCTATCCGCGGGGATATTCTTCGTATGGCGTTACCTTACGAAACCATGCCAGCTCAGTATCAATGGCAAGATTTGTTGCAGCTCGGTGAGCCGCTGCTCGATCAGCCGTATCCTTCACTTGAAGATATTATGACCATCATTTATACCTCAGGCTCAACGGGCAAACCCAAAGGTGCTATGCATACCTTTGCCAGTTATAGCTGGACTTGCCAGGCGGTAGTGGAGGGTATTGAGATTACAAGCCATGACAGATTGTTATCTTATTTACCTCTGGCGCATATTACTGAGCGGGTGGCGATGGAGGGAAGTTCTTTTTACTCCGGCACCAATGTCGCTTTTGTGGAAAGTCTGGAATCTTTTGTGGACGACGTTAAGCGAGCGCAACCGACATTATTTTTCTCGGTGCCTCGTCTGTGGAGCTTATTCCAGAAAAACATCATTGAAAAAGCCGGCGGCTATCAAAAACTCAATTCTCTGCTCAAAATCCCTATCATTAACCGATTTGTCAAGAAGAAGATTAAACGAGGCCTTGGACTGGATAAATGCCGGTTATTCGGCTCAGGCTCGGCGACTATCCCTCAGCCCATTCTGGCCTGGTACCATAAAATCGGCATTAATATTTCTGAAGCGTGGGGGATGACCGAAAACTGCGCCTATTCAATCACCAATTATCCGTTTAATCCGCAAAAGCTCGGCTCCATCGGTCGTCCGGTTGAAGGCTGTGAAATCAAACAAACCAGCGAGGGAGAACTTCTCGTAAAAAGCCCGGGGTTAATGCGGGGCTATTATCTCAACGAAGATCTTAACAGTACCATTTTTGATGGAGAAGGTTACTTTTACACTGGTGACGTTTGCACAATCGATGAGGACGGTTACGTCAGCATCACCGGCCGCGTTAAAGATAATTTCAAAACCGCGAAGGGTAAATATGTTGTTCCGGTGCCGATTGAGCGCAAACTGGCACAAGATCCGCACATCGAGTTACTTTGTGTTATCGGTTGCGGGTTACCTCTCCCTGTTGCTCTGGTTCAATTAGCGGAAGGCGCTAAACTCAAAGCAAGGGAAGAGGTCAGAGCCTCACTGAAGCAAACCATTGATGATATTAATCCGACACTTGAATCCCATGCCACGCTGGATGCATTGATCGTTGTTTCAGAGCCTTGGACTATTGAAAACGATGTGCTCACACCAACACTCAAAATTAAACGTCATGTACTTGAAGAGCGGTTCACCATGTTAGTCGACGGCACCCGCGGCCATGTTGTGAAATGGCAAGATGAGCTGGAGTAGCCTTTAACCAGAACGTTCATGACAGGCATGGTTCTCATGAGCGTTTAGGTTTAATATTCATGCTTAGAACTGTCGTTTACGGGCAAAGGGAATCGCGATAAACGACATCGTGTCATCACCGCGGAGTCTGATTGAGCCGCTGAGCAGTGGTTAAGTCGCGCATAAGTTCTCAGGAGGGCGGCATCTGGTAAAGGTGCCGCCCATCCGGCGTTGGTAAAAAAACGGCAGAAGACAGTTCAAGTCATAAAAATGACCGGCTGTCAGAAACGAACAATGCTTTGAAAGCATTTATTCTCCCGGGGCAGCGAAAGTCAAGCCTTGCTTTTATAAGGGTTCAAAATGAATGAATGCTCATGCGTCAGTACTAATGCTCAGTCTCTGGCAAGTAAAAACATCAGTCCGTTGAAAAAACAACGCACCCCGGAAGAAAGTAAAATCAACGGCTTTGAAGTTGCCGCGCTGCCGGATGATATTCTGCGTGAAATTTTTAAATATATATCACTGCCAAAAGACAGATGCTCCGTCAGAGAGACATCAAAAAAATTTAAGAGATGTCTGGACAGTACTTACTGGGGGAGATGTTTTTCCGCGTATGCTTTCTCTGACTCTGTTTTACCCGGTAGCTTGCGTGCTTTTTTTGAATGCGAGAGCTATTCGGACGGCGTTAAGAAATCCTTATCTCAAGCCGGTATTCGTCTGATACCCAAAGAATATGCTCAAATGTCCGTCCTCACGGGTGTCAGCCGTTTATTCAAATTGGGGTTAAGTGACGATTGTTTCTCAGCTGTTCGTGACGCGCCAAAGTCAGGCTGGACGCTCAAAGAATGCTGCATTGCTCTGGAGCTGCTTGGTAAACACGGTCACGGGTGCAAGAGCATCGCAGAAGCAGCCATGAGTATTTACCTGGAACTTAGATTCAGAGACAGGTCAGACTGGACAGTCGAAGAGAGATGTCATTTGCTTGAGTTAATTAGCAGGTATGTTATGACTTTTAAGTGGCAAGCCCGGCTCTCGGCATACGAAATTGCGGATTTGGTTTCAGTAAATTCACGGCACATGCAGCTGCCGGCAAATACAAAACTTTGTAACGCCTTAATTGGCTTGTTCGCCGTAACCAAATCTAAGGAATTAACCGATGGTATGATAGAAATGTTTATGCGGAACGTATACCTTGAAAAATATACATATACGGCAGAACCCCTCATAGTGCCCGATGAAACAACTTGTGTTTGTCTGCTAACCGCATTCGCGTCTTATAGGGATATTAACGGCGCTGATCGTCTTGTTTTCGGTGATAAGCGGCGGACGAGTCACCTCAGATCCTGGGGGATAAGACCGGGCAGTGACATCTATGCGTACTGGACGCTTGTTGATTCGGATAATTTTGCTAAAAGGATAAAGAAATTAATTAAAAGAAACATCTGTCATCGGAATCTCGGTCTTATAGATAACGTCTTGCATTGCGATTGCGAAAGTATATTTAACAATGAAATCGGGAAAACTTCGAAATACGTGCCGTTTGAGTTCGCGAAAGCCTTGTATGAATATCACCTTAATCAGAGTAAAAGCGGTAATACCATTAATATTTTAACAGATCATAATTCAGACGATAAACTGAAAAGTCAGTTTATTTCGTATTTCAGGGAGAAAAAGAGAAATGTTCGGTCAAATCCGGATGAACCCGGTATGCTTTTAACCGGCACATAAATTTCCGGTCAGAAACGTTTTGTGGCACAAGCGTGTTACCCCGCCAACTGGCTGTCATTAAAAATGCGCATTTTTACTGTCGAAAAACAGAGATAAAAACATCTGTATTTTCGATAACAACATGATCACTGAAGTCCGCTTTATCGGTTTTTACTGAAGTCAGATAAAGTGAGCAAGCAAAACCGATAGAATCACTTAATCTGAGCAAAAAAATTATCACTGCGTTTATTGTGAGCAAGCCAGATTTTACGGAGTCAAATAAATAAAGTGAGAAGAAGGTAGCGGGTCAATTTAGTGAGTGACTTGAATATCAATCCCGAATTCTCAACCCTAAATACGGCTTCACGTCGCACGCCCCGCCGCTTGCCGCCGGATAATTTATTTGATTAAGAGCACATCCGCAAATAGAAACTTTCGCGATTTTTCGCTGTTTTTCAGCGTCTAAAAGTGCACTTTTGATACAGTTTATATTCAGCTGCGGCTTTTACAATAGATACCAATATGTTATCACACTGAACACCAGGAGATTTTTATGAATTCAAATAAGCCGTTATCAAATCTTTTTATGCTGCTCGGCGGTTGCTTGACCGTCGGTGCGTCATTAATCACCTTTCCGGCATCCGCGGCAGGTTACGCTATCCACTTTCAAAAAATCAAAGGCGACGTGCCTTTTGCACTGAATTATAATGATGGCTATAAGTTCAGCTTCAGTAACAACGGAAAATCCGTGATTGCGATAAATCGTTTTCCCAACAGTAAAGAGGTTTATCAAAGTAATGATTACGGTTTAAATTGGGTAAAACTTAATAACGATTACCATAACACCTGGCAATGGATGATTTATACAAACCAGTCAAAAAAATCCTTATTAGCGGAAGTATTATCTTACTTCGGCACTGCCTCACTTTTATATTCTGATGACAACGGAAAATCATGGTCCCCGATGGACACAACCTGCCCTCTGATATATAAAGCTCCGGTTAAAATTAATCAGTCCGCTGATTTGTTGTTTCCGGATAAATTTGAGTTCTACCTGTCGAGAGATAACGGGTATTCCTGCGAGGAGACATCAGGCTCATCATCAGATGGTAATCCTCTGTCTCAGTCTAACGGAGTTCTGTATACGAGCATAACTAATACCGTTTATGTTTCTGAGGATGAGATAAGCTGGCGTAAGTCAGCTCAAGTCCCGATGTCCGACATCAATGAAATCTATGCTGACCCCGAAAATGGGCAGCGGGCGTTTTTTGTAAATTACGGAAACAATTATCCTGACAGCTATCAGGTATCGGTAACCGAGGATGAGGGCGTAACGTCTCGTAAAGCGGAAGATAGCGGAAAACAGATTATCAAAGGCTTTATCAAGTTAAATAAGACCCCGTGGCTGCTGACGGCGGAATATAAAAATAACAGACCATTTAAAATGAGCCTGTCCGACCCGGACTCGTTCCCGGCCTCATTACAGCCGCTTGACGTATATGTCGGTTCAACCAAAACCGACCATTTTTTTGAGCAATTCACTTACGGTATTTTTTACCCCGGCCCGGATACCGCCTCGGGGATTTACTCAGGTAGTTTACCCCGGAAAAATGGTTTTTCGAATTCTGAGAATGACATTTATAAATATCGGATAACAAAACAATAATTAAAAAAGCGCCGCCCGGCCGCGGTGTTAATCCGGAAAACGCGGTCGGCGGCGCTCATAAACACCGAAAAAATCGCCGGCAGCAAGACTTGAATGACAGTAAGTAGTTATTACCGATATACAAAACGGTCGTTATTTCATTTCTTACTTACTGTTACTCTAAGCGCCGACGGCGGCAATTTCAGCCAATTTACCGGCGGCAGGCATTTTCCTGAAAAATAACATCTCTTAACCGCTTTTCTGATTAAACATAATGCGGTTATCAGGCGTTTGTGCGTCCCTGCTTCAGGTTTACACTCAGCGTGGTAAATGATTACCAGATCTTCACACGTTCACCTTCAGCAAGGAACATCTTATCGCCTTCCTTCACGTCAAAGGTTTTGTAGAACTCAGGGATGTTTCGCGGCGCTCCCATCGCGCGAAAACGACTCGGAGAGTGAGTATCCGTCTTAAGACGACGCTCAAGCTCAGTGTCACGGTAGTTACGGCGCCATACCTGCGACCAGCCGATGAAAAAGCGCTGCTCGCCGGTAAAACCATCCATCACCTCAGAAGGTTTACCGTTCAGGCTCATTTTATAAGCGCGATACGCAACGGTAAGACCGCCTAAATCACCGATGTTTTCACCCAGCGTGAACTTACCGTCAACAAACTTACCCGGCAGCGCTTCATACTTATCGTATTGCGCGGCCAGTCGCGCGCTGCGCTCGGTGAACTCCTCTAAGTCTTTCTCAGACCACCAGTTGCGCAGGTTGCCGTCACCGTCATATTTAGAGCCCTGGTCATCGAAACCGTGAGAGATTTCGTGACCGATAACCGCACCGATACCACCGTAGTTCACGGCATCATCGGCATCCATGTTAAAGAACGGAGGCTGTAAAATAGCGGCGGGGAATACAATTTCGTTCATCACCGGGTTGTAATACGCGTTCACCGTTTGCGGCGTCATGTGCCACTGTGTGCGGTCAATGGGCTGACCCAGCTTGCTCAGCATAGACGTGTATTCGAAGTTAGCGTAACGCATATAATTACCGACTAACTGATCAGGTTTGATCTCCAGGTTAGTGTAATCTTTCCATTTGTCCGGGTAACCGATTTTATACGTGAACTTAGCCAGCTTTTCACGTGCTGCGTTCTTGGTTTCCGGGGTCATCCACTCCAGCTCGCTGATGCTGACTTCAAACGCTTTAATGAGGTTACGGATCATCCGCTCCATACGCACTTTGGCTTCAGGCCTGAAGTTTTCTTTAACGTATTCCTGCCCGACCAACTCGCCGATGACGCCGTTAGCGGCGTCAACCGCTTGTTTCCAGCGCGGCTTCTGCTCTTTGATGCCCTGCAGCGTTTTATCGTGAAAGTTAAAGGCTAAGTCCTCAAAGTTTTTGCTGAGTCTGCCGGCATAGGCGTCGACTAAGTGAAACGCCAGATAATCCTGCCAAACAGACACCGGGAACCGCTTGAACTGCCTGCCCAGCGCTTCAAGGTAAGAGGGCTGACCGACAATCACTTCGCTCACGTTATCCATGCCCGCGCCTTTGGCAAAGCCCTCAAAGCCCATATCACCTAACAGCTTGTTTACCGCCTCTCGGTCAAACTTGTTGTAACGCTTGCCGGCATCACGAAGTAATACACGATCCCACTGATTTTCAGCGATGAAGCGCTCAACCTTCATTACGCTTTCAGCGGCCCGGGTCGCGTCGGCATAACCGGCCTGCTTAAGCAGCGCGTCCGCGTATTGAGTTAAGGCCTCACGATTGCCCACGTACTTTTGGTCATCTTTCAGGTAGTAGTCACGATCCGGCAGTGTTAAACCTGACTGATAAACATAAACCGCGTACCGGCTTGAGTTTTTAGCGTCATTATTCACATAAAACCCAAACGGTGAGCTTACGCCGCTGACCAGTAATTTACCCGTTAACTGAGCGATATCCTGATGACTTTTCGCTGCTGCGATTTCCGTCAGCAACGGCTTAAGCGGCGTAATACCCAGTGCTTCAACTTTGTCCGTGTTCATGTAACTGGCATAGAAGTCACCCACTTTTTGCTCGCTGGAGCCTGCCGCCTTGTCTGGTTTAGCCGCCGCGGCTTCGATGATTTTCTTTAACGCTTGCCGGCTTTGTTCGTTAAGCACCGAGAAAGCGCCGTAGTTCGATTTATCAGCCGGAATCGGCGTGTCCTTTAACCAGGTGCCGTTTACGCTGTAATAGAAATCATCCTGGTGACGAACCGCGTTATCGAAGTTGTTGAGATCAATACCCGAGCTCAGTACTTTCTCTTGTTTAACCGCCTGCCGCGCTGTTTTAGCTTCAGTTTCGGCCGGCTCGCCCGGGCCGCAGGCCGCTAATCCGAGGCTGATGGCGACGCTTAACGCCAAGGCACTTACTTTTTTCATTATTTTTCCTAACGTTTAATTAAAATAAATTTTAAGTAAGTGTAACGCTACCAAAAACGGCCCGATAACTGTAGGGGTAATTTGTTAGAAGTTTTTTCCGGCGAACAGGTATAAGGTTACCCCCGACCGGTGACAGCAAAAAATCCGGCCTCGGCCGGATCAAACTGAGCATCCGCGCCTGAAAATACACCGCTGCCGGAATAAATCAAATCACTCAGCGTGCCGGACAAACCGGTACGGCTGATATCAATAATTATTCATGTTCTTCATGCCAGTTCAGTGTCTGAATTCAGCGTTTGCTCCAGATAATGCCGCATGTCCTCTGACGGCAGCGGTCTTGAAAAATAATAGCCCTGCATGAGATAACAGCCCCGGCCGATCAAATGCTCCATTTGATCGTAGGTTTCAATGCCTTCCGCCACCACATCTAAACGCAGATTACGGGCTAATTCGATGATGCTCGCCACAATCGCCTGATCGGCGCCGTTGTGGTTAATATCAATAATAAACTTACGGTCAATTTTTAAGGTATTCACCGGGAAGTTGCGCAGGTAGGCTAATGACGAATAACCCGTGCCGAAATCATCGATGGCTACCGTAATCCCCAGTAACTGCAACTGCGACAGGTGCTTTTGCGCCTGTTCGACCTCTCTCATCAGCACGCCTTCGGTGATTTCCAAACCAATATGTTTACCCTCAACGCCGGTTTCAATCATCACTTCTTTAATGGCATCAACATAATCGGGCTGCAAAAAATGCGCCGCTGACACGTTGACGGAGACTTTAAAGTCACCGCGGTATTGTTTATGCCACTGACTCAGCTGCTCACAGGCGGTTTTAAATACCCAGCGGTCAATGTCGATAATAAGCCCCGCGGATTCGGCGACTTCGATGAAAACATCCGGCCTGATAAAACCGTCTTCCGGGTGTTTCCAGCGCAGCAATGCTTCCATACCAATTAACCTGTCACCCTCAAGAATATTAATCTGCGGTTGGTAATGAAGCTCTAATTGATTTTTCTCAATCGCTTTTCTCAGCTCTGACTCAATGCGCAAGCAAT
Source organism: Parashewanella sp. (assembly GCA_965200795.1). GTDB lineage: Bacteria > Pseudomonadota > Gammaproteobacteria > Enterobacterales > Shewanellaceae > Parashewanella. The sequence continues at coordinate 70,369 of CBDAVB010000028.1, forward strand.
ACAGATTTTTCTCATTACGGGCACTTGAAAAGTAACGCACATTACCCGGCCCGTCCTCTTTGGCATGATACATGGCCAGATCGGCGTTTTTAATCAAAGCGTCAGGCTTGGTCGCATGATCCGGCCACAGACTGACGCCGATACTGGTGCTGATGTAAAATTCCCGTTCAAACAGTCTGAACGGCGCCTCGATGCTGCGATGAATACGTTTTGCGACCTCATCGACTTCCTGAATATCAGCGATATCAGGTATCAGCAAGACAAATTCATCACCGCCGAAACGACTCAGCACAGCGTTATCCGCCACCGATTCCCGGATGCGGCTGGCCGCCTCAATTAATAGCGCGTCCCCCGTGTTGTGACCGTAGGAATCGTTAATATTCTTGAAACGATCTAAGTCCATGAACATTAACGCCAGGCGACGGTTCTGCCGCCGCGCCTGCTGAACGGTATTCAGCAACTTTTCAGAAAATAAGGTACGGTTAGCCAGCCCCGTCAGCGGGTCAAAATTAGCCAGACGTCTGAGTTTTTCCTCAGCGCTTTTGCGTTGGCTGATATCAGAGAATACCGCCACATATTTACTCGCTGTATAAGGCTTTGATTTAATGTGCGATAAGGTAATCCAAACCGGTATTTTTTTACCTGTCAGATCTCTGAATCGCAACTCCCCGGCCCAGTGGTTGTCATTGCCGAGCAGCTTGCCGATAGCGCAATTCGCGGTCAAAATAATGTTTGAGAAGCTCAGGGCCTGGATATTATCACCGCTTGTAGTATCAAGGAGCGTTTTAGCCGCGGGGTTAGCCGCGATAGCGACTTCATTTTCATCAAAGATCAAAACGCCTTCAGAAGTATTCGCGAACGCTTCCGCCAGCAAATCGGCCTGCTCCTCTAAGTTTCTGGCACAGGTCACGTCAGTGTATATACCCGCTACCGTTCTCACTTTGGATAAATCTGAGCTGAACCTGACAGGCCGGCCTTTGGCTCTTATCCAGCGCCAGTTTCCGTCAACATCCATCTGCCGGTACTCGGCGTCAAAATTATCGGTGTTGCCCGCGAGCATCTCATTCCATTTGGTCATGACATAGGCTTGATCATCGGGATGAATCTTCAGCTGCTCTAAATCATAAATTTTTCGTTCAGAAGACTTATTGAAAATTTTCGAGTAATTACCGACATAAAGCTGCGCCCGGGCGCAGTCCCACTCCCATAAGTCTGAATCACTGCTTTTTAACGCCTGCTGCAATCTGTCCTGGGTTTCCTGTAACTCTGCGTTTAAGCGTCTGAACTTCTCCGTTCTGTTTTGATGCCGGAGAATAATCAGCATACCGATAGTAAACACCGCGAAAGCTAATAGTGACTTAAATTGCTCTGAATGCCACCAGTGCTGAGAAATCGTGAAATGAAACTCGTAAGGTTTATTGATACCTTGCCCCGTTTTTTCATTAACCAATTGCAGAGTGTAATTACCCGGCGCGAGATTGGATAAATTAATCTGGGCATTACCGGGAATATGAATAAAGGCTCTCTGCAGCGGGATCTGATTACTTACCAACCGGTACTTCACTCCCCTGAGCTCAGTATCAAGATAATCATGACCGGCAATATGAAAGCTGATCAAACCGGCGCCGGGTTCAAAAATAGTCCCGGATTTATCAGGCAGCAGTCTGACATTCGAGTGACTTGAGTAGTAAGCGTCAATACCCGATACAAAAACGCCGTCATGCCGCACTCGTTTCGAAAGTTTATTATCCTCAAGGAGCATAACGCCTTTTGGAGTGCCGACAAACAATCCCGCCCCGGGCTGGTAAAACATCGCGCCTTCATTAAATTCTTTAGCGATCAGACCGTCGTTGATATCAAATGCGTTAAAGGCTGAATTTGCGGTATTGTATTGCAGTAACACGCCGTTTCGGCAACCGATATATTTATAGTCCCCGGTTTCGGCGAAGAAATAAGTGGTACTGCAGTCTTGTCCTATCATTGAATCAAGCGCGGTCACTTTGCCGGTTTTTATCTCATACTGATACATGCCCAGAAAGGTGGAGCCAAGCCAGAGCCGGTGTTCGTCAATTTGTGAGATATGGGAAACGGCGGGCAATATCTCTTTATTAAACTTCACCGGATTAATCGCGGTGAAAGCGCCATTTTTATAGAAGCCGAACACATACTCACCGCCCGTCCAGAGCACACCGCTTTTATCAACAAAAACACTCCGGAATACTTTACTTGTGTACTTACCCAGCTCAACAGGTTTGATGTCCGGCGTACCGGCAAGCCATTGATAGAGACCGGCGGATGTAGCAAACCACCAGATTTGTGCCGCGGGATCAAAATACGACTGGTAAATCGTCTTATTATCCAGCGATTCAGCCCCGCCGCTCCATTGCGCGAACGTCTGCGAGAACAGAGTCTCTTTATTGAAAACAAACAGCCCGTTAGTCGTGGCTAATAACAGGCGGCGCTTGTCTAAGGGCTTAATTTCATAAATTGATTCGCTGGGATTTAAGCCTTTAATGTTCACTAAAACGGATGATTTTATCTCGCGGTCAATCACCATAAGCTGGTTTGAGTCAGCGGCATATAAATATCGCGCCTCACCGTAAACCGACCAGATATCCTGCTGTTTTAAAAAGTAAGGCGCGTCAACCGAGAACACATCTTTTAAAAACTCGGCCTGCGGTGCCATAATCGCGACCTGATTCTGATATCCGGCGACCCAAACCAGATCGTTCTCATCCACCAGTAATTTTCTCGCTACTGAAAAGTTTTTACTCCGGATTAAACTTCTGCTTTCCCGGCTGAGTTCGTCAGTCGTCGTTTTGAACGAGTAAACGCCGGCTTCCGACGTCAGCCACACCTCATGCTTTGAATTTACGGCGGCAGAGAACGTCGCGTGCTCAAGCAGCGGCTTTGAGCGGATCTCCTGCCGTTCGGGACTGAGATGAATTTCAAAAAAGCCGCTATCAGACGCTAACCAGATCCGGTCACCGAGCTGAATTAACTGATGAATATTTTTAAAATCCAGAGACGATTTCAGCCATTGAAACGCGCCGCGGTCATTTAATACGCCTAACCTCTTATTCGTCGCCACCAGAGAACGAGCCCGGGACAAGGGCAGAATATCTCGGTATATTTCATCTTCCAGCCCGGGCAGCAAAGAGGTGTTTAACGCCGGAGCGTTAATGTCAGTAAAATAAATCAGCTGACCGTTAACCGTTAACAGCACTTTGCGCTCAGTAGTTAATGATCGCAGGCTGGCAAAACTTCCGGGCTTGAGTGTCCTGAAAGCGGGTAAATCGGCAGCGGCCGAAAATTCATTGGTTAAAGCGTCAAAGAAATACATCCCCTGAAAGGCGTCAAATAAAATTTTATTGTCACCGACGCTATGCAGACGCTCAAAAAATTCATCCTGCAGACGCAGATCACCTCTGCTTAAGTCAATGCGGGTCAGATCGGTATTCGTCGCCCGGAACAGGCCGTGATCGGTGGCAAACCAGATGAATCCGTGCTCATCCATAGTAAAGTCATTCACTATCGCATCCAAACCGTCAGCACCGGAAATGATCCGCTGCACTGAAGAATGCGAGTAAACTGAGCCGCTGAAAAGTAAAAATGACAGTAATGACGTAATTATGCTTAAAAGGAATCTGATCATGAAATCACTAATGGTACAGAACATTGCTATTGTTAGAATCTATTGTAATGATGTTACCAAAAATCAAAGAACAAAATCTTTGTTTCACGACATTAATTAGCCGTAAATGCCGTAAAATAAAAACCGTAACATCAGATTGCTGAGAAAGCGTATTCCCGGAAAAGCAGTTGCCGGCGCGCGTAAACGCGGAAAAAATTGCCGGCAGCAGGGCTTGAATGACAGTAAACGCCTATTCTTAAACAACAAACCTGCATCATTTTTAAAGGTCATCAACCATGAAGTTACAGCATTTAAACCAGGCGACGTACGATTACATTTACAAGGACATCTGTGAGTTTCGCAGTACCTTTGACTTACCCGTGGAAGATCCGCGGAGTCTGAACGATCAAATCGATACTCTGCACACCTCATTAATCACTGAGGAGCTGACCGAGCTCGCCCAAGCCGATTGTTTGGCTGAACCGGCTGACGTCATTGTCGACCCGGTCTATGTGTTAACGGGGCGGCTTGTTCATCTTGGTGCCAGAAACTATACTGACAACATTGAAATCAGCTATTTAGTCGAGCTGTTGCCCGCCGTCGCTCACAATCTGAAATTCGACTTGAGCCTTCAGGTTCCCGGTAATCCTGGAATGCCGCACCGCTCTTCGCCGGCGCGGCGGCAAAAACGCTAAAGCTCAGACCCAGTAGCCGGCCGCTAAGCAGCCGAACATCACTAATCCCGCCCAGTTGCTATTAAGAAACGCCTTAAAACATTCCGGACGTCGCTTGTCTTTAATTAACCACTGCTGATAAAGGCTAAACCCGGCAAAGGCAATCATACCGAGCAGATAAATACCGCCGCGCTGATGACTTAAGCCGGCCATGGTAAAACACGCTAACGCTGACAGCTGGAAAATGCCGATGATCAGCGTATCAAAGCGCCCGAATAAAATGGCCGTCGATTTTACGCCGATTTTTAAATCATCTTCTCTGTCCACCATGCCGTACATGGTGTCATAGGCGACGGTCCAGAACAGATTACCGAAGTACAGCCACCAGGCGACGGCCGGTAATTGGTCATTGACCGCCGCGTACGCCATAGGAATGGACCAGCTGAATACCACACCCAAAAACACCTGCGGAAGGTGCGTCCACCGCTTCATAAACGGATACAGGACGGTCAGGATGATGCCCGCCACAGACAGCATGATGACGGTTTTATTGAGAAACAGTACTAATACAAACGCAATCAAAGCCAGAAAGGCAAACAGCCGCAGCGCTTCTGCGCCGCTGACTTCTCCCGTTGCCAGCGGACGGGTTTTAGTACGCTCGACTTTGCCGTCCACCTTACGATCCGCGAAGTCATTGATCACGCAGCCGCAGGCGCGCATTACAAACACACCGAGAGCAAAAATAACTAACAGATGCCATTGCGGCCGGCCGTCAGAGGCCAAAAACAGCGACATCAGACACGGCCACAGCAGCAGTAACGTGCCTATCGGTTTGTCCATACGCGTCAGGCGCCAGTACGCGCCGAGCTTTTGATTCATTATTATGCTCTACACGAGTTGCAGTTTAGCGTAAGCGATGACTAACTTCTTCATCCCGACATCATCAAAGTTCACCTGAATCCGCGCCTTGGGTCCGGCGCCCTCAAGCTCCGTGATCCGTCCTTCTCCGAATTTCGCGTGCGCCACCCGCTGCCCGACTTTAAAACCGCTGTCATGACTGCGGGTAAACGCCGGCTTAGCCTGAGAATAACCGCTGCGGCGTCGCGACTCAGATGACATACGTGACGACGGCGGAATGGAAACCTGCGTTTTCAGGCGGATCTCGTCCACATGCTCAGCCGGAATCTCATTGATAAAACGCGACGGCCTTGAATAATCCTCACGACCGTAAATACGGCGGCATTCGGCATGGGTAATCGTCAGCTTTCGCATCGCGCGGGTCATGCCCACATAACACAAGCGGCGTTCTTCATCTAAGCGGTCACCTTCTTCCAGCGCCATTTTACTCGGAAAAATCCCTTCTTCGACACCCGCCATAAACACTTGCGCGAATTCCAGCCCTTTCGCCGAGTGCAGGGTCATCAGCTGCACCGCGTCGGTAAAGGCATCGGCCTGGCCTTCGCCCGCCTCTAATGCCGCATGGGATAAAAAGCCGTTGAGCTCGCCCAGCTCCTGCAGATCCTCCGGTAGCTCAAAGGTCTTAGCGGCGGTAACTAATTCTTCCAGGTTATCGATTCTGGCTTGCGCTTTTTCGCCCTTCTCGGCTTGATACATGGCTTTCAGGCCGGAGTTCTGTATCACGGTATCCGTCATGCGGTACAGCGGCATATCCTGGGTGTCCTGGCGCATGGTGACAATTAAATCCATAAAACCGCATACCGCGTTGGCCGCTCTGGCGGCAAGCATTTTCTCGTCCAGCACTCGCACGCAGGCATGCCAGAGTGTTAACCGCTCCTGTCTTGCCGTGGTTCTTAAAATATCCAGCGTGCGATCGCCGATACCGCGGGCCGGCGTGTTAACCACACGCTCAAACGCCGCGTCATCATCTTTGCTGGCCATCAGCCGCAGATAGCCCATGGCGTCTTTGATTTCCTGGCGTTCGAAGAATCGTAATCCGCCGTAAATCCGATAAGCGAGACTTTTATGCAACAGCGCCTCCTCAAGCACGCGTGATTGCGCGTTTGAGCGATAGAGGACGGCGCAGTCACTTAAGCGGCCGCCGCTGTCATGCCAGTCGTTAATCCGGGAAACAATAAAACGCGCCTCGTCCAGTTCGTTAAAGGCACAATAGAGCGAAATTTTTTCGCCGTCTTTATCTTCGGTCCACAGGCTTTTACCCAATCGGTCAGGATTGTTGGCGATCAGCTCATTTGACGCTTTAAGAATATTGCCGGTCGAACGGTAATTTTGCTCAAGGCGAATGGTTTGCGCTCCCGGAAAGTCCTTAAGGAATTTATGCAGGTTTTCGACCTGAGCGCCGCGCCAGCCGTAAATCGACTGGTCGTCATCACCCACAATCATCACATTGGCGTGATTGCCCGCCAAAATCCGGATCCACGCGTACTGAATGGCGTTAGTATCCTGAAATTCGTCGACAAGAATGTGTTTAAATCTGTCTTGGTAATGCGCCAGAACATGGGGCTTATTCAGCCAAAGCTCGTGAGCCCGCAGCAGAATCTCCGCGAAATCCACTAACCCGGCGCGATCACAGGACTCTTGATACACCTGATAAATTTTTAACAGATTCTGCTCAACCGGAAACATACCGGCATCAATGTGCCCCGGACGTAAGCCCTGATCTTTTTTAGCGTTAACGTAACCCTGAGCTTGTCTCGGAGGATATCGTTTTTCATCCAGGTTGAGGCTTTTCATCACACGTTTGAGCAAACGCAGCTGATCATCAGCGTCGAGAATCTGAAAGCTCCGCGGTAATCCCGCGTCTTGATAATGGGTGCGCAGCAGCCGGTGAGCTAAGCCGTGGAACGTACCGATCCACATACGGCTAATATTGGCACCGACGACCTTTTCAACACGCTCACGCATTTCCGCGGCCGCTTTATTGGTAAAGGTCACCGCTAAAATTGAGAACGGGCTTTGGTGATCCGCTCGCAACAACCAGGCAATCCGATGTGTCAGTACCCGGGTTTTGCCGCTTCCGGCGCCCGCAAGCACTAACATACTGGATTGCGGTGCTGAGACGGCCTGTTTTTGTTTATCATTCAGACCGTCAAGTAAATAAGATACGTCCATTCTCGCCTCCCGAAAGATGAAGCGAGATTATACCTAAACTGAAACCAGATTCAGAGAGCCAGTCCAGAAATAACTAGCCTCTTTGCCCCGGCATCATGGGACGACGCATTTGTGACACGTTTGCCTTAGTCTTGGCGCCCTGCTTAGAAGCTCCTGGCTTACCGGGCTTGTCCGTTATGCCCTGATTCAGATTATGGAGTTTTAAATCCCACTCCTCAGCCGCTTCAATCAATTCTCCGACCGCTTCTTTAATGAAACCTTTCGGTTTGCCTGAGATAACGATATTCCGGTATACCGTCACATTGCGACATTCAGGTAAGATACCGATACCGAATCCGCCTCGAAACGGCTCAATGGCTCTTTCTCCTAACTCAACCACAAAATCACCCGGAACGTTATCAGGAATGGTATTTTGTGTAGTAACAGAGAGCCTCAAGCTCATCTCTTGATGATCGCGGTAGGCTGACAAAGATAAAACAATATCCCGTCCGTCTTCCTGACGGGATAATTCGCAGGTTAGTACATTGTCATCACCAAAAGTAATGCCTTCGATACCTAATTCAGAAAACGCTTCTTCAAAAATATCCATTGATCCACCGTGTTTAATATTAGTTAACCGAAATTCAATGTCTTATATTCAAGACTAGTAAAGCCGAATTAAAACACCAAACTATAAGACTATTTTGCGCTCAGTGAATTAATGTGATCAAGGTAAGAAAATGAATTTTTGTTAATGTTTGAAAAAATCCGGCGTCGGTTCAGTGCGCCGCCGGTTAAAGATTAACAAAATAATATGTTATTTTAGTTTGAGATCGATACTGCTCAGCCAATGTTCAAAGTCCATCATATTGCCGGGCAAAATGACTTTATTTCCCTGCTGACCCAGTCCCTTAAACTGTTTCAGATACTGCTCGCCCAGCTGCATTCTGAGTGCGTTTTGCCCTCCCGGAGCGGCAATCACGTCAGCTAATTTTTCAATGGATTGCGCCGTAGCCTGAGATACCGTTAAAATTTCTTCAGCTTTACCTTCTGCCTCATTGATCCGCTTTTGCATCTCACCTTCTGATCGGTTGATCATTTCAGCTTTAATGCCCTCTGAGCGATTAATTTTACTTTGCTTGTCCCCCTCGCTTTTCGCCAGAACCGCCCGGCGTTCACGCTCAGCATTAACCTGCATTTCCATTGCGTTTTTAACGGTTTGCGGCGGCGTGATGTTTTTAATTTCATAGCGATGAACACGTATTCCCCACAATGCGCCCGCCTGATCCAGCACCTCAACCACCTTTGCTGAAATCACGTCCCGCTCTTCAAAAGTACGATCCAATTCCAAGGTACCGATAACAGAGCGGGTTGTGGTTTGCGCCAGTTGAATCGCCGCGTAGCGATAATCGGTAATACCGTAACTGGCCTTAACCGGATCAACAACAGAAATATAAATGACGCCATCAACCTCAACATTAACCTCATCTTTAGAGAAACACTCCTGAGGCGGAACATTGATGGTTTCCTCTTTCAAGTCGTGAATATAAGCCACTTTGTCAAAGAACGGTATTAGTGCGTGAAATCCCGCATCTAACGTGCTGCGGTATTTACCTAAGCGTTCTACAATATAAGCTGATTTTGTCGGAACCAATCTAATTGATTGGAATAACTTAAGTATAAAAATTATAAACAACAGACCCCATACGGCCGTCACAATGAAGTCGGTATTAAATTCAAGTCCTTTCATTACGCTTTCCTTCCGATGCCGGTTTGCCCTTTAACGGTCGAAGTCACCTGCTCCATACCTTCAAAAAAACCTTCCAGTTTTGCCACTTCTGCCGGCACCACGGAAACCCGCGAGTTTTCTAAAATAGCACCGACCTGCTTAATGAACTGCTCCTTAAGCAGCATATTCATGGCTTCATTACCGCCCGCTTTTGCCAGAGCTTCTGAGATCATCGCCATGCCCCGTGCTTTGGCGTCAGCGATAATCGCGATTTCCTGCCCCGTACCTTTAGCCTCATTAATCCGTTTTTGCTTTTCACCCTCTGACAGGTTAATCGCTTCCTGGCGCTCTCCTTCAGACAGATTAATCGTCGCCGCTTTTTCGGCGTTGGCAAGCGTAATTTCCGCGCGCTTTTGGCGCTCTGCCTCCATCTGCTTTTCAAGGGTATGAATCACGTGATGTGAAGGTGAAATATTACGAATTTCATAACGCAGCACTTTAATGCCCCACGGCTCAGAAGCGATATCGATTTCACGTACAATCGACTCATTCAGACTTTCGCGCTCAGAAAAGGTTTTACTCAACGTCAGCTTGCCGATTTCAGAGCGCATAGTGGTTTGCGCCAGGTTCACGGCGGCGCGGCGGTAATCTTCAATGCCGTAGCTCGCGAGGCGTCCGTCCATGACTTTCAGGTAGACTAAACCATCCACTTCAAGCTGAATGTTGTCCTTAGAGATACAGCTTTGTGTCGGAACGTCCAGCACTTGCTCGCAGGTATCGTGCTTATAAGCCGCGCGATCTAAGAACGGGACTAAAAAGTGAAAACCGGGTTGTAATACGGCTCTGAATTTTCCCAAACGCTCAATAACGGCCACCTCTCGCATCGGCACCACCAGCATGAGCTTGTAAATTATAAACAGAAAAATCAGAATTATGATGGTTGGGGTTAGTAACATATATTTTATTCCTTTTCTTCATTTCTCTCGACCACAAAAGCGATGTTCTGCTGACAAATGATCCTCACGATTTCGCCGGCTTCGATTACGCGGCCGTCCGCCACCGCCGGCCAGTCCGAGCCCTGAAAATGAATCCGTCCCTGTTTCTCACCGGGGCCGATGGTTTCTTTTACCTCAGCGACCTGACCGTACAGGTCAACGGCCTCATCGGTATTATCCACATGTGAATCACCGCCGATCAGCTTTTGGGTTAAGCCTCTGAAACCTAAAAGCAGTACAATGGAGGTGATAAACCAAACCGTCAGGCTCTGGCTGATCCCCTCAACGATGCCGCCCCAGAGTAAACTTGATACCACAATACAGGCCGCGCCCAGCAGAATCACAATACCTCCGGGTAAAATGATTTCAGCCAATATCAGAAATAATCCGATAACGGCCCACACAACGGCGGGATCTGACATACTCATTTTCAATCCTTGATGACCCTATCTTGTACATGGTTTATACATCCGCAGACATAATATGTCAACCAACGGCGAAATAAGGCAAAATCGAGTAGGGTGAGGCGTTAATGCCCCATCCCTCTCACAGAACCGTACGTACGGGTCTCGTATACGGCTCCTGCTTAATTTTATTTGTACTCTATTATTTTGTACTGAGCACATAGCCCGTCCGTACTTCTTCAAGACTGTATAGCCCCATCTCTGTAAACCATTTATTCGGCATCGAATAGTGAGCTAGCGGACTCTTTGAGTTCTTCCACCGTCTCATATGGATATACTTAAATGGTGGCTTAAAGCCAAGCTGCTTCAGTCTCCTATGTAACCTTTTCGGTTTTTTCCATAGTCGCAGTTGAATACTTCTCAGTCTTCGTCTTAGCCATGTGGCTAGTTTCTTGAATTCACTACCAACATTCGCTATTCGAAAGTATTGACTAAACCCTCTTAATTTCGGATTTAACTCTTGTATCACTCGTTGCAGTGGCTTGCCACCATTGCGCTTAGTGAGAGCTTTTAGCTGCGCTTTGAAGCTATTCAGCTTCTTGGATTGGATGGTCGTGTATTTACTGCCAATCTCTACTCCGAGAAACTTTACCCCATCATCACTATGCGTAATATGGGTTTTACTTCGATTTACCGTCAACTTTAAGTCTTTTTCGAGTAGATTTGTCGCTTGCTTCAAGGCGTTTTCTGCACCTTTGCGGCTGCGACACAATATCAGGATATCGTCGGCATACCTGACCAGTCGATGGTTTCGACGTTTCATCTCTTGGTCAAAGGCATCAAGGTAGATGTTCGCTATCAGCGGACTGATCACCCCGCCTTGCGGACTTCCTGTTACTGTTGCTTGCCAGTTGCCTTCTACAATGACTCCACTTTCAAGAAACAATTTTATCAACTTTAAGATGCTGCCATCTTTTACCCTTTTGCTTATGCTCGATAAGATTAACTCTTGGTCGAGTAAGTCAAAGCATTTGGATAAATCCATATCCACCACATGTTTTAAATCATATTGACGAATAAACATCGTGGCTTTATTAATGGCATCGTGACAGCTTCTATTAGGTCGATATCCATAGCTTGACGGATGGAACTGCTCTTCAAATATCGGACTCAGTATATCGTTTAGGCACTGTTGTACGATTCGGTCTCGAACTGTTGGTATACCAAGCTTTCTCACTCCACCGTCATCTTTCGGGATTTCTGCCCGTTTGACGGCTGAAGGCCGGTATTGCTTGGTTTTAAGTTCGATAAGAAGTTTATCAAGTTCATTGCTCAGATTTGAAGCGAATTGCTCTAAGCTCTGCTCATCTATACCAGCAGCGCCTTTGGCTCTCCAAACTTTCTTAAATCCGTCGTACAGTGCTTCCTTATTGAGTAAGCGACCGTACAGGCTGTAATGAACTCTCATTGACTCCTCTGTGTGCGTTGTTTGGGTTCAGTTTCATGTTTTCATCAGTTGGTATATTTCATTCAGCGTCAACGCCTTCTAGCACTTGGCAATATACTTTGATATTAACTGAATTACTCCCATGTACGGTTTCTGTCTCCAGAGCCATTATTCCTAGTGGCTCCAGTCGGAATTACCTCACTCGCTAAAGTGATTTTCTATACCTGTGAAAAAAAAATCCTGTCCATCACAAGCTTCAATTAAGCTTCACCCCTTCGCCGACATCAAGGCTTTTGGCTATTGATGTCGCCAATGAACTACATCACTGGTCAATCCAGTTTTACCCTCCACACCATTACTGGCTTTCATCGGCTGGATTTTACTCACTACTACGGGCTCATCTGCCACCTCGCACCAACTTTTATCTTGAGTTTCCTCTTGTATAAAAGTTTCTGGTTGATTCCGGATTTGGTGTCAGGCTTCCCCAGTTACTGCACTGGCTCCCTGTTAGAAATTCCACCCTCAATCACATGATAGAGTTGACTGAGTATATGGCGTTGCGCTATTTCGCACGCTTACCTCTCTACCTTGCCGAATCAGGTTCGCTTTCGCTGTGTACCTCTAACTTCCTATGGCTTCCTTCAGACCCTGCCGTTAGCCAACAACGCCCTTGCCATTCAGATTATCTTCCCCTCAGTCAGGGTGATACAGACTTCTTTCAATCTGTCGGGTTTGCCAGCTTCGCTGGGCAAACAAAAAGAGCAGGCTTCCTGCCTGCTCAGTCTTGCTATAACACTGTGTGATTTTTATTAAATCAACTGCTTAGCTGCCGCTACTACGATGCTTACGGCATTCTCTTCAGTTTTCTTCATCGCCGCTTCATCGGGGATCTCTTGCTGAGTACGGTTAACAATCACACCAGCCACGCAAGCGGCACGCCAGCCTTGAGAAGCGCACATGGTCAGCAGCGTGGCTGATTCCATTTCATAGTTAAGAACGCCGAGATGTTGCCACTCTTTCATTGAGCCGGCAAAACGTCGGGTTACACGTCCGCTTACCGTATCGTAACGTTCCTGACCCGGATAGAAGGTATCTGAAGACGCCGTGATACCTACGTGAGGCTCAACACCCGCGTCACGACAAGCGTCAACCATTGCGGTCGTGCAGTTAAAATCCGCGACGGCAGGATATTCCATCGGGGCGAAATGTAAGCTGGCGCCGTCCAGACGGACAGACGCTTGCGTTACTATCACGTCACCGACGTTCACGTTTTCCTGAATCGCGCCGGTGGTACCGACACGTAAGAAAGCCGTAACGCCTAACTGCGCTAACTCTTCTACCGCTATCGACGTTGAAGGGCCGCCGATACCCGTTGAACAAACTACAACGGCTTTACCGTCGATGTAACCTAAATAACTGGTATATTCACGGTGACTGGCTAAAAATTTAGGATCATCCATCAACTCGGCGATGCGTTTTACACGCTCCGGATCGCCCGGTACGATGGCTAACGCCGCGCCATTGAGCATTGCTTTAGTCAAACCTAGATGAAATACATCAGACATTTGAAACCCCTATGTTTAATTTTTTGTTAATTTTTTAAATATCCGTCAGTACTTTAACTCAGGTTCGCATCAAATAGGGTTAACTGGATCACAATCCGCCGGATCCATTTCTCAGCAACATATTACAATGAGCAATCCCGTCTTCTGAATAGATGTCTGAATGCTTTTCAAATCCCGGTGATTGATAAAATCGCAGCAGATATTCCTGCGCGCTGATTTGAATATCCTGCCGCGGCCACCGTTGTTTAATTGTGTTTATTGAAGTTCGCATAATCTGTCCGGCAAGCCCTTTATTGCGATGCGCGGGATTCACCGCAACCCGGCCGATGCTGGGTTGCGGAAAACTTAGCGGCGGCGCTCTGGTGTAAGCCGTTAACTGTTTATCCTCGCTGATAAAAGCAATGTGCAGGGTTAGCGGGTGACGATCTTTTTCATCCGGATCAGCGTAAGCCGATTTTTGCTCAACCACAAACACGTCACAGCGCGGCTTTTATATGTCGTACAACTCATCGGTTGAGAGCTGTTTAAAGGTTTTGATGACCCTTGTTATCATTCTTCTATCCATTCACCATTCAGCTTTGGCTTCACCCAGGCATGGGAAAACCAGTAATAACCGGATTGCGTTTTACTCGGCGCGGTGCAGTTGTAACGAAAACGTCCCGCCGGCATCGCTTGTGCGGCCCGCACTTCAAAGGTATCTTTAGCTATCCAGTCCGGCTTTTGAGCGCCCTGCCCGGTAATAAAGCACATTACTTGTGAGGCGGTGATATCTTTCATATCCAGCGTCAGGGTTAACTTAGGCCGGGTTTCACCGGCCGCAAGCTGGGGATTGATCGGCATTTGTTTTAACACCGGCATATTTAAGCTGGAAAACTTCAACTTTAACGCCGGCAAGCGGGCGTAAACCCCCGCGATCGGGAATCTGGCTAACGCCCGCGGATCTGAATACGGCCCGACAGCGCCGGATTGCTGACCAACGGCACTGTAACCCAGTGACTTAAGTAACCCCATTAAGTCGGTATTGTATTCGCCGTAGGGGTAAGCCAGCACTTTATGGTTTTGACCGGTATGCCGCTTAATCAGCGTTTCTGTTTGTTCAATATTCCGCTGTATTCTTGCTAACCACTGCGTTTTAGTCTCACCGTTAACGCGGCGGATAAGGTGTTCATGCCCGTAACTGTGATTCATAATCTCAGCGCCTTCACCGGCGATTTTGCTGATGTCACGCCAACTCATCATTTTGCGGTAGTTTTGTTTAATCGGCTTGACCGCGATAAACACGGCATAGGGAAAACCGTGTTTTTTTAAAATAGGACGCGCATTTTCAAAGGTACTTTTATAACCGTCATCAAAGGTGATGGCGATGGTTTTCCGGGGTAACGGTCGCTGGTTTTTTAGGGCTGAAATTAATTCGGACAAAGGAATAACATGGTAACGGTTATCCGCCAGATACCGCATCTGATCGGCAAACCGGCTCGGAGTTACGCTGGTGACGGCTGGGGATTCGGTATCCACATGATGGTATTGAATGATCACGGCGCTTTTTACCGGAAGTACAAACAATAGTAGACTAAAGCATATAATTTTTTTGAGCATCTTCTTTTCCTGTATGAGCCGACTGAGATTTTTATTTTCAAAGCAACAACATCACCGACTCTGGTCGTTAGCCGTTCCGATCATCATTTCCAATATCAGCGTACCGCTCATCGGGCTGATTGATACCGCCATGATAGGCCATTTGTCTGCCGCTTATTATTTAGGAGGCGTTGCTTTAGGGTCAACCATTATCAGCGTGATGGCCTGGCTGCTCGGTTTTTTAAGAATGTCGACCACGGGTCTCACGGCACAGGCGAACGGTAAACAAGATCAACACGCGTCTTTTAGCGTACTCATTCAGGGAATGTTTGTCGCGGTGGTCTTAGCCAGCGTCATCGTCATATTCCGATCGCCCGTTATCAATACCGCAATCTGGTTTGCCGACGCCAGTGAAGAAGTCATTTTTTTCTGCAGACAATATGTGGCGATTCGCATTTGGTCATTACCGTTCGTATTACTCAACTTAGTGATGCTCGGCTGGCTGCTGGGCCAGCGGCTGTCGAAAGTCGCCATGTGGCAGGTGATCATCGCCAGCATCATCAATCTGCTGCTGGATATCTGGTTTATTCTGATTTTAGACTGGAAAGTGGCGGGCGCCGCCTGGGCCTCTGTGATAGCCGATGTCTCGGCTTTTACAGTGATACTCACTATCGTATTAAAGCAATGTAATAAACTGCCGGGCAATATCGTCAGCCAGTGGAAAGGAGTATTGACGCAAGCGGGCTATGCTCGTTTACTGCGGCTTAACACCGATATTTTTATTCGCAGTTTGTGCTTACAGCTGACACTGGCCTTTATGACCTTCTATGCCGCTAAATTTGGTGATAACGTGCTGGCGGCGAACGCTATTTTACTCAACTTATTACTGCTGATTTCCTATGGGCTGGACGGCATCGCCTATTATGCCGAGGCTGAAGTCGGTAATGCCTACGGCAGTCAAAACTGGAACCGACTGACTGATACCGTTTGGATGGCATGGTTCTGGTCAGGACTGGCGGCCATTTTGTCCGCCTTGATATTTTACGTTTTCGGTGAAACTGTCATCGGGTGGATGACCGATGTCGCGCAGGTTCAGTCAACCGCCGGTCATTACTTAATGTGGTTAACATTAATGCCGCTTTGGGCTTACAGCAGTTATTTATTTGACGGCGTTTATATCGGCGCCTCAAAAGGGGCGGCAATGCGAAACAGCATGCTTTTTTCTACATTCGTCATATTTTTCCCGACCTGGTACTTATTTCAAGGTTCGGATAACCACGCCCTGTGGGCGGCGTTGAGCGCGTTTATGCTCAGCCGGAGCCTGACACTGGGAATGCACTTTATCAGAACCAAAGGGCTGAGATTTTCTTAGCCCTTATCTGATTTTTAGTCGCGGTAACTCACCCGGTAAACCGCGTCGGCGAAATCATCAGAAACCAAAAGTGAGCCATCAGGCATATTGAGCACATCCACAGGCCGCCCGGTCACTTCGTTTTTAGCTCCCAGCCAACCGCTGACGAAGGGTCTGACCCGCGTAACTTTACTGCCGTTAACTGTTGCCGCCATAAGTCTGTAACCGACAGGCTCGCTGCGATTCCAGGAACCATGCTGCGCAATAATAATCTGATTCTGATATTGTTTCGGGAACTGTTTGCCGCGATAAAACGTCATTCCTAACGGTGCGACATGCGCTTGAAATTTGTAGGCCGGTTTGGTGAGATTTTTCGCAATGGCTTTGCCTGAGTAGTCAGGCGCGACAACGTTATCGCCATATACGTAAGGAAACCCGAAATCCTCCCCCTCATAAGACACACGGTTCAGTTCATCGGGAGGCGTGTCATCTCCCAGCCTGTCCTGACCGTTATCAGTAAACCAAAGTGATTGAGTGTCAGGCTGCCAATCAAAACCAACGCTGTTTCGCACCCCTTTGGCTACGGTAACAGTGTTACCTCGGGCATCTATTCTGACGATAGTACCGAAAACGGGCTGCGTATCCCGGTAAAAACAGGTATTACAGGGCATACCTACGGCGGTATACATCTCACCTGACGGTGAAAACTTTAAGTATTTAAAGCCATGCCAGACTTTATCTGGAAACCGGCCGATCTCACCCGCTTTATTCGCCTTTATTCCGCCCGCTTCTCGACTGATATTGTAAATTCCGATCTTATCAAGTTCAGCGACATACAGTTTACCTTTTTGAAAAGCCACACCATTAGGATAATTAAGTCCGTCAATCAGAGTGACGACTTTCTCGGCATGAGTGTTATTTTTATCCGGTAATAATGCGTAAACCTTACTTTCTTTACGGCTGCCGACATAAACGATTCCGTGATCATCATTAGTCAGCTGTCTGGCTCCATCGACGCCTTGAGCATAATAATCAATTTTAAATCCGTCCGGTAAAGAAAGCGGCACCGTCGGCTTTGCGTTTCCCTGTGTGTTTAGCATGAATAAAATGAACGTGGCGCACAAGAGTTTATATAGTTTCATTTGAAGTTCCATTACCGTTAACTTTTATCCGGACTTGTTCGTATAACAGCAAAAAACATACGATCTTTCAATGAGTTTTATCACCTTTGCGGCGAACAGAGAGTGATCAATTAAAACAGATACTGTTGATTTTAAGAAGAAATTCAATATTAAAGTGAGATCTGATTAAAGCTAAAACCGAAAATAAACCGCCTGAACCGTATTTTGATCAGTGAACGGACAATTAACCGCATTTCACTCACCGAAGCCTTTCAGTTTGCCCGCGTGAAAAAGCATCAGATAAGTAACTGACAATAAGTTTTTTGATATTTTCGGCGTTCAAATTAACTGCTCTGCAAGGCGCTCTCGCCAAGTAATACCGGCGGTCTTTCAGGCATGAGTAACGCCGCAGAGCGCTTAAGGCGGGCGTCAGGGAAGAGATTACCCCCGGAGAGTGAACCGCGGCATCCCTGACTCAACGTTGACTTCATCTAAAATGAACTATTTTTCAACAAAACTCGTAACTATTCTTTGTGGTAAACATTTATTCAGGAGAGAGTGATGTTAAAAGGAATTACTGAGCAACACTTACGGGACAGAAGGTTAGTACCCGCGATTATTTGCACCGCCGATTGTTATCATTATCTCGTCGGCGCTAAAGATGAGTCCGGCATGTTTTATAACGTATTTTCCGAGGATGAAAAGCGTCCTTTATTCAAAACGTCATTAGATCAGGCAAAGAGAGCTTTAAAATCGCAAGGTATCAAACAAGTTCTGGTTGAAATGCAAACCCCCTACGATGAGATGGTAGGTCTGCAAGCGTCCAGTACCGTTGTTACCCTGGAAACTCTGTAAATATTCACAATTGAAGGGCATGCTCCTTGATGCCTGCTTTTTACCGGTAAGGGATGCAGCACAAAGACCGTACCTGCTACGCCGTCACTCCGGCGCGGGCGGGAAAATGCCGCCGCTGCGTTGAAAGCCGGTTGTGTATGGCGGGCGAAGCGACTAGCCGGTCGCCTTCGGTGAATTTGGCAAGAGCGGCTGACCGGCTTACAAAACTGTCGTTATTTCATTCCTGGCTTCGCAGGCAGGAGAAATGAGGCGCTGAAATTTAAACTGGTATCTCCTGAACTGTGATATCCCTGAGAAGAGTACTGTGCAAAATCAAATCGACGTAATACTTTGCCTGAAAGCATTCAATACCGTTCGCACTTTAGGTAAGAAAGACAACAGCGTTTATACATACAATGGTTTCAAAGCATGGACTGATTTTGACGGCTATACCTGT
>CBDAVB010000029.1:0-4653 GCA_965200795.1 Parashewanella sp.
CTTACCATCAAAGCATCATTTGATACGAAATATCTCTTAATGCTTTAATCGTATCAAAGTCAGGAAATACACGTTCAGGGTTTTCCGCTAACAAGACATCTTTAATCTGCTGTTTTAATTCAGGGATATCTGCTGCATTTGCACGTACCATATACATTCCGTCTCGGTTCATACTGGCATAATCCTGATTAAACAAAATGCTGTTATCAAAGTGTTCTGAGTGAACCCAAGCGCCTTGCAACTTTTCAACAACACCAATGACTTCAATAGGATCTTCTGAACCGTGGTATAAAATCTTTCCGACAGCAGACTCGCCTTCCCAAAACGCATCAGCGATGGTTTTCGTAATCAACACTTTCAGACTGGTTGCATAACGATCATCGAGAGTTTCTTCAGGATAAAAATTACGACCTTCGATAATTTTCAAACCCAATGTTTCAACAAAATCAGGACCAGCCATGTATTGCGCTGATTGCGGCGTGCGCCTGACGCCTTCTGCGTTTGGGTCTGGTTTATCAAGCAGTCCCGTTGACCAGCCACCACCACTTAGCGGAAACATATTAGTTGAAGTCACACTGATGACACTTGGCAAATCACGCATTAGCTGCATATCACGTTTATTTTGCACAATCGGATCTATTGAATCATCAAAGTTACTCACCCTAAAAGTTAATACTTGAGCCTCATCTATGCCTGACTCACGACTCATTAATTTCAATCGTTCATTGATGATAAAGCTCGCGTTAGCAATGATTGCCACTGAAAGCACCATTTGAATAAACAATAAGACAGGACCACTCTTACTGCGTAATAAACTGCTGATAATCGGTTTAATATGTAACATGATTTCGCCCTCCTTATTGGCTTTTTAAATAGACACTAGGTTTTGTGCGACAAACGACCCAGGCTGGATACAAGCCTGCAAGTAAAGCGGTTCCGATTGCAATGACAGGCGTGATAATCCACATACTGTTATCCAGCTGAGTTAAGGCTTCATCCGTACCGAATCGCTCACCTAAAGCAAACAGTGCCCCCCATGCGAGCAATAAACCAATTGCACCGCCGAAAAAACCGATTACACCCACTTCAACCATATATTGAGAAAAGATTTGCCGACGACCTGCGCCGATGGCTCTGCGAACCCCGACTTCTGGCGCACGCTTTAAGAACTTAGTCAGCAGTAAACCTAAGATATTAACCAAACAAACTGAGAGAAATAAAAAGCCTAGTCCAACTAAAATCTTATTGTCTTCTTCAACGACCTGCTGTAGGTCTAACCATTCTTCAACATTTGAAAGCCTCACGGATTCTTCTGGCGTTTTATCATCAGTAAATCGCCCCAATGCCTTTTGCTGCTCAACATATCCAGTCAACAGCCTTTTATATTCCGCAATTTGCTCAGGTGTATGCAGTTCAGTCCAGAATAGAGTCCATGTTTTTTCAGAGTTAATTCGGTCTTGAAAAGTATCCATTTTTTCATACTTCCAACCATTGGTATTGCCCCAAGTATCTTGTTCTTCCACAAGTAAAAGCGAGAAAGGCATAAACATCAACTCAGCATCTCTGAACGCACCGTTACTCACATCGTAATATTTAGGCTGCGGATTCCATTTAGCAGTAATTCCAACAATTTGATATGGCTTTTTATTCACATAAATTGATTTGCCAACATTATCACCGCCCCCGAATAATTTTTGATTTAACTCATCAGCGATGACCACCTGATAAGCCGCGTTGATATCGACATCGGCATCCCAAGCGGCACCATAGAGAAACGGCACCTCAAACATCTCAAAAAAATCACTATCTACAGAACGAATACTTCGCATAAACGCATCTTGCTTGGGGTCATCAGTTTGAATCACACCACCCGTACCATGCATGGCAGTTTGTCTCACTTGCGGATTCATGTTTCTTAAATTCTGCACGTCTTGATAAGCAAGTAATGGCGGCATGTTTTCCCAAGAATCAGGCCCCTGACTCCAAAGCTGAACTCTTAACAACTGTGAGCTTTTCTCACCCGCGGGGTTATGAGCCATCATCTTGTAGACGTTTAATGTGGTAATGGTGATACCAATACCAATGGCAATCGCCGAGATCATCAGCAAAGATAAAATCGGTGTTTTGCGGATACTTCGCCACGCTAAATCTAAATAATGAAAAAACATAATGAGTCCCTTATGCCGATGCCGCTTCAGCTTCTGTTTGTTTCACAGCTTCAACCTGCGGCTGATACATAGTAAAGTCGCACACCTGACCGTCCACAATTTGAATATTACGCTCAGCCCTTCTCGCCAGTTCAGGATCATGAGTCACCATAATGATGGTGGTACCCTGGCGGTTGATGTCTTCGAGTAATTCCATCACCTGACGCGCCATTAAGCTGTCTAAGTTACCTGTAGGCTCATCGGCAAGTAAAAAGCGAGGGTTACCAGCCAATGCTCTGGCAATGGCCACTCGTTGCTGCTGTCCGCCAGAAAGCTGTGACGGTAAATGCTTTTGGCGCGACGCTAAGCCGACTTTCTCTAATGCTTCGTTGATGCGGCGTTTACGCCCGGCACTGCCGATACCACGATAACGCAGTGGTACTTCGACGTTTTCCGCGAGATTAAGATCCGGAATAAGGTTAAAGCCCTGAAAGATAAAACCGATTTTTTCGTTTCTGATTTTGGCGAGCTGATTGTCGCTCAGTTTGGCGACATCAATGCCGTCGAGTAAAAATTCACCGTCCGTGAATGATTCCAGCAAACCCGCGATATTCAAAAAGGTGGTTTTTCCTGAGCCTGACGGCCCGGTTACCGCGACAAATTCACCTTCTTTCACTTCAAGGTTAAACGCTCTTAAAGCGTGAGTCTCAACTAAATCCGTTTTAAATACTTTGTTGATTTTCTTCATTGACAACATAAGTTATGTCCTTCTTTTAAAATATAAATTCAATAAATGTACAGATAGCTGGCGCGATTGCGTCAAAACTGGCTACACGTTCTACTAATTCTGAAAACTCAACCGCGCTCGCTCCGAATGCAAACCAGTTATTAACGGGAGGAGCAACAGACTCGATGACGACAGCAAACACTCCCAAAGCGATTAAACCGGTTATCTTCTGTTTCATGGTCTTTCTCCTTATTGTCTGATCCTGAGTGTTTGCGCTTTTTTGAAACTTTCTAAGTCTGAGACAATCCAGACATCGCCTTCTTTCGCGCCGGACATCACCTCGATATGACTCATGCTGCGAGCGCCTAATTTAATCGGAATTTGTCTGGCGAACTCATCTTCAACTTTGTAGGTATAACGCCCGCCGGTTGAATTGATAAACGCCCCTTTTCTCACCATCAGCACGTTTGGTCGATTTTCTAATAACACTCGGGCTGATAGACGCTGATTCTGACGCAGTTTGATTTGCTGATTGTGATCAAAGCGGACACGGGTAGTGACTTCACGATTACGTACTTCAGGTGAAATGGATGACAGCGTTCCCATCATTTTGCTGCCCGCGATATTCAGCTCGACATCCATGCCGATTCCTAACTCATCAGCGTAAGATTCAGGCACGGATAACTCGGCTTCAAAAGCACTTAAATCAACGACGGTCAGTACAGGCTGGCTCGCTGCGATTCGCGCTTTTTGCTCAACCAGCCAGTTACCGATAATGCCGTCCACCGGCGCTTTGATTTCAAGATCGGCAAGTTGTCTTTCTAACTCAGCGACAACAAGCGCCTGGGGCTCAACTTCGAGGGTTTTATTTTTAACTTCGAAAGCTAAACGATCTTTCATCAGCTTCGCTTCTTTTTGCGCATGGGCGTGAGCGAGTCTGGCTTTTTCTAACTCATCTTTACTCTTCTCAAAATCAATTTTTGAAATAAGGTTATCTTCGATAAGTAAATCACTGCGACGGCTTTCTCTGTCCGCGGCGGACAGTTCAACTCCGGCCATATCTAAGCCGCGATTGGCCGCTAACTGATCACGTCTGCATCCAGCTTAGTGCGCTCTAACTCGCTCCGCATCCTTCAAGTAACGCTTGTTGTTGCTGTAAGCGATTTTGCAGATTCGGGCTTTGAATCACCGCCAGAAATGTCACCTTTTCGACACTGAGTCACCGGGGTTCTTTTGTAAAGTCACAATCCCTTCTTCGGTCGAGTAAAGCACGGGCGCGTTGGCGGCGACAATTTTACCTGTTGCGGCGATATCCGAATCAGGGTGCCACGAGTTACTGTCGATAAACGCAAGTCTGATTTTTTATCGACTCAGACGCGGATTCGGCGCTTAAACTCAACCATAAAATGACTGTGACAACCAAAAGCGTACAAAATATCACTATTGCTTTTTTGTATCGCTTAACCTTAACTGGTCTGATCAGCTTATCCTGAGCACTTGTGTCCTTTATCATTTTGCATATCCAAAGATTGTAACTGTTAATGTAACAACGCAGACGCTGTGGCCAAAAAATAAAAAATTAAATATCAAATGGTTAAGATAAAATTAAGATTTATCACCTTATAAAAAGTGTCCGCGGACAGTTAAAAATCTGTCCGAATCCTTCCGTGTCCGGCGCTTTAATTATCAAAAATCGCCTGAATTTTATCTAAGTTATGTTGTGAGATTATTTGCGACACAAACTATGTTCGCACTAAGTAATTAACTGCCGCAAAACAG
>CBDAVB010000030.1:0-2078 GCA_965200795.1 Parashewanella sp.
ACACCTTAACGTTGTTGTATCCTTGTTCTTTATTTATCAGGCAAACTTAATGAACAAAATTTAATCCTGCGTTAATGCGTAATCATTCAATAACGTTTATGTTATGGATCTGTTTAATCTTACGGCGGGCTTAAATGGACTCTGTAAAAAATAATTTTTCTTTTCTTCAATCTTTTCTTTATTCTGACAGTGCTGATACGCTGCGCTCTGACGTCACAAGCGTGCCGGCCGGGAGAAGTAATAGTTTAATTCTTAACGCCGAACGCATTCGAAGCCATATAGAAGAAGAGCTGCTGTCATCAGTAATAACTCAACCGCAAGAATTAAAAACGCTGCGAACAGTGATTGCTGATCATTTTATTCAAGCAGACTCAGAGCGAATATTTAAGCGCATTGAAATTGAGGTGTATATGTTATGTGAAGCCTCAAACAAACAAAAACTCAGTAATGAGACGTTGAAAGCTTTCGAAGAGTTTTATCTGTTACTTAAGCAGCCCGGTATCGATAACAAGGTGAAAAGACAGGCGTTATCACAGATAGCGTATGTGGCTCCGGCCCGGCAA
This sequence comes from Parashewanella sp., assembly GCA_965200795.1. Taxonomy (GTDB): domain Bacteria; phylum Pseudomonadota; class Gammaproteobacteria; order Enterobacterales; family Shewanellaceae; genus Parashewanella. The sequence continues at coordinate 564 of CBDAVB010000030.1, forward strand.
GAGCGGGAGCCCCATTTAAATGTACACCGGTCGCTATTAACATTACGGGCTTACAAATCAAAGATACTCGGGCCGCTGCAATCAGTAACACTCAGACTTCTGAATGATTTTGTTGCTCAGTTTTGTCATGAATATAAAGAGCTGGCGCAAGTGCCGGTGGCTTTGGACTTAATCAAAGCCCGGCTCTCTGGTTTAATGGGGTTAACGGAGCCTGAAAGTGCTATTACAACAATACCGATGGAGATACCGACAGAGACTCAACAGCTCTTAATTCAGCATGAACTGGATTTTATCAGTAAGGGGTTACTGGCCTGCTCTGCGCTTCATATTGCCGACGGACTTTATGATTATTTAAAATGTAAGCAATCACAAGGCGAAGACAGGGAAGACTGGACTAAAGATTTTTGTCAGTGGGCCGCAATAGAGGAAGGATGCAGCTTACCTGAGGGTAAACTCAGAGTAATACATGCTGTGGCCAAGTCTATGGGGCCGGATAGGTTGGACCGGTGGGAAAGGTTTTGTGAATTTCCCGCGCCTGAAGATGAACCTGAGGAAGAACGGAGAATTTTAGCTCTTGAGAACTTATGTTTTAAGTTTGATGATTGGTCTTTGAAAACGTACGTGGATGATGATGATGATGATGAGGATGGTTTCGTTTTTGCGGGGGTCAGTTCTTTAGAAATATCAGTTGAGGATATCAAAAAGTTAGACTTAAAAGGCTTTCCCGAATTCGTTTCCGCCCCCCTGATAAACTTTGTGATTTTACGTTCTCAAAATTTAGCCGAACTGACGAGTCTTATCACAAAGTGTGTCGATGAGAGACTGTTACCGCATCGTAAAGCCGCTGCTCAGGCTGTAATACATAAAACTATCTCAGAAGTTATAGCTGTACTTACAGATGAGCTTAAGGTTGGAGATATTATAACTCAGGACTTGAAAAATGTGCATAATTTAGTTTTTATTCCGCTTTTCAATCAACTTATCGGGCGAATATCAAACTTAGATGAGCTGACGCATGTGATTAAAGTGTTCGTTGACCGACGGGTGTTACCGCATCGGGAAGCCGATACTCAGAAAATGATATGCGCCATTATTTCAGAAAAACTGTCAGGGCTGAACTATGAAGAAAAGCTTATTATTTCTTTATGTACCGGGTCGGAACCAGCTGAATTTAAGCAGATACTTTGCCTGGCGATCAATCGTCATAACTTATTAGCAACGATTTTTATTAAGATAATAAACTCCGCCCCGGAAAATCCGGCGGCTCTGCCCGCGGAACAACAAAAGCAAATTCTTGAGAAAGTTCTCGCCACTTCTGAGTCAAAAAGTCAGTTGTCGCGGTTTATAAACAAGCTTAAGCTAATTGACTATATACCTAATGAAAATACCGGAATTAATGAGCGCATAACAAGTTGTATTAAAGCTTTCTGTGTTAATGAGTCCGCGGATAAAATACCGGTCGGGGAGTTTAATCCTCTGAGTTTGTCAGAGAATTCTCCCGTGACATTTCAGACC
>CBDAVB010000031.1:0-113132 GCA_965200795.1 Parashewanella sp.
TCTTCAGTGGATAAAAAACATCACCCAAAAGACAGGTCAGATGATAAACAAGACTGAATCAAAAGCAGAGATTACCGATGAGGATATCACTCACTTAATCATCGAACGCAAAAAAATCAAACTGGCGATCACCGCCTTAAATTCCGAATACCACGCTTATTTAAGTATCGTCAAGCAATTTGATGATGCCTCGGTATCTAACTACCCGGAATTCAGGGAAATCAAGCAGCAATTTGAAAATGACAGAGGGGCTAAATGCCGGGCGGAATACATCAGGGCCGTGATTTGCACGCATGCCCTGCTGGTATTGGCTTACCATCAGACGCTCAGCGCCAGATGCCCGCGGATTAACGAGCCGGAGATCAATTTCTGCCGCTACTTATCTCGTTTGAGTCAGGAATACGAACATCCCGACTGCTATGTGCCGCGCGAAGAAGTGAATTGCTATCTCACCATGACATCAGTGCTTAAAGATTCACAAATCGAACGCTGGCAGCAAGCGGATTTAACGATTGAGCTGTCTCATACGGTCATAAATCAAGGCATTGCCGTGCAGCGGGTGATCAGCGATGACCTGGATCCTTATCTGGACGGCTCATACCTTGATATCGCCTTATTCTGCTCACCGGCAGTGAAGCGGGAGCGGCTGGATCCTCAATGGCTGTCTGAGGCCGTACAACAGGTTTGCGCACAAGCTGAAATACCGCTGGAAACGGTAAACCTCTCTGAGTTACCGGATATTGATGAGTCAGCCGTCAAACCCGGTAACCGTATAAACCTGCAGTTTAAGATGAGGCATAACTTAACTTACGAGCTGCACTTCGTACGGATATACTCAGGGATCAGACAGAGTCATCATACCCGGGAATATGCGACCAGCTCATCACTGGGCTACTGGCTGAGAAAATATAACGCCCTGAAAGATGAACATAACTTACAAAGCTGGCAGAGATTCTGCCGTGCCAACCAAGCGGCGCTTCAGCAGCTGTTTAATCGCATCATTATACCTAACAGCCATATCGCTAACAGTATCGAAGAGGTATCAAGCCGTTTTGAAAATCAGTCATCCAAGCGCCGGTTATTCAAAGCCATTTTGCGATGGAAAAAAAACGCTGAGTTATTTCCGCAAGCGTCAGAGGCGTTTAACGATTTCTTACAAATACAAAATCAGCACTACAGAAATAAAATCTTAGCGAGGCTCTCGGTATTGAAGGCAAGATTAGAGCGTTGAGTAAAAGTTCAGTCTTAACGGCTTTCCCGGAAACAGCGGCGGCTCAGGAACCGTGCCGGAATAACCCGCCTGTTTTGCCGTCGTTTATTTTCGGCTTACACAAGGCGGCGCGAAGTGAAGTCGTATAAAGCGTTGTTCATCGTTTAAGAGTGAACCATTGGCATTTGTTAGCTTCAGCTCAAGGCAGAACGTCCGGTTCAAGGCGCGGTGGGAAGATATACTGGAGTATTTCAAGTCACTGCAACGAAGAAACGGGCGTTCTGCCCTGAGCCCGGAGGGTTCCTTAGTTTGTTATTATTTCTGTAATGTTTCAAGGCAACCCGGGTTAGTCATGGTTAAATCAAAAATAGAACTGTTTTTTTTATAAATAGCTGAGAGCTGATGGCATTGAGATAAATTTTTATCGTAACCGAGTTTAGCGGAATATTGAATTAGACGCAGGTTAGCGAAGCCTTCAAGACTTTTAAGTAAACTATGCTCTATATAGAAGGTCTGTACAGCAGCTAAATGATGAAACGCAGTGAGTTCAGTAAAAATATTATCCACGATAAACAATTGATATAATTGCTCAATTTTATCAAAATAATTATTAATGATTTTTAAATGCCAATTATCGGCAATGAATATGTATCCAGCTTCGTATAAATTACTCAGAGCGTCAATTTGTTCGAGTTTTGGATTATGTGCAATCTCTAACCCCGATATATAATTATCAGGATGATATAAGTTATTAATTTCAGATAAATTTTGAAATGCGTGAATTTCCGTGAGCGTCTTATTTCCGGAAATGATAATGGTACCTGTAACTGTTCTGAGATGTTCTAATCCACTTAGGGTTCTTAACATAGGGTTCGCGTCGTAGACAGATGACAAATTACCAATTAATATCGCGTAAAAATAATCGTGACTTTTATCCGCTGTCGGATCCACTGTTTCAATATTGTGAAGACCATCTAAGTTGGTTATATCCGCGCCATTAATATTAAGATAAGGTACTGAGCTACACCCCCCGTACTTTAAACCGAAATCATCAATTTGTCGCTGTGTTGTAAAATGGTAGGCTTCGGGATCTTGCGGACAACCGCTGCCAGTACTGATAACCTGATGCGAAGCGGATGTAATTTGAAAATTATTCGCGCTACTTTTAGGCGCGGAAGCAATAGAACCGGCCGGAGCCTGTAAAGGCAATAATGAAGTTAAAAGCAGAATGCCGGAACAGATATATGAATAGCATGATTTCACGACGTCACTCACTCTGAATTTGTAAAAAATTGACTATAAAGCTTTAACACTGAATCCTAACTGAACAATCTATGCTATTACTCCGGTTATATGTTATACAGATAATTTAAATCCCTCATGACTTGCCTTTAACCTGAAAAGCTCAGTCAGATACGTTCTCAAACGTAGAAAAAATTACCGACATAAAAAACTGTCGTTACTCCGTTTGCTGATAGCAAGGCGAAGCTTGCGGCAAGTGTATTCTGCCCGCAAGAGTTATAACACAGTCAGCGGCGATTTTAGCAGGCTAAGCCCTTCAATCCTCCGGTAAATTCTTCTTGTCCTGCTTTTCAATAAATTAAAACGGGTTAACGCGGCCAACTGAGTTTTTCAGGCTAATAGCGCCTGTTCTGATTATGACAGCCTGCTGACGGATTCGTTTTTTCTTTCGCGCATTTTGTGCATATATCATAATGATGTGTACCACAATGAAAATAAAACACAGTTTCCGGAACTGGCTGTATTTCCTGCTTTCTGAAATTAAATTTCCATTTAAACTCACTATTCGTCGCACGTGATTGGCATTCATCGCAATAAATGACTTTTTTATTGCGCCTTATTCTTCCCGTAACGGGATCTTTAGTAAATTGAAAACTCTCGGAATCAAAAAAGCATTTTAAAAAAAGATTACTGATACTGACCAGTTTTAGCTGACAACGTCCTTTCGGGCATGAGGGTCGTAAGTTTTTAAAATCAATCGCGCTAATTTTTGATGATTTAATATGTTTCTCGAGCCAGTTATAAAAAGACAGAGCCTGAATAACATAAACCTTATGGAAGTACATATTTAAAAGCAGTAGCTTAAGCTCAAGGTCACTTTCAGCAACTCGCAAAAGGGCGGCGTGGGTGGTCACCAGTCCCATTTTTTGCGCGGTTTTTATAATGAGTGATTTTTGACCGGCACGGTAACGCAGGCACTCCTGAAAAAGTTTCAATCTGCTGATCAAGCGCATGTCATTTAACGTTATCCCGCAATCCTCTTCTTGCTCTGCTCTTTCATCGTGTCTTAACTCCAATATTTTATAAAGGTCATTCATTTCTCCGAAATCAAAATTATCCAACTTCGCTCGATGTTTTATATAAAAACCGTTATCATTTCCCAGTATCTCCAGCAATTTTAAGTCGTTACATTCAACAAAATTAAGAAAACTCCAGACGCTGATAACAGAAACGACTTTACTTTGAGTTTCATCCATGAGTTTTAATAAATATGAAAACCGGTTATCAGCGTCTTGAAGTGTATTTAACAGTTCTCGGCTCACCGGCAGCCATAAGCCGGCGCAGTGAGGCTGCTGGGCTATACTACCTCCCCACAAAGCGCAACCGGCTGACGAGAATTCGAGACCAGTCCGTCGTCCCGCCGGCTCATCTGACAGGTCAAGTCGCTGAGACTGAGGGGCGAGACTTTCCGGGTCGTAAGACCTTACCGAGGGCGGCCTGCTGTTGTCAGGCCGCCGCGGCATGTTACGTCCGCCGCCACTGGTGGCGTCTGTGAATCTTAAACTTGCAGTATTACTGACCAGACTGGTAAGTTGAACCGTATTATTAAGGGATCTCGCAGTTAAGAATTTACCATTCTGGCATGATAAGTAGATCCCACTTAGGTAATTCACTATTTCGGATGATTTTATCTTCGACATCTTCTTTTTTCACTTTTTGTTAGCTTGACTCCTTTTGAGTAAACCTTATCAATTAAATTGACAACTGGAGTCATAGCCTTCCAAGTCATTGTTTTCGTCCACTCCAGAACAGTATTCACTGAATTCAGTAATGTACCATTCCAATGCTTTTCTAAAGATGACCAAACCCGCTCAATTGGGTTATATTTGCTGTGATAAGGTGGGTAGTAAACGTTGTGAATCCTCAGTTTCGATCTTTCACTAAACTGTTTTAATCTAAAAAGATACTGAGTCCGGCATCCACTATTTTCTGAGCCATTATCTGAAAAAATAACCAGCTCCTCTACCTCTGGATGTTCGTCTTTAACTAAATTCCACCACCACTCTAAAGCGTCACAAATGAAGTCGCTGGTTTTACTTGAGTTACCATAAAACACATGAAGCTGGTCGTTTTCCAGGTTCAGTATTCCGAACGGGATAAGCTTATCTTTTACATCCATGTCGTGATCTAAAGCTTGCACCGCATCAATCCCTCCGGATTGACCGTGTCGAGAAAATTCACCCAAATTAACCGTGGCTTTGCAATCTATACTTATACGGATAACTTTTTTATTCCCTGCTGTTTCTTTTTTAATTTTATTTACATTTTTAAAGATGGCGTCTGTTTCAGGAATTTTTTTTGTGGCCTGGTTTTTTGAACTCGCTTCAGTTTGTAACCGAGTCGATTCAAAATGTCATTAATCGTTCTTTCTTTTGGTAACTCTTCACAGTCCCAGCCTTTTTCCTCAATCAGCTTTTTACGAACACCTTTAGCTGTAATTCGAGTGTAAGCAAATGAATTTTTGAATTTTGGATCAGCTTGTGACTCTGGATCGACTAACGCCCGAATATCACCTCCAGCTGAGGATTATTTACACTTCTATGCTTTCCCGCAAAGCATTCAAACCCGGTTTCCAGCTCATGAAGCCCGAGTTCTACAGCTTTTCTCCCCCAGCCAAACTCCGTTTCCGTTAATCTAGGACTCCCGCAGCAGAACGTTTTAGACACTTCAGCCATAAAGACTCTTTTTTCCATTCCGTGAAGTTTATTTGAGGCAAGTTTGATTATCCGTTTGGACTCGCTAGAAATGTAAATTGAAGTAGACACTGGCAGCAACATAAACGATTTTTCAACTATACCGGTAAAATTTTATTAACATCTTCATCATCATCACCGTCATCATCAAAACTAGAATCACCGTCCTCACAGGAATATAACGCAGGATCAGGTCTGCCGCCGTACGCCGCGGATTGACCTGAGACAGTATCTGCCGCTGTTTCAGATCTGCCCTCATGTTGTACTCCGCGGCTGTCAAACCAACATTTGACCTGACTCACTTTGTCAGGCGTTATCTTGGTGTGCCAGATTTCATCACGGCCATCGCACCAGTAAACCTTTCTGTCAGTCGGCGGCAGGTTGTTCTCATCGTACCGGTAATGCTTTTGAGCTGTCGGCCAATTCAGCCTGTTCATAAAGTTGGACATAACCCCTCCCGATAAAAAACACACCCGGCCGCGGGGTATCGTTTTACGTTCCGATACCACTATATTTCAGAGTCATAATTTTTTTAGCGGATAGTATGGTGTTTTTTTCATTTTAATGAGCTCATTATTAACACATCCCTGGCATTTATCGAAACTGTGCTCACTGCAATGAAAAAAATAATAATTACAATTTTCCGGCTGTTTAAATGTTCCTTTTATAAAATTGAACGTCCACTTTGACTGATTTTTACGGCCGTAAGACGCACATGTATCACAGTATAAGGTTTTATTATATCTGATTTTTTCGTCCTGGTATTCAGCTGTTAATTTCCATTTGCCGGGATGAAAAAAAAGCGTCAGAAATATGTCAGCAACACTTTGCGGTTTTAGTCCGGAACAACTTATTCCGCCTCTGCAACTTATTCGCTCACGGGCAAACCGACGCTCAGCGTCTTCACAATGAACTGAATATTCCTGTAATTGACTGTAGATATGAATAGCCGGAATAATAAACGGATTATTAATATTATTAATATACAGTCTTAACAGCTGCCTCTGAAGTTTAATTTGAGTGTCAGCGGTAAATGCGAATGTACGGGTAGTTCCGTCACTCGGGGACGCAAGATTTGGAATTTGCGTTAAACGACTTATTATAATTTTATCGTTTTCCAACAAAATCGCACTTTTATTATCTTCCGCCTTTTTCTTATTCAGGATAAACGTTTTCACGTCTTCTGACACAGAAAAATCAAATCTGTCTAACGCAACGAGGCACGGGGATAAGTCAACCCCGGGCGCTAATTGCTTTGCTAATTGCTCTAACAATGCGATGTTATCGTATCCGGCAAAATTAACGAAGCTCCATACGGTTATTAAAGATACCGTGCCGACATCACTCCGGCTCATGAGTTCTGATAACAGATCTAAGGCGTTTTCGAGATTACCCGAGCCTGTTATTCTGTCCGCGCTGACTTCACTCCAAAGAAACCGGCATTTTGGTTGTGTGGCGATGATTCTTCCCCAGCGTTCATTCTCATTAATATTAAAACCAGTAGACATCCGCCCCGGTACGGCGGCGCTTACCCCGGAACCCATTTGCCGCGCTTGCTGTTGCGCTTGCTGTTGCGCTTGCTGTTGCGCTTGCTGTTGCGCTTGCTGTTGCGCTTGTTGTTGCGCTTGTTGTTGCGCTTGAGGAACTAAGCTCGGAAAGTCTTCGGACATTCGTGAATGTCTGTCCCGGTCGTCACTTATCGGCGGCGGCCCGGCGCTGTGGAGGTTGCGTTTGTTTATTGTAACACTGACCAGACTATCAATTTGAGACTCAGGGTTATTTTCAACCTCAAAATTAGTATAATTTACATCGTCATAATCTCTTGATGCACAATAGTGACCAGCGGTAAGAGAAGCTCCCCCGTCATTACCTCCGCCATGAGACTGAGACGGTTTAACCGTTCCACGCCTGGGGGACACGTTATAAACCACACGTCGTCTTTCATGCATAACGCCATCAAAACCTAACCAGCACTGAACCTTATCATCCTCTGTTATGACACGATTCTTATCGTAATATCTGCCTTTTATATCACGCCAGTACCGCACTTTTCCTTCATGGCCTATCGGCGGTTTATCTTTCTCATCAAACATGTATAACACCCGCGTGTTTTGTTCATGTTGCTCGCATTTGATTTGAACCGGTGGTCCGCAAGTAACTAGGCTGCTCATAACTCTTACCTGTAAACTGTAAAGCCACTATAAAAGACAATTGGATTAACCGCCTAAATTCACTTAAAGAAAGCGCTTATCCGGTGAATGCTGACGCTGGTAAACCGGCTGAAATAACCGCTTACCGCTATTCAGGCCTCGCTGACAGCAATTTTTACCGCATCTGGCATGTATCCAATTTAACCTTCAGGTTAGAATGGATCAACAGGATCCGCTTGAGTTTCTTATACAAAAAAGCTCTCTTAAATATCAGGAGAGCTTTTCAGACCTGAATCGGCATCTACGCTTCGACGGGCGAGACGACAAACAGCAGATCACCCTGAGAGATCTGCTGGCCGTTCGAGTTCAGAATACGCTCGATGCGGTATTTCTTGTCGGCGGGGTAAAGCTCAGCGCCTTTGCGGTTAAAGTCGGCCAGCGTCACCTGAGAGAACATTTTCATCGCCTCAGTCAGCGCCAGTGTCTGATCAACGGTAACGATGTCACCTTCACTGACGAACTCGGCCTCACCCGGCGCCGGTGAGTTATAGAAGATACCCGCGCCTTGTGCCAGTACTTTAAGCTCGTCTGACTCACCGACACGCAGTGATTCGGTATCAACGCCTCTGGTCTCGGCCGCGGCTTCCATTTCCTCAATCAGTGCCGGAATATCTAACTCCGCCATCAGACGCGGCAGATAATTAGTGTCGTACACGCCTTCCCGGAAGGTCTTATCCTTAAGAATACTCTTTAACAGCGGAATGTTGGTGGCGATGCCTTTGACAGAAACCTGATCCAGATATTCGATAAATTGCTCAATCACTTGCTGTCGGCTTTCGCCGCGCATGATCACCTGAGCGATCAGGCTGTCGTAGTAGGGTGAGACTTCTTTGTCCGTCGCCGCGATAGCGATGATTTCCACGTCGTCACGCTCCGGGAAGTGACACTCGGTAATGTGACCCGGGTTCGGCAGCAGCTGCAGAACGTTATTGCTGTCCAGCGCCGCTTTCTCGGCCGTGATACGAAGCTCCATCGCGTAGCCGACGTCTTTCGGCTCTATGTCTTCAATTGAACGACCCGCCGCGATATCAAACTGCGCGCTGACGATATCAACGCAAGAGGTGGCCTCGGTAACCGGATGCTCAACCTGCAGACGAGTGTTCATTTCCATGAAGTACACTTCGTCGGCGTCTAAGTTATAGATAAACTCCACCGTACCGGCGCCCATGTAGTCCGTCGCGTTACCCAGGGCGCGGGTATACTCAAGCACCCGCTGCTTAAGTTCCTCCGGCAGCATGGTTGACTCAGACTCTTCGATCACTTTCTGGTTGTTGCGCTGGACGGAGCAGTCACGTATGCCCAGTACCTTAGCGTTACCGAACTTATCACGCAGCAGCTGAACTTCGATGTGACGCAGCGAGGTCACGTATTTCTCCAGGTACAGGTCGCCGTTACCGAATGCCGCCGCCGCTTCGGTGGAGGTTTTCTGGAACAGGAAGATCATATCCCCGGGCTTCTCAACAACCTGAATACCTTTGCCGCCGCCGCCCTGGACGGCTTTGAGCAGTACCGGATAACCGATTTCATCCGCGACGTTCACCGCCTGCTCGGCGTTGTTCAGAATACCGTGAGAACCCGGTACCACAGGGACGTTCTGCGCCTGCGACGTCTTAATCGCGTTCGACTTGTTACCCATGGTTGTCATTGAGTAAACACTCGGGCCGACGAAGTTAACGCCGTTATTGACGCACAAGGCCGCGAATTGCGGACTCTCGGATAAGAAACCGATCCCCGGGTGAAGCGCGTCAACGTTTTCGTATTCCGCCACTTTGAGCACTGAGTAAGCGTTAAGGTAACTCTCGTCTGAGGTGTTGCCGCCCAGACAAACCAGCTTGTCGTTGTCTTTGAGCATGTCAGCGGGAACCGCGGTCATATCCGGATCGGAAGCCACGAGGACGACGCTGATATCATTATCGTGCGCTTTACGGATAAGCTTGACCGCCGTACAACCGCGGGCGTGGATAAGTACCTTTTCCATCGGTTTCATCAGTTCCCGGGGGTCGTCCTGAACGATTTCCCGCTCTTCGCTCACAACCTCGGGAACCAGCGTCGACAACGCGTTAGCAATCACATCGCTGATTCGCAGCGACGCCTGCGGCATTAACGGGTCAATGCCTGAAAGCTGGCTTTCTAATGTCTCGCTGAACGGGTTAACCACCAGACCGTTCATCGCGCCGGGCACTTTCGACAAGTAGTTCGACAGCGTCGACGTCGAAGGTAAGTAAGCCGGAACCACCATCTGACCCGCGAACGGCATGTTAGTACCGGACAGGTAGTAAGTCTGCACTAACGGGTGAGTGACGAAACTCGCCTGCGCGCCACCGGTGCAGTCACCGTAACCGAACATCAGGATGGGCAGTTCGTTATCACGGATAAAGCGCGTGATACGGTCGTTCACGACCGCCATTGAGAACAGCGCCGCCGCGCCTTCTTTGGTCTGCATACCTCCTGAGCTGATAAAACAGACCACGGGCAGTTTACGCTTGGCGCACTCAATCAGCAGCGAGCTGAATTTCTCAGCGCTCGCCATATCAAACGCACCGGCCTGGAACGCGGTATTTGACACCGCGACACCGGCGCGGATCTTCTGCCCCTCGTGTTCAAACTCACCCAATCCGGTGATCAGACCGCAGGGACGAATGCCTTTGTCCAGCGCGTCCTCAATCGACAGGCGGAAGCCCGGGAAGTTCAGCATGTTGGCTGACATCTTATCCGCGTCGATTTCCTCAAACTGAGTGAAGAATTTCGAGATGATGTTTTCCCAGCTCATTTTGCCGGAACGTTTTTCGTCACGCAGCACTTTCTGGATCAGCAAGTCCTGGTAACCCATAGTCAGACGGTTCCAGAAGTCTTTACGACGACCGATACGCACGGGGTTAATAGCGCCCGTGTATTTGCTGGTGTCTTGCTCGCTGTCAAAGTACTCAGGCAGCAGACGCTCGAAAAAATAGGTCAGAATGACGAACAAACTGTCGTTCAGCTGCGGGAATCCGACACTCTTCCACGACTCAACGCGGGTCAGAAGGTCGGCGCGGTTCGACTGACTCATAAAGTACTTCAGCCACTTGTAGAACTTGCTCTTATCGTTGGCGATATCCTGTACCGAAATCGCTTTGTCGATGGAGGTATGCAGCAAACCGTCAACCGAGGCGCGGGAAAGGCTCTTCGCCATCATCGCTTCTTTGGCGATGGACGCGAGATTAACCACAACGTTATCATACAAGGCGTTGAAGATCAGAATATTGTGGCACTGCCAGATGAAATCCTCACGCAGCTCGTCATTGACAACCGCATCAAGAACCGTCAGCTTGTTCAGCTCCGGCCAGTCTTTTCGCGTCACCTGGGCGGGCAGATTTTCTAAATAGTGAATCAAGCCCTTAAAATTATTCGCCGCGTTTGACTTCCAGCGGTGGTACAGTGACCAGCCGATGTTAAACAGCAGCGCCTTACGGGCTTTTTTGTAGTTTTCCTTCGGCTCACCCAGAATGAAACGCGTCAGCATGTTGCGCTCGGTTGTCACATCCTCGCGCTTAGACATGAAATTGCCCCAGAGCTTGTTCAGCTCATCGTCATAAACCATTTTATCCGGGTTTGATAACCAGGTCCGGAATACCTTGTCCTGCTCCTGCTGAATACGGGCCTGCAAGTCTCCTTCCGGCACGCTGACTTTTGACAGTCGGCCGTACTCACCCTGAGGGATTGAATGGATGCGGCTGCGGAGCGTTAAGTAACGCAGGTAACGATAAGCGCTGCCGAACAGATTCAGGTGCATCGTCGGGTTGCTGGCCACTTCAAGCTCAGCGTTGCTTTCAAGTGAGGCGAGGTTGGCCGACGGGGTTAAGAAACGGTTTAAACTGCGTTCATAATGCTCACGTAAATCCGCGGAGTCACGCACAAAATCAATCGCCGCTTTTTCCACCGCTTCGATAGCGCTGATGATCGCGCGGCGAAGGTTATGCTGACGCTCGTCTTTGTCAAACGGTGTGAAATCAATAATCCCGTCGATACAGCCGCTGGCGTAAAGCTCTTCCGGAGATACCCCGACGGATTTGGCGCATTCCTGCCAGGAAAGGTTGTACTTACGGGCGATACTCTGAAGACCCTGCGGCTGAATGGTATTAAAAATACCGTCACGCAGTGACAGCAGAATGTTAGCCGCCGCTAACGGAATCGCGCCGCCGGAGTAACCGGCGCCGATAACGATCCCGACGGTCGGCACGTCAACGTTGGCCGATTCCGCGATGGCTTTAGAAATCGAATGCGCCTGGTTCTGGCTGTTCGCCGCTTCACCCGCGTCGGCTCCCAGAGTGTCAATTAAGTAGACAACCGGCATAGACAGCTCAGCGAAATGACGGATGGCTTTACAGGCCGCCAGGTGATGCTCAGGCATCCAGGCGCCGTTAGCCGAAGTCCGTTCCTGAGCGATGAACCCGACCCGGCGGGTGCGAGTACCGAAGCTGAGCTCAACCTCGGCGCGGTAAAAAGAGCCGATAAGCGTATCGGTGATAATTTTGCCTTTTAAATCGGCGATAACGCGTTTCGCGCCCGGACGGTTTTTATCCTGAGTCGGCTGGATAACTTTAGTTACGTATCCGTCCACATCTAATTGCGCTAAATTTTTCAGATTCGCCTGGATAGTATCGTCGTCGATTAATCCTTTCACCTGTTCTGACAAGCTTTTCTTGCTGCGCCTGGGGAACAGCGAAAAGTCTTTCGCTAATTGTTCCGCTTTAATAAACAGCACGTCAGTGCTCTGAGCCTGAGTCGTTTCAGTGGGCTGTTTGTTGCTGGTCATCCTAAAAGATCCTCTGCTTAGTATCTCGCTGCGCTTAGATACTTCTCCTGGCCACGTAATCTTGTCGATCCTCACTTTCCGTCTGAGAATAAGAGATTCAACAAAACCGAATTATTTTTATAAGGGTTAAATATAACTTTTATCCGCCGCAAATTGCCATTAAACTGCCTTAGACGCTTTGTTCCAAATTTGAGACAGTGAAAAAAACATGCCTGATTTGAACGGGATGATGCTCTTCGCAGCCGTTGTTCGAGCGAGGGGTTTCTCACAGGCGGCCCGTGAAACGGGGCTGCCGAAATCAACCATCAGCCGAAAAGTAGCCCGGCTGGAAGAACAGTTAGGCGTCAGGCTGCTGCAGCGTGATACCCGTAATTTAAGCCTGACACAAGCGGGCGCGTTGTTTTATCAGCACTGCGACACCATAGGTAATGAAATCGAAGCCGCCAAAGCCGCGATTGAAAATACCCGCAGTAATGTGTCGGGGTCATTGCGTATCGCTATCCCTGTATCCTTCAGTCAGGAACTGATTGCCAGTCTGGCAAGCGGATTCATGCGACTTTATCCTAATATCACCTTAGATATCCAGTTTACCGACAATGATGTCGGACTGGTCGGAGAAGGCTACGACATCGCGATAAAGTACGGCCCGTTACAATCGTCGGACTTAGTGGCTCGCTTACTCTTTGAAAGACAACCGGTTTTAGTCGCCGGCCCCGGCTATTTAAAAGCCAGAGGCACACCGGCCACACCCAAAGACCTTACGGATCATGACGGCATTCTGCTGGGTACGTCACGATCCGCCCCTATCTGGCCTTTAGGCAGAGGCGGTCGCAAAACCATGGTGAATTTTAAGCGTAAGGTCCGGGTAAACAGCGCGGTAATGGTCAGACGTATGGTACTTGATGATTTCGGTATCGGGATGTTGTCTAATTCTAACTGTAAGGCGGAGATCGCCGGCGGGGCGTTAATCCCCATTTTGCAGGAGTGGCCGATTGAGTCATTTAAGATTTACGGCGTCTATTCCAGCCGCCGCCAGCTGGCGACGAACATCAGCGCGTTTCTGGATTTCTTCGCCAAACGTTTTACAGGTCAGGAAGGGTTACAGGCGCTGATGGGGTGACTGAGTATCTTATTTACACTTTCAAGGTGTTAAGCCGTTTAGTACTCGTCTGTCCGTCGGACATACCGCTGCTGTCATCTGCGGGTGATCTTTTTCGGGTTTTCGGCCGAGGAGTGATATTCTGAGCTGTCTTATCAGTCCGCGGATCACTTCTCAGCCGCTGCTGAGCCTCCTTTATACTCGCACTCATCTTACTTATCTTATCATCTCGGATTGCGATGTCTCTACTCATTATATCGACTTTTACGAGTAAATGATCAATCGCATCATCATCAGTAGAATACTCGCAATCACGAATAGCCTCTAAATCAACTTTCCGATTTAACATCGTTTCTAATGATGATTTAACCTGTTTTAATTCGGATTGCCCTTCATCAAACGATTTTTTAAAACGTTCAGACATCTCCATAATCCCTTCATTTAATGAAGCTAACCTTGCGATGTCTTGAGATAATTTATCGGGTTCCGGTAAGGTTTGATCCGGTCTCAGCGACCGCTTCAGGTCATCAAGCTGATGCCGTAATCTCTCAATCGTGACTGTCTGTGACCGCGCTCTATCCTTATACCGGGAATCTGTGCGATTGAGATCGCGTATAGCCGCGTTCTCAGCGACGGGTTCGGCCTTGCCTGAACCCTCCTGCAGCTGTCGTAACCAGACCCGGGCGCTCAGAATAATTTTTCCTTGTTTGAAAGCGGCCGAACTTATCGCTAATTCATTCATTTTGAGACTTTTATTTTCTATTTGCAGCGCTTGCTTATCTTTCATTAACCGCTCAGATAGAGCCTTATTCCTTTCGTCAACCTCCGTGTTTTCCTGACATGAGAATTTCCTTTTTATTTCGTCCGCCACATTATTTAAACCAACATCCGGCTGCCGCAGCGCCGCTAAAATATTCCTCAGGGTACATACCCCGGGTTCAATCCGGTGCAGTAACGTCAGGGCGTCAACCGCGGTAACTCTTCTTCCGGCAGGTTCTTTTTTATTCAACAGGTTTAGTTCTTCGTAACTCCGATCGAAAGAAATAGAAGGTGAGAAAGGGAACGGGTAACAAAAACTGACAGCCTTATTATCAGGGATGTAAGGCGCTATGAAGTTTATTAAAAAATCCGGACTCAATTCTACATTATCCCCGAAACGCGGTGTGTCAGGCTCTGACGGGCGTCCGGCAGCGGTCAGGGTCTGAGATAACCATTTTTTCTCTATCTCTTCCGCATTTTTATGACCATCTGAAATTAAAGAGGTCATTTCATGAGAGCGCAAAGCTGACAGAATATGATTTAAGGTGCACTTCTGAGGCTCTGTTCTGTGAAGTATCCGAAGTATCTCCTGCGCCGTGTATATAGAATGTAACCCATTAAATTGATTTTCGATAACAAAAACATGCTGTTGGTATTTGGGTTCTAAAATACATTCCCCGAAGTCATATTCTATGCCTTCAAGTTCAGGCGCGATATGCTCTTCCAGAAATTCAATACTGAGCGGCTCATTAAGATCTCTTCGTCTGTCATCTTCGTCACAGGGTAGCGTATCACCGCTTACGCTTTGATATGATTGCGCGTAACGCCACCGGTCAGAGTTTACTTTCAGCATAAACTTTTTTCCTCTTTAATTCCTGTATGTCACTTTCGATAACTGTCTGCGGTAAATGAATCACGCTTATGTGAACCATGCTGAGAGACAGAACGCCGCCGGATGACCGGCATACAAAAAGGTCGTTATTCATATTCCGCCTTCGCGGGCATGACAAATCAGGCGCTGAAATTTAAACCGGTATCTTCTGAACCGCGCGATGCCTTTCACATCAACAACCGAAATCCGGGCGACCGGACATTTGCGATTAAAAATCAGACTTAAAAATTCAGTCTTAATCGCGATACTATAATTATATGTGAAATCAAATTAACGCAGTGTTTCCGGAAGATTAATTTTATGTCATGAGATAGCTCCGCGCCCTCAGCGGAGGTTAAATCTGAGAACCGGGCTGGCCGCCGGCGGTTTCCCGGCAAACAAAAAAGGCGCCGGAACGGCGCCTGAACGCTTGCCGGAAGCGGTGATCAGTTAAACGGATTAACTAAAATCATCGTTTCATTACGATCCGGGCCCGTGGAGATAATATCAACCGGCGTCTCAAGCAGCTCTTCAATGCGCCGGATGTAGTTAACCGCCGCTTCGGGAAGCCGCTCAACAGACGTCACGCCTGCTGTGCTTTCCCGCCAGCCCGGCATGGTTTCAAGAACAGGCGTCACCTCCTCGTAGCCTTCGGCGGCGAGCGGCGTCTGCCTGATCACCGTGCCGTCAGGCATTTGGTAACCGACACAGATTTTCACTTCGTCTAAGCCGTCTAATACATCAAGCTTAGTCAGGCAGAAACCTGAAATCGAGTTGATTTGAACGGCGCGCCTCATCGCGACGGCGTCTAACCAGCCCGGACGCCGCTTACGGCCCGTCGTAGCGCCGAACTCGTGACCTTTCTCACCTAAATAGTCACCGGTTTCGTTTTGTAATTCCGTCGGGAACGGACCCGCGCCGACGCGTGTCGTATAAGCTTTAATGATGCCCAGAACATAATCCAGGTGACGGGGGCCGAAACCGCTGCCCGTTGCCACGCCGCCCGCGGTCGTGTTCGACGAGGTAACGAACGGATAAGTGCCGTGGTCGATATCAAGCAGCGTACCTTGCGCGCCCTCAAACAGGATCGGCTCACCGGCTTTACGAGCCGTATCTAACAGCTCCGTGACATCCGCGCACATAGACCGCAGATAATCAGCCAGCTCTGACACGTCCGTCAGCGTCTTATCATAATCAACGGCTTGCGCTTTGTAATATTCGGTGAGCATGAAGTTGTGATAATCCATCACCTGCTTCAGTTTTTCGGCAAATAACGCCTTATTGAATAAATCACCGACACGAAGTCCGCGACGAGAGACTTTATCCTCATAAGCGGGGCCGATACCGCGGCCTGTAGTACCGATAGCGTTGTTACCGCGGGCACGTTCACGGGCTGAATCTAACGCGCGGTGAACAGGGAGGATTAACGGGCAGGCTTCTGAGATCAGCAGACGCTCTTCGACCGCGATGCCGCGCGCTTTGAGCATCCGGATTTCTTTCATCAGCGCGTCAGGCGCTAACACCACACCGTTGCCGATAATGCATGTTACATTATCACGAAGAATACCGGACGGAATAAGATGAAGAACGGTTTTCTCGCCGCCGGTCACCAGAGTGTGACCCGCGTTGTGACCGCCCTGGTAACGAACTACGTATTTTGCCTGTTCTGTCAGAAGGTCGACAATCTTACCTTTTCCCTCGTCACCCCATTGAGTGCCGAGAACTACAACGTTTTTGCCCATTTTCATTAGCAGATAGAGGTTAAAAAAGGATTTTAACAGATTTTCAGCGGCAAGTGGCAGGGATTTTTAAGAAAAAGCTCTGTATAAAACCGCTCCGGCGCTGACCGGACATCCGCCAACTCGTTGTAATGAATGAGATGACTGTTCTGGGATTGAGGCTAATATTTTTTCCGCGCCGCTGGGATTAAAAACGCAGCTAAACCCTCAAAAACTAACACCGGCCCGATTGCCGGCTTAACGGATGAAAACGTCATTTATGTGACGCTTTTTTGATAATCCGGGCTTGAGTATAAATAAACCTGAATATTCTCAATCACATTAATTTTCTTCTCCCCCTTTAACAACTTATTTTTTAAGCAGAACATTCATTTCACGTCTACGCTTTAAGCGAAGCAGTTTCAATTACACGGAGCGTGATGCAATGTTCACCAAGAAAAAGACCGTACTGGCATTAATGCTGGTTTTACCCTTAACCGGGTGCCCGTTTGACTCAGATGACGACGATAAAAAAGTCGAATCAGAAAAACCGCTTGAGCGGGAGGAACCGCTTGTCGTAAAGGCGAAACAGGTACGAGATACTGTCGCGGAGAATGTCAGCGGTCTGGACAAACTGGTTGTTCCCGCGACTAATGAGGAAATTCCGGTTCCCGTTTTTGAAGATGAAGACAAGAATCAGCGAATTAAGACCACTGAAGCTAAACGCTATCTGGGGAAACAGCTGTTTCATGATTCAATAAGAACCGTTCGAATTGATGAATCACTCGGGGGCAGACAAGAGTTATTGCGGACAGGCTCATGCGGCAGCTGTCACTTCGGTGAAGCGGCTTCCAAGGCCGGAACACAATTCAATTTCAACTTAGGCGGTGAAGGTAAAGGGTACATCGATGCCGAGGGTAACTTCCAGCCTCGCCGCCGGGCTCGTATGGATATTCTGGAAGTGGTCGATTCTTCGTTAAGGGGTTCAAGAGCAGAGCCTAAATTTGAAGGTGACTTATTAGTCGATCATTTGCCGACGTTAACCGATGTCCGAGAAAGACGCGTTGGTTTACCTTCTATAGGTGATGTATTTGACGATGCCGGCGATCTTAAAGCCTCAGGCCGCTTTGACGCGGTTGACAGTGTCGCCCGTAACGCGCCGAGCGTTATCGGCAGCGCCTTTAACAATCGTCTTCTCGGCGGCGGCTTAGCGGGTGAACCGCAAGGTCAGGGTTTCGCTATCAACCCGTTTGAAGACGCCGCGCAGGAAAATATCACCCTGCTGCTGCTTGACGCTCACCGCATGCTTGACGCGCAAAACCCGGAGCTGCAGAAATTTGAGGGTTATATCCATCTTTTCCGTGAGGCCTTCCCGGAAGAGGCGGCACAAGCGGATGAAGCTAAAGCGAACGGTGATGACAAGTACCTTGATAAACTGATCAACGATGAAACCGTATTAAGAGCAACGGCGACCTTTATCCGTACCGTGGTAACACGAAATACACCGTGGGATAAATTCCTCGCCGGTGACAACAAGGCATTGACAGAATCACAGCTTCGCGGAGCGGAATTGTTCTTCACACCGGTCGAACAAGGCGGCGCGGGCTGCTATAGCTGCCACAGCGGTCCTATGCTGAATAAACAGCATAATGATCCGGATGTCGCCGGTGTCGGTGAGTTTGTCGAAGAAAATTTCCACAACCTCGGTTTAAAAGATCACCCGCTGCAAGCCGTTAACGCTCATATTCGGGGCGACGATGAATACCGCGATGAGGGCCGTGCTGAAGTAACAGGCAATAAAGCGCACTTATACAAGCATCGTACCGTTACTTTGAGACAGTTAAAGGACGCCCGTGTCTTTTTCCATAACGGTGCTTATACTTCGGTTAAGCAGGTCGTTGAATACTTTAACGCCGGCGTCGCGGAAGATGACATTACCGGCAAAGCCGAGACCTTATCCAAACGCTTTACCTATCCCAGAGGTGAAGGCGGTGAGCGTGGTTTAGGTTTATCAGAGCAGGAAGTAAATGATCTTGTCGCGTTCATTGAGGACGGTTTATACGATCCGGCGTTTGTTGAGTATAACCCTGACTCAACCACAGATACCTTCCAGCTTAACGAGAAAGACGTCACATATTCTAAGTATCGTCCTGAACTGGCCGCTCGCGGCGTTAAAGATGGTTTCGTTATTAGCGGTATGGCGCAAAATAACAACGACCCGTTAACCCGTCGTGACGTCGGTATGGAATTTTTACCTGTCGATACTAAAACTGAGATGGAGCGTACCGCCCGAACCAGAGAAGGTATCAAACAGCAGGATAAATACACCATCACTAATACCAGTGATTATGTTATCGATACTGACTTGATTTTGGTCATCAAAGACTTACCTTCCGCGGTAAACGTAACAAACCGTACAGGACTGACACTCGGCGGCGTGGATTTGCAGAACCCGGATGACACCTCTAAAGTGCTCGGAATGACGGATGAAGGTCACCCGTACATTAAGCTTAAACTTGATGACGGTGTCATTGATGAGGGTAAGAGCGTCGACTGCATGATTGAACTTGAGGATAACCGCGATAACCCGTCTTCAGAACCGGTCAGCTATAAAGTCGAGCTATTATCAGGACAAGGTAATCCGTAAATCAGATTACCGGCATGTCTGAATAAAAAACCCGGCATCCGCCGGGTTTTTTGATAAAGGCTCCGGGCGAGAAAATTAACGCTTGGAGAATTGTCTTTTACGACGCGCCTTACGGAAACCAACTTTCTTACGCTCAACTTTACGAGCGTCACGGGTAACGAAACCGGCGGCACGCAGAGCGGGACGAAGAGATTCGTCAAGTTGCATTAAAGCGCGGGTAATACCGTGACGGATGGCGCCGGCCTGACCGGTAGTGCCACCACCTTTAACAGTGATGTTCAGATCCAGCTTTTCTAGCATCTCAACCAATTCAAGAGGTTGACGAACCACCATGCGAGCGGTTTCACGACCAAAATAAACGTCCAGAGAACGGTTATTTACTGTAATGTTACCGCTGCCTATTTTTGCGAATACGCGAGCAGTTGAAGTTTTGCGACGGCCGGTGCCGTAGTACTGAGTTGCAGCCATTAGCTTAATCCCGTTTAGATATCAAGAACTTGAGGTTGTTGTGCGGCGTGGTTATGTTCAGCGCCGGTGTAAACTTTAAGTTTACGGAACATAGCGCGGCCCAAAGGACCTTTAGGTAACATACCCTTAACCGCTTTCTCGATGATCATTTCCGGCTTGTGAGCTTGCAGCTTTTCAAAACTGATTTGCTTGATACCGCCCGGGAAGCCTGAATGCGAGTAGTACGTCTTGCCTTTTGCTTTGTTACCCGTAACAGTAACTTTCTCGGCATTGATAACGATGATGTAATCACCGGTGTCAACGTGAGGCGTGTATTCCGGCTTATGCTTACCACGCAGGCGGGCAGCGATTTCAGTTGCGATACGACCTAAAGTTTTACCTTCAGCGTCAACAACATACCAGTCACGAGATACAGTTTCTGGCTTAGCAGTAAAAGTCTTCATTATTACAAAAACCCAAAGTTATGTGTTGTTTTACCGATTATTTGCCACAGCAAATAACACAAATAGTTGCCTTCACTTGCCCCTTCGAGCAAACGAAATGGCTATAAAAATCCTGACGTTATCGGCAGGAGTAACGTGGGCAGACGCAGGATTATACTGGAAGATGCACTAAAAATCATCTGTTTTTTGAATCAGAAAACTTACGATAAACCGCAATTAATAAAGAATAAAGAATGAATAATTAAATATTTATTAACATTAATGAATATTAATTAACTTTTACTCCGGAGCGCATGGTGGTATTAGTAGTGATTAAGGTATTAATTGAATGGTAGACAGGAAAAATGGCTGCTGTAAGTGAGAGTCTTGCCGGCCCGGTGACATTCGGCTGCTCTGAGTCTGAGAAAACAGAAGCGACGGCGGAGATATCAGGCAATGATAATGATATTGATATTAAGTGTGAAGATAAAGATCAGCCTGATGAGTATATTACGCAGCCCCCCCGCGATAAAGACTTTTCCCGCTCACCTTTAAAACAAAGATTGCATGATGAATTAAGTTCATCAGCGTCTCAACATGCCGGCAGCACTGAGCTGCCGGATAATGGACAACATATTCAGCAGCAAAACAACGCGCGGCGTTTTGCGGATGAAATCCGGGAACGCAAGGCGCAAATACTGCGCCGAAAATGCAGAATCGCTCAGCTGATCGCAAAAACACCTGATAAGGCAAACATACCGCCTCAGTACAATCAGGAATTGATTAAATTACAGCTGGATACTATAGCGGATTTCGCCAAGCATGCTTTGGAAGATTACACTCGACATCATATCCAAGAGAGGACCCGCCACGATATAGCCGTAAAACTTTTTAGTCATATTACAGATAAACATGAACAACATTTTAAGTTAGCTCCGGAAGAACGATGGGGGCTACTGGTTCCCGGCTTTCTGGATGAAAAGACACTGATCTGTCATCAAACTATTTTTTACGCGTTACTGTTTTTTCAAGCTATGATTGAGAATACGCACCGACAAGAACAAAAAATAGATGAACGAACGGAAAAGACAAAAGAATTACTGAAAAAAGCAACAAACAAAAAAGAAATGGCACAGGCCTGTTTAGACTATCGGTTCACGTTTACCGCGCGGACAGGACCCGTCGCCTGGCAATGTGAACACATGCTCAGACTTGAAGCGATAACAAAAATGCTCACAGACCGGGATTCTCATTCATCGCCAGTGATTGGCGGATCAGTTACTCAGGGCAAATCCTTTCAAACCTTAAGTCAGGAACTGATTCAGCGGACTTATCAGGCACAAAAAACACTTGATGAACTCACTACCAATAAAACGAATGATCTGCGACGCATGGCTAAGGAGAATTTTAACCGGCAAATTCAGAATGTACTAAGACCTACTATACGTCAGACAGATCAGTACTGGTGTACGCAGCCCGGCATCGGGGAACAAAAGTTATACTGGGCTCACCGGCTTTTTATTTGTTTAGTTTTAGAAAGCGCTTCTGATTACCCGTTAATACTCTGGAGACTCGATACCATAACTCAAAATGATGAGGATATTGACTTAAAAGTGGCGGCAACTTGTTCAGAACGAATATACCGGCTTAGTCTTACTCTTCATGTAGTTCTTTCCAAAAACACTTCGGTGAGCTCAGATGACACATTTGTACAGAACGTTAAAGCCTTTCACTTTAGCTTTGAGAAGGGATATCTGCAAAGCGTTCTCAAAGCCTTAAGGGCTGATACCACCAATGAGTTTGCTAAAGCGTTAAAAGCGCTTGAAAGCGCTTCAACGATGTTCGCGGCCGTAAACAAGCGCCTGGAAGACATAAAGCAGGAAGCGGAACAATTTACCGCGGAACAACTGCGTCAGCCCCCGAAACCTTGCGGGGCAACACAATTTAAATATGAACCGGAAGGAGAGACTGACCCGGCATCAGACAGCGAAGAAACTGAGATTATCCAGATAACCCGGATAACAGAAGACGAGGAGGCCATGCGGACTTCAACCGGCTCGTTAAATCAACTGACGCGTATGATGCAAAGCGCTGAACGGTCTGATGAGGTCTGCCTGGCTCAATATATCCTGTTTTCAAAAAATGAAAACATATCGCCGCAGGAACAGATTTTAGCGCAATTAAATATACTTGAAAAAGCCCTTGCTATTGCCTTAAAGCAAGCGGCAAACATTAATCACGCTAACCGTGCGGTTATAAGATACGCCGCCACCCTGAATTCAACGGGATTCGATGGCGCAAAAACGCTGAGCATTAAATTTACCAAGGCTATCAGAGCCTTACCTGCATACGTAATAGAGCTGGATAAAGTCGCTTATGAAATAGCGGATTCCATAGCAAAACTTGAAAAATATAACCTGAAAACAGCAATGAAAAACGTCCGCGAAGATTTCAAGGTTTCGATGAAAATACTCCTCCGGCAAAAACAAAAACTTGATGAGTTCTTAGCGAAAAGAAACTGTCGGACTTGTGACTGGCTGCAAGTTTATCGTTTACGGGGAGAGTTAATCCATAAGGGAGTAAAAATAAACTCACTCCCTAAGTCATTAAATACATTACTTTTAGAAGAAGTTGAGCTCTCAGTCAGCGCGAAGAATGAGCTCGACAGGATAGCGGAAGTGCTTCAGGAAAAATCAGGCAAAATTGCCGCGATGAAAGCCTAAGGCAAATGCTCCGACGCCAGATATTCACGGGACTGCATTTCTGTTAAACGTGAGCGGCAGCGCCGGAATTCAAAACTCAGTAAACCGCCGGTATAAATATCTTCCAGCGCGACTTCCGCGGAGATAATGAGTTTCACACGGCGTTCATAAAACTCATCCACCAGCGCGAGGAAGCGTCTGGGGATATCATCGCCCGTCTGCCGCGCGCCCATCTGTCTGACACCGCTGATCATCACGGTGTGATATAAGCGGGCCAGCTCAATATAATCAGTCTGACTTCGCGGGCCGTCACACAGCGCCGTAAAGTCCGCCATCAATACCCCTCGCGCCTGACGCCGGATAGCTATCTTTCGGCCTTCCACTTCGATAGCGCCGGTTTCAGGTTCTGACTGTGCCGCGAGTTTTGAAAAATAGTCAGCCAGATTGGCCTCGGCCCGCTCATCAAGCGGATAGTGATAAATCTCAGCCTGCTTTAGCGTACGCAAACGATAATCGATGCCTGAATCAACATTCAGCACCACACAATTGGCGTTTAATTCCGCGATAGCCGGAAGAAAACGCGCCCGCTGTAAACCGTTTTTATAAAGATCGTCAGGAATAATATTCGAGGTCGCCACCAGCGCGACGCCCCGTTTAAATAACTCCCGGAATAAGGTACCGAGCAGCATGGCATCGGTAATATCAGAGACAAAAAATTCATCAAAACAAATGATTTTATATTGTTTCGCCATTTTGTCCGCAATCACCGCTAAAGGATCCTGCACACCTTTGAGATTCTTCAGGTCATGATGCACTTGACGCATAAGACGATGAAAATGCGCCCGTAACTTTTGCTCAAAAGGCAGTGCGTCATAAAAGGTGTCCATCAAGTACGTTTTGCCCCGGCCGACACCGCCCCACAAATATAAGCCTTTTACTTTAGTTACTTTCGAGCGCCCGAACCAGGATAATACTTTTTCAAACCCGGAGGTGTCTTGCCGAGCCTCAAGTAAGTCGTCATACACCTTTTGCAGCGCCTTTACCGCCCGCTCCTGAGCCGGATCATGATTAAAATTTTCCCGCTGTATATCCCGCTGGTAATGCTGCCAGGGCGTTAATTTCGACACAATATTATTTCTCTTAAACCGGAACTAAAAAAACCGGGCGATCTTAGCACGTCACGTCCCTTACACTAAAAAGAAATATCGTTTTACATTAAATACTTGATATTTGCGGCAACGACACCTATCTATACTAGTAGATTTAATACTATTCAGACCCGTTTTGAGCAATTATTCAGCGTCAGTTCTCTGATATAAGACAGATTGTGAACTTTGCGAAATCGATCAGGTCGGAATAACAGCAAGCTTGAAAAGCGTTTTCGGTTCGGGATGTCTGAAATCACTTTTCAAGTGTGAACACAAACTTGGACGTGAGTAAATACAAATAATCCGAAACGATATTTTCTATTTTAAGTAGCTGACGATAAGTTTCTTCAGAATTTTGGTGTTCAGATTCGGTGCAATACAAGGCGCGGCGCAGAGAGCATAGCCGTAGCTATGTAACCGAATCCGCGACGCTGTGGTGCGGTAAAGACGGGCATCAGAAAATGTCAGAAAACTTATGGTCAGCTATTTATAACTCATAACCAAAACCTTTAACGTTTTTGGAGCAATAAATTGATGAAGACAAAATTATCTGTCCTATCAGCTGCCGTTTTAGGAGCTGCACTAACGCTAAGCCCGGTTATTTCTCAGGCGGCCATGCCGCAGACGGTTGATGACGGTCAGCAAATGCCGAGCCTGGCTCCTATGTTAGAGAAAGTGACACCAGCCGTGGTTTCAGTCAATGTTTCCGGAGTTCAGGTTTCAAAACAGCGTGTTCCGGATGTTTTCCGCTATTTCTTCGGTCCCAACGCGCCGCAGGAGCAGGTTCAGAAGCGCCCGTTCCGCGGTTTAGGCTCAGGTGTCATTATTGACGCCGAAAACGGTTATATCGTGACGAACTATCATGTTATCGATAACGCGGAACACATTACGGTGGGCTTAACCGACGGCCGCGAGGTTAAAGCTAAGCTTATCGGCAGTGATTCGCAAGCGGATATCGCGCTGCTGCAAATTAAAGCGAAAAACTTAACCCAGATTAAGCAGGCAAACTCGGATAACTTACGGGTCGGTGACTTCGCGGTTGCCATCGGCAACCCGTTTGGTCTCGGACAAACGGTAACGTCCGGTATTGTCAGCGCGCTCGGCCGGAGCGGTCTCGGCATTGAAATGCTGGAAAACTTTATTCAAACCGACGCGGCCATCAACAGCGGCAACTCCGGCGGCGCTCTGGTTAACCTGCGCGGTGAGCTGATTGGTATCAACACCGCGATCGTAGCGCCAAGCGGCGGTAACGTCGGTATCGGTTTTGCGATTCCGGCCAACATGGTACATAACCTTGTGCATCAGATTATCGAACACGGTGAGGTTCGACGTGGTGTGCTCGGGGTCACCGGACGCAACCTCACCAGCGAGCTCGCTAAAGGCTTCGGTTTAAATACTCAGCACGGCGGCTTTGTCAACGAAGTTCAGCCTGACAGCGCGGCCGATAAAGCGGGAATTAAAGCCGGTGATATCATTGTCAGTGTCAACGGCCGTAAGATCCGTTCGTTCCAGGAATTAAGAGCCAAAATCTCTACCCTGGGCGCGGGAGCGAAAATCACACTTGGCTTAATTCGTGACGGTGACAGCAAAACAGTTAAAGTAACCTTAGGCGAAGCGAAACAAGTTCAGGAGAAAGGCGCTGGTGCGCTGCACCCGATGCTGCAGGGCGCGGCGCTTAAAGACACGCGTAAAGGCGTCGAAATCACTGAGGTTGCCTCAGGCTCACCGGCGGCGGCGGCGGGGTTAGAAAAAGGCGATGTCATTATCGGCATTAACCGCAGCCCTATCCGTAACCTGAAGCAGTTGAGAAAAGCCCTGAAAGACCGTGAGGGTCAGGTCGCGCTGAAACTTGATCGTGACGGTAACCACTTATTTTTAATTTTAAGATAATTCAACCGCGTTAATTCAGCAAAAGGAGGCTCTGCCTCCTTTTTTATCATCAATATCAATCACCTTGCTGGTTTTGATTAAGTTCGCGGTTCTGTTAAAATTTCCAGTTCATCATTCACGGATACCGACCGATATGTCTTTCAGAAATTCATTAATCTATCTCGCGAAGGCGATTAGCTTCGGCCTGATCATGGCCGCCGTTTTCATCGCTATCTCCTCTTTAGGATCAAAGTTAAAAATTAATGACTGGTTCGGCGATGACAACGTATCTGAGCATCTCTCTTTCGCGAAAGCCGTGCGAAAGTCCGCACCCGCGGTAGTTAATATCTACAGTCTCAACATCGTGCCGGCAAGGAACACGGTATCCAACAGCCTGGAGTCAAGGCCGCGGATCAGGGGACTGGGTTCCGGCGTTATCATGCGAAAAGACGGCTTAATCTTAACCAACTATCATGTGATTCAAAAAGCCGATGAAATCGCGGTATTACTTCAGGACGGACGGCAGTTTGAAGCTGAGATTATCGGTATGGATCCGGCCACGGATTTAGCGGTGTTAAAGGTTAACGCTGACAATTTACCCTTTGTATCGGTTAATCTAAAAAATACGCCGCAAGTCGGCGATATCGCCCTGGCAATCGGTAACCCGTACAATTTAGGGCAGACCATTACCCAGGGCATTATCAGCGCGACGGGCCGGGCCGGGCTCAGCGCCGGCTATCAGGAATTCTTACAAACCGACGCGGCCATTAACGAGGGGAATTCCGGCGGAGCTCTGATTGACGCCCGCGGTGACCTGATCGGTATTAACACCGCGGCATTTCGTGTCAGAGGGGAAAGCGAGCAGTCTTTAGGCTTCGCGATTCCTATCAAGCTGGCTTATGACGTGATGAATAAGCTGATTAAGTTTGGTCGGGTGATTCGCGGAGAAATAGGCTTTAACGGCGGACCTGTCGCGGCCTACCCGCAACTGGCTCAGGTTTTAAGGTTACCCGATTTATCAGGTGTCATTATTTTAGACGTTGAAAAGGGCAGCAGCGCCTACTCACATTTAAAAGTGAACGATGTCATCGTGAAATATAACGGTGAGAAGCTTCCGGCGGGGATTAAAGGAATTTGGATGCTGAGGGATAAAATAGCCGAAAGTAAGCCCGGCTCAAAAGCCAAAATCACCCTTATCCGGCAAGGCAGGGAAGTGACAACCGAGGTCACGGTGAAGGAAAAACCGCCTTCGACATTACAAATCCGATGAACCCAAAAGCACCGGCCGGGCGTGGTGCTTTTTAACATGCTGAACTCACATTAATAGAAAGAGTGGTCACCGCGCTGATGTTCGGTCGCGTCCTTAACCGCGGTAAGCTCACCGGGGAATTGCTCCAGCAGCTGCTTTTCAATGCCGTCTTTTAACGTCACATCAACCTGCGCGCAACCGTTACAACCGCCGCCGAATTGCAGAATCGCCTCACCTTCCTCGGTAACTTCCAGCAATAAAATATGACCGCCGTGGCTCGCCAGCTGCGGGTTGATTTCAGCTTGAATTACATATTCAATACGGTCACGTAACGGCGCGTCATCAGCCACTTTTTTCACTTTGGCGTTCGGCGCTTTCAGGGTTAACTGAGAACCTAATTGATCGGTCACGAAGTCAATGCTCGCCTCCTCAAGAAACGGCGCGCTCTTTTCGTCGACCATCGCGTTAAAGCCGCTGAACTCTAATTTGATGTCATCGTCCTCCACGGCGTCAGGCGGGCAGTAAGATACGCCGCATTCTGCCTGTGCCGTGCCGGGACTGATGACAAACACCCGGATATTGGTACCCTCAGGCTGTTCTTTCAGTAACTTGACAAAATGCTGTTGCGCGGATTCAGAGATGCTAATCATTCAAACCTACTTCTTCAGGCTATACCTGAGTGTTTTACTTGGGAATTGAGCTATGATAACAATTTTAGCACGAGTTTGACGACATATTTTAATTGAATAGCCTTGTTTTCCTGCCCCGTGTCCCGAACCGGCGCCCGACTGAGGCGCGGGTTACGGGCACCAATCAGCCTCCGGCTGATTGATTATGCGGCTGAGTCGCCGGATTCCACTGAAGCGCATTTTCTAAGCATCGCAGGATATCATGCGCGTCTTGAGATAACTGTGAAAACGCATCCGGTGGTACCTGGCCGCCGTATATGTCTTTAGCGATTTCTATCATATTGAGAACATCAACCGTCGCGCCTTTGGCTTGCGTCATCCCTTGAATGATATCCTGCTCAAGCGGCTTTGTGTCAGTCTCCAGATTTTTAAGGTTCGCCTTAAATGTTTCAGCATCCGACTTTAACGCTTTAATGTGATCCGGATTAATCACTCCCTTTAAAGGATCTTTACCTTTTTCAATGTCCTGTACGGTTTTTTTCAGCGCGTCTCTGAAGCCGCCGTCCGTTTTAATCTTATCAATAATGTCTTCCCCGGATCCGAGAACTTGTTTTCCCATATCCGCCACCGCACTGCATCCTGTCTTAAGATCTTTGGCGACGTTAT
The DNA here is from genome assembly GCA_965200795.1 of Parashewanella sp. Lineage (GTDB taxonomy): Bacteria > Pseudomonadota > Gammaproteobacteria > Enterobacterales > Shewanellaceae > Parashewanella. The sequence goes on from CBDAVB010000031.1 coordinate 28,458, forward strand.
CCACGTCATTTGTGATCTTCGGGCAGTGCCGGTGCATAAAATCAGCGAATGATGAGTGCTGACTGTCATTCCAGCCGTCACTGACAGCCGTATTGGTTTGATTTACTGTACTGGTATTAGTTTTTACCGATGACATAATTCCCTCCTCAGCAGATGGGTTATGGTAATTAATTAGAAAAATATAATTCCTGTAATCAACTAAAATCGTCCGTTATCTAACGAATATACCCTGAAAAGAGACAAAGCAAGCAAAACTTACTGTTTGATAAGTAAATTGTCAGTTTTCATAGCCAAATCCTCAGCTCTGGCCAGACACCACACCTGTACGTCAATGTGTCTCTTTTGAAAGCATTTGGCGATTTCGTTCACCGTCGTGCCGGTCGTCACCACATCATCGACCAGAGCGATACGCTGATAAGGAAAATCACCGCTAAGCTGAAACGCTTGTTCTATATTACGGCGCCGCTGTTTCCCGTCCAGCCCCGCCTGAGCCGGTGTGTCTTTAATCCGAACCAGTGCGTCATCAATTAAAGGCAGACGCAGTTGCCGGCTCAGCGCGTCAGCGATCAGCCACGCCTGATTATAGCCGCGGGTTTTCAGACGATTCGCATGCAAAGGTACCGGAATGATCACCTGCGGAAGATGACACCAAGGTTGCTGCCGGATCTCTGTGATGGTTTTCACTAACGCTGAACTCAAAGCGTTTAATACCGCGAATTCCCGCTGGTATTTAATCGCGGCGATCCAGGTTCCCAGTCCGTTGTGATAACCGCAGGGCGCGATGACTTTTAACGGCCGCGCTTTCTGGCACTGGCCGCAAAACGGGCGCGACATCTCCTCACCCGGCTCACCGGTCTCCAGTCCGCAACCTAAACAGACGGGCTGCTGGTATAATCCTGACCGCAAGCAGACATCACAGATCCCCCGCTCATCCGGAGGCAAACTCTGACGGCAGGAAATACAACGATTAGGCAGAAGTCCGAGCAGTGATTTTAATCCTTTCAGCCAGATCTTTCGCGTTGAAATTTCGATATAATATCGCTCCGTAATATTTTCGGGTAGCCTCTATTTATGACACATTCTCCGTTACATATCGAGTCCGCCGGACAAGGACAGGATTTAGTGATGCTTCACGGCTGGGGAATGAACAGCGCCGTTTTTTCACCGTTAAAAGCTGAGCTTAGTGATTTTCGGGTGCATTATGTCGACCTTCCCGGCTATGGTCACAGCCGGCCGCGGGCGGGCGCTATCGGGGACTGGGTCACGCTCATCGCCGAACGCACGCCCAGAAACAGCGTCTGGCTCGGCTGGTCCCTGGGCGGCTTAGTCGCGAAATCCGCGGCCATTTCACATTCTGAGCATGTCAGAGCGCTGGTCACTGTGGCGTCATCCCCTTATTTTGTCGCGCAGCCTGACAACCAGTGGCCGGGAATCGATCCCAAAGTACTGGCCGCTTTCGCTGAACAGCTCAATTTGGATATTCAAACTGTCATCGAGCGTTTTCTCGCGATTCAGGCTATGGGCAGCGAAACCGCCAGACAAGATATAAAAAATCTAAAACAGCAAGTCCTTTCCCGGCCGTTACCCGGCAAATCAGCGTTAACCCAGAGTTTGGCGTTTCTGGAGCAAGTTGATTTACGTCAGCGGCTCAGGCGGATCAATCAGCCGTGGTTAAGAATTTGGGGGCGTTCGGATGGTTTAGTGCCCCGCCATGTGCCGGCTAAAATTCCGCCGCACCACGACAGAGTGACTGACCATATCATCAAAAAAGCGTCACACGCGCCTTTCTTTTCTCATCGGCGGGAATTTAACCATGTATTGCGCAACTGGCTGCGAAGCCTTTAAAAACCGGGAAAAAGTGACTATTATTTACACTGATAAGGAAGTTAGGCGTAAATAATATGGCCATCATAACTCATTACCCCCATGTGCCGATAGTGACCACCAACGTCGCTACTGACGCGGCGCGCAATGATAATGAACATAAACCCGTTGTCGCTCCGGCTGACAGAGTCACTAGACCTCATTCAGAACGCGCCGTAGATCCCGAGAAAGAGCACGACGCCCGCCAGCGGCAACGGCGACAGAGCCGGGCTCAGCCGGATGAAGATGAGGTTTCGCCGGATGAAGAGTCGGAAAAAGAAAACCTCAAGGCAAAAGAAATGCCGGCAATAAAAAATGCCGCGCTTTCCCGGCAGGATATCAAAGTGCGGGCGGCGCAAGCGCGGCCGCAACCTTCAACTCAGGATTTCGATACACAAAACAACAACGCCCTCACACAAGAGGGCGTCAGGCAAGTGAGGAAAACACTAGACTCGGCTTATCAGACTCAGGAGCACAAGCCGGAATCGAAGCTCAGCGAGTGGAGTTAATCACTTCTTCATTTTCGCGAACGCTTCGGCGAACGCATTGCCCATTGCCGGGTTCTGAGGCTGTTTAGGATGATGATGCTTCGGCTTGTGACCTTGATTTTTGTGCCGCGGTTTACCGTGTGATTTATGATTATGGATTGCCTGTTTCTGCTGCCCGGCTTGTTCATCCAGACGCATGCTGAGGCCGATACGTTTGCGGGCCACGTCCACTTCCATCACCTTCACTTTAACCACGTCACCCGCCTTGACAACGGCGCGCGGATCGCTCACGAATTTATCCGTAAGCGATGAGATATGCACTAAACCGTCCTGATGAACACCGACGTCCACAAAGGCGCCGAAGTTAGTGACGTTAGACACCACACCTTCAAGGATCATATTGAGTTTCAGATCTTTGATTTCTTCAATGCCGTCTTTAAATACGGCGGTTTTAAATTCACCCCTGGGATCCCGCCCCGGCTTATTTAATTCGGCGACAATATCATTAACGGTCAGTTCGCCGAATTGCTCCGTGGCAAAACTTTCCGATTTAATATCCGTCAGCAACTCGCTGTTACCGATCAGATCCGCGACGCTGACTTGTTTCCGCTGAGCGATATTTTCAACCACGCCATAGGCTTCCGGATGTACCGCACAGGCATCTAACGGATTGTCACCATTACTGATACGTAAGAATCCGGCCGCCTGCTCAAAGGCTTTAGGGCCGAGACGATTGACTTTAAGCAGCTGCTTACGATTGGTAAAGGCGCCGTGCTCATCACGATACGCCACCAGATTTTTGGCCAGGGTTTTATTTAAGCCCGCCACCTGGGAAAGCAGTGCCGTTGACGCCGTATTCAAATCCACGCCGACCGCGTTAACGCTGTCTTCGACTACAGCCTCAAGCGATTGTGATAACTGACTTTGATTGACATCGTGCTGATACTGACCGACACCGATCGACTTAGGCTCAATCTTAACCAGCTCGGCCATCGGATCCTGCAAACGACGCGCGATGGACACGGCACCTCGCAGCGACACATCCAAATCAGGAAATTCCGCCGCCGCTGACTCTGAGGCCGAGTAAACCGACGCGCCCGCCTCGCTCACCAGTACCTTAGTCAGAGCCGGGTGTTTTTCTTTTGACGCGGCGATGACCCGGGCCGCTAACTTATCGGTCTCTCTTGAGCCCGTACCGTTACCGACGGCGATCAATTCCACCTTATGCATGTTGACCAGATTGGCCAGGGTTTTAACTGACTTATCCCATTGCTTTTGCGGTTCATTCGGGAAAATCACGGTGTGCGCCGCTAATTTACCCGTTTTGTTTACAACGGCGACTTTAACGCCGGTTCGTAGGCCCGGATCTAACCCCATGGTCGCTTTCGCGCCCGCCGGCGCCGCCATCAACAAATCATTAAGATTACGGGCAAAGACCTTAATGGCCTCTGATTCCGCGCGCTCACGCATGGCGGCGATAAATTCGTTTTCCATCTGCAGCGAAATCCTGACTCGCCATGCGGCGTTAACCACCGTTCTCAGCCATTGATCAACAGACGAATCACTGAATCTGAAATTAAAATGCTCGGCGATGATCACTTCACAGTAACTGCCGTGTTTCGCCTCAGAACCCGGATCGGCATTCATTGAAATCGACAAAACCCCTTCATTACGACCACGTAATATGGCTAAGGCCCGGTGTGACGGCACTTTATCCATCAATTCCGAATATTCAAAATAATCGCGGTATTTCGCCGCTTCTTTTTCCCTGCCTTTGATCAGCTTACTTTCTAAGGTGCAGTGATGCTTAAGTTGCTTTCGGATTTTGCTGAGTAAATCCGCGTCTTCGGCAAAACGTTCCATCAAAATAAAACGAGCGCCGTCCTGTACCGCCTTAGTATCAGTGAAACCCGACTCAGCGTTAACGTACCCGGCTGACTCAGCGTCAAGATCCGCGTTACGGTTTGCCAGCAGAAAATCAGCCAGCGGCTCAAGTCCCGCCTCAATCGCAATCTGACCTTTGGTGCGGCGTTTCGGTTTGAACGGCAGATACAAATCCTCAAGACGGGTTTTCGTATCGGCCTGTTTAATCCGCCGCTCTAACTCAGGGGTTAACTTACCCTGAGCTTCAATACTTGAAAGCACGACATCACGACGCTCATGCAATTGTGTTAAATAGCCTAAACGTGAATCTAAGGCTCGCAGCTGCGTGTCATCCAGAGCGCCCGTGACTTCTTTACGGTAGCGGGCGATAAAGGGAACGGTCGCGCCTTCAGCCAGTAATTTAATGGCGGCATCAACTTGGTTTTCGGAGACGTTTAACTCATCGGCGATGATTTGAGAGATGGTTCGCATAAACTATCGTTCTTATAGGCTGCAATTTAATGATGGCTAACCATATCACAATCGTTTTAAAAGTTTTATCTTTGGTTTTCATTCGTGCGATCATCAGGCGGGACGATTGATTTAACCTTTATTTTCAGTAATGATCTGTTTATTAGCGTTAACTGGAAAAGATTTTGCGTACTGACCTGATCACACCGGAAGGCTTTGAAAAGCTGAAAAAAGAGCTGGATTATTTATGGCGGAAATATCGGCCGCAAATCACCAGAAAAGTCGCCTGGGCGGCCAGTCTCGGTGATCGCTCTGAAAACGCCGATTACAAGGAAAATAAACGCCTGCTGCGCCAGATTGACAGCCGGATCCGCTTTTTAAGAAAGCGTATTGAAGCCTTAACCGTGGTTCATCATGCCAAGGAGCCGGAAGGTAAGGTGTTTTTCGGCGCCCGGGTCGAAGTCGAAAACGAGCGGGGTGAGGTGTTAACTTTCCGCATTGTCGGGCCGGATGAGATTTACGGTGAAAAGGGATATATCTCAATCGACGCGCCGATGGCCCGCGCGTTACTCAAAAAAGAGGTGGACGATGAAGCGGTAGTGACGACACCGGACGGTGAGCAAGTTTGGTTTATTAATAAAATTGAATACACCGGAAGTAATTAGAAACCGTCCCGAAGTAACGTCCCTGTTTCGGGACAGTTCCTTACTTCGTTCAGGGTGACTGAACCCCGTTGTTCGTGCCCTGATACCGGCGATGTTAAGCCGTGACAAACCGGGAAATCATTTCGGGACAGCTCCTTACGAACAACAATCTTTGGTTTTAGCTTTAAACGGCAGTTTATCGTAAATCACTTTACCCATTAAGCACGCTAAAACAATGCCGCTGACGGCAACCACACTTTGCGGCAACATGGCGTGATGTTCACCGATTTGCGGAGCGACGACAAAACCGTACTTTTTAACGACAAAGTCAGTAATAAAACCGGCTATAACGGCCACGCCGATCACGCCGCCTAAATAACCGTATAAGGCTCTTTTACCCAGCTCTTTTGTCACGACACCTAAGGTGGCGATGTTGGTCGCGGGACCCGCCAGCATAAAAACTAACACCGCGCCCGGTGAGATCCCCGCCAGCAGCAAGCCCGCCGCGACAGGAGTCGAAGCCGTGGCGCAAATATACATCGGCACCGAAATCGCGATCATCACTAACATGGCGATAATACCGCTGCCGTGACGCGCTAAAAAATCACCAGGCACGTAAGTTTTAACTACCGCCGCGAAAAAGATACCGACTAACAGCCAAATCGTCGTGTCTCTGACTAAATCGGTCGCGGCGTAGTGAATGCCGCCCCATATTCTGCCGGAAAAGCTTTGCGGAATATCCTGATGACTGTGCTCACGGGGCGGCTCGTGACGCTGATCGGACTCAGCTTTACCGCCGCGGCAACCGGTTCCGGTATCAGGTTTTATTCGATTTTCAGCGCCGTGACTGACCGCGTCGTCCGCGCGGTCAGGACCGACAAGTAAACCCGCGACAACCGCGCTCACCACCGCGGCGACCGGGCGCGCGACCGCCATAAAAGGCCCGAGTAAAATATAAGACACACTGACGGAATCCACTCCTGTTTCCGGTGTGGAAACCATAAAGGTCGTGGTGGCCGCTTTAGACGCCCCCGCTCTTCTTAAACCGACAGCGGCGGGAATGACTCCGCAGGAACATAAAGGCAAGGGCGCGCCAAACAGAGCCGCTTTTAAAACAGTTTTAAAGCCATAACCGCCGAGTTGTTGGTTCATCCACTCCACGGAGATAAACATCTTCAATAACCCCGCGATCAGTAACCCTAAGAGTAACCAGGGCGCGGACTCTAAAAATAATTCAAGAAAATTACTTACCAGCATAATATTTCACCTATTCACTATTTTTCAGGCAGCGTGCCGACAGCTTTGTCACAATGACGAGCATGGCGGTGGTCTTTATAACTGTCATCCAGCGCTTCTAAAATTGAGCAATACTCGGCGCTTGAGTCGCCGCCGCAACAGGAGTCCGATAATTCCCGCAGGCCTTTGCGAAAGCGTCGCAGCTCGGCGATTTGCGCCTCAATCTTCGCCAGCTTGATATCCACCCGCCCTTTCACGTCGGCGCAGGCCCACTGCGATTTATTCAGCTCAATCGATAACAGCTCCTGAATTTCATTCAGCGTAAAGCCGACACCTTTGGCTCTTAAAATGAATCTCAATAACTCCGCGTCCTGCTCGCTGTAGATGCGATAGCCCGACTCAGTCCGCCCTGACGGAGACAACAAGCCATGCTTTTCATAATATCTGAGCGTATCCGCTTTAAGCTTGAACAACTCAGCTAACTCACCGATTCGATACATGCGAAAAAAATCCTTACAACGACGCCGGTATGGTAAGTATAAACCCTAGAGTTTAGTCTAATGTCAAGGTGTATTATTTTATCCGATATCATGAACACTGAATTTACGCTTGCAGAGTGCCAAAAAGCGGATAAAAAACACCGGAAATAAAGGATTTGAGATAGAATAGCGCCCGCTCAAATCAGTATTATCAGAATCAATAAAAGCCACTGATAATTAACGCCGGGGTTAAGCGGGCAAAAATGACGACAGGTACTTTCGAGGGCTTTGCGGAAAATACAGGCTTCGCGTTTATTTTCCGAAAAATCCTTGAAACTATAACTACCCGTCATTAACGGAGCTTTTCCGTTAAAACGGGATACTGAAATAAAAAGTACCCACAATGACTAACGCCAGACCTATTCGTCGCGCACTGCTGAGTGTATCTGATAAAACCGGTATCCTGGAATTTGCCCGGGCGCTGCACGCGCTTGGTGTTGAAATTCTGTCAACAGGCGGCACAGCCAGGCTATTAGCCGATAACGGCGTGCCCGTAACTGAAGTCTCCGATCACACGGGGCATCCTGAAATTATGGACGGACGTGTTAAAACCCTGCACCCTAAAATTCACGGCGGCATTCTGGCGCGCCGGGGCGTCGATGAAACCGTGATGGCCGCCAATCAAATCGACGCCATCGATCTTGTCGCCGTTAACCTTTATCCGTTCGCGCGGACGGTCGCCAAAGCGGGCTGCGATCTTGAGGATGCCGTTGAAAATATCGATATCGGCGGCCCGGCCATGGTGCGCGCCGCGGCCAAAAACCATAAAGACGTGACCATTATCGTTAACGCGTCAGACTACAAGCGTGTGCTTGCCGAGCTTGCCGGTAACCAATGCAGCACGTTATATGAAACACGTTTTGACCTCGCCGTCGCCGCCTTTGAGCACACGGCGCGATATGACGGCATGATCGCCAGCTACTTCGGCACTCAGGTTCCGGCACATTTTGACAACGCCGCTGAAGATTCAAAATTTCCCCGCACCTTTAACACCCAGTTAGTGAAAAAACAGGATTTGCGCTACGGTGAAAACAGCCACCAGCAAGCGGCTTTCTATGTGGAATCCGATATCGAAGAAGCCTCGGTCGCCACCGCGGCCCAGCTGCAGGGCAAGGCGCTGTCTTATAACAATATCGCCGACACCGACGCGGCGCTCGAATGCGTAAAAGCGTTCGACCAGCCCGCCTGCGTCATCGTCAAGCACGCTAACCCCTGCGGCGTGGCGTTAGGCGGCGATATTCTTGAAGCCTACAACCGCGCTTTTAAAACTGATCCGACATCAGCGTTCGGCGGCATTATCGCCTTTAACCGTGAGCTGGATGAGGCCGCGGCGGCGGCGATTATTGAACGTCAGTTTGTTGAGGTTATCATCGCCCCGAAAATCAGCGATGCCGCTAAGCAAGTTGTCGCCGCCAAGGTAAATGTTCGTCTGCTGGAATGCGGCGAATGGTCAGCGCCGGACGCGGCGCTGGATTACAAACGGGTTAACGGCGGGATGTTAGTGCAGGATCGTGACCAGGGCACGGTTAACGAGTCGGATTTAAACGTGGTTTCAAAACGTCAGCCTACCGCGGAGGAAACGAGAGACTTACTCTTCTGCTGGAAAGTCGCTAAATTCGTTAAATCGAATGCCATCGTCTACGCCAGGAACAGCATGACGATCGGCGTCGGCGCGGGCCAGATGAGCCGGGTTTACAGCGCTAAAATCGCCGGAGTTAAAGCCGGGGATGAAGGTCTGAGCGTTCCGGGGTCGGTAATGGCGTCCGACGCGTTCTTCCCGTTCAGAGATGGTATTGACGCGGCCGCCGCCGCCGGCATTACGTGCGTCATCCAGCCGGGCGGCTCAATGCGCGATCAGGAAGTGATTGACGCGGCCGACGAGCACGGCATGGCGATGGTTTTTACCGGAATGCGCCATTTTCGCCACTAGCCGCTCATTGAATATTCACTCTGTTGTCATACCCGCTTTCTCGGGTATGACAGCACCGGAAACAGTAAGTACCTGACTATCAGTTTTTCGATATGTCCGGCGTTCAGGTTAAATGCTCCGCAAGACGCTTTTAAGCGTTAATGCCGGCAGTCTTTCAGGCAGGAGTAACGCCGCGGGGAGCTTAAGATGAGCGTCAGAAAAGTGAAAAAACCTATAGCCGGGTACTTATTGCGAACCAAATCCATTTTATCAAGGAATTTACTATGAACATTCTCGTGATCGGCGGCGGCGGACGTGAACACGCCCTGGCCTGGAAAGCGGCTCAAAGCCCTGAGGTAAAAACGGTTTATGTCGCGCCGGGGAATGCCGGTACGGCACAGGAACCCAAACTGCAAAATGTCGCCGTCAACGCTGAGGATATTCCGGCTCTGATCAGTTTCGCTGAACATAATGACATTGCTTTAACCATCGTAGGCCCGGAAGCGCCGCTGGTTAACGGTGTTGTTGACGCGTTTCGCGCCGCTGAGTTACCGATTTTCGGTCCGTCCGAAGGGGCGGCGCGGCTGGAAGGCTCAAAAGCCTTTGCTAAAGATTTTCTGACCCGTCACCGGATCCCGACGGCGGATTATCAGAACTTCACCGAAATTGAGCCGGCGAAAGCGTTCTGTGCGGCGCTTGCCGAAAAAGCGGGTTATCCCGTGGTCATCAAAGCTGACGGTCTGGCGGCGGGTAAAGGCGTGATCATCGCTCAAAACCAATCGCGGGCGGAAGCGGCCGTTGAAGATATGCTGGCGGGCAATAAATTCGGCGAAGCCGGCTCTCGTGTCGTTATCGAAGAGTTTCTCAAAGGCGAGGAAGCCAGCTTTATCGTGGTGGTTGACGGCGAACATATTCTGCCGATGGCCACCAGCCAGGATCATAAAGCCCGTGACAACGGTGATAACGGCCCGAATACCGGCGGTATGGGCGCTTACTCGCCGGCGCCTGTTGTTACCCCGGAAGTCCGCGACTGGATCATGAACCGTGTGATTAAACCGACCGTTGAAGGCATGGCGGCTGAAGGCCATCCGTACACGGGGTTCCTGTACGCCGGTTTAATGATTGCCGCGGACGGCACCGCGAAAGTGCTGGAATATAACTGCCGCTTCGGCGACCCGGAAACCCAGCCGATCATGATGCGTCTGCGGTCTGATCTCGTTGAGCTTTGCATAGCCGCGACCCGCGGCGAGCTGGATAAGGTCAGCGCGGAATTTGACGAAAGAGCCGCGGTAGGCGTGGTAATGGCGGCGGGTGACTACCCGGCTGCCGCCCGTAAAGGCGATGTGATTACCGGTCTTACACCCGGTGATCATGACGTGAAAATGTTCCACGCCGGCACCGCTGAAAAAGACGGCCGCATTGTCACCGACGGTGGTCGTGTGCTGTGCGCGACGGCTCTGGGGAATACCGTCACTGAGGCGCGCGAGTCAGCTTACGCGTTAGTGGATGAGGTTCACTGGGACGACGTGTATTTCAGAACCGATATTGCTTACCGGGCGATAGCGAGAGAGAGTTAATAAGAGAGTTAATAAGGGACGCGGCGCAAGAGCTGGTAACGGTCGGGCCGAAGCGGGAGTATTCGCTTCGTCCGCCATACAAAACTGCCGTTATTTCATTTACCGCTTTCGCGGGTATGACAAATGAAGCATTGAAATTTAAACCCGTGTTATTTGAACCGCGAGACGCCCCGGGCACTTATTATACTGACTGACACCGCTGAAACCGGAAACCCGCCGGCTTTACACTTTTACCCGGCTCATACCCCGTTATTTTTAAGCAGCTCCGTTAATTTCTCATAAAGTAAGGTGTTCCCCGCATCCTGAAGCGCCTCGCCCAGGGCTTTCCATGTCGCTTCGCTGCTGCTATTCACCCATTCGGTTAACACTTTCAGGCTCTTATCCCGGGTTTTATTCGGTCGTGTATATTGATCAATCTCCTCAATCACATCCTCATCAAGGTCAAGATATCGACCCAGAAACTTCCATTCAGTCACTTCCTGTGACAACTGCCATAAAATCGGGGAATCAGCGGGGATTTTATTGTCAGACAGTTTGTTTTGAGCACAGGCGGCTGCGCTTTTTTCAGGTTGCGTGTAATAAGGCGCGCAGAGCCGAGTATTCAGCGGCGGCTGCCAGCGGTCAATCGGCGCGGGATTAGCGCCGTAACTTGCCGCTGTATTTTTTCGCGCGGCTGAAGTCATATTCGATGGACTTGTGTTTTGCCGCTGTCCCCGATACGTCTGTTGTTGATAAGTCCGTTGTTGATAACTCTGTTGCGGCGGCGCATACTGGTAAGCTTGATGCGCTTGCGGCTGCGCCGCTTGTTGCCGAGCCTGTTCTTTTGCAAGCGCTATTTTAAAGTGTTGAGAATTCAACTCTTCAATGCCACTGAGTCTCCCTGAGGACAACTCTTGTTGCCAGTGAGTCAGATCACTCTGGCATTTTTCTATCAGCTGATTTCTTTCGTATTGCGGGTCTTGCTGAGAATAACGCCGGGGAAGTTTAGAGGCTAATTTTATAAAACCGCCCGACACCGACGGCACAGTCAGACGTTGTTTCATTTCCCGCTCGGTAAAACAGCCGTCCGTCAGCCACAATAAAAAGTGAATCGCCGCATCATCTTTTTTTCTGAATCTGAATCTTATAATATCATCGGGAATTTTCATAGATTCATAAATTGATCCGCTCCTTCTGCCTAGCTTGGCCTCAATCCCTTCATTAAATAAATTAAAAACAAACTGTCTTTTAAGCTTGGCTCCTTCAAGGCCGGGGTTGTCCCGGATTCTCAGCTCGATCAGTTGAATGATTGTGCCGACCCCGCCCCAATTATCGCCGCCCATGCCCGCTAAATTAATGCCCAGCTCATGCGCCAGGATTTGGATTTGCCCGCACATTAAATAAATTCGATCCTCTCTGAACACGTCAATAACGGCCTCAATTTGATCGTCATCTAACTTACTGATTCGCTGTCGCAAGTCACCTGTTTCCCAGTAAGTTCCGGGCAAACGCCATACGTTTTCAGTTTGAAGTCCGGGCGCAGGATGGTGATATAGCCGCTGATTCGGCGTCGCCTGAGACGTTACCTGGTAGTCTGAATAGCTTGAAAGGTCGCCGGCGTATGAAACCGGCCCGCAGTTTTCGGGAGCCAGCGTGGTGTATGAGCTGAAAGCGCGGGAGGGATCTAACTGCCTGGTATGATAGTCATGACCCGCGCTTTGAAACCGGCCGGACGCGGACGTTTGAGTATTATTCAAAGGTTCTCGCCGCGGGGCGGCGCTTGCTTGGCACGGATAGTTTTCAGTCATCGCTGAACCGGACGGAAGATGATATCGGCTTTCCATTAACTCCCTCGATAAGTCAAATTAAATTAAATTAAATTAACACATTTATTGCACGTTTTAGTCTTCATATACAGTTAATTAAGGTTAACTTTTATTCATCTTAACAAGGAAAAACCTGCTGACCGCCTGATAAAAACAGCGCCGCGCTCATAACACCAGCGCCGGCCTCAGGAGCGACTTATTTTATCCGTTACGGATTCGTGATACAGCTCTACTAACTGCTCATACAAATTTATATCTGATCCCGCGCCGTCAAATTCAAGCAGCCTTTCTCCTAATTGCTGCCATGTCGCATTGTTGTCTCTCACCCATTTCATGAATACTTTCAGGCACTTATCATGAGCTTCATAGCCATCTTCCGATTTTGTTCGATCTCCGATCCATTTAATTCGCTGTTTAGTAATTTTAAGGTAAAGAGCAAGCAACATCCAATCACTCACATACCATGACAATTCCGATAAAACGGACGAATCAACCGGGATTTCACGATCAGGCAGCGCCTGTGGAGCGGATACCTCTCTGTGTGCCGGTGGCACGCGCGGCTGAAAAGTCTCCGGTGTCCGCCGGTCAGAATTTGACACATGAAACGCTCGCGGCGGTTCACGCCGGCGCCTCTCTTCTTGCCTTTGTTTCTGAGACTCTTGTTCCGGTATCAGCGCGGATTTCGAGAATCTGGAGCGTATCGGTACTAGTTTAATACTCTGACCAAGCGGCGGTTTATGACAAACATGATTAATTCGCTTAATGTTCCACACGCCGTCTGTAAGCCATACCAGTAAATTTTTCGCGCCATCGCAGGATTTAACTGAATCTCTGAATGTTATTCTTATCATAAGCGGAATTGTTGTTTCCTCATACAACAGCCCCTTTCTTGACCCTCTCTCAACGGCGATGATTTCAGCCATTAAATTTTTAACCAGGACTCTTTTGTTTTTCATCCGTTCGGACATGACTTTCGGTTTTTTATCAGGCGCTGAATACATTCCGTCTATAAACTCGATAATGGTGGGAATGCCTCCCCAGCCGTCGTTTCCTTTACCGGTGAAGTTAATATCTATTCCCGCGGTTATGCAGTCAACCTGTGACGGGACGAGGTTCATTGTCAGCAGTTCGCTTTTATCAGAGAGAATATCAATAATCGCATTGATTTGTTCGTCACCTAACACCTCGACCCTCTGCTCCAGACTTGCTGAGTCTGACGGAAACGCCGGGAGTCGCCAGACATTTTTAGTTAAGGTATAATTCATTCTGTCAGCATAGAAAGAATATGATAACGGAACAGATAAACTCAGGCGCCGACTGAGATTGTCATTTAAATCACAGCGTTCAGCCTCTAAAGTATGGTATGAGCCGCTCTGTGATACGCTATAACTCGGGTGCTGACTGAGCGTTTCATTTTCTTCTGAATCATATTGTTCATTATCTGAAGCAGGGTATGAGTCAACAAGGGGGGCGCAATAACTCGGGCGCTGACTGAGATTGTAATTTAAACGTGAATCTTCAGGATCAAAAGTAGAGTATGAGCCATCACGGGAGCCACGATGACCCGGGCGTTTAATAGGATGACCCGCTGCCCCCCGCACGCTTACATTGTCAGTACCGCGTGAACTGAATTCGGCGACGCGGTTATGAATTCCGCCTCCTGTGCCGCGGGCATCGGCTTTAAATTCAGAATTACCGGTTTTAAACCTTCTTGTTTCACCGCCGGATGTTTCACCGCCGGATTGATGCGGTAAAACACTTTTGATATAACCGTAACCGGGATAATCGTATTCAGAGCTCGGCTTAACGTCCATTACTGCCCCCTTACGCCGGGATAAGATACAACCTTTATCACACATTTTATCCCCGGTATACATTAATTACGGTTAATTTTTATTCACCCGGCATCGCGCGCCTGTCCGCGTCTCTCAGGCCGGGGTAACGCGGTAAGTTCTTAGGACGGGCGTCAGAAATGTCAAAAAACTTACAGTCGGCACTTATAACGATAGTTATCTGAATCAGTTACGCCAAAGCCTGCTGCAGCGGCGGTACTATCTGTTTTTTACGGCTGAGCACTCCCGGTAACCAGGCGCGGCCGTTTTCAGCGGCGATGTCATACGCTTTTTTACTCAGCTCGGCGTCATCACTGACGATTAAGAGCTCAGAGCCTTCGCGCATAATGTCAGTCAGCAGTAACATCACGGTATGACGGCTGCCTTCTTGTTTCAGAGCCGCGATATCAGCTTCAAGATCGGCTTTTATCTTATCGAATACCGATAAATCAACCGCTTCAAGCTGACCGATCCCCACCAGATTGCCGTTCATATTGAAGTCCTTAAAATCACGCATGACAAGATCACGCGGCGCACTGCCCTCTACCGCCGACTTCACTTTAAACATTTCCATGCCCAGGGCTTTAACGTCCTCAACTCCGGCGATTTCGGCCAGCTCTTCAGCACAACGTATATCCGCCGTGGTGCAGGTGGGCGACTTAAAGATGACCGTGTCACTTAAAATGGCGCACAGCATGAGCCCGGCGATGTCTTTCGGGATCGCGACACCGTGGAAATCGTACATCATTTTAATCACGGTGTTCGAACAGCCCACAGGGCGGATCCAGCATTCCAGCGGCGTTGAAGTGGTTAAGTCACCTAACTTGTGATGATCAACAATACCGACGATGGTCGCTCGCGCGATGTCATCCGGCGCCTGGGTTAACTCAGAGTGATCAACGATATACACTTTCTCACCGGCGTAACTGAGCTTTAACTCCGGCGCCTCATAACCGAAGCGGTTCAGAATAAACCGCGTTTCCGGTGACGGTTCGCCTAAACGGGCCGCCGTTGCGGGCTCACCGGTTTGGTTTTTCAGGTAGGCCAGCGCAATCGCGCCGCAAATTGAATCAGAATCCGGGATTTTATGCCCCACTACGTACATTGACATGCGAACACTCTCTCATGGTTGTTGAGGTTATTAAGGTTGTTAATGAAGGGGGATTTTAACAAAACTCGCCTTAATAAAAAATATTACGCTGACACGCGAACCAGTCAGCGCCGCGCCGGCAAAGACCGTTGCCCGGTGCCTTGGTTTTAAAACGTCCGCGGATGTGACGTAAACGCTGAATTTAACCGCGTCATCAAATTGCTATACTCTTGTCATTCGATCAATTAAAATCCGGCTTAAGTTTTCAAACGGCTTTTTACCCCGATGTCATCTTACGCTGTCGCCGCCCGGCCCTCATACGTTGTGATCCCAAACACAGCCGCGAACCTGTTAGTGGCTGATTTCCTCATAAAACAGTTCGCGCACATTAACGCGCCGATGTGGCGGCGGCGCATTAAGGCCCGGAAGGTTCACTGGCGGGACGGCACGTTCATCGGGCCGGACACGCTGTGCCGCCCGGGGCAGCGGGTGTATTATTACCGCGAGACGGAGCGCGAGATTAAAGTGCCTTTTAAGGAAGAAATCTTATTTGAGAATGAGCGCGTGCTTGTGGTTCATAAACCGCACTTTTTACCCGTAACCCCGAGCGGCGATTATGTTAATGAATGTCTTGTGCACCGGTTACGGTCGCGGACCGCGGTTGACACCGTCGCGCCGGCGCACCGGCTGGATAAGGACACGGCGGGGTTAATGTTATTCACCAAATCCGCCGAATACCGGAGAGCGTACCATGACCTCTTTAAAGACGGTAATATCCATAAGCTGTATCAGGCCGTCGCTAAGGTAACCCCTGAAATCAGGGCTCAGTTTGAACAACGAGGACAGCTTAACTGGATCGTAAAAAACCGTCTGGCGCGCGCTGAGCCGTCATTTTTAGTCAAACACGTCGCGGGCGAGGCCAACAGCCATTCTAACATCCGCCTGCTGAGTATCGCCGGCGATCTCGGTTTATTTGAGCTGGAACCCGTTACCGGTAAAACCCACCAGCTTCGGGTGCACATGCTGGGGCTCGGAATGCCGATTTTAAATGACCGCTTTTACCCCGTCCTGCGACCTGAAGCGGCGCCTGACTTTACTCAGCCGTTAAAATTACTGGCGCGAAAACTGGCATTTACTGACCCTTTTGATCAGCGTCGGCACCGGTTCGAGACGGCGCCGTTTCAGATTGACGTAAGTCACTGACCATAAGCTTTTTCACTTTCCTGACGCCGTCCGGATCAGCGGCCGTTCAGCTCGTCGAGTAACCTGCGGGCCTTATCGCCGATATGATGATCATCGGGATCAATATAACTTTGCTCAACGGCGGTTTGTAATGCCTTTCGGGCGGAGGGTTCGTCGCCCAGACTTAAGAAACACTGGGCGATACGGAAAGCCGCTCCGGGGTCGCAGGCGTCCATGATCATCGCATAGCCGTAAAAATTGAGCGCGTGCTTAAACTCACCCAGCCAGTGCAACGTTGAGCCGAGCGCCATCTGAAAACGCCTGTCCCACGGCATATGCATCACTAAATAACTGAACTCCTCCATCGCCAGCTCAGGCTTACCGGCGTTATATTTCTCCAGCCCCCTGGCGTAAATTTGTTCCAGCTCTGACGGAGCAATCTTCTTAATCTGGGCTAAGGTCTTATGATCGGCCAGCGCTTTTTTACAGATCTCACTGAGTTTTTTAAGGTCGGTATTTAACTTATCGTGTTTGTTTTTCGCCATAATCACGCCGCCGGAATAAGGTAAGCGGCCGGCCGTAAGTGTTTCATTTTTCCGGCGCCCGTCCGGGCGCCGGAAATACCGAAAAACGTATCGTCAGCCGCTAAAGTAAGTAAAATCCTGCCGGATTTCCCCGGCCGGGGCCAAAGCGGGAAACTCAGCTCCCGTTATACAGGGCAGCGTCAATGATCGACCACAGATGGGCGACGACCGCCACAATGCCCGGGATCACCAGCCACCACAAAAAATAACCTATACCGCAAACCGCGAACAAAAACACCGCTAACAGGAGTTTTCCCTGCACTAACTGCCCTAAACCCGGAATAAAAAAGCTCGCTACCGCCGCTATCACGTTTCCCGTAGAACCTTGTCCGCTCATAAAAACCATCCTTAATTTCCAACATGCTGCCGGTTATTGTTAACTTAATCGAACTTTGCCATAGTAAACTATCATTTAGCAACGCCCTCTAAAGGAACTGGAGCCATCGCCATGAACCGGCCGACCCTTGAACAGATAAAACGGCTCAGCCGAATCAGTTATCGTTTCTGTTTACACCTTAAACAGAGGCTTAGACAAGATCAAATCAATATTGTCTCAGGTCATTTAACCTACGTGACACTTTTGTCACTGGTGCCCATCATCGCCGTGATGATGTCAATGCTGTCTATCTTCCCCGTGTTTCAGGGCGTGCGGGAGCAGATCGAATCCTTTATTTACGGTAATTTTTTACCCTCGGCCAACG
Source organism: Parashewanella sp. (assembly GCA_965200795.1). Taxonomy (GTDB): domain Bacteria; phylum Pseudomonadota; class Gammaproteobacteria; order Enterobacterales; family Shewanellaceae; genus Parashewanella. The sequence goes on from CBDAVB010000031.1 coordinate 46,242, forward strand.
ACACCATCAAAATGCACATCAACGCCTTTGTCGAAAACGCCTCCAAAGGCACGGCCATCGGTATTCTCGCCCTGGTGGTGGTCGCCTTTATGCTGATGAGCGCCATCGACAAAACCTTAAACAAAATCTGGCGTGTCACTCAAAAACGCCGTTTAATCGTTTCCTTTTCCATGTACTGGATGGTGCTGACCCTGGGGCCGGTGTTTGTCGGTGCCAGTTTAGCCGCGACGTCTTATTTAGTATCGTTAAAAATATTTAATGTCGGTGATATCGCCGATGTGGTGCCTTTTTTTGTCGCCCGTCTGCCGATGCTGTTCTCCATGATCGCCTTTTTAATGATTTACCTCGCCGTGCCGAACACAGGCGTAAAGTGGACCCACGGTTTAACCGGCGCCGTCACCGCCGCCGTTTTGTTTGAGGCGGGTAAAAAAGTGTTTACTTTTTACCTGACTCACTTTCCCAGTTACGAGGCCATTTACGGCACGCTGGCGACCATCCCGATTTTGTTTGTCTGGGTGTACATCTCATGGATGATCGTATTACTGGGGGCGGTGATCACCGCGGCGCTGCCTGAGTTTTCAGATAAGCCGCCTGAGGTGTGTGAATTTAAGCAAACGCGATGAGCGCGTCAGCCGCCTCGGTTTAAGCCGGTAACAAGCGCCGGGCGATGAAAAACACAAAACGAACAAAAAAACGTCATTTTTTCGTCTGTTAAGATAAAACCGCCAATAAAATGGCCGTTTAACGGAGAATCACCTGTTTTTCATACACATAAAAACAACGCTTGCGTAAATAAAGTGGGCTTTTTTACTATATATTTAAACATTTTGTATAATTTCAGTTTCATTTTTTTCCGTTTTGTAATACTTTTAGGTTACTTGTGCGTGGCGGCGCGGGATGCCGGTACCGGCGGTCAGGCGCGGCCGATAAGTGTTCACGGACGGCGGACGTAAACGGATTAACACCCATAAACATCAGCGTTGCCGGCTGCTGAGTAAAGTGTCTGATACCGCGATTGCGCTTAACAGAGCGATATGCCGGCGAAAGCGGGCGGGCGCTGACGTTAAGCGCTCAGGTAAACGGGCTCAGACAAACTCAGTAAGCCGGCAAACCGGGCGGCGAAGGTTTCAACGCTTAAGCATCGGCGCTCAGGCATCGGCGCTTAAGCGCTTAAATGACAGCCGCCCGTTTAACGCGGCTTTAAAACTTAATTGAATAACGGACAGCGGAGAGAATGACCATGAAAGGTTTAAACTCAATGAAGAGTGTTAAGGGTGCCAGAGGCTTCACCCTGATTGAATTGATGATCGTGGTGGCGATCATCGGTGTTTTGGCGGGAGTGGCGTTGCCCGCGTATAATGATTATGTTGATAAAGGTAAAGTAAACTCTTGCTTATCTGAAGCAAGCGCTTTTACTAAAGCCCGCTCTTCGGCTGTTGTGGCGGAGCTTTCTAACCCGCCGGAATATGAAGCAGACGCTTGTGATTCAGGACCTGCTGTTGGCGATTTGCCTACGGAAACATCAGACCTAACCGGTTCAGATCCAGCAACATTCACTGCTAAGGATGTTGAAGGAACTGAAATTTCTTGCAATTGGGAAACCGCTACTTGTAAAGAGGCAGGAGAAGGAGATTCTTCAGATCCAAGCACTCCAGGCTAGTAGTGTTTATGAGTAAGGCAGCCTAGCTGCCTACTTCCTTAATAGACAAAACCCTCAAGGACTGAACCATCAATGACATCAATTCCAGTAACGGCAACCACCCTTACTCAACTCACTCAAACGCATAACCCGCACAAAGGCAGTCACTTTTATGCCTGATACCGCGCCGCATCTCGGGCTTTCCAATCTGTTAATCCGCCGGGAGCACCTGAGCGCCTCGCAGCTGCCGGCGTTAACTAAAAAAGCCCGGCAGCGTAAGCTGTCGTTTCCGGGCATTCTCGCCAGCGAGAACATCATCAGCCCGCTGGACTTAGCCAATTTAGGCCATAAGGAATACGGCACGCCGCTGCTGGATCTCAATGAGTTTGATCTCGCCAGCATTCCCGAGGAATTTCTTAATAAAAAGCTGATTGAGAAACACCACTGCCTGCCGCTGTTTAAACGCGGCAACCGCCTGTACATCGCCACCGCCGACCCGACCAATATCGCGGCGTTAGAGGAATTTCAGTTTAATGTCGGCATGCACGCCGAGGCGATTTTAGTGGAAGTCGATAAGCTGGACGCCGCCCTGGAAACCGTTTTAGAGGACGATTTATCCGGCCTTGACTTAGACGGCTTAGACGACGAAAGCCTCGGTGACGTCGAAGTCGCCGAGACCGAGCGCAAAGATGAGTCAACGGGCGACAGCAAAGACGACGCGCCGATTGTCATTTACATCAATAAAATTTTAACCGACGCCATCCGCAAAGGGGCGTCGGATTTGCACTTTGAACCTTACGAGAAAAAATACCGCATCCGTTTTCGTATCGACGGCGTGCTGCAGCAGATCTCAGAGCCGCCTATCGGTTTATCCGGGCGCATCGCCGCCCGTTTAAAGGTGATGTCGAAACTGGATATCGCCGAGCGCCGGGTGCCGCAGGACGGGCGCATCAAACTCAGACTCGGCCGCAACCGCAGCACCGATTTTCGTGTCTCAACCCTGCCGACCATCTGGGGCGAGAAAATCGTAATGCGTATTCTCGATTCCGCCTCGGCGCGGCTGGGTATCGAAAAACTCGGCTATGAGTCTGATCAGCAGAAAATGTATACCGACACGCTGGCGCAGCCGCAGGGCATGATTCTGGTCACCGGCCCCACGGGGTCGGGCAAAACCGTCTCCCTGTATACGGGGCTGAATATTCTCAATACCGAGGAGCGCAATATCTCAACCGCCGAGGATCCGGTGGAAATTAACCTTGAGGGCATTAATCAGGTTCATATTAATTTAAAAGCGGGTCTGACCTTCGCCTCGGCGCTGCGCTCATTCCTGCGTCAGGATCCCGATGTGGTGATGGTGGGTGAGATCCGCGATTTAGAAACCGCCGAAATCGCCATTAAAGCTGCGCAGACCGGTCATCTGGTGTTATCGACCCTGCACACCAACTCCGCCGCCGAAACCCTGACCCGTTTATCCAATATGGGCGTGCAGGGTTACAACATCGCCAGCTCGGTGAGTCTGATTATCGCCCAGCGCCTTGCCCGGCGTTTATGCGGTCACTGTAAGAGCCCGGAGGACATCCCGGAAAATGAACTGCTGCGTTTAGGCTTCAGTCAGACGCAGATTGATGAGGGCTTCACCGTGTATAAGCCCGAAGGCTGCGACCGGTGCACCGCCGGATTTAAAGGCCGGGTGGGTATTTATGAGGTGATGAAAATGAGCGAGGAGCTGGCGAGATGCATCATGCAAGGCGGTAACTCACTGGAGCTGTTAAACATCGCTCAGGCTCAGGGAATGAGAACCTTACGGCAGTCAGGGTTAATGAAAGTCCGGCAGGGCGTCAGCAGTATTCTGGAAATTAACCGGGTGACGAGTTTTTAAGACCCATACAGGAAACCTAACATGGCAACGGCATCGGTCAGCGCGAAAAACGCCGCCAAAAAGACAAAAAAGGCGAAACCGGATCAAAAAGTGTTCACTTTCGAGTGGAAAGGCTTAAACCGTGACAGCGACAGAGTCAGCGGTGAGATTCAGGCGGCTTCGGTCTCGGAGGCGCGCGCTTTACTCAAGCAGCAGGGTATCGCCACGAAATCCGTCCGTAAAAAATCAAAGCCGCTGTTTTCCGGTGACAAACCCGTCAAACCGATGGATATTGCCATGGTGACCCGCCAGATCGCCACCATGCTGTCCGCCGGCGTGCCGTTGGTCACCACCATTGAGATGCTGGCCAAAGGCCATGAGAAACCCAAAATGCGTAATCTGCTGGGCGGCATTTTAAATGATTTACAGGCCGGAATTCCGCTTTCCGAGGCCCTGCGTCCTCACCGGCGTTATTTTGATGATCTTTATGTTGACTTAGTGGCGGCCGGTGAGCACTCGGGCGCGCTCGATACGGTATTTGACCGCATCGCGACTTACCGTGAAAAATCCGAGGCGTTGAAGTCTAAAATCAAGAAAGCCATGTTTTACCCGGCCGCGGTTATCATCGTGGCGATCGCCGTCACCGTTGGCTTACTGGTTTTCGTGGTGCCGCAGTTTGAGGAAATCTTCAGAGGCTTCGGCGCTGAGCTGCCGGCGTTTACCCGGATGGTGCTCGGGGTTTCACGCTGGCTGCAGGAATGGTGGTGGGTGTTTGTTATCGCGATTATCGGCGGTGTTTTTGCTTTTATCAGGGCTCACCGTAAATCGCAGCAATTCCGGGATAAGGTCGATGCTTTGACACTCACAATTCCGTTAATCGGCGAGATCCTGCGCAAAGGAGCCATGGCGCGTTTCGCCCGTACCTTAGCGACCACTTTCGCCGCCGGGGTGCCGTTAATTGACGGTATTGAATCCGCCGCCGGCGCGTCCGGTAACGCCGTTTATCGTGATGCTTTGCTGCGGGTTCGCCAGGAGGTGATGACGGGAATGCAGATGAACGTGGCGCTGCGTACCACGGATCTGTTCCCCGATATGCTGATCCAGATGGTGATGATCGGGGAGGAGTCGGGGTCTCTCGATGACATGCTCAACAAGCTGGCCAATATTTACGAAATGCAGGTGGATGACGCGGTAGACGGCCTGTCAAGCCTGATTGAGCCGATATTGATGGTGGTCATCGGCACGATTGTCGGCGGCTTAATCGTGGCGATGTATTTACCCATTTTCCAGATGGGACAAGTGGTGGGATAAACCTGAGCAAAAATAACATCACCGATAAGCCGCTGAGCATAAGTTTTCTGACAGTTTTTGATGCCCGTCTTTACCGCGCTACGGCGTTGCGGCTTCGGTTACACGGCTGCGGCTATGCTCCGCGCGTCGCGCTTGTATCGCACCAAATCTGAGCACCGAAATTCCGGTGAAACTTATCGTCAGCTGCTTAAGTTTGTAAATTAAAATTCATTTACAATTTATGAGCAGGCAATACTTATGCAAAAGGGTTGAAATAAAATTGAGAAATCCGGCACTTTAAAATAAGTAAATAAAATGACATTTGATCCGTTACAATCTGCCTCAGCAAACGCGGCCCGCTATATTCCCGGCGCTAAAGATAAAATAAACCCGAACATAACCGCGCAAGAGATCCGGGGTTCTGTTCCGACACCTAAACCTATTCTTCAATTCCATGATAGTTCAGAACAGAGTCAAGTAGATGATGATGTTGAATCCCTGTGTCTTTGTGATGACACTCACAGAGAAGAGAAAAGTAACACGCTTGAAGCTTCTTATGACCTTGATGCTCCTCGAAGAATTGCCGAAATACACAGAGAAACCGTTATGCAAGCACAAAGAGGTGTTGAAAGTTTACAAGAAGCCGCACAGGATATTAAACTTTGCGGCTTACCTGAAAAAAGCCTGATTGCACTGGCTGAAGAGGTACCGGCAATAAGCTTAACACAAGCAAATACACAGCTGATATGTCTTGCGCTCATCGTTAAAAAAGAATTATCAGACCTGAAATCATTAGACCTTAACTGGAACCAGCACGGAGTCACTTTCGTCCAAACACTGTTCGAATTATCGAAAACAGAAGAAAAAGACAAAATGATTACAGAGTGCGTGAGATTTCAATACTCACTTGCTCAGCGTTTAAATAAAAATATTTATCTCAACTCTAATTACCAGAGTCAATATCAAACACTTACCAGCATAAATAAAGCGCTATTGGGAAAACATCAAAACCCCATTGTCAGCTACCCGAACGATAGACTTGAGTACCATTTATCTTCTGTTGCTCTTTCATTAAAGTTATTGTGCGTAATAGAAAATCAACAACTTTTTCATTTTCAACTTTCTACCAAAGTCATTCACCGATGTCTCTCACAAACCTTATCCTGCTCTCAGATATATGCGCTTCCTGAGAAATGTTTACCTGATTGGTATGCTCTCGCTGATTCAGAGGATCCTGAACTTGAGTTGTGCAGAAGTCAATGCATTCAAATAATCACAGATGTTAATCAATTGAGATACGAAGGAGATGAAATTGATAATACAATGCTTCATTTTGCTGAGTCCCTGTGGCTGATTTTTATTGCCTGCCGGGATTATAATCTCAGTTACAAAAACAATTACAATGCCAGCCTGATAAAAGAGGTGGTGATAAGCCATCGGCTTAAAGAGGCTTTGTTCTCATTTCATAGCAGTAACTGTGACTTTCGAAGCTTTATCCTTGATGAAAAAACAATACGATTCGGTGAGAATATCGAGTTCAGACCCAATTTATCGAAGAATAAAAACTTCGATAATCTCTACTGTGAACTCATTGAGTTATTACAAAAGCAAGGTATTACTTTTAATGACAAGAGCAATATTGATCACATCAGCATTGGTAATTGGCAATTAAAGATGTTTTTGGATGATGATAATATCCGGTTTCACTGTACTCCTTATCATCCTCAGCAAACATTTGAAGTAAACATAAACCAGACAGAAAAAAAACCAAGCACTTATGAATTACTGGATAAAACCGCTTTTAAACTACAACAAAAAGAAACGCTCGGATTTGAATCAGGTCATAAGCACATCGATGCCGTAAGTACTTTCAATGGTAACCCTGAGTATTTTTTACGATTCCTCTTATATTTTCATCATGCCACATTTCTAGCTACTACACTCGATCGTTTCGATAGCTTGGGGTATTTCCTTTATTGCGATGACGAAAACAGGGATGAATTTAATCGTTATATCCAATATTTAAATAGCGAGATAAAAAGGGGAGCGCTGCCCAGAGCCGGTAATTATAAAGCAATCGTACAACTTAAAGAGCTATTACAGTTTATTAGCATTGATAATTATGAATATCGAGCGACTAATCTCGCTCATTTAAAAGATGAAAAACATACTTGCGGCATAGATAAAGAGGCTAGAACTACTATTGAGCTGCGTATGTTTCACACCCCAAGAAGTGGCGCGGAAGTTCGAGTCATTAATAAATTTATCATCGGAATTTTAAGACTGTCACTGGAAGATTTAAAAAATAGAGAACCTCTGAAACTATTCGGGAAATCACCTGATTTTTATGATAAGAATCCTGGTCAGGCCGAATATGAAATGGCTAAACTTTGCAGGCAAATCGGTTTAACTCATGATGAGTATAGGCTCATTATGCGCATTCCGGTATCAGAACATTCGTATGGCGCGGATTGCTATGATAGCGCTGAAGCAGACTTTTAAGTAACCCGCTGTTTCACATTTAGATTTGTTATAAAGTTAAGATAGCAAACCGCTCTAAACGAGTTAACCACCGGTCGCATAACCGTCCGATTAATTAAATGTATTAAATGAGATAAACCAAAATTAATTTATTGTTAACCCGGTGAACATACTCATTCGTATAAATTCAAATATAGTTATGTGCTCAAGCAGTTCACCTTTGTCAGAATGATGGCTCCGAGGCAAGTTATGATTACGTCAATACAATTAAAACATTACCCTGTGACTCCTGACGGGCAGGCAAATCTTTACCAGGTCAATATTTCCGCAGAGACCTATTCAAATTTAAACGAAATAATCGAGTGTTCTCCCTCACGAAATCAATGTTCAATTGACGTCCGATTTCCGGAAAACATTTGTCATCATTATGAGGTGCATACAACGCAGAATTCACAAAATGTTACACAGTTTTGGCTTAAGTTTACCGAAGAAAAAGATAATAGAGGATTGTTAACCCGATTAGTTTCTTATCCGCCTGTGTGCGCTCAGAAAACGCTCTTAGCGAAACAGCATGTAGAAGGCTTACTTAATCGACTCTCAGCAGCTAAAACGAATTCTAAAGCCGCGATAAAACATAAAATTGAAGTCGACGTGCCTTTAATACGAAGCACGCCGTTAATCATCACTGAAGATGGATTTATCGGCGCGCTCACACCAAGTCATTTTTTAACACTCAGACCTCCGCAAGAATCACTCGGAAAGGTATTATTTTTATTTGATTTGGATGATAACCTTGTCTCCCACGGTTACGGAAAATCTCAACCAAGACCTCAATATGATACTTATCAATTGGATCCTCTGCTCCCTGAGCAACTCAGCGCATTAAAAAACATCCCCGGGGTTCAGATGGTTCTGCTGACCAATTCATTGCATGATGAAGGTTATGTTCCCGATCGGCTGAATTTCATAGGACTTTCAAAAGAACATTTTGATAAACTTGACTGCAGATCTGATACAAAAAGCACGAATAAGGGTGAAAGACTCGAAAAACTACTAAAAAACTATCAAGAAGAGGGTTATGTTCCGGATACCATCATTTTCTTTGATGATCAATCCGATAACCTCAAAGCTGTCAGAAAAATCACCGACCAATTACAAATCAGATACATCGGTGTTCAAACCTTCGCCGGAATACCAATCAGCTGCATAAAGTACACAGATGCCTGGCCTTATTGTGATCAGAAAGCTGATAAATTTATAGAGAAAGCACACATGGTTGACAAAACGGTTGAAGTAAATGCAGAGGACGATTTTTTTCCTGTGACACGAAAAAAAACTTGGATAATCTCCGAACAGCGCTTATTAGATAATTACAACAATGAACCTGATATCTTAGCCTATTTCATGTTAACCACCCGCGGTAACCAAGGAAATAAAACCCTCACTGCCAAGTCACCGCATCAGGGGCACACGCATAATGCCTCAAGCTTAAATTTGTTATAAACTAACCCTGATAAAAATTCTAAACATTAGGGACTTGTTTCATGTCTGCGCAAACTCTTTCGGCTTTTATGCAATTGCTTGACGCTCAGCCGATTTTATTTACCACACTTGCTTTTATTTTTGCCGCTGTTATCGGCAGTTTTTTAAATGTGGTGATACATAGAGTTCCTGTAATGATGAAACGAGAATGGCAACAGGAATGCAATCATTATCTTGAGGAATATCACCCTGATCGTTACAAAGCGTTAGGAGCAAAAGAGTTAAATAAACCCATCGATAGTTTTCCTGAAAAGTATAATTTGCTGACACCGGCTTCAGCCTGCCCTGAGTGCAACAGCAAAATTAAACCTTGGCACAATATTCCGATCCTTGGCTGGATGATGCTTCAAGGAAAATGCGCGAATTGCAGCAGGAAGATATCCGCGAGATACCCGATTACAGAATGCATCACCGGCGCGGCTGTCGCTTATCTGGCTTGGCATTTCGGCCCGACGTTTGAATTCGCGATGTCCGGCCTGCTCACCTTTGTATTAATCGCTTTAACGGGTATCGATTTAGATGAGATGCTGTTGCCCGACAGTTTAACTCTGCCTTTGCTGTGGCTCGGGTTAACGCTGAATATCAAGGGCACTTTTACGTCACCGGAATCCGCTTTGACGGGCGCGGTTGCCGGCTACCTCAGTTTATGGTCGGTTTACTGGTTATTTAAGATACTTACCGGTAAAGAAGGCATGGGTTACGGCGACTTTAAACTCATGGCGGTTTTCGGCGCCTGGCTCGGCTGGCAGATGCTGCCGCTGATTATTCTGCTCTCATCACTGGTCGGGGTCATTGTCGGTATCGCAATGATAGCCGCCAAAAAACGCCATTCAGATAATCCCGTTCCGTTCGGGCCTTATATTGCGATTGCCGGATGGATTGCTATGCTTTGGGGTAATGATATCGTTAACTGGTATCTGACAAACTGGGTGTAATTTCGATGAGTCAATTTGTAATAGGATTAACCGGCGGCATCGGCAGCGGTAAAACCACCGTTGCCGATCTGTTCGCCGAACTGGGAATTGATCTCATCGACGCCGATATTGTCGCCCGTGAAGTTGTCGCACCCGGCAGTGACGGCCTCAGTGAAATCACTGCCCGTTTCGGCGAAGCGTTTCTGCTCAATAACGGCGAGCTTAACCGGGCCGCGTTAAGAAAACGGATTTTCAGTAATCCCGGCGCGAGAACTTGGATTAACCAGTGCCTGCACCCGAAAATCAGAGCCCGGATGCTGGAGTTGATTAAATATTCATCAAGCGAGTATACTGTACTGGTCGTACCCTTGCTATTTGAAAACGGTTTAGATAGCTTAGTAGATCGCACTTTACTTGTTGATATTACTGTTGAACTTCAAATCGAGCGAACGCTCAGACGCGACGGGGTATCAGAGCGGCAAATTAAAGCCGTCATAGGCAGCCAGATGTCACGGGAAGACAAGCTCGCCAAAGCAGATGATGTAATCAGTAATCAGGGAGAGATTAAGCACTTAGAGCAGGCGGTTTTAGCTCTGCACGATAAATATCTAACACTCATAAAAAAAGCTAATACCTAATACTATGACAGAACTCACTTACGAACAGCCGCTTAATGAAAAAACAAGAAGTTATCTTCGACTTGAATATTTGGCTGATCAACTTGAGTACAATTTCAATCACGATCATCATCACGCCTGCTTCTTTCCGTTATTTTCGCTGTGGGAACTCTGCGAACGATGTGACTACAGCAATGATGTCATCAAAGAGTTTGACAGACACTTATGCTTACTGGACAAATGGAAAGCCCTGCCGGATTCCGACCAGCAGCAAATCCGGCAACTGGCTGATGAAATTCAGCTCCGCCGTTGCCGGTTAATTAAATCGCCAAGATCAGGCCAGGAATTAAAAAATGACCGCTTTTTGACCGCGATTCGCCAGCGGTTCAGCATACCGGGGGCCAGCTGCAGCTTTGACTTACCGCAACTTCACTTCTGGTTAGCTAAGCCTTGGTCAGAGCGACGGCATAATTACCGGTTATGGTGCGAGCATTTTCGTCCTCTGCTTGACGCGATTAAACTCGTCCTCAGGCTTTGCAGGAACACCGCTGAATTCCAGCCGCAAGTCGCTCACAGCGGTTTTTATCAGGGTGACAGTAATCAGCCCTTATCTTTAGTGCGTGTTCGTCTGTGTGAAGATTACGGCTGCTACCCGACAATCAGCGGCAACCGCAACCGTTTCGCAATCCACTTCGTTGCTTTTGAGCACCATAAGCATACGGATAAGACAATTGAATTCAAGCTGGCCGCCGGCCGTTAGAAACGCTATCATCTTGGCATCCGTTTTAACGCAAACCATCAATTATGTCTTTAACAGTTCAATGTCCCACCTGCCAGAAACAGGTTGAGTGGAAATCAGAATCTAAATTCAAACCTTTCTGCAGTGAACGCTGCAAGATGATTGACTTCGGCGACTGGGCCAGCGAAAAGCACGCCATTCCGGTAAAGCCGGAATTAAATATTAGCAATATTGACCCGGAGGATACCGGTTTTGATGAAGCGGATTTTTTTAAGGCTGATCAATGAAGCGGGTGAACGTTGCCGTTGGTGTCATCATCAATAGTCAAAATGAAATCTTAATCGCAAAACGTCATCAACATTTGCATCAGGGAGGTAAATGGGAATTTCCCGGCGGCAAAATAGAAGACGGGGAATCGGCTGAGCAAGCGCTGATCCGAGAATTAAAAGAAGAAGTCGATCTTGAGACAAACGCCTCTGAGCCTTTTATGACTCAGAGCTTCGATTACCCGGACAAACAGGTATTTCTTGATATCCGTTTAGTAACGGACTTTACCGGTAACGCAAAAGGACTGGAAGGGCAGGAAGTTAAGTGGGTGTCAGAAGCTGACATCAGGGATTATCAGTTCCCTGATGCCAATTACGCAATTTTAGATAAGATTACAGAGTTGACTCATTAATCCGCTTTTTCACATTAAGGGACGTCGCAGAAGAGTTCATACCAAATATGCCGTCACTCCAGCGAAAGCTGGAGTCCGTTTTCTTTGGTTAATTTTGCAAAAGTCGCTTTATATCTGCTTTCGCAGGTATGACAATTGAAGTGCTGAAATTTAAATTGGTATCTTATGAACTGCCAGATCCCTAACAACGCTTAGAACTTGGGAACCACTTATCAACTTGAACAAGTGTGCGACCGTGCCAATCAGCTTTGTACTTAAGCTGATTTACGAGTTCGCCCCGGTTTGCATCGCTGATGGCTTTGGGTGCGGCTCTTTTAGAACGACGAATCTAGTACTCCGTCCATTTGAATTCAATACTTCAAGCTCTTTTGCTAAGCCTTAGTCATAGGAGAGCTAAAAATCTTGTATTGATTTTTATTGTTTTAAACTCTTATACAACTTTTATTCACAACTAATTAATAAGTCTGTAATTTCTGAACAAAATGCTTCCTCCCACCCTTTGGCAAGTCAGTAGGACTCTAGCTTTTTTCATTTTGATTAACGAAAGTGTAACAGGATTTCGTTAATCAGTTTAATTCTGTTAAAAGGCTAACTGTACCCTGGAAGGACGGGGTAAAGCTTCTTTAACTTGATACGTGCCTCCTCAGTTGTGAACTGCCAAATCATCTTAGGGACGTCGCAGAAGAATTCATACCAAATATACCGTCACTCCAGCGAAAGTTGGAGTCCGGTTTCTTTGGTTAATTTTTCTGCTTTCGCAGGTATGACAAATGAAGTGCTGAAATTTAAATTGGTATCTTATGAACTGCCAAATCATCTTAGCCTTGGACTCATTGCGTTGGGTGACCCAGGCTTCAACTTCACAATTTAGTGTTTCCTGATCCGGTATTCTTCGGTTTAAGCATTGTCTGCTCAAGATACTTAATTCAATTTCAGCCATATCCAACCAGCTTCCGTGTTTTGGCGTGTAATGAAATTCGATTTTATTGATCAGCCTACGAGCTTCTTCTGGTTCGAAGGCCTTATAAAATGAAGCCGGGGTATGAGTATTCAGGTTATCCTCAACCAACACAATTGTCTCAGCATCCTTATAACGCCCGTCTACTAAGGCTTTTACTTGATGAGCCCAATCAACGGCTGTTCTGTGCTCTGTGACCTCAACATGCCGCCAGCCCGCTAAAGGCTCAAATATCATGAACAGGTTGCTGACACCGTTACGCTCATATTCCGTATCGTATCGCTCCGGATAACCTGAAACTAAAGGTAACGGGTTGCGAACTTCTTTAACTTGTTGTTTGCTGGTTTCATCAAGGCATACTAAAGGACGCTTGGGATCGTAAGGAAGTTTATAGAGTTCTAATATATCTTCCATAGCGCTCACGAAGGCAGCGTTTTCCTCTTCAGGTATACACCACTCTTCTTTAAGCCAGGGTTTAAGTTCGTTTTTTTTAACGCATAATGAACAGAGGTTCTCGATATGCTATCGACATATTTGAGTTCAATCATCTTGTCTCTAAGAAGATTTAATGTCCAACGGCAACGTCCTTCCGGAGGCGCAGAGCAGGTCAGCGCAATTAGGTGTGCTTCGGCTTCACCATCCATTATGCGTCTGCGGCCTTGATGGCTGTGTTTGCTATTAACAGCGACTTCTAATCCTTCCTCGACAAAACGCTTTCTGAGGCTCGTTACTGCAAGTGGTGAGATGTTTAGCGCCTTAGCAATCTGTTGATTGGTCAGTGGCGAATTATTCTCATCAATAGCAAGTAAAATTTGGGCGTGTCGTTTCTTATGTTGAGCAACACGTGGTTTCTTCTGCTTTATCAAAGCTTCAAGCATTGAACGCTCTTCATTACTCAAACGGACATGGTATTTAATCCTCATAACAGCTCCTGTATTCGTTGTGTTCAGGAACTGTTAGGATAAACTATCAGGCCATTATTTGCTTTTGAATGGACTACTAGCCGCGCTTCTCCAGCCTGCTTTTTGATTGCTTTTTATAGTAATCCCAATATTCATTTAAGTCATTGCCGGACTTTAACGAGCGCATTTTTAAAATAGCCTCCGCACCATTAAGACTCCATCTTGCCCCCGTGATATCTAATCTGTCATTGATCAAATGGCGGCACGCTCCTTCAATAACCCCGCTGGCTATTGGATGACCCGACTCCAAGGCAGAACCATACTTTAGGTTTTCATTGTTTTTTAAGAGGTATTTCCGCATTTATCAATACCCTCTCGATTGTTAAGCTTACGCTTCGTTGCTGCTATACCAAGCCCTTGAGCGACTTGAGAAGCTTTACCTCGTAGGAGCTCTATGGCTTTATTTTCTACCCGCTCTTGTGCTTGCGGAGCGGCTTTATCAAACAAACACCATGCGGCTTTCCACGGATATTCAAGTACATGTATGAAATCCATTATGATTGTCGCTTCTGTTTGGTACTGCTTCATTATCCGCTTGATTTGTTTCAGCTGATCAGGGTGACCGTCTACCAGAATGACCCGCTGACGTTGCGGCTCAGGTTCTCGCTGTAATGCTTCTGAAAAGGCTTCTTCAATGACCTATTTTGAGTCTTTTTTCACTTGCCCATACTCGCTTATTTCTTGCTTATTTCTCGGCGGGGCTTTGAAATGGCAAACATTGGTATCTTCGTCCTTACGCATGACGGACTCAGGCGTTCCTGGCGCGGCCTTTGCGGTGTATACCGAGGCGACTTGAGCCATACGTTTACGATTTTTCTTTTCTCCCGCACTGAGCCGACCTTTGAGTTTATTTTGCTTATTCGCCGTCTGTCTGGTGCAAGGTCGCAAACTATCTGTCTGCATGGCTATGCCTTTGGCATCTGTGCTAATCACTAACAAATCCAACGCAGGCTCCGGCTGTAAATATCGCTGTCGCAGATAAAAATCTTCAAAATCTTGTGCCACATCCTGAACGATTTTCTGAGCCTGGCGCTCAGGAACGTGTCCGCCCGTTGTATTGTCTGTCACGTCCGCAGCGTCATCGAAAGAGCCTCGTATGGCTTCAGTAACCGTTCTTAACTTTAGCCCGTCTGAGTATTTATCTTCGGGTAAATTCAGCCCGGTATCCGTTGGAAGCCGGCTGTTATGCCCTCGTTGAGTGTACCCTTTTCGCCGCACCACCACTTGCCCGAAGAGGCTTTCTAAATTTCGTTTACAGTTTTTTCTGACATGGTTTAGCACTGTGCCGTTATTTGCGCTTATGCGCTGTGTTTTCTCATCGGCGGCTTTTAGGTTGAGAAAGCCTTGAAACAGACGACGAAGAACTTCAGTCCCTTGAATATTAATGAAAGCTTCAATATTACCGTGTTCCGCTTGTTTGGCTTGATGACTTTCAAGGTGTTGAATGATTTTGTGAAGTCGCTGACAGGCATCGTTAAAAAATGAATATTCGTTTGAATTTGTGTAAGCCGGCATGGCGAAAAGGGTCTTTTTTGTGGACTTGTTTTTTTGCAAACCAATAAGCACTACAAAACGACTCCTTTCGCACTATATTTTCACAATAATTTTAATTTATCCTTTTGATTTAAAATGATATTTTTTGAGATCGTTGTCGTTATAAAAGATCTGCACCCGATGGCTTTCGCAAGCTTACGATTCTTGACCATGTTTTTTACGCTCAGACTTTCACAGCTGATCACTTGGTTATCGTTTATCAATTGTGTAGTCAGTTTATGGGTAAAGTCTCTGCGGCAATCGGCTATCTTTGCCTGAATGCGAGCGACTTTCCTTCTGGCCTTTTGGAAGTTGGACGATCCTTTTTTCTTTTTAGAAAGGACACGCCCCGCTTTCGCTAATTTCTTAGCATATCGCTTGGTGTGCTGAGGGTTGCCGGATTTAACACCGTCGGAGGTAATAACCAGATCTTTTAAACCTAAATCAATACCAACTGTATTTTTAGAAATCGGTAACGATTTAGGCTCAAAGCGGCACAGACAAGATACAAAGTAACGACCGGCACTATCTTTACTGATTGTCATTGTTGTCGGTTCGCTAGGGAGTTCACGACTAAGGCGCACGTTCAGAGGCTGTTTAGACTTGGCAATAAACAATTGCCCGTCACGGTATTTGAAAGCGGATCTGGTGAACTCAGCGGATTGCTTTGAACGCTTCTTTTTGAAGTTAGGGTATTTAGCCCGACCGTCATAGAAGTTTTTAAACGCTGTTTGCCGGTGACGTAGTGATTGCTGCAACGGAACGCAAGAAACGTTATTAAGCCGGTTAAGTTCCGGATCTTTTTTTGAGTTCAGTTAATCGGCTTGATGCTTTGTTGTAGTTAACTTTGGTTTGCTCATTGTAATAAGCATTGGTGCGCCGCTTTAAGGTTGAGTTGTAAACAAAACGGACACAGCAGAACGTCTGCTCAAGTAATTTCACTTGCTCAGCCGTCGGGTAGAATCTGAATTTGTACGCTCTTTCTTTCATAACTCACAAGAATATAGTATTTTTTGTTAAATTAAATAACTAACAGAGAAAAGCATTAGCTCTGCGAGCTGACCGCTATCCCTCCACGTCCTAAAAGGACCTGGTTTCTCGCGGAGGAAAGATAAAAAATGAGTCTGGACACAAAATGTATCACATTATGGTCACCGAAATTCAGAACAGCTAATAAAAATGTCATTGCCACAACTAAGCCGGCTCAAAAATTTTTATTGATAAATAGTCGGATATTGGCGGAGCGGACGGGACTCGAACCCGCGACCCCCGGCGTGACAGGCCGGTATTCTAACCAACTGAACTACCGCTCCAATTTTTTGTTTTACTTTTTTGTATTACTTTTTGATAAAAAGTAATAACCACAGTTAAAAAGTAAAAACCAATGTGGTGCTTGGCAATGACCTACTCTCACATGGGGAGACCCCACACTACCATCGGCGAGACTGTGTTTCACTTCTGAGTTCGGGATGGGATCAGGTGGTTCCGCAGTTCTATTGTCACCAAGCAAATTCTTTTTTAATGGTGCTGATACCCAGACTCGAACTGGGGACCTCATCCTTACCAAGGATGCGCTCTACCACCTGAGCTATATCAGCAAACTCTCATAGTCGTAAAGCGACTCAGTTTACTTTTAGTGCCAGTAAACTTTTAAACTTTTTTGCTTCACTTTTTTGTATCACTTTCTGATAAAAAGTAATAACCGCGGGTAAAAGTGAAAACCAAAGTGGCGTCTGGCAATGACCTACTCTCACATGGGGAGACCCCACACTACCATCGGCGAGGCCGCGTTTCACTTCTGAGTTCGGGATGGATTCAGGTGGTGCCGCGGCTCTGTTGTCACCAGACAAATTCTGCTTAAAAATTCGGAAAGCTAATCTCTTCGTAAAGAGTAATCTTTAAATCTTGTTCTTACTTTATCAAGTATCTGATATCCAGCTAAGGTCAGCTTATCGCAAAACCCATTAGGGTTGTATGGTTAAGCCTCACGAGTCATTAGTACAGGTTAGCTCAACGCCTCGCAACGCTTACACACCCTGCCTATCAACGTCCTGGTCTCGGACGGCTCTTCAGCAGACTTAAAGTCTGAGGGATGACTCATCTCAAGGCTCGCTTCCCGCTTAGATGCTTTCAGCGGTTATCGATTCCGAACGTAGCTACCGGGCAATGCGATTGGCATCACAACCCGAACACCAGCGGTTCGTCCACTCCGGTCCTCTCGTACTAGGAGCAGCCCCTTTCAATCATCCGGCGCCCACGGCAGATAGGGACCGAACTGTCTCACGACGTTCTGAACCCAGCTCGCGTACCACTTTAAATGGCGAACAGCCATACCCTTGGGACCGACTTCAGCCCCAGGATGTGATGAGCCGACATCGAGGTGCCAAACACCGCCGTCGATATGAACTCTTGGGCGGTATCAGCCTGTTATCCCCGGAGTACCTTTTATCCGTTGAGCGATGGCCCTTCCATTCAGAACCACCGGATCACTATGACCTACTTTCGTACCTGCCCGACGTGTCTGTCTCGCAGTTAAGCCAGCTTATGCCATTGCACTAAACACACGATGTCCGACCGTGTTTAGCTGACCTTCGTGCTCCTCCGTTACTCTTTGGGAGGAGACCGCCCCAGTCAAACTACCCGCCAGGCACTGTCCTCACCCCGGATAACGGGGCCGAGTTAGAACATCAACACTACAAGGGTGGTATTTCAAGGCCGGCTCCGCGCAATCTGGCGACCGCGCTTCAAAGCCTCCCACCTATCCTGCACATGCAGGGTCAATGTTCAGTGCCAAGCTGTAGTAAAGGTTCACGGGGTCTTTCCGTCTAGCCGCGGGTATACGGCATCTTCACCGCAATTTCAACTTCACTGAGTCTCGGCTGGAGACAGCGTGGCCATCATTACGCCATTCGTGCAGGTCGGAACTTACCCGACAAGGAATTTCGCTACCTTAGGACCGTTATAGTTACGGCCGCCGTTTACTCGGGCTTCGATCATGAGCTTCGACAAAAGTCTAACCCAATCAATTAACCTTCAAGCACCGGGCAGGCGTCACACCGTATACGTCATCTTGCGATTTTGCACAGTGCTGTGTTTTTGATAAACAGTTGCAGCCACCTGGTATCTGCGACTGCCGGCCGCTCAGGGAGCTCGTCCCGTCACCGCCGGCAGCGTACCTTCTCCCGAAGTTACGGTACCATTTTGCCTAGTTCCTTCAGCCGAGTTCTCTCAAGCGCCTTGGTATTCTCTACCCGACCACCTGTGTCGGTTTGGGGTACGATTCCTGCTTACCTGAAGCTTAGAAGTTTTTCCCGGAAGCATGGCATCAGTTACTTCACTGCCTTAGCAGCTCGTCATCAGCTCTCAGTTTTCTCTATTAAAAGAGTGGGGTCCGGATTTGCCTGAACCGCCAACCTACAGCCTTAAACCGGGACTACCAACGCCCGGCTAACCTAGCCTTCTCCGTCTCTCCGTCGCAGTAAGCACAAGTACGGGAATATTAACCCGTTTCCCATCGACTACGCCTTTCGGCCTCGCCTTAGGGGTCGACTCACCCTGCCCCGATTAACGTTGGACAGGAACCCTTGGTCTTTCGGCGAGGGAGTTTTTCACTCCCTTTATCGTTACTCATGTCAGCATTCGCACTTCTGATACGTCCAGTGCGGGTTACCCCTTCACCTTCAACCGCTTACAGAACGCTCCTCTACCGCTCAATACAAAGTATTGAACCCGTAGCTTCGGTGGTATGTTTAGCCCCGTTACATCTTCCGCGCGGGCCGACTCGACTAGTGAGCTATTACGCTTTCTTTAAAGGGTGGCTGCTTCTAAGCCAACCTCCTAGCTGTCTGAGCCTTCCCACATCGTTTCCCACTTAACATATACTTGGGGACCTTAGCTGACGGTCTGGGTTGTTTCCCTTTCCGCGACGGACGTTAGCACCCGCCGTGTGTCTCCCGGACAGCACTCTTTGGTATTCGGAGTTTGCAAAGGGTTGGTAAGTCGGGATGACCCCCTGGCCTTAACAGTGCTCTACCCCCAAAGGTGTTCGTCCGAGGCGCTACCTAAATAGCTTTCGAGGAGAACCAGATATCTCCCGGTTTGATTGGCCTTTCACCCCCAGCCACAAGTCATCACCGCATTTTTCAACATACGTGTGTTCGGTCCTCCAGTTGATGTTACTCAACCTTCAACCTGCCCATGGCTAGATCACCGGGTTTCGGGTCTACACCCAGCAACTCTTCGCGCAGTTAACACTCGGTTTCCCTACGGCTCCGCTATTCGCTTAACCTCGCTGCTAAATGTAAGTCGCTGACCCATTATACAAAAGGTACGCGGTCACGGCTTCTTACCCGTAAAGAGTCGGGCCGCTCCCACTGCTTGTACGTATACGGTTTCAGGTTCTGTTTCACTCCCCTCACAGGGGTTCTTTTCGCCTTTCCCTCACGGTACTGGTTCACTATCGGTCAGTCAGGAGTATTTAGCCTTGGAGGATGGTCCCCCCTTGTCTTTAACAGACGCTTCAGACAACATATCACGTGTGCCGTCCTACTCGTTTTCATCTTTAAGTCGTTTTCGTGTACGGGGCTGTCACCCTGTGCCGCCGCGCTTTCCAGCGCATTCCACTGACTCCTTAAAAACTTAAGGGCTAATCCCCGTTCGCTCGCCGCTACTGGGGGAATCTCGGTTGATTTCTTTTCCTGCGGGTACTTAGATGTTTCAGTTCCCCGCGTTCGCCTCACTACGCTATGTATTCACGTAGCGATGATGTCTTATGACACCGGGTTGCCCCATTCGGAAATCTGAGCCTGAAACGGTTTTTATCACCTGAGCTCAGCTTAACGCAGATTAACACGTCCTTCATCGCCTCTGACTGCCAAGGCATCCACCGTATACGCTTAGTCGCTTAACCATACAACACTAATAAGTCTTACTTTCTATAAAAGAAAGCTCAAGCTCTTAGCGTGAATAGCGCAACTTGCTGGTTTGATAAACGTCTTTCGACGTTCGCCTTAGTTAGAATATTCAAGACACTTAATAAAGTGCTGAGAACTTCTTTTAGTATTTGTCAAAATACTAGTTTTAATAACCGATTCTAAATAAAGAGTCGATTACTAAAGGATTTTTGAGATTTTGTATTACACAACAATTAATTTAATTAATCGCTGGTATTACTATCAGCTTTCCGAATTGTTAAAGAGCAAGGCTAAAAAAAGCCAAAGGTAAAATTTTCATTTTAACTTTGGCCTCTCAGTGCTTCATCAGTGAAGCGAGGTAAACATGAGTGGTGGAGCTATGCGGGATCGAACCGCAGACCTCCTGCGTGCAAGGCAGGCGCTC
Source organism: Parashewanella sp. (assembly GCA_965200795.1). Classification (GTDB taxonomy): domain Bacteria; phylum Pseudomonadota; class Gammaproteobacteria; order Enterobacterales; family Shewanellaceae; genus Parashewanella. Next base: position 66,791 of record CBDAVB010000031.1, read on the forward strand.
TCCCAGCTGAGCTATAGCCCCGTCATGTTTTAAATACGTTTTTGTCCAAATCATCAAGACTACATCCGGAAGAAGTAATCTTTTCTGATCAAGGCGGAATTATGCGAAGTTTACCTTAAGTAAACGAGCATGATTCTAACGATGAGCAGGAAAGATTTGGTGGGTCTGAGTAGACTTGAACTACCGACCTCACGCTTATCAGGCGTGCGCTCTAACCAGCTGAGCTACAGACCCTACGTATTTTTGCCTTTTTATCAAGCATATCTGTGTGAACACTCCACAAAGCAGACATCGTGTCGGTAAGGAGGTGATCCAGCCCCAGGTTCCCCTAGGGCTACCTTGTTACGACTTCACCCCAGTCATGAACCACAAAGTGGTGACTGTCCTCCCCTTCCCCGAAGGCAAGCGGTTAGACTAGCCACTTCTTTTGCAGCCCACTCCCATGGTGTGACGGGCGGTGTGTACAAGGCCCGGGAACGTATTCACCGCGGCATTCTGATCCGCGATTACTAGCGATTCCGACTTCACGGAGCCGAGTTGCAGACTCCGATCCGGACTACGAGCACCTTTGTGAGATTAGCTTCGCCTCGCGGCTTCGCAACCCTCTGTAATGCCCATTGTAGCACGTGTGTAGCCCTACTCGTAAGGGCCATGATGACTTGACGTCGTCCCCACCTTCCTCCGGTTTATCACCGGCAGTCTCCCTAAAGTTCCCACCCGAAGTGCTGGCAAATAAGGATAAGGGTTGCGCTCGTTGCGGGACTTAACCCAACATTTCACAACACGAGCTGACGACAGCCATGCAGCACCTGTCTCTCAGTTCCCGAAGGCACCTGTCCATCTCTGGAAAGTTCTGAGGATGTCAAGAGTAGGTAAGGTTCTTCGCGTTGCATCGAATTAAACCACATGCTCCACCGCTTGTGCGGGCCCCCGTCAATTCATTTGAGTTTTAACCTTGCGGCCGTACTCCCCAGGCGGTCTACTTAATGCGTTAGCTTGAGAACCCGGTCTTCAGGAGACCAGATTCCGAGTAGACATCGTTTACGGCGTGGACTACCAGGGTATCTAATCCTGTTTGCTCCCCACGCTTTCGTGCCTGAGCGTCAGTCTTTGTCCAGGGGGCCGCCTTCGCCACCGGTATTCCTTCAGATCTCTACGCATTTCACCGCTACACCTGAAATTCCACCCCCCTCTACAAGACTCTAGTCCGCCAGTTTCAAATGCGATTCCCGGGTTGAGCCCGGGGCTTTCACATCTGACTTAACAGACCGCCTGCGCACGCTTTACGCCCAGTAATTCCGATTAACGCTCGGACCCTCCGTATTACCGCGGCTGCTGGCACGGAGTTAGCCGGTCCTTCTTCTGTCAGTAACGTCACAGCGAGCAGGTATTAACTACTCACCTTTCCTCCTGACTGAAAGTGCTTTACAACCCTGGGGCCTTCTTCACACACGCGGCATGGCTGCATCAGGGTTTCCCCCATTGTGCAATATTCCCCACTGCTGCCTCCCGTAGGAGTCTGGGCCGTGTCTCAGTCCCAGTGTGGCTGATCATCCTCTCAGAACAGCTAGGGATCGTCGCCATGGTGAGCCTTTACCTCACCATCCAGCTAATCCCGCCTGGGCTTATCCGACCGCGGGAAGTCCGCTCTTTATAAAAAGAACAGCGCCTCCCCTTTTCCCCGCTCTCTGTGAAAGCTGGGGGTTATGCGGTATTAGCAGTCGTTTCCAACTGTTATCCCCCGCAACCGGGCAAATTCCCAGGCATTACTCACCCGTCCGCCGCTCGACGCCGTTATCGTTCCCCGAAGGTTCAGACAACTCGTTTCCGCCCGACTTGCATGTGTTAGGCCTGCCGCCAGCGTTCAATCTGAGCCATGATCAAACTCTTCAATTAAAAGTTTTTTTGTTCTTCAGTCTAGGCTGAACGACTCAATGAATTCTGTCGCTTTAGGTCTTCATCTTTTTAGAAAAAAGATAAAAACAAAAAGTTTTTGCATGTCCAAAGTTAATTAAAACTTTGAAAGTTTGCGTGAACATCATCATTGACAGAATTTTTTGGTTACTGATTTTCTTTGTAACAAAGAGTACAAGAAAGCAGTAACTTGGATGTTCTATCTCCGCGAGTGCTCACACAGATTTGCTTGATAAATTTTTAAAGAACACGTTCTTTAGCGCTCAAGGCTGCTTTTAAGAACAACCGCCTGATTCGTTATCCTCAGCGGGTCAGGGCTGCGTATTCTACGCATTTCCCCGTGGTCGTCAACACCTTTTTTAAAGTTATTTTAAAAGAGAGTTCCGACCGATTAAAAAGTGACTTAATCGCTTCACTTTTTACCCTGAAGCTTTTACTTTGAAGTTCAAGGCTGGGCTGACTCAGCTTGCTTTTAACTTACGATTAACTCGCGATTAATTCGCTTGTTTCGCCGCTGCGCCGTGTCAGTGGTGGCGCATTATAGGGAGCTTAGAATTTTGCGCAACCCTTTTTTTAAAGTTTTTTTGCATTTTATTGTTCGCTTGTCGAAAAAACAGTCTACCCCGTTTAATTTGTTGCCTTTTTATTCATATATCACCCAATTCAAGAGTAACTTAGGGTATAGTTTGTTTAATTTTTCTTTTAATTTTTTCTTTTAGGTTTATTCAATGTCCGCGATTCGCTCTTTCAAAGGTATGCGCCCTTTCTTAGGAAATCACGTTTACGTCGATCCTATGTCTGTGCTCGTTGGTGATATTTATCTTGATGATGATGTCAGTATCTGGCCTGTGGTCGCCGCCAGAGGTGACGTTAATTCAATTAAGATCGGCGCAAGAAGTAATATTCAGGACGGTACGGTTTTACACGTCACTCATAAGTCAGAGTCAAACCCTCACGGTTTTCCTCTTATTATAGGTGAGGATGTTACCGTTGGTCATAAGGCGATGCTTCACGGTTGTACGATTGGTAACCGTGTTTTAGTGGGTATGGGCACGTTAATTTTAGACAACGCAACTGTTGAAGATGACGTCATGATCGGGGCGGGCAGTTTAGTTCCGCCGGGTAAAGTTTTAGAAAGCGGTTATCTTTATGTTGGCAGCCCGGTTAAGCAAGCGCGGCCTTTAACGGATCAAGAACGCGCTTTTCTGACTTATTCCGCGGCTAATTATGTCAGACTTAAAAATGATTACATTGCCGAATTACCCGATAGTCAGATATAAACAACGCCGTTGTCATCGAAATCCTCGGCGTCAATTTTTTCTTCGAAGTCTTCTTCAAGTTCAAACCTGAATGCTTCCGCTGTTTCTAAAGCTTCAGCTTGAGTTTGAATTTGTTTTCCTGAAAGCGCGCTTAGTTTCTCGCTAGAAACGCGGCAAGGAATATTTGCTCCCATATTTTGTGCTGTAAGTTCTACGTAGTTGTCAGATGTTACTTGCAGAGTATCGGTAAAAATTATACTTTGGTTCATTGGTTTTCTCTAAGCTTTGCTCTTAATTGAGTGAGTACCGCTTTTGCATCAGGTGATACACCTCGCCAAATTTCAAAACTTTTAGCCGCTTGGTGTACGAGCATGCCTAACCCGTCGCTGACCTTGTTGGCATGATGCGCTTTGGCCCAAGCAAGAAACGGGGTTAGCTTTGCGCCGTAGACCATATCATAACAATCAACCTCAGAATGAATCACCTTGGCCGATATTTCAGGGATATTCCCGGATAAACTTGCGGCTGTAGCGTTTATCACCATATCAAACAGCGGCAAATTTTCTAACCCCGTCAAGCCTGATGCGGTTAATTTGTCATGCTTAAATTCACCAGCTAATCGATGAGCTTTAGATTCTGTGCGATTAGCAATGGTAATTTGTGCAACTTGCTCGTTAAGTAAAGGGAGTAAGCAACCTCTTGTTGCTCCGCCAGCACCAAGGATCAGCGCTCGTTTGTTCTTTAAGCTGCCAAATTGGTTTATCAAATCGGTGACCAGACCAAAACCGTCGGTATTATCGCCTTTCAACTCTCCATTTTGAGTAAGACTTAATGTGTTTACCGCACCCGCGGCTTGAGCGTCTTTAGATAGCACATCACATAACGCCATAGCTTGTTCTTTGAATGGCACTGTGACATTAGCTCCCATGCCGCCTGCTACACGAAATTGGTTTAAGGTTTCCGCAAATGACTCAAGTGGTGACAATAAATTTGAATATTCAAGTTGCTGTGACGTTTGCTTAGCAAATTCACTGTGTATAAATGGTGACTGACTGTGAGCAACCGGATTTCCAATCACTACATATCTATCCGTCATTCGGTTTTCCTTTATAATACTGCGAAGTTATAAGAATATCTGATGAACTGGCTAAAGCGTATTTTCTCTAAAAACCGTCCTTCTGCAAAAAACAAAGCTTGCGAAGCGACATCCTCAACAATCCAACGCTTATGATCTGATCGGTGGTGATCAAGTCATTAAAAGCATTGCCGCAAGCTTTTTATCAGTTTATGGATAGTGAGCCGCAAGTAAAGCCGATCATATGAGAAATCAACCCAGCCAATCTTGAGGTTTGAGGTAGTTGTCGTAAAGCTCAGCCTCGGCTGATCCCGCTTCTGGTGAATAGGCGTATTGCCAGCGCACCAAAGGCGGCATCGACATTAAGATAGACTCGGTTCGCCCGCCGGTTTGCAGGCCGAACAAAGTGCCCCGGTCGTATACAAGATTGAACTCAACGTAGCGACCGCGGCGATAAAGCTGAAACTGACGCTCTGTGTCACCATATTCGGTGGCTTTACGACGCTCGACAATCGGAGCGTACGCTTTAAAGAAGCCCTCACCTACGGCTTTCATGTAATTAAAGCTTTGATCAAAACCACCTTGGTTGAGATCATCAAAAAACAAACCGCCGACGCCGCGGGTTTCATTACGATGCGGTAAGAAGAAATAATCATCACACCATTTCTTGTATTTCGGGTAAACATCCTCGCCGAACGGATCAGATAAATCCTTAGCGTTTTGATGCCATTCAATCACGTCTTCTTTGAACGGGTAATAAGGTGTTAAATCAAAACCACCGCCGAACCACCACACGGGTTCCGCGCCTTCTTTTGCCGCGATAAAAAAACGCACGTTTGCGTGCGTTGTCGGCACGTAAGGGTTTTTAGGATGAATCACTAAAGACACACCCATGGCTTCAAAACCGCGGCCTGCTAATTCAGGGCGATGCGCCGTAGCCGATACCGGCATTTTCGCACCGGTAACATAGGAAAAGTTTACCCCGGCTTGTTCAAACACATCGCCGTCGGTTAACACCCGGCTAATGCCACCACCGCCTTCTTCACGCTTCCAGCTATCGGTAATAAAGCTTTGTTTACCATCAAGCTGCTCTAGACCTTGGCAAATATTAGCCTGAAGTTCGAGCAAAAAGGCTTTGACTTCAGCGGGGTTTACGTTTTTCATTTTATTTCTCTTATCTTAAAATTTGGCCGCTTCGCGCGTCAATAATTGTTGAAGGCCGGGTTTGCGCGCCTAACTCACCGAGCACCAAGGCATCAATTTGCGTTTGAAATTGCTGCTCAATCTCCTCACCCGAGCGAATCGGTTCTTCACCAGCAAGGTTAGCACTGGTTGAAACAATGGCTTTGCCCGCCGCTTCACACAAAGCCTGAACCACGGGATGAGCTGAAATGCGCACAGCGATGGTATCAAATCGTCCTCTTAACTTCGGGCTAACGCTTTCAAGCGCCGGCATCACCTGAGTGACCGGACCCGGCCACTTCGCCTTTACCTGACAGATTTGCTCCGTGGTTAACAGGCTGAAGTCGACATAATGTTGTAATTGCTCAAAGTTACCGGCGACAATAATCAAGCCTTTTTCCCAGGGACGTTGTTTGATGGTGAGGACTTTTTTGAGCGCCTCAGCATTGTCAGGATCACAACCTATGCCATAAACCGCTTCCGTCGGATAAGCAATAATTCCGCCGGCCTCTATGACTGCCTTTACATCTGTCGCGGGGATTCTTTTCATAGCTATTGTTTTAATTTACAGATTGAGTTTCAGAGAATTATAACGCTTGTTTAAATTTACAGGTTTTCTTAGGGCATTCAATGCGTAAACCTGAGCTGGTTTTACGCCGCACCAATAACCCGAAGCCGCAATCCGGGCAAGATTGATTTACCGGTTTATAATTGACGATAAATTTACACTTGGGGTAAGCACTGCAAGCATAAAAGTTTTTCCCGTATCGATTGGTACGATGTTCTAAATGCCCTTCTTTGCAAATCGGGCAAGTGATTTGCTCGACTTCAGGTTCTTGATCCTGTTTTTCAATATGATGACATTCAGGGAAATTAGTACAACCGATGAAAATACCGTAGCGCCCCGACTTTACCGCCAGAGGATTACCACATTCAGGGCACTGTGAACCTTCAATAATTTGTGAATCTATCGCTTCATGTTGCGTTAACGGACGAGTGTACCGGCATTTAGGGTAGTTGTTACAACCGATAAAACCGCCCGATTTGCTATGCTTCACCGACAGCTCGCAGCCGCAGTCGGGGCAGCGTTCAAACTCTTTTTCAAGCGCGTGTTCACGGGCGCTGAATAACTGATGGTCAATTTTGGACATGAAGTGGTATCAAACTCGATTCACACTAATTTGCCGGATATTTTACTGAATATCCGACCTCCGCGCCAATTGATTCACATTTAAGGGTAAATAGCATATTGTATACAGTGATAATAATATGAAAGGACATCTCATGCTCTGCAGAAAAACCACTGACCGGGTTCGGCCCGGTTTAACCGGCTTAGCCTTGCTGTCACTGACCGCTTGCACATCAACGCCTGAACACACGGTTTCCCAAACCGACATCGCTCCAATTCTTAAGCTCAGCACTGAGTCGATGTTTGACGCCGGGCAGCCCATGCTGAACTCCGGCGAATTCGACAAAGTCGTGAGCTATTTACCGGCGACCTCAAACATCAGGCAAGCGAATCAACTACTGTACTTTTTACGGGCCTACAGTTACTTCGGGCCGGCAAAAGAACTTGCGGCAGAGCAAAAGCAACGGCTGGCTGATGCGTTAACCTCACTTTCTGAGCAAGAAGCCATTGCCGGAAATCCGCGTTTTCAAGAGCAGTTTGCTGTTACCTTATATCGCTATTTTAATTCTGATGAGCAAGCGCAAGAGGTTGAGCGACTGCTGCCAGCGTTGAAACATCAGCTTGAATCACTTACCAACGCAACACAATCAAAAGCCAGCGATTATGCCTTATGGGAAACATTACGAGCTTACGGTTTTCTGTTATACAAAGCCGCGAAAAAATCACAAAAACATCTTGCCGGAGTGCTCACTGACGCCAGAGTTGACAGGCCGTTATTAGCGTTCGCACGGAGCAACAAAGCCATCATCAATCAAAATGACTGGCCGCTGCAAAACAGTTACTGGGCGCTGGCCATGTACCGGCTGGCATTGCCGTCAGCTGAAGACGGAAAACCTACTGACGCTGAACAAGCCGTCGATAATTCGGTTCGTGCCGTTGCCGATGCTGACATCAGCCGCCGCGGTCAGCAGGGTAAACAAGCTTATACCCTCGGCTATCACGTTAACACCCATGCCGGGCGTGAATTATGCGAAAAGGACAGTCAGCGCTGCCGGCTCCCGGTACAAAAAACAGCGCTGCCGCATCGACATGACTGCTCTGAAACCATCTTTATCACTCATCAGGATCTCACTACCGCGGAACTCGCCGAATCTTGCACCAAACTGACATCGCAAGAGTCCGGCTTTCATCAATTACTGACGACGGGCAATAAGCCGACAGCCAATGATCATAACCATGCCCTTGAAGTTGTCGTGTTTAAAAACTGGAGTCAGTACAACGCCTACGGTCAGCTGATATACGATATTCAAACCGATAACGGCGGTATGTACCTTGAGGGCACACCGCAAAAACCGGGCAACCAAGCCCGCTTTTTGGCGTTCAGACAATGGTGGGTTGAGCCTGATTTCGCCGTTTGGAATCTAAACCACGAGTACGTTCATTATCTGGACGGACGCTTTACCAAATACGGCAGATTCGGTCACTTCCCGAGCCATATGGTGTGGTGGTCAGAAGGCCTGGCTGAGTATGTTTCAAAAGGTGATGAAAATGAGCGATCGTTAAAGTTAGCCCGAGAGAACGCAGAGTCCGCACCTGATCTAAAAACCATTTTCGCTACCGAATACAAAGACGGGTTAGATCGCACTTATCGCTGGAGTTACCTGGCGATTCGCTATCTTGCGGAAAAGCATCCTCAGCAATTGATACAACTGAGCCGGCACTTAAAAGCGGATTATTTCGACGGCTATAAAGATTTGCTGACTGAGCTTGAGAATCATCAGGCGGACTACCAAAAATGGCTGACCGGATTATTGGCAACCAATCCAAAACCAGCGGAGAAAGCGAAAGACCGCCTTTATAAACAGGACAGATACAGCTATCGGGATTATTTAAAGCCGGCGCATCTGGCATTGGACGGACAACATAAGCATTACTGATTGCATCAGAGCATTCAGTCAGTTAACAAAAAAGGAAGCCATACGCTTCCTTTCTTTATCCGGACTTCGATATTAGCAATTTACGAATCAAGAATGTAAACGTCCGTCAGGTTGTTCAAAAATCAGATCTTCCATCTGCTCATAAGCCGATTGATGACCCGGAGCGTTAAATAATACCATCAGAATAATCCATTTGAGATCATCCAGATCGAGACGTTCGTCCTCCAATTCCATCACACGATCGATAACCATTTCCCTTGTTTCTACGCTCAGTACCTTAATGTGCTCTAAAAACATCAGAAAGCCTCGGCTCTCGACATCCAGTTTTTCCGTTTCCTCTTTGGTGTAAATGCGAAAGGTTTGCTGATTATGGTTGCGAAGATAAGGTACGTCCTTACTTTGCAATTCCGCGAGTCGTTCTAACCAATCTAACGCCTTGATTATATCCGACTGAGGGAAACCAGCCCGTGTCAGCTCATTAGTAAGTTGGTCTTCATCAACGAGAAGCTCAGTCTCACCGTGAACATAGTTTTCGAAAAGGTACATTAAAATGTCGAACATTCGGCTAACTCCTCTTCAGTTTGACGTAACCACCAGGTACGGCCGCAACCCAGCCTTGTAATTCCAGCTCTAATAATTGCCCGAGAACCTGATCTATGGTCGCACCACTATGTTCGACTATGGCGTCAATTGCCGTAGCCTCATAGCCTACACTAGCCAAGAGTTTCGAAAATGGCAAATCGGTTTCAGGTTCCTGATTAATATTGTGGCGATTTTTTACTTCTTCAAGGTGAAACTGAAAAATACTCGGCAATTCCTCTAACACATCATCAATGCAATCAGCCAGCTTAGCGCCGGATTTAATCAGATCATGGCAACCCTGACTTTGATGGCTCAGGATACTGCCCGGCAGAGCAAATACTTCACGGCCTTGCTCCATGGCTAAACGCGCGGTGATCAGTGAACCGCTCCGGCGGCTCGCCTCAACCACCAAGGTACCTAAACTCAGGCCGCTGATAATGCGGTTTCGTTTCGGAAAATTACCGGAAAAAGGCTTAGTGTCAGGCCAGAATTCACTGACGATACAGCCGTGACGCTGAATGTCGTGATAAAGCTGTGAGTGACGTCTGGGATAAATCACATCGGCGCCCGTTCCGAGCACCCCGAGCGTACAAAAGCCCTGCCGGCGGATCGAAAGCGCGCCTGAATGCGCGGCGCCGTCAATACCCGCCGCCAGGCCGCTGGTGACGACCAGGCCTTTGGCGGCGAATTGCCGGGCGAATTCATAACTGTGTTTGAGACCCGCCGGTGTCGCGTCCCGGCTACCCACCATCGCGATTGAGGGTAAAGACAGCGTATCAATCCTGCCTTTGACAAACAGCAAAAGCGGCGGATCGCTGATCTCTTTTAACAGCGGCGGATAGCGGGGGTCGTCTAAAGTAAGAATATGATGATTCGGATCGGCGTCGAGCCAGGTCAGCGCCATTTCAACCCGCAGCGGATTTAACTGAAATTTTTTCGAGAGCCGGGCCGGCCCGGGTAAATCGCCGGACGAACTTTCAAGATCCCGGCGTAACTCGCTCAGGCTCATGTGTTGTAAATAGTGTTGGATCTGAACCGGCCCGAGCCCAGATACGGCGCAAACGACTAACCAGTCAGCCAGCTGTGAACGGCTCATTCCACCGACAGCTTTAACGAGCTTGGCGACACCAGTAAGTCGTTAACTCGAACCGGCCGCTCATTAAGCATGATCAAACCTAAGCTGACATCGGCAAACGACTTGAAGATAATGATATTACCTCTGTAGGTTCTCGGCACCCGAATCGAGTTTTCATCAGAAACCGCGGCGAGAAGATCATCATACAGATTGCGATCGCGCTGCTGTACCGGTTTACCGTTATTATCGATCACCACTTCGTCTCCTTCTCGGATAATGTCAAACACCTGACCCGGAATGACGCCCTGATCACGACCGCCGTCAAGGTAGACCACGCTCAGATGTCCGGCTTCACGCTGCCTGTTACCGACAGCAATCACTTTTACGTTCGACGCTTTACCTTCTGACGGCATATAAAAGGCTGACATCAGCGCTTCATCGTCAATCGGCAGGACTTTGAAGCCGGCTTCGGTTTCTCTGATGTTACTCAAAAGCTTTACTTTAGACACCCGGCCGGATTCAGTCACCCGGCCGCTGGCGACTAAAATTAATTCCAACCCTAAATGGTCGCCCGTTTCAGCGGCGGTAAACTCACGGCCGATCTCATAGATGCCGAGCTTGGTGCCGACAGGGCGCTCACGGTCGATATAAATCACATCCCCTTGAGCGTGATACCGGGATTCCCTTTCACCACCCAGTATCTGAGGCTGCGACGCCAGCCACTCGGCACTATCGACTCGGTTTTGCGACAGATAAGGTTGAATTAAGGACAGCTCAATCACAGGAATCGCCGCGCTTTTCGGAATTTTTCGCCCGTGAGGACTGATTTTTACCGCGGCTTTTTTCTTTACCGCTTTTTTTACGAGTCTTGGCTCACCGTTGACGAAAGTGAGCGTCAGAACATCACCGGGATAAATAAGATGCGGATCGGCGACCTGAGGGTTGGCTCCCCAAAGCTCAGGCCATTTCCAGGGATCGTTCAGAAAATGCCCGGAAATATCCCACAGCGTATCGCCTTTTTTTACCGTATAGGCGCCTGGGTGCCCCGCTTTTAACGATAATCCAGCTGCAAAAACACTAAAACTGAAAAGACAAAAGATTAAAAAAGTTAAACGTTTCATGAAACTGTCCGTGTAGAAGTTGCGCTTTATAGCAGCTTTTGCTGTTATTGATACCATTAAAGGATTAAAATCAAACGTTATGATGATTTAATTTTAATATTCCAGGGTATTAATTTGTCAGTATATACTTGCCGCAAATGAAGTTGCAATTTGCGCGGGCAGGAATTCTGGCCAGAACTTAACAGATTAGAGTGAGTCCATGACAATTTTAACCGTATTACGCTTTCCTGACGAACGTTTACGCACTGTAGCAAAACCCGTCACAGACTTTGGTGACGGTTTGCAAAATCAAATCGATAACATGTTTGAAACCATGTATGAGCAAAAAGGCATCGGCCTTGCCGCGACTCAGGTTAACTTTCATCAGCAGCTGATTGTTATGGATCTTTACGATGGTGAAGACCGGCCGAAAATATTCATCAACCCTGAAATTGTCGGGAAAAGCGGTCAGTTCACTAATGAGGAAGGCTGCCTGTCAGTGCCTGGGATCTACGCCGAAGTCGATCGCGCCGAAAACGTCACCTTAAAAGCGCGAGACAGAGACGGTAATGAATTTACCGTTGAGGCCGACGGTTTATTTGCTATCTGCATTCAGCATGAAATGGATCACCTGAACGGCAGACTGTTTGTCGATTACCTTTCGCCGCTTAAGCGCAATCGGATTAAACAAAAGCTGGAAAAAGAAGCGCGCCAGGCGGCTAAACAAGGCTGAGGTAAGACTAAAAACTTAACCGTCCCGCCGGTTAATTCGCGGGCGTTTTCTGACATTATCGTCACTCCGGCGCGGGCCGGACAAAATCCGAAGGGCGTTGAACCCCGGCTTTAATACAAGGCGCGACGCAGGGAGCACAGCCGTAGCTAGGTAAACGAAGTTGCAACGCTGTAGCGCGGTAAAGATGGGCATCAAAAAATGTCAGAAAACTTATGGTCAGCTGCTTACAAAACTGTCGTTATTTCATTTCCGGCCTTCGCCGGTATGACGAGAACGCTTGCGCGGAGTCATCCGCTCGTTCGGACGTTACGCAAAACCCGCGGAGATTAAAGATTTAAAGGTGTAACATTGAAACCACTTAACGTTGTATTCGCCGGTACTCCGGATTTTGCCGCCCGCCATCTGCAGGCGTTACTTGATTCCCGGCATCAGGTAATAGGAGTTTACACTCAGCCTGATCGCCCCGCGGGCCGCGGTAAAAAGCCGCGGGCCAGTCCCGTAAAGCACCTCGCTCAGCGGCATGATATTCAAGTTTATCAGCCGCAGTCGCTGCGAAAGCAGGAGGCGCAGCGAGAATTAGCGGCGTTAAACCCCGATATCATGGTGGTTGTGGCTTACGGCCTAATCCTGCCGCAAGTTGTTTTAGACACGCCGGGATTAGGCTGTATTAACGTTCACGGCTCAATTTTGCCGAGATGGCGCGGGGCGGCGCCGATTCAGCGTTCGATTTGGGCGGGCGATAAAGAAACGGGCGTCACCATTATGCAGATGGATAGCGGCCTGGACACCGGCGATATGCTGCTGAAAACTCGTTTGCCAATTGAAGATGACGACACATCGGCGACACTTTACGAGAAACTGGCTGAGCAGGGTCCTGAGGCGTTAACTGAAGCCTTAGCCGGCATTTCAGCGGGTACCCTGAGAGGCGAAAAACAGAATGACGCGCTCGCCAGCTACGCCGAAAAATTATCCAAAGAAGAGGCGGAGATGGACTGGAGCAAGTCCGCCGCTCAGCTTTGGCGGGAAGTCCGCGCTTTCAATCCCTGGCCGGTAAGCTTCTTTAAGCACCATGATCAGAACATTAAAGTCCGGCGGGCCCGGGTGTTAGCGCAAACCCGTGACGCTCCTCACGGCACTGTGATCAGCGCCGGTAAACAAGGGATCGATATCGCGGCGGCTGACGGCACATTACGGCTGTTGTCACTGCAGCTTCCGGGCAAGAAGCCGCTGTCAGCCGCTGAAATGTTAAATGGCCGTGGCGACTGGTTTGCCCCCGGCACTCGGCTGAGTTTAAAAAAGGCGGCACAATGAACATCAGAGCCCTGGCCGCCAGAGCGGTTTTTGCCGTACTTGAACGAGGCGTCTCATTGTCGGCCGCCCTGCCGGAACAACAGCGGCAGCTGCATGACGGCAAAGACAAAGCCCTGATCGCCGAATTGTGTTACGGCATTATGCGTCACTTACCGCAAATGGACAAATGCGTCAGCGACCGCTTAAACAAGCCGTTTAAAGGTAAGCAGCGTATCATCCACCAGCTGCTTCTGGTCGGCTGCTATCAGCTGTATTTCACACGTATTCCTGAGCACGCGGCGATTTCTGAAACCGCGGAGGCTTGCCGTCAGCTCGGGTTCGAAGGCCTGGTAAAGGTTGTAAACGGCGTGCTGCGTAATATTCAGCGCGGTAAAGCCGGGCTCAGTACCGCCGATCCGGTACTTGAGTTCAACACGCCGGACTGGATAATCAGGCGCCTGCGCCAAGCCTATCCGGATGACTGGTGTCAAATCATTGAACAGAGCCATCAGCGCCCGCCGATGTGGCTGCGTAACAACCGGCGGCATCAGACCCGTGAGCAATACTTATCACGGTTGGCGGCCGCTGACATTCCGGCGCGGGCCGGTGACGGCGCCGACGCCATTTTGCTGGAAAAAGCCGCTGACGTGATGCGTTTACCAGACTTCGAACAAGGCGCTGTGTCTGTTCAGGACGCCGCGGCACAATGGGCGGCTGAGCTGTTAAACGCCCGGGACGGTGAGTTAGTGCTTGACGTCTGCGCGGCGCCCGGCGGTAAAACCTGTCACATTTTAGAGTCCGCTGACGCCGACGTGGTCGCGGTGGATTTCGATGCTCAAAGGCTCAGGCGGGTTTCAGAAAACCTTGAGCGGCTTAAGCTCAACGCTAAAGTGATCCACGGTGACGCCGCGGATATTCCGGCTTGGTGGCAAGGTGAAAAATTCGACCGCATTTTGCTTGACGCCCCCTGCTCGGCGACCGGCGTGATCCGCCGTCACCCGGACATCAAATGGCTGCGCAAAGAAGCCGATATTAACGAACTGGCTAAATTACAACAAAAAATTCTTGATCATTGCTGGCAATGGTTAAATCCCGGGGGTACGCTTATCTATGCGACCTGCTCAATTTTACCGCAGGAAAACGCGCGGCAGATTGAAGCGTTTTTAGCCCGCGCGCCGGACGCGACAATACAGCCGATTGAGCGGCAAGCGGATCCTTCACAGATTGGCTGGCAGATCCTTCCGGGGCAGCGGGATTCGGACGGATTCTATTACGCAAGGCTGCTGAAACAACAACAAGGATAACCGAGAGTAATGAAAATTATCATACTGGGGGCGGGACAAGTCGGCGGCACGCTCGCCGAAAACCTTGTGGGTGAGAATAATGACATTACCTTAATCGATAATGACAAAGAACGCTTACGCTCGCTGCAGGATAAGTTCGACCTGCGCGTGGTGATCGGTCACGGTGCGCATCCTGATGTGCTGAAAGAAGCCGGCGCTGAAGACGCGGACATGCTGATTGCGGTGACCAACAGCGATGAGTGTAACATGGCGGCCTGTCAGATCGCCTACACCCTTTATGGTACGCCGACTAAAATCGCCCGGATCCGCTCGGAGCAATATTTAAGCCTCAGAAACAAGCTGTTTATCAATACCGAGCTGAAAAATACCGATATCCGTCTTCGCGGCGGCTTTGTGATTGATGAATTGATCGCGCCAGAGCAGCTGGTCACGTCTTATATTCATCGTCTGGTGGAATATCCGGGCGCGCTTCAGGTACTTGAGTTCGGTGAGGGGCGCCTGAGCCTGGTGGCGATTAAAGCCTATTACGGCGGGCCGCTGGTCGGTAACGCGCTTGCGGCGCTGCGTGACCATATGCCGAACATTGATACCCGTGTCGCGGCGATTTTCCGTCAGGGTCAGGCGATTATGCCGCAGGGCACAACCGTGATTGAAGCCGACGATGAAGTGTTTTTCGTTGCCGACAGCCGCCACGTTCGCGCGGTAATGAGCGAAATGCAAAAGCTGGATAACTCCTATCGCAATGTCATGATTGCCGGCGGCGGTAATATCGGTTTAGGTCTGGCGAGAAAGCTTGAGCGCAATCACGCGGTCAAGTTAATCGAGCACAAAGCCGAGCGCGCCGACGCGTTATCGGAGCGCCTCGAAAATACCACGGTATTTTGCGGTGACGCGGCCGATCAGGAATTACTGACCGAGGAGCGCATTGATCAGACCGACGTGTTTATCGCGGTCACCAATGACGATGAGGCCAATATCATGTCAGCGCTGCTGGCAAAACGCTTAGGCGCTAAAAAGGTAATGGTGCTTATTCAGCGTGAGGCCTATGTCGATATCGTTCAGGAGGCGAATATCGATATCGCGATTTCACCGCAGCAGGCCACGATTTCCGCTTTACTTACTCACATACGTCAGGGTGATATTTGTAACGTATACTCATTAAGACGCGGGGCGGCGGAGGCCATTGAAGCCATCGCTCACGGTGATGCCAGCACCTCAAAGGTTGTGGGTAAGCGGATCGGCTCAATCAGGCTGCCGCCGGGCACGACCATCGGCGCCATTGTGCGTGATCAGGAAGTATTAATGGCTCATGACATAACCATCATTGAACAAGGAGATCATGTGATCCTATTCCTGGTGAATAAGAAGTTTATCGGCGAAGTCGAAAAGCTGTTCCAGCCGAGCGCTTTCTTCTTCTGAGTGAGCGCCCTTGAGATCAGTCATCAACTTCAGGCCCGTCGTATTTACTCTGGGAACATTCTTGTCCATGCTCTCAGGGTTTATGCTGTTTCCGCTGGCCTTCGCGCTTTATTACGGTGAGGATACCAGCGTCGCTTTTATGCAGGCGCTGGCGATCACCGGTATTTTTTCCAGCATCTGTATTCATCAGGGGCAAAAAACCAAAATCCAGCTCGGCATTCGTGAGATGTTTCTGCTGACCAGTATCACCTGGTTTGTGGTCAGCCTTTTCGCGGCGCTGCCGTTTACCTTTTATCACGGCATCGGCTATACCGACGCGTTTTTTGAAACCATGTCCGGCATTACCACCACGGGCTCGACGGTGCTGTCGGGGCTGGATGAAATGGATCACAGCATTCTGATCTGGCGCTCATTACTGCAATGGCTCGGCGGTATCGGTTTTATCGTGATGGCGGTGGCGATTTTACCCTTCTTAAACGTCGGCGGTATGCGACTGTTCCGCACTGAATCGTCGGACTGGAGCGATAAGAGCACCCCCCGCACTCAGGATATGGCTAAGAACCTGTTTTTAATCTATATTCTGCTTTCCGCCGCCTGTGTCATCGCTTATCACCAAGCGGATATGAGCTGGTTCGACGCCGTCAATCACGCCATGACCACCATCTCCACCGGCGGATACTCCACCTCAGATAAATCCATGTCCGGCTTTTCCGACCGGGCACAATGGGTCGGGGTGATCTTCATGACCGCCGGCGGCCTGCCGCTGATTCTGTTTGTTCATTGCATTCAGCAGCGCAGTTTAAGAGTATGGCAAGACGAGCAGGTCCGGGGGTTTATCAAGTTCCTCATCACCGTTTCCGTTTCGCTCGCGGCCTGGTATTGGTTAACCCACGATGTGAAACCGATTGACGCCTTACGCCTCGCCAGTTTTAACGTGGTTTCGGTCGTCACCACCACGGGGTACGGCCTGACGGACTACGGCCGGTGGGGCGGCGTGGCGTATATCGTCTTTCTGTTTCTGATGTTCGCCGGCAGCTGCTCCGGCTCAACCTCCGGCGGCATCAAAATTTTCCGTTTTCAGATTGCGTTCGCGATCATGCGCGAGCAGTTAAAACTGCAGATACACCCTAACGGTATGTTCACCGAACGCTACAACGGCCGCACCATTCGCCCGGATATCGTGCGTTCGCTGGTGACCTTCTTTTTCCTGTATATCGGCGTGGTGATCCTGTTGACCATCATTCTGGTACTGACAGGATTAGATCCGGCTTCAAGTCTGAGCGGTTCGATTACCGCCGTCGGCAACGTGGGACCGGGTTTAGGGCCGGTTATCGGTCCGTCGGGTAATTTCTCCGGCTTAACCGATACCGCTAAATGGGCGTTATCCGTCGGAATGTTACTGGGCCGTCTGGAAATTCTTACGGTCGCGGTACTGTTACATCCTAAGTTCTGGAAATATTGAACAAACGGTAAAGTGACAGCCTGAGCGATGCCGCGGTTCAGATGATACCGGTTTAATTTCGACGTTTCGCCCGGCAAGTTATTCCGGGGCAGTTCCTGATCCTGACGACAGTTTTGTATGCCGGTAATGACCACACCTCGGTTTGCGCGCCTGATATTCCGTCCGCTTGCGTCTTGAGCTGTCACGGGTACACTTAATACCGGCTGAGCGTATAAAAGCGGCAGATACAGACTTATCCTGATATATGAAAACCTCTTGAGCGAATGACCGGTTTTGTCTGAGAAGTCTTGAATGAATCAGTTAATTTTCAATACGATAGTGGTAATAACGGTAAACTGTATGGTTATGCGCTATTGAAAAACCGATAAAAATTCCCTGTGAAGCCTCAGGATCCGGAATAAATCTGATCCGGTAAAAAGCATCGAAAAAATGTGGGTTTCTGCCTGAATCATCATAGACGTCAAGCGGTATTGATTCCGCCGGGAAGGATTGCGGTCCGGCAAGGCTCACCCTGACGGGCTTGCTGTATTGCGTCGTCAGTAAGAGCGGCTTATTGTCTAATTTTATGAAGCTGTCTATCCGTCTCGCGCTGTTTCCGGCTACAAGATAATATTGCCCGTCGTTCCATTGATAAATCGCGCTTTTGCCAGAAGAGTCATCATAAGTTTCAATAAAGACCTGCCGCGCATTGTCCGGGTTCACCAGTATCTTGTCCATCTGACCTATTGAAAGCGCGTATGTGACAGGCCATGTATCTCCGTAATCATTGGATACGGCCAGTGATGAGTTCGAATATGAGTACAGCATTCTGCCGTCTGAGGACTGAGATACCGACCCGCTTAAAGTATCGGTTTTGTAGCAGTTATAACCATTGTCATCAGAAAAATAGAATTTACGGCTTTGCTTGCCCGTGAATAACATATTGTATTTAGAGTTATGAATCGCGACCGCCGGAACAGCGCTTTTAGGGCAGCTGGTGTAAATCGGTGTCCATGACAGGCCGTTATCGTTTGAGTGAATCAGCTCTTCACCGAAATCAGAGTCAACATCCGCCAGCATGGAAGCGTTGTTGTCATCGGTATAAATAATCCATTTCCAGTTGTAATCCTCAGAGTAATTAAACTTGTTCCATTTCACTCCGCCGTCATTACTCTGATAAAAAGCATGCGCGGGGCCGGCAGCGAACACTGACGAGCCGTCATGATTAAAATTAAATTGAAACAGCGACAGAGAAGCGTTCGCGGGGAAATCACCCCGCGCTTTTGTAAAGTGAATTGAGTAAGCCGCCGCGGATGACGACACCGGCATTAAAGCGGCACACGCTGATATACAGTTAGCTGCCGCTAAAACAAACGCTGGAACGGTTCTGATCGGACGCATAATCACTCTCTTACCGGAAAGAAAAATCAGGTTGTTGAATTCTAAGGATAAACAGCTGTACATAAGCTGTACGATTCGACAACTCAGGAAAAAGTCATCCCGGACTCAACAGGTTAAAGACAAATCGGTTCAGGTAAAAAGTAAAGCGGAAAAAACTATCCGGCTCTGAACTGATTCAGGTAAACGCACAGTTATGATTAAATTTGTGAATTTTCGGCGCTCAAGAGTGTGACCTGATTCATACTTTTCCAAACCTGTAGTATAATACCGCTCCTGAAAACAGATTATGAGCGAGTGCTGTCGGAACGCAGCGCAGTTAAGTAAAGCATGTTGTCGTACGAATAAAAAGAGGAATGTTGCCGTGCTAGAAGCATACCGTAAACACGTTGAAGAACGTGCGGCACAGGGTATTGTCCCTAAGCCATTAGATGCCCAGCAAGTTGCTGATTTAGTCGAACTGTTAAAAAATCCGCCGGCCGGTGAGGAAGAATTCATTCTGGATCTGCTCGAAAACCGTATTCCGCCGGGCGTAGATGAAGCGGCATACGTCAAAGCGGGCTTCTTAGATGCGCTGGCAAAGGGTGAGGCAAGCTCTTCAATTATCTCAAAAGAGCACGCTGTTAAGCTGCTTGGCACCATGCAGGGCGGTTACAATATCGAGCCGCTGATTCAGCAGCTTGATGATGACGCTTTAGCGCCGCTGGCGGCTGAGGCGCTGTCTCACACGCTGCTGATGTTTGACGCGTTCCACGATGTTGTTGACAAAATGAACGCGGGTAACGCGTTCGCGAAACAGGTTATTGAGTCCTGGGCGAACGCCGAGTGGTTTACCTCTAAGCCGAAACTGGCTGACAAAATCAGCTTACGCGTATTCAAAGTTCCGGGTGAAACCAACACCGACGATTTATCTCCGGCGCCGGACGCGTGGTCACGTCCGGATATCCCGTTACACGCCCTGGCGATGATGAAAAACGCCCGCGAAGGTATCGTGCCTGATGACGCCGGCGTAACCGGTCCTGTCAAAGCAATCGAGTCAATGAAACAGCAGGGTTTCCCGCTGGTTTATGCGGGTGACGTCGTAGGTACGGGTTCCTCCCGCAAGTCGGCGACCAACTCGGTACTCTGGTTCATGGGGGATGATATCCCGAACGTGCCGAACAAGCGCGCCGGCGGCTTCTGCTTCGGCGGTAAAATCGCGCCTATCTTCTTCAACACCATGGAAGACGCGGGCGCGTTACCGGTTGAGCTGGACGTAAGCAAAATGAACATGGGTGACGTGATCGACGTATTCCCGTACGAAGGTAAAGTAAAACGTCACGGCAGCGACGAAGTGATTTCTGAGTTCGAGCTGAAAACTGACGTATTGCTGGATGAAGTTCGCGCCGGCGGTCGTATTCCGCTTATCATCGGCCGCGGTCTTACGGACCGAGCCCGTGAAACGTTAGGCCTGGAAGCTTCTGAAATATTTGTCCGTCCGCAAGAGGTGGCGGACACGGGCAAAGGCTACACCCTGGCGCAAAAAATGGTCGGTAAAGCCTGCGGCGTTAAGGGCGTTCGTCCGGGTCAGTACTGTGAGCCTAAGATGACCTCAGTAGGTTCGCAAGACACTACCGGCCCGATGACGCGTGACGAGCTTAAAGACCTTGCATGCTTAGGGTTCAGCGCCGATTTAACTATGCAGTCATTCTGTCACACTTCCGCGTACCCTAAACCGGTTGACGTTAATACCCATCACACGCTTCCTGATTTCATCATGAACCGTGGCGGCGTATCACTGCGTCCGGGTGACGGCGTTATTCACTCCTGGTTAAACCGTATGCTTCTGCCTGATACCGTCGGTACCGGCGGTGACTCCCATACTCGTTTCCCTATCGGTATTTCGTTCCCCGCGGGTTCCGGACTGGTAGCTTTCGCCGCCGCGACGGGTGTTATGCCGCTGGATATGCCTGAGTCAGTTCTTGTTCGTTTTAAAGGTGAAATGCAGCCGGGTATCACACTGCGTGATCTCGTGCATGCGATTCCCTATAAAGCGATTGAAACCGGTCTGCTGACGGTTGAGAAAGCCGGTAAGATCAACGCCTTTTCCGGCCGCGTGCTTGAAATCGAAGGCCTTGAGCACCTGAAAGTTGAGCAAGCGTTTGAGCTTTCTGACGCGTCAGCGGAACGCAGCGCGGCCGGTTGTACTATCAAGCTGGATAAAGCGCCCATCATCGAATATTTAAACTCAAACATCGTTATGCTTAAGTGGATGATCTCTGAGGGCTACGGTGACCGCCGTACCATCGAGCGTCGTATCACGGCCATGGAAGAGTGGCTAGCCAATCCTGAGTTAATGGAAGCGGACGCGGACGCGCAATACGCTGAAGTGATTGAAATTGATTTAAATGAAATCAAAGAGCCGATCCTTTGCGCGCCGAACGACCCGGATGACGCGCGTCTGCTTTCTGAGGTGAAAGGCACGGATATCGACGAGGTCTTCGTCGGTTCTTGTATGACCAACATCGGTCACTTCCGCGCTTTAGGTAAGATGCTCGACAAATTCGCGACCTCTCTGCCGACGCGTCTGTGGATCGCGCCGCCGACTAAGATGGATCGTGATCAGCTGACTGAAGAAGGTTACTACGGTATCTTCGGCCGTACAGGTGCTCGTATCGAAACGCCGGGTTGCTCGTTATGTATGGGTAACCAGGCACGCGTCGCGGAAAACTCCACCGTAGTTTCGACTTCAACGCGTAACTTCCCCAACCGTTTAGGTACCGGCGCTAACGTATATCTGGCTTCAGCGGAGCTGGCGGCCGTAGCGGCGCTGTTAGGTCGCCTGCCGTCTCCGCGGGAGTATCAGAAATACGCCAAAGAGATTGATGCGACCGCGGCTGATACTTATCGTTACCTGAACTTCAACGAGATCAAGCACTACACCGATAAAGCGGAAGAAGTGATTTTCCAGTCAGCGGTTTAACGCCTGAGTCAGAAAGTTTGATGTTAAAAAGCCCCGCATGAGAACGCCGGGCTTTTTAATATTTATCACGGGCTCATCCGGCTGCCTGAGCGACCGGTTGCATTTGCCAGCTTCAGCTCAACGCAGCGCTGACTGATTTAAAACTAACCCCGCTCCGCGATTTCAGAATAAATCAATCATCCGGCCAGAAACCTTGTATAGGCCTGCTGAATAATTCCGGCGTAGTGCTCAATCTCTTCCGTTAACGTGACTTTATTGTTCAGCCTTAACAGAGCCCGTTTGTGAGAGAGGTTCCTGAAAAACTGGTAGCTTTGGATTAACTGGCGAACCTGTTCCGGCTCAATAATGGCAAGCTCTGACAATACTGAGAAAATATTAAGGTTATCGGTCCGTCCGGCCAGTTCAGGGTTTCGGTTTGAGTAAGCCAGCACTAAAAACTGGGACAGAAATTCGACATCAACAATGCCGCCGGCGCTGTATTTAAGGTCAAATTCACCTTCTTTTACCGATAGCAGGTGCTCGGTCATTTTATCCCGCATCTGACGAACGGCTGCCGCTAAGCGAGGCACCTCTGTGCTATCGGTTAACACCCGCCGGCGGATATCATCAAACTGAACGCCGAGCGCTTTATCTCCGTACACTTTGCGGGCGCGGACTAACGCCTGCCGCTCCCAGGTTTTGGCCTGCTTTTGATATTGCCCGTAACTGCCGATGTCACTCACCAGCAGACCAGAGGCTCCTGAGGGTCTTAAGCGTGTATCCACTTCGTATAGCTCACCGGATGAGGTTCTGGTGGCGAATAAATGAATAATTCGTTGCGCCAGTTTGACATAAAAGCGGTTGCAGTCGACAGGCTTATCACCGTCGGTTTGCGAGTCAGCGTCAGTATTGCCGTGCAGAAACACTAAATCTAAGTCTGAGCCGTAACCCAGCTCGATGCCGCCTAACTTTCCGTAACCTATGACGGCAAAGCCTTTATCCGTCCCCGTTAAATAACTCGGTTTACCGTGACGGGCGGTGATTTGCCGCCATGCCTGATTTACCACTTGCCCGATAATCGCTTCAGCCAGACGGGTTAAGTGAAAGCTCACCTCGGTGACAGGTAATACACCGGTAATATCCGCGGCGGCGATTTTTAATTGCTGAGTTAATTTAAACTGGCGCATGGTTTCCATCTGCTGCTCCATATCCTCTTGCGGAACTCGCAAACCGTATTGACGCGCCTCACTGACGTAATCATCAAAATTAGTGGTGTTATAAAGCTGAGCCGGATCAATGAGCTCATCCAACAACATCGGAAACCGGGCCAACTGCTCGGCAATCCAGGGACTTGACGCACAAAGACGCACAAGCTGCCGCCTTGCCCCCGGGTTTTCTAATAACAGTTCAAGATAGGTGATCCGACAAACAATTTGCTCAAGCACTTTACTGACAGGTCGCAGCAGTACAGCCGGTTTAAACTGCTCCTCTATCTCCGCCAAAATAAACGGCATTAACTTATCAAGTTTATCCTGCCCTTTCGGGCCGATCGGACGTTTAAATACCTCCGCGCGCCAGGCGTATAACACTTTTACAAAATCATTATCGTTTTGATTCCGCGCTTGCCACAGCCGCTCGCCCACCTTAAGTTCTTGCTCATTCCATAAATGCTCAGCCCAGGAAATGTGCTCTTCCTCCGCTTGCTCGCCCCCGATCGAGCGCTTAAATTGCGCGTGCACCGATCGCATCACCTGCCTGATTTTAGCCCTGAGCCCGGTTTCACTCTCAGCTTGCATCGCCCAGCATAATCGCTGCCAATCGAGCGGCTGCTCAGGCAGGGTCTGCGTTTGTTTATCATCAATCGCCTGCAGTAAGTTTTCGAGTTTTCTCAGGAAGAGATAGCTATGTCGTAACTCGACCAGATCGTTATACCCCATCAGTCCCTGATTGAAAATACTGTCCATCGAGATAAAAATATTCTGCTGACGTAAGTCCGTCTGACGACCGCCGTGAATAAGCTGATAATGCTGTACGATAAACTCAATCTCACGAATGCCGCCGGCACCTAATTTAATGTTATCGACTAAATTGCGGCGTCTGACCTCCTGCGCCATCATACGCTTCATTTTGCGCAGCGCGTCTATGGCGGTGTAATCAATATAGCGGCGGTAATTAAAGGGGCGAAGCAGTTCGATGAGCTCGGTGCGCTCGGGACAGCGCGGCCCCAGCACTCTGGCTTTGACCATAGCGTAGCGTTCCCACTCACGACCCTGATCCTGATAGTAATGTTCAAGCGCGCTGTAACAGCACACCAGGGAGCCGCTGTCACCGTACGGACGTAAACGCATATCAACCCGATACACAAAACCGTCGACCGTCACCTGATCTAACAAGGCAATCAGTTTTTGCCCCATTTTGGTAAAGAACTGCTGATTATCCAGCTCTTTTCTTCCGCCCCGGGTGAAGCCGGATTCAGGGTAGGCAAAGATCAGATCGACATCAGAAGAAAAATTAAGCTCGCCGCCGCCTAGCTTACCCATGCCCAAAATCATTAATTTCTGCACGTCACCGTTTGCGTTAACGGGCGTACCGTAGCGCTGACAGAGAGTGGTAAACAGCCAGTCTCTGGCGCCGAGAACCAGAGTTTCAGCGAGGGCGGAAAGATCCGCCAAGGATTGCTGAACATCGCCTGAATTTAAGAAATCACGCCAGGCAATGGTGACCAAATGGCGATTACGAAAATCGCGCAGCAGCTTTTTGGCCTGATCCGTATCGGTAACGTCAGTCAATTTTTTTTGCAGCATGATCCGGTAAAACAAACAGACATCATGCTCTTTAACTTCATCCGCCAGTGACGATATCCACTGCGGATAGCGACGCAGCTGCGCATAGATGAAATCACTTAACCCCAGCGCGCACGTCAGCCGGAATTGATCCCCGGCAGTGAGATTATCAATAATCCGAGGAGCGATTGTTTTTATCTCAGCAAAACGCTGCTGCGCTATCGCGTTAACCGCTTCAGGTAAGGGCTTGTACCCGTTCAGGTCAAAGGTCATAATCTCCGGTAACACCTTTTATGTCGGTGATGGCATCAGTTGGTAACTATTCGTTTTACCGTCACTCCCGCGAAAGCAGGGGTCCGGTGACTTTCTGATTTTACTGTAAAAAGCGTGACGGATATCTGCGTCCGCGGAAGATGACAAATACTCAAAACTTTTCGTCAGCTACTTATCGTCAGCCGCTTTCTTTTGATCCTAACGGCCAATATATAAAAAAGCCATTGATTAAAAATAAATTCAGTATTTTGTGGTTTAATAACTTTCCGGCACAATACCGATAATGACAAATATTTTGTCCCGGCCGCGCAAGCCGGAACGACAATACTGTTTATCACATCACAATTTTGGAGCTTATATGGCAGAAATGCTAAAACGGGCGCTGTTATCCGCTCTGGCGCTAGTTACGCTTATCGGCATCAGCGGCTGCGGAGATGACAGACCCGATAAAATTGCTCAGTACCTGCAACTGGCCGCCAACCGAATGCAGGCGCTGGCCTCAGAACTCAACAGCGGCCACATTCGCAACGCGGTTTTACTCAAGCAGTACGCCAGAATTCTGGAGCGGAAAAAACCGGAACTCTCGCCGTTATTAGAACAACTCGCGCTGGACGCGACGGATCAGGGCCCGATTTATCAGAGCTTAAAGCGACGTTTAGCTGACGCTAAGGTCGCCGGCAATTTTGCCGGTCTTGACGAGCAACTCAAAGAAGTGGAAAACATTTATCAAGCGGCCGATCCGAGTTTGTATAATGATATGCTGTCCGACCCGCTCAATGCCGTCGCTGATATGTCCGATGGCGCGCTGGCGCGCGTTAATGCCATGAGCAAAGCATCCGAATTATCAGCCAACGGCGCGCGGGATTTTGGTGCCGGCAGTCAGTTGGTGGGCAATCCGGCGTACGGCAGCTGGCAGACCAACAGCAGCGGTATGTCGTTTTGGGCCTGGTACGGCATGTACGCCGCCTTTTCTAATTTATTCCGCTCGCCGATCTATTACGACAACTGGTCAAGACGCCGCGGGTACAGTTATTACGGCGATTATGGTCGCTATCGCTATACCTCGCCCAAGCAATATCAGCGTCAGGAAAGCCTGTATCAAAACACTAAAAAGCGTTTTTCAAATCAGGGTCGTCAGTTTAAAAGCCCGTACGCGAAAACCCGCACCGGCTCAGCAAGCCTGAGCCGCGGCAGTCAGGCATCGCGAAAAACCTTCAGAGGTTCAGGCGGTAAATTCCGTTCAAATTACTCAAAAGCCAACAGCGCGAAAAGAAGCGGCGGCGGTTTCAGAAATTCATCCGGTAGAACATCACGCGGCATCCGCCGCGGTAAATAAATGAAGCTTAAGGAAAGAAGATGAACATGTTTTCACTACAGGAATACGGCCTCACACAGGAATTAATGATCATTGTGCTGATTGATCTGGCCATTGCGATGTTACTGCTGACGTTAATGCGCTACCTGCTCGGCTGGAGCGCAAAAGTAGACAGTAACCGCGAACTGGCTGAGCGGGATAATTTCGCCTTCGGGATCAGCACCGCGGGCGCTATCGCCGCTCTCGGAATTGTACTGACCGGTGCGATTACCGGTGAAGCGGCGCGTGACTATACGACTGAGGCTGTCGGCCTCACCGCTTACGGTGTTACCGGCATTATTCTGATCAAGCTCGGCCGTTTTTTACACGACAAAATCGCCCTTAACGAATTTAATAAAACTGAGAGTATTCTCGGCGGTAATGTTTCGGTCGCCATTGTTGATGCCGGCGCCGCGGTTGCCACGGCGATTATTATCAGAGCGACACTGTTATGGGCGGAAGACCTCACCTTAGTCACCTTTATCGCGATTTTCGGCGGCTTTTTAATTTCGCAGCTGATGCTGGTGTTACTCACTCGCTGGCGTGAACGCGGCTTTGCTAAGCGTAACCAGAACGACTCATTCCAGAAAGCTCTGAAGAAGGGTAATGTCGCCCTGTCCGTCAGGCACGCCGGTTATATGATTGCCATGGGGCTGAGCTTCAACGCCGCCAGTCACTTTATCGAATTCTCGCCTTACGCTTATGTCAGTAATCTGATCGCCTGGCTGGTATTCTCGATCATCATGTTGGTGGCGCTTTCGCTGCTGCAGGCGATGGTGAAAGCTGTGGTGCTGTCAAAAATCAATCGTACGGTTGAAGTGGAGCAGCAGCATAACGTGGGGCTGGCGGCGATTGAAATGGCAATCAGCATCGCGGTCGCGCTAATTCTTACGGCGCTGATGGCATGAGCCGGACGCTGAGCCGCTCGCCAGATCCGGGGCGGTCCTTGTCCCGGATTGATGATATGTTACTGCTGTTGATCATGGGGGTATTGGCCGCCTGCGGTTTGATCTACGAGTACCTGTTATCTCACTATGCCGGTCGTATTTTAGGGGCGCTTGAAGCCGCCATTTATACCATGATCGGCATTATGATTGTCTCCATGGGGATCGGTGCTTTTGGCGCCCGTAAAATTAAAGACGCGTTCACGGGCTTCGCGACATTAGAGCTTATCGTCGCCGTTTGCGGATCCGGCGCCGTTTTATTCACCGCCGCCGTTATCGGTTTTACCTCTGAGTTTCCGCTGATTATCGCTGACACTTTCAACCTTCCTCCTGATCAGCTTCCCGACGGCGGCAGTATTCACACCCTGCGAACCGTCACTGAGTATTTACCTTATGCCTGGGGAACGATTCTGGGGTTAATGATCGGTATGGAGATTCCGTTAATCGCCCGGGTTCGCCAGGCGTTATCTGAAGAACACTTATTGCATAATGCCGGCACCATTTACGGAGCGGATTATATCGGAGCGGGTATCGGCGCCGCCGTCTGGGTCGGCTTTATGCTGGCAATGGATATTGAGTTCGCCGCTACGCTGACCGCCAGCGCTAACCTGATTGCCGGCTTTGTGTTTTTGTTTCGCTTTCGAGATCGTATTCGTCATTTTGCGCCGCTAGTTACCGGTCATGTGCTGGCAGGCTTTTTATTACTGGCGCTGGCCGCGTTTGGCCCTGACTGGCAGCAAGGGTTTAATAATCTGCTTTATAAGGACAAGGTGGTCTACAGTCAGGCGACACGTTTCCAGCAGGTGACGTTTACCGAGCGCCTGCGGGGGAACGGGCTTGAGCCGGTTTACTCAATGTACATTAACGGCCGCCTGCAGTTTTCCAGTGAGGATGAGCATATTTATCATTCATTTTTAGTCGATCCGGTTATGGCCATCAGCCCGAGACACGATAAAATTCTGATCATCGGCGGCGGTGACGGCCTTGGTCTTAAACAAGTTCTGAAGTGGAAGCCTGAGCAGGTTACCCTGATGGATCTGGATCATGAGCTGGTCAATTTATTCGACAGCGATGATACGCCGATGCCTGAATATTTAAGCCGCCGTCTGCGAAAACTCAACGCTAACGCACTCAATGATCCTCGTGTGTCGCTTATCTTTGACGACGCGTTTAACGGCGTCGATAAGCTCATCAGAAAACAGCGGAAATTCGACACCATTATTGTCGACTTGCCGGATCCCAGTCATCCGGATCTGAACAAGCTGTATTCCGACGTCTTCTACCGAAAACTCAGAGAATTACTGAGCGCCGACGGCGGGATTAATATTCAGTCCACCTCGCCTTATCATGCTCGTAAGGCTTTTATCTCTGTCGGAAAAACACTGGCGCTGGCGGGGTTTCATGTACAGCAGTATCATCACAACGTCCCGAGCTTCGGTGAGTGGGGCTGGACAATCGCCACGCTCAGCGGCAAAAATCCGCGAGCTCGTCTGGAGCGGATATCTTCGTTCTCTGTCAAAGAGCAATGGCTAACGCCTGAGCTGGCGAGAGCGGCGTTTGTATTCCCCGGTAATTTTTATCACGACGCGGACAAGATAAAAGCTAACGTTTTAGGCTCGTTACGGCTTTACCGGTACCATCAGAAAGCCTGGTCACAGGAGCAGGGTATCGAAGCCTTAAATTAAGTGTAAAATAATCGAAAGAAAGCACTTGACATATTATGTCGAGTTGCTAAAGTTGAAACCAAGACATAATATGTCAATAAGGATGAACATGAACATTCACACGATTGCAAATTATTTAAACGGACTTGGCGATCAAGGGCAGACGGGCTTTACTTTTGACTGCATACCTATCGATGGTGAAGTTGAGGTACTGCAGGTAAACGTCGCCGGCCGTGAAGAAATTCCGGTGTTTATCTCTGTTACCGATAACCAGGTTTTGTGTATCAGTTATTTATGGGATGAAAGTGAAGTTATCTGTGAAAAACGAACGGACATGTTCCGGACCATGCTTGAATTAAATATTCCGATGCCGCTGTCGGCTTTTGCCAAAGTTGATGAAAAATACGTGGTTTACGGGGCTTTGTCACTTAATTCAAGCATGAATGAAATTGAGCAGGAAGTGGCGGTTCTGTCCGACAACTGTATTGAAGTCATCGACGAAATGGTCGCCTATCTGAAATAAGGAGAAATACCATGGGCATTTTAAACAAAATCCTCACCGCATTTCGCGGCGGCGCTGCTGAAATCGGTGAAAGTATTGTAGACGCCAACTCAACTCGTATCTTTGAGCAAGAGATCCGTGACGCCAAAAAACACTTAACCAACGCCAAGCGTGAACTTACCGATGTGATGGCGAAAGAGATGCAAGCCGGTCGTGAGGTCGAGCGCCTGAAGCGCAGCGTTGAAGAGCACGAAGGTTACGCGACTCAGGCGTTAGAGCAGGGTAATGAGGAACTGGCGCTTGAAGTGGCCGAGAAAATCGCTCAGCTTGATCAGGAGCTGTCCGAGCAGCAGTCAGCGAACGACAGTTACAATCAACACGCGGCACGCCTGAAAGAGCTGGTTAAAAAAACCGAAAGACAGCTTTCTGATTACCAGCGCCAGTTAAGCATGGTGAAAACCACCGAGAGCGTTCAAAAAGCCACGGCGACGATTACTGATTCTTTCGCTTCCAGCAACTCTAAGCTGATGAACGCCAAAGACTCATTAGAACGCATTAAAGCCCGTCAGCAACAATTTGACGATAAGCTTAAAGCCGCTGAAACCCTTGAAGATGAAAACAGTGATAAGTCATTACAGGCGAAACTGGCTGAAGCGGGAATCGGTGAGAAGAAATCGGACGCTAATGCCGTTTTGGACAGGCTGAAAGCCAAAAAAGGTTAATCAAACCCGGTAATGCCTGCCTCGCCGGGCATTAGACATTGCTCTTGAGGTTAGCGTTCAGCCTCCCCGTTCTGCCAATTTTCCGGCTCCTGCGCTGGTTATTGAATTGGTTTTTTATGCGACTTATGCCGGCCGTTTCCCGACCCTGCCGCGTCAAGTCGCTTTTTGTTTATGCGATCAATAATGATTGGAGTACAAGTTATGGGATTTTTTAACTCACTATTCTCAAAGCCGGAAACACCAACCAGAGAGCTGACACGGCCTGATGATCTGGTCACCGGAGATATGATCACATTAGATGACAGCTTTGCCCTTCCCCCGCAACTTAAAGGTAAGCAGCTAAAAGTTGAGGCCGTTAATACTTATGAATACGAGCACAGCCGTACCACCGAGTGGCAGCTAAAAGGCACCGGAAATCAAGCCGTTTTTCTGACCTTAGATAAAGATGATGAGGTTTACCTGGCGTTTTCTATCAAACTGACCCGTGACAAAGTTGAACAGCTTTTTAATATAGAGCAGTTTAGCGGGATTTTTGAAGAGCCGGGTGAAGCGCGGCTCACTGTTACCGAAGGTCATCCTTTTCCGGAGTTATCGCAGTGGCTGGGTAAAAATTACCGGCAAACCACGTTTGCTCAATTCGGTTATTTCCATCCGGAGGATTACCGTAAAAGCCAACCTTCTCAGTATGAGGGTGAAAATCAAGGCGAACCGTTTGAAAGCTACCAGCTTATTGATGATACCGAAAACTACGCCGTCGAAGCGGAGGTTTACGAGGGCGGAGAAACGGAAGTCAGCTTAATTCTCTATCGCCCTGTGACGGATATACGAGAATACTGGCCTGTCTAGAGTCAGTATTAATTTTGCAAGGATTTGATTTAGGCTCTTATTGGATTCCAGACTGCTAGCATACCAGCAGCTCGATTAATGGTTCGAGCAGTCCTTTTCCTCGTAGCCCTACATTATGCACAAACTCAAAAAAGCCAAGATAAAGTGGTAGTTTTTCCTGTGATAAACCACGGTGAGGCCTCAGCCAACTCCTGAGTAATGACCAGAAACCTTCTATCGTATTGACGTGTACCTCATAAATTCCGTCACCATCATCATCCCTTGCGTACTCGTGTTTCCCGTGACAAACGCTCTTGTGCTTGTAGCCCCAATCTTCGAGGGAGTCATAGATATTGTACTCATCTGTATATACCGTTGAACCAGACTTCACTAACTTCTCAATGATCGGTTTGATTGTAACTTTTTAAACGTTCTCAAGCAGGCTTATTGCAACTTCCCCACCTCGCTTGATCATACCGAATACTGGTGGTTTTTCTGAAGCCATTGTTCCTCTGCCGGGAGCACCTTTAAGTCTTCTTTTTCTTGGCTTTCGCTTCAGATTTTTTTACGGCCTCTGGATATCCTTTATGGCCAGCAACCACATACATTTCATCAAATTCAACTTCACCTTCAAGGATGGCTTTAGTCTTGATCAAAGATCACTTAAATGCTGCGCTAAAATTAGCCCAAGGTGTTAAAACGCTCAGAGTGCGGCTCTTTTAGAACGACAATTCTAGCCGCATTGCTCCGGGTATGTGCTGGGGTTGCAATTGCGAAGAAACTTATCGTCAGCGACTTATATTGCTTCAATCCGCCTGACGGGGCTAAGGTTTTGCTTACTTCTTCATGCGAAACAGAATGATGAAAACGGCAAAGTCTGTGACTCAATAAATCTGCTCTGTGACAGCCTAAGCGATTTGGATTTTTCCTGTAAATTACGGGGCTTATTTAAGGCGTTGATCAGACGCGATTTCGAGTATTTCTTCATCATCAGCAACAGAAAGTGAAATGAAACCGGATAAAATCAATGAAGAGGTCACTTCGTTTTTTAATCAAGTCATGCAAACGAATACTTTTACATTACGGCAAGAGGCTATTTATACTGGACAGTATCCATGATTTTAGTTAAAAACGAACTCCGGAAACTGAGTCATAATCAGTGGTTAATTTGAGTGTGTTTATGGCAAGTGTGATAGTCAATTCCGCATTGTTAAATATAAATTATAATATCGGACGAAACTCCGCAAATGCTACCGTAAAGGTTCGTTTCGACGCAACGCTGAATCAAGAACAGTTATCTGTATTTGACGCCGTTTCACAGGGAAATACAAGCGCAACGCACTCTAAATTAAAAACATTAACGCAGAGCGGGCATGATATCGATGTGAAATTTAATTGTAACGGGGAACCGTTCCTCTGCTTTTTGGTAACGGCCGGGAAAATTGACGAGCTGAATATCATTTTAGATATCGTTAAAGAAAAATACCGTAACCCCTCAAAACAATTAGAATCTGAGCATTGTAAAGTCTCGGGTATCTATGCCAAATTATTACTTCCCGCCGCGGCTCCGCTCGAGAGGAATAAATCACATGCGATCACCAGACTGCTTCAGACGGGCATTGATATCACCGCTTTTGATTCAGAAACTGTATGCCCCTTAGTCATACTGCTGAGCTATGATTTTGACGGAGAATCCTTTCGCTCTTATCTCATTTCACAACTTACTTTAACGTACCCTAAATTCAGGAATCTTTTAATAGACGGTGTTCCCTTAGTTATTCATATGGCGGCTAACATAGGTCTGTTTTCTGAAAAAGTTATCCGCGATTTATATGATTGCGGGGTAGATTTTTCAGTAACTCATGACGGACACCGCTTTCAGAGCGTGCTCCGAAATCTTTGTGACCGGCATATACTGTCAGAGGACGAATATCACCGTTATTTGAATGCCGCGGGAATTGATGAGCATGAAGACATGGTCGCGGGTTATATAGCTATGTCTGATACGGCGCTTGAAACAGAAGAAAGCCGCAAAGACAGGAGGGTTGTTGAATCCGCGACAAGCCAGTTTGCGTCAGGTCTCCCCCGCCTTTATGAAGCAAAGCCTTTAAGCAGAAAATGGTCTAAAAGCAATATTGACCTGAGCGGATCCGGCCGCGGGACTCAGACACAAGATACGGATCAGTCTCAGAAGGAGCCGGATGTCCGTCATCCGCCGCGAAGAACAAAAAGACGTTTTGTCTCTCACATTCCCTATGCCGTAATCCGAATCAAAAGTATGGCCGCTAAGAAGTTCCATTATAAAGTCGCGGAAGATGAGTTAAGTCTGCTGACTAACAGAGAAGCATTATCCGTAGATGATTTGTGGCAAAAGCAAAGTGAGGTAAATGAAGCGATTCAGGAGTTTTATCCTGTACTTGATGTTTCTGAAGATCAGAAAGCGAAAGTCAGAAAAAAATTCAAAATAGATGATATGACGAAGCGGAACCGCTCTTATTTTCGAAAAAAAAATAAAATACTGTGCGATGTTTTAAATGAAAAGAAGAGGAGGAAAGAGAGTTATCCTGAACAGCTCCCCCCGCCCAGCCCAAGCCTTACTGAACGCCGGAAACCGGATGAGGCGCGGAAAATGATAACGCCCGCGGACGAGGTGTTTGATGAGAATGATACCGCGGACGGACGTTTTACCGCTGAGGATTATAAAAGACGGTATTCATCGTCCGCCCGAAACAGCGTTAAGTCATACCGCGGTGAGGCTGAGCTCTTGTTACCGGATTTGATAACTGACGATGAGGATCGTGAAATAAATTCCATATCGGACGCTTGCGCTAAGAATACGGAAGGTACGGGACTGTTTCTTCCTGTATTTACCTCAGAAGAGACGGTTAAGCGTGACATACATGTAAAAAAATTCACTGCTGAGGATGTGGTCAGGAAGTGGCAAACAGCAGCTAAAGAGACGGAAACGTCAACTAAGTTATTGCGGGAGGCCGCGGACAAAGCCAGGGCGGCGAATATCGTTCTGGAAAGATGGAAACGCGCGTACAAGCATGTCAGAACCGCCCTGGAAAAAGCAGACGCGGATACAGAAGTGATGGGAGCGGCGATTTCACAGATTGACAGTGATTTTAGTGAAAAGCTCAGTCAGGTCAAAGCCGACGATCATCTTTCTCACGGCGGAGCCGCCGCTTTGCATGGTATTCAGGCGATGGGGTGTTTTGCGCAGATCACCCAGGTCTACCGTGACTGGAACACCAGCGGTTATCTAAATACGGTAAACAGTTTATCAGGGGCGGCGGGGGTTGTACTGGGAGGCGGTGCCGCGACAGCTGAGACAATGTCGCACCTGATCACTGATATTACCGAACCGCTTAAGGCCGGCAGTAACGTTCTGGGGTTAATGGACTCAGTTCAGAAAGGGTGTACGGGTGTGGTTAATCTGTTAAAAAGTTTAAAAGACGCCAGGTTACTGGACAAAGTTAACAAAGACGCGGGGCTTGATACGGCGCGAGCCGAAGCTTATTTCGAGGAGGGAGAGAAGTATTCGGAATCACTGGCCGCCGCGGCAAAAGATTTAACTGACGCGGCTTCTGATTTGTGCGGCTTAATCAACAGCGAGCCAGCCATGCTTGAGAGATTAACCCCGGTTCTGGGGGTATGTGTTTATTGCCTGGACTTGTCAAAAAGGTGCGTTAAGCTTGCCCATGATATCCACGGTTATTGTAACGGTTCTGAAATTAAGCAGCGCCTGAAGGAAACGCTCTGTGATTACCCTGTAACTAACGAATTACTGGATGAACATGGTAAAACAATCGCGGCGAATTTACATGCGGTTGTATTTAATCATGACTGTCTGGGTAACGACGTGTTAACGGACTTCGAATATGAATTGGCCTGCCGGTATTTTACGATCCGGGAAATCAAACAAGTGAGCGGAAAACGAATTAAACGGCAACTTTTCGGATGCGCGATGGACGGGCTCGCTATTTGCGCCGAAATATTAATCCTCGGAAGCGCCGGTTTTCTCTCACCTTTAGCTCTGGGTATAGCCGGTTCCGTCGCGGCGCTCAAAGGCAGCGCGTTAGCGTACAGAGCCGCTAAGCAAGAGTTTCATGACCTCATGAACGATTTAAAGTCAAAAGCCTTTAAAAAGAAAGACAGAATTGAAGTTGTCATGAACTTAGTTAAACAGCTGGGTTATGTGTTAATGACCCGAGAAAAAGGAATTGACCAAAGCTTATTCTTAGCTCAGATTTTTGAGTTAGACATCTGTTTTACCGCGGCGGGAATGCCGCTTCAGGAATTCATAGCGATGGTGGACAAAGAGGAAAGCAAACAAAAAGGAACCGGATTCACGCGGGCAACCGCGGCATTATACGCCGCATTTGAATCCAGGGATTAAATTCCGGTAAATCAATTCTCAATAAACATTGTAACCGCTCAACAAGCGGCCGCCACCGAAATAACGCCCCGATTTGTCACCTGGCAAAAAAGTCCGCACCCTGATCCGAGTGCGACGCTTTGGATTCAGCCGACTGCTTATGAGTTTTCCGCCGCTTGGTTTTTTGCCTCAGTCACTGTCTTTTTGCGCCGAATTATACAATTGCCATTATGATTAACAAAAATTCACTATTAAAAAAACCAAATAATCAAATACTGTTTACTTACTTTAACCTGAAAGCCGCGGACACACTCAAGCAAAAACAAATTCAGGAGCTGTCCCGAAATAACGTTCCGGTTCGTTACCGCTTAACATCGGCGATATTAAGGCGCGAAGAGAAGCTCAGTCATTCTGAACGAAGTAACGGCAGTTTTATGAGCCGCGAATAACTACAGCACGCTTTCTCCGCCTTTATGAGCTGAAAAATAAACGACAAAAACAGGGAAGTTATTACGGGACTGATGTCTCATGACAACAGCAAAGTAAAGTCATCCGTCAGGTGAGGAGCTGACGCCCGGATACTGACTTTTCCTTATTTAACCGTATGCTGAGGGTGATATATGCCGGTGAGCAAACCTAATTACATTATTCTGATGTTATTATGCTGTCTGGCATCGATTTCAGCGCCGGCGGGTCAAAGACACCATATTGATATCTACGCCCACAGGGGGTTTCGCGCTATCGCTCCGGAGAATTCACTTCCCGCGTTCGCCGCGGCGATGAAACTCGGCGTAGATGTCATCGACATGGACATTAATATGACCAAGGACGGCGCTTTGGTCGTCACTCATGATCTGACCT
This sequence comes from Parashewanella sp., assembly GCA_965200795.1. Taxonomy (GTDB): domain Bacteria; phylum Pseudomonadota; class Gammaproteobacteria; order Enterobacterales; family Shewanellaceae; genus Parashewanella. The sequence goes on from CBDAVB010000031.1 coordinate 102,879, forward strand.
TAAATCCGCAAATCACCCAAACATCAGACGGCAAATGGATTACCCGAAAAACACCGATTAAAGACCTTACCCTGAATGAGCTGGAGCGGTTTGAGGTAGGACGGGTTAAACCTGATTCGAAATTTCACCGGATGTACCCTCATCATATTCCGATGTCAGGCGTCCGCATCCCGACGCTTGAACAGGTGATACGGTTCGTTAAACAACATGAAACCGGTACCGTGCGTTTTCAGATTGAAATGAAAACGGATCCCACTCAACCCGGCTTATCGGTGAAGCCGCTGATCATGGCTCAGGCGCTGGCCAAGGTGATTAAACGAACACATATTCAGGATCGCACGGAGGTGCAGGCTTTTCAGTGGCAGGCACTGGTGGATCTTCAACGATTAATTCCGGAGATCAAAACAGGATATTTAACGGAGCCGGACTATAACCCCGCGAATCAAAGCCTGGAGAGCAAAGTCGGGAACGGCAGAATCTGGACGTCACCGTTACTCGCCAGAAATTATAATTATGATTACCCGCGGATGATTAAAAAACTGGGAGGCCGGTTTTGGGAGCCGTATGAGTTTTCCGTCACCGAAAAACAGATTGAGCACGCGCATGCATTAGGTCTCAAGGTCATAACCTGGGGCTGGACAGAACAAGAGCACTCGGATTTTAACTACCGGAAAGTCAGTCAGCTTATTGACTGGGGGGTAGACGGAATTATCACTGACAGACCGGACATCTTAAGGGGACTGCTTACCGTTAAAGGCTATAACGTACCTTAATATTTTCCGTCAGCGTCCGGTATTACCGGCGTACAAAGCTGTCTCGCGCCTTGATAACGGCAATGTTAAGCGGTAACAAACCGGGACGTGATTTCGGGACAGCTATCCTGAAACAGGGGGAGCGGCTAATTGATTAACTATATTTCATTTAGAGTGCATCAAAATATCATTTTATCAGCCGCTACACCTAATATAATCGGGATATGATTTAAGTTACTGTGAAATGGTGAAATATTATGGAGTCTCAAATAACCTTGCTTCGCCGCGACGGGCAGCATCAGATTGAGGTGTCTGACTCAAACTTCGATAAACTCAACACCATATCAGCAAGCTTTGCTTCCGGGGGCGGAACCGGCCAGCGCATCCAGATTCGTACTCAATCGGACAACGGCGGCGCAAAAACCTATACGGTAACTCGGAGATCATTTAAAACAAGAGACGGCGGGACGGGTTTTGATTTTCATATCCGTCAGAAAACCGGCAAATTCTTTAGCTGGCTGCTGCAGAAACTCGGATTTCAGACACGGGATGAAAGACAGCTCAAACAGCAATTGCGTCATGTTCTGACTCAGTTAGGTCAATCGGGCACGGGCACGACATTAACAGCCTCAGACCGGCATATCGCTGAAAAAAGCGCCCGCCGCCTGAATTCAGCAGTTATCAGCAGAACTCACCGGGTTCAGCCTTCATCCGAAAGCGGAGCCTGTGAGCCTGTGAACCCTGAGCGTGTCACTTATTCCGAGGCTTTTACTCCGAGCGCCGCGATTGCCCATCAGATGCGAACGGGTCAGTTATCGGATAACAGCGTGATAATCATCAATATCGCTGACACGCTCACGACCAGAGCCGACGCCGGCGGAAACGGAGCGGGCTCGTCACTTTATTCGTTAGATCCGAAGTTAAAAGATTTGTTACCCGTGTTAGCCCGCCGTTATCCGGGTCTGAAAATTGTATTTTTAACGGAATCAGATCAGAACCGCACGGAGGCTTTCGAGCACATAATAAAATTGAATTTAGACAACGTTAAGGCAGATTACCGCATTCAAGAAAAAAAACAGATGAGCAAAGCCGGACAAGTTAATGCCGCCCTCTCGGACATACCGAATACGAACACCGGTGTCACGGAGCGGAAAATCATTTATATCGATAACAGCGCGCAAAATGTGTACGACGCGGAACAAGCCGTTACAAAAAAACACGGCTCCGGCACCCGTGCGGCTGAACGGTCACAGGCTCATCAGAGTAATTTTACAGGCATCATAGTTAACTCAAACTTTCCTTTTAGCGAAATTCAACAGCCCCCCGGAGCTGAAGACACTCACCGGTGGGCGTCGTCACCCGCGCGAAGCGGGACGGACACCCCGGACGGCGCTGACGAGGAAATGGTCACCGCTCAGGATTCCGCTTTTACCGTCAATAAAAGTACCGCGTCCGACGGGGAGCGAAAAGAAAGATTTTTAGCTTATTTGCTTACCAGTCATCCGGCGCATTAATATTGCGCCCGACTCAGGGAGATTAAAACGGCAAGCCGTATGACGGCGGCTTCCGGGGTTTTTTATATATTCGAAATTATTGAATCTAATCTGTCAGACTTAAAAGCGTTTCTCTCTCAAGCAACCGGGTTGCCGTTTCAATATCCGGGCCGAAATAACGGTCTTTATCGTAATGCGGGACTTTTTCCCGCAGGCATGATTTAGCCGCGGCAATCGCTTTGCCGGGCCGTAACGGCGCTCTGAAGTCCAGACCCTGAGCGGCCGCCAGCCATTCGATAGCCAAAATCCCGCGGGTATTTTCTGACATGTCACGTAAACGGCGCGCGGCAAAGGTCGCCATTGACACGTGATCCTCCTGATTAGCAGAAGTCGGCAGACTGTCCACGCAAGCCGGATGAGCAAAGGTTTTGTTCTCAGACGCCAATGCCGCCGAAGTGACCTGCGCGATCATAAATCCTGAGTTCACGCCGCCGTTATCAACTAAGAACGGCGGCAGATCCGATAAGCTTGAATCAATCAGTAACGCCGTTCGCCGCTCCGATAACGCTCCGATTTCCGCTATCGCGATCGCCAGATTATCCGCCGCCATCGCCACGGGCTCGGCGTGGAAATTACCGCCGGAAATAATGTCGCCGTTATCACAGAACACCAGCGGGTTATCGGTGACACCGTTCGCTTCCGTTTTCAGAATCCGCGCGGCGTTTCGAATCTGCGACAGGCAGGCGCCTAATACCTGAGGCTGACAACGCAGGGAATACGGATCCTGCACTTTTTCACAGTTTTTATGGCTTTCGCCGATTTCAGAGCTGTCACCCAGCAGATTTCTGAACATGGCCGCGCTGTCAATTTGCTCCCGATGACCGCGCGCCTCATGGACGCGGGCGTCAAACGGGCCGCGGCTGCCCTTGGCGGCTTCCACGCTCATGGCTCCGATCACGGTCGCCTGAGTGTGAAGATCCTCAGCGTTAAACAAACCCTCAAGCGCTAAAGCGGTTGAGGCCTGAGTACCGTTAAGTAACGCTAACCCCTCTTTAGCGGCAAGCTCGACAGGTTCAAGACCGATTAACTTTAATCCCGCCTGAGCCGGCATAATTTCGCCCTGATAGCGAACCTCGCCCTCACCGATGACCGGCAGACACATATGCGCCAGCGGCGCCAAATCTCCCGATGCGCCGACAGAACCTTTCTCTCTCACGCACGGATACATTTGGGCGTTAAGCAACGCGATCAAAAACCCGATCACCCGCAGGCGGATACCGGAGTACCCCCGGCTGAGCGAGTTGATTTTTAACAGCATCATCAATCGCACGGTCTTGTCGTCCATAAAACGGCCTGAGCCGGCGGCATGGGACAAAACAATGGAGCGTTGCAGTAATTCAAGATCCCCCGCGGCAATCGCGGTGTTAGCGAGCAGACCAAATCCGGTATTGATACCGTAAACGGTGCGACCCTCATCAAGCACGGTGCGCACCATTTCCGCGCCGCGGTTAATCACGTCCTCGGCGTCTTTTGACAATGATAATTCGAACGGATTACGACTCGCGAAACGCAATTGTTCAAGCGTGAGTTTTCCCGGTTGTAATTGTAACTGCTTCACGGCTTACTCTCCTGCGCCATTGTTTCGTGAGTTGATCATGGGTAAATCTAAACCTTGCTCGTTGGCGCAGTTTATCGCGATGTCGTAGCCGGCGTCAGCGTGACGCATAACGCCTGTCGCCGGATCGTTCCACAGCACGCGCTCCGCGCGTTTCGCCGCCGCATCGGTGCCGTCACATACGATCACCATACCGGAATGCTGACTGAAGCCCATTCCGACCCCGCCGCCGTGATGCAGTGATACCCAAGTCGCGCCGCTGGCGGTATTAAGCAGCGCGTTGAGTAACGGCCAGTCCGAAACCGCGTCCGAGCCGTCCATCATGGATTCGGTTTCACGGTTCGGGCTGGCTACCGAGCCGGAGTCCAGATGATCACGCCCGATCACCACCGGCGCGGACAGCTCACCGTTTTTCACCATTTCGTTAAAGGCCAGTGCCAGACGAGCGCGATCTTTGAGTCCCACCCAGCAGATACGCGCCGGCAAGCCCTGGAATTCAATACGCTCACGGGCCATATTCAGCCAGTTATGCAAATGCGGATTATCAGGGATCAGTTCCTTAACCCTGGCGTCGGTTTTGTAAATATCTCCGGGATCGCCGGACAGAGCCGCCCAACGGAACGGACCGATACCCTGACAAAACAGCGGACGGATATAAGCGGGAACGAATCCGGGAAAATCAAAGGCATTTTCAACGCCGGCCTCAAACGCCATCTGACGAATGTTATTACCGTAATCCAGTGTCGCCGCGCCCCGTTGTTGTAATGTGAGCATGGCGTTAACTTGCGCCGCCATCGAAACTTTAGCCGCCTGAACCACGCCCGCCTCATCTTTCAGACGTTCGGCTTTTGCTTGTTCCGGTGTCCAGCCCTGAGGCAGGTAGCCGTTGAGCGGATCGTGCGCTGATGTTTGATCGGTTACCACGTCAGGGGTAATACCGCGCTCAACCAGCTCAGCGAAAATATCGGCGGCATTGGCAAGCAAACCGACGGAAACCGCTTTACCCTCAGCGTCCGCCCGCCTGATCACGGCTAACGCTTCATCGAGTGTTTTCGCTTTTTTGTCAAGATAACGAGTACGCAAACGGAAATCGATTCGGGTTTCATCCACTTCACAGGCTAACACAGAAAAACCCGCCATGGTGCCGGCAAGCGGCTGAGCCCCGCCCATGCCCCCTAAGCCGCCGGTTAAAATCCAGCGCCCCGCGGCCTCACCGTCAAAATGTGTTTTAGCGACCGACACAAAGGTTTCATACGTGCCTTGCACAATCCCCTGAGTGCCGATGTAAATCCATGACCCCGCGGTCATCTGGCCGTACATGGCCAGGCCCTGTTTATCGAGCTCATTAAAGTGCTCCCAGTCAGCCCAGCGCGGAACTAAATTGGAATTGGCAATCAGCACGCGCGGCGCGTCGGCGTGAGTCTGAAACACGCCCGCGGGTTTACCCGACTGCACCAGCAGAGTCTGGTCATCTTCCAGGCGCCGCAAGGTTTCGATAATTTTGTCATAGCACTGCCAGTCTCTCGCCGCCCGGCCTATGCCGCCGTAGACCACCAGATCTTCCGGCCGCTCAGCTACTTCGGGGTGTAAGTTGTTCATCAACATACGCATCGGCGCTTCGGTTAACCAGCTTTTACAGCTGAGCTCTGAACCGTGCGGCGCCAGAATCTTACGATTCGGATCATGTCTTTTGTCCATTAGGGTACCTCATTTTTTTGTCAGTCAGTCTTCAACGCTCCACCGTAAGTTTGTGTTTACTTACTTAAAAGTTAAGTGCCCGCCTAAGTGGAAACGATTTCCCGGATGAATTAATTTTGCATAGCTCACGGCGCCCCGGCTCGACCAGGTACGCCGTAAAATCAATAAGCAGGCTTCCGTGGTTTTCAGTTCCAGCTTTTGAACTTGATCCAACGACGGCAATATCGCCCGGATTTTATGGTGCGCCCGGGTCAGGGGCGCGACTTGTGAAAGATACTCATGCGGCGTCTGCTGATTGAAATCCTGCGCCAGATATTCAGGAACTAATTCAGGATTGATATAACGTAATTCTAATTGCAACGGCACGCCTTGCTCGTAATGCGCCACTTCGGAATAGTAGACGGGTTTATTGACCTCAAGCCCCAGTGCCGCGGCGATTTCGATATCCGCGGCGGCGGTGCTCAATTGCAGTTGTCTCGCGTGATAGCTTCGGCCGCGGGCTTTAATTTCATCGGCGATGTTATTAATTTCCAGCATTGATGACTGAGATTTAAGCCCCGCGACAAAAGTGCCGATGCCCTGACTGCGTTCTAATATGCCGGCGTCAGTCAACTCTGTTAAAGCCCGCCGGGCCGTCATTCGGCTACAACTGAATTGTCGCGAGAGTCGGTTTTCAGAAGGTAACTGTTTTCCTTCTTTCCATTCACCGTCTTCTATTTTTTTTATGATATGTTGCTTAATTAACGCAAATTTCGCTCGTGCCACTTTAAATCCGTTTATTTGAGTTTGTGTAACGTTAAGGTAACTTTATCACTCAATATCCGTTGATATATTCAACAGTTATTGCTTAGAATATATATTGTATAGACAAGTCTTTACAAGGCATTTTTTAATCTTTCAGGGGAGATTTTGTACCATGCCGGAATGGGATCAATTATGGCTCGACGTAAATATCGCTACTATGGCGCCTCAGTCGGATGAACCCTACGGTGCGATAAAAGAGGCCGCTGTTGCCGTAAAAGACGGAAAAATCGCCTGGGTGGGTCAGCGCCGGCATTTGCCCCAATTTGACGCCTTAAGCACGCCGATTTACAACGGCGGCCATCGCTGGATCACTCCGGGATTAATTGACGCTCATACTCATTTGGTGTTTGCGGGTAACCGGGCCGGTGAGTTTGAGATGCGTTTAAACGGCGCGAGTTATGAAGAAATTTCCCTCCTGGGCGGCGGCATCTTATCGACCGTTAAAGCCTGCCGGGAAGCTGATGAGGCCGAGTTGTTTGAGCTGGGGCGTCAGCGCCTGAACGCTTTAGCGAGAGAGGGCGTAACCACGGTTGAGATCAAATCCGGTTACGGACTAAACACAGAATCGGAAATCAAGCTGTTAAAGGTGGCGCGTGAGCTCGGCAGGCATCATCACATTGACGTTAAGACCACATTTTTAGGGGCTCACGCGATACCCGCCGAATACCAGCTGCAAGGTGCTGACGCTTATGTCGGCTACGTCATTAACGACATGCTGCCGGCCGTTCATCAGCGGAACTTAGCCGATGCCGTTGACGTATTTTGTGAGAACATCGCTTTCGATCTTGAGCAGACCCGAAAAGTGCTTATCGCGGCTCAAAAGCTGGGGCTGCGTGTCAAACTTCACGCCGAGCAGTTATCAAATGCCGGCGGCTCCGCGCTGGCCGCTGAATTAGGCGCTTTATCCGTTGATCATATTGAATATTTAGATGAGGCCGGAGCGCGGGCCTTAAGTCAGTCTGATACCTGCGCCGTATTACTGCCGGGCGCGTTTTATTTTTTGCGTGAAACCCGGCTGCCTCCGGTTGAATTACTCAGAAAATATAACGTACCTATGGTTGTCGCCAGTGACTTTAACCCGGGTTCCTCACCTTTATGCTCAACACTACTCATGCTCAATATGGCTTGCACCCTGTTCAGATTAAGCCCCGAGGAAGCGCTGAAAGGCACCACGATAAATGCGGCTAAGGCATTAGGCATTGAGAATACCGCCGGAAGTATTGAAGCGGGAAAGCAGGCCGATTTTTGTCTTTGGGATATCGACACTCCGGCGGAGTTAAGTTACCGGTACGGAGTTAACCCGTGTTTGCGGGTGGTAAAAAACGGCGGTATCGTGCCGATGAACAACCATTAGAAACTGTCCTGAAATCACTTCCCGATTTGTTACCGCTTAACATTGCCGATATCAGGGCTCGAAAGGTGAAGCTGAGTCACTTTAAACGAAGTATACGACAGTTTTGTATGTCGGTAATGACCGCACCGCGCTTTCTTTGCCCGGTATCTACGGCGTTACTCCTGCCTGAAAGACCGCCGGTATTACCGCGCAAGAGCGCCTTGCCGAGCACTTAACCTGAACGCCGGAAATATCGAAAAACTTATTGTCGGGTACTTAATGCCGCCAAAAACTCATGTTTTTGCTTCGGCGAAATCATGATTTGCCGGTGATGACCGTAACAGATCAGTAAGCGATCTAAAGATAAAGCCGGGCCTGATAACGGATTACGGGTTTCTGTTATTGAATTAATGGAATCGATATCAATACGCCATTTGAACGGGCCGCTGGTGATGATCAGCTGGTTTTTATGCCCATTAATGTAATAGCGTGTGCTGCCGAGCAACCATAACGGAAAGACAACACCGATGAATAAAATGAAGGCCGCCGGCAGAGAGTTACTCAGGGTCAGCTCCACCCCTAAAAGGCTGGCCGCCGCATAAGCGCTGACGGCGACACAAAGCAATATAACGGCGAGTAGCCAGTAATCAATTTTTGAGACAAAAACTTTCACTTTTTCATGTTCCCCGCATGTTCCCCGTATTAGAAGTAAACACTATATCATAGTCCTCAAAGTATGCTATTTAACCAAAGTGAGCAAATAGTTAACTTTTAGTTTACGTTAATTGTTATTTCGACAAGGGATTGAAAAGTAAATTGATTTCAGGTGTGTCATTTGAACAGCCTTAAAGGTGTTATTTAACCTAAACCTTCATGACAGGCGCGGGTGTCATGAGCGTTTACCGTGAATTCAGGTTTGATGTTATCAGTAAAATCAGCGAGAAAGCATCCGGTTTTTCAAAATCGGTTCCTGCTTAAGGCAGAGCCGCTTGATTTTCAGACTCTCAAAAAGAGTCATTCGGACTTCTTTTTTCGTACGGATAAAATTCTTAAGGGATCTCGCAGTTAAGAATTTACCACTCCCTCTGGCATAATAAGCAGATCCCAGTTAGGTAATTCACAATTTCGGATGATTTTATCTTCGACACTTTCTTTTTCACTTTTTGTTAGCTTGACTCCTTTTGAGTAAACCTTATCGATTAAATTGACAACAGGTGCCATAGCCTTCCAAGTCATCGTTTTCGTCTACTCTACAACCGTACTCACTGAACTCAGTAATGTACCGTTCCAATGCTTTTCTAAAGATGACCAAACCCGCTCAACAGGGTTATATTTGCTGTGATAAGGCGGGTAATAAACATTGTGAATTCTCAGTTTCGATGTGTCACTAAACTGCTTTAATCTGAAAAGATACTGAGTCCGGCATCCGCTATTTTCTGGGCCATTATCTGAAAAATAATCAGTTCCTCGACCTCCGGGTGTTCGTCTTTAATTAAATCCCACCACCACTCTAAAGCATCACAAATAAAGTCGCTGGTTTTGCTTGAGTTACCATAAAACACATGAAGCTGGTCGTTGTCCAGGTTCAGTATTCCGAACGGGATAAGCTTATCTTTTACATCCATGTCGTGATCTAAAGCTTTCACGGCATCAGCCCCTCTGGATTGACCATATCGAGAAAAGTCACCTAAATTAACCGTTGCTTTGCAATCTATACTAATAAGGATAACTTTTTTATTCCCTGCCGTTTCTTTGTTGATTTTATTTACATTCTTAAAGATGGCGTCTGTTTGAGGAATTTTTTTGAGGCCTGGTTTTTTGAACTCGCTTCAGTTTGCAGCCAAGTCGATTCAAAGTTACTGTTAATGTTTGCGGTCACATCATCTTTTTATCAGAAGAACTCGCCAAACTCGCCGACCTTAAACCGCTGACGCCTCGTTTCGCCGGGTGTCAGGGCGGCGTTTTCCGGATGTTTACGGAAAAGTTATCCGGGAGAAGAAAATCAGCTTTGTTGACTATATACGGCTAACAGAGAATCATCAGGGCGGGCACAATCGAACTTCTTTTTTAATTCTTCAAGCAGATTTTCAGCTTGCTCCATATTTTTTGTTTTAATATTAAGGAATTCTTGATAGTCTCCAGAAAAGAGAAATTTGAAATGATCTAACTGACTTGCATTAATTTCTTTAAGTTCACTTGACGAAGTTTCAATATATTTTTTACATCTTTCGAGTAATGCTATCTCTTTTTTTGCTCCTTCCGCCACTGCGGCTGCCTGATCGCTAATATGGACAATTAAAGCTGATTCGCGATGCCATTCTAGTAGTCCATTCAAAAGCAAATAATGGCCTGATAGTTTATCCTAACAGTTCCTGAACACAACGAATACAGGAGCTGTTATGAGGATTAAATACCATGTCCGTTTGAGTAATGAAGAGCGTTCAATGCTTGAAGCTTTGATAAAGCAGAAGAAACCACGTGTTGCTCAACATAAGAAACGACACGCCCAAATTTTACTTGCTATTGATGAGAATAATTCGCCACTGACCAATCAACAGA
>CBDAVB010000032.1:0-5641 GCA_965200795.1 Parashewanella sp.
TTGCGGCCGCGTTTAGCCGCCGTTTCATCGAGTCCAATCGCTTTAAGCTTCCTCGTTCAGCTTCAATTTCGAGAACAAGTTCATTCGGTGAGCTTGACATATCAAGGTGTTGATTAACCAGCTTCCAAGGTTCCTGAATTCCAAGACCGAGCATCAAAACTTGAGTACCATCCATGCTATTTACTTCCAGTATTAAGGCGACAAAAAACTCCGGTTATTATCTCAAATATAATTTAGTTAAATCCACACTAAATGACGAAGAGCCGCTTTTTTCAAATTTATCGTATTGGTTCTTATGCCGGTAAAACCTCCCGCGGGGATGCGTGTATCCTCTGACAGAACTTCCAGAATCAATCATTCTAAGATACTGCCAAGTCTGCAAGAAAATTAATCACATATCGGGTAAGATGTGGTCATGCCTTCCCATAATTAATCACACGCCGGGGGTAAATTTTATATGGAACGCATTTCTGAATTAACGCCGGTAAACGCGGCTTTAAACGCCGCGGAGGATGACGCTTTACAAGAGGAAAGTCCGGCGCTGCTTCATGCGGCCGGAAACCGGTATGCCGTCGTTGAAAAACCGATTCCCGTCAGAGTTAACAACAAAGGTTTCGCCTGCTCTTCTCAGGACGCCCGTTTTCAGTCAGGCTTTCAGGACGAAGCTTCCCGCGCCGGGCACGCCCGGGAACATCAGACTCATCAGACGTCACCGCTGAGCGTAAACAAGCTCCGTCTGCCCGGTAAACCCGGTAATATCGATATAAATATCACAAACAGTCTGCTGAAATTAATCGATGATAAGAGTCTGACCACAAAGGACATTACCGCTCTGATCAGGTACTTCGGTATTTTTATTATACGTCACCCTGAGGTGCGGCCGTCGTTTGAATCACAAGTTGACTCATTTAATGATGAGCAGAAATCAATAATCGTAAAAATGGCTAAACTGGGGTACTGGCAAACAGATGAGCCGCCCTGGCATATAGATATTCTGGATATTTTACCGAAGTCATTAATTCCGCCGGAACTTTACCTTTTCGCTTGTCAGCGCCATGGTCTTAAGCTTAAAAAAGTGCCGGTGGAAGTGCTTGAAACAGCAGCGGGGATTCAGATATGTACGGCGGCCTGCGAAGATGACGGTCGGGCCTTAGCTGACGTCCCCGGTTTTTTCTTTTACGAAGACAGTTACCGGGAAATCGGCTACCGCCTCTGTAAAATCGCCTGCGCAGAAGATGGCGACGCACTGGCGGATGTGCCTGAAAAGTATCTGCGAGGCAAAGAAGGCAGAACACTCTGCGAAATCGCGTCACAAAGTAAGCTGGGTTTCGCGTACCCGCACATACCTGAGAGGTTCAAAAACAGCGCTTTCGGCGTGCGGTTGCTCAAGCTGGCGACTGAGCAGAGCGCAGAGTGCCTGGCATATTTTGACCGGCGTTTTTTTCAAAGTGACGCCGGCCGTGACTGTTTCAGAAAATGTCTGAAACGTCATGGTAGTATCACCCTTGATTCTATTAACAAAACAATACTAAACGACAGAGACATCGGCCCGGAGCTCTGTGAAGAGGCCATAAACGTTTGCGGCCATGCCATAGTTTTTACGCCGGAAAAATACCTGACCGGCCTTGACGGACTCGGACTTTTTTACAGGGCGTCTGTAACTTATAATCATGCGTTAGAAGCATTACCCGACCGGCTTGATCAATGCGTAAAAGATACAAATCAACACTTTTATTATAACGCCTGTAAAGTTAACGCTAAAAATTACCGGTACATTAAAAAAGAATACCTGACGAAAGATACAGAAATATTCCTGACCGGAATGGTACTGAACAAATGCGGTGAAATGCTGAAGTTTGTAAGGTCAGCAACTCTTACAAGGTCAACATGGTCAGAAGTTTTGTGAAACGGCGTGTCACCAGGATCCGGGCGCACTTAAGTTTGTGCCGAAGGCACTGCTGACACTCCCCCGGGGATTAGCGCTGTGTGAGGATTGTTTATCGAAACAAGGATGGCTGTTAGGCGATATTCCTTTAAATGAGTTAAGAGATGAAGACGCCTTAAGGCTGTGCGACATAGCCTGCGGTAATTACTCGGGCGCGCTGAAATACGTTCCTGACCGCATAAAAAACGACCGGTTATGCCGGCTCGCGCACAACCGGCTCGCTTACGAGCTGGGATAAAAACAATCATCCCTCATATAACCGACACGTTTTTTATGACTCTTATTGAGCGGCACTTAGCGTTAGAGCAGCAAGAGGCCGATCGGCTTCCTGATATTATCAGGCGCTGTAAAAGGCTCAATGTAACCCTCTGCTGCCGGAACTCATTAAACAATGCGTCTCATCAGAGCAGCGCCCACCATCTGGCGGTACTGACGTCCTCAGACGTGCCCTGATGAATTCAAAAAGCAGCTGATTGACTGGATAAATACTCCGCCGGAGCTGAACCGGCCCGTAACTTCACAAATGCGATTCACCGAGCCCGTAAATCCTCTGGATTTCAAAACTTATGACCCTTTTCATAATGAATTACTTGACTCCTGCTTTCACGCGGCCGGTTATACTCCGCCGAGACTCAGTGAAGGCATCAGACTCCATAATTATATCAATCAGAACCGCTTAACGGCCTTCCCCCCGTGTCCGGCGGAGGAATTAAACAGGATGAAGCGGAAAACCGCGGCAATCGCGGAAGGCCGGACAATCAGAATCTATGACAACGGAGAGTATTATCATTACAAGTTTCAGCGGCAGGATGAAAGCCCGCAGGTGTTAGTCACGCAAGGATTAATCTATCAGTACCTTCAACGGGAAAAAGCCCGCATCCCGCTTCACAGCCGAATACCGGTCTTTGTCTGTTTCGCCGCCGTTAAAAAAAGTGAATTGCCGGCAATCACCTGGCGGCTTGAGGATGAAATCAAAACAGACGCTCAGGATCGGGTCAACCTGCTCTGCTATAAGGCTTCTGAAAATTATACCCGCTATGCGCATCAGCGCGGCGATAAAGAGGAGGACACCTTCACCGGGCCCGAGCGGGGGCTGCTCACCGCCTGCCGCGATTTAGGGCTGATGGACTCAGCGGGCGTGGTGTTAACCGGTGCAATGCCGGCATTTGATTGTGGTCTGGGAAAAAGCCGATGGATTGCTTTACACAGCTTTCTGGGGAGCCGGCCATGTGAGGAAATTTTGTATCCGCGCAATTTCAGCGGATGGCGGCAAAGCGTTACTGACAGGCCGGATATCGGATACGACGGCTTACGGAATGTGAGCGACTATGAGTTATTCGGAAATATCACCGGTTACTTTGAAAGCAGCTTTTTCTTAAATTACAGCATCTATCCTGAGCCGGTAATACAACGACTGGCTTTCAGCAACGCTATCTGCGAACAATTGATCGCCGTTATTCTGCTGCGCTCACGGCTAAGATCTCAGCAATCCGGGACTTATCACTATAAAGATACCGCCGCGGTTGAGCGGACAAAAGAGTTTATAGCGCAGTCGTGCGAAGCCTTTCTTCAGGGGTATTTCACCCCGAAAACCGCGCCGTCTTTACAGTCGGCGCTGGGGTTATCTGAAACCGTTTATCAGCGGTGGTTAACTTCAGCCGCGAAAGAGATCCTTTACTGGACGGCGATACAGCCTCTGCTTAGCGGCGATGAACTCACCGCTGATAACGCTCAGACAGAAACATACAGTCATGATATTCTGAGGAAAGGCCGCTTATGCCCGGAATTATACCCGAACGCGCCCGCCGCGGGACATATCGTCAGAGAGGATTTTTTTTCCGAGGATAATGAACTGGTTTTAGGTATCTCTTACAGGACATTTGCTATTAATTTCTTTCTGCGCGGGGTAATGAGGTTAAGTATAAAAATTTTTGAAATCGGGACAGAAGACGCTGAATGACCGACATAAAAACTGTCGTATTTCATTCGGGGGTAAAGACCGGTGGTATGAGAACCGGGACTGATCAAATTTCAACGTTCTAAGGTAACCTCAGCGGTCAGATGATGCGGAAAAAACGCGGGCTGAGATTGGTCAATTGACAATGGAGAACGATTTTTTAGCCAAGGCGCCCGGTCATTAGACCGAGCTCAGCGAAAAGGAAAAACCGGACAAAACCACCGAGCTAAGTATCACCAGACAATATCAAATTTTTTCGATATCACTTGCGAGTGCAATCCCGCCCTGACTGATGATCTGTTTTTAAACGGCGCTAAATTGGTCAGTAACCCTATTTCACCTTATACTGCGACGTGGAGCTGGAACTATGCTGACACGCCAGAAAGGATTGAAAAATACTCAGCAGCCTATTATTCGACAGAGCATACATCCCCGAATGATTTTATTAATACTTCGCAACAAACTATATCATGTTTCATTGGTTCCGGGACTGCTTTAAGGATTTACTTAAGAAAAGAATTCAGTAACTTAGAACGAAGCAGAGGTGCTGTAGAACTGTCGTTTTTTAGCTGGTGCTCCGTCCATAAACAGGCTTTTTTCAAATTTATCGTATTGGTTCTTATGCCGGTAAAACCTCCCGCGGGGATGCGTGTATCCTCTGACAGAACTTCCAGAATCAATCATTCTAAGATATCGCCAAGTCAGCAAAAAAATTAATCACACATCAGGTAAGATGTGGTCATGCCTTCCCATAATTAATCACACGTCGGGGGTAAATTTTATATGGAACGCATTTCTGAATTAACGCCGGCAAAACGCGGCTTCAAACGCCGCGGAGGATGACGCTTTACAAGAGGAAAGTCCGGCGCTGCTTAACGCGGCCGGAAACCGGTATGCCGTCGTTGAAAAACCGGTTCTCGTCAGAGTAAACAACAAGCGTTTCGCCCGCTCTTCTCAGGACGCCCGGGCTTCAGCCCGGCTTTCAAGATGAAGCTTCCCGTGCCGGACACGCCCGGGAAAATCAGACTCATCAGATGTCATCGCTCAGCGTAAACGAACTCCCTCTGACCTGTAAACCCGGTAATATCGATATAAATATCACAAACAGTCTGCTGAAATTAATCGATGATAAAAGTCTGACCGCGGCGGACATTACCGCTCTTATCGGGCACTTCGGTATTTTTATTATATGTCATCGTCAGGTGCGGCCGTCGTTTGAATCACAAGTTGACTCATTTAATGATGAGCAGAAATCAATAATCGTAAAAATGGCTAAACTGGGGTACTGGCAAAAAGATAAGCCCGGGTATACAGATATTCTGGACATTTTACCAAAGCCATTAATTCCGCCGGAACTTTACCTTTTCGCTTGTCAGCGAGATGGTCTTACTCTTAAAAAAGTGCCGGTGGAAGTGCTTAAAACAGCAACAGGAATTCAGATATGTACGGCGGCCTGCGAAGAGAACGATCGGGCGTTAGCTGACGTCCCCGGTTTTTTCTTTTACGAAGACAGTTACCGGGAAATCGGCTACCGCCTCTGTAAAATCGCCTGCGCAAAAAATGGCAACGCACTGGCGTATGTGCCTGAAAAGTATCTGCGAGGCAAAGAAGGCGGAACACTCTGCGAAATCGCGTCGCAAAGTAAGCTGGGTTTCGCGTACCCGCGCATACCTGAGGGATTCAAAAACGGCGCTTTCGGCACGCGGTTGCTCAAGCTGGCGACTGAGCAGAGCGCAAAG
>CBDAVB010000033.1:0-11017 GCA_965200795.1 Parashewanella sp.
AAAAGCGGCTGAGACGATGGCGATGTGGCCGTGATTGTTCATTATATCGACCTTGGCGCCCTCTCCGAGCAGCAGTTCTACTATGTCGGTACGGCCGTTACTAGCGGCTAAGATAAGGGCGGTGCTGCCGTCCCTGTTCCTGACGTTCGGCTCAGCGCGGTGAATCGGGCTGAGCAGGCATTTTACTACAGCGGTATGGCCCCACCTAGAGGCTGAGTGGAGCGCTGAGAAGTCATCTTTGTTCTTGGCGTTGATGTCGGCGCCCTCTTCGAGCAGCAGTTCTACTATGTCGGTACGGCCGTTATTAGCGGCTAAGATAAGGGCGGTGCTGCCGTTATTATCAAAAATATCGACAAGGGCGCCCGCTTCGAGCAGGAGTTTTACTATTTCGGTATGACCCTCACTAGCGGCTGAGATGAGGGCGGTGAAGCCGTCCCTACTCCTGACGTTCAGCTTAGTGATGGGATTGCTGAGCAGGCATTCTACTACAGCGGTATGACCCCACCTAGAGGCTGAGTGGAGCGCTGTGTATTTATCTTTGGTCTCGGCGTTGATGTCGGCGCCCGCTCGGAGCAGCTGTTCTACTATGACGACATGGCCTCCATTAGCGGCGCAGATGAGGGCGGTTATTCCGCTTTGATTAACAATATTGAAATCGGCGTTCGCTAGGAGCAGGAGTTCTACTATTTCAGAATGCCCTCCATTAGCGGCTGAGATGAGGGCGGTGAAGCCGTCCCTGCTCCTGACGTTCAGCTCAGCGCGGGGTACCCACCAGCAGCTGAGCAGGCATTCTACTACAGCGGTATGGCCGCACTTAGAGGCTGCGTGGAGCGCTGTGAAGTTATTTTCAGACTTGGCGTTGATGTCGGCGCCCGCTTCGAGCAGCTGTTTTACTATTTCAGCAGTACCCTCATAAGCGGCTGAGATGAGGGCGGTTAAGTGTAAATCATTTTTAAAATTGACACCGGCGCCCCCTTTGATCAAGACCGCGGCTACATCGGTATGACCCTTACTAACGGCTAAGATGAGGGCGGTGTCGCCGTGATTGTTTATTTGATCGACATCGGCGCCCTTTAGGAGCAGGAGTTTTACTAATTTGTTATGACCTTTAATA
Organism: Parashewanella sp.; assembly: GCA_965200795.1. Classification (GTDB taxonomy): domain Bacteria; phylum Pseudomonadota; class Gammaproteobacteria; order Enterobacterales; family Shewanellaceae; genus Parashewanella. Next base: position 1,115 of record CBDAVB010000033.1, read on the forward strand.
GCGGCTGCATGGAGCGCTGTGAAGTTATCTTTATACTTGGCGTTGATGTCGGCGTCCGCTACGAGCAGGCGTTTTACTATTTCGGCATAACCCTCATTAGCGGCTGAGGTGAGAGCGGTGTCGCCGTGATTGTTTATTATATCGACCTTGGCGCTCTTTTTGAGCAGGAGTTCTACTATTTCATTATGTCCCTTAAAAGCGGCTAAGATGAGGGCGGTGTCGCCGTGATTGTTTGTTATATCGACCTTGGCGCTCTTTTTGAGCAGGAGTTCTACTACTTCGGTATGACCCCCCATAGCGGCTGAGGCGAGGGGGGTGAAGCCGTGCCTGTTTATTATATCGACCTTGGCGCCCCTTAGGAGCAGGAGTTCTGCTATTTTAGCATGACCCTCAAAAGCGGCTAAGCTGAGGGCGGTGTCGCCGTGTTTGGTTATTATATCGACCTTGGCGCCCCTTAGGAGCAGGAGTTCTACTACTTCGGTATGACCCCCCATAGCGGCTGAGGCGAGGGGGGTGAAGCCGTCCACGTTCCTGACGTTCAGCTCAGCGCGGTGAATCGGGCTGAGCAGGCATTCTACTACAGCGGTATGGCCCCACCTAGAGGCTGAGTGGAGCGCTGTGAATTTATCTTTGTTCTGGGCATTGATATCGGCGTCCTTTTGGAGCAGCAGTGCTACTATGTCGGTACGGCCGTCATTAGCGGCTAAGATAAGGGCGGTTCTGCCGTTATTATTATCAATATCGACACCGGCGCCCGCTTCAAGCAGGAGTTTTACTATTTCGGTATGACCCTCACTAGCGGCTGAGGTGAGGGCGGTGAAGCCGTCCCTGTTCGTGACGTTCAGCTCAGGGCGGGGAGACGCGCTGAGCAGGCATTCTACTACAGCGGTATGGCCGCACTTAGAGGCTGCATGGAGCGCCGTGAAGTTATCTGTAGACTTGGCGTTGATGTCCGCGTCCTTTTGGAGCAGCCGTTCTACTATGTCGACATGGCCTGAATCAGCGGCGAAGAGGAGGGCGGTTCTTCCGGTTTTATTAACAATATCGACATCGGCGCCCGCTCGGAGCAGGAGTTCTACTACTTCAGTATGACCCTTAACAGCGGCTGAGATGAGGGCGGTGAAGCCGTTCCTGTTCGTGACGTTCAGCTCAGCGCGGGGTACCCACCAGCAGCTGAGCAGGCATTCTACTACAGCGGTATGACCCCACCTAGAGGCTGAGTGGAGCGCTGTGAAGCCAACTTTGTTCTTGGCGTTAATGTCGGCGCCCGCTCGGAGCAGGCGTTTTACTATTTCGGTATGACCCTCATGAGCGGCTGAGATGAGGGCGGTGAAGCCGTCCCTGTTCTTGAAGTTCGGCTCAGCGCGGGGAGACGCGCTGAGCAGGCATTCTACTACAGCGGTATAGCCGCACTTAGAGGCTGAGTGGAGCGCTGTGAAGTCATCTTTGTTCTTGGCGTTGATGTCGGCGCCCGCTCTGAGCAGGCGTTTTACTATTTCGGTACCACAGCCACTGCCGGCGGCTGAAATAAGGCCTATGTCTTTTTGTCTTTGCTTATTTTGTTCCTGCAGGGATATGTCCGCGATACTTAACAGAGAATCGAACTCACCGTAACTTCCCCGCACATTGAATAGACTATCATCATTTTCAATAAAATCAGTAATATTCGTGGTCTCTTTCGGATTAGGTTCACAAGTGTACCTTTTAAATACAGATACCGTTTGGTTTATGGGGGGCTTTGAGATTGCGTAGCTTGAACAGTCAGGTTTAGTTTCAGCCGGTTGTTTTGTTGGTGTCATCAAAATTAGTTAAACCATTTTTCTTTTGATAGTTACTTATTAAACTACACAAAATTTGAAATTTTCTATAGTACATGATCAAAATTTAATAATGTTTTGGACTATAAAATGAGCATGTCTAGTACCCCCGTCCGGTTGCATTTTTAGCTTCAGCTCAAGGCAGAACGCCCAGTTCAAGGCCTGTCTCTTGATCAGATCTCAAAGCATTTCACCATCAGCTAGCATTTCTTTTGCTGTCCGATATCCTACAACATAAGATTGAAGGGTTCTCCAGCCTTCCCGGATTGTTTCCCAACCCGCAATACCCGTACGTTTGGTGTCTGTAAAACCGCCCGGTTTTGCGAGCGATTGATAAGCCCATTTCAAGCTTGGCACATCTTTGCCATTCCAGCCCCCTGGCTTTTTCACCTTCATCAATACCTTCCGTTCTTCTTCTTCGAATACGGTTTCGCAGCTTTGATTTTCCAGTTCATTAGCCGCTTCGGCTAACCCTTTTTTACGTAAATAATACGGGATAGTTATTGCCTCCCTTAATTGCAGCAACCGAACACCGATAAAAGCGAGAATCGATAACGCTCTTTCTAAGTTTTTGGGGTCAGTCATCCTCTGACGCCCGGCACCGGCGCCTGTTTTCCACGCCTTATGGAAATCTTCAATCCGCCACCTTGCGGTATAAATATCAATAACACGCAAGGCCTGCGATAAGGTTCCTGCAGGCTCTGTTGTCAGCAACACCCAACGCAACGGCTCTACCTCTTTTTTTGAGGTTTTTTCTTGAGCATAAACCAGGTTAACCGGCTTCATCTCACCCTCAGACTTCAGGGTGACCGTCGCCGCTTTTACCGTCAATTTGGCTTTTCCGGCTTTTCGATTAACGGGTTTCCCTTTACTGTCTTTCATTCCTTTTTGCGGGATATCTATCGTGTATGACCCCAGCTCCGGCTGGGTTTCAAGATATTCAAATAAGGGTAAGTCAGACTCAAGGATCTTTCTGTTATGCTTCGCCCGCACGACAAAACGTTCATTACGGGCTTGCTTATCTCGCAGATAGCTTTGTATGTCCGCCTCTGTGTCACAGACCGAAATAACCCGGGACATAGTGTCACCTAAGCGTTGGCGGCAAAAGTGCGACGCATCCGGCCATTTTCCGCTTTCTTTTTCATCGGCGTCTGCGGGGTCGTCAGGACGGCACCACCAGTCCTGATGAATAAGCCCAATGGTTTTTGTGCTAAAGGCATCTAACAAATAAGGTTGAGTGAATCCGCCACCCGCGGGATTTATCTTTGACGCTGCCAAGTTTCCCTAGCTCTGATGCGACCTTATGTTTAAAGCCGGCTGAAGTCGTATCATCCATAGCCAGAATTTCTGTATATGACTTCGCTTGTTCGGCTGTGTGGTCAAAGCCTGAGCAGCGTATCACCTCCGGTGAAACTTTATCATTACGGATTAACCGATAAGCCCCTTCTTGCTTAGCTTCGTCTCCCTGACAGGATGAAGCGATAGACTTCCCGCTGCAGCGAGCCATGTCAGCAGCGGTTTCCACTAGTCTTTCAGTTCGTCCGGAATCACCAAGCTTTGCATTTTGAAAGTGGTCTTGCGCCCATTGTTTATGATCAAAAAGGCTATGTTGGTATTAAATGTTGTTGAGGTAACTACTCAATAAGTTGTGGTAAGTACCCAGTCAAATGTAATCGAATATTTTTCTTTCTGAAACGCCAGTCAAGAGCGACTTCTTCAGATGAAAGCAATTGACTAGGTACTTAGTCGGTCATGAAAAACATCTAACATTCTGATCGCTAATAAAATATAGCTATTTGATACATTCAATTTCGACCAGAAATGATATAGTTAACCTATGGTTTCTGGTCGTTTTGGGTGCTAAAAATGCTCAAAGAAAGCCCGTCAAATTTACCTCATGCCAGTCTGTTTAATATCACAGACCAACTTCTGCAAACTCACCCTTTACTCATTTTAGCTAATGCCTTTGATTGGCGAGCGTTGGAAGAAGAGTTCAAGCCGTTATACAAAAAATTAGGCCGTAAAGCGAAGCCAATTCGGTTGATGTGCGGTTTGCTAATACTCAAACAACTTTACAAACTCAGCGATGAAGCCTTGGTCGATGAGTGGCTGATGAACGTGTATTTTCAAGTGTTTTGTGGTGAGACAGAGTTTCAAACAGCACGCCCTTGTGATGCCAGTGAACTCAGTGTTTTTCGTAAGCGCATCGGTGAAAAAGGCTGTGAAAAAATCTTTGCATTATCTGTGGCGCTACACGGTGACAAAGCTGAAGATGACACCGTGTACGTTGATACAACCGTCCAAGAAAAAGCCATTACTTATCCGACAGATAGCAAGCTTGCCATCAAGGTGATTAATCGAGTCAATAAACTAGCCAAAGTATTTGGGATCAAGCAAAGACGTACTTATGTCAAAGAAGTCAAACAGCTACGCATTGACTGTCGAAGCTTTAGACATGCCAAAAATCGAAGCAAAGCCAGAAGAGCGTTAAAAAGGTTACGTGTTATCGCAGGTAAGCTTTTAAGGGAGCTACAACGCAAACTTCCACAAGATGTCCTTGATTTACAAAAAGAGAATTTTTCCAATTATGAAAAAGCTATTACACAGCAACGTAAAGACAAGAACAAGATTTACAGCCTTCATGAACCCGATGTTTACTGCGTAGGGAAAGGCAAAGACCATAAGCCATACGAGTATGGTAAAAAGGCTTCTGTCGTGCTCACAGAGCAGAGTCAATTAATCATTGGTGTAACCAGTCATGACGAGCATGAACACGACTCAAAATTGCTTAGACCTGCACTTGACCATGCCCATAAACACCGAAAGAGTAAAATCACTACAGCCGTTGTAGATAAAGGCTATAAAGGGTGTATGCAGTATGTTGACCAAGAAGTTGTTATCCCTAGTCGGCCATTAAAACGGGACTCGCAAGCAAAGAGAAAACGCAAAAGTGAACTCTGTAAAAAACGGGCAACAATTGAACCAGTAATCGGGCATTTGAAGAGTGATTTTAGGCTGTGTAAGAACTGGTTAAAGGGCAGTGTTGGCGACTCAATAAACCTTCTAATGGCTGCGTGTGCCTGGAACTTGAGAAAGTGGTTAGCCATTTTCTTTTTGCTCGAAAAAGATGGTGAGTTTTGACTATTTTGTAGTGAAATTGATTCGAAATATAAGAAATGTTGCTTTTGGGTACGGTTCTGAATTTTGCGTAAATCAGATGCCGTACATTTTAAATCTTGAAGTTATGTTTTTCAGTACCGACTACTTAAGTCATCAAACTGTAAGATTTTGTAACGATCGTGCGATCAACTTGACTGCTTATTTTAAGGCTTCATACTCTCATCAAATTTAATTATACCACTTGATTTTGAAGCTAAAAATTCCTGATTTATCTGATTCAGCTTGCCCTGAATGTCGTCCAGTCGTTGAAGAACTACAGCAAACTATTGTAGAGCTGTCTGAGCGTGTTCAAATTTTAGAAGATGAAATCAAAGAGCTTAAGAATCAGAAAAAGAAACCCAAGTTCAAACCCAGCGGTATGGATGATAATACTGACCCTGACAACGATGAAAACGGTTCGAACAAAGGGAAGTCTGGCAAGCGAAAAGGAAAGCGCAGTAAAACCTCGAACCTGCGCATCCATAATGAAAAAGTCATAGAGCCGGAAGGTCACATTCCATCAAACGCTCAATTCATCGGCTATAAAACTTTTGTTGTTCAAGACATCGAAATTAACAACATCAATACTTGTTACAAGATGGCCCGCTACCGTCTCGCTGACGGCAAGATAGTATCAGGCCAACTCCCGGCAGAGCTCAAAGGCTCGCACTTTGGTACAACATTAAGAACTTATGTGCTGTATCAGCACCATCATTGTCAAGTGACTCAGTCGCTACTGCTCGAACAACTCAGAGAGTGGGGCGTCGATATTTCAGCAGGCCAACTCAATCGTTTGTTATCAGAAAAATATGATGACTTTCATCACGAGAAGGATGACTTATTGACTAAAGGGCTAAGCGGTACAGGTTACATTACGACCGATGATACAGGTGGACGTCATCAAGGCAAAAATGGGTTTGTCACTCATATCGGTAATGAGCTGTTTGCTTGGTTTCAAAGTTCAAAAAGCAAAAGCAGAGTAAATTTCTTGTCATTGCTGTGTGCGGATCAACTCGGGTATCGCATTAATACTGCGGCGCTGAATTATATGAAGCAACAAAGGTTACCCATGGCACAACGGGAAAGTCTTGCTAATCACCCATGTCAATTTTTTAATAATGAAGCACAATGGCTGGAGCATTTACAGCAGCTCGGATTTACCAGCGAACGTCATATTCGATGTGCGACCGAAGGGGCATTATTTGCTCAAGCCGTTGAAGTGCAACCTATCGAATCATTGGTGGTTGTCAGTGATGGCGCGGGACAATTTAAGGTACTCATTCACGCTCTGTGCTGGGTTCATGCTGAAAGGCTCATCCACAATCTTATTCCACTTTGCCCAGAACACCGTAGTGATATCAAAAAAGTGAGAGATGAGATTTGGGATTTTTACCGTGAGCTTAAACGTTATAAAGTTCAGCCTTGTATCAAGAAAGCAGAACAACTCTCTCAAAGGTTTGATGATATTTTTACGCAAAAGACCAGTTATCAAACCTTGAATCAACAGCTAAAGCGACTGCACAAACATAAGTCGTCGCTACTTCGAGTACTGGAACGACCTGAAATTCCGATACATACCAACGGCAGTGAAAACGATTTGCGAGAACATGTCAAAAGGCGAAAAGTCAGTGGTGGAACAAGAAGTGATTTAGGACGCCGATGCCGAGACACCTTTTCGAGTTTGCGCAAAACCTGCCAAAAACAAAACGTGTCATTTTGGGCGTTTTTAAATGACAGGCTTTCTCTTAAAAATACCATCCCTTTACTGGGAGACTTGGTGCTGCAAGGGTCTCGAACTACCACAACTTATTGAGTAGTTACTTGTTGAGCTTGGAACAAGCTGTTTTCACAACATTTTCCTTCTCTTTCCATCAGCCGAAACCATCCTAAATAATGATTCAAGTATTTTGTTGCAACTCCATGAAATTTAACTAACCAAGTCTGAAGCCTGCTATGGTAAGCATTGACATTTTGTATATGAAATACATTTTCAATGACTCTTACACCTGCTGAAACGTTGAGCTGCTTGTGGGTCAATTCATTATCATGACTGAACTTGATGTAAGCTTTATAGCCATCGGTACATAACACGCTGTCTTTGTGTACTTTGCCCTCTAATTCTTTAGTCAGAGCTTCAATGGTTACATGAGCAAAGCAATTATCATAGGTGTGCTGATTTCTGTCTCGTACAGTGACTATCTTGACCCAATCATCGTTTCAGCGACCTGGCTTTTTTGCAGGAGTTCCACGCTTTTTAGGCTGACGGTTCAGTTGGCGACTGCCTTTTTCGGATTATGGATAAAAGGTCTCATCTGCTTCGATAATCCCTTCAAGCTTAGAAGGCTGAAATATGGTCGGTATCTGTAAAAATCGATGCCTCCAGTTAAAAGATGTTTTTAAGCCTATATGACATTGTGCTGCTGATTCTCTTAGACTCATACTTTTAGTCATGCAATGAAAATAGTCTAGCCAGTGCTCTTTGTGTCTGAGGCGAGCAAGAGGAGTACCAGTCGATGCTACAAATGTTTTCAAGCAGTTTTTACAACGATATCGTTGAGTTCCTTTAGCTTTGCCGAATTTATTGATCACTGCACTATGACAATGAGGGCATTCAGGATTTTCTATTAATCGCTGTTCTAATAAGTGTGAAATTGAGGTTGTAGATGGTTCTTGATGAAGTGCTGATTCAACTTCCGAACGTTGTTTTTCAGTCAATCCTTGTAAGCTTTTCATCAGCTTATGAAATAATGGAGTTTTCATAACTGAATCCTGCTGGGAAATCTTGGTTAGATTATATACATATCAACACTTAGTGAAAACATAGCCTTTTCTTTTGGTGGGACTGGGCATTCAATTTCACCTTCTTTTATACCCAAGCAAATTCAAGTTGCAGATGTGAGCGTTTGAAAGTTGTCAGTAATCCTACTCGTTAAAGTATCCGCGATTTCTGGAAGTTTGACATCGAAAAAATGATTTATCCGTTTTCGGAATTCTTTGGCTGAAGCAAAATATTCATTATTTCTCACATGCTCATTCATTACTTTCCAGAGCCGCTCAATTGGGTTTAAATTCGGACTGTATGGTGGTAAGTAATGAAGCTCGATTTTCAGCTCCTTTGCTTTTTCTTTTACGCTGCCTGCTCGGTGATAAGCAGCACCATCTAAGATGAGGTGAATACGCTCAGCTTTAGAATGTTGAGCTTTCAGTTTTACTAAAAAATCCACAACAGATTCTTGGTTGACGCGCTCATATTGGGCTGTCACAGTTTCAGCCAACTTCCCCAGCTGAATGCCACCAATAATATTCAAGCGAGTACGGCTGCCTGTGGTGTTAATCAGCTTATCTTCACCTCTTTTTATCCAACCGTAAGACAGCTTTGTTGCCATGGTAGGATGGACAGCGTCCATAAATACAACTTAGATCCTAACAGCAACTGACACATTTTAACATTTTAATATAGAACCGAGGAGAGGAAGTTTGTAAACTTCTTTACCTCAAAGTGAAATGAGGTTTTGAAGTGAAATCTAAATACAACCAACTCACATTAAAAGACAGACATCAGATTGAAGTGTTAAAGGCAGAAGGTAAAAGTGCCAGAAGTATCGCTAAGCTGTTAGGTCGTGGCAACGGAACCATATCTAAGGAGCTGAGGCGTTGTCCTTCTGAAGCTTATTGCGCTGAAACCGCTCATCTGGATGCGATAAGTAACAGGCAGACGGCTTTCAAAGCGACAAAAATCACTGATGACATCATAAACACTATAAAGTCATTGCTTAATTTCGGGCTAAGCCCGGAGCAAATTTCAGGTCGGATGAAACAGGAGAAAACCAGCGTAACGTTATCTGCGAACACGATTTACGGTGTGGTAAAACAACAAGGTCTGGAAAAGCTATTGCCCCGAGGCGGCAAGAAATACAAGCGGCGGCAGGGAATTGAAGCGGGAGCCCGTTTAATTCCGGAGCGAATAGATATCAGTGAAAGGCCGGCAATTGTCGATGAAAAAGTTGAGATAGGTCACTGGGAAGGTGATACGGTGCATGGTAAAGATTGCTACTTAGTCACGTTGGTAGAGCGAGTGTCCAAGCGTTTACTGGTAAAGCGTGTTAAAAGTAAATCTAAGGTTGAAGTCACCAAGGCGATAAAGAGTATGCTTAAGCCTTTCGCCGCGATTTGCAAGACTATCACTTTTGATAATGGCGGCGAATTCGCCGGACATAAAAAGGTTTCTGAGGCACTTAAATGCGATATCTACTTTGCGAAGCCCTATCATTCATGGCAGAGGGGGCTTAATGAGAATACCAACGGATTACTGCGGCGTTTTTTCCCGAAAGGCATGGCTATAGGCTCGGTAAGTGAGCAAGAAATTAAAAATGCGGAATTTTCGATTAACACAAGACCGAGAAAAGCGTTAGACTATCTCAGTCCTTACGAATTTTTAACAGGTAAGAGTGTGCCGCTTATTGCTGAGATCTAGGCAATTGGCTCATTATCAGGCTTTTCGGCCTTTAATGTCTCGTATTTTTCTTTAAATTCGGCTTGCTTTTGCTCATCAAATTTATGGGGAACACCCTTAGGCTTTTTGTAACTGAAGCCATTGCGATGCAGCCATTTGTTTAAACCCTGCAACCGTAAATTTCACACCAAAGGTTTCATCAATATAACTCACAATTTGATGTGTATGAGCGAAAGTGAATTTTGTTAAATGGGCTATCAAAAACTCGGTTTGCTCTGGAGTGAGCCGACTGACTGAACCGCCATTTTCGGGTTTCAGTTTTTCTTGAGATTGATAGTCATCAAAATGACGTTTGACTGTTGTTTTATCTATCCGTAACGCTTGAGCAATTAAAGAATAAGACCAGCCTTCTGAACGTAACAGAACAACTTTAATTCGGTCACATTCACGGCTATCACTTGACGATTTATGTCG
>CBDAVB010000034.1:0-50707 GCA_965200795.1 Parashewanella sp.
ACACAGAATTTTGAACGCCCTCCATTTATTAAAACAATGCTTAAAGAAAGTACACAATCACAATTACATACAGTGCTCCAGAGTAGTGCAGAAGCCCGCGGGGCATATGAGTCAGTCCTTTCAACGCATCAGCTAACATTTCTTTTGCCGCCCGATATCCTGCGATATAAGATTGGAGCGTGCTCCAACCTTCCCGAATCGTTTCCCAGCCTGCAATACCGGTACGTTTAGTGTCTGTGAACCCACCCGGTTTTGCCAGTGACTGATAGACCCATTTCAAACCCGGGACATCTTTGCCGTTCCAGCCCCTTGGTTACCAGTCCTGATGAATAAGCCCGATTGTTTTTGCGGTAAGGCCATCTAACAACCATCTAACAATAAGGTTGAATGAATCCACCATCCGCGGGATTTATCTTTTTTGCTGCCAAGCTTCCCTGATCCTGAGGTCGCCTGATGTTTAAAGCCGGCTGAAGTCGTATCATCCGCAGCTGAAATTACTGAATAGCACTTCGCTTGTTCAGCCGTGTAATTAAATCCTGAGCAACGTATGCTTTCCGGTGAAACTTTATCATTACGTATCAGGCGATACCCCCCTTCCTGCCTTAATCTCCCCGGCAGGATGAAGCGACAGAATTTCAGACCGCGGATAACCGAAATTAATCTTAGATAACTCCCTTAGAAAACAGTTATCATTTTTGATGCTACCCGCTCGCAACCGATATCACTAAGCGGCGAGAGGGTTTATTTTGGTGTACCGGCCGCGCCTCGTCCCTGAGCGGAAACGGCCGTGCCGCGGAGCTTTGCCTATCCTGAGCTCAGGTTACTCTTGGTTCATACTACAACTAAAACCAAACATTCCTTGCTCGTCGGCGCAATGCCGGTTCTTAAGATGCTCCTGAAACTTAGTCATTTTCGCTATTAATTTCTCGGTAAACTTAATATCCTGATTAAAATCGGAAGCCGCGGAATCTTCTTTCGTCATTCTTTGATTATTTTTTTCGGCATGAAAACTGGCTTCTTGTCTGTTTTTGATTGCGCCGGCATAATGAATAAGCGTTAATTGCTTATTCTCTCTTGAAAATGCGTCGGCCATACTCTGGTGGTTTTTTAAACTGTCATCGACCAGTACAATTTCATCCGCGTCAAGCTCCTGTTCTTTTAAGAGCGCCTTCAGTTGTCCGCCCTTATCATTTGGGTGTTCTGAGTTTAACTGGCTGGCTTTATCGATAATATGGTTAAACAGCCCGGACAGACCAACAGCCCGCAGCTTTATTGCAGTCCCCATGCCGCTGGAGAGCGCGATAAATCTCGCGTTTGGATACTCAGCCTTAAGCTCTGAGAAAATACGCGGTATATCAGTTTCAGTGCGGGAATAACCTTCTAATTTTTGAGGTGATAAGCTATGATCATGATTAACTAGCACCTGGTCAATATCGAAAACAAATACGGGGTTGTCCGTTTTAACCCGCGGTTTAACGTCATTAAGTGACAAGACAGTGTTAACCTCGAAATCCACATGCTTGTCAACACAACTCGCTCTTCCGGGAACCTGTTTATGCCGGTAAACTGCCACGCAATTATTCTTTGACGCGCCATCAGTTTCAGTCACGCGGGATTGCGCTTGGAGTTTAATGTTAGGACTAAAGGTAAAGTGAGAATAATATCGCGACGATTTAACCTCGTCAGATAACGGCGAAACAAGTTCTGCTGAAGAAATGCTCTTCACCTCAACCCCGTCACGGGACACGGGATTGCGGCGCAAGGTTTGATTTCGCGCTGACATCAGATGAAAACTGTCCGACAAAGCACGACGATACCGGGACTTAATTAAAAAATCAGGTGAGATTCTTCTGAGGAAAGATTTTTCCCTGATATGAAAACTCTCAATCCCGTCGGAGTTGACCTTCTTAATCTGAAACTCACGCTGGTAATTGCGGCCGCCTTGTGAACAAAAAGTAAACGTTATTTTTGTCCATTTACCGCCGGTAGTTGACTGATTGAGTTTGCTCACTTCACTCTTGTCAATCGTGGCTGAACGACTTTCCTGAATCCAGTTTACGGCTAAACTGTTAACCCCTAAGTTACTGTTACCAAATGCCATAGTTCACTTCTCCTTATTTTTATCTTCATGATTTAATTATAGCGCAGCAATGGTATTCCCCCGATTAAAGTCAAATTAACTATTGTTAACGATGGCTTTCAAATGACGGGATGCTTCCTAGAATCCGACGGCCGCGGCTCCCGGGCGTCTCGGATCGGCGGCGCCGTAAAAGTAGCCGTCTTTATATAAAATCGACTGGGTGCTTCCCATTGAGCTTTCAGAGATAACCACTTTGTGTCCTTTTTTCTGAAGCAGCCTTATGGTGTCTGTATTCAAGCCCTTTTCAACTAAAATTTGGTCAGGAAGCCATTGATGATGAACACGTACCGCATGGGTCGCTTGTGCTATATTCATGTTATGATCGATGACATTCAAAATGACCTGCATAACCGCGGTGATGATCCGGCTGCCGCCCGGGCTGCCCGTTACCAGAAACGGTCTGCCGTCTTTCATAACAATCGTCGGCGTCATCGAGCTTAAGGCGCGTTTTTTAGGCGCGATGGCGTTCGCCTCACCGCCGATGAGTCCGTAACCGTTTGCCGAACCCGGTTTCGCCGAAAAGTCATCCATTACGTTGTTCAGCAAAATTCCGGTATCTTTAGCCACGATACCTGAGCCGTAGGAATAATTGAGCGAATAAGTATTGGAAACCACATTGCCGGACTTATCCATCACCGAGTAATGCGTGGTATCAGGGCTTTCCGGTAACGGCGCTACGCCCGGGTTTACGTCCTCAGAAGAACGGGCTTTATCCGGTGATATTCGCGCTATCGTCCGCCGGGCATAGGCGTCACTGGTCAGCCATTGAACCGGAATGCGATTAAAATCAGGATCGCCCAGATGTTTGCTTCTGTCGGCATAGGCCTGGCGCATCGCCTCACTCATCAGGTGGATGCCCGCCGCCGAGTTGTGCCCCGTAGCGCCCAGATCATAATGCTTAAATACGTTGAGCATCTGAGCGATATGAACGCCGCCGGAACTCGGCGGCGGCATAATCACCAGTTCATGATTTTTGTAACCGGCTCTGATCGGCTCACGCTTCGCGACCGTATAATCAGCCATATCTTCCTGAGTCACCAAACCGCCGCCGTTTTTCATATCATTCGCGATGCGCCCGGCGATTTCACCTTGGTAAAACGCGTCGGGTCCGAATTGAGCGATCTGCTCAAGCGACCAGGCGAGATCTTTCTGATACAGGATATCTCCGGCTTTTAAAGGCGAGCCGTCTTTACCGAAAAAGATCCGTTTCGCCTCAGGATCTTTCGCCAGACGCTCAGCGGCGTAAACCAGCGAAAACGCCAGATCATCGGTCACCGTTATGCCGTTTCTCGCCAGCCCGATCGCGGGTTGTAACACCCGCTCTAAGCTCATTGTGCCGTGCTCGCGCAACGCTTCGGCGAACGCCGCCACCGTGCCCGGAACACCGAAACCTTTTCGGGTATAACGAACCGTGTGTTTATCGACACGACCGTCAGGCAAAACATACATATCACGACCGGCGGCGGCGGGCGCCATTTCTTTATAGTCTAACGCCACAAACTTATCTTTTTCAGACAGATAAATCAGCATAAAACCGCCGCCGGCAAGGTTTCCGGCTCTGGGTAATGTCACCGCTAACGCAAAACCGACGGCTACCGCGGCGTCAATCGCGTTACCGCCGTTTTTTAAAATATCGGCGCCAATCCGCGAGGCAAGCCGCTCCTGACTGACAACCATACCGTTGCGGGCAATAACCGGATGAACAATGCTGCCGTATTCCAGCAGAGGCGGCGCGGTTCGGGTTTGAGCCGGGTTAAGAGCGACTTTTGATCTAGCGGCTGATCCAGCGGCATTAGCGGCTGAAATAAAAAAAACAGCGCTCAGAAACCAGGCTGCTTTTTTAAGTCTGTTGGATTTTATCACTGCGCTTTCCGTCAGATTGAATTGACAAAGCCCGCTGAGCGGGGCTTTAAAAATAGTTAATGAATTAAATAGGTCAGAATCTTAAGCTTGCTCTTAAGTAAAGGTAACGACCTTGATAACCGTACGGCGTAAAAAATGCGTACGGGCTGTAGTAGTCAAACTGCCCCGGGTTTTCAGCGTTTCGTTCTACCGCCGAGGTCGGATACTTATCAAATACGTTATTCACTCCGAAGCTGCCTGTCAGATGTTCCGTAAATTGATAACCGGCTTCGGCGTCAAAAATAAAGGCTTTATCAACCGTGATATCGCTGGCGCTCACACGGCCGGGTTGCGTCACCTCACCGTAGTAATTGGCGCGCAGCATTAAACTTAACGCGCCTGAATTCCAATTGGCGGTGACGTTGGCTTTATGCCCTGGCGCCGCGTTTTCTAAACGGGCGCGTTCACGGCGGGCAAATAACTGATCTGACGTAAATAAAGAGGCGGGGCCGGCATTATCGAGCACCTCACTGATGTCAGTGGTGTTGTAATTAACGCCCGCCGAAAGTCTGAAGTCACCGGTAAACACTGCTGTCTCATAAGCCAGGCTGGCGTCTATGCCTTCGGTGACACTGTTAACACCGTTAATGAAGAAACGAACCGCGCTGATCCCCTCAATGTTATTTTCAGCGAACACTCTGTGAACGACGGCGCGCTCCTCATCATCATTACCCAGGGTTTCCGATAATACGATGCGGTCGTCAATCTCAATGCGGTAAGCGTCAAAAGTTAAATTCAGGTTTTGTCTGATATCCCAGGTAAAACCTATACTGTAGTTGGTGGCTTTTTCGGCTTCTAACTGGTTACCGCCCAAGGCTTCCGCGGCATCACTGGTCGCCGCGACCGTACCGATTTCATAGGCGATGCCGTTGATAAAGTTAGTGTTGGTTGATGTGTAAAACTGCTGCTGCAGCGACGGCGCCCTGAAGCCCGTGCTGAATGAGCCGCGAACCGCGAAATCTTCGGTCACGCTGTAGCGGGTCGCCAGTTTTCCGTTGGTCGCGCTGCCGAAATCAGAGTAATTTTCATAACGCGCCGCTAAAACCAGATTCCAGTTATCGGTAATGTCGGCGTCAACTTCCGCGTAAAACGCTTTAGAATTTCGATTGACCCTGACTTCACTGGCGTCGGAGAAAAACAGTGAGCCCTGGGCGAACAGCTTAGTTGTCGGGTAAACCGGGTTACCGTTTTCATCAAAAACCGGATTGCCGTTTTCATCCAGTGACGGGCGGTTGGTATAAGCTTCAGTATCACCGGACTGAATTTCATACTTGTCACGACGGTACTCCGCGCCAAAGGCAAAAGAAACCGGTGACGTTAACCAGTCAAGATCAAAGAAACGGGTAAAGTCGACGTTAGCCGTGTCCTGACCGGAGATTAACTTACCGCCGTAAAAACGGGTCGGCGTATCCAGCAGGTAAGTGATGTTGGCGGTATCCGTGTTGTTATAGGCGATGCTGTTACGGCCGGTAACAAAACCGGCGTTGTAACCCCACTCGCCTAAATCACCTTTGTAGCCCGCCAGTAAAGACCAGTCCTCAATGTCCGCGTGAATTCTCGGGGTAAAACCGTCAGGGTAAATTTCTTGGATCAACAAGGCTTCGTCAGCCGCTTCACGGTAAAACGCACCTGATACCGACTTGCGGTTATGCAGACTAAAGGTTGAGAAAAGTTCGCCGCCGGAATCAGACTCATAACCGGAAGAGGCTAAAAAGGAATATGACTCGCTTTCCGGCGCGCCGACGTAGAAACGATCCCGGTCAGCGGTAATTTCACGCTGATCAAACGAACCGTCCGGATTTTTGGCGTACGTATCACCGTCATCATAACCGCCGCGGTTGGTGGCGTTAGCCTTGTTATACTCGGCGGTTAAGTTCACATAACCGGTTTCTTTGAAGCCGAGGCCCGCGTTGCCGGACAAACTGACGGTTTCACCGTCTTTACGGGAAATATCGTCACCATAAATACCCGCCACGCGGTTACTGCCGTTGCCTATGACTTTTCCGTCAGCGTCCGTTTGCACGCCGATCAGCTCCGGCACGCCGTCTAAGGTGGTAATGTACTGACCGGCGGTCGCGGTAAAGCCGCCGCCTGCGGCGCTTTTCTTAGTGATGATGTTAATGACACCGGCAATCGCGTCTGAACCATACTGCGCCGCCGCGCCGTCACGCAGAATTTCGATACGCTCAATGGCCGCTGACGGAATTGAGTTTAAATCAACCGATACCGAACCGCGGCCGGCCGTGCCGTTAAGATTAAGCAGCGCGCTGGTGTGATAACGGCGTCCGTTAACTAAAACTAAAGTTTGATCCGGCGCTAAGCCGCGTAAAGAAGCGGGTTTAATGTGCTCGGTACCGTCAGCGAGTGTCGGCTGGTAGTAGTTAAAACTTGGCACGGTATTTTGCAGCTGACGGTTCATATCAGTAAAACCGCCCTCCTGAAGCGTTGCCGCCGATAATACATCTACAGGTACATTGCTTTCGCTCAAAGAGCGCCCGATACGGCGTGAGCCTAAAACGGCGATACTTTCAACCGCTTCGCCGTTTTCAGCCGCGGTATCGCTGTTTTCCTCAGCCGCGGTCGCCGGAGAAAGAGATAAACCTAAAGCAGAAATAATTCCGAAAGTTATTTTAGATAATGAGAACTTCATTTACTCATTGATTCCTTTTTGTATGTATTTATTTCCGAAGTTAACAACGAGGGAAAGAATAGGTATTTTTATTACGGATGTGATCTTATCATTACAAAATAGATAAAATACCTATCGGATTAGGTTTAATTTGTTATTTAATATAACCAAAAGGCTTAAAAAAAGGTTTTATATAACCAAAACAAATAAAAATTATGATATTTAACCGCTGAGACAAAAGCAGTCATTGTTAAGAACTGTCCCGAAATAACTTCCCGATTTGTTACTGCTTAACATTTCCAATATCAAGGCACGAAGAATGAAGTTTAGTTATTCTAAATGAATGATGAGTAACGCGGAGAGTGGCAATTTAAAGCGTAACCCTTTGGGCTGTTTTTATTTTTGCGTTCTTTGAATAAAGCGTTACGGCGTTGTCGAAAGCTTATGCAGAAACGGAGTAACGACAGTTTTGTATGTCGGTAATGACCGCACCTCGCTTTCTGTGCCTTGTATAAGCCGAAAATAAACGACAGCAAAACAGGGAAGTTATTTTGGGACAGTTCCTTAGTTCATTGCCGGCTAAGGTTCTGCCCCGTTGTTTGAGCTGTTCAGGAACCGGAGGCAGTCATAGGTTGCGGTTTCGCCGGACGGGATTGAAATCGCCCGAACATTTCCCGGACGTCCGTGTTATTGACATTTGAAACATCCCACTCGAACGCAAATGCTTCAGGAAGTCCTTCCTCCGCGAATATACCTAATGAAGCTAAGGCATAATCCATATCAATAATATACTCCGGGTTTTGTATGAACAACTTAATAAGAGTGTTCATCAAGGCGTTATTACTTCCGCCTTCATTGAGGCTGTATTCACTTCCCGCCAGCAGTACCGCGTCGTTTAAGCTGTCAGAACTTAAAAAATCATCTCCTTTTGCGTGAGAGCTTTTGATACGAGCAAAGAGGCCAGTACGAAGACCTGTTAGATTTGATATACCAATGCCCGGCATACAGCCTCCTAACTTATTGAATAAAAAAGATGAACCTTAAATAGGAACATCGACTAACTTAAATCCCAGCACTTGCTTTAAAACCGGATTAAATTTTTCCATAAATTTTGTGAACGCATTAAAGCCGGAGATTCTGTCTCTTCGGAAAAAACCTCCCTGACCCGGGTATTCGATTTCCTGAATTCCGGCAAGGAAATAAGCGTTCACTAACGGAGTTGCCGCGATATTCGCCAGTTCACTGAACTTAGTAACATCATCCGATAATAAACGCAGATTCTGTTGTTGTATTGGACAAAAAAAGCCAGGAACAAGTTCCTTATCCTCACACTGATCGCCTGAATATGTGGTAGTTGTGATATAACGTTTCATAATTGTAATGCCCTTATAA
Organism: Parashewanella sp.; assembly: GCA_965200795.1. Lineage (GTDB taxonomy): Bacteria > Pseudomonadota > Gammaproteobacteria > Enterobacterales > Shewanellaceae > Parashewanella. The sequence goes on from CBDAVB010000034.1 coordinate 8,064, forward strand.
GCTTAATCTCAGGGCTGATTATACTCAGACAGAATAAACTCATTATTGGCGCAGGATTAAGTTTATTTAACAATCAAAAAAGCAGCGATAATTGTTAATAATAGAATCTCAGACAGACTGAAGCCATCATAATTTAATCATCCGGAGATTAACAATAATTAATCTTAAGTAATAATCAGACATAACCAATTGTTAAATATAATAAAAATATAACAACCGATCTCAACCAGCCTCAGAAAATTTGAACAAAAGAAGAGAGTATAGAGTATGTTGTTATGTGTCCGATTTAAAAACCTTGCATGAGGCGTCTCATTTTCAGGGAATTAACCTAAACTAAAATCATAACCAACATCGACGACCTTATCTAAAAAGTGGCGGAATTTCATAATGTTCGACATATTTATGATTGCTCTGGCTGTTGTAGCCTTACTCACCATCATTTTTGAAGATCTCACCGGGATAAACAAAGCGAAAACCACTCTTTTTTCAGGATGCTTTGCCTGGGTATGCTTATTTATTGTCGCGGGGACACCACGGCAGACACAAATCGCGGTAAAAGAACTGAACGATAATTTACTAGAAATAGCCACTCTGTGGTTATTCTTAATGTCGACAATGACTTTTGTCGCCTACCTCAACGCCAAGGGAATGATTCAGGTTATCGTTCAGAAGATTTTTCCCAGTCAGATCACGGTCAGAAAGTTAATGATAGGCGTGGCATTCTTCGCCCTGATCCTTTCAACCTTCTGTGATAACGTTACCGCGTCATTGGTCACGCTCGGGTTAGTCAGTACTTTCAGACTCAGCTCTGACATAAAGCTGAAAATGGCGGTATTGATTGTGTTCGCGGTTAATTCCGGCGGCGTTGCCCTTATCACCGGTGACGTAACCACCCTGATGATTTTCCTTAGCGGCCATGTAAAAATGTCTGAACTTGTGAGTTTGATTTTACCCGCGGCAACGAGCGTGATACTGCTTTCTGTTATGTTCTCATACAATCTTAAAGGCAGCGTAAGCACAGAAAAAGCGGAGCGCAGCTACAACAAAGTCGACGTGGTGATTACGATTTTATTCTTCAGCACCATCGTCTTAACCATGCTGCTTAATATTCTGTTTTCAATTCCGCCCGTCCTGACATTTTTAACCGGCCTGTCAATCATGTTTATGACCGTGACTCTGGCGCACCCTAAACGAAATGAGGTCAAAGTCTTAGATTACATTCGCCAAATTGAATTTGACACCCTGCTCTTCTTTTTGGGTATTTTACTCATTGTCGGCATGCTGAAAGAGATTGGTTTATTAGACTCTCTTGCGGGGATTTACAGTCAGTATGACCCGAAATTTTCTAACTTCTTCACCGGTATATTTTCGGCTCTGTTAGATAACGTACCTTTAACCGCCGCGCTTTTGAAAGCTGATCCGAAGCTCTCAACCGCCGAATGGTTAGGGCTGACCTACGGCGTCGGTGTCGGCGGATCATTACTGGTAATAGGAAGCGCGGCCGGTGTTGTTGTGATGAGCCGGGTCAAGGAGCTTACCTTCGCCAGTCACGCTAAGTTTTTCCCGTTACTTTTCATCTGCTACACCATTGGCTATGTTCTGTCAGTTGTCATCGGGCGATATGTATTCGGATGAATATGTCCCGCCGTATTAACGGGACTGATGAATCCCCGCGGGCAGCGGGGTATCGTTTTACCCTATCGTCACTCCGGCGAAGGCCGGACAAAAACCCGTCAGGAAACCGTCCCGAAATCACCTCCCGGTCGGTAAACCTGAAAAAGCGGCCGGACAAATCAACCGCAGGGAAACAGGCAAGTTATCGCGGCAAAGTTCCTAAATCGCCGGAACTTTAAACTTCTCGCCGGCGACCTCCAAAACCACATCCCTAGGACGAATTTCCAGAATTTTAAGCTTACCTTTTATTTTATCGCCTTCTTTGAGTTCCCTGCCGTTTACGCTCAACCGGCGCTGTGAGGGAACCGTCGAATACATGTGAGCGCTGATATTAAACTCAGGCACTTGTAACTGCACCCCCGCGGGTAACTCTCCGTAGGAAGGCACATCCGGATACTTAGTTTTAGGCAGATCTCGCATCATAGGATCGTTTTTATCCGATGATCTCACTGATTTTTGATGCTCAGTCTTTCTTAATTCATTATCAATTTCTTTAACCAGTTGATCCTGCTTTTGCTGCTCTTTGGTTTTTAGTCCGACATCCGACGCCGCCGCGGCAATCTGACGTTTCAACGCTTCCAGCGACAACTGCCGCTGTTGTTTTTCAGTTAAGGCTGTCGCCGGGACATTCGAAGCTGATTTGGTGTCAGTCTCAGCTTGAATGATTGCCATTTCATTTTCTGTGGGCCGGCGGACTAAAATAATCGGCGGCTGACGGGATTCATCAGCATTTTGTGTCAATGATCCCCGCGTCTCCGGCTGAGCGGCTGAGGCTGACCGCGGCTCTGGTTGAGACGCAAGCTGAACGGGCTCAACGCCGCTGACTTGTGAAGCGGTCGCCCGCGCTTTCGCGGCCGTATAAACCTGAGCGATAGGTAACGCTGATTTTCCGGCTAACTCAACATCACCCGCTTTTACCGGAGCCGGCTGAACGCCGACAGGCTGTTTTACTTCCGGCGCCGGCTTATTTTGAGTCCGGCTGACAACAGGGTGCTGAGTTTCACCGCCTTCTGAGGCCCACCGGGCGGTAATAACGGCTATGACTGCCGCCAGTACGAAAATACCGATTTTAACAGCTAAGGTACTTTTTTGATGAAGCCGGTCGTATTGCCGCCCGGGCGGCAACGCGGGATCGGCAAACTCATTATGCTTGCGTTTACTTTTAGTCACCGCGTCAAGAAGAATAGACATCAGTTACGTACTCCTGACTTAACTAACCTGGGGCCTTCTGAGCTAGCGTATAAATTTAATTGAATGAAAGTTTGTTTTCCAGCGATACCGTCAGCCTTCAGGCCGTGACGCTGCTGAAACCGCATTAACTCACGTTTTAAATCAGCATCGAAGTTATTCACCGTCCGGGGAGCGCGGTGATTAATCTTAGCTAACTGATTTTCCAGCCGCTGCGCGTCCGGAGCGGAAGCATGTTGATTAATTTCCCGTCGCGGGATTTTCGGCTTATGCCAGAGCAGTTCAAAAGTCCCGGTGTAATGTTGTTCGAACCAGCCGCGGGTCACCCAAATTTGCTGCTCGGCGAATTGCAGCAGTAACCTCTGCCCGTCCCGGCCTACTGCCGCGCCATAAAAAGGTTTATCCTCAGCATCCGTGAAATACAACACGGCAGGATAATTTATGGCCGTCAGTACCTGCCAGCCGCCTTGTTGCTGATGGCAATCTAGTCCCTGCACCTGAGCCGCCTGGCAGGCGGTCAGGTTTTTGTATGGTGTTTTCCCCCAGAGTCCGAAAAGTACGGCAAAGGAGGTTTTGATATCCCGGCTTCGCGCGACGGCACGGGACAGCACTTGTGAGTTGTCATTCGCAGAAACGCTCCGTTGCGCGACTTTCTCTTCTTTTACCGTCCCGGAAGGCCGGGCTTGAACGGCTTTCACTTTCTCCCGAGCCGGCGATAACCTCGCGGAGGAGTAATCATAACTGAATAAAAAGTAACAACCGGCAAAAATGACAGCAATCAGCGCGGCGGCGCTCACGTATGATAATTCAGGCGATTTTTTTTCCGGCTCTTCCCCTAAAACCTCCGCCGCCGCCAGCATGATCATCTTATGATTAATCGGCGTTTGAGACTGAGCATAGCCGGCCATCAACGCCCGATCGCACAGTAAGTTGGTCAGTCTCGGAATGCCGCCGCTTTGCCGGTGTAAGTATTTTAACGCTTTACGGGTAAATAACGGCTCTTCCCTGCCCGCTATGCGCAGACGATGCCGCACATAATGCGTTATCTCTTGCTCAGACAAGGGCAATAAGTGGTAACGCGCCGTGATTCGCTGCGCTAACTGCCGCAGTTCCCGCCTCTTAAGCAGCATCTGTAATTCAGGCTGACCGATTAAAATCACTTGCAGCAGCTTTTTCGTGTCGGTTTCTAAATTAGTCAGTAGACGCAGTTGTTCAAGCGCTTCGGCTTTTAAATGCTGGGCCTCATCAATGATCAGCAGGGTATTGCGACCCTTTTTGTGATTTTCCAGCAAAAACGCGCTTATCTTATCGGTCAGCTGTTTCAAAGTGGGATCTTCGGCATACCCGACGCCCAGCTCGTCGCACAAGGTCGCGAGCAGCTCAAGCTCAGTCAACGCGGGGTTGAGGATAAACGCGGTATCCGTATCTTCAGGTAACTGGTTTAACAGCGAGCGCGAAACCGTGGTTTTACCCGTGCCGACTTCCCCCGTTAACAGCACAAAACCGCCCGATTCGCCCAGACCGTACTTTAGGTGAGCTAAAGCCTCCCGGTGACGATCGCTCAGGAATAAGTAACGCGGATTCGGCGCGATTGAAAACGGGCTGTCATTTAATCCGTAAAACGACTGATACATATAAAGTTGAACCTTAAAATTCAGAACTGCCAACACGTTAAGGCTAAGTCCTTTTATTGTCAAAAGTAATCACTGAAAAAAATGGTAAACTAAAATCAGATTAAGAAATAATAAGCGAAGAGTTAACGTGAAAATATATCTGGTGGGCGGAGCCGTCAGGGACTCATTACTGGGTCTTGAGGTAAAAGATAAAGACTTTGTCGTGGTAGGTAGCACAGCGGACGAAATGCTGCTGTCAGGCTTTCAGCAAGTCGGTAAAGACTTCCCGGTATTCCTGCATCCGCGGACCAAACAAGAGCATGCTCTGGCCCGGACTGAACGTAAAACCGGTTGCGGTTATACCGGCTTTACTGTCAATGCCTCAAAACACGTCACGCTTGAGGAAGATCTGTTACGCCGTGATTTAACCGTCAACGCTATCGCTCAGGATGAAACAGGTGAGCTGGTCGATCCTTACGGCGGGCGACAGGATTTAGATAATAAAATCTTACGGCATGTCTCTGGCGCTTTTGCTGAAGATCCGCTTCGGGTATTAAGAACCGCCCGTTTCGCGGCCCGTTTTGCCGGACTCGGCTTCAGCATCGCCGCCGAAACCTTAACCTTAATGACACAAGTATCTGAATCCGGTGAATTAAGCGCGCTCAGCGCGGAGCGAATCTGGATCGAAACCGAAAAAGCCTTAAGTTACAGCCAGCCCCGGGTTTTTTTTGAAGTCTTAAAACAATGCGACGCGCTTAAAGCTTTATTCCCTGAAATTCACGCGTTATTCGGCGTACCTCAACCGCAAAAGTGGCACCCTGAAATTGATACGGGTATTCATACCTTAATGGCGCTTGAGCAGGCGGCTAAGTTAACCGACGATAAGCAGATCCGGTTCGCGGCGTTGACGCATGACTTAGGCAAAGCGGTAAGCCCGAAAGAACACCTGCCGAAACATCACGGTCACGGACAAAAAGGCATAGCCATCATCAAGCGGCTGTGCCGGCGATTACGGGTGCCGAACGAATATCGTGATTTGTCGGTTATTGTGAGCGATCTGCATCAGAATGTTCATTCGGCTTTTGAGTTAAAACCATCGACCATTTTAAAACTGTTCGACAAGACGGATGTCTGGCGCAGACCGCGGCGCTTGAATCAATTATTGCTGGCATGCAAAGCGGATATTCGCGGCCGCGCCGGATTTGAAAACCATCAGTATCCGCAAATGGACTACCTGCGAAACTGCTATCAAGCCGCTGCCGGCATAGATGTAAAAAATATTATCGACTCAGGCATGAAAGGCGCTGAAATTAAACAAGAGTTACAGCACCGGCGGGAAATGAAAATTGCACAGCTGAGAGCTCAGAGCTGAGCCGGATAATCAGCAACGGTCCCGGAATAATGCTGTCGTTTATTTTTCGCTAATACAAGGCTCGGAAGCCGTGGTGTCGTTATTACCGGCATACAAAACATCGTCACTGAGTGACTGAGCCTGATTCTACGTGCCTTGATATCGGCGATTTTAAGCGGTAACAAACCGGAAAGTTATTTCGGAATCGTTTCTAAGTTGAAAATGATATTGAAAATACAGTTAAAAGCTGGCTTGCAATCAAGCAGTTATTGGTTTAGCTTTAGCCAGTCTGATTAATTCATGGCAACTTAGATTGTTTATGACATAATTAGATTGTTACGGTTGCAACTTTTTGTAATCGAAGTATTTAATCCAACCTCCATGTAAAGGGTTTTTTCCATGAACAAAAAAGTACTGACAATCGCTGGTATCGCTCTAACGGCTCTTTTAAGTGGTTGCGCAAACCACTCCTCTCTTGAAGAGAGCGTAAACAACCTTGGTAACAAAGTTGACCAATTAACCGCTGAAGTTAATGCTCTTAAGTCCGAGCAAAGCCGGTTGAGCTCAAGCAACCGTGACTCTAAAGCCGCGGCGATGGACGCGCACTCTGAAGCTAAGCGCGCCAACGACCGCTTAGATAACATGGCAACTCGTTATAGGAAGTAAAGTAAGTACCTGACTATAAGTTTTTCGATATTTCTGGTGTTCAGATTAAGCGCTCTGCAAGGCGCTCTCGCGCTGTCATAGCGCAAGTCCTTCAGGCAAGACTAACGCCGTAGAGTGCTTAAGATGGACGTCAGAAAAGTGAAAAACTTATCCCCGGGTGCTTAGCGGTTGTTCCGCCTGCCGTTAATCCTAACGCCGCCGGCGGAAATTTTAACCGGTTTATGAGCGTCAGGCATTCAGCAAATAAGTCAGGGGTGCCGCGGTTCAGATAACGCCTGTTTAAATTTCAGCACTCAATTTGTCATACCCGCAGACGCGGGAAATAAAATAACGACACTTGTCTATGCCGGTCATTCAGAGACTTTTATCCAAATTGACCTGCGTCACCGGACTCCTGCTTTCGCGGGAGTGACGATGGAACTGGTATACTTTCTTATACCGCGTGACTTAGAAACTGTCCCGAAATAACTTCCCGATTTGTTACCGCTTAACATTGCCGGTATCACGGCACGAAGAATGAAGTTTAATCATTCTGAACGAAATAACGACAGTTTTGTAAGTACCCGGATATAATTTTATTCTCAGGTTTAAAGACTGAAAAAGCCGGGCTGAGTGAATAAAAATACTGATCTGACCGATAAAAAAGACTTATCCTCCGGACAGGTTGTTTTTTATCCCGCATTCGAACAAAAAATGTCATATATAATCAGAACTATTAATCAGATTTTAGTGATTAAATGAGATCACACCCCTCAAAAACCCACATAAATTAAATGAAAAACATGAGTTAGATCATATTTTTTATTTAAAATTAGTTTAGAGTTCATCGTGCATTGATACCTAAAGTAACGTATCATACACGCGCCAATTTTTTGCGACGGGTTCGGAACACTTTGTACCTCAAATTTGTTACGTAATTACGCGATTAAAAGGCGAACCTAAGAAGCTGTGATTTAAGTCTGTTCAGCGGAGAATAATGATGATTAATAAAAAACTAAATAAAAAAAATGTCTTACTAACTTCAGCGTTACTCGGAATTTTACCTTTCGGTCTCGCGGCTGAGGAAGTAAAAGGCGAGTTTGACCAGGGATATTTTAAGTTCAAGTCAGCGGACGGTAACTTCAAATGGAAATTTGACGGCCGTATTATGCTTGACGCGAAACGAGTCAGCAGTGATGAGAACGACAGATTAGCGAACACGAATACGGATTTCCGCCGCGCCCGTCTCGCGATTAAAACTGAATTTTATAAAGACTGGGCCGGTGAATTCGACATCGACTTTAAAGAAAACAAATCTAAAGTCAAAGACATGTGGATCGCCTACACGGGTTTTGAGCACACCGTCCTCAAAGTGGGTAACCACAAGCCGTTTTTCTCCATGGCGGAGCTGACGACTTCCCGCTGGTATCCGCTGATGGAAACGTCCTCAATCACTGACTTTACCGCCACAGGCCGTCGTATCGGCGCGAGCGCGAGTTACTGGCAACCGTCTTTCTTCGTCGGCGCTTCGGTATTCGGTGAAGAAGTGGGCAGTAACGACGCTAAAGACGATGAGCTGGATGAGCCTGCCGGCGAAAACACCGGCTATTCAGCGCGCGCCGTTTATCGCCCTTGGGTAAGCAGCGATAAATCAAAAGTATTCCACATCGGTTACAACATTCTTAATCATAAACCTCTTTCGGAAGATGAGGATGAATTTAAAGTAAAAGGCGAAGTTTACGACATCACGTTAGTTAAATACGAAGGCGAAGATATCAATGATATCAAAGCGTCTTCTATTGAGCTCGCGGCTAAGTGGGATAAGTTCTACTTTCAGAGTGAATATGTTCAAAACACCATTTCATCAAATGACTCAGATGTAAATGACTACGACGTCAACGGTTATTATGCTGAGGCCTCATACTTCATCTTAGGTGAAGGCCGTCCTTACAACCTGCACGACGCAGAGTTCGGCTCTGTTGTGCCTAAAGGTCAGGGCGAGCTTGAGTTTGTTGTCCGTTACGACGAGTTCGACGCGAACGACAACCGCGCCGGCGAGGATGAAGAGGGTATTTTTGCAGGTGAGTTCTCTAACTTAACCTTCGGTCTGAACTACTACATCAACCCTAACCTGGTAGTGCGCTTAAATCACAGCATCATCGACACGGATGAACATGCCACTGATGATGGCTACATTAATGGTGACGACAAAATCTCCGTAACCGGTCTTCGTTTCCAGTACATGTTCTGATCACGGAAAATTCATGATTTTCTCAAAAGGCCGCGTTCGCGGCCTTTTTGTGCTTTTCGCTATTTTTTATTTTTCAATTAACTGTCATTTAAAGTCAAAACCAGAAACTCACACTCTATGATAAAAATCAAATTCCGTTCAGCTAAAATCGTCAGTACCCGGGTGTTGTGCCATGTCTTTTCGGGCATTATCGCGGTTATGCTGTACTCAGCGGTAAAGATCGGTATCGGCTTGTACCGCGGAGCCGGTATTCAATGGCGGGCCGAATCGCCCGGCCGCAAAGCCGCGCCGATCATTTCAGCTTTGTTCTGCGCTGCCGCTTTATTCGCGGTGAGGAATTGGTTTCAGCAGCAGGTTATTTAATGCGCAAAAAAAAACCATTAATAAGACTTAATAAACAGTAAAGATTGCCGATATTGAGATTAGAATTTTAAAGCGGCGCTTTTGAGCATCAATAACGATAAACAGCTTCTTCAGATTTATTCAGTTGGATCAATGTCAGCTCCGACTGCATTTCGGGTTTTAATATGAAAAGAATTATAAAATCATCCCTGACGGCAGGGTTACTCACTTGCCTGAGTTTAACGGGTCAGGTTGTCGCTGCTGAAACCGGCAAGCGGCAAAACGAGTTATTCCGGGACTATTTTTACGGAAAAACGCCGTTACTGTACCGGCAGAAAGGTAAATGGCGACAAGACACCAGCGGCAGCGCCTGGGACGGAGAGCGGATCATCATCGCCTACGACGGCGGTAACGACTCGTACGACACGGGCGTTCGGATTTTCCCTCAATTCGACAGTAAAAAAAGCTTAGAAGACAGTTTTAAACATGGTGAGCTGCTGACCCGAAGTGTGATTCAGCGGGACATTGAGGGCGCTACGTATATCAACGGCTCTTACTTTACGACTTCAAGCATGAGCCTTATTGACGAGGAAAGTCCGGGCTATCGTTTACTGGTTGAGTTTCACTTAGATCAAAAGAAGCACAATCTTACATGGGAGCGCAGTGTCGATCTGCGCCGTACTCTGCTTGACGCGTTAAAGTCTGAATGCGGTGACGCCGGCTGGTTTTCCAGAGTGAAAAACGTATTCGGAAGACGAGGCGGGCTAAATGTCGAAGGGCTTTCTTTTGATCCACAAAATGACAACGGTCTGATATTAGGACTGAGATCACCGCTGTGCGCTCAGAATTTCGGCTCACCGGATTTTGACGACAAGCTGTCACTGCGTAATGGTAAAGCTATGCTGATCAGCCTGAGCCACCCGTTTGAGGCAAAACCTGAATTTACCGTCACCCGGCTCGATCTTAACGGTCACGGTGTCCGCGGCATGGAATATATCCGCGGTTTACAAGGCTACCTGATTATCGGCGGCCCGGTCGCCAAAGAGAATGATTATTCACTCTGGTTTTACCAGCCTGATAAAACATTATTCCAGGTTCATGTGCCCGGTTTTTCAAAATTATGCCGGCCGGAAACCGTGATTGAAACCAAAATAAATCAACAGGATAAAGTGATAATCTTCTCCGAAGAGGCGGGAAATGCTTGTAAAAACGCTCAATTTACCTACATCGGTGCCACAGTCAGATCTGATTCTGAACTTCCTAAGTGAAATAAAAGCGAATAATCGGAGTTTGTTATGCGCTTAAACACCATCAGAAAAAAACTGGTACTTAAATTTATATCAAGCCTGTTGCCCGTCATTGTGACGGGCTTTGCCTTGTTAACGTTTGTGATCACCTCCAACGCAGTCAGTTCACTGAACTCCGTGGTTGAGCACAAGATAGACGGCGCCTCAAGCCTGATTAAGAAGAGTATTGAAAGCTGGCTGACCCAGAACAGTCAGTTAATGACAGGGTTATCAAAGCAGCCGGATATTGCCGCGGCACTGGATAACGCGGAGTCTGACGCGGCACAGAATCAATATTTACAACAACTGAAACAGATCTATCAGTTTCGCAATATCGCGTTACTCGACGCTGAGGGCACCGCGGTATTAAGCGGCAACCCGGGGAGACTGGGTAAGAATTATTCTGGTTTAAATTACTTTAAGCGGGCTTTAAACTCCGCCGGGGTGGTTATCGACGATCCGAGACTGAGTCGTGTCGATAACTCGCCGTTACTCACGCTTGCGGTTAAAGTCACGTCAGCGCGGGGGCATCGGGGGGTATTATTTGCCAGCCTGCCGCTGAGCCGGCTTTATGAAAACTTAGTCAACAGTCAAAAAAGCGATCCTGAGAGCTTCGCCTTCGTGCTGACTCACAACTGCCGGCCGTTGATTCACCCGGACAGTAATATTATTTTGTCGGACCGGGCAAAGGCGCGGCAGCGTTATCAGCTGTTTTGCGATAAGGGGAACGCGTTAAAAGAATTTAACGAGGGCGATATGCGCTACATCGCCAAATCAGCGGTAATTCCGCTGACACGATGGCGCTTGGTTTCATCGATTGAAAAAGCTTCCGTTACGTCAATCAGCTCTTCGCTTACTCAAACGAGTACGATATTCGGGATTGTCATTTCCGCGGTTTTCACTGTTATTTTGATTTTAATGTTTAAGCCTATAAGTGAGGCGTTATCCGATATTTCCGGGGCGGTTCACCGGATAGCCGGGGGTGACGTGAACCTGGAGGCCGCGATGTTAAACCGCTGCCGGTCCGTCAGTACGCGTCAAGATGAGCTCGGGCAAATGGGTAAGTCTCTGCAACGGCTGATTGATAACCAGCGACAACACGCGGCTTCAGCCGTTTCTATCGCTAACGGTGAGCTGGATTGTCAGACTCATGCGGCGGGCGACAAAGATCAGCTCGGTAACGCCATAGCGCGGATGAATGAAAAGCTCAAAGAAGTGATCACGACGATTTATCATTCCGCTGAGCAGATTCTCACCACCACACAGCTGGCGCAAGAGCAAAGCGAGTCACTGTCTGTCGGCGCTGAGCAGCAGACCCGGGCTATCGACTCGGTATCAGCCGCCCTGCTCCAGATGGAAACCCAGACCCAGCTTACTCATAAAGTATCGCAAGACATCACCGCTCAAGCCAGGTCGTCAGCGGCGCAAGCGCACCTCGGCAGAAGCAAAATGCGGGACTTAAGCGGCGCCATAGCCAGCTTACACGTTTCCGGGCAGAAGATCTCTGACATCATGCAGAATATCACCGGCATCGCGTCTCAGACCAACTTGATTGCGCTCAACGCCGCCATTGAAGCCGCCCGCGCCGGTGAGCACGGCCGGGGCTTTGCCGTTGTCGCCTCTGAGATCAGAGAGTTAGCCGGACTCACCACCCAGGCGGCGGAAAACAGTAATGCGCTGGTGAAAGAAATTCTAAGTCATATGGAAAACGGCATCTCACTGTCTTCTGAGGCTGAATCCGGTTTTAATCTGATTGTCGGGCACCTTGATAATTCGGCTCGGGAACTGAATAACTTTTTGTTAGCCCATGAGGAACAAACGTCCGCGACCTCGCATTTACGTAACGCGTTGCAGCAGATCGAGCAAGCCGCGAATGCCAATTTAGATATCGCTCAGGGCTCTAAAGCCCAGGGCGAAGAGCTATCCGGTATGGCTGAGCGACTGGTCGGAGCCGCTCAGTATTTTTCGTTTAAGCGTTGAGGGACGCGACAGAAGAAATCATATCAGTTCCGACGTCACTCCCGCAAAAGCGGGAGTGACAAATAAAGCGTTGAAATTCAATCTGAGCCGCGACATCCCTGAGCCGAAAATAAACCACGGCAAAACAGGGAGATTTTTCGGGACGGCTTCTTCTTAAATAAAGTTTAATTTAGAGGCAACAACCCCTTAATGCCGGTGCGTTTATTATAACCCCCTGAGAAAATGTAATAATGTTTCAATTAAGGCGGCGGGTATGGCTTCACAAATATACAGGCAAACAGATACAAGCTCACTAAAATATAATGACGCGGCCTTGGAGCCGTTTAGGAATCTCTCAAAGTATCGTAACCACGATGGTTGCAAAGAGATGGAGAAAATCTACGTGGTTCCGGCCACTCCTGGCAGCGGCAGCACGGACTGGTATAGAGTTGAAGAGTCACGGGACAGGATACGTATCAGTCGTCATCAAAGATCCGAAGCGAAAAAAACTTTTGTAGCATTTTTTAGGCGCAGCTTCACTCAATCCAATCCGGAAAACGGTCGAACTAAAGCCGATGACGAAAAAGTCGTTTATAAAGTCATCATGACCAGCGGTCAGCTCCCGGCCCGGAAAGTGGCTAACACCTTAGAAGACTTAATCATTAACGATAAAAACAGTTTCATCGGACACATTGAGGATATGACAGAGGATTACGCCGCGCAAGTATTGAAGCATCTCGCGGCTAAGCATCGCGGCGGGACCGACGGCAATCATTTAAATGATGTCGTAAAAACAATCATAGAAAAACGCCCCAGAGTGATAGCCGTAATTCTTTCAGACGAGCAACGGATCCCTGAAGATTGCAAAACCAGTTATGCGGAGTGTTTTTTCGAGCGAATCGCCAGCATTAAAGACGAGAATTTCACAAAGAGCGCAATAAACAGCATTTTAAAAGAAGTAAGACATTTAAAGCAGGCTTTAATCATAAAAGAACTTATAAATTATTCACAAACACCTGGTGATTCAACAGATGAAAAAGTCAAGCTTGCGAAAGACGTCATAATAACACATTTAACTTCACTGTCTCCGGAAGATAAAGAGCTAACCCTAAAAATGTTAAAATGCGCGAGTGATCTAACTTATTTCTATTTACAAAACTTTGACAGGCTCCGAAATTACGGGTTGAAGGAAGTAAAACTGTCTGACGAAGAAAGGACTCATTTAGAGCGGAGCCTGAAACTTTATCGCGAGGATCCCAAACTCACCTTTCATCAGACCAGAGACGATGACGTTACGGATCAATCCGAAATGCCGGTTGTACCGGCTGAATTTCAGAAAGAGTCTGCGTCAGCTCGATTTAATGACTGTTCACCGTCAAAACTGACTGAACCCGACCCTGAAAAACCGACCGTAAACCAAGCGATTGAAGAAGATATTGAATTAAAAACAATAAGGGAAACAAAAGTTACCGCCGGTGATGTAACAGAAGTTACCGCCGGTGGTGATTTGGACAAAGCCAGAATTGATACCGGAGTCAAAACTGAAAGGGTTAAAACTGAAGCCGCACAAGCCGGTTCTGAGCAGGATTTTTTACAAGGCGTTACAAAAACTGATGTGTCATGCTTTGTGGATATAACAAATGAGACAACAGACGGAGCCGGGGAAAAACCAGAGCAAGCCGAAGCGAAATCAACCGCTGAACTGACTTTACCTGAGAACATCGCTTGCGCGGGCGCTCATGGTGTCAGCGGCAAAAACACGCCTGCCCCGGCCGCGGTCCGGCCTGTCAGCGGCGTCAGGCCGCTTGATGAACAAGAGACAAGGCTTAACATCAGGGATGAGTTAGGGAGTGTAGTTATTCGGCGACAATTACGCGGTTACATGCAAAGTGAAAAGCATGAAGCTTTTACTCAAAGTGTCACTGAAAGGTTTTTGGCCAAAGGAACGCATGAAGTATTTACCCCTGACATACTGGCCGGCGCCTTTGAAGAAATCATTAACTGGCTTCCTGAACAGCAAGTTCTTGATGACTGGGCAAAGATTATTAACGACAGGTTAAGAGCCGTAGAAAGCCGCGGAGTAAAAGCACAGACACCGGCTAAATCGCGGGGCTTGCCGGCGGCGGCCGCGTCTACAGTAACAGTTACGGGAATCGGCGGGGCAACATCACAACTGACGCCAAAAGCGCCGGTCACAGTATTACCGGCGGCTGAGCCCCGAGCGGTTCGCAATCCTTCTCAAGGCCGTGCCATTCAGGAAGGTTACAAAGAGGTAGACGTAGCAGCTGATAAAGCTGATTTCTTCAGATCTGTATTAGCCATCTTGCTGAAAGATCCGCACTGGTGTACAGAAGCTCACATACAGGATGTTCTGGACGATGAAGAGGCTAAGAAGTTACTGACGCCTAAAATAAAACAAGCGATAGACCAAGGGATTGAAATATTACCTGAAATAATGCCGCAAAGTGAAAAAACAATCAAAATCATAGCTGAACATCAAGATGTCAAACGTGAACAGCTCGCAGATACTATTTTTAAGCAATTCTACGCGAACGGTTCATTCGCATTATATAACCCGCTGTCAATGGCAACAGATCTGCTGCCTCAAGACATAAGATTTAATGATGAACATAGAACATCAGTAAAGCGGCTCGCACAAATAATCGGAGGATTTTTACCCCATATTTTTAATATTCAAGTCGTTTCAGACGGAACAAAAAATGTAACGAAACTACTTGATCGACACGGAGCGGTAATCGTTGAAAAAGCTAACAACCATTACAATATCATCGTTCCTGACGGCTTTTTTGAACAAGTAAAACAGAATTAAAGGCGCTGAAAGAGATACGTCGCCGTCTGAAAACATCCGCTTATCAGAGGCGAATGATTTTGTCACACCCCGCCCGGCTAAATCACAATAACGCTCATGAGGATCATATCTGTCATGAGCGTTCAGGTTAAATAAAGCTTAATTTCAAGACAACCTTCCCTTAATGCCGGTCATTTTACAATAACCCCTTGAGAATAAATAACAGTATTTCTATAAGGTGACGACTATGGCTTCGTGTTCAGTAACAACCAGTCCGGTAAGAAACATATATACAAGCAAAATAAAATATGATGAAACAACCATGCAATCGCTTGCGGATATCTCACAGCATTGTATAGACAGTACAGATAAAAGTTCCGGAAACACTGGTGAGACCTGCTACATAATTCCGGTGAACGGCGCCAGCTCATGCCTGGACTATTATAAGGTTCAAGAGTTGCCGGACAGGATATATGTCGGTCACAGTCACTGCAGATTAAATTTTATCAACGTAAAATTCTCAGAATTTAATTGTAAAGGCGTTAAGGCCGGACAACACGTTCACAAAAAATTCGCTTATAAAGTCATCATGACCAATCAAGTGCTCCCTGCCCGGAAAGTGGCTAACACCATAGAAGACTTATTGACTTCCGATAAAGACGAATTCCTCGGGATCATTATGGCCATGCCGAAGGAACGCGCCGCGGAAATAATGAAACATCTTATGGTTAAGCGTCACGGCAAGCCTGACGAACATTTCAACTGTGTCGTAAGAGCACTTATCGAAAAATGGCCTAAAATGTGCGCTCACATTCTGTTAGATATAGAGAAGATATCCGAAGACAAAGGCATAAATTGCGGACATTGTTTTCTTGAACTCATCGGCGGCATTAAACACATCAAACTCTTCAGCAGCTGTGAGATAGAGTCAGACTTCACACCGACAGCATTACATGCAATGTTAAAAAGCGAGAGACCGCATAAGCGAGCTTTAATCATACAGAAGTTTTGTGAATTTTCACCAGACGGAATTCGTTTGATTACAGAAACCCCTGAAGTTGCGGCGGATGTCATAAAAAGCCTTTTAAAATCACTGACTCAAGATAAACGACAAGACACATTAAAAGCTTTAAAACTGGTAAATGGTAGTCTTTTTGATGAAATTTCAAAATGTTCTGCTAAGCTTAAAAAATACAACTTAGATCAAGTAACAGTCTCTGACAAAGAAAGAAAAGCATTTTTAAAAGAAGACTACAGCTCAGTGTCCGGCCGTCAAGCCGGAGACGTTACAGCTCTATCCAGAAATCTGGTTATACCGAACGAAGCTGATGAAGCGTCGCCGGAGGATTCATCCGCATGCTTTAACGGCTTTTCAGGACAACTGACTGAAGTCAGCCCGGAAGAACCGACCGGAAACGAAGAAATTGAATTAAGAACATTTACGCCGACAAAAAAACCTGCCGCTGCCGTTACCGGGGCCAGCGGCTTTAAAAGCCGCGGCTTTCCGGTAAAACCAAACCACGCATATAAGCGCCTAGTGCTGGCGACCTTCTATCAAACACCAGAGTGGGCAAGTGATAAAACGGATGACGAGATACAAGCGGCCTATGCTGAGCTCGTCAGTCAAGGCAAATTTAAACCTGAAGTTGCGGTAGGTAAAATAAAGGCGGTCATAGAAAATCTGCTAAAGGCCGAATGTAAGTCCTCCGACCCAGAGGAAATTGAGAAACAATCTTGGAGAAATAGTTTAAAAGGCAGTCCCGATGAGATTTCTCAGCGAATTTTTGATAAATACATAAATAAGCCTGACGGTTATTTTGATGACCAAAGTGAAAGCTGGTTAACGGATATTTTCATAGCGGAAACTGAGGTTTTTCATAAAGGTGAGGCACTGATTAAAGCGCAGGTAAGCGCGGCAATGTTTCGCGCTCCGGGTATGGACTTTTACCCTGAGCCCGTTGAAGACAAAACTGACAGACCAAGAAAAGAAAAAACAGCAAGCGGCGGCCGGAATTATCAAACCGGCGCAGCAACAACACCGGCGGCTTCTCACAATCCCGCAAAGAGCAAGCCGGTACAGATTTCGGGCAAAGGCGGAGATCCTAAACTCGCCGGCGACAGGCAGCAGTTGAAGAGCTTGACAATACAATCTGTCGTTTACACTGAGTTAAGAGAGAGTCTCTGGGACGATATACGCCCGTTCATTCCTGGTAAACAACTCCTGATAATTTTAGCTCGAAACGTCGCTGAATATTTGGACGACACAGAAGAGGTTCAAGCAGCTATCGCTGATGCAATGGCCGAAGCTATAGCAAGATTCAACGGCAAGGTTCCTAAACGGCAAGCACTAGACAACTGGGCAGCGCATATTGACAAGACGTTAAGAGACACAAAACTGGGCGGAAAAAAAGCAAACACGCCGCGTAAACCGCGAGCCTTGCCGACGGCGGCGGCCGCGTCTGAAGGTCAAGTTACCGGACGCGGCGCAACATCAAAAATGACGCGGCAAACACCGGCGCCGGTCTTACCGGCGGCTAAGCCCGGAGCTCAGGCGGTTAAGACTCCTTCTCAGGGCGGAGCCGCGCGCAAGGTTACAAAGAGGTAGACGTAGCAAATGATAGCGCTAATTTATTCAGGTCTGTATTAGCCGTCTCGCTGAAAAATAAGCGCTGGTGTAATTAAGCCTGCCCGGGGGAAATTATGGATGATCGGCCGGCTCAGGAGTTACTGCGCCCTAAAATAATACAAGCGATAGATCTGAAGAACTCGCGGATACTATTTTTAAGAAATGCTACGCGAACGGTTATTTCGGATTATGCAACCCGGAGGCAACGCGATTACAACTGCTGCCTGATGACTTTAAATTTGGCGGGAAACATGCCGGCTCTGTAGCGCTGCTCGCACAATTAATCGCGGCACAATTAACCGGGTTGTTTAATATTCTTTTGGTATCAGGCGGTTCAGACAATGACAATGTAGCGCAACTAATTGAAAAACACGGAGCGGTAATCGTTTTAAAAAGCGACGGCCATTACACTATCCTCGCTCGTGAAGTTTTTTTGAACAGTAAAACAGAACGTCAGGCGCTGAAAGTTATAAAGCGCCGGCGCTCCGTCCGGTTGCGTTTATCGCCTTCAGCTCATGGCGGCACGTCCGGTCAGCGACTTATTTACCGAAAATGAACTGAATTTCATCTTCCGGACAGCTTAGGTTAATCGCGGCCGGGTATAATGGGAATAAGAAGTCATCTGACTTAAGTTGATGACTCAGTAACAACGAATCGAAAAAAATACGTACCTGACTATCCGTTTTTGGATATTTTCGGAGTTCAGCTTAAGCGCCCCGCAAGGCGATCCCGCACTGTAATACCGTCAGTCTTTCAGGCAGGAGTAACGCCGCGGAGTGTTTATGACGCTCGTCAGCAAAGTGAAAAACTTATCGTCGGGTCTTACCGTTCATCAAGGTGAAATTATGCTTGGTCATGTCCGTAATAATATAGATACCAGTAACGCTCAGTTCAGTAAAGCCACGGAAGAAGCGCTGAGAGATCCTTTTCAGCATTATGACAGTGAGCATAAGTCTTACCTTATATCCGCCGTGAGCGGTAATCCCGCTGAAGGCAACTATCAAATCAAAGAGACCGAGCGGGAAATCTCAGTTTCGCATCAGGATTTATCAGGGGCAGCTTCATGTTTTCATAACCGGGCATTCAGAGAAATCAGCCTTACTGACGACACAGCGGGAGCGGATCAAAAGCTGGCTTATAAACTGGTAATGACCAACAGCCGTTTTGATCCCCGCAAGGTCGCGAACTCCGTCAAAGGGTTAATTAAAGAAGATCCGCGGCAATTCGCGGAGCTTATTGGTCACATGGAACTGAAACACGCCGCGGATGTCATGAACCGCATTGTCAGTGACTGTCACGGCACTGTTGATCAGGACTTAAATAATGCGCTTGACAATCTCATCGCGCGCCAGCCGAATTTACTGGCGCAAATGCTCATGAACGGAGCATCCGCGAGGTCAGGAAAACCGTCTTTTACTGAGTGCGTGATTCAGAGAATGGCGGATATTTATAATCCCGCTGAGTTAGCTTGCAAGATGAACCTGATTCTGGATTGCGCTAAACCCGCGGGTAAGGCGCTGCTGCTTAAACAACTGTGTCACTTCTGTTTAAATCAGGATAAATCCGGATACGCGCGCGGCATTATGATTGACGTTCTGAGCGCGCAACTCGGCTCAATGACATCCGCGGATCGTTCAAAGACATTACTGACACTGAAACTGATAAAACCGGATTTATTCAGGCAGTTATCCGCAATTGGAGCGCTGAGACAATTCAACTGGGATCACGTCACGCCTGAAGCCGGAGACAGCGATCAGATTAAAGCGGAACTGGCGCAATATGATTTTTCACTTTCACCGCTCCGGGACGAGCCGGCCAGAGCGCCGGTCAGGGATCTGAAAGATTTAGAAAACTTAACGGAATTGACTCTGGGTTTCGGTAAAAATCGCAGCGCGCTTATCCTGAGCTCAGTTAATTCCGCTCTTTCTGAGCACATCACGGATAAACAGGAGATCGCGGTGTTAAGCCGGAAGATATTAAACACAATGCGAGAAGTGGGAACGGAGTTATGTTTTGATACTTGCGTGGCGCGGGTATTAGCGGGTAAAGCCGGATTTGAGGCTGATTCAGATTGTTTCGCTCAGATTGCGGATAAAATAAACCGGGCGATCCTGACACGTCAGGTGGTAAAACTTTCCCGCAGTGAAGCTGAACAAGTGGTAACCGGGCCGGTTTCCTTAACTTACTCATTGCCGGAGGCAGTTACAAGCGCTTCAGATACCGCGGATAAAGATGTCAGAACAATTCCCGGTAACGGCAGAGTCATGCCTGACGGCTTCGTTTTCCATAAAGTCGCCGGTAACGGCGCTTGTTTATACCGTGCGGCTATGGCAATCAAAACCAGAGATCAACTTTGGTGCCAAGGATACAGTAATCGTTCATTACTTGAAGACACGACCGCGAGACGCACTTTACACGGATATGTAAGAGAAGGAATTAACAGAGGTATTAATCTATGCGGTGAAATTCATCCGGAAACGGCCGGACATTTGCAAAAACTGGCGAACCACTTAAACGTGGATATTTCACAACTCGGAGATACTATTTTCAGCAAGTGTTACGCCCAAGGTCGTTTCACGTTAAGCTCCACGCAAGCAATGCTCTCACAATTGTTCCCCTCCGGCTTAAATGACGATCCGCAAATGCAAGAGACACTGGATCATTTAGTGTATACCTTCGGAGACATATTAGCTTTAGGCCTTAATATACCGATCATTTTCCCGACAAGCGCTCAAAAAGACATAACAAAATCACTTAAGCGGCATGACGCGGTTTTACTTTGGAGAGGAAACCACTACGATATCATTACCCGTGAAGATTACTTCACAAAATAAGGATTCGCCGGTGAAAACATTCCGCGGGTTTTTCCTGTCTTCAGGGACGTGCGGGAAAATATACCAATTCTATCGTCACGCCCGCGAAAGCGGGAGTCCGGTCTTGGGTTAGTCCGGATAAATCTCTCCGGATGACCGCCATACACCCCTGCCGTTATTTCATTTCCCGCGTCCGCGGCTATGACAAATAAGCGTTGAAATTTAAATTGGTAAGTACCCGACTGTTTCTTCGAAATTTTGGTGCTCAGATTTGGCGCGATACAAGGCGCGGCTCAGGGAGCGTAGCCGTAGCGATGGAACCGAAGTCGCGACGCCGAAGTGCAAGACGGGCGTCAAAAAATGTTAAAAAACTTATGGTCAGCTACTTAGTCGGGTACTTATTATTTGAACGGTGACATCCCTTAACCAGCCGGCTTAAAATTCTTTTTGCTTTTGTCATGAAAGCGCGGGCTGGTATCCGGGGACGTTTATCAATAAGATAATACTCGGGTCTTCGCCGCGGTGACGAAAAACGTATCGTCAGCGGCTTAATTCAATAATAAGGAAACCATCCCTATGTCTTTCATTGATCATACTGTTATCTGGGCTAAAGGCGAAATGCTTGAGGGAAGTATCGTTGCCATCGCGGGGTTATTTCTTATTCTCTCAGGTTTAGCCTTCATGAAATTCGGCGGCACGGCCGGTGCGAAGGCAATGGTAATACCGGTTATTGCTTGCGGCGTATTGTTTGTTTCCGCCGCCGGCTTTATGTCTTACAGTAACAACAAACAAATTCAGGCATTTGAGGCAAGGTATGCTGAAAACGCTGTTGAATTCATAAAAGCGGAAAAGAAGCGTGTTGACGGATTTCAGGCTTTGTATGCCGGTACGGCCTGGACGGCCTTGATTTTCTTTCTTCTCGCCGCCGCTTCGCACTTTTTCACCTCCAGCCCTAATCTTAAAGCGATTGGTATTGTTTTAGCGGTGATCGGCGTCTGCGGCCTTACGATTGATTTCTTTTCAAAAGAACGCGCGGATAGATATTATGATGAGATTCAAAAAGCGCTGTCGCAACAGCGGTAACCTTACGGGTAGGTATGATGAACGTTAAAACTGACTCCTGAGCGTTTACGATGAAAAAGTATTGTGTTTTCTTTGCCGCTCTTACCTGTGCGGTTTGCTCTTCATTACCGGCTAAAGAGCCGGGTTCAGACTTCTCGTTTGAAAAATTCACCTCGCAATATACAACACTTAATACGATAGCGGGAAAAGGGGAATATTCGGAAAAGGACATTAACGGCTGGAAGCCTGAATATGAGGGTAAACCAGCCGTCGACGCTGAATTATCACGCCCGCATAATGCGATCAGTGACTCTAAGGGCAATATTTACATCGCGGACAAAGACGCGCACGCCGTCAGAGTCATTCGCCCCTCAGGGATTATCGAAACCGTCGCAGGAACCAATACCAGCGGCTTTAACGGTGACGGCGTAGCCACACAAAGCCGGCTGTCCTACCCCAACGGTATCTTTGTCACCCGAAACGATGTGTTATTTATTCTTGATCTGGGCAACGACAGGGTACGGAGGCTCAACGCTGACGGCACCCTGACTACTGTATTTATCGATCCTCAGGGTATAGAAACCGGTCGCGGCCTGTGGGTAAGTAATGATGAAAAAGTCATTTATTACAGTTCTAAGCATGATCTCAAAAAATGGACGCCCGCGGCAGGTGTTGAAATTTTAGCATCAGGCTTTAAAGGGCTCGGTAACATCGCTATGAGTCCGGATAAGCGCCTGTTCGTAACCGACAGGGACGGCAGCCTTGTATACTCTGTTGATAGGTACGGCAACAAAATTATCGAAGCCGGAAACGGTAAAAAAGACGGCGGAGGGCCGGGATTTAAAGCGACGGAAACCGGGCTGGATCAGGTTCGGGGAATATGGTTTCATCCGCGCGACGGTTACTTTCTTGTCACCCACAAAGGCGGCCAGGTGTGGTTTGTCGATCAGCGGGGCATCATTCATTTATTTCTGGACGGCGGCAAAGACGGCCAGCACGCCGGTGACGGAGAGCGCTTTTTATCTAAAGGCAAAAAGATCAGCGAGCCGCGCGCGATTTCGGCAGATAATCAGGGTAATGTCATCATTACCGAGAATGACGCAGGATATATTCGGATGATTAAACATCAATAGAAAACACCAGCGAATGTAAGCGCTCACCAGCAAAAAACCGCTACCCGATTTTTGTCAAATCTGAGAATTCTGATGTCAGCTAAAAATTAGTTTTGATTTTGTCATACCGGCGCCGGCTGGTATCCGGCGGCTTTTATCGGCAAAAACATACAGCCGCCGGACTCCGGGCCGCGCCGGAGTCACGGGAAACCTGTAGTCAGGTACTTATCAGCAAACTCAAACCGAAGAGGTCGTCGTATGAAAAGGAAGCGCACCCGGATGAATCGCAAACTCAGCAGAATAATATTTTTACCTTGAGACTTTTGCGGGTTGAGTTCATGATCTTTTATAATCCGGACAATTTTATTTAAGAGACGCGGTTTATGTCGTACAGCAAAGTTTTTGAACAAATTCAGCAAAATATTCAGCTTGTTTATCGTCAGGCTATTGACGCCGATCAGCGACTTGACTCGTTTAAACAGGCCGGTCACGCAAAGCACAAAGCCGTTTTCACAAAGGATAAGGGGTTTGTTGTCCAAAGCAACCGCTTTAAGCCTTATGCGGCAGAGTTAGCCGAGGAGTTTGATGATCTGAAAAAACAAGAGCAACCGGATAATCAGGCGATTGCTGAACTGGTTGCTCGTTTAGGCGTGCTTTTACAAACGCTGCGGCTGTTTAAGCAAAAAGCGAAATAATACCGGTAAGATTCAGTTTAATTTTGTTTTCGCCATTTTATCCATCCAGCTGTTGAGCAGGTGGGTTTCGTATTTAAAAGGCCGTTCAAAAGCCGGCTGGATTCTGTCCAGAAAACTCAGGTCAGTGAGGTTTTCTTTACCCTCCGCGACGGTTTTTCCATCTTGAGTCAGGGTGTAAGAAAACTTGAATCGCGGCGGGTAGATATCTTTTACGACCCGAATATCATCACCCGCGCCAAAGCTTGGTCTTACATCCCCCGCCAAATCAACGTCGGTAACCGTTAACTTGAGCTTTTGATTGTCTTTTAAAACCTTGGCCGCTTCTTTACTGAGGGCTTTAGTTAAGTCCTCAAATAAGCGTTTTTGGAATCTGGACTGAATCTCACCCGATGATTCAATATCACGATAATGCCCCGGTGATTGCCATGTGACAGATACATTGCCGTTTTCAGTGGTGACGGTTTCATCATTCTTTATGTCATGAGCAGAAACCGCTCCGGTAAAAACTAATGCAACCAGCGCTGATGCTAATTTATTCATACGTCCTCCTGCGGGTTAATGGTTGTAATGCTTTTATACTTTATATGACTCATTTTTAACATTAAAGTTCTTTTTTTGTTAGCTTAATAATAATTCATCTTCAAAATTCTGATCCGGATCGGTTTAACAAGCACAAGCAAAGGTATCAAATCCCCCCTTAGTTTATTCCTGTTCTCAATAAACTCATTGATATTTGAAGAGCTATTTAAAAATTTTGTCGTATCAAAAGATCCGCCCCCGTAAACTTTCAATTTGTTCACAACGGTAATCCGTGCTGTTTGTTTTCTGAATAATGCCTTCATAATGAACAAAATAATTTGACATTAAGTTCCCGGTTCGGATAGATTAAATCCATAATTTTTTTAAGAGAAATCGGGATATGTTAACTGCATCCGCGTCTTTATCTGACCCTGTTAGAAAATCAATTTTATCTTTATCTGTTCGTACGCTTACTGATTCAAAAACGGTGCTGAAAATAGGGAAAAACATATACAAATTAGCGTATGATAAAAATAATAATAGTTTTAACGTTGAATTAACAAAACAAGAAGCGTTTCCTAAGTTTGAACATAATATTTCAGGTTTTTTTAACTCACAGCAAATTGAACGTGTTGAGCATGAAGAACAAGAGGTATGTTCTGTCATAAAGCAAGCCGCTACTTTGAGATTAGCAAAAAGCAAAGAAGATATCGACTTTAAGAATTGGCTTGAACTTCCCGCAATCAAAGATTGCCTCGTGAATAAAATTCTGATCAATGACTTATTGTGGCAAGAGATTATTGTTAAGCTTGTTAATCAAGGATTGCTTAATCCGAGTCAAGCTCTGATTTTTTATAACGCAAGGGATGCCGGCAGTCGCTATGAAGTTCTGCACAGTGAGCTTCAATCGAGCACTGAAAATATCATGCGTCATTTTGAGCATGCTCTGAATCAGGTTCATAGAACGGCGGAAAGTTTTGATGATTATATACCTAAGCACATAATGGATAAGAATATTGCTGTTCTTTTAGCTCATTCTTCTGCAGTTGGGATGCCTTTTCCCGCACCCGTCAACATTTCAAATTCCGTTGCTCCGTTATTTACATTAATGAGTTTTTTTATATTATCACCAAGATTTCAATATGTGCTTTCGGATATTAAAATAATAACTTTTATTATGATACAAATGAGCAGCGTCGGAATAATAGAACCTATAGATATTGTTGACGTAATCAATGAACCAAGTAACACGCGGCCTTTATTACTATGGATGAAAATAAAAGATCCCAGACCTGAAGCTATTTCATTTTTCATTTCAAATTTAGAGTCGTTGTCAGATAAGTTATTTATTTGTAACAGTGATAAAGACTTAATAAAAAAGCAAGCTGGAGATTTTCGGTGTAAACTAGGCTCGTTCCCTAGTTATAATATTACAATTCCGACTCAATTTGATGATCACCATTTGTGGTTATTTAATGCTTTTAAAGAATTCACACATTTAAACGATTGTAGCCAAGATGTTTTATATATTCTGTTATCGAAGTACTGCTTGTTATCAAAAGATTACCAAACAGCAAAAGATATTTTGCTTCAACCAATAAATGCGGCGGATTTGATAAAACTTTTGTGGCTTATCGGAAGTGACTGCAACTTAACGAGTGCCAAGCGTTTAATGCTTTCAATTGAACGTACATTAAGTTCACCATTAGTTAATAATTTTGATAAACAATTGCTAAATCGCATTAAAACCAAGCTGATAGATACATCAACAGCAGATATTTCGTGTATTGAAAAGCCTGATGGTTCTCAATGTAGCGAAGAAAATCAGATAAGAAGCTCTTTTTACTGGTTACTTAACGCCTTAGACTTTCTGGTACCGATAATTGAAAACGATAAAGTCTGTGCAATCTTAAGTGATCGATTATTGTTTGACGATGATGATGTAAAAGTCTTTGATAATGAGGAAAGTACAATAAATAAGACTTTCATTTTATTGTTTAAGGTTGCCAGGGATAAGAGAAGTGTTCAAAGTTTAATTTCAGCATTTGAAATCATAAAAAAGGAGAATGTCGCTCAGGATGCAGAAATTCATAAAGATATGACTGAATTGTTAGCGCATCTTTGGAATAATGCGACAAGTTGTCCTCATCCGCTTAGTGATGAACTTATCGGATATTTTGACTCAAATCCTAATCTTCAGCAAAATTAATACAGTGTCAGAACGAATAGATCCTGTATCATCTCATGATACATCGAAGTTAGATTTGGGCGCGGTTCCTTAGTACGACGGCTTTTCAGTTTGCTGATAAAGCCGTTCTCAGCGATGCCGCTGATGAAACGTCCGGTAGTCATTAAAATTACCGCTTGATTTCACAGACCTTAACTTCAAAACGGGATCCGCTTCCGCCGGCTCCCGTCCGGCTGCTGTGATGTCCGCTGCCCGCGGGAAAGCCCGGAGACAGAGCCTCTCCATACTTTAAGTATTCTCTGTTATTCAATAAGTAATAAGCAGATTTATCGACATTTTCTCTGTTCTCAAGCTGCCTTTTCGTTGCGCCGCTTCTCATGCCGTCGGCGACTTGAGCCGTTCGTTTTCGGTTCTTTTTCTCTCCCGCTTAACCGACTGTTG
The DNA here is from genome assembly GCA_965200795.1 of Parashewanella sp. Classification (GTDB taxonomy): domain Bacteria; phylum Pseudomonadota; class Gammaproteobacteria; order Enterobacterales; family Shewanellaceae; genus Parashewanella. The sequence continues at coordinate 34,638 of CBDAVB010000034.1, forward strand.
AGCTTTTTATCGCTGTTTACAGCCGCTTTTTGTGTACATTCTCTGAGCTCCTCACGCCTGAGAACGCCCCCTTTTCCATCAAAACTCAGCACAAGCGGATTTGCGGTTTTTTCTGGTTCCTTAAAGACAGTTCCGGGAATGGCCGTCAAACAAAGCGGCATATTTGCACTATATTTAAATGAATTAAATGTCATTCTGAGGGAGCGAACATATGACAACAAAAGTCGTAATCATCGGCGGTGGTTTCGCGGGCGTTTTCGCCGCCAAATATCTGTCAGAACAGGCTGATCAGCGACTGGATATCGAGCTGATCAGTGAGCGAAATTACTTCGTTTTTCAGCCTTTGCTGCCTGAGGTGGCTTCCGGCGTGATCAATTCTCAGGACGCCGTTACCCCAATTCGGCTGCTACTGCCCGAAGTTAAAGTCCGGCTCGCTGAAGTCAGGGGCATCGATACTGAGGCCAAAACCGTGCAGCTGGTTCAGGGCAGACAAAGAATCCTTCATGATTTACCTTATGACGAAGTCATTATCGCTTCTGGTCAAATTACCGATCTTTCTATGTTTAAAGGGTTCGCGCAACATAGTCTGACCATGAAAGATTTATCTGACGCTTATGTTCTCAGAAATCGGGTGATTCAGAACTTTGAGCTGGCTGATGTGACTGATAATACGGTATTAAAACAACGTCTGCTTACGTTTGTGGTCGCCGGCGGCGGGTTTTCCGGCGTGGAGACCATGGGTGAGCTTCAGGAAATGATTCGTCGGACGCTCAAGTATTATCCCAGAATATCAAAGCAAGAGATCAGGTTAGTACTGGTGCAGTTTGGCGACCGGATTCTGATGGAGCTGCCGGAAAAACTCAGCGCCTACGCGCATAACGTTCTGGAAAAACGGGGCGTTGAGATCAAAACGCAAACCGGCGTTAATTCCGCGACGTCGACCAGTGTCACCACCGACCACGGCGAAGTGATCCCGACGACGACGGTGATAACCACCATAGGTAACGGACCGTCAGATTTTGTCAAGTCGCTCGGACTTGAGTTAAATCGAGGCAAAATTCCCACTAATTGCTATTTACAAGTCGAGGGGCGCGGGCACGTCTGGGCTCTGGGAGACATCGCCGCCGTTCCGTTAGATGACGAAGTGATTGCGCCGCCGACAGCGCAGGCGACAGTCAGAGAAGCCGAACGATTAGCTCAAAACCTTAACGCGGCGGTCGCGGGTAAGGAATTAAAGCCTTTTGAGTATTCCTCAAAAGGGGCGCTGGCCTCGCTCGGCGGTTATTCCGCCGTCGGTAACCTGATGGGAATCAACCTATACGGTCTCGCGGCCTGGTTTTTATGGCGGGGGTTCTATATTTCAATGCTGCCGGGGTTCGCGACTAAGGTTCGTGTGGCGCTCAATTGGATGTTTGATTATTTCATGCCGCGAACCATCGTTCATATGGAGCAGCAAAGGCCCCACGCCTCCCGTTACATGCATTTCGCAGAAAACGATGTGGTTTTCAATTCAGGAGAATGGGTAGACGGTTTTTACGTGGTCGTAGAGGGTGAGCTCAGACTCGATGTTGAAGCCGGTGATGAGCGTCCCGCTTTTTCCAGAAATTTCGGGGTTAATGATCACTGGGGGGAGCGCACGATTCAAAATGAGTGCATGACAACGGGCACGTTAACCGCCGTTAAAGATACCATCGTTATGGTGATCCCGAAAGATGACTTTTTAAGAATGCGCCACGCGATGCCGAGCTGGGATGGTTATTTTAACAGTCTCGATGACTCGAAATACTCGCGGGCGATGTTAGATATTGAGCGCAGAAAGGCGGGGTAACCGGAGTTTTAAATACCAAACTGAGAAAAATAGAGGCGTTGAAAAACTAGTACTCCGTCCGGTTGCATTAAATGCAACCGGACGGAGTACTAGCCGGCAAGATATTTAAGTTTGTTTGCTTTATCTATGTAACCGACCCATCTGAACCAGACAACACCGACACCCAGATCGATGATTTGCCTGGTCGATAACTGAGGGCGGCTGTGTCCGTAACGGTGAATAATTTCAGCCTGCAAACTGTCTAAGGAATCAATTTCCGGTACTGAGTATTTAAAGTCGAGTTGTTGTTTCAGGATTAACTCGCTCACTTGCCGGTAGCTTAAATGATTGAGCACATTTTCAGCTTTGAATATCAGCCCGTTGTCAATCGACAGTTTTGGCGCCCGGTAACCGTCCGCGCCGTTATCTTGCCCTGATTTTATAATCGCAAGCGCGATGTAGTGTTTGCCGGCAACCGCATTGTTGCGTTCAAGGCTGAACCGGACGAATCGTCTGTCAGCGGCGGTTAAGTTGTCAGGCTCTTTTGCTAATAAACGGCTTTGCCGGAGAGATTTAAATTGTGAGAGCGGAATTCGATTCACACCGTGAACGCGGTAACGGCGAAAAAAATCAGCTTCAGTGAATCGGCGTAATGTGTCTTGATAAAAGACATCAATGTTAGAAGCTGACTCCGGCAGGCCGTTTATCATCGTCATGAAATCTCGCTCCTTAATTCGATAAATTTTACTCCGGGAATAGCGGCTTCGTAATCGGAGCTAGCGGGCTAAATGTGTGTTTCATTTTAACCATTTGAGTTGAATTGAGAAATATCCCCAATCACCATTATCAGCCCGTCACCATTAACCGGAAAAGTCAGCGCAGGTGAATAATTTTCGCGCCAGATGCAGGCTCTGCTTTAAGGTTTCGAGCGGTGTTTTCCCAAAGCAGTATCGCTCCTGGTGCGGCATCCGGGAGTTGTAAGACTCAACCCACTTTTGTAAATCCTCATTGAGCTCTTCAAGGGAACGGTAGCTTTTGGCACGCAGCGCCAAATCGTAAAATTCGTTTTTCTGTAAAGAATGATAACGCGCGCAAATACCGTTTACTTCCGGGCCGTTATAAGCGCGCATCTTTATATGATCAATCGATTTTTCCCGCAGCGCCTTTTGGTATAGATTACCGTCATGCGCCGCGCCGTAAAACTCCGCGCCACGGTCGGTAAGAATTCGCTCAACTTTTAAACCACGCTGCTGATACCAAGGTAACACCATATCACTGAGCATATGAACCGAGCTGCCGGCATTTTTGTTTAAATACAAATTAACCATAGCCACTTTGGTATAAGCGTCAATAAACGTCTGCTGATAAACATCGCCGATCGCCGGAATGCAGCCGACGTAATAACTGTCCTGAACCCCTAAATTACCCGGATAAGCGGTATCAAGCTCAGTTTGGTTTTGGTTAAGCTGGTGCAGTTTCTCGATTGAACTGCGCTGGTCGTCCGTCAGCTGACGCTGATCTTGCGCGACTTTCGCGTGCAAGGCTTTTAAGCGTTTATTTTTTGATTCCAGATCGTGACGTTTCCAGACTGCTCTGACGCCGCTGGCCGAGATTTTAATATCACGCGCCCGCAGCAGCCGCGCTACTTTTTCCTGCCCGTAATTCGGGTAGTCCAGAGCAATTTCAACGACTTCTTTTTCCACTTCCGGTGAGGTGCGGTTTTTCAGCATCGGCTTGCGCCTGTCAAGATTACGCAGCGCTAACTCACCGCCCGAATCATAGAGTTTTTTAAACCGGTAGTAACTGTCACGGCTGTAGCCCATGATGTCACATGCTTTAGTGACACTGCCGAGCTCATCCGCGAGCTGTAACAGCGCTAACTTGGAGCGTACGGTATTGTCTTCGACCCTTAATTTACTCATCTTTGATCCGTATGGCTACCGATTATCAAATAACATAACACTGACTCAGAATAACAAAAAACCGGCCAAAGGTGCTATGACTCCTTTGTCTAACTTACTGTTATTTAAAATATCCCGAATACGCCGTCAGGCGTATAACCGAGCCAGCGCAGCCAGGTTTCTCCCCACAGAATAATCATGAACCAGCCGATGAATAACATGCTTAACCCGAACTTAAAGGTGTCAGACCAGCTGTAATGGTCAGTCACATAAAGCAGTGCCGCGGGCTTACTGTTAAACGGCAGCGCGTAAACGTGCTCAATAAGCAGTGCTACCGGTAAAGCCAGACTTAAAATCGGGTAACCGAATTTTTGCGCGACACCGACGGCAATCGGTACAAATACCAGCGTTCTCATGGTCTTAGATTGGAACACAACGGCGCTGAAAATCATCCCCGCCGTTAACATCAGGTATAAAGCCCAGAACGGTGTGTCGGCGGTAAAACCTAAGTGATCAAATAACGCGTCTACGGAAATCGCCGGTAAATCGGTCGCTTTAAAACCGGCCCCTAAACTGTAAGCGCCCGCTGAGAACAACAATAAGTGCCAGGGAATATCGATATCATTCCATTTAACGACTCCGATGCCGGGCATTAACGCGGCTACCGCGCCTAAGAATGCAATCGCCGTTTTACTGATGCCGTGATAAGTGTCCGATACCCAACCGAGTAACACCAGCATGAAGATAAGAATCGCTTTGATTTCCTCGAATTTGATTGAGCCCATTTTACGCAGCTCTTCACGAAGGCGCTCTAAACCGCCCTCAATTTGCGGTTGCCGCTCTGATTTCGGGATCTTAAAGATGAATTTAGTTCCGATAAACCAACCAATGAAGATATTTAAAAACGCCAGTAAAAATGCCGCCTCCACCCAGGTGTAGAATGAGAAATCATCCATGCCGGCAATCGAGCCGGCGATAAGCGCGCCGGCCAGTAAGTTCGCCCCGGAGCCGGTAATAAACATACCGGCACCGATATTGATCTGAAACAGATTCTGCAGCACCAGGTTGCGGCCGAAGTTATTTTTATTATCACCGCCGTCAGCGCCGAACACGGCGGCCACAACCATAAAAATCGGCAGCAAAATGGTCGCCTTAGCGGTCGTGGCCGAGATAAACATCGACAGCACGATATTGATGAAAATAAAGCTGAAGAAAATGGAGGTCGCATTTTTACCGAAGCGAACAATAAACCACAGCGCAAAGCGTTTAGCCGCGGCCGTTTTTACCAGCATACTCGCCAGAATAAACGACAAAATGTTGAGCCACATTACCGGGTGTCCTAACTGAGCATAGGTTTCCCGTTCGCTGGTCACGCCGGTGAGTACGATGGCAATGATCACCAGCAGCGAAGTCAGATAATTCGGAATCGCCTCGGTTATCCATAAAATAACGGCGGCGACAAAAATCGCCGTCATAGCGATGTTAATACGTGAAAACTCAGCCGCGCCGAGCCGCTCATACTGCGCTAAGGCTTTCTTACCCAGAATACCCGGATCTATGTGACTTAAATAGGGAATATCAAAAACGAACAGAATCAGGCAGAAACTGATCAACGCTAACGGAAACCCTATTCTTTCAAGTAACTTTTCGACACCCGATTTTTCTCTGACCGGCAGCTTTTCTATTCGATAATTACTCATATCGAGCGGATCAAACCGCGACGATTTGTTTTCACTCATCATTAATACCTATGGTTACTGCATTCTTATTCTTATAATTTCTAAATCTTACCTAATCTGACACTTCATCATTTAGCGCCGCGTCAATCAATAAAGTCACATTCAATAAGACGAATAGACATCTTTAATATCTTCAATAATTCACCGGCTGGCAATTTTAATGTTTTAGACTCAAATTAGGAAACAATTTACAAATTATTTCTTGATGTCAGTTTATCTCGAAACTAATTTTAAATTATTTGATCCTAATCAATATCCCTGTCAGATTTTTTTAGGTACACTAGTGTCAGGTCAAATTGAAACTAGTTATAAAATACCGCTGGTTTCTGCATCTAAATATCTAACTAGAAACAGGAAAGATGTGATGAGTGAATTAAAAATCGGTGAAATCTCCAAACCTCGTTTTGAATTCAGAACTTTCGGCCAAAGCTTTGAAGAGGCGGCAACGCGCATGGCTCGCTTGTCTCAGCCCGTGCCGGAAAAGGTCTGGGAACGTGAAAGTGACGAAATCTATATCATGTCCCGCACTAATGATGTGAACAACACTAAAATCCGTGACGGCAAAATGGACATTAAAACCTATATTCAGACCGTAGACGGTTTAGAGCAGTGGAACCCGCTTATGAAAGGTGAGTTCCCGATGCCGGCGGCTCAGCTGGAAAAAGAAGTTTTTCCCGCGCTTGGGGTTGAAATGCCCGCGCTTGAAAAAGACGCTTACACGTCAGAAGAATTCCTGGACATCATTGAGCGGCATCCTCAGCTTCAGGCGGTAAAAGTTCATAAGCAACGTTTCGGTTACATGGTAAATAACACCATTTGTGAAACGGCGAACGTGCTGGTTAACGGCGCGAAAATCGTATCCGTTAACTCAGAGTCAACAGAGCCTGAGGACATTCAGCGAACTCTGAAGGACGTGGGTTTAGAAGGGGTAGAAAACATCAACTATCTGCAAGCCGTCAAGCGTGTGATCGGTATGATCAACAAACCGCTGGCAAACTGAGGAATACCGTCATGGCCGTTGAAATTGAACGTAAGTTTCTCGTAAAAGATGAACAATTTAAAACCCTGGCGACAAAACAAACTCGTATTGTTCAGGGTTATCTGAGCTCAGCGCCGGAGCGCACGGTTCGGGTTCGCATCAAAGGTGAGCAAGGCTTCCTGACCATTAAAGGTATAAGCAATGAATCAGGCGCGAGCCGGTTTGAGTGGGAAAAAGAAATCTCAGCGGAAGAAGCGAAATCGCTGCTGGAGATTTGTGAACCGGGCGTTATCGATAAAACCCGCTTTCTGGTGACAGCCGGGCCGCACACTTATGAAGTTGATGAGTTTTACGGCGAAAACCGGGGCTTAGTTGTCGCGGAAATTGAGCTTCACAGTGAAGACGAGGTGTTTGAAAAGCCTGAGTGGTTAGCACAAGAAGTCACGGGTGACGCCAGGTACTACAACTCTATGCTGATGAAAAATCCGTTTACCGAATGGTAATGTTTCAGCCGGATGATAAACGGTTTATTCACTCCGGCGCGGGCCGGAGTCCGGTGACTTTATGATATTACTAACCAGAGTCACCGGGCACCCTTCGCCGGTGCGACATTCATAACAGACACCTTACGGAAATCACACGACCCGCTGTCTGGTTACAGAGGAACCATGCTGTCTTTCAAATTACTGGATAATTACCACTTCAGACTGGAAACTCAGCTTACCAGGCAATGTAAGCACGCCGAGCTTGAGGTGTACTGGTTTCTGCCGTCAAAATTAGGGCTGGATCAGTACACCTACCCCAAGGAACTGTTCTACCGTAATTTAGTTACCGAGCAGAAATATCAGGGTTTAGAGAATTCGTTTGTCGCTCTGGAATATCAAGTTAAACAACTTAACAACGGCCTGAACAATAATGATAAATCCGTCCATAAACATTATTGGCGCAAAATAAGCCTGCTTACCAAAGCCTTTGAGAACATTTTAAAAACTGAGTTACAACTAAAAAAAGGCGGATCGGACACATCAGCGTTGAATATGAGCATATTGCGAATCAGCGATGCTCTCAAAGCAACGCGCGATCATAAACCTGACCAATCATTAAGCAGAGCGGCCGGCACATTCCGCCACTTTGACAATTACGTGAGTTTACTGACTCTGCAAAAGCTGCTGTCACTGTCACAAGCCGTTACCGAGCGGAGTTCAAAAAAACAGCCTTTAAAATACGGCGCCGAATCACAAAACTTAATTGAAGAATTCGTTAACAGAGAATCAGATTATCGGCAAACCTCTCAACTTCATACCTATGAAGCCAATGAGCAGGGCGCCGAAAAGCTGTTCGCTAAAATGAGACAGCTTAAAAGATATTTAAACGCCCCTACTCTATTATTGTCATCAAGAAAACCCATCGGCACGTTAACCGAGCAACTGGTGTTCGGCTTCGCGGCGGCGCTGTCAATGGCTATCGCAACCGGGATCGCCTTTTATTCGCAGCAGAAATACGGCAACTTCAGCACCCCGTTTTTTTACGCTTTAGTTTTATCTTACATCCTGAAAGATCGCTTTAAGGAAATCAGCCGCAAAATGCTGTTTACTTTTTTAACCAGGAAGTTATTCAACTTCAGTTATCTGATTAAAGATCCTGAAACCCAAAAGCGGGTCGCCGTCATCAAAGACAGTTGTAACTTTGTCACGGCAAAATCCCGGCCGGCGTTTTTAAATGAGTTTATCGGTAACTCCCGGTCTCTTCGCAATAGTTTTAACGATAAACAAGTGCTTTCGTATAAGCGAGCGGTTTATCTTGATCCGCATTCATTTTCACGGCGGCAACACTGTATCAGCGACAGTCTGACGTTTAACCTGTCACGCATGCTGCGTAATCTGCCAAGTCGTCAAGGCGAGGTTTACTTTCAAAACCATCAGAAAATCAGCAAGTTCATCGGCCGTCAGAAGTACAGCATTCACCTGTTTGTCAGGAGCAAAACCGGCGATAAAACCGAAGAACGCTGCTTTAAATTATCTCTCAGTAAAAAAGGCGTCACTGACGTTCAGCAACAGGAATAACAACATGAGAAAAAATGTGCCGCGCGGGATTTCGTTAGTATTTGTCACTTTATTTGTACTGCTGACGTGGTATCAGGTCGGTGATATGCTCATCAGCTTGTGATGGTCGCAAGGCTGCCAAAAGTTAAAAGTTGTTTAATTTTGGCAACGCAATCGAAATCAGGCTTATGAAACCTGTTACTTTAGTCCGGATTTGTTCTTTCTAAGGTTATTTTGCAGCTTACCGGTGTTTTACTGTCAAAACTGAATCTCTCACTTTGTTTGGCCTGATAGACTTGTGAAAGCTGACTGCAATCTCTGAGCCTGGGATTGTCAGTAAAATAAATGAATTTTTCTATGTTGGTCTTGAATTTATCACCCAGTCTGTTGATTTTCTGCAATCCGTTAAGACTGGTTAACGCTTTACTGTTATATATTCCGATCTGAAAACCGACATCCTCTAAGTTTGTAAACTCTAACCCGGAAAAATCATCCGAATCGGACGCGCTTAAATATAATGAGCCGTCGATTTGCTCTAAACGGGGGAAACGGGGAAAACGGCCGGAAGAGATATGCAGATTATTACCGATTGTTTTTAAGTGCGTAAAACTGTCTGAGAATGACCTGACGTCAGGATCGCCAACGATATCAATAGCACCGGAAACTTCTTTAAGCTTACGGCTTAACATAGAGACGTCTCTCAGCTCAGGGTTATACAGAAGGCTGATCGAGCCGTCAACTTTCGCGACCTTGTCAAAAGCGTGAATACTTCTCAGTTTGTCATTCTGACTGATTGTTATATCTCCCTTTACTGACTCTAAGTGATTTAAGCCGTTCAAAGAAGTTAATGAGTCATTGCTGTAGCCGGTTTTACTGTCGGCTGTCGGTCCGATATAAACCGCGTCACAATAAGTGATATTATCCTTGTTATAATTGCAGTGGTTAATCGCTTTAATATGACTCAAGGCGTCTAAGTTATTGATATCATGGCCGGAAATAAATAAGTACGGAACTTCGGTGCATTTCTGATATTTCGCGAAAAGATCTATGCCCGCCTGCGTATGAATAACATAAGGATCATGACGTTCAGTAATTCGCGGACAATGCTCGCTTACCATTTTATCAGGGCTGCTCATCGCGACCTGAAAAGGGTTAGAAACCGCGGAAAAACCGCCGGATTCAGCCAAACAGACACCTGAACAAAACATCATAGAGATTAAACACATCGGCTTTAATATTGATTGTTTCATAACGATTTAACCATGAAAATTAGGACTCTGTATTATCACCCGGTCCCGTTGAATCAGCGCTGAACTCAAAGCGCGGGCCTGAACGGCTCCGATGTTTTCACCACACGTCCTTCTTAGTGAAGTCCCTGATCCTGAACATGACCGCAGCTTTATCGAAACAACACCAATCTTCTGATAATTATCTCTTTAAATCATCAGGTTATCCGGAAACGAAAGTGCGATATTCATCTGTCTGTCAGGAGCGGGACTGACGATAAAACCTTTAAGAACTGCCCTTACTGATGCGGCACCGGGCCGGTACTATAGTCACGGGTTTGTAACGGCCGCGACGCCGCCGAAGGTTATCCCTGCCTTCGGCAAAGCAAGCTGAGTCACACCGTAAAAACCGTAACTTATTACTTTAGTTTGAATTTGTATATTTTCCTTCTAAGGTTGTTTTGCAGCCTGCCGGATCGTGCTCATCAAACTGATACTTACTGCTCTGGTCAGGAAAGTAAACCTGAGAAAGCCCGCTGCAATCCTTTAATTTAGGATTATTTCTGAAAAAAATAAGTTGTTTATCATCTTTTCTTGGAGTTTGCCCGAGACGCCCGACACCGTCTAATCCTTCGATACTCTCAAGGTTCTTATTATCATATATTCCTATCTGGCGACCGACATAGTTCAGTGAACTCAGCCCCAGAGGTTCTAAGTTTCTGTATTTCGTGTCACTGATATACAAACCGCCGCTGATCTTAGTTAAACTTCCGAGCCACGGCATATGACCGTTGCTGAGGAATAAGCCGCTGTCTTTATCATCAATCGTTTTAAGATAATGAAAACTGTCGCCAAAATCAGTGACTTCAGGATTATCCCCGATAGCGAGCCCGCCCGAAATAGTTTTGAGCTTGCTGAAGACAGCCGCCTTTGAAAGCTTACTATTGGAAGTAATGACTACGGAGCCAACAACATTTTCAACATTATTAAGGCCGTTAATACTCTCTAGATTGTCATTATTGGCGATGGTGACATTACCTTTAACACTGGTTATATTTTCCAGACCGGCCAATTGTGTTAGTGAGTCATTACTGTAACTTTTTTTATATTGGGTTATCGGGCCTACATAAAGCCCGTTACCGCCGTTTTCCTCACCGTTGGTTATTTTTCGGATATTCTTCAGCCCGTCTAAGCTATTAATGTCTTTTCCTGAAATTGACAAATACGGCACCTGAGTGCAGTTTTTATACTTTTCAGTGCTGAAAAGATCTACCCCGTCCTGGGTATGAATAATATAAGGATTATTCGTTTGAGTGATCTTCGGACAATCATCACTCACAGAGTGATTAGGATCACTCTGAGCAATCCGGAATACATTAGAATCAGAAGAAGCAAAGTCAGCGCTGAATGTTCCGGCGAAACCAGAATTACAGCTTAAAGCTAAAATACCGAACACGAATAGCTTAGGTAATGAAGATTTCATATTTTTTAATCCCGTAATGTAATCAATTTTCGGGGGTCATTATGGCTTACGTAAGCTGTCAGTTTGCTGAACTCATAATGTCGGTTTCAGCGGAATTACACGGCTGTTTTTTTACCGATTTTTATCCCAGGCAAAAATCAAAAAACGATCAACTTACCCAGCCGTCATCAACCCGCCCGACCGGGCGGGGCTTTAGGCGCGAAAGAGATGATTATGACAAATGTATCTTTACTGATTGCTGAGCTTAAAGCACTAACTCTAACGCTAAAGGCAGGCAAAGCAGCGTAACAAACCAGCGCCAGTAACCAGAATTGCTCCAATGAGCGATATCAGGACTGTTCCGGCCGAGAAAAACACCCGCTCCCGTTACATGCCGCATAAGCTTTACCGCGGCGCCGCATAAGCCGAAGGTAAGCGCCAGAGTAAGCGTCACCTTGAAAGCGGTAGTCAGATTTAACGGGGAAATAATATAAGCAGCCGCGATAATAATGGTCTGATGCAGCACATAAACCGGGAACACCCACTGATTGAGCCTAGCGACTCCGTCCGATTTGCGATTAAGGTATTTACCGCCTAACGCCAGCGCGGCCAGCACAGGAAAAACCTTCGCTGATGAATAGATGACCAAAGCCAGGCCGTCTGCGATCTTATGTCCCTCTGAGGCATCCGTTTGCCGGATTAAAACAAAAACCAGCTGTAAACACAGTAATGAGATGAACGCCGCTGAAACTAACCACTTAGTATTTCGGTTTAAGTTTTCCCAGAAGTCATTTGAGTTACCGATTAAAAACCCGGCCAGTAAAAAGAACCCGCCGTAAAGCTCCCGTTTCTGCTCGCCCGCTGACTGAGTTTCAATCACTAAAACAACAGCGACGGATATCAGACACAACACCGGGATATTGTTAAGGCGACGAAGATAAATAACCTGAAAATATCTGTTCAGCAGCATTGGAGACAGCAGTAACAAAAGCATACCGAACTGCCACAGCGAACGTAAAAACCATAAATGGTTAACATCAAATCCCGGCCAGATCCCGCTTTGATAATCATCGAAGTAATGTCCAGGCTCAAAGTAAAAGGCTTTAAGAAATGACAAAAATGACAGCGGCATATCACCGGCCTGTTTCATTTCAATATAAAGTTGCGGCGGCACGACAAACAAGACACCAATCAAAAGTGGTAATAATAACGTCCGGCTTCTTATCCATAATAGATTGATCAAATTGAATTTATGCCACATAAATCTCAGGGCGACACCAGAGATAAACCAAAGTAATCCCATTCGCCACGGGGAAAGCATTAACATCAGATTCTGCAGCCAAAAGTAGCCGGTCTCCGCTTTATAATGAAAGCCCCATTCAGGCACATAAACCATGCCGGTGTGATACAAAATTAACAACCCGATCGCGATGACTCTCAACCAGTCTAAATGATACAGGCGCTGAGCCGTTACTTTGTCTTTCATTTTTTCATAACTTGTTAATTCACGTGGGATTGGGCAGACTGTACCGCACTCGGCTACCGCCGTAAACACTAATTGATTGATTTGACTTAATTTAGTGATAAACGGTTGCGATCAGGGATAAAAGGAAGCACAAAAGAAATGCAAAAGCATCAGCGAGTAAAACTTCATTTTCAGGTTCATCGTCGTTTAGTGTGGATTTAACTAAATTATATTTGTAACTATTCAGCCTAGTTGACTCAATTCGTTCAAAATAACAACGGTTGAAACATTATTTTAATCGATCATCAGCGATCGTTTGACTACTATTTTTAACATGTCATGCTATTAACATTCTCTGTTAATTCGTGGTTTATTTTGAAAGTTAATGGCATTGACGTTGACGCAACTATTGCACATGTCAAACAACAATTAGAAGCTGACAACACAGTGACGCCAGCATTGAAATTGGCCATTGAAACTTTGCTTATGCTTGTCATGATCTTAACTAACCGCATCGGATTGAACAGCAAAAACAGCAGCAAGCCACCTTCTACAGATGATGACGATAACAAGAAGAAAAAATCTAAAGGCAATGGCAAACCAGGTGGTCAAAAAGGTCATTCGGGTACTACGCTCAAACAAATCGATAAGCCTGATATCGTTGAAGTACTGAAACTCGACAAGCGCAAACTTCCCAAAGGAAATTACAAAGAAATTGGCGTTGAAAAGCGTCAGGTCTTTGATATCGAATTCAAAACCATCGTTACAGAGTATCAGGCTCAAATATTAGAAGATGAACAAGGTAATCGCTATACGGCTGAGTTCCCCGGGCAAGTCACACAGTCGGTGCAATACGGTGAAGGCGTTAAAGCTCATGCCGTTTATTTATCACAATATCAGCTCTTGCCTTATGACAGGATCAGAGAATACTTTGCCGACCAGCTTCAGCTTCCGATTAGCTCAGGAACACTGGTTAATTTCAATACTCAAGCGACTCAGCTGGTCAAAGAATCGGGCGCACTTGATGTAATAAAATCCCGGCTTTGCGGCTCATCTGTACTTCATGCCGATGAGACAGGCATGAACGTCAATGGCAGCAAACATTGGCTGCATACAGCCTCTGCGACTCAGTGGACATATTTCACTTGTCATAAGAAAAGAGGTAAGGAAGCGACAGATGCAGCGGGTGTTTTACCGAATTACCAAGGTGTGTTAGTTCACGACCATTGGAAACCTTACTTCAAATATGACTGCTTACACGGGCTTTGTAATTCACACCACGTTAGGGAGCTGGAGTTTGCTTCAGATAAAGAAGACCAGGCTTGGGCGAAGAAGCTTCAGGAGTTGCTTTTTGATATTCACAAAGAAGTTGAAGATTCAGGCGGACGGCTCGGTTATCAGAGAGCTAAGGCCAGGCTCAAAGCTGTCTCTTGATCAGATCTCAAAGCATTTCACCATCAGCTAGCATTTCTTTTGCTGTCCGATATCCTACAACATAAGATTGAAGGGTTCTCCAGCCTTCCCAGATTGTTTCCCAACCCGCAATACCCGTACGTTTGGTGTCTGTAAAACCGCCCAGTTTTGCGAGCGATTGATAAGCCCATTTCAAGCTTGGCACATCTTTGCCATTCCAGCCCCTTGGCTTTTTCACCTTCATCAATACCTTCCATTCATCTTCTTCGAATACGGTTTCGCAGCTTTGATTTTCCAGTTCATTAGCCGCTTCGACTAACCCTTTTTTACGTAAATAATACGGGATAGTTATTGCCTCCCTTAATTGCAGCAACCGAACACCGATAAAAGCGAGAATCGATAACGCTCTTTCTAAGTTTTTGGGGTCAGTCATCCTCTGACGCTCGGCACCGGCGCCTGTTTTCCACGCCTTATGAAAATCTTCAATCCGCCACCTTGCGGTATAAATATCAATAACACGCAAGGCCTGCGATAAGGTTCCTACAGGCTCTGTTGTCAGCAACACCCAACGCAACGGCTCTACCTCTTTTTTTGAGGTTTTCTCTTGAGCATAAACCACGTTAACCGGCTTCATCTCACCCTCAGACTTCAGGGTGACCGTCGCCACTTTTACCGTCAATTTGGCTTTTCTGGCTTTTCGATTAACGGGTTTCCCTTTACTGTCTTTCATTCCTTTTTGCGGGATATCTATCGTGTATGACCCCAGCTCTGGCTGGGTTTCAAGATATTCAAATAAGGGTAATTCAGACTCAAGGATCTTTCTGTTATGCTTCGCCCGCACGACAAAACGTTCATTATGGGCTTGCTTATCTTGCAGATAGCTTTGTATGTCCGCCTCTCTGTCACAGACCGAAATAACCCGGGACATAGTGTCACCTAAGCGTTGGCGGCAAAAGTGCGACGCATCCGCCCATTTTCCGCTTTCTTTTTCATCGGCGTCTGCGGGGTCGTCAGGACGGCACCACCAGTCCTGATGAATAAGCCCAATGGTTTTTGTGGTAAAGGCATCTAACAATAAGGTTGAGTGAATCCACCACCCGCGGGATTTATCTTTGACGCTGCCAAGTTTCCCTAGCTCTGATGCGACCTTATGTTTAAAGCCGGCTGAAGTCGTATCATCCATAGCCAGAATTTCTGTATATGACTTGGCTTGTTCGGCTGTGTAGTCAAAGCCTGAGCAGCGTATCACCTCCGGTGAAACTTTATCGTTACGGATTAACCGATAAGCCCCTTCTTGCTTAGCTTCATCTCCCTGACAGGATGAAGCGATAGACTTCCCACTGCAGCGAGCCATGTCAGCAGCGGTTTCCACTAGTCTTTCAGTTCGTCTGGAATCACCAAGCTTTGCATTTTGAAAGTGGTCTTGCGCCCATTGTTTATGATCAAAAATTGACATTATTCGCTACTCTTTGTGAAGGAATTTCTTGATCAGATCAACGGGTTTTAAAAAAGTTCAATTTAATTTAGATTTGTGTAGAAGAGTCAGGGCTCAAAGAGTATCGCCGAATTATATACCCGTGATCATTCAAGATGCGATTTTTTCAAACAAAGGCTTGCAATTTTCTGTAATGAGATCATCATAGCAACATGATTGAAATATCCTTAACCAAAGAAGAAAAACATTCTCTGGAATCACGACATAAATCGTCAAGTGATAGCCGTGAATGTGACCGAATTAAAGTTGTTCTGTTACGTTCAGAAGGCTGGTCTTATTCTTTAATTGCTCAAGCGTTACGGATAGATAAAACAACAGTCAAACGTCATTTTGATGACTATCAATCTCAAGAAAAACTGAAACCCGAAAATGGCGGTTCAGTCAGTCGGCTCACTCCAGAGCAAACCGAGTTTTTGATAGCCCATTTAACAAAATTCACTTTCGCTCATACACATCAAATTGTGAGTTATATTGATGAAACCTTTGGTGTGAAATTTACGGTTGCAGGGTTAAACAAATGGCTGCATCGCAATGGCTTCAG
>CBDAVB010000035.1:0-654670 GCA_965200795.1 Parashewanella sp.
CGTCTCCGCATTTCAATCAACGTCCCGGTGACGATGTATCTCTGTTAGTGATTCACAGTATCAGCTTGCCGGCAGGTGAGTTTGGTCACACTTATATTGATGATTTATTTCTCGGTAAACTCGATTGCGACGCTCATGAGAGCTTTCAGGATTTAAAGGGTCTGGAAGTTTCGGCGCATTTTCTTATTCGCCGGAACGGAGGAATCACCCAGTTTGTCAGCTGTGATGACCGGGCCTGGCATGCCGGCGTTTCAGAATTTAACGGCCGCTCAGACTGCAACGACTTTTCCGTCGGCATAGAGCTTGAGGGCAGTGACGACTGTGAATTTGAGCAAGCACAATACCAAAGCCTGCTGAGTTTGACTCAAATCCTGATGCAGCAATATCCGCAAATTACGATTGATCGGATTACCGGTCATTGTCATATCGCGCCAAAAAGAAAAACCGACCCGGGCCCTTATTTTAACTGGCAATATTTTCTGGGTGCATTAACCTAAAAAAAACAATTGGACGTATAAATATGATGTAACCCTTTAAGTAACAAAAATAGTATGCGGTTCAATTTACTGATAACCCCTTGGTGGTAACTTAAACCGGCTTAAACCAGCGCTTGCGGCATTACGAATTGAAACAAGTAACAAACATGGACAAAGGGATAAAGTGAGATGGCACTTTTTTCATTATTAATTGCGATTTTGGCTGAGCGGTTAAAAGCCTTTCCGGTAAACTGGCAGATTGACACTTTGCTGGCCAGATACCATCAGACTTTTATCGGACAAAGCGCGCTGTCATCTGATATTTTTCTGGTTATCGCAATCCTGCTGCCGTCCGTTATCGTGGCCAGCCTGTTATGGTTCATTGAGGACGTATTCTGGGGAGCTCTCAGTTTATCGGTGTGGGTATTCGTCGCCATCGCATGCTTCAGCCATTCAAAAATAAGAGAGACCTTCAGGCACTTTATCGAATCGGCTTTAAGAGGTGATATTCAGGCATGTTACCATTTAAGTAATCAACTCGACCGCCAAACATGTAATGACGCAATCTCAGAGAATGAATTAGGCCAGAAAGTCGGTAAAACGGTCGCTTGGATCAACTACCGGAATTATGGTGCTATCGCCATTTACCTTATTGCATTTGGCCCGACCGGCGCCGTGTTATACAGCGCAGCGCGCTATTACTATGACCTGAATGTTAAGCAAGTGAAAAGCTCACCTTTAGCGGCAAGCATATTATTTGTATTGGACTGGATACCGAGTCGAATGTTCGCCTTCGGGTACCTGATGAGCGGTCACTTCGCACAAGGGTTTACGACTTGGCTGCCGCTGGTCAGCCGCCCAACCACTGAGGCCAAACGCATCATTTGTGAAACAGCAGAAGCGTCTGAAATCTTTCCCGAAAAATCGAACGCTCCGATTTGTATTCAGTCAACATTAGCGTTACTTACTCTAACTAAACGTACGTTTATCTTTCTGGTTACCTTGCTTTCCCTTCTGACGATTTTCGGCTGGGTGGCTTAAATTAAGGGACTGTTTTTTGATCCCTTTTCATATCTCATCTGATTAAGTGCCTTTGCAAGGTGCTCTGGTAATACCGACGGTCTTTCAAGCAAGAGTAACGCCGTAGAGTACTTAAGACGGGCGCCGGAAAGGGAAAAATTATAGCCGGGTACTTATATATTGCCGGCGAAAACAATTAATAAACTTAAGGATTAACTGTTCCGCAACGCTACTATGACATGGTCAGTTATGTTAATCTTCGGCACGGATTTGAATACCTGCCTGTAAAAGACAGACTAGGAAAGCGTTTCATGTTAGAAAATGATATTCGTCTTGCTGTAACCGCGGCCTTAAATGAAGACTTAGGCCTTAGCCCCGCAGCCGCTGATGAAGGATGCGCTGATCGGACAAGAGCAGACAAGCTACTGCAAAATGATATAACCGCCCAGCTTATTCCGGCGGACAAGCTTATCGAAGCGACTCTGATTACCCGCGAAGAAGGCGTGTTTTGCGGCAAGGCCTGGGCAGAACAAGTGTTTAATCAATTAGGCGGTGAAGTTGCGTTACACTGGCTTGTCGATGACGGCGATCTGGTTGTGCCGAATCAGACACTCTGTGAGTTATCCGGTCCGGCAAGAGCAATCTTAACGGGTGAACGCACAGCAATGAACTTCATCCAAACCCTCTCAGGTGTAGCGAGTCTGACAAAAATCTATGTTGATAAAATCGGGGATACTCAAACCAAATTGCTAGACACCCGTAAAACTATTCCGGGTCTGAGAACGGCGCAAAAATACGCTGTGACCTGTGGCGGCGGAATGAATCACAGAATCGGACTTTTTGACGCGTTCTTAATTAAAGAGAATCACATCATGGCCCGCGGCAGTATCAAAGCCGCCGTCGAGACCGCTCGAGAAATGCATGCCGATAAAAAAGTTGAAGTGGAAGCAGAATCAATTGAAGAGCTAACACAAGCTCTGGACGCTCAGGCTGACATCGTCATGCTCGATAACTTTGACATCAACATGATGTTAGATGCTGTAAGTCTTAACAATGAATATAAAGCAAAAGGCGGTGAAACAAAGCTAGAAGTTTCCGGCAATGTTACTTTAGAAACCATCGCCGACTTCGCCAAAACTGGCATCGACTTTATCTCAGTCGGGGCGCTAACTAAGCACGTTAAAGCCTTAGACCTTTCATTAAGAGTTAAGCAGTAACATAAAATTTAGCTGGTTCTCTAACAGAACCAGCTTACCAGTCCACAATAGCACTTCTGATATATCACGTTACTCATACAGCAAACTATATTTAGAACTTCTGCGAAGCACTCTCACATGGGGCGGAAACAAGATGTTTATAAAGCACGGCTTTATGTGTAGTTGAAGCGCAAGCACCTATGATGCGCCGCTGAGGGGCACACTGCGAAGCAGCTTTGGACTGCATGTGAGCGTAGATTGTAGTCCAAAACGCAAAAACCCCCAAAGCTTTCGCTAAGGGGATTTGCGTCTGGCAATGACCTACTCTCACATGGGGAGACCCCACACTACCATCGGCGAGGCCGCGTTTCACTTCTGAGTTCGGGATGGATTCAGGTGGTGCCGCGGCTCTGTTGTCACCAGACAAATTCTGCTTTTGCTTTTAATCTCTTAAAAACAAAGTTAATTCGGAAAGCTAATCTTTAATCTTTTTCAGTTCTTACTTTATCAAGTATCTGATATCCAGCTAAGGTCAGCTTATCGCAAAACCCATTAGGGTTGTATGGTTAAGCCTCACGAGTCATTAGTACAGGTTAGCTCAACGCCTCGCAACGCTTACACACCCTGCCTATCAACGTCCTGGTCTCGGACGGCTCTTCAGCAGACTTAAAGTCTGAGGGATGACTCATCTCAAGGCTCGCTTCCCGCTTAGATGCTTTCAGCGGTTATCGATTCCGAACGTAGCTACCGGGCAATGCGATTGGCATCACAACCCGAACACCAGCGGTTCGTCCACTCCGGTCCTCTCGTACTAGGAGCAGCCCCTTTCAATCATCCGGCGCCCACGGCAGATAGGGACCGAACTGTCTCACGACGTTCTGAACCCAGCTCGCGTACCACTTTAAATGGCGAACAGCCATACCCTTGGGACCGACTTCAGCCCCAGGATGTGATGAGCCGACATCGAGGTGCCAAACACCGCCGTCGATATGAACTCTTGGGCGGTATCAGCCTGTTATCCCCGGAGTACCTTTTATCCGTTGAGCGATGGCCCTTCCATTCAGAACCACCGGATCACTATGACCTACTTTCGTACCTGCCCGACGTGTCTGTCTCGCAGTTAAGCCAGCTTATGCCATTGCACTAAACACACGATGTCCGACCGTGTTTAGCTGACCTTCGTGCTCCTCCGTTACTCTTTGGGAGGAGACCGCCCCAGTCAAACTACCCGCCAGGCACTGTCCTCACCCCGGATAACGGGGCCGAGTTAGAACATCAACACTACAAGGGTGGTATTTCAAGGCCGGCTCCGCGCAATCTGGCGACCGCGCTTCAAAGCCTCCCACCTATCCTGCACATGCAGGGTCAATGTTCAGTGCCAAGCTGTAGTAAAGGTTCACGGGGTCTTTCCGTCTAGCCGCGGGTATACGGCATCTTCACCGCAATTTCAACTTCACTGAGTCTCGGCTGGAGACAGCGTGGCCATCATTACGCCATTCGTGCAGGTCGGAACTTACCCGACAAGGAATTTCGCTACCTTAGGACCGTTATAGTTACGGCCGCCGTTTACTCGGGCTTCGATCATGAGCTTCGACAAAAGTCTAACCCAATCAATTAACCTTCAAGCACCGGGCAGGCGTCACACCGTATACGTCATCTTGCGATTTTGCACAGTGCTGTGTTTTTGATAAACAGTTGCAGCCACCTGGTATCTGCGACTGCCGGCCGCTCAGGGAGCTCGTCCCGTCACCGCCGGCAGCGTACCTTCTCCCGAAGTTACGGTACCATTTTGCCTAGTTCCTTCAGCCGAGTTCTCTCAAGCGCCTTGGTATTCTCTACCCGACCACCTGTGTCGGTTTGGGGTACGATTCCTGCTTACCTGAAGCTTAGAAGTTTTTCCCGGAAGCATGGCATCAGTTACTTCACTGCCTTAGCAGCTCGTCATCAGCTCTCAGTTTTCTCTATTAAAAGAGTGGGGTCCGGATTTGCCTGAACCGCCAACCTACAGCCTTAAACCGGGACTACCAACGCCCGGCTAACCTAGCCTTCTCCGTCTCTCCGTCGCAGTAAGCACAAGTACGGGAATATTAACCCGTTTCCCATCGACTACGCCTTTCGGCCTCGCCTTAGGGGTCGACTCACCCTGCCCCGATTAACGTTGGACAGGAACCCTTGGTCTTTCGGCGAGGGAGTTTTTCACTCCCTTTATCGTTACTCATGTCAGCATTCGCACTTCTGATACGTCCAGTGCGGGTTACCCCTTCACCTTCAACCGCTTACAGAACGCTCCTCTACCGCTCAATACAAAGTATTGAACCCGTAGCTTCGGTGGTATGTTTAGCCCCGTTACATCTTCCGCGCGGGCCGACTCGACTAGTGAGCTATTACGCTTTCTTTAAAGGGTGGCTGCTTCTAAGCCAACCTCCTAGCTGTCTGAGCCTTCCCACATCGTTTCCCACTTAACATATACTTGGGGACCTTAGCTGACGGTCTGGGTTGTTTCCCTTTCCGCGACGGACGTTAGCACCCGCCGTGTGTCTCCCGGACAGCACTCTTTGGTATTCGGAGTTTGCAAAGGGTTGGTAAGTCGGGATGACCCCCTGGCCTTAACAGTGCTCTACCCCCAAAGGTGTTCGTCCGAGGCGCTACCTAAATAGCTTTCGAGGAGAACCAGATATCTCCCGGTTTGATTGGCCTTTCACCCCCAGCCACAAGTCATCACCGCATTTTTCAACATACGTGTGTTCGGTCCTCCAGTTGATGTTACTCAACCTTCAACCTGCCCATGGCTAGATCACCGGGTTTCGGGTCTACACCCAGCAACTCTTCGCGCAGTTAACACTCGGTTTCCCTACGGCTCCGCTATTCGCTTAACCTCGCTGCTAAATGTAAGTCGCTGACCCATTATACAAAAGGTACGCGGTCACGGCTTCTTACCCGTAAAGAGTCGGGCCGCTCCCACTGCTTGTACGTATACGGTTTCAGGTTCTGTTTCACTCCCCTCACAGGGGTTCTTTTCGCCTTTCCCTCACGGTACTGGTTCACTATCGGTCAGTCAGGAGTATTTAGCCTTGGAGGATGGTCCCCCCTTGTCTTTAACAGACGCTTCAGACAACATATCACGTGTGCCGTCCTACTCGTTTTCATCTTTAAGTCGTTTTCGTGTACGGGGCTGTCACCCTGTGCCGCCGCGCTTTCCAGCGCATTCCACTGACTCCTTAAAAACTTAAGGGCTAATCCCCGTTCGCTCGCCGCTACTGGGGGAATCTCGGTTGATTTCTTTTCCTGCGGGTACTTAGATGTTTCAGTTCCCCGCGTTCGCCTCACTACGCTATGTATTCACGTAGCGATGATGTCTTATGACACCGGGTTGCCCCATTCGGAAATCTGAGCCTGAAACGGTTTTTATCACCTGAGCTCAGCTTATCGCAGATTAACACGTCCTTCATCGCCTCTGACTGCCAAGGCATCCACCGTATACGCTTAGTCGCTTAACCATACAACACTAATAAGTCTTCAACTTTCGTATAAAAGAAAGCTCAAGCTCTTAGCGTGAATAGACGCAACTTGCTGGTTTGATAAACGTCTTTCGACGTTCGCCTTAGTTAGAATATTCAAGACACTTAATAAAGTGCTGAGAACTTCTTTTAGTATTTGTCAAAATACTAGTTTTAATAACCGATTCTAAATAAAGAGTCGATTACTAAAGGATTTTTGAGATTTTGTATTACACAACAATTAATCAAATTAATCGCTGGTATTACTATCAGCTTTCCGAATTGTTAAAGAACAAACAACACCGTAAAGATGTGTTTATGCATACAAGCATATCTGTGTGAACACTCCACAAAGCAGACATCGTGTCGGTAAGGAGGTGATCCAGCCCCAGGTTCCCCTAGGGCTACCTTGTTACGACTTCACCCCAGTCATGAACCACAAAGTGGTGACCGTCCTCCCCTTCCCCGAAGGCAAGCGGTTAGACTAGCCACTTCTTTTGCAGCCCACTCCCATGGTGTGACGGGCGGTGTGTACAAGGCCCGGGAACGTATTCACCGCGGCATTCTGATCCGCGATTACTAGCGATTCCGACTTCACGGAGCCGAGTTGCAGACTCCGATCCGGACTACGAGCACCTTTGTGAGATTAGCTTCGCCTCGCGGCTTCGCAACCCTCTGTAATGCCCATTGTAGCACGTGTGTAGCCCTACTCGTAAGGGCCATGATGACTTGACGTCGTCCCCACCTTCCTCCGGTTTATCACCGGCAGTCTCCCTAAAGTTCCCACCCGAAGTGCTGGCAAATAAGGATAAGGGTTGCGCTCGTTGCGGGACTTAACCCAACATTTCACAACACGAGCTGACGACAGCCATGCAGCACCTGTCTCTCAGTTCCCGAAGGCACCTGTCCATCTCTGGAAAGTTCTGAGGATGTCAAGAGTAGGTAAGGTTCTTCGCGTTGCATCGAATTAAACCACATGCTCCACCGCTTGTGCGGGCCCCCGTCAATTCATTTGAGTTTTAACCTTGCGGCCGTACTCCCCAGGCGGTCTACTTAATGCGTTAGCTTGAGAACCCGGTCTTCAGGAGACCAGATTCCGAGTAGACATCGTTTACGGCGTGGACTACCAGGGTATCTAATCCTGTTTGCTCCCCACGCTTTCGTGCCTGAGCGTCAGTCTTTGTCCAGGGGGCCGCCTTCGCCACCGGTATTCCTTCAGATCTCTACGCATTTCACCGCTACACCTGAAATTCCACCCCCCTCTACAAGACTCTAGTCCGCCAGTTTCAAATGCGATTCCCGGGTTGAGCCCGGGGCTTTCACATCTGACTTAACAGACCGCCTGCGCACGCTTTACGCCCAGTAATTCCGATTAACGCTCGGACCCTCCGTATTACCGCGGCTGCTGGCACGGAGTTAGCCGGTCCTTCTTCTGTCAGTAACGTCACAGCGAGCAGGTATTAACTACTCACCTTTCCTCCTGACTGAAAGTGCTTTACAACCCTGGGGCCTTCTTCACACACGCGGCATGGCTGCATCAGGGTTTCCCCCATTGTGCAATATTCCCCACTGCTGCCTCCCGTAGGAGTCTGGGCCGTGTCTCAGTCCCAGTGTGGCTGATCATCCTCTCAGAACAGCTAGGGATCGTCGCCATGGTGAGCCTTTACCTCACCATCCAGCTAATCCCGCCTGGGCTTATCCGACCGCGGGAAGTCCGCTCTTTATAAAAAGAACAGCGCCTCCCCTTTTCCCCGCTCTCTGTGAAAGCTGGGGGTTATGCGGTATTAGCAGTCGTTTCCAACTGTTATCCCCCGCAACCGGGCAAATTCCCAGGCATTACTCACCCGTCCGCCGCTCGACGCCGTTATCGTTCCCCGAAGGTTCAGACAACTCGTTTCCGCCCGACTTGCATGTGTTAGGCCTGCCGCCAGCGTTCAATCTGAGCCATGATCAAACTCTTCAATTAAAAGTTTTTTTGTGTTCAGCCTAATCTGAACGACTCAATGAATTCTGTCGCTTTAGGTCTTCATCTTTTTAGAAAAAAGATAAAAACAAAAAGTTTTTGCATGTCCAAAGTTAATTAAAACTTTGAAAGTTTGCGTGAACATCATCATTGATAGAATTTTTTGGTTCTTCAATTCTTCTGAAAGAAATGTAGAACTTCGATGTTCTATCTCCGCGAGTGCTCACACAGATTTGCTTGATAAATTTTTAAAGAGCAACCGCTTTCGAATCGTTGTTCTCAGCGGGTCAGGGCTGCGTATTCTACGCATTTCCCCGTGGTCGTCAACACCTTTTTTAAAGTTATTTTAAAAGAGAGTTTCGACCGATTTGAATTTGATTACATTTTCTTCAAACCCTGACTCGTCCGGCTTTGCCGCATCGCCCTTTGTTTGAGGAGCGTTGCCCGCCGCGCCGTGTCAGTGGCGGCGAATTATAGGCAGCTTAAAATTTTGCGCAAGGGCTTTTTGAAAGAAAAATACAAAAATGCGTTCGAGTGTTTTTTTATTGAACGTTACGTACAAAAAAAGGGCTGGGAAGCCCTTTTTTATGTGTTTATCTATAGAAGAGTATCGTTAATCGTCTTTTTTAATCGATAGCAATTCATCTAATTTTGCTTTTTCGTCAGCGGACAAGGCGGCAGGTTTATCTTCTTTGTTGATTCTTTGCTGTCTGATAAACACAACACCAACGATAGCACCCGCAATCAGTAAGCCAAGTGGTCCCCACCATAAAAGATAAGTTTTACCGTCTAAACGAGGGTTATAAAGCACAAAATCACCGTAACGCTGAGTCATATAGTTAATGATCTCAGTATCGCTGCGTCCTTCATCTACCATTTTGTACACCTGTAAACGAAGATCATGCGCCACTGGCGAGTTTGAGTCGACTAAGTCCTGGTTTTGGCACTGCGGACAACGCATTGAACGCGCAAGCGAAATACCGCGTTTTTGGTTAACGTCATTTTTGAACTTATAAGTATCAACCGGCGTCGCTACCGCAGTGCCAAAGATAAATACGCAAACCATGCTGAGTAGCAGAAGCAGCTTTTTCATTTACACAGCTCCTTCAGCTTTCGCTTGTGCT
The DNA here is from genome assembly GCA_965200795.1 of Parashewanella sp. Taxonomy (GTDB): domain Bacteria; phylum Pseudomonadota; class Gammaproteobacteria; order Enterobacterales; family Shewanellaceae; genus Parashewanella. The sequence goes on from CBDAVB010000035.1 coordinate 9,277, forward strand.
TGCAGCTTTTTAATTAACGGCAGCAGTTTATTGTTCCACGCATAATCATCAATCGGGCCGGCAAACCTTAGGCGAATGATCCCTTTATGGTCGACCACGAAACTTTCTGGCGCGCCGTAAACCCCGAGATCAACACCAAGGCTACCGGTATGATCATAGATATTTTTAGCGTAAGGGTCGCCCATGGTTTTAAGTTCTTCTAATGCATCTTCTCTTTCATCACGGTAGTTAATGCCGTAAATCGGCAAAATATTTTGTTTAGCCAGCTTCATTAAGTACGGATGCTCGAATTTGCACGACGGGCACCATGTACCCCATACGTTTAATAATGAAACTTTACCGACTAAGTCTTTATTGGTGATGATTTGATTTGCGTCTTCCAGCTTTTCTAGTGTAAACGCTGGAATAGGCTTGCCTTCCAGCGCGCTGTCAAGCTGCTGCGGATTAAGGAAAAGCCCTTGGTATAAAAAGAATCCCAGTACAGCAAAAAGAATTAAAGGTATAAAGAGTACGATTTTTTTCATTGTATCCCCTGTTTATTCCGTCACTAATGTGCCTGTCGGCTCATTCTGCTTAACCGCTTTTTTGTTTTTAACCGTGGCACGATTGCGATAACGTTTATCCGTAGCGGCGAGAATACCGCCGATCATCATAAAGATAGCGCCGAACCAAATCCAACGCACATACGGTTTATAGTTTAGACGTACCGCATAATCGGTTGCGTTGAGCGGATCACCCATGGTGACATACAAATCACGCAAGAAGCCCCAGTCGATGCCCACTTCGCTCATGCTCATCACCTGGACATTGTACCGGCGTCGTTCAGGCTTTAATACGGTAACCGGCTCGCCATCTTTAGTGACCTCAACACGCATTTGTTCGGCGGTGTAATTCGGACCTTTCAGATGTTTCATGCCGGCGTAAGTGAAGGTATAACCGGATAACTCCTCGCTGGTGCCCGGCCCCATTCTCACCGATTTCTCAACATCATAATGCGAAACCATCGCTACACCTACAACAGAAACGGCTATACCTAAGTGAGCGACAACCATACCGAGCTGACTGCGGCTCAATCTCGACATATCGATAGCGCCCGAAGCCGTGGTCGCCATTTTTCGCGCCGCTTTGAGCGTGGCGAGTAAAATCCATATCGCCGCCGAGGCGCCTAAGGCCACCCAAATCTCAAAACTGCCGCCGGCTATAAACGGCACGACAAATCCAAGTACGACAGAGATAACGGCCGGCAATAACAGGGTTGCCTTAATTTCACCTTGCCTGGCTTTTTTCCAGCGTATGATAGGACCAATCCCCATAAACACGAAAGTCAGTAACGATAGCGGAACAAAAACCGCGTTAAAGTATGGCGGACCTACTGAAATCTTGCCTAGACCCAGTGAGTCAATCAGCATCGGGTATAAGGTACCCAGTAATACCGTTGCCGCCGCGACCGATAACATTAAATTACAGATAAGCAGAAACGTCTCTTTTGACAGCACCTGAAAACGAGCCGGGCTGCTCATTTGATTCGCTTTAAACGCAAACAGCGTTAATGAACCGCCGATGGTGATTGCCAGCAGCAACAGGATAAAGACACCACGGCCGGGATCGGCGGCGAATGAGTGTACTGAGGTCAGTACGCCTGAGCGTACGATAAAGGTGCCCAGTAAGCTCAAGCTGAATGCGAAAATCGATAACAATACCGTCCAGTTGCGAAAGGTACCTCTTTTCTCGGTCACGATTAAAGAGTGTATTAACGCCGTACCGATTAACCACGGCATAAACGAGGCGTTTTCAACCGGATCCCAGAACCACCATCCGCCCCAGCCAAGTTCATAGTATGCCCACCATGAGCCTAATGCAATTCCGCCGGTTAAGAAAACCCAGGCCGACAGCGTCCAAGGACGACTCCAGCGAGCCCAGGCCGAGTCTAAGCGACCACTCATTAAGGCGGCAATCGCAAACGCGAAACTGACAGAAAAACCAACATAGCCGATGTATAGCATCGGCGGATGGAAAATTAATCCTATGTCCTGCAGCATCGGATTTAAGTCTCTGCCTTCTGACGGCATCGGGAATAAACGCTCAAACGGATTGGACGTCAGCAAAGTAAAAAAACAGAAACCTGAGACAATAATACCAAGAACCGCAAGCACCCGGGCCGTGTATCGCACGTCAATGCTTTTACTGAATTTAGCCACTGAAGCCGCCCACAGGGTTAAGGTAAACACCCAAAACAGCAGTGAACCTTCATGGCCGCCCCACACGGCCGCGATTTTAAAGAACTCCGGAAGGTGCGAATTAGAGTGGGATGCCACATAGGCAACAGAAAAATCGTCGGCGGCAAAACTATAACCAAGGATACCTATCGAAACAGCGATAAAGAAAAACATGCCGTAGGTCAGAGGCCAGGCGTATCGGGTTAACAGTTCATCATTGCGGGCAACACCGATAAGCGGCACGACCGACAGTAATAAGGCAAACGCCAGGCCTAGAATTAAAGCAAAGTGTCCGAGTTCAGGGATCATGTCGCGTTCCTATATTATGCTGATTCAAGTCGTTTGTTTCGATATGAGTCAGCCTTGAATAAAACTGGACTCATTTTAGAACTTCAACCGCGAATTGTCTGCTGGTTTCACGCATTTTGTTACAGGAATTAACCTTGTATAATTTTTGCAAAATTGATGAAAATCTAGTTCGTTCAATGATATTGGCGTATAATCGCCCGACCTGACGGGTTTTGCCGTATTTTTAATTAACAAAAAGACGCTCTATGATGACCACCTTCTGGATTTTTGCGATCATTTTTATTGTAATCACTTTTGCGCTTATCTGGCTTCCTTTTTTCAAACAACGTACCTCAGCGAATTATTCCGAGGACGTGCGTCAGCAAGCTAACCTTGAACTTTATAAAGAAAAATTAGCCGCGACAGAAAGAGAGCTTGCCGAGGGCATTATCTCACGGCAAGAGTTTGATGTGTTAAAGCAGGAGCTTGAAATTACTTTGCTGCAGGACGTCACGCCAGCGGATAACCGGTCAGCCGGCTCATTGATTGTAAAAAGCAGCCCGGTCTGGCCGATGACCATGAGCTTAATACTGCTCGGGGTAACCGGTTACCTGTACAATAAATTGGGCGCTTACGAAATCATTAAAGACGTGCCGACGCTCACTCAAAGTCATGAGGGCATGTCGCCGGAAAAACTGGCCATGCAGCAACTGACGCTGATGGAAGCACAGGTTAAAGAAAACCCTGAGGACAGCGAAACCTGGTTCAGTCTCGGTCACGCTTACATGTCATTAGGCCGTTATGACGATTCCATTCACGCCTTCGATCAGGCTATTAAAGTTGACGGAGAAACCGCGGAGCTGCTCGGCCCCAAAGCCACGGCCATGTTCTATAAAAATAATCAGACCATGTCTCCCGCTATTCAGGCGTTAATTGATAAGTCGCTTAAACTGGATCCGAATGATCCCTCTACCCTGTTATTAATCGGCATGAACGCTTTCTTTGACGCAAACTATCAGCAAGCCATTAATGCCTGGCAAAAAATCCTCGGTAGTGAGCGCCGGGACATTGACAGACAAGCAGTAACTGATGCGATTGCCGAAGCCAGGAAGCGCTTAGCCAGTCCGTCTGAACCGACCGTTCCGAATTCAGGCGTTGAGATTGAAGTGACCATAGCTGATAAGTTAAAAGATAAGCACTCGGCAAACGAGACGCTATTTGTATTCGCCCGGACTTCCGGTGAGAAAATCGTGCCGATCGCGGCTTACAAAGCTGAGCATGAAACCTTCCCGGCTCACTTAAAGCTGACACAGGCGAATGAATTAGGTACCGAACTTACTTTTAATGATGTCAAGACGGTTGATATCGTTGCCCTGCTTTCTAAAAACGGACGCTTTAAGCCGCAAGCCGGTGATTTACAAGGCCGGGCCGAAAACGTCAAAGTCGGCGGTAAAGTAAAACTGGTTTTAGATACGCTGATTTCTGAATAGTCCGCTTGCGAGACGAAAAAACTCAGCCGGATACGCTCTCAGGCGCGGAGAAAACCTTTGTTAGCGGCGACAAATAACAGCAGGCAGAATAACCGCTTACTGTTATTCAAGCCTTGCTGCCGGCAAACGGAGTAACGACCGTTTTTTATGTCGGTGATTTTTTCTGCGTTTAAGAGCGCCGCCGGCTGCTTTTTCCGGGTTTACCGGTAACTTAAAATGAATTAAGGGATGCCGCGGTTCAAATCATACCTGTTTGAATTTCAACACTTCATTTGTCACCCGCGAACGCGGCGGCCGGCGCGAACCTGACACCGCCGATTCATCATCAAGGCGTTAAAACCCGCTTATGACTGAAAAGCACGCGCAAGCTGATGATAACACCAACCATTTGTACAAAAAGTTAATCTTTAGCGCGGCCGGGGCAGGCAATGCAGTTACAGTGTAAAAGGATTTAGGTATTATTTGCGGTAAATCAAAGTTTTTTAGTATGCCGTAACCTGATGTAAACCTTCAGCGGGCTTTGTGTTAAACTGGCCGCCATTGATTGTCCGATACCGTCATCAGAGAGAGCCGTGACTAAAACGACACCTGATATTCCGCTCCTTGCCGCGGATAAACTGACTTGTATTCGCGAAGAGCGCATTTTGTTTGACGAGCTCAGTTTCAATGTTTACGCGGGCGACATCGTACAAATCGAAGGACCGAACGGAGCGGGAAAAACCAGTCTGCTGCGCATCTTAACCGGCTTATCCCGCCCTTATGACGGCCGGGTTCTGTTTCAGAACAAAAACATCGAAAAGTGCGGTGAGGATTACCGCCAAGCTTTACTGTATTTAGGTCATAAACCCGGCGTTAAACCTGAACTGACCGCCGCGGAGAATTTGAGGGTGAATCTGACCTTGAGCGGTCAGCGTCAGCTCAATATCAAAGATACTCTGGCAAAAGCGGACTTAGACGGTTTTGAGGACGCGCTGGCGGGTCACTTATCCGCGGGTCAGCATCGCCGTACCGCGCTTGCCCGCCTTTGGGATACCGACACCGGGATATGGATTTTGGACGAGCCATTTACTGCCATTGACAAAAAAGGCGTCGGGAATTTAGAAGCGCATTTTCTGGAGCATGCCGGTAACGGCGGCTGTGTTATTTTAACCAGTCACCAGGATCTCGGCGTTATCAGTTCACGGCGGCTGAAACGTATCCGCCTGGCTGACCTTGACGAGTAAAAGGAGTCACTTTGCAACACCAAATCAGTTACCGCCGGGGTTTTATCACCGTGCTGAAACGTGACCTGGCCATCGCCGTCCGTCATCGGGGCGATATTTTTAATCCGCTGCTGTTTTTTGTCATGGTGATCACCCTCTTTCCCCTGGGCATCGGTCCTGAGCCGAATACCTTAACCCGGATTGCCCCCGGAATTATCTGGGTCGCGGCCTTGTTATCCGCGATGCTGTCTCTGGAGCGCCTTTTCAAAGCTGACTTTAACGACGGTACTCTGGAGCAGATGCTGCTGAGCCCGCAGCCTTTATCATTACTGGTCTTAGCCAAAGTTATCGCCCACTGGCTGTTAACCGGGCTTCCTGTGGTGATCATCGCCCCTTTACTCGGTTTATTACTGCATTTAGAGCAAAACGCGTATCTTGCCCTAATCTTAACTTTATTGACCGGAACACCGGTATTGAGCTTATTAGGCGCGATTGGTGTAGCATTAACCGTAGGGATCAACAGAGGCGGGGCGCTGTTAAGTTTATTGATCCTTCCTTTGTATATTCCGGTACTTATCTTTGCCACAAGCGCCGTAGACGCGGCCGGAATGAATTTAGCCTACAACGGACAATTGGCTATAATAGCGGCAATGTTAGCCGGTTCATTAACTTTGGCGCCTTTCGCGATTGGTGCCGCATTAAAAGTGAGTATAAATTAGATGTGGAAATGGCTTCACCCCTACGCGCAGCCTGAGCGTGCCTATCAGCTTTCGGCCAAACTGTTTCCCTGGTTTGCCTGGCCGGGTTTTTTGCTCGTTTTAACCGGCACGGCCTGGGGTCTGTTGTTCGCGCCGGCCGATTACCAGCAAGGCGACAGTTACCGGATTATCTTTATTCACGTACCGGCGGCCTCAATGTCGATGTCGGTGTATGTCGGTATGGCGGCAGCGTCTTTCACCGGCCTTGTGTGGCAATTAAAAATGGCCGACTGGGCGGCGGCCTCAATGGCGCCCGTAGGCGCTGTAATGACCTTTATCGCTTTGATTACCGGCTCATTGTGGGGCAAGCCGATGTGGGGCACCTACTGGGTCTGGGACGCGCGCCTAACGTCAGAGCTGTTGCTGCTCTTTCTCTATTTAGGCGTGATTGCTCTTTATAACTCGTTTGAAGATAAAGTGATTGCCGCCCGCGCCGCCGGTATTCTGTCCGTCGTCGGCGTGATCAACATTCCGATCATCAAATACTCAGTAGACTGGTGGAATTCATTGCATCAGGGTTCAACCATTAAAATTACCGAAAAGTCGGCTATGACCAATGACATGCTCTATCCGTTGCTGATTAACATTCTCGGCTTTGGTTTAATGATCGGCGCGATCACTATTATGCGCTTTAAAGCTGAGATCATCGCCCGTTGCGGCATGCGTCCCTGGGTAAAACAAAAAGCCCTCAATGGGGAGAGTAAATAATGCAATTCGACTCCTTACAGGATTTTTTTCGCATGGGCGGTTATGCCGTTTTTGTTTGGCTCGCCTTTGGGATCAGTTTTTCAAGCCTCGCTTTGTTAATTTACTTCAGCGCGACCAAAGAGCGTAAAATTCTTAAACACATTGCCACAAAACTCGATCGTGAACAGCGATTGAAAGAGATACGGAGAAAGAAGAATGAATCCAAGGCGTAAAAAGCGACTGGCACTGGCCTCAGCATTAGTTATCGGTTTTGCCGCAGCAATCGCGTTACTGCTTTATGCGCTCAATTCCAATCTGAATTTGTTCTATACCCCTTCTGAAGTCATCGCCGGCAAAAAAGACACCGGACAAAAGCCTGAAATCGGTCAGCGCATCCGAATCGGCGGCATGGTCACCGTAGGCTCGGTAAAGCGCGATCCTGACAGTTTACACGTTGAATTCGCGGTTCATGACGCTACCGGTCAGCAGATCACCGTTACCTATGACAACCTGCTGCCGGATCTCTTCCGTGAAGGCCAGGGCATTGTGGCTCAGGGCGTCTTAGTCGGCCCGCACACATTAAAAGCCACTGAAGTGTTAGCAAAACATGATGAAAACTACATGCCGCCGGAAGTGGCCGAGGCCATGGGTAAGAATCATAAGAAGTCAGAGTATCCTTCTGAAAACAGATAGCGCTCACTCTGTATTTTCAAGATACCTTAAAACAAATTTTAGTTTCTTGGTTGATACCGATTATTTTTCGACCAAGAAGCCAAATTTTTTAGATAAGCTAAATGAGAGCCCGTTTTAGGTATTCAAGAAATGATTTTCACTCCATAGCCGATACCCTCTATGCTCTTTTTCTTTTTCTTCGATTGCTTGGTTTTCTTCAGGTAACTTTTTCCATATCTTATCTTCTTCATCTAAAAGATATTCATCGACCATGTTTATGGAAGTCTTTATTTTGCGAATGCAAGAAATAGAATTGTCAGGGTAAATAACCCAATAACTTTTGCTATATTTAACGATTGGGCATCCGTGTGAAGTAATTTGAATTTTAAATCGTAACCTGGGATCTAAGGTATTTCTTCTCATTGATAACAATGCGTTGTCCAATTGAGTTTCATCATGAGAGTACAGTAATGTATTAATGAACTGGTAGCTTTTAGATTCATTTACAAAAGATTTTCCAGATTTTCGCACCAGTAAGTGAGCATCAACCGCACCATTTGAAACATTTTGTCCACCTTTACCATTAACTTTCTTCTCAAATTTGTCCCTTGTTTTTCGGCACAACTTTTCAGAGTTTGAAACATTAATTTTGCACAATTCATAAGTAACATCCTCTTCGGATTCTGACTTATAAACTAAACTGAACGAACGTATTTCATCTGTCCTCGGCCCACCCTCTGAAAGTATTTTTTCAACTATCTTAGGCCCATTGTATCCCTTGCTATTTTTACGACGCAGTAAAACATTAAAATAGTTCATTGCATATCGACACTGTTGTAAAGTCATAGTAGAAAAATCATTGTTATCAACTTTCTGTAACGCCCAGAGAGGAACAGTAAATTGCTGCGAATTAACTCCTACAAACCAGTTTCTCACTCTTTCCCATAGGCTTAAATAATCAGAAAGTTTACGATCTATGTCTTTTACATCCCTTAACCTGGTTGCTAAATCAGCGTCAACTTTCGGGGAATAATTTGGCATTAACCACTGTCTCGTACCAACAAGTGACATTTTGTCCTCCAACAAACCACATTCAACATTCAACGACTATTGGCTAACGGGCCTAAGTCACCTTAAAAAGAGATTTAAAACACGATGTTTTTATAGAGATAACTTTGAATTTAAAAGCAGAGCCTGAAGAGCTCTCTTAATTTCCCGGGGAAATAAATCAAGTCTGAAAATAAACCTCATATTCATTAGAGAAAATGACCGCGGAATAGTTCACCAGATTAACTTTAATTAATGTTTGAAAATGACCGCTAAGAACAATGGCGACAGATGATATCTGTCCTCAGCTCATGTGAGAGTAGACAATACCATTAAGTTAAATTAACTAATACCATCTTTGCCTTGCAAAAGAGATTATCCGCGTTGAAGCTGGCTTAAACATCACTATAGTAACCTGATGTGTGATTAATTTTTGGTAGGCATGACCATACCTTAGAATGTTTGGTTCTAAAAAATCCTATCTGAAGGATACGATCATGCCTGTCGAAGATTTTATCATTTATGTTTACTGTTTAGTTGATGATTTTTGGCTCTTCGTCGTTTCATATGGATTTGAGTAGATCTGATACAGGGCTAGCAATCATAAAAATCATGGTAATAAATGTTCCTGTATTACGATACCCTCTGGCTCGTGCTCTAGCCGCTTGAAATAGACTATTTAAACCTTCCATACGAGCATTCGTATAAGTGGATGACCAGCGCTGTAAAATTCTCTCTGCATGCCTTTCCACAGTTGCAAGTGCTTTTCGAACGGGTTCTAAGGGAGCTCGCAGTTAAGAATTTACCATTCTGGCATGATAAGTAGATCCCACTTAGGTAATTCACTATTTCGGATGATTTTATCTTCGACATCTTCTTTTTCACTTTTTGTTAGCTTGACTCCTTTTGAGTAAACCTTATCAATTAAATTGACAACTGGAGTCATAGCCTTCCAAGTCATTGTTTTCGTCCACTCCAGAACAGTATTCACTGAATTCAGTAATGTACCATTCCAATGCTTTTCTAAAGATGACCAAACCCGCTCAATTGGGTTATATTTGCTGTGATAAGGTGGGTAGTAAACGTTGTGAATCCTCAGTTTCGATCTTTCACTAAACTGTTTTAATCTAAAAAGATACTGAGTCCGGTATCCACTATTTTCTGGGCCATTATCTGAAAAAATAACCAGCTCCTCTACCTCTGGATGTTCGTCTTTAACTAAATTCCACCACCACTCTAAAGCGTCACAAATGAAGTCGCTGGTTTTACTTGAGTTACCATAAAACACATGAAGCTGGTCGTTTTCCAGGTTCAGTATTCCGAACGGGATAAGCTTATCTTTTACATCCATGTCGTGATCTAAAGCTTGCACCGCATCAATCCCTCCGGATTGACCGTGTCGAGAAAATTCACCCAAATTAACCGTGGCTTTGCAATCTATACTTATACGGATAACTTTTTTATTCCCTGCTGTTTCTTTTTTAATTTTATTTACATTTTTAAAGATGGCGTCTGTTTCAGGAATTTTTTTTGTGGCCTGGTTTTTTGAACTCGCTTCAGTTTGTAACCGAGTCGATTCAAAATGTCATTAATCGTTCTTTCTTTTGGTAACTCTTCACAGTCCCAGCCTTTTTCCTCAATCAGCTTTTTACGAACACCTTTAGCTGTAATTCGAGTGTAAGCAAATGAATTTTTGAATTTTGGATCAGCTTGTGACTCTGGATCGACTAACGCCCGAATATCTACCTCCAGCTGAGGATTATTCTCCTCACTTCTATGCTTTCCTTCATAATGCCCAAAGCATTCAAACCCGGTTTCCAGCTCATGAAGCCCGAGTTCTACAGCTTTTCTCCCCCAGCCAAACTCCGTTTCCGTTAATCTAGGACTCCCACAGCAGAACGTTTTAGACACTTCAGCCATAAAGACTCTTTTTTCCATTCCGTGAAGTTTATTTGAGGCAAGTTTGATTATCCGTTTGGACTCGCTAGAAATGTAAATTGAAGTAGACATCTGGCAGCAACATAAACGATTTTAAGAACTCAACTATACTATTGCGGTAAAATTTAAATCGCAACGTCCCTAACATCTCAATATCACCCAACTGCTCTTTTGCAAAATTAATGAAATACGTCAGCCTCCAGCGTGCAGCATGAGCGGTTTCAGCTTGACGTATCCACCTAAGTTGTTCCTTAATCCGCCAAGCTGTTGCTGTATTCAGGTCGCTGGATTCTAGCTCTGCAAGTGCTTCTTTTTGTTTCTCAGTAAATGAGCCATCTGCATTTTTTAGTACTGCCCAGCGCAGGCTCTTTGGATGCGGTTGGATTTTTCTCTCCGTTTTACGTACTTCATCAACCGCTTTAGTAAACAGTTGCACAACATGGAACCAATCAACCGTTACGTTAGCATCCGGGAACTCTTCCTCTGTTGCTGACAGAAAGGCTCTTGACATATCACACACGACTTCAAGTACATTATCTGCTTTGCCTTGATGCTCTGTCAGAAAGGACTTAAATCGCTTAACGGTTTCCTTACCTTTTCCGGGCGTAGCGAACACAACAGGCTTGTCTTTCTTGTCCATATCAATGAAAACAGTAACATAGTTGTGGCCACGTTTAGCCGCCGTTTCATCGAATCCAATAGCTTTAAGTGCTGACAAGTCCATCAATGCTAATGCCTTGCTGACGTAGTGTTTGATGATGCGCCAAATACGTTTGTCACGAATTCCAACATATTCAGCACATGCCTTAACCGGCATTTCACGAGCCGGTACCAATACAGATTGTTCGAACAATAACGTGAATTTACTACCCGCTCTCGCCCAAGGGACATTGACACGCTTAACGCCATGCTCAGCACATCGAGTTCTCGGGACGTTTGCTTTGATATAACAGTGATGCTGAAAGAAATTGAGATGACGCCAAGTCAGCGATTTAAAGTCATGTGCCGGACAAGCTTTTGAGCAAGTCGGGCAGGGATACAAGCTTCCTCGTTCAGCTTCAATTTCGAGAACAAGTTCATTAGGTGAGGCTAATATATCCAGGTGTTGGTTAACCAACTTCCAAGGCGCTTCTATACCAAGGCCGAGCATCAAAACTTGATTTCCATCCATGTATTTACTTCCAACTCTTGACTGCAAAACTGGGTTTATTATCTCAGAAATAAATCCATTAAATCCACACTAAACGACGAAGAGCCAATAAATACCTTACCAGACAAGGCAGAGTTAACTTCCGGACGTGTTATGACACCATCAATATAAAAGATGAGCCATCAGTTGAAGTAAAATATCAAACAACACGCTGGGGATCGTTAAAAAAGTCAAGATTCACTTCTGATTTATTCGCGCAGACGTGGATCGCTTATAATCCGCGATCCGTTAACCTGAATATACTTGAACTCGAAAAAGCTAAAACAGTAAATCAAGCGATCTCAATCGCGAATCGCTCGGGAATACCCCCTCAAAACTTGACTGTCGGTGACAGCCGGGGTCATATCGGCCGGAGTGCGGCCGGCGTGTTACCAAAACGAGACGGGCTGAACTCAGATTTACCTGTTTCTTATAAAGATGCCGGTAAACATTGGCACGGCTTGCTGCCCGGTTCGCAATACCCCGAAGTAATAAATCCGAAACACGACAGGATCTGGACGGCTAATGCCGGAGTCGTCTCAAAGGATGCATTAAAAAAAATAGGCAACGGCGGTTACGCGCTGGAGCCGGGGCAGCGACAGATCCGAAATACACTGCTTAATATTAAAGAATTCAGTGAAAGAGATTTATTAAATATCGCTTTGGATGACAGAGCCGTCTACATGGAAAATTGGCGCAAAATCATATTGAACCTAGATCTTAGTAATAAACGACACACTCTTGCCTGTTAAAAATTCGTAAGGACTGATAAGTATCTAGTCAAATGCTTTTTTCTCAAGAAGTCACTCATAATAAGCGTTTCAGCAAGAAAAATATTCGATTAAATTTGACTGAGTACTTATAGTCTAACGCTTTTCTCGGTCTTGTGTTAATCGAAAATTCCGCACTTTTAATTTCTTGCTCACTTACCGAGCCTGTAGCCATGCCTTTCGGGAAAAAACGCCGCAGTAATCCGTTGGTATTCTCATTAAGCCCCCTCCGCCATGAATGATAAGGCTTCGCAAAGCAGATATCGCATTTAAGTGCCTCAGAAACATTTTGATGTCCGGCGAATTCGCGGCCATTATCAAAAGTGATAGTCTTGCAAATCGCGGCAAAAGGCTTAAGCCTAATCTTTATCGCTTTGGTGACTTCAGCCTTAGATTTACTTTTTACACGCTTTACCGGTAAGCACTTAGACACCCGCTCTGCCAACGTGACTAAGCAGCAATCTTTACCATGCACCGTATCACCTTCCCGGTGGCCTATTTCAACTTTTTCATCGACAATTGCCGGCCTTTCACTGATATCCATTCGCTCCGCATTTAAACGGGCTCCCGCTTCAATTCCCTGCCGGCGCTTGTATTTCTTACCGCCTCGGGGCAATAGCTTTTCCGGACCTTGTTGTTTTACCTGGCCGTAAATCGTGTTCGCGGATAACGTTACGCCAGTTTTCTCCCGTTTCATCCGACCTGAAATTTGCTCCGGGCTTAACCCGACATTAAGCAATGACTTTATAGCGCTTATGATGTCATCAGTGATTTTTGTCGCTTTGAAAGCCGTCCGCCTGTTACTTATCGCATCCAGATGAGCGGTTTCAGCGCAATAAGCTTCAGGAGGACAACGCCTCAGCTCCTTAGATATGGTTCCGTTGCCACGACCTAACAGCTTAGCGATACTTCTGGCACTTTTACCTTCTGCCTTTAACACTTCAATCTGATGTCTGTCTTTTAATGTGAGTTGGTGGTATTTAGATTTCACTTCAAAACCTTATTTCACTTTGAGGTAAAGAAGTTTACAAGCTTCCTCTCCTAGGTTCTATATTAAAATGTGTCAGCTATTGTTGCATTCTAAGCCTGACTTTGTTGCTTGCCCAATTTATTCCGGCCATCGCGGGCTTTCCAGTCTTGATCATCATTATTCACATTAAAAAGGCTCTTCGTCGTTTAGTGTGGATTTAATGGATTTATTTCTGAGATAATAAACCCAGTTTTGCAGTCAAGAGTTGGAAGTAAATACATGGATGGAAATCAAGTTTTGATGCTCGGCCTTGGTATAGAAGCGCCTTGGAAGTTGGTTAACCAACACCTGGATATATTAGCCTCACCTAATGAACTTGTTCTCGAAATTGAAGCTGAACGAGGAAGCTTGTATCCCTGCCCGACTTGCTCAAAAGCTTGTCCGGCACATGACTTTAAATCGCTGACTTGGCGTCATCTCAATTTCTTTCAGCATCACTGTTATATCAAAGCAAACGTCCCGAGAACTCGATGTGCTGAGCATGGCGTTAAGCGTGTCAATGTCCCTTGGGCGAGAGCGGGTAGTAAATTCACGTTATTGTTCGAACAATCTGTATTGGTACCGGCTCGTGAAATGCCGGTTAAGGCATGTGCTGAATATGTTGGAATTCGTGACAAACGTATTTGGCGCATCATCAAACACTACGTCAGCAAGGCATTAGCATTGATGGACTTGTCAGCACTTAAAGCTATTGGATTCGATGAAACGGCGGCTAAACGTGGCCACAACTATGTTACTGTTTTCATTGATATGGACAAGAAAGACAAGCCTGTTGTGTTCGCTACGCCCGGAAAAGGTAAGGAAATCGTTAAGCGATTTAAGTCCTTTCTGACAGAGCATCAAGGCAAAGCAGATAATGTACTTGAAGTCGTGTGTGATATGTCAAGAGCCTTTCTGTCAGCAACAGAGGAAGAGTTCCCGGATGCTAACGTAACGGTTGATTGGTTCCATGTTGTGCAACTGTTTACTAAAGCGGTTGATGAAGTACGTAAAACGGAGAGAAAAATCCAACCGCATCCAAAGAGCCTGCGCTGGGCAGTACTAAAAAATGCAGATGGCTCATTTACTGAGAAACAAAAAGAAGCACTTGCAGAGCTAGAATCCAGCGACCTGAATACAGCAACAGCTTGGCGGATTAAGGAACAACTTAGGTGGATACGTCAAGCTGAAACCGCTCATGCTGCACGCTGGAGGCTGACGTATTTCATTAATTTTGCAAAAGAGCAGTTGGGTGATATTGAGATGTTAGAACCCGTTCGAAAAGCACTTGCAACTGTGGAAAGGCATGCAGAGAGAATTTTACAGCGCTGGTCATCCACTTATACGAATGCTCGTATGGAAGGTTTAAATAGTCTATTTCAAGCGGCTAGAGCACGAGCCAGAGGGTATCGTAATACAGGAACATTTATTACCATGATTTTTATGATTGCTAGCCCTGTATCAGATCTACTCAAATCCATATGAAACGACGAAGAGCCATTAAAAAACATTCATCATTTATTAATCTGAATATAAAACTAAACACGCTACTTTATTCTAAAATATTCCTTTTATTATGCAGATTTTAATATCAAAAAAATAAGGCCTCGCAAATTGAGTTTGAGTAACATTCTTTTTCAAGTTATTAAAACAATCAATGGTTTGGTTGCCTTCATAACCCATTGAATAAAAATGATTTCTAAAGTAAAGATTCATTTAAGATCAATAAGTTATTTGATTTCAAATCTATAAAAATCAAGAATGTCCGAAATATTGAAACAATACAACATATATTAAATTAATATCAGGAGTGTTATATGTCTGTTGCAAGACTTAAACAAAATTCAGTAAATACTTATGATGCCTGCGGCGCCAATTCAAACCCACAATCTCAGGTAACTACAGAACCGCAATTTGCATTTAATCTTTCGTATATTTCCATAATTCAACAAATTAATGGGCTTATGTCATCAAACCGTCCCATCGATAAACAACAAGAAGATATAAAAACAATAATGAATAGAGCTCATCAACAGAATAGATTTCCATACTCATGGGAAGAGTTATCTTTAGACGATCATGAAAATTATAAAAGCTTCTTGGCTGTTGGACTAAAAGAAATTATTTACAATCACTTAACTAGGTTAGAGACATGTACCGTTGAACGTCTTAAACAAACTGATACATCAGACTATAAAATCAGTGGTCAAGAAACATTCCATTATTTGCATGGTTTAGTTTTCCTCGCACATATGGATATTCAAGACGCCCAATCCATTGTGAATGAAAGGTATAATGCTGAAATAAACAATCCGTTATTTCAGTGGTTAAAAATATCTTACCCACATTTACCAGGTCAAATAGAATCTCTTTGTCAAGACTGTACAGAAATGCAGCAACATCCAGATGCGCAAGCCCGTCAACAGTGGAACCAGGATCTTACTTCAATGCGCCCCGGTTCATCACAACACATTGTTTCTGAAAATTGGACTTCGCAGTACCACTGCCCTCCTTTACCATATTACCACTCTAGTGTTCCTGGATTTCAGGGTGAAGGCTTTAAATCTGTAGCTCCTACATGCAGAGTTACTGACCAAGTAAGTTCTCTTGAAGACTCCGCTACCCGACAAGTTAACATAAGGAATAAATCAAATCCCAATTTCAATCGATTAAATCATATATTAAAATACTCAACGGTTAAATTAACAATTCAAGGAAAGGGAACCGCACCTGTAGCTGTAGCGCCAAAACACCTTGGAACCTGCGTTGACTTTTTTAAAGTTGTTAGAGAGCTGGGGCTGGGTAACATGAAAACTTCTTTACGGAGAAAACTTAATCCTAATCAACATAGTTCATTATTTGATATTTATGATGTAACTAAACTTGGTCTTCAATATCTTGCGCAAGAAGAAAGTTCACACGCTTTGGATGACTCATCAGTTATATTAAAGGACTATTTATCAGGTATTAAGTTAAAACTCGAAACTCTTGCCAGAACAGAAAAACTAGATCTAGATAAGCCTCGTACGCCATCTTGGTTTCAGGGAATAGATTTTGTGCAAACTTTACAAAATGCTACCTCTTCGCCAATCATGATGACAACTCCTTCCTCAAGCCCAGAATATCATCATCCCTCTAAATCAGAGCAAAGTGCCACTTCAGGCTCTCCAAAAACAACGGGGGATGACACAGAATATTCATCAGAATCTGTAGATGCAAATTATCAGCCCAGCACACTAAAACAGAGCCGTGATGAGTTATCCGATTTATTTGAAAAAAAAGTTATCGATGTCAGACTCAATGAATATACGTCAGACAATTTTATCAAAGTCCTTGATAAAAACCCTGTGTGGGCACAAACGCTCAATAGTAGAGTTGGACGTGCAAATACTATGGAAAGCTTTACAAAAGCGCTTGAATCAAACCTACCGCCAAGTCATCGTGCTACAAAGCTCCAGGGTAAAACTGTCCAATACGCACCAGCGGCATTAGAGGTAATGTCTGAAACGATCGGAGTCGCTAAAGAGAAGCAAGCCGGCGAAGTTAAATTAAAAGACACGGCTTCTTACCAGTCTAAAACAACCTTTGTTGATAGAGAAATTGCTGACTTAGACGATTATAAGCAATTCGTTGATTCTAGGCTGCCAACACTTTTTGTTTTAGATCTCGACGATACACTTGTTACGAATACGCTCCCCCCCGCACTAATGGACACAGTCATTTCAGAAAAAGTACTTGAAGAAAAGCTTGGGTATCTTCCAGTGCATTCAAATACTAAGGTATTTTTACAAGAGATTAAAAACGCTACGGTTTGCTCAAAAGTAATTTTAGTTTCTAATAGTTCTCCGCAAAGTAGCCACACGAAACTGCGAAACTTAGAGTTAGAGGATACCGATTTCGATTATGTGAGTGATAGAACCGAAGTTCCTGCAGGTAGTAAGGAAGGTGATAAAGACGATAGAGTTAGAAATATTTGTAGCAAATTGAACTTTACTCCCAAGCAAGTCGTGATACTCGATGATGAAGTCACCCAAGTCACTAGGATTAGGAATGTTGCTCCAGAATTGGGAGCAACGAGATGCGTAAGTCTTCTTGTTCAGGCCGCGGTGCCAATGATTCATAGATATAAAGCGGCTTTAACGGTATATGACCATCCGGGACATACGGTTGAAAAATATTTGCATGATTTGCTTCACGATAGTTATGAATGTAACCAATACGGCGAATATAAACTTGATAAGAGTGGAAATCGCAAGAAAGTTGAAATTTATAAACGTGAACACGATCGTTATGAGTTACTTAAAAAGCAGGGACCACAACCTTTTACGTTAGAAACGGCATCTTTAACGGATGCTCAATTGCTGAAACTTCTGAATAACCTCTAACAAGGAATCACTTCTTACACAGAGCCACTCTCGCTGAGTTTAAAGTGCTAGTACTACGTTCAATTGCATTTGTTAGCTTCAGCTCAAGGCAGAACGTCCGGTTCAAGGCGCGGTGGCGAAGATATACCTGAGTATTTCAAGTCACTGCAACGAAGGGGTGCCTTGAGCCCGCAGGGTGATTCGTAAAGCGGCCATCTGGCTGCGTTAGATTTGATTGACGTAGAATAGCTGCGTCCGCGCAAATCTGCCTTGCATATGGCCGCTTTACGAACCACTGAAAACATCAAATTCAGCCGGACGGAGTACTAGACTCTGTCCGTCTGTTCCGGCAGCGCCTTTGGCTCTGCACACCTTTTTAAATCCGCTGTGCATCTTTATTGAGCAAGCGGCCATACAAGCTGTAATAAACTCTCATTCACTTCTCTATGCGTGTTGCCCGGGGTTCAGTTTCTTGTTTTCACCAGCTGGTGTATTTCGTACAGCATCAAAGCCTTCCGGCTCCAGGCAATGCACTTTGATATGGCTGAACTACTCCCGTATACGGCTTCTGTCTCCGGAGTCATTATTTCTAATACCTCCAGTCGGAAATGCCTCACTCATCTTTTTGTGATTTTCTGTATCTGTGAAAAAAAATTTCTGTCCGTCACAAACTTAAATTAAGCTTCACCCCTTCGCCGTCATCAAGGCTTCTGGCTATTGATAACGCCAATAAACAAGTGTCACTGGCCAATCCGGTTTTCCCCTCCGCACCATTACCGGCTGGCCGGATTTTACTCACTGCTGCGGGTTCATCTGCCACCTCGCACCAGCTTTTATCTTGAGTTTCCTCTTGCATAAAAGCTTCTGAACTTCGTCCAGATTTGATGTCAGGCTTCCCCGGTTACTGCACTTCCCTGTTAGGAATCCCACCCTCAAACACATGACAGAGCTGACTGAGTATATGGCGTTGCGCTATTTCGCACGCTCACCTCCACCCTGGCGAATCAGCTTCGCTTTCGCTGACTAACTTCCTATGGTTTCTTAAGACCCTGCCGTCAGCCCGCAACGCCCTTGCCATTCGGATTATCTTCCCCTCAGTCAGGGCGATACAGGTCTCTTTCAACCTGCCGGGCAAACATATAAAAAAACCGAGCGTTAAGCTCGGTTTTTTTATTTAACTCTCTTCAGTTATTCTGCGGCAGCTTCTACTTCAACTGCTTCAGAAGCTTCCGGGCGGTCAACCAGCTCAATGTACGCCATAGGCGCTTTATCACCAGTACGAAGACCGCACTTTAGAATACGGGTGTAACCACCAGGACGCTCCTGGTAACGCGGACCCAATTCGGTAAATAACTTACCTACAACTTCAGCGTCGCGGGTACGCGCAAATGCCAGACGACGATTTGCGACACTGTCACTTTTAGCAAGTGTAATTAAAGGCTCAACTACGCGGCGCAGCTCTTTCGCTTTAACAGTAGTTGTCTTGATGATCTCATGACGAACTAATGATACAGCCATGTTACGGAACATAGCTTGGCGATGACTGCTGTTGCGGTTAAGTTGACGACCACTCTTACGATGGCGCATGACTTAATCCTTATAACCTGAAATCTGTACAAACCTGAGACTTATAGGTCGTCCGCTAAACTGGCCGGAGGCCAGTTTTCCAGACGCATACCTAACGACAGTCCGCGAGATGCCAAGACGTCCTTAATTTCAGTAAGAGACTTCTTACCGAGGTTAGGCGTTTTAAGCAGCTCAACTTCAGTGCGCTGTACCAGATCTCCGATGTAATGAATCGCTTCGGCTTTCAAACAATTAGCCGAACGTACAGTTAACTCTAGATCGTCGACAGGACGCAATAGAATCGGGTCGAACTCTGGTTTTACTTCTTTCTGCTCCGGCTCAGTCACATCACGTAATTCTACGAATGCGTCGAGTTGTTCAGCAAGAATTGTTGCCGAGCGGCGGATAGCTTCCTCAGGATCGATAGTACCGTTAGTGGTCATATCGATGATTAGCTTATCCAAATCAGTACGCTGTTCAACACGTGCCGCTTCAACATTGTAAGCAATACGTGCGACAGGTGAGAAAGAAGCGTCTACTAATAAACGGCCGATCGGGCGCTCATCTTCTTCGGTTTGTGCACGAGCAGAAGCCGGTACATAACCGCGACCACGTTCTACACGAATACGCATGCTGATGTCATTGTTGCCTGTCAAATGACAGATAACATGAGCTGGATTCATGATAGCAACATCACCATCATGAGTAATATCTGCTGCGATAACAGGGCCTGCGCCTGACTTACTCAACGTAAGCATGGCTTCATCTTTACCCTCGAGGTGTACTGCTAGACCCTTCAAGTTAAGCAATATTTCAAGGATATCTTCTTGAACGCCTTCCTTGCTGCTGTACTCATGCAGTACGCCGTCTATTTCGACTTCAGTGACTGCACAGCCCGGCATAGACGACAATAGGATGCGACGCAACGCGTTACCTAAAGTGTGACCGAAACCACGTTCTAGCGGCTCCAAAGTAACCTTGGCACGTGTTGTGTTAACCTGCTCGATACCAACGAGACGCGGTTTAAGAAATTCTTTAACAGAACCCTGCATTGTGTCCTCTCTTGTTTATTAGCCTTACTTAGAGTAAAGCTCGACGATCAGCTGTTCGTTAATGTCTGCAGACAGGTCGCTACGCTCAGGCAGGCACTTGAAAGTACCCTCCATTTTAGCGTTGTCTACTTCAACCCATGTAGGCTTCTCGCGCTGGCCGGCGACTTCCAGAGCCGCGGCGATACGAGCTTGCTTACGTGATTTCTCACGGATACTTACTACATCATTCGCAGACACTTTGAATGACGGAATGTTTACTACACGACCGTTAACCATAATCGACTTATGGCTGACCAGCTGACGTGCTTCTGCGCGAGTTGAACCGAAACCCATGCGATAAACTACGTTATCCAGGCGGGTTTCCAGCAACTGAAGCAGGTTTTCACCGGTATTGCCTTTAACGCGCGCAGCTTCTTTATAGTAGTTACGGAATTGCTTTTCCAGCACACCATAAATACGACGAACTTTTTGTTTCTCACGAAGCTGCAGACCATACTCGGATAAACGTGGCTTACGTGCGCCATGTTGACCCGGAGCCTGTTCCAGCTTACATTTTGAATCGATTGCTCTCACACCGCTTTTTAAGAAAAGGTCTGTACCTTCTCGGCGGCTGAGCTTGAGCTTAGGACCCAAGTATCTTGCCATGATCTTTCTCCAACTATCCTATAACGCGTTATACACGACGCTTCTTAGGAGGACGACAACCGTTATGAGGGATTGGCGTCACGTCCGTGATGTTGGTAATTTTGTAACCAACTGCGTTCAGCGCACGAATGGCTGACTCACGACCCGGACCCGGACCCTTAACGAAAACTTCGAGGTTTTTAACACCATAATCCTGAGCCGCCTGACCAGCGCGCTCAGCGGCAACCTGCGCGGCGAACGGAGTAGATTTACGTGAACCACGGAAACCACTGCCACCCGCAGTTGCCCATGCCAGTGCATTACCTTGACGATCAGTAATCGTAACAATTGTGTTATTGAAAGACGCATGGATATGAGCCATGCCATCAGCAATCTGTTTACGTACACGCTTGCGCGGTGAACGTGACGGACTTTTAGCCATTGCTTAACCCCTTGCCGTTACTTTTTAATTGGCTTACGTGGACCTTTGCGCGTACGCGCGTTGGTCTTTGTACGTTGCCCACGGAGAGGCAGGCTACGACGATGGCGGAGACCACGATAACAACCAAGATCCATAAGACGCTTGATGTTCATTGAAATCTCACGACGTAAGTCACCTTCTACTTCGTATTTGGCAACTTCTTCGCGTAGAGTATCTATTTGAGCTTCGCTCAATTCCTTGATCTTCACATCTTCAGCAATGTTACTGGCAGCACAAATAGCTTTCGCCGTTGTTTTGCCGATGCCGAAGATTGCAGTTAAAGCGATAACTGCGTGCTTCTGATCAGGAATGTTAATGCCAGCGATACGGGCCACTATGCACTCCTCAAGTTAAAGGTTATCTGCGAAAAGCCCGAAAGGATACTCGACAGATAACAGTTTTGCAATTACTTTTTGGCCGGCTTGGGCGCAAACCACCCAAACCGACCAGACTTTCTTTTTTAGCCTTGACGCTGTTTGTGTTTAGGTTCAACACAAATTACGCGTACAACGCCACTACGCTTGATGATCTTGCAGTTACGGCAGATCTTCTTCACGGAAGCTCGAACTTTCATTTCATCACTCCGTTATGCGATTAACGTCCAAAGCGGTCTAAATTCGCTTTGTTCACTAAGTTCGCTTTCTTCATCACAGACTCATATTGATGTGACATCATATGGGTCTGCACCTGAGCCATGAAGTCCATGATTACCACTACCATAATCAGTAGTGAAGTACCGCCGAAGTAGAATTGTACTTTCCAGGCGATTAACATGAACTCCGGAATTAAGCAGATAAAGGTAATGTATAACGCGCCAGCCAAGGTAAGACGGGTCATTACTTTATCAATGTAACGCGAAGTCTGTTCTCCGGGACGTATCCCGGGAATGAATGCACCACTCTTCTTTAAGTTGTCCGCCGTTTCACGCGGGTTAAATACTAACGCCGTGTAGAAGAAGCAGAAGAAGATGATAGCTGCTGCGTACAATAATGAATACAGCGGTTGTCCGGGCGAGACAGCGAGTGAGATATCACTTAACCATGCCATGGACTCATTTTGACCAAACCACTGAGCCAGTGTGCCCGGGAACAAAATTATGCTGGATGCAAAAATCGGTGGTATCACACCTGCCATGTTGATTTTCAACGGCAAGTGGGTACTTTGCGCGGCGAAAACTTTACGGCCTTGCTGACGCTTGGCGTAGTTTACCACAATGCGGCGCTGACCGCGCTCGACAAATACCACAAAATACGTGACCGCAAAAACAATCACCGCAAGTAGCAACAGAACTAATACATTCAGGTCACCTTGACGTGCCTGCTCGGCCGTTTGGCCGATAGCAGAAGGCAGACCGGCGACGATACCCGCGAAAATGAGAATCGAGATACCGTTACCGATGCCGCGCTCAGTAATCTGCTCCCCGAGCCACATCAGGAACATGGTTCCTGACACTAAGCTCACCACCGCTACAAAGTAAAAACCGAAACCCAGGTTAACAACCAGACCCGGCACTAAGTTCGGCAGACCAGTCGCAATGCCTATTGACTGGAAAGTCGCTAATACAAGCGTGCCGTATCGTGTGTATTGACTGATTTTCTTACGTCCGGACTCGCCTTCCTTTTTCAGTTCAGCCAGCGCGGGATGCACAACCGTCAATAACTGCATGATGATCGACGCCGAAATGTACGGCATGATCCCCAACGCGAAGATAGAAGCACGCTCAAGGGCACCGCCGGAGAACATGTTAAACATGCCCAGGATAGTTCCCTTTTGCTGAGCAAACAGCTCCGCTAAAACAGCAGCGTCAATACCAGGAATCGGTACAAATGAACCCGCTCTGAAAACGATAATTGCACCAATCACGAACAGGAGGCGTGTTTTCAATTCTGATAGTCCGCCTTTCGCGCTTTTTAAATCAAGTCCTGGTTTTGCCATTGACGATTATTCCTCGATCTTACCGCCGGCAGCTTTGATAGCCGCACGTGCACCTTTGGTTACCTTCAGACCTTTTACGGTCACTGGGCGTTCAATGGTACCTGAAAGAACGATTTTCGCAAACTTGATGTTGCGAGTAATTACATTCGCGTCTTTCAGAGAATGTAAGTCAATAACATCACCGTTAACTTTCGCCAGTTCACCCAGGCGCACTTCAGCCGTTACCTGAGCAACGCGTGAAGTAAAACCAAACTTGGGCAAACGGATTTTAAGCGGCATCTGACCACCTTCAAATCCGACGCGCACACCGCCGCCACTACGTGACTTCTGACCTTTGTGACCACGACCGCCGGTCTTACCCAGACCGGAACCGATACCACGGCCTACACGCTTTTTAGCTGATTTTGAACCTGGTGCCGGAGATAAAGTGTTTAAGCGCATTTTATTCCTCCACCGATACCATATAACAGACTTTGTTGACCATACCGCGAACCGCAGGAGTATCCTCCAGTTCAACCGTGTGGTTAATGCGACGAAGACCCAGGCCTTTAAGCGTCGCACGGTGCTTTGGTAAACGACCAATCGCACTTTTAGTTTGAGTTACTTTAATAGTTTTCTTAGCCATGGCGCATTACCCCTGAATATCTTCAACACTCAGACCACGCTTAGCTGCTACTTGCTCAGGTGACTTCATGTGCACCAGAGCGTCAACAGTTGCGCGAACGATGTTGATCGGGTTAGTTGAACCGTAGGCTTTAGACAGTACGTTGTGTACGCCCGCAACTTCAAGTACGGCACGCATCGCACCACCGGCGATTACACCGGTACCTTCACTCGCCGGCTGCATGTATACGCGGGAACCGGAGTGACGGCCTTTAATCGGGTGGTGCAGAGTACCTTCGTTCAGTTGAACGGCTACGATGTTGCGACGAGCTTTTTCCATCGCTTTTTGGATCGCAGCCGGCACTTCACGGGCTTTACCATAGCCATAGCCTACTTTACCGTTACCGTCACCGACTACTGTCAGCGCGGTAAAGCTAAAGATACGACCACCTTTTACCACTTTAGAAACACGATTAACCGCAACTAACTTTTCTTGCAGATCGTCTTTTTGCTGAGTTTCTAATTTAGCCATAATTTGTATAACTCCTTTAGAACTTCAGGCCAGCTTCACGAGCGGCATCAGCTAACGCTGCTACACGGCCATGATACTTAAAACCGGAACGGTCAAACGCAACTGTCGTTACGCCTTTCTCTACCGCACGCTGCGCAACGGCTTTACCCACTGCCTTAGCCGCGTCAATGTTACCGGTGCTTTTAACCGCTTCTTTAACCGCTTTTTCGACGGTTGACGCAGAAACCAGTACATTTGCCTCAGAGTCAATAACCTGAGCGTAAATGTGACGCGGAGTACGATGAACGACCAGACGGTTAACGCCCAGTTCAAGGATCTTCTTACGCGCGCGGGTCGCGCGACGTAAGCGAGATGTTTTCTTATCCATATCGCGTTACCTTACTTCTTCTTAGCCTCTTTACGGCGTACATTCTCATCAGCGTAACGAACACCTTTACCTTTATAAGGCTCTGGCGGACGGTAGCCGCGAATTTCAGCTGCGACCTGACCGACTAACTGCTTATCAACACCGCTGATAACAATTTCAGTCTGGCTAGGGCATTGAGCTTTAACGCCTTCAGGAAGTTCGTGAACCAACGGGTGAGAGAAACCTAAAGTCAGATCTACACCGTTGCCGGAAACTTTAGCACGGTAACCGACACCGATAAGTTGCAGTTTCTTCTCAAAACCTTGAGTAGTACCGATCACCATGTTGTTGATCAAAGCGCGGGCCGTACCCGCTTGTGCCCAGGCGTCAGCAACGCCTTCTACCGGAGCGACTTTGATTTCAGCGCCTTCAACCGTTGCGGTTACCGCACTGTTCAGTTCACGAGTTAAGGCCCCTTTAGCGCCTTTGACGCTGATGGTTTGACCGTTTACAGTCACTTCTACGCCGGCGGGAATAGCGACAGGTGCTTTAGCTACACGAGACATTGCTTACTCCTTATTATGCTACGTAGCAGATAACTTCACCGCCCATGCCAGCCCGGCGAGCAGCTCTATCAGTCATCAGACCTTTAGAAGTGGATACAATTGCGACACCCAGACCGCCCATCACTTTTGGTAATTCGTCTTTACCCTTGTAAATACGAAGACCGGGACGAGAAACGCGCTGGATAGTCTCAACGACTGGTTTGCCCTGGAAATACTTTAACGTTACTTCCAATTCCGGCTTGGCTTCACCTGCTACGGCGTAGTCTGTTATGTAACCTTCGTCCTTAAGAACTTTCGCAAGCGCTACTTTTAGCTTTGCGGAAGGCATAGTTACAGATACTTTGTTAGCAGCCTGGCCGTTACGAATACGGGTTAACATATCCGCAATAGGATCTTGCATGCTCATATTAGCTTACTCCGTACAGTAATTACCAGCTGGCCTTACGAAGGCCAGGAACTTCACCACGCATGGTCGCTTCACGTAATTTGATACGGCTCAGACCGAACTTACGTAAGTAACCATGCGGACGACCAGTTTGATTACAGCGGTTACGCTGACGCGAACGGCTTGAATCACGCGGTAGTGTTTGCAGCTTAAGAACCGCGTCCCAGCGATCTTCTTCGGAAGTTGCCGGACTGGCGATTAACGCCTTAAGCGCTGCACGTTTTTCAGCATATTTTGCTACGAGCTTCGCACGTTTGTTTTCACGTGCTTTCATAGAACTTTTTGCCATTGCGCTACCCTTATTTCTTGAACGGGAAGTTGAATGCGTCTAAAAGAGCACGGCCTTCTTCATCAGATTTCGCCGATGTCGTGATAACAATATCAAGACCGCGAATCTTATCGATTTTATCGTAATCGATTTCCGGGAAGATGATTTGCTCACGCACGCCCATTGCGTAGTTACCGCGGCCGTCAAACGACTTAGCGCTCATACCGCGGAAGTCACGAATACGAGGAATTGCGATGTCTACGAGACGCTCCAGGAATTCCCACATACGTTCGCCGCGCAGGGTCACTTTACAGCCAATAGGGTAGCCTTCACGGATTTTAAAACCAGCGACTGATTTGCGAGCAACAGTCACAACCGGTTTCTGACCGGCGATAGCAGTCATGTCACGAAGCGCGTGCTCCATAACTTTTTTGTCTGCGACAGCCTCACCGACACCCATGTTCAGGGTGATTTTCTCAACCCGAGGGACTTGCATGACACTGGTATAACCAAACTTTTTAGAAAGCTCAGCGATAACAGTCTCTTTGTATTTATCATGCAGTTTCGCCATCGTTTACTCCAATTACTTAAACGAGTTCACTGTTCGATTTGAAGAAGCGCACTTTTCTGCCATCTTCGAATCGGAAACCAACACGATCAGCCTTGCCGGTGGCAGGGTTTACGATCGCTACATTTGATGCCTGTATCGGTGCTTCCTTGTCAACGATGCCACCTTGAACACCCAATTGAGGGTTCGGCTTCTGGTGTTTTTTAACAAGATTTACGCCTTCAACAAACAATTTACCGTTAGATAAGACCCGGGTAACTTTACCGGTTTTGCCCTTGTCTTTACCTGTCAGTACGATTACTTCGTCGTCACGACGGATTTTTGCTGCCATTTTGAAGCTCCTTACAGTACTTCCGGCGCCAGCGAGACAATCTTCATAAATTGCTCTGTACGCAATTCACGAGTCACCGGGCCAAAGATACGAGTACCAATCGGAGCAAGGTTCGCGTTTAGCAATACCGCTGCGTTCCGATCGAAGCGAATGACAGAACCGTCTGGACGACGAACGCCTTTCTTAGTACGGACTACCACCGCGTTATACACATCACCTTTCTTCGCTTTGGCGCGAGGAATCGCTTCTTTTACAGAAACTTTGATGATGTCGCCGATCCCGGCATAACGACGATGAGAGCCACCCAAGACCTTAATACACTGAACTCTACGCGCGCCGCTGTTATCGGCCACTTCAAGCTGCGATTGCATTTGGATCATTTCAAGTGCTCCGCTATCGTTACTACACTAACCCCTTAATAATTTAGGGCACACATACGCTCATTCCCGACACATTCGGTCAAAAACGGCGCGCAAGTATACCACCATATTCTGAGAATAGGTAGCAATTAAAAAATAAACGGCTCCAACAAATTGGAGCCGTTTGACTAAAAGTCTGAAAATCAGGCTTTTGTTACAACGTCAACCAGAGCCCAGGACTTAGTCTTAGAGAACGGCTTAGTTTCGCGAATAGTCACGATATCGCCTTCCTGACAGACATTTTTTTCGTCATGCGCATGGATCTTAGTCGAACGTTTGACATACTTCCCGTAGATTGGGTGTTTGACTTGGCGCTCAACCGTAACAGTGATGGTTTTGTCCATCTTGTTACTGGTGACACGACCTTGTAATGTACGGATTTTATCAGACATTATGCACCCGCCTTAGAAGTAATAATGGTCTTAACACGTGCGATGTTCCGGCGCACTTGCTTCAGCTGATGAGTTTGGTTCAACTGGCCGGTAGCGTGTTGCATACGCAGGTTAAACTGCTCACGCAGCAGACCAAGCAGTTCAGCGTTCAGTTCTTCAACGCTCTTATCTCTTAGTTCGCTAGCTTTCATTACATCACCGTCTTAGTTACGAAGGTTGTCTTAATCGGAAGCTTGGCGGCAGCAAGTGAAAACGCCTCACGGGCTAACGCTTCATCTACGCCATTCATCTCATAAAGAACCTTACCGGGTTGAATCTGACATACCCAGTATTCAACGTTACCTTTACCTTTACCCATACGCACTTCAAGAGGCTTAGAGGTAATCGGTTTGTCAGGGAAAACCCGAATCCAGATTTGTCCCTGACGTTTAATGTGACGTGTCATCGCACGACGCGCGGATTCGATTTGACGAGCGGTCAGACGACCACGTCCGACCGCTTTTAGACCGAAGTCACCGAAGCTTACTTCAGTGCCCTTACCAAGACCGCGGTTACGGCCTTTGTGCATCTTGCGAAACTTCATTCGTTTAGGTTGCAGCATTGAAGGCTCTCCTATTTACCACGAGGCTTGCGCTTAGGCTGCTTCGGCTCTTCCAGCTTTGGCATGATCCCGTCCAGAACTTCACCTTTGAAGATCCAAACTTTAATGCCAATTACCCCGTATTGGGTGTGAGCTTCTGCAGTAGCGTAGTCGATGTCAGCACGCAGAGTGTGCAGAGGTACACGACCCTCACGGTACCACTCGCTGCGCGCGATTTCAGCACCGCCCAGACGGCCGCTGACTTCAACTTTAATACCTTGCGCACCGATGCGCATCGCGTTTTGCACGGCACGCTTCATGGCACGGCGGAACATAACACGGCGCTCTAACTGCTGCGCGATAGAGTCAGCGACCAGTTTCGCGTCAAGTTCAGGCTTACGGATCTCAGCGATGTTGATTTGCGCGGTGGTGCCGGTCATTTTAGACACGGCTTTACGCAATACTTCAACGTCCTCACCTTTCTTACCGATCACAACACCCGGACGGGCAGTGTGAATCGTAACGCGGATGCTTTTCGCCGGACGCTCAATAACAATCTTGGATACTGAAGCCGCTTTCAGTTTCTTAAATAGAAACTTACGAACCTCCCAGTCGCTATCCAGGTTAGCAGCATACTCACCCTTATCAGCGTACCAGGTAGAGATCCAAGGTTTGGTGATACCCAGACGGATACCATTTGGATGTACTTTCTGTCCCATTAGTCTCTCCTAGCGATCCGATACAACCACAGTGATGTGGCTGGTACGCTTGATGATACGGTCAGCACGGCCTTTAGCACGTGGTCTGATACGTTTCATGGTTGGAGCCTCGTCAACGAAGATCTTACCGACGATCAGCTCGTCGATATCCGCGCCTTCGTTGTGCTCAGCATTGGCGATAGCTGAATTAAGTACTTTCTTAACCAGTACGGCCGCTTTCTTAGGGCTGAAGGTCAGGATTTCCAGCGCTTTAGCAACAGGTAATCCACGAACTTGATCAGCGACTAAGCGTGCTTTCTGAGGCGACGTACGGGCATAGCGATGTTTAGCTAAGACTTCCATCTTTTATCCCCCGTATTAACGCTTCTTCGCTTTCTTATCAGCGGCGTGGCCGCGATAAGTGCGAGTTGGTGAAAATTCACCAAGCTTGTGACCGATCATTTCGTCAGTTACGAACACAGGTACGTGCTGACGACCATTATGGACAGCGATGGTCAATCCAATCATGTTAGGAATGATCATTGAACGGCGTGACCAAGTCTTAATAGGCTTTTTGTCACCCGATTCCAACGCTTTCTCTACCTTCTTCAGCAAGTGCAGGTCAATGAATGGACCTTTCTTGAGAGAACGTGGCATGGCGAATCCTCTTACTATTTATTACGACGACGTACGATGTACTTGTCAGTGCGTTTATTGCTGCGAGTCTTATAACCCTTAGTAGGCAAACCCCAAGGAGACACAGGGTGACGACCACCGGAAGTACGACCCTCGCCGCCACCATGTGGGTGATCTACCGGGTTCATGGCAACACCACGAACGGTAGGACGTATGCCTCTCCAGCGTTTCGCACCCGCTTTACCTAATTGGCGCAGCATGTGCTCTGAGTTACCAACCTCACCAAGAGTCGCTCGGCAATCTACAGGAACTTTACGCATTTCGCCGCTGCGAAGACGTAGAGTCGCGTATGCGCCATCACGAGCGACAACTTGTACATATGCACCAGCTGAACGCGCGATTTGAGCGCCTTTACCAGGCTTCATTTCAACAGCGTGAACAACAGAACCTACCGGAATGTTGCGTAACGGCAACGCGTTACCCGCTTTGATTTCAGCATCAACGCCTGACATGATTTTGTCGCCAGCCCGCATGCCTTTGGCCGCAAGGATGTAACGACGCTCACCGTCCGCGTATACCACTAAAGCGATATGCGCGGTACGGTTTGGATCGTACTCAAGACGTTCGATTTTTGCCGGAATACCGTCTTTATTACGCTTAAAGTCGATAATACGGTAATGCTGCTTATGACCGCCGCCCACATGACGGACAGTGATACGTCCGGTGTTGTTACGACCGCCGGACTTTGATTTTTTCGCCAACAGGCCAGCAAAAGGTTTACCCTTGTGCAGATCTTTGTTCACCACTTTTACTACGTGGCGACGACCAGCAGAGGTTGGCTTACACTTAATAACTGCCATTGTTTAATCTCCTTTGCTTATTCAGCGTCGCCAGCGAAGTCAAGCTCAACACCTTCAGCAAGAGTAACATAGGCTTTTTTCCAGTCGCTACGGCGACCGAAACGGGCACCGTGACGCTTAGTTTTACCCTTGTTTACCAAAGTGCGAACAGCGACAACTTCTTTTTCGAGTACTTTCTCAACCGCGGCTTTAATTTCAGCTTTAGTCGCGTCTAAAGCAACACGGAAAACTATGGTGTTATTTAGCTCAGCTGTACGAGTTGATTTCTCAGAAACAACAGGTGCCAGAATAACTTTTAGCAAACGTTCTTCGCGGATCATGCTAGCATCTCCTCGATTTGCTTCACTGCATCAGCAGTTACTAACACAGTGTTGAACGCGATTAAGCTAACCGGGTCGATACCCGCGACGTCACGAACGTCAACTTTGTATAAGTTACGGGCCGCTAAGAACAGGTTCTCATCAACTTCCGGAGTAACAATTAATACGTCGTCAAGATTCATAGCGCTCAGCTTGTTCTTAAGCTCTTTAGTTTTAGGAGCTTCAACACCAAATTTCTCAACAACCATCAAACGGTCTTGACGTACCAGCTCAGAAAGGATGCTCTTAATCGCACCGCGGTACATCTTCTTGTTTACTTTTTGGCTGTGATCTTGCGGCTTAGCCGCGAACGACACGCCACCGCTACGCCAGATAGGGCTTTTAACAGAACCGGCGCGAGCGCGGCCTGTACCCTTTTGACGCCATGGCTTCTTTCCAGAGCCTTTCACTTCTGCGCGTGTTTTTTGCGCGCGAGTACCTTGACGCGCGTTCGCGGCGTAAGATACAACTACCTGATGAACCAGTGCTTCGTTAAACTCACGGCCAAAGGTAGCTTCGGAAACTTCAAGAGCGCCTTGCGCGTCTTTCAATGCTAATTCCATTACTATCTCCTCAGACCTTAAGCTTTGACTGCTGGCTTGATGATCAAATCACCATTGGTAGCGCCGGGCACAGCGCCTTTTACCAATAACAGGTTGCGCTGCGCGTCTACACGAACCACTTCCAGATTTTGTGTAGTAACACGCTCATCACCCATGTGACCGGACATCTTTTTACCTTTGAATACGCGTCCTGGCGTTTGGTTCTGACCGATAGAACCATTCGCGCGGTGCGCCAGAGAGTTACCGTGAGTCATGTCTTGAGTACGGAAGTTCCAGCGCTTAACGCCGCCCTGGAAACCCTTACCTTTAGATTGACCGGTAACGTCTACTTTCGCTACGTCAGCGAAGATATCAACTGTGAGTTCAGCACCAACTTCAATGCCTTCACCTTCACCATCAGCAAGGCGCATTTCACGAATGACGCGACCGGCTTCTACGCCGGCTTTAGCAAAGTGACCTGCTTCCGCTTTATTGATGCGGTTGGCTTTTTTGGTACCGGTTGTAAGTTGAAGTGAGCGGTAACCCTCTTTTTCAAGATTCTTTACTTGAGTTACTCGGTTAGCAAGCACTTCAATTACGGATACGGGGATTGAAGCACCATCTTCGGTGAAGATGCGCGTCATACCCAGTTTACGACCAATTAGACCGATTGCCATCTCTCAAACCTCTTCTTAGGATCTCAATTAACCCAAGCTAATCTGAACGTCGACACCAGCAGCAAGATCAAGACGCATAAGCGCATCTACAGTCTTTTCAGTTGGCTCAACGATGTCAACTAGACGCTTATGTGTACGTAATTCATACTGGTCACGAGCATCCTTATTAACGTGTGGAGAGATCAAAATGGTATAACGCTCTTTGCGCGTCGGCAGTGGAATTGGACCACGAACCTGAGCGCCTGTACGCTTCGCAGTTTCAACGATTTCCGCGGTAGACTGATCAATCAAACGATGATCAAATCCTTTTAAGCGGATACGGATTCTTTGGTTCTGCATTGACCAGAGCTCCTAAAATGAACACATGAAAAATCACCCTCTGGCCACTTTCATCTGAAAAGGCAGAGTGAGATGATTTAACCGTTCGATTCCCAATCGGAATCGCTGTTTGTTTATCACTAATCTCATTGATTAGAACTTTAATTCGCCACTGTACTG
The DNA here is from genome assembly GCA_965200795.1 of Parashewanella sp. Taxonomy (GTDB): domain Bacteria; phylum Pseudomonadota; class Gammaproteobacteria; order Enterobacterales; family Shewanellaceae; genus Parashewanella. The sequence continues at coordinate 41,885 of CBDAVB010000035.1, forward strand.
TCGCAGTGAGCCGTACATTATACTCAGCTTTTTGCTAAGTTCAACCCGGTTGCGCAATTATTATTCCGCGATAAACTTCACGTCGCGGCGGGCGCGTCAAAATGCGGGCAGCTGATTGTACGAATTTGTTCTGAGAAATCCGGCTTGTCCTTGCGCAACCGTGGCGAAGCGATTTACCAATCGTCTCCCGACGAAAATGACTTTTAGAGGTCACTGATAAAATCTGGTTATCAGACCGCGCTACTGAATCTTGCCGCTTTTCATTTTGATCCGTTACACCCTGGTACTCCGTCCGGTTGCATTTGATGTTTTCAGTGGTTCGTAAAGCGGCCATATGCAAGGCAGATTTGTGCGGGCGTAGCTATTCTACGTCAATCAAATCTAACGCAGCCAGATGGCCGCTTTACGAATCACCCTCCGGGCTCAAGGCAGAACGCCCATTTCTTCGTTGCAGTGACTTGAAATACTCCAGTATATCTTCGCCACCGCGCCTTGAACTGGACGCTCTGCCTTGAGCTGAAGCTAACAAATGCAACCGGACGGAGAACTAGCTTAATTCAACGGAGCCGTGAACATTATCCGGCGGCGCTTCGGTATCAGGCTCAAGATTGCGCATATTCCCTTACGCCTGCGTCATCGCCCGTGACGGCTCCTCAGCCGCTACGGAAATTTTGCCGGCCGGCACACATTGAATTTGCGATAATCCCTCAGGTTCAACCGCTTTAGCCGACGCTCACTTCAGACTGCCGATGATCTTCTGAATTTTTGACCCGGGGTTTGCGAGCGGTTAGCCGGCACGCGGACTTCATCCGCCGCAACGGCACCCCCGGCCGGCCTCCCGCTCCGGCCGCTTCAATGGCGGTGTTAAAGGCAGGTGAGTCATCTGAAAAATCATTATTCAGGCAGGTGAGTCATCTGAAAAATCATTATTCAGGCAGGTGAGTCATCTGAAAAATCATTATTCAGGCAGGTGATATAACTATTGAGATCCGTCGCAGAAAGGATTTTATCACTATCAGGGTAAATAACTTCTTCTGACTGTTTTTACTCATATTACAGAATATTAATAAACCGCCGTCATACAGAATTATTCCGCCGCCTTGATTATCAAAAATTAATCAAATTGTTGTGTTACAAATTCAAAAACGCCACCATTCTCACGCGGATCAACTTAATTCAGCTGATTTATGAATCATTGTCTCAAAGGCAGAAAATTCTCTTTAAGTTTAACAGCCCGAATCCGTAATCATACTGACCGGCGCTGTTGACTGCTGCTCAGTTCCGGCTTGCCTGTATATCAAATAACAGTTTTCTTTTTTAATGCCGGGCTCAAAGATTTTAACCTGAGCAATACCTTGTTTTGACACGCCGAGTTCTTGAAATTGCCAGTTTACCGTTGCCGGAGTGATGCCTTGCTTACCGTTGTAAATATTTCCTATCGCGTTTTTGATGTCTTCTCGCTTTGAACTTATGTAGCCGTTAAATGTACCGACGGTAATGTCATCAATTATAATATTGGCCGCACCACGTGAAACCCCTTCTTTTAACGCTTTGTCATTAATGATTTTATTGGCATGAGCCAAGGCCAGTTTTAATGAATTTAGTGCCAACGCGTGGTTTTGTTTTACTTGATTGGTTGTTGATTCATCTTGGCCTATCAATAATATCCCCGCGATAATGACCACTGACAAGACAACAAAAATCAGCGCCTTAGATTGCGCCGCTCCTTTTTGATTTTGCATAGTGCTTCTCAATACTGATGCTTTACACTTAGTCGATAGTCTATCATCTTCATTGAAATTCACTCATCGCAAAATCGCATAGTATATTCCAGATCTCTCTGAACCATTCAGCGGCCCTGATCAACTGAAATATACCGCTCCGCTGTTGATGAAACTAACGTGCCCGCCGCCTCAAGTGGTAAATAGCACGTCCGTCACTGAATGATTTTAATCCGGCTTAAAAAAAGCGGATGGCTAAACACCGCCAGCTGTTTCTAATTACAGCCGTGATCGATAATATCTGACTTTACCGGCTTTGGCGCCGCCGCGGTGCCCGCTTCGGTATAAACCAGAAAACAATTATCAGGTGCCGTATGAGCAAAGATTTTTACGCTGCGGCTTTGAGCGGGATCCGACTGCGTTTCAATCACTCTCCAGCCGCTTAACGCTGAGACATTGGTCTCTCTCGCAAGATAGGCTCCGTCTAATCCTTGCCGGATAGACTTGTGACTGGCTCTTAACTTGCCGTTAAGCAGCTCAACCTGATGACCGTTGATAAACCTGATACTGTCACCCCGGATTGCAGAATGACCGGACGGTAAAGACTTATTCACATTATCAATAGCCACCCGCATGGCATTGAGTTTTGAAATATCGTGTGATACAGCGGGGTGTTGAGCGGATGTCCGTGCCGCTCCATATGCCGCAAACGCGACAAATAAAACCGCGGCGCCGGTTTTTATTTTTCCGTAAATTGTCATGGGGATCTCCATATATCGACTTCATCATTAATGCGTTATTGACTGATATAATTGCACAGAGATCTATAAGTGTAGGTGACGTTGAGTTTTTTGCAGATAAAAGCACGTAAGTACTCAACTATAAGTTTTTTCACTTTTCTGACGCCCGTCTTAAGCACTTAACCTGAACGCCAAAAATATCGAAAAACTTATAGCCGGGTACTTCTAACCCGTGCTTTTTTCTTTGAGGAGTTCTGGTTACGCCTTTTTCCGGTAAAGAGCTTTACGCTCACTGTCAGACAAAAACGCCATTTCGACGCCATTGATTTGCAGCTGCTTTAGCTGATCCTTACTTAAGCCTATTTCAGTATCCGCGACTTGGTATTCGTGAGCGATAGTGATATTACTCACCCCGGGATCATCGGTATTTAAATTAATCAGCACACCATGGTTGAGGAAATCTTTAACCGGATGTTCCGGGTAGGACTCAACCGTTGACGTATGCAAGTTACTGGTCGGGCAAGACTCAATGCCAATACGGTGCTCAGCTAAATAATCCATCAGCTTCGGATCGTGAACGGCTTTTACCCCGTGACCAATTCGAACCGCGCCTAATTCCGTAATGGCCTGCCAAATACTGTTAGCGCCGTCAGCCTCGCCGGCGTGCACGGTAACGGCTAAATCCGCGTCTCGTACCTGCTCAAAATGGTCTTTAAACAGAACGCCGGGGAAACCAAGCTCATCCCCCGCTAAATCCACGCCGACTAATTTATCTTTATGCGCGAGCAAAGCATTTAATTCTTGCTGACAGGCTTCAGCACCAAACGAGCGCGACATGATGCCGATTAAGTTGACGTCTATATCATACTCATTCAGGCCGGACTGAATACCGTCAGCAACGGCTTCAACAACACCTTCGATCGACAGCTTATGTGTCATCGCCATGTAATAAGGACTGAATCGCAATTCAGCGTAATCCAGGCCTGATATCGCCGCATCGGCGACATTCTCATAAGCCACGAGTTTTACCGCGTCAAGATCAGCCAGCACTTTGACCATCCAGTCAAGCTTTGCTAAAAAACCGACAAGATCACTCTCTTTTCCTTGGATCTGCACCAGCGGCGCTAAGGTTTCAATTGAATTCGCCGGCAAAGCGATGCCGTGATGGTGACCCAGTTTCCAAATGGTTTCCACCCGGACATTACCGTCCAGGTGACGGTGCAAATCCACTAATGGTATGGTGTTATCGATCATTTATTTTACCCCCTAAAAAGCTCCCGCAAGACCGGATTTTGGTGTTGTTAAGTTCCCGCGCGGATGTAATCGGATAATTTTGGCGTTCAGTTCAAGCGCTGTGAAAGAAGGCGCTTTTATTCAGTAATACCGGCAATCTTTCAAGCGGGAGGAATGCGGTAGAGCGCTAAAAAAGGATGTCAGAAAATATGGTTTCATTTGTACGGGTACTTATTACGACAATGCGAGGCGCAACGGCAGATTCTAGCAGGCTTTTTTTACTATGGCTGGTTTTTCTGATTTTTATGTGAGATGAGTAGACTTAACTGGCATAATCACTTCAGAAAAAATAACAAATAACAACAGGGAATTTATGAAAAAACTCATTGCGCCTATGATAACCGCCGCATCCGTCTGCGGCTGCGGTATCAATATACAGGCTCCGATCCACCCGACAGCGAAAGAGATAAATACCGCATCAGCGGTCAAGCGTTCCTCTGAGCTTGAGACCTACATCGAACAAGACTGGCGGATAAAACGGTTTGCCTCCGCTTCTCTTGCCGCTGATACGGGCGACAAAAGCCAGCGAGGCAAACTGGATGATTTATCGCCGCAGCATCTTGAGGATGTTTATCATCAGCGGCTCGGTTTACTTGAAAAATTACAAACGCTGGATGAATCAGAGCTCAGCGCGGATGACAAAATTAACAAACGGATCTTAGAGTACCAATTACAAAACAGTGTCGATCTGTATCGTTTTCACGATCACTACCAGCCCGTTACCGCGCAGAGCGGCTTTCACGCTCATATCGCGTCAATCGCTGACGGCCGTTTTAACAGCGAGCGGGATTACCGCGACTACTTAAGTCAGCTAGAACAACTGCCGACCTACTTTAAGCAGCAGACTTACTGGCTGCGCCGAGGTATAAAAGCAGGCATAACACCACCGAAAGTAACCTTAAAGGGATTTGAGCGGAGCATCAGCGCCTTTATCGTGCCGGTCGAGCAAAGCGGGTATTTCGCGCCCTTCAAAAACATGCCGGCGCATTTCTCCGCTGAATTAAAAACTGAGCTGAAAAAACAAGGTCGGCGTTCGGTAAAACAGAACGTGTTACCCAGCTATCAAGAATTTTATGACTTTATGACCGGCGAATACATTCCTAACGCGCGTACCGGTATCGCTGCCGCAAGTCTGCCGGACGGCGATGCTTTTTATGAAAACCGGGTTCAGTTTTATACCACTTTGCCCATGACCGCTGACCAGGTTCACAAGTTAGGTCTGCGGGAAGTGGCTCGCATCAAAACCGAAATGCGGGATGTGATAAAGCAGACCAGATTTAAAGGCGGTTTTGCCGATTTTCTTCACTTCTTACGCACCGACCCGCGGTTTTATCCTAAGACAGCGGAGGAATTGCTAAAAGAAGCCAGCTACATTGCCAAACAAGCTGACGCCGTATTACCTGAGTATTTCGGTAAGCTGCCGCGTATGCCTTACGGCATTGAGCCGGTGCCGGCGCAAATCGCCGCCAAATATACCACGGGTCGTTATTCCGGTTCGAACCGTGATGATAAGGCGGGCTATTACTGGGTCAACACCCACGCGCTTGATAAAAGACCGTTATATGAGCTCACGGCACTCACGCTTCACGAAGCGGTGCCCGGGCATCATCTGCAAATCTCATTAAATAAGGAGCTGGATAACCTGCCGAATTTCCGCCGTTATTCTTATATTTCCGCGTTCGGCGAAGGCTGGGGACTTTATGCAGAATACCTTGGCTTAGAAGCCGGACTCTATAAAGATCCCTATTCCAATTTCGGGCGTCTGAGTTATGAGATGTGGCGCGCGGCAAGGCTGGTTGTCGATACCGGCATACACGCGAAAGGCTGGATCCGCCGGCGTGCCATTGACTACATGGCGGAGAATTCGGCGCTTTCGCTGCATAATATCACCACTGAGGTGGATCGGTATATTTCATGGCCGGGGCAGGCGTTATCCTACAAAATCGGCGAGCTTACTATCAAGCGGCTTCGCCGAAAAGCGCGGCGGGCCCTGGATGAAAAATTTGATATCCGGGCCTTCCATGATGCAGTATTAGCCAATGGTTCCGTGCCTATGTCAATTTTAGAGCGGCAAATTAATACGTTTATTGAACAACAATTATTGAACAACAATCGAGATAAGCGATAAATGCGGCGGGGAAACCGGGCGGCTTCCTGCTATTTTTAAAAGATGAAAATAAGTAATCACATGAAGTATTCATCAGAGTCGGCGGTCAACACGCCGGAGCAGCGAGCGTTCTGGCGGCAACAGGTTGAACACCGTTCTTTGCGGGTGTGCCGCGATGTCACTCTCGCTTATTGCCGGGCCGCGCACCCGGGTTCTGAGCGTGCCGTTGTCATCAGCAGCGGTCGTATTGAGTGTTATGAAAAATACCGTGAGATGATCTTCGACATTTATCAGCAGGGCTATTCTGTTTATTGCGTCGATCACCGCGGCCAGGGTAAGTCCACTCGCCTGACATCGAAACGACATCTGGGGCATGTCGGCAAATTTAATGATTATGTTGTCGATTTCAGTTTATTTGTTGATCATGTCGTCAAGCCCCGTCATCACAACTCGCTGTTTTTATTGTGCCACTCTATGGGCGGCACGATCGGCGCGCTGTATTTACAGCAGCATCCGAACGTGTTTAACGCGGCGGCGTTATCAGCGCCCATGTTCGGCATCAAACTGCCCGCGCCGGAAAAAATAGTCAGTCTGCTGGCGAAATTATTAGATTTCAACGGCTGGCCGTTCTGCGTACCGGGCGGAACCGGCTTCAGATTCAAGCCGTTTTTGAATAATCAGCTCACCGGCAGCGTTAACCGTTATCTTGAATTTCACCGCGTCTACAGAGCCCATCCGGAGGTACAGCTCGGCTCGCCCAGTAATCGCTGGCTAACGGAAGCAATAGCCGCCGCCGGCAAAGCTAAAATGATACTGCCTGAATTAAGCACGCCGACGCTTACCCTGCAGGCGAACCGGGACAGCATTATCGATAATAAGGCTTATGATGAGATTTTCAATAATCTTCCCTTAACCAGCCGCTGCGAGAGAATGACGTTTGAGTCCGCCGAGCATGAAATTCTCGTCGAAACGGACGCCGTAAGAGATAAAGCCCTGGACGCCGTCTTTACTTTCTTTAATAATCACGCCTGATTGCGGTAAAATAGCCGCAACTTACTTTTATACCCGGTCACCCCATGTTTGATATCGCGTTATACGAACCTGAAATCGCGCCGAACACCGGTAACATAATTCGCCTGTGCGCCAACACCGGATGCCGTTTGCATCTGATTGAACCTTTAGGTTTTGATCTGCAGGAGAAAAAGCTGCGCAGGGCGGGGTTAGACTATAAAGATCTTACCGACGTGACTCGTCACGCCGATTTTGACGCGTTTTTAAACGCCGTTAAAGGTAAGCGCGTTATGGCTTGCACCACTAAAGGCAGTCGCCCGCATTCTGAATTAACCTTCCGGGAAGGCGATGTCCTGTTGTTCGGCCCGGAAACACGCGGCCTGCCGGCGGAGATTATTGAAGCCACGCCGACGGAACGACGTCTGCGTATTCCGATGATCCCTACAAGCCGCAGCCTGAATTTATCAAACTCGGTCGCCGTTATCGCCTATGAGGCGTGGCGTCAGTTGGATTATCCGGGAGCGATATAAGCAGCTGATCATAAGTTTTTCACTTTTGTGACGCCCGTCTTAAGCGCTCCGCGACGTTACAATATCTCTCACCGCATCTGAGCGGCCTTGCGTAAGAGCGCCCTTAAATAACGCCTGCGACACTTCTTCCTATAACGTTTTCCACATAGCCAAGTTTCCTGAATTGATCACTTTTTCATACAGTTCTAGTCCCTGCCGCGTTTTCATAAGGATCGAATTAAATTCACGGCATTGAAAAACACTCTTCACAGCCGGCGCTGACATGCCGGCGATTAACTCAGAGATCGTATCAAGATCATTCGATTTCGCTAAACTGATCAGCCATGTTTTTAACTGACTGAAGTCAAAATAATCTTGCGCCGACACTCCGGCTTTGCGCCAACGCTTAAGCGTGGCCGAATCGCAATCTTTGATAGCCTGAGTGAAGTGACGCTTTTTATAGTTTAACGGCCGCTGTTCATCGGCGGCGGCCGGGCTGGTATCGGGCGTGAATTGTGTCTTATTGTCGTGACTTTTCAGGCCTTTTAAATAAGATCTGATAGCATGACTTTTGGCCTTCCAGAGTAAAAAATCACGCATATTGGCATTGATGACCGTGCCTTCGGGAAACAGCAATTTCACCAGACCGAGCTGTTTATTTGCACACGCCCATGTTAGAATATTCATGTCTTGAGGATAAACCATGATAAGCAGCCTTTCATGCCGGTCAAAATTAGTCAGAAGCTGTCGTTGTAACGCTTCCGCTCCGGCCTCTTTTTCGGCGCCTTTACCTTTAACTATTGCCCTGCTGAGAACCCACTCCCGCTCGTAGATGTAATCTTCGGCAGATCGCCGCGGCTGACTGCCGATTCCTGCGTTGATGGTTTGTTCGGCGACATCAATATCAAATTTACTCATCAGATATTCAACCGTCTTAAGACTGTTACACTCACAGGCGTAACCGAAAAGATTAAAATAACGCGCGATAAACCATCCCTGAGGCCTGATCAGACTGCGATGTGAATGATCCAGGCTTTTATTCGCTATCAGAAACTCTATGATTTCAGTCTGGTCAAATTTGGCCGCCGTAAACAGTATGTCATAGAGAACGTCCTTATCATTGATTAATTTAATGTCCCGCTTTATCAGATTCAGGTTTCCCCGTTCCGCCGCCTTTTTTAAAATTTTCTTCGCGTCCCGCTCGGAAATATCCTGCCAAACGGAAAAAGTAAACTGAGGGGGAATCAGGGCATTCGGGGCAACGAATGGCTTTGCCGCATTATTGGGATTTTTGCTTTCTCTGATCACCCGTTCGCACAGTGAGGGCTTAGCGAGCACGCAGCATAATACTGACGCGGCGTTATTGTCCGGTTTGCGAGTCCGTAAATATTGAATGATCACTTGTGTCAAATCTTGATCTTGTTTTTGAGTATTTTGCGTTAACACCCTGAATCTGTTCTGAAATAAAACATACAGCAACTGACGGACAGGCTCATGCTTTTCGGTCAGTTTAGGTAACATACGCAGTGCCGAATCTAACAGTTTATCCGTGCTTTCACACTGGTCTATCATTTTACGGCAAACCGGCAGATAAACATGAGGATGGACGCTGTCAGGCTTATATTGAGGAATTAAATCCGCCTCATATCTCTGACCAGAAAAAGGGGAAATTAACTTATTAATGACATACTGAACTGATGACCAAAATCCCCCTTGCCTTAATGGCAGTGGCGCGTCCTCGGCATACGCGCCGGCATCAGCCAGCATCTCTTTGCGGGAGGGATCAACGCCGTCAAATTCAGCGAGAATAACGCACGGAGATAAAAAGGCTTCCGCCATCCGGGCAAACCGGCAGGCGCCGCTGAACGTCAGCTCTCCGTCCCTATCGAATTTAGGTAAGCCGGGACCTTGCGTCGCAGCCGCCTCCAGGCCCCAGTCTTTACTGACGAACTGAGTCAGCAGCTCGGTGTAACCATCAAGGTTAGCCTCAGAGCAGCCTTCGCCGGCCAGATAGGATGACGCGAGCTCGCAGATCAATTTCAGTTTTGCTTTTTGAAACTCGGCAAGCTTACCGGCTCTGGCGAAACGCAGGGTCTGCAACGCGCGGTAAAGCGCTAAAGGCTGTTTTTCACGATTATCTATCTGCCCGATTGCCAGTGATTTTACACTTTCTTCTATATTCTCATCATCTAACAGTGAATAAAGTTCGCTGAGTTGATCACCCACGCTGCCGTAAATTCGGGTATGGTAAGCGGGCTCCGGCGCAAGAGCCTCTAAATTCAGTACTTTCGCCGTCAGATTGTGGGCATCGAGTAACCGCAATCGATCCGCGATTTTCGGGTCGTTATTAATCAGTTCCCAACTCTCATCAATCTCGTTTTCTTCAGCGCTAACGCGTTCAGACCGGGCATACTCATTATCAGGGCGGTGGTATGAACTATTAACGTCAGGGGTTAATGAAGTCATGATTTTCCTTAATATTAATAAAACATGTACTTAACCATATCACTGCTCTTAACTTTTACAGAGTTAAATTTTGTTAATCAAAAAGCCTGACGAACGTCATAAAAAAGCGGCACCGATAACCTCGGGCCGCTTTTCAGGCATCATGTCCGCGGGGTTAATCAGCCTTAAAACCTGCCGCCTTAATATCCGCCCGCATCACTTCTCCGTAACGCTCGGCAACCGGCGCTAATTTCTCCGCGTTGCCGATTAACACATATCGCAGATTCTGTTTCGGGAAATACCGGCTTACTAAACGCCTGGTATCATCAAGGGTTAACCCGTCCGCTTTCGCTTCAAAGTCGTTGATGTAACTGTCATCAAAACCGTACAGGAACATTTCGCCGAGTAAGCCCGCAAGCTGGCCGCTGGTCTCAAAACGCGGCGGAAACTGACCTTTGACATAAGCTTTAGCGGAATCAAGGGTCGCTTGATCAATACCCTGCTCCCACAGACGGCTGTAAGTTTTCAGCGCCAGGTCAATCGCTTGTTTCGTTGTCGCCGTTTTAGTGAAAGTACTGATACGGAAAACACCGTCTTTTGAGTAAGGCACGAACGCCGAACGCGCGCCGTACGTTAAGCCGGCATTGACCCGCAGCTCGTCATTGAGCCATGAGGTAAAACGCCCGCCCAAAATGGTGTTGACCACGGTTAACCCGACACGATCTTCATTATCAAAACGAATGCCTTTTCCGCCGATTAAGAACGTCGTCTCGATAGCATCGCTTTTATTCACAAGCAGCACTTTGCCGGCCGGCGGATTTGCCTGAGCCGTCAGTATCGGCCGCTTAACCTTCGCGGTGGATTTCCAGCCGCCGAATGTACCGCGTAGTTTGGCTTTCATTTGCTGAACATCAAAATCACCGACAACGATAACGGCGGTGTTTTGCGGCTGATAATAGGCTTTGTAGAAGGCTTTGAGTTTGCCGATGCTGAGCTGTTTTAAGCCATCACTGTTACCGGACGCCGGATTTCCGTAAGGCGTATCGCCGAAAATCAAACGGTCAAAATATCGGCCGATCACATTGCGCGGGCTTTCTTTCGCTTGCCCGAGCCCGGCGATTTCACGGCGCTTTAATTTAGTAAATTCTTTTGCGTCGAATTTTGGCTTAAGCATGACCGCTTTGATGATCGGCAGCATTTTGTCTAAATCTTTGGCCAGAAAATCAGCGCTGACAATGCTGCCTTCTTTACCGGCGCCGGTATGTAAACCGGCGCCCATAAAATCGACCGTTTGCTCAATCTCTGACTTTGACCATTTACCCGCGCCCAGCATCAGGCTTTTAGCGGTTAACATCGCCTCACCACCTGACACGTCATCAACGCTGCCCGCTTTCACCGCGGCGTCAATGGTAATTAACGGCACTTCTTCGCGCGGCATCAGATAAACCGTCAGCCCGTTGGCTAATTGATATTTTTCATAGCCCGGCATTGTAAAGCCGCCGGTTGCTGTTGCTGCCGCTTTTGCGGCTTGCGGCGCGGGCGCTGAATTACAGGCCGTTAAACTTACGGCGCAGCCGAGTGCCAGACCCAGGGTCCATTTTGATTTAACTGACTTTGTCATTTCAATTGGCCTCATTGATCTTTCTCCTCATGAGCCGCTAAAACGCCCACTGTGCGATTGGATTTTTTCAGGTAGGTTTTTGCCGCTCGCTGAACGTCCGCCGGCGTGACCCGGCCGTATAACTCAGGAGCGTCGAATAGCTTTTTATAGTCACCGAAATACAGCTCATAAGTGCCTATGGTATCGGCTTTACCGTTGATGGTTTCCATGGTGCGGTAAAAGTCCATCAGCTTGATGTTTTTTACCTTCTCTAACTCTTTTTGAGTCACGCCTTTTTCTGCGATTAAGTTGATTTGGTTAATTAACGCTTTCTCTAACTGAGGCGCGGAAACCTCCGGCCCGGCGACGCCGTAAACGTAAAACAGGTTCGGGTCAAATGATGCCGGCATATGGGTTTGCGCCGCAATCGCCAGCTGCTTGTCAACCAGCCCTTTGTAAAGGCGGGAGCTTTTACCGTCACTTAGAATCGAAGACAGAATATCCAGCGCGTAGTAATCCGGCGATTTGGCGTTAGGAATGTGATAAGCCAGCATAACATTCGGCGTGCTGACTGACGCTTTTTTAACAAAGACACGGCGCTCACCTTTTTGCTCCGGCTCCGCGGTGCGGACTTTTTCCGGCGGCGTTTGCGCCGGGATCGGCTCAAAGTATTTCCTGGCCAGTCTTTTTACGTTATCAAGCCGCACATCACCCGCGATCACCACCACGGCGTTGTTCGGCGCGTAATAAGTTTTGTGGTATTTAACTAAATCGTCGAGTGTCCACGCTTTGATGTCTGACTCATGACCGATAACGGGCCAGGAATACGGATGCGCTGAAAACGCCGCACCTTTTACCGGGCCGGAGAGCGTGCGCCAGTTCGAGTTTTCAAGGCCGGTCGCGCGCTCAGATGCCACTACCCCGCGCTCACTTTCGACCATTTTAGGGTTGATATCTAAATGAGCGATACGGTCGGCCTCAAGATCGAAAATCGTTTCCAGCGCGTTTGCCGGGAACCAGTCTGTATAAACCGTCAGATCTTCGGTGGTATAAGCGTTATTAGCGCCGCCGGCGGCTTCCATGGTACGGTCAAACATTTTCGGACCGTACTTTTTCGAGCCGTTAAACATCATGTGCTCAAAAAAATGTGAGATCCCGGTAATCCCGGGAACCTCATTACGGGAACCGACTTTCCAGAATAAATACATGTTGGCATTCGGAATAGAATGATCTTCTAAGACCATCACTTTCATGCCGTTATCCAGAGTAAAGCTTTTAACATCCGCCGCTGTGGTTTCCGCCCGCGCCGCGCCGGCGGAAAACAGTAACCCCAGAGAAAGACTTAACGCTGTCAGTGTGCGCTTCATTACCGCTCCCTACTTATATGAGTTTTGCCGGAGAGTAATTTAATCCTCTCCGGCAGGGTTTAAAAGTGTTTATTTATTATTTGTTGCCGTCCAGCGCATTCACCGCCAGCCTGGTCATGGCTTCGACGCCGATTTTGAACGCGGCCTCATCGGCGTAGAAATGCGGCGAGTGATTGCTGGCCGCGGCTTTAAGATCCTTTTCCGGCGGCGTCACCCCTAAGAAGAAAAATAACCCCGGTGTCTCCAGCGCGTAATAAGCAAAGTCCTCCGCGCCCGTAATCAGATCCGGCTCAATTAACTTATCTTCGCCGACGACGGACGCTAAAACCGGGCGCATTTCGGCCGCCAGCTCAGGATTATTCACCGTGACCGGATAACCCTCGTCTATATGCGTTGTCGCCGTTGCTCCGAGCGTCGCGGCGGCGTTTTTCGCGACTTCACCCAGGCGCCGTTTAATGTCTTTACGCATCTGCTGATCAAAGGTGCGAATCGTGCCGATAAGCTCGACTTCATCGGGAATAATATTAGTTCGGATCCCGCCGTTGACAGCGCCAAAACTGACAACCGCCGGCGCCTTAGTCACGTCCGCCCGGCGGCTGATAATGGTTTGTACGCTATTGATCACCTGCGCCGCGGCGACAATAGGATCAATCCCTTGCCACGGGCGGGAGCCGTGGGTTTGTCTGCCTTTAACTTTGATGGTAAATGAGTCTTCACTGGCCATCGCCGGACCGCCGCGCAGGGCGATTGTGCCGGTATGCTCTCTGGAGGTGACATGTAAGCCGAATACTTTTTCCGGTTTTCTGTCCGCGAACAGCCCTTGTTTCAGCATCAGCTCTGCGCCTCCTTCCTCACCCTCCGGCGCGCCTTCTTCCGCCGGCTGAAAGATAAACATCACATCACCGGCCAGCCGTTGTTTCAGTTTCACCAGATTGTGAGCCGCGCCCAGCAACATGGCGACATGAGCGTCATGACCGCAGGCGTGCATCACCCCGACTTTTTGTCCCCGGTACTCGGCGGTCGCTTTTGAGGCAAAAGGCAGATCAATCCGCTCGGTAACAGGCAGCGCGTCCATATCGGCTCGCAATGCGATCAGCGGCCCGGGTTTACCGCCTTTGAGAATGCCGACCACGCCGGTGTACGCGATGCCGGTTTTCACCTCTAAGCCTAAGCCGCGTAATTCTTCAGCGACCAATTTACTGGTTTCGACCTCCCGGTTAGAGAGCTCCGGGTATTGATGAATATGACGTCTTAACTCAATGACTCTGCCCTCAATATCCCGGGTAAGCTGTTTGATATTGTCTGGTTGAGCATGGGCCGGCAGCCCCGTCGGTAACGCTAATAAAAGCGGTAAAGCTGAAACTCGTTTGAGTGAAGTGAACATGATGAGTCTTCCCTGATGTTTGCTAATTGCATAAGCCTGTTACCCTACCCGTATTTTTACACTTTGTTAACTTAATATTGTTCCGCGTTTAGCTAGTTTGAAAACCAGGACTACACTTTCAGTGGAACTGAAACTTTACCGCCATGGAAGAGAGGTTGTGATGAAATCATTATTTACCCCTGTGATTGCGGGCCTGTCATTAGTCAGCGCAAGCACGCTTGCCGCTTATGATGACGATTATCAACACGAAGTGAGTATTTCCGCCGCTGATAACACGTCTGACTCAAAAAGCGACACGCATTGGAAAGGTAATTATACCTATTACGCAAAGGCGATAGATCAGACTGACGGCCCTTATCGTCTCAACGCGTTTCTGGCTCAGACTTCTCATGTGAGTTTAATGTACGGTCATCAGGATAATAATGACGATTACGGTATCCAGGGTAAGTTATTTCTTCCGCGTCACTGGTTTATCGCCGGCGAGTATCAGCGCCGGGAGATTTTAGGGGATGATGTTGACGTTTATCATTTTGAAGTCGGTAACTATATCAATGAGTTCACTAAGGTTTATGTTTCGGCTGAGCGTAAGGATGTTAACGATTCAAAGCAGGCGGCGGAAGAAGACGCGTACCGCCTTGGTATAAAAAGCTTTATTTCTCTGCCGGGCGATACGGGGATATTACTCAAGGCGGCTTACATCTATAAGGACTCGGAATATAACGGAAAAAGTACCAGCACTGATAACGTAAAACTGGAGGCTGACTACTATTTTAACCGAGCATTTTCCGTCAGCGCTCACTTCGGGAACGGCGATAATGATGACGCCGATTACGGCGTGAAAGCGGACTATTTCTTAAGGCTTTCGGATAACATTTCTTTGGATTTATCCGCCGATAAATATTTTGAAGATGATGATAAAAATGACGGCGTTTACTGGATCGCTGAGCTGATCGGGCGTTTCTAGTATTCCGTCCGGTTGCATTTGATGTTTTCAGTGCCGCCGACGCTGAACCGGCGGTTTTTTATTTTTTAAGAAATACCACATCATCAGTCACCGTTTCCAGCGTCCAGTCAAATCGTTGCGCTAACCATTCAAAAGTGGCGACAGAATAAAAACAAAGGTGAGTGGGATCGTTTTTATAATGCCAGCGGCTGAAGGCTTCAGCGTCCGACACCCGCTTTGTCATTAACGCTAAAAAACCCCGCGGCCAGAGTAATCTATCAAACAACTCAAAGGCGGTTCCGGCGTCATAAATGTGCTCAATCACTTCTGTGGCGATAATGAAATCATACTTAAGCTCAAGCAGGCTTTTATCATCAGCGTAATATAAATCGTAATTTTTAACATGAAACCCGAGCTCACCCGCCATTTTGCTCAGCAGCCGGCCTTCGCCGCAACCAAAGTCTAAACCGAGTTGCCGGGTTGTGATCCGCGCTGTAACCGGTGTTAAGCAGCGGGATAAAAAACGGCGGTAACCCGGGTCATCATTCTGATTATCGTGTTTATCGTATTCCGCTTTTTCCCGCTCCGGGCTTAAATGAAAGGCTTCAGGTACCTGCACGAGCCGGCAGTGCCGGCACTGCCAGTATTCCCGTTTACGGTCCTGATGGTAAAGCCTGAGGCGTGGCTGAGAACACAGTACACAGCTTGGTTCAGTCATTCTATTTTGTTATTTTTCCGCGCCGCTTTCCGGGCTTTTTGTAATTGCCCGGCCTCTCGCGTTATCCGCTGAGAAAGCCGCTGCCGGGAACGCCTGACTTGCTGCCGTTCCCAATCCGGTTTCTGCTGCCTTTCAAGCACTGTTTGCTCTCGTTTAACCCGATCAGCATTGGCTTGCCGGGCTTTTATCAGCTGCCGTTTCTGCTCTGACTGATGTCGCGGGTGCGCTGAGGATTCAGGCGTCCGTTTAATGTGTTTTTTATCGGCCGCGGCGGCCATGCTCACAACTACCGCGCTCAGCAACAAGAGCGTTAATGACAAGCCCTTTGCCTCAGATAACATTTAAATGCTCCTTTTGAATAACGACGCCGAACCTGCCCGGGCATCGCGGATACTTGCCGCGTTATCATAGCATCAAATAAATTGAGCAACGGCGAAATATCGGCGGCGGCCGATAAATTATTACCGTTTACGGCGTTCAGGTACGGTGCCGCGCCCGTCGGGGATTTTATTCAGGACACAGCCGGCGGCAATTTTAACCAGCTTGTGAACGTGAAGTACTCACGTAAAAGGTGAGGTAACCTGAACGGAAAACTTATTTACTTTTATGCGGTTCATCTTTGTGTAAGCGTTCAACTGATGTTTCCGGGTTCAACGCCCTCCGGGCTCTTGTCCGGCGCCTTTGGCTGACGCGCCAAAGTCCGCGGATGACCGGCACACAAAACCGGTTATTTCATTCGCCGCCTTGTCAGATACGATAAAATGAAGTACTGAAATTTAATTGGGTTTATGAGCTGATAAAGTATTTATCTTTGCCTGTACTTCGGCTTAGGCGGCTGCCGCATCTTCAGTCATCTTGTCAGCAGCGGGGGTCATAATAACACCCGATATGTTATGGCAAATCAGAATGCGCTCCATAAGTTAAAGATGGATTTGATCGATTTTGACTTTGTAACGTGATGATGTAATTCATTTGCTGATTATTTTTTTCTTCCAGCGCTTTAATTTTTTCTTCCTGCGCTTTAATTTTTTCTTCCTGCGCTTTAATTTTTTCTTCCTGCGCTTTAATTTTATTTTTTCCCGGTTCATTTTTTTGTTTCAGCGCGTTTACCGTCTCCGTGAATGCGGCGAGTTTTGCTAGCGCAGCGTCACTTCCCGGATAGTCAAAAAGTTTTTTGCCGTATTTTTTTATCCAATAATGGTTGATACAGCACTTCATAAACTCCCCACGAGAAGAAAAGGTTCTGTTTGACTTTTCGCAATCTATTGCTGTTAAGTAGATAGGAGTGATTTTAATCGATATTCTTAAATTATTTATTCCTTTTTTTCCTCCCGCGGGTTCAGTGTCTGTTTTTCTCTTTTTAGGTTTTTCAGCTTCAGCCTCGCACGCGTCTTTTGGTCACGCGTCTTTTGGTAATGTACGCCGGGTTCGAAAGCCGCTTCCATTTACAGGCGCATGGTTTTGACTATGGTTCACAGATCGGGGGAATTCTTCAGTCAATTCGGGATTAAACGCAATATCGACGGGGAAACTCAAGTTATCATTCTGCGAGGTTACCGTCTCACCCGTTGCCGCGGCGGATTTTTCTTGTCCCGACACACGCGAATTTGCCGGACATTCATCAAATTTTTTTCGGTAATGACTTTCCGAATGTTGCTCCACACAGTGTCTAACAAATTTCACACGGCCAGAAAAGGGTACCTTTTTCACTTCTTCATCTATTAATTTTACCTCGCTCTCAGAAACATAAACTGCTATTATTCTATCTTTCTTTTGGGATATTAAAGCTTCAGCCGCATATACGTCTTCTGATAAAGCACGCTGAAATAGAGAGGCGCTTCCATTTACAACCGCATGGTTTTGACTATGGCTTTCAGGTCGGGGGGAGTTACCAATCAATAGGGGGTTGTCCGCGGCAGAGCCGGGAAAACCAGGGTTACAAGGCTGTTCTTGGTGAAAACGCATGACCCCGGAGTGCGAAGAAGTACCGTCAGCGACACTGTAAGGCATGCGGCTTCCATAAGAGCGCGTATTGCTTGACAGCGCGACGGCTCCGTTTGAACAGTCATAAACCCCGGCCTGTGAAGTCGCGCCCGGAGTTTCAGGCCAGCTGTAATCTGTCAAGGCATAATAAGAATCCAAATTACTACACATCAAATCTGCATCTAAAAAACCATTACTACTCATAACAACTCCTGAATTTAACAATAAAAATTATTACTCGACAGGGTTATAATAATCACAGTCAGATGGTTGATTACAAGTTAATTTAACCGGAATGAGATCCCTTAAAGAAACTGTCCCGGCCCGGTTACGCTTGATGATGAATAAGGCTCATCAGATATGATCCGCCTTCCGGGCGCGAAACTGATCAGCGCCGTTCCCGGTTATTCAGTTTTCCTCCTTTCTGACTTCCTGAGATATTATTGCGTAACCCCTCACGCCGGGCGGCTGACGGCTTTTTTTGAGTCCCTCGCAGATGGCGCGGCTTATCCGGGATTGCAGCGGCATTGTCTGCCTGTGTTTGACCGGGGCGCAGGTGGATCAGCTGCAGCCGCCTATGATGGCCGGGGATAACACCAGCCAATACGGCACGGCGTTTACCGTGAGTATTGAGGCGGCCTGCGGCGTAACCACGGGCGTATCGGCGGTGGACAGAGTGTCTGCCGTTAAAGCGGCGGTTAACGAGCGGGCGCGGCCGGGTGACTTTTATTCAGGTACAGCCGGCGGCAATTTTAACCAGCTTGTGAACGTGAAGCACTCACGTAAAAGGTGAGGTAACCTGAACGGAAAACTTATTTATTTTTATGCGGTTCATCTTTGTGTAAGCGTTCAACTGATGCTTCCGGCTTCAACACCCTCCGGGCTCTTGTCCGGCGTCTTTGGCTGACGCGCCAAAGTCCGCGGATGACCGGCACACAAAACCGGTTATTTCATTCGCCGCCTTGTCAGATATGACAAAATGAAGTACTGAAATTTAATTGGGTAGTGTTTATAAATCTGTGTCATTTCGGTAAAATGTCAAAAACAGGAATGACATAATGACTCAAAATTTCGATTTCAATAAAGCTTTAGAACAACTTCAATCAGGTAAAGGTTTAACTGGTGCGGATGGTGTTCTCACCCCTTTAATCAAACAACTAACAGAAGCAGCGCTTAAAGCAGAACTTGATCAACATTTAGACTCAGATCTTGAGCCCAATCGAAGAAATGGTTTTAGTAAAAAAACCGTTAAATCTTCAGTTGGCGAATTTGAGTTAGAAACGCCAAGAGACAGAGCCGGCAACTTTGAGCCTCAGCTTGTCAAAAAAAATCAAACTAAGCTCTCTGATGAAATTGATCGTAAGATTTTGTCAATGTTTTCAATGGGTATGAGTTATCGTGATATCAAATCTCATGTGGCTGATTTGTATGGTTTAGAGCTTTCAGAAGCCAGTTTGACGGCTGTGACCGATCAGCTTATTCCTCAGCTCAAAGAATGGCAGCAACGCAGTTTAGACGAGGTCTATCCAATTATTTGGCTGGATGCGATTCACTATAAAGTCAAAGACAATGGTCGCTATGTCAGTAAGGCTATTTACACGATTCTAGGCGTTAATCTCGAAGGTAAGAAAGAGTTACTTGGCCTGTATCTTTCAGAGTCAGAAGGTGCTAATTATTGGCTTTCGGTACTGACCGATCTTCATAATCGTGGTGTTAAGGATATCTTAATTGCTTGTGTTGACGGGTTAAACGGTTTTCCTGAAGCTATTGCCAGCATTTACCCGGAGACAGAAGTTCAGCTTTGCGTAATTCTCAGGTACGCAACTCAATGAAGTATGTGGCATCTAAGCATCAAAAGGCGTTTATGGCTGATTTAAAGCCGGTTTACAGAGCGACAAGTAAATCGGCTGCTGAAACGGCTTTAGATGAGCTGGAAAACAAATGGGGTAGCCAGTATCCAATCGTTATCGACTCTTGGCGCAGAAAGTGGGAGAACTTGTCCGTTTACTTCAAATATCCAGAATATGTACGTCGAGTGATTTACACGACCAATGCGATTGAAGCCGTACATCGCCAGTTTAGGAAACTCACCAAAACAAAAGGGGCATTTCCAAATGAAAACAGCTTGCTAAAATTGCTTTATGCGGGCATATTAAATGCCTCTAAAAAGTGGACAATGCCAGTCCAAAATTGGAGGCTAGCATTGTCACAATTTGCAATCCATTTTGAAGGCAGATTGGATAACGTATTAGAAATTTAGAATTTAGGCTGACACAGAATTTTGAACGCCCTCTTTAATTGGGTTTATGAGCTGATAAAGTATTTATCCTTTTCTGTACTCCGGTTAAGGCGGCTTGCGCATCTTCAGTCATCTTGTCAGCAGCGGGTCATAATACCCGGTAAGTTGCGGCAAATCAGAATGCGCTCCATAAGTTAAAGATGGATTTGATCGATTTTGATTTTGTAACGTTACGATGTAATTCATTTGCTGATTATTTTTTCCAGCGTTGTAATTTTGTCTTCCTGCGCTTTAATTTTTTCTTCCTGCGCTTTAATTTTTTCTTCCTGCGCTTTAATTTTTTCTTCCTGAGCTTTAATTTTTTCTTCCTGAGTTTTAATTTTTTCTTCCTGAGCTTTAATTTTTTCTTCCCGCGTTGTAATTTTATTTATTGCCGCTTCATCTTTTTGTTTCAGCTCGTGTACCGTCTCCGGGAATGCGGGGAATTTTACTAGTTCCGCCGCAGGCTCACTTTCCCGATAGTTAATAAGTTTTTCGCCGTATTTGTTTATCCAATATAGGTTGATACAGTGCTTAATAAACTCCGAACGACTAAAATACTTTCCTTTAGACTTTATGTTATCTAATACTTCTAACTCGCCAGGAGTTCTAATCGCTAAATTTAATGGTATTCTTTTTTTTCCTCCTGCGGGTTCAGTGTCTGTTTTTCTCTTTTTAGTTTTTTCAGCTTCAGCCTCGCACGCGTCTTTTGGTAATGTAAACCGGGATCGAAAGCTGCTTCCATTTACAGGCGAATCTGCCGGACATTTAAAAGTTTTTATTCCGTAATTACTTTCCGTATATCGGTTCACACAGTGCCTGATAAATTCCGCACGGCTAAAAAAGTGTCCATTAGCCATTTCTTTATCTACTGATTTTCCCTCTCTCTCAGAAATATAAACTGATATTGTTATACTTTTCTTTTGGGATATTAGAGCTTCAGTCGCATATGCGTCTTCTGATAAAGCACGCTGAGATAGAGAGGCGCTTCCATTTACAACCGCGTGGTTTTGACTATGGTTTTCAGGTCGGGGGGAGCCACCAATCAATACAACAGAGCCGGGCAAAGCAGGGTTACAAGGCTGTTCTTGGTGAAAACGCATGACCCAGGAGTGCGAAGAAGTACCGTCAGCGACACTGTAAGGCATGCGGCTTTCATCAGAGCGCGTATTGCTTGACGGCGCGCCGGCTCCGTTTGAACAGTCATAAACCCCGGCCTGTGAAGTCGCGCCCGGAGTTTCAGGCGAGCCGTAATCTGTCGAGGCATAATAAGAATCCAAATTACTACACATCAAATCTACATCTAAAAAACCATTACTACTCATAACAACTCCTGAATTTAACAATAAAACTATTACCCGACAGGGTTATAATAATCACAGTCAGATTCTTGATTACAAGTTAATTTAACCGGAATGAGATCCCTTAAAGAAACTGTCCCGGCCCGGTTACGCTTGATGATGAATAAGGCTCATCAGATATGATCCGCCTTCCGGGCGCGAAACTGATCAGCGCCGTTCCCGGTTATTCAGTTTTCCTCCTTTCTGACTTCCTGAGATATTATTGCGTAACCCCTCACGCCGGGCGGCTGACGGCTTTTTTTGAGTCCCCCGCAGATGGCGCGGCTTATCCGGGATTGCAGCGGCATTGTCTGCCTGTGTTTGACCGGGCAGGTGGATCAGCTGCAGCCGCCTGTGATGGCCGGGGATAACACCAGCCAATACGGCACGGCGTACCGTTAGTATTGAGGCGGCCTGCGGCGTGACCACGGGCGTATCGGCGTTGGACAGAGTGTCTGCCGTTAAAGCGGCGGTTAACGAGCGGGCGCGGCCGGGTGACTTTTATTCAGGACACAGCCGGCGGCAATTTTAACCAGCTTGTGAACGTGAAGCACTCACGTAAAAGGTGAGGTAACCTGAACGGAAAACTTATTTACTTTTATGCGGTTCATCTTTGTGTAAGCGTTCAACTGATATTTCCGGCTTCAACGCCCTCCGGGCTCTTGTCCGGCGCCTTTGGCTGACGCACCAAAGTCCGCGGATGACCGGCACACAAAACCGGTTATTTCATTCGCCGCCTTGTCAGATATGACAAAATGAAGTACTGAAATTTAATTGGGTTTATGAGCTAATCAACTATTCATCTTTTCCTGTACTCTTTTCTGTACTTCGTCTAAGCCGGCTTGCGCATCTTCAGACATCTTGTCAGCAGCGGGGTCATAACACCCGATATATTGCGGCAAATCAGAATGCGCTCCATAAGTTAAAAATGAATTTGATCGATTTGGATATTTTGACGTTACGATGCAATCCATTAGCGCTTTATTTTTTTCTTCCAGCTCGTGAATTTTTTCTTGTAAATCATTAAATCCTTCTCTTGCCATTTTATTTTCTTTTTTTAACACTTCAATTTGTTGTTTCAGCGACTCATTTTCTTCTTGTTCCGCCGCAGACATCTCTATCGGAAGGAGTACTGATGTTTTTGGGTATTTTTCCGGCCTGTATCGGTTTACACAGTACCTAATAAACTCCGAACGAACTAAATACCTTTCGATCTTCACCTCCTTATCTATTGATTCTAACTCTTCATGAGAAAAATTAACTCGAATTGTTTCTGATTTTTTGTTTCCTGCTGCATATTCTTCTTGTGTCTGCGCGGTTCTCGTCTCACTTCTTACTGCGGCGGGTTGTGCTCGCCCCCCCGGCTTACCAGGCGTAAGCTCTATTAATTGCTCTCCGTATTTATCCGCCCAATATAGGTTTATACGGTGCTTAACAAGTGACTCATAAGATGAAAACCCTCCGATCTTTGAATCATCTTTCACTAATTCAAAATCGCACTTAGAAAGACGAAGATTTACTCTTACTGATTTTATTTCTACTAATTTCGCTGTGAATTCTTCTGCTACCGGTGTGCATTGAATTGATTTTTGTCTCTTACTAAGTTTTTTAGTTTTTTTAACTTTTATAGGGTCAGGCGCGTGCGCGTCTTCTGATTTCTCTTCAGGTCGTCGGGAAAGTTCACCAGTCAATAAGGGGTTATCCGCATCGATGCAGGGGAAACTATGGATATAAGGCTGTTCTTGGTGAAAAAGCGTGACCCCGGAGTGCGAAGAAGTACCGTCAGCGACACTGTAAGGCATGCGGCTTTCATCAGAGCGCGTATTGCTTGACGGCGCGCCGGCTCCGTTTGAACAGTCATAAACCCCGGCCTGTGAAGTCGCGCCCGGAGTTTCAGGCCAGCTGTAATCTGTCAAGGCATAATAAGAATCCAAATTACTACACAACAAATCTAAATAACTATTACCACTCATAACAACTCCTGAATTTAACAATAAAATTATTACCCGACAGGGTTATAATAATCACAGCCAGATGCTTGATTACAAGTTAATTTAACCGGAATGAGATCCCTTAAAGAAACTGTCCCGGCGCGGCAAACGACACGGAAAGTGACTGACTCAAACCAGTTGCCGTTTTTACCGCTTCTGAATGAGTTTTAACTTCCTGTCACGACTCATCTTCTTAATTTCATTCTCTCTTTTTAACGCTGCTCTTTTGTTCGCCACTTGCTCCTGATAACGCAGTGTTAACGGCCCTTTGACTTTAAGAAACTTAGCCGCTTTGATGCCGCCGGCCTGATGTTCACCGAACCGGCGCTCAACATCCGTGGTACAGCCGGTGTAAAGCAGGCCTTTCTGGGTCTCAATGATGTAAACCCGCCAGGCGGCTGACGGCTTTTTTTGAGTCCCCCGCAGATGGCGCGGCTTATCCGGGATTGCAGCGGCATTGTCTGCCTGTGTTTGACCGGGGCGCAGGTGGATCAGCTGCAGCCGCCTATGATGGCCGGGGATAACACCAGCCAATACGGCACGGCGTACCGTGATTATTGAGGCGGCCTGCGGCGTGACCACGGGCGTATCGGCGTTGGACAGAGTGTCTGCCGTTAAAGCGGCGGTTAACGAGCGGGCGCGGCCGGGTGACTTTTATTCAGGACACAGCCGGCGGCAATTTTAACCAGCTTGTGAACGTGAAGCACTCACGTAAAAGGTGAGGTAACCTGAACGGAAAACTTATTTATTTTTATGCGGTTCATCTTTGTGTAAGCGTTCAACTGATGTTTCCGGGTTCAACGCCCTCCGGGCTCTTGTCCGGCGCCTTTGGCTGACGCGCCAAAGTCCGCGGATGACCGGCACACAAAACCGGTTATTTCATTCGCCGCCTTGTCAGATATGACAAAATGAAGTACTGAAATTTAATTGGGTTTATGAGCTGATAAAGTATTTATCTTAGCCTGTACTTCGGCTAAGGCGGCTGCCGCATCTTCAGTCATTTTGTCAGCAGCGGGGTCATAACACCCGATATATTGCGGCAAATCAGAATGCGCTCCATAAGTTAAAGATGGATTTGATCGATTTTGACTTTGTAACGTGATGATGTAATTCATTTGCTGATTATTTTTTTCTTCCAGCGCTTTAATTTTTTCTTCCAGCGCTTTAATTTTTTCTTCCCGCGTTGTAATTTTATTTATTGCCGCTTCATCTTTTTGTTTCAGCGCGTTTACCGTCTCCGTGAATGCGGCGAGTTTTGCTAGCGCAGCGTCACTTCCCGGATAGTCAAAAAGTTTTTCGCCGTATTTGTTTATCCAATATAGGTTGATACAGTACTTATGAAACTCCGAACGACTAAAAAACTTTCTTTTAGACATTATGCGATCTATTTCTGTAAGCTCGCAATGAGTCACTTTAATCGTTAAATTTACTGCTATTCTTTTTCTTTTTTTTCCTCCTGCGGGTTCAGTGTCTGTTTTTCTCTTTTTAGTTTTTTCAGCTTCAGCCTCGCACGCGTCTTTTGGTAATGTAAACCGGAATAGAAAGCTGCTTCCATTTACAGGCGAATCTGCCGGACATTTAAAAATTTTTATTCCGTAATTACTTTCCGTATATCGGTTCACACAGTGCCTAGCAAATTCCGCACGGCTAAAAAAGTGTCCCTTAACCATTTCTTTATCTATTAATTCTCCCTCTCTCTCAGAAATATAAACTGATATTGTTATACTTTTCTTTTGGGATATTACAGCTTCAGTCGCATATGCGTCTTCTGATAAAGCACGCTGAGATAGAGAGGCGCTTCCATTTACAACCGCATGGTTTTGACTATGGCTTTCAGGTCGGGGGGAGTTACCAATCAATAGGAGGTTATCCGCGGCAGAGCCGGGCAAACCGGGGTTACAAGGCTGTTCTTGGTGAAAATCAGTCGCATATGCGTCTTCTGATAAAGCACGCTGAGATAGAGAGGCGCTTCCATTTACAACCGCGTGGTTTTGACTATGGTTTTCAGGTCGGGGGGAGCCACCAATCAATACAGCAGAGCCGGGCAAACCAGGGTTACAAGGCTGTTCTTGGTGAAAATCAGTCGCATATGCGTCTTCTGATAAAGCACGCTGAGATAGAGAGGCGCTTCCATTTACAACCGCGTGGTTTTGACTATGGTTTTCAGGTCGGGGGGAGCCACCAATCAATACAGCAGAGCCGGGCAAACCAGGGTTACAAGGCTGTTCTTGGTGAAAACGCATGACCCCGGAGTGCGAAGAAGTACCGTCAGCGACACTGTAAGGCATGCGGCTTTCATCAGAGCGCGTATTGCTTGACGGCGCGCCGGCTCCGTTTGAACAGTCATAAACCCCGGCCTGTGAAGTCGCGCCCGGAGTTTCAGCCCAGCCGTAATCTGTCAAGGCATAATAAGAATCCAAATTACTACAAATCAAATCTAAATAACTATTACCACTCATAACAACTCCTGAATTTAACAATAAAATTATTACCCGACTGGGTTATAATAATCACAGCCAGATGCTTGATTACAAGTTAATTTAACCGGAATGAGATCCCTTAAAGAAACTGTCCCGGCCCGGTTACGCTTGATGATGAATAAGGCTCATCAGATATGATCCGCCTTCCCGGCGCGAAACTGATCAGCGCCGTTCCCGGTTATTCTGTTTTCCTCCTTTCTGACTTCCTGATATATTATTGCGTAACCCCTCACGCCGGGCGGCTGACGGCTTTTTTTGAGTCCCCCGCAGATGGCGCGGCTTATCCGGGATTGCAGCGGCATTGTCTGCCTGTGTTTGACCGGGCAGGTGGATCAGCTGCAGCCGCCTATGATGGCCGGGGATAACACCAGCCAATACGGCACGTCGTACCGTGAGTATTGAGGCGGCCTGCGGCGTGACCACGGGCGTATCGGCGTTGGACAGAGTGTCTGCCGTTAAAGCGGCGGTTAACGAGCGGGCGCGGCCGGGTGACTTTTATTCAGGACACAGCCGGCGGCAATTTTAACCAGCTTGTGAACGTGAAGCACTCACGTAAAAGGTGAGGTAACCTGAACGGAAAACTTATTTATTTTTATGCGGTTCATCTTTGTGTAAGCGTTCAACTGATGTTTCCGGGTTCAACGCCCTCCGGGCTCTTGTCCGGCGCCTTTGGCTGACGCGCCAAAGTCCGCGGATGACCGGCACAAAAACCGGTTATTTCATTCTCCGCCTTGTCAGATATGACAAAATGAAGTACTGAAATTTAATTGGGTTTATGCTCTGTAAAGAGCCTTCTGCTTTTGCTGACTTTCGGCGAACCTGGCTGCCATATCTTCATTCAACTTTTGAGCAGCGTGTCTTGACAATACTTTTTCAAAGTCTTGCAAATCAGTATTCACTTCCATAGATAATATCGACTGTTAATTTTGTAATGTTGCGATGCATTTCTCTTTAATTTTTTCTTACTGCTCGTTAATTTTTTTCCTGCGCTTTATTTGTTTTTAGTAAATTATTTAAATCTGCTTTTACCGGTTCAATTTGTTGTTTCAGCGCCTCTGCCTCACCTCTTACTGCGGCGAGTTCTGCTTTTAACGCCGCAGACTTCTTCTTCGGAAGGGGTAATGATGTTTGGTATTTTTCCCGCATATATTGGTTTATACAGTGCTTAATAAATTTCGTACGATCGCCATAATTGTTCTTATTCGTTTCCTCATCTATTGATGTTAACTCTCTCTCATAAAGTCTAATTTGTACTCTTGATTGTTTTCCTGCTACATGTTCTTCTTGTGTCAGCGCGGTTCCCGTCTCACTTCTTACTGCGGCGTATTGTGCTCGTTTCGCCGGTGTCACACTTTGCGGAAGCTTTATTAATGACCTTTTGTGTTCATGCCTTCAATAGAGGTTTGTACTTAGGATACTTAGGAACTGTCCCAAAATAACTTCCCTGTTTTGCTGTCGTTTATTTTTGGCTTATACAAGGCGGAGAAAGCGAGGTGTAGTCATTACCGACATACAAAACTGTCGTTACTTCGTTTCTACATAAGCTTTCGACAACGCAGTAACTCTTTATTCAAAAAACGCAAAAATAAACACAGCCCAAAGGGTTACGCTTAACATTGCCACTCTCTGCGTTACTCATCATTCATTTAGAGTGACTAGACTTCATTCTTCGCGCCTTGATATTGGCAATTTTAAGCAGTAACAAATCGGGAAGTTATTTCGGGACAGTTACTAAATTTTTAGGCTTAATTTATCATACCAGCGTAGGCTGGTATCCAGAGACTTTTTGCTAAATGAACCAAAGACTCTAGACTCCAGCATTCGCTGGAGTGACGAGGTAGCTGGTATAGTTTCTACTGCCACGTCCCAAAAGTAGGCTGAGATAGAATGGCGCTTCGTTTTAAAGCCGCGTGGTTTTGACTATTCTATTGAGGTCGCGGGGGAAGTTCACCAATCAATAAGGGGTAATCCGCATCGATGCCGGAGAAACTATAGTTACAAGGTTCTCCTTCGTGAAAACACGTGGCTCCGAAGTGCGAAGAAGCACCCTTTATCATAAGGGGTGCTAATTCTCTTGGGTATTTATTCGACGTAAATCGGTCTATACAGTACTTAATAAAGCTCTTACGATCGCCATACCCTTGTTTCTTCGCTTCCTCATCTACTGATGTTAACTCATTATTATAAAAGAGAATTTTTATAGGTTGTGATTTTTTTTCTGTTACATGTTCTTCTTGTTCTTCTTGTGTCAGTGCGGTTCCCGACTCACCTCTTTCCGCGGCGCATTGTGATTGTGCTAGATTCGCCGGTGTCACATTGTGCCGAAAATCTACTAATGAATATCCGTAATTACACGTCCAATATGCGTTTATACAGGTCTTAATAAATGACGAACGATTTTTAAACTTTTCATTCTTTACAATACCATTTATTAATGCTACGTCGGTGTCAGAAAAACGCATCCTTACAGTTTTACTTGTTGATTTTTTTCTCTTTCCAGGTCTTTTAAGTTCAGGCGCATGCGCGTCTT
Source organism: Parashewanella sp. (assembly GCA_965200795.1). GTDB lineage: Bacteria > Pseudomonadota > Gammaproteobacteria > Enterobacterales > Shewanellaceae > Parashewanella. The sequence goes on from CBDAVB010000035.1 coordinate 70,325, forward strand.
CTGATAAAGTAGGCTGAGATAGAATGGCGCTTTGTTTTAAAGCCGCATGGTTTTTACTATCCTCTTCAGGTCGTCGGGGAAGTTCATCAGTCAATAAGGGGCTATCCGCATCGAGGCCGGGGAAACTATGGACACCAGGTTCTCCTTGGTGAGAAAGCATGGCCCCGGAGTGCGAAGAGTGACTATGGATATAAGGTTCTCCTTGGTGAGAAAGCATGGCCCCGGAGTGCGAAGAGTGACTATGGATATAAGGTTCTCCTTGGTGAGAGAGCACGGCTCCGGAGTGCGAAGAGTGACTATGGACACAAGGTTCTCCTTGGTGAAAAAGCATGGCCCCGGAGTGCGAAGAGTGACTATGGATATAAGGTTCTTTTCGGTGAAAACGCACGGCCCCGGAGTGCGAAGAAGTACCTTCAGGGAAACGGAAAGACATATTGCTATAATCAAAGATCGTATTAACCCCGGCCTGTGAAGTCGCACCTTGAGGTTCAGGCCAGCCGTAATATGTCGCTGGATTAAAATAAGCGTTCGACATCGCATGCATAGAATCATTACTATTCATAACAACTCCTAAATTTAACAAAAAAATTATTACTCGACATGGTTATAATAATCACAGTCAGATGGTTGATTACAAGTTAATTTAATCGGAATGAGATTCCTTTCAGAAACTGTCCCGATGCGGCGAACGACACGGAAAGTGACTGACTCAAACCAGTTGCCGTTTTTACCGCTTCTGAATGAGTTTTAACTTCCTGTCACGACTCATCTTCTTAATTTCAATCTCTCTTTTTAGTGCTGAGCTTTTACTTACAACCCGCTCCTGATAAAGCAGTTTTAGCGGCCCTTTGCCTTTAAGAAACTTAGCCGCTTTGTGGCCGCCGGCCTGATGTTCACCGAACCGGCGCTCAATATCCGTGGTACAGCCGGTGTAAAGCAGGCCTTTTTGGGTCTGAATGATGTAAACCCACCAGGCGGCTGACTATGATGGTCGAGGATAACACCGGCCAATACGGCACGGCGTTTACCGTGGGTATTGAGACGACCCACGGCGTGCTGTGTGAGTTAATGAACCCGGAAGGCAACATGACTAAAGGAAAAACTGATAATTTTCAAACACTCACATCAGCAACTTGAGTTCACTTAGGTATAAATAGTCGGTCATGAAAAACATCTAACATTCTGAACGCTAATAAAATATAGCTATTTGATACATTCAATTTCGACCAGAAATGATATAGTTAACCTATGGTTTCTGGTCGTTTTGGGTGCTAAAAATGCTCAAAGAAAGCCCGTCAAATTTACCTCATGCCAGTCTGTTTAATACCACAGACCAACTTCTGCAAACTCACCCTTTACTCATTTTAGCTAATGCCTTTTATTGGCGAGCGTTGGAAGAAGAGTTCAAGCCGTTATACAAAAAATTAGGCCGTAAAGCGAAGCCAATTCGGTTGATGTGCGGTTTGCTAATACTCAAACAACTTTACAAACTCAGCGATGAAGCCTTGGTCGATGAGTGGCTGATGAACGTGTATTTTCAAGTGTTTTGTGGTGAGACAGAGTTTCAAACAGCACGCCCTTGTGATGCCAGTGAACTCAGTGTTTTTCGTAAGCGCATCGGTGAAAAAGGCTGTGAAAAAATCTTTGCATTATCTGTGGCTTTACACGGTGACAAAGCTGAAGATGACACCGTGTACGTTGATACAACCGTCCAAGAAAAAGCCATTACTTATCCGACAGATAGCAAGCTTGCCATCAAGGTGGTTAACCGACTCAATAAACTAGCCAAAGTATTTGGGATCAAGCAAAGACGTACTTATGTCAAAGAAGTCAAACAGCTACGCATTGACTGTCGAAGCTTTAGACATGCCAAAAATCGAAGCAAAGCCAGAAGAGCGTTAAAAAGGTTGCGTGTTATCGCAGGTAAGCTTTTAAGGGAGCTACAACGCAAACTTCCACAAGATGTCCTTGATTTACAAAAAGAGAATTTTTCCAATTATGAAAAAGCCATTACACAGCAACGTAAAGACAAGAACAAGATTTACAGCCTTCATGAACCCGATATTTACTGCGTAGGGAAAGGCAAAGACCATAAGCCATACGAGTATGGTAAAAAGGCTTCTGTCGTGCTCACAGAGCAGAGTCAATTAATCATCGGTGTAACCAGTCATGACAAACATGAACACGACTCAAAATTGCTTAAGCCTGCACTTGACCATGCCCATAAACACCGAAAGAGTAAAATCACTACAGCCGTTGTAGATAAAGGCTATAAAGGGTGTATGTAGTATGTTGATCAAGAAGTTGTTATCCCTAGCCGGCCATTAAAACGGGACTCGCAAGCAAAGAGAAAACGCAAAAGTGAACTCTGTAAAAAACGGGCAACAATTGAACCAGTAATCGGGCATTTGAAGAGTGATTTTAGGCTCTGTAAGAACTGGTTAAAAGGCAGTGTTGGCGACTCAATAAACCTTCTAATGGCTGCGTGTGCCTGGAACTTGAGAAAGTGGTTAGCCATTTTCTTTTTGCTCGAAAAAGATGGTGAGTTTTGGCTATTTTGTAGTGAAATTGATGCGAAATATAAGAAATGTTGCTTTTGGGTACGGCTCTGAATTTTGCGTAAATCAGATGCCGTACATTTTAAATCTTGAAGTTATGTTTTTCAGTACCGACTAAATACTCCTTTTTAATAACGACGCCGAACATGCCCGGGCATCGCGGATAATTGCCGCATTATCATAGCATCAAATAAATTGATCAACGGCGAAATATCGGCGGCGGCCGATAAGTTATTACCGGTTACGACGGTGTTCAGGTACGGTGCCGCGCCCGTCGGGGATTTTATTCAGGACACAGCCGGCGGCAATTTTAACCAGCTTGTGAACGTGAAGCACTCACGTAAAAGGTGAGGTAACCTGAACGGAAAACTTATTTATTTTTATGCGGTTCATCTTTGTGTAAGCGTTCAACTGATGTTTCCGGGTTCAACGCCCTCCGGGCTCTTGTCCGGCGCCTTTGGCTGACGCGCCAAAGTCCGCGGATGACCGGCACAAAAACCGGTTATTTCATTCTCCGCCTTGTCAGATATGACAAAATGAAGTACTGAAATTTAATTGGGTTTATGCTCTGAAAGAGTCTTTCAGGTTTCACAGACTTTCGGCGAACCTGGCTGCCATATCTTCATTCACTTTTGAGCAGCGTCTTTACAATATTTTTCAATGTCTTGAAACTCAGCATTCACTTTATCAGGTAATATCGACTGTTGACTTTGTAATTTTACTCTGTATTTCGCTTGCCACTGATTTTTTTCTTCCAGATCGTGAATTTTTTGTTCCAGATCGTGAATTTTTTCTTTCTGCGCTTTATTTATTTCTTGTAAATTATTAAATTCTTCACTTGTCGTTTTATTTTCTGTTTTTAACACTTCAATTTGTTGTTTCAGCGACTCATTTTCTTCTTGTTCCGCCGCAGACTTCTCTATCGGAAAGGGTGCTGATGTTTTTGTGTGTTTTTTCGACTTGTATAGGCTTACACAGTGCAGCATAAAGTACGAACGATTGAAATGCTCTTTGGTCTTAATTTCCTTATCTATTAATTCTAAATCTTCCATAGAAAAACTAACTCGAATTCTTTTTGTTCTTTTTTCTTCTTCTTGTTCTTCTTGTTCTTCTTGTTCTTCTTGTTCTTCTTGTGTCAGCGGGGTTCCCGTCTCACTTCTTACTGCGGCGGGTTGTGCTCGCCCCGGTAATGGCTCATCAGGCGGAAGCTCTATAAATGACTCTCCGTGTTGATTCTTCCAATATAGGTTTATACAGTACTTAACAAGTGACTCACAAGATGAAAACCCATCGCTCTTTACAACACCTTTTATTGATTCGAAATTGTCCTTAGTCACACTAATACTTAATTTTACTGATTTTACTGGTTTTATTTCTTCTGTTTCCGCTGTGCATTGAATTAATTTTTGACTCTTTCTAGGTTTTCTAGGTTTTCTAGGTTTTTTAGGTTTTTTAACTATTATAGGGTCAGGCGCGTGCGCGTCTTCTGATTTCTCTTCAGGTCGTCGGGAAAGTTCACCAGTCAATAAGGGGTTATCCGCATCGACGCCGGGGAAACTATGGATATAAGGTTCTCCTTGGTGAAAACGCATGACCCCGGAGTGCGGAAAAGTAACCTTTGTCGGAAGAAGTGTTAATGCTCGGTATTCTTTCGAGCTGTGTTCTTTTATACATTGGTTTACACAGTGCCTAATAAATTCCACACGATTTTTAAACCCTTTGTTATTCATTTCCCTATTTATTAATTTTACCTCGCTATCTTCAAGAAACAATTGTAATCTTCTTAAGCCTTTTTCTGCTAAATGTTCTTCTTGTTCTTCTTGTGTCTGCGCGGTTCCCGTCTCACGTCTTACTGCGGCGGGTTGTGCTCGTTCCCCCCGTGATGGTTCACTATGCAGAAGCTTTATTAATAACACTCCGTGTTCATTTATCCAATAATGGTTTATACAGTAAATAATAAATGATTTACGTTTTTTAAACCCTGCCTTTGTTGCTTCTTTACTTATTAATGTTAAATCCTTCTCAGAAAAACTAACAAATATTTGATATCTTTTTATTTCTTCTCCTTTTCCTGTGTATTTAGTTACTGCTTTTCTCTTTCCAAGTTCTTTAAATCTTTTACGTTCAGGCGGTTCAGGCGCGTTCGGGTCTTCTGATAAAGTAGGCTGTACAATGGCGTTTCGTTTCTCTTCAGGTCGTCGGGGAAATTCACTAGTCAATAAGGGTTTGCCGGGCAAACCAGGGTTACAAGGCTGTTCTTGGTGAAAACGCTTGACCCCGGAGTGCGAAGAAGTACCGTCAGCGGCACTGTAAGGCATGTGGCTTTCATAAGAGTGCGTATTGCTTGACAGCGCGCCGGCTCCGTTTGAACAGTCATAAACCCCGGCCTGTGAAGTCGCACCCGGAGATTCAGGCCAGCCGAAATCTGTCGCGGCAAAATAAGAATCCAAATCACTATTCATCAAATCTGCACCTAACTTTAAATCTGACCACCCTAAATAACTATTACTACTCATAACAACTCCTGAATTTAACAATAAAATTATTACTCGACAGGGTTATAATAATCACAATTATATGCTTGATTACAAGTTAATTTAATCGGAATGAGTTTCTTTCAGAAACTGTCCCGGCGCGGCGAACGACACGGAAAGTGACTGACTCAAACCAGTTGCCGTTTTTACCGATTCTGAATGAGTTTTAACTTCCTGTCACGACTCATCTTCTTAATTTCAATCTCTCTTTTTAGTGCTGAGCTTTTACTTACAACCTTTGGTTGATTGCGCCAAAGTCCGCTTGACCTTGTAACGTTGAGATGTGTTTATTAGCGTCTTATTTTTTTCTTCCAGCTCGTTATTTTTTCCTATTAACGCTTTAACTCTTTCTATTGATTGATTTTCTTCTTTCCGCAAAGTTCCCATCTCATCGATTACTGCGGCGAATCTTGCTTGTTCCTCCGCAGTCGCATTTTTCGGAAGGTCTGAAAATTTCATCTTGTATTTTTCTATCCAATGTTGGTCCAAACAGGACATAATAAATTTCGTACGACCACGAAAGCTTTCAGCATCCGGTTTTACTAATGCTAACTCGCCCTCATTAACATACGTTTTTATTAATGCTAACTCGTCCTCAGTAACATAAATGAATACTTTTATTCTTATTCCTGCTTGTGCGGATTTAGTTACTGTTTTTCTCTTTTTGGGGTTTACAGCTTCAGTCGCGTGAGCGTCTTCTGTCCGGGATCGAAAGGCGCTTCCATTTAAAGCCGCATTTTTCGAACATTCTAAAAGTGTATTTTCGTGTTTTTTTAGCCCATATTCGGATATACAGTACCTAAGAAATCGCGAACGTTTATTAAAGCCTCCATCAGTCATTCCCTGATCTAGTAATTCCATCTGGGGCCTAGAAAAATAAATTCCTATTTTTTGGTCTTTTTTTTCTTCTGCGAATAAAGCTACTCTTTTTGTCTTTTTGGGTTTTACAGCTTCAGTCGCATACGCGTCTTCTGATAAAGCACGCTGAGATCGAAAGGCGCTTCCATTTACAACCGCATGGTTTTGACTATGGCTTTCAGATCGGGGAAGTCCACCAATCAATTGGGGCTCATGCGCAGGGGAGCCGGGGGAACTAAGGTTACAAGGCTCTTCTTGGTGAAAACGCCGGATCCAGGCGTAGGGAGAATTATCGTAAGCGGAACTGAAAGGCGTATTGTTATAACCAAAGACCATATTATTGGCTGACGGCGCGCCGGCTCCGTTTGAACAGTTATAAAACCCGGTCTGTGAAGTTGTTCCTTGAGTTTGAGGCCAGCCGGTATCTGCCGCTGTATAAAAATAAAAACCACTATAAGACATCGCATCTGAAGAACCATTATTATTCATAACAACTCCTGAATTTAACAATAAAAATTATTACTCGACAGGGTTATAATAATCACAGTCAGATGGTTGATTACAAGTTAATTTAATCGGAATGAGTTTCTTTCAGAAACTGTCCCGATGCGGCGAACGACACGGAAAGTGACTGACTCAAACCAGTTGCCGTTTTTACCGATTCTGAATGAGTTTTAACTTCCTGTCACGACTCATCTTCTTAATTTCAATCTCTCTTTTTAGTGCTGAGCTTTTACTTACAACCCGCTCCTGATAAAGCAGTTTTAGCGGCCCTTTGCCTTTAAGAAACTTAGCCGCTTTGTGGCCGCCGGCCTGATGTTCACCGAACCGGCGCTCAACATCCGTGGTACAGCCGGTGTAAAGCAGGCCTTTCTGGGTCTCAATGATGTAAACCCACCAGGCGGCTGACGGCTTTTTTTGAGTCATTTTATTCACTTCCTTTGTTATTAAGCGCATACTATAGCTTCGTCGATAACAGTAATCGACACATTCTCAGGGCGGGGTGCGATTCCCCACCGGCGGTGATCAGAAGCTTTGCTTTTGTCAGCCCGCGAGCGCCCGGCTGTCAGCATGATAACCGGGGTCCAGCAGATTTGGTGCGTGTCTGGCTTAAATCCTGAACCAACATTATTCCAAAGCCGACGGTGTTGTTGTTTTGTTTAACTTAGCGACTCAGTCCGGACGGGAGAGAATCAGCAATAGGCGCGCATCATAGTGTTACGCGCTTAATTTGTCGCGCTTTTCCGCCGCTAATTTCAGCGGGCGGAAACGGCGCTTATCTTCATTGCCCTGATCCAATATTTTGATGAACTTTAAGAGGAAAATATTATGGATCAGTCCAATCAGACGCTTGCGGCCGTCGGCCGGATCAACCGTGCCGTCGAGGCGCTGCGGCAAGGTCGCGGCGTGTTGTTAACGGATCATGAGGCCCGTGAAAACGAGACCGACATGATCTTTGCGGCGCAAACCCTGACCACCTCGCAGATGGCGCGGCTTATCCGGGATTGCAGCGGCATTGTCTGCCTGTGTTTAACCGGGGCGCAGGTGGATCAGCTGCAGCTGCCTATGATGGTCGAGGATAACACCAGCCAATACGGCACGGCGTTTACCGTGAGTATTGAGGCGGCCTACGGCGTGACCACGGGCGTATCGGCGGTGGACAGAGTATCTACCGTTAAAGCGGCGGTTAACGAGCGGGCGCGGCCGGGTGACTTAGCCCGTCCGGGTCATGTTTATCCTCTGCGAGCGCACGCGCGGGGCGTATTAGGACGCGGCGGTCATACTGAAGGCACGATTGATCTGATGAAGCTAGCGGATTTAAAGCCGGCCGGCGTGTTGTGTGAGTTAATGAACCCGGACGGCACCATGGCCAAAGGAAAACAAGTCACGCGCTACGGCGAGCGGCACAATATGCCGATATTAAGGATTGCTGACATCATTGCTTATCGTCTGCAAGACGATAAGCGGGCTTGTTAACATCACAGACTCCGCCCGCTCTTTTGAGCGCGGCGGATTTACGGCGTAATCGTCCGGAATACCGTTTTGCCTCAGGCGCGGTTGCGGGGGATTTAAGCGTACGTATACGGTCATCCCAAAATAAAAGTTATTCCGGGACGGTTCTTATTACCTGAACTCAGGCTGTTAAAATTGGCAGTAAGACGCTTTGCTGAGCCAGAAATCAGCCGTGTTACCGGCTTTAAAGTCAAAAAACGGCAGTGCTGAAAACCGGCAAAGATGAGCGATGACCGAACCCGGAAAGATTTTCACTTTCAGGTTGTATCGCTCAGCGGCATGGTTGTAATGCCTGCACAAAGTAGAAAACTCGCTGTGAACACTGAAATAGGTTTGTAAGTGACGGGTATTTGATATTCCGTCCAGTTGTGCGGCGATGCCGGTAATTGTCTGACTCAGCTCATTGCATTTTTTCAGGTGCGCCTGTATCGCGCTGAATGTCTCAAACCGGTGCTGAGTGTAAATATCCGACCGGTAAACGTGGCGGTAGTCATTCAGGGTCTTATAATACGCCTCTTTTTGAGTTACCGTCAGCTCAGCGTGATGAACGACCTTAAGCATGGATCGCACCTGCTGAGTGAGAGAAAGGTCGAGTGAGGACAGAGCTGAAAGCGCCGCGGTTTTACTCCGCTGAAGGTTTCTGTAAATAAACCGCAGACAAACTAAAACTATGACGGAGAAGGCGCTGAGCACGAACATTTTAAAATATTTCAAGATAACACTCAGTTAAATGTAGGCGGCCGCGATTGAGTTTGCCAGTTTTTCACCGCTTTATTCCCAAGTAAAAAATAAAACTCATCCGCATGCTGTTAAGCTTTGGTTAAGCTGAGGTGGTTATAATGTTCCCGTGCAAGATTAGGGCAACCAATTCGCTCTTGAATGCAGGACTCTTAAATAATACAGAGTCCTTTTTTTATCTTTTTTCCGGCCACCGGAGCCCGAAAGGGTTGTTCCATCGTATAATTTGCGCCCGGGTCGACGGCCGTAAAAATTGCTCTCCGGTTTCCGGATAACAGGTGTACTGAAAAACGCGGCCGTTGAAATGAAAGCGTAACGCGAAGGCGTGTAAGTAGCAGCGGTCGCTCAAATGTCCGCCGTAGAGCGTATCCCCTAAAATCGGCGTGCTCAGGCTGGATAGCGCTACCCGAAGCTGGTGGGTTTTTCCCGTATGCGGTTTAAGCAGATAAAGTCTTAACCCCTCAGCGACGGAGTGACTGAAAAACTGAGTAATCGCGGGATTGTCTCTGCTGCGCAGTAACTTACGCGCACCTCGCCGGGATTTTGCCATATCACCTATGATCCAGCCTTGTTTCTTTTTAGGTTTCCCCCCGGCTATCGCAAGGTAGTACTTCTCGGTTTGTCGCAGCCGGAACCCCTCCGCCAGCGCGGCGGCGGCCGAGGAGGATCTGGCCAATATCAGCAGTCCTGATGTCGGTGTATCCAGCCGGTGAACGGGATACAAAGCGGCGGACAAGCCGGACTCAGTCTGAGCGACAATTCCGGCGTTTCCGTCCTGACTGTGAAAATGAACACCCGGCGGTTTATTGATAACAATGAAGTCGGGCTCATCGGCGACGACGCGGAGGCAGGGTCGGGTCATTGGCGGTACCGGTGCGGAATTAAAATTTAATGGTTACTCTCAGGCCGGGATTATTATCACTGAGTTTCACCGACGCATTATGACGGGTTAAAATGGCTTTTACCATAGACAGGCCTAATCCCGTGCCTTTGTGGTGACGGCTGGGGTCTAGCCTTACAAGGCGGTCGAACACTTTTTCTTTGTGCTCGTCGGGAATGCCCGGGCCGTTATCAATGATTTCAATCTTATCGCTGTGCTGACGGATCTCAATGGTGGCGTTTTTTCCTGAGTACTTGATCGCGTTATCGACCAGATTGAATAACGCCTGAAACAGCAGGTGCTTGTCGGCCTGAACCGAAAACTCACGACCTAAATTCAGCAGCAGGGTTTGCTCATTCATTTCCGCGAGCGCTTCGGCCATGTCACGCAGATCGCGGCATAAATGATGCAGTTCGATAGGCTGCTTTTCTAAAGCAAGCTGCCCTTCCTCGATACGGGTCAGTGACAGCATGGCGTTGAAGGTACCGAGGCAGTGATCCAGTTCTTCGAGTAACTCTGAGCAATGCTCAGGTAAATCATCGGCGGGACTGTTAATTAACTGTTCGATGCCAATGCGCAGGTGAGAAAGCGGAGTACGCAAATCATGGGCGATATTATCGGTGATACCGCGAATCGCGGTAAGGTTGTTTTCAAGGGTATCCAGCACGTTGTTGAATTTCTGCGCCAGAATATCAAATTCGTCATTACGCCAGCTCACCGGCAGGCGCGTGTTGTAGTGCCCCTGTTCAATCTGCTCACTGAGACGGTTGTAATGAATAAGCCGTCTCAGAATGGCTTTTGAAAATAAAAAACCCAGTGCCAGGGCAAAAACCACGGTAAGCATCACCGCGGTCGCCGAGGCGCTGACAAACTTGTCAATCAGTGTCGCGAAATGATCAGTGCGTGAAGCGATTAATACCGGGCCGTAACGTGTTCTCACTAATCCGCCGGTAAGGATATGCAACTTATCCGGCCCCGATGTAAGAATCGGAAAGTCTTTGGTTTTCGGAAGGTAAGGCATATCATCAGGCATGAAACTTAACGCGCCCAACACTTTATTCCCCTCTTTCCACGCAATCAGGGCTGATTTTGAGTCCGCGGCTTGAATCTGGCGTGCGAAGCTCCTGCGGCTGACGGTTCTCGCCAGTTGCTGATAACGCTGAACTTCCGTCTGAAGGCTTTCGGTGACCTGATAACGCTGCTCAATCACTAATTGCTGATAAAGGGCGAACAACAGCGCGCCGATAATTAAGGTAACGAGCACAGAGAATACAATGGTAATTCGCCAAGCGCTGCTTTGATAAGGATTAATTCCTCTGCCGTAAGCGATAACCAGCGCCTCTTACCGTTTCAATTAACTCACCGTGACCTAACTCTTCGAATTTACGTCTGAGCTTGGCGATATGAACATCGATGACATTGGTACGCGGATCAAAGTGATAATCCCAGACCGCCTCAAAAAGCAAGGTACGGCTGATCACCTGATTCACGTGCTCCATAAGGTACTTTAATAATTGGAACTCTTTAGGTTGTAACAAAATTTCATGACCGTCCAGAGTAACGTTACGCGTCAGCAGCTCCATTTCTAACGGACCGGCACGTAAATGGCTTTGCGTCGGTTGAGTGTGCCCGCGGTGCATTAATTTCTCACAGCGGACTAACAGCTCGGAGAAAGCAAAAGGCTTGGTCATGTAATCATCACCGCCGGCCCGCAGGCCTTTTACGCGCTCGTCAACGTGACTCAGCGCGGAAAGCAGCATAACAGGAGTCTGGTTGCCTGTCGCTCTTACCGCCGCAAGCAGTTTAAGCCCGCCGAGGCTGGGTAACATTCTGTCGAGCACGATGAGATCGTATTGATTACTAGTTGCTAATAGCAGTCCTTGATGACCATCGCTTGCGGTTTCAATATTGTGACCTTGCTCGGTAAAGCCTTTGACAATATAGTCCAAAGTAGTCGCATCATCTTCAACCAGTAAAACTTTCATAACACTCCTTAGTACCATTTCAATAATGGTAACGGACGCAGTTTTTCTACATCAAAAGCTAACCGATATCGTCCATTATTATCGAGCAGCTTTAATTCAAGATAGCTAATGCCTAGATCATGATCCAGTTCCGCGTTTAATAAATGTACAGAATTTTTATGTATAGCTAATTCTACCAACTCTGAAAACTCTAGTTTATTTTTAGTGATAAAGCTTATGGCCGCGAGCTCTGAATGAGCCTTTGTGAGGTAAGTGTGTACTGTTTTCGCCATTAATTCGCCGCTGCTCGCGCAATATTCTAATTTGGTCAGCTTATGGGCTTTGGGATCAAGAACCGTGAACTCATACATCATTGGTGAGCGCTGAGTGTTGATAGAAAAATGTGTGATAACACCCGGAATGCTTTTTTCTATGATACGCATAGTATCAATCGGATTTTGAAACTGAGGTTGACCCGCCGCAGTTGATGGCTTTGGTGCCGCCGATGCCAAGCCACAATAAAGTATTAAACAGATTAACCAACGCATTGTTTTCCCCCGCTCTGTGATGCCGTTTATGCCGCATCAAGAAAAATTTCCGTATTCATATTAATCGCCGCGGTTTGTGAATGAATGTTCAATTCGCCAATTTTAAGGAGTCAAGCGGCAGCGATATATGAATATGTTCAGACAGTCTAACTTATGTCACTTTAATTACAGATGTAGGGAAGATTAACAATTGATCATCTTGATTAAATTTTTGATGTAAAAATGAAATTTTATGTATGTAATTTAATTTAATTTATTGATTGTAAATATTTTTAATTTTATTTGTGTCTATATGCCATTTGATGATTTTTTTGAGCGCTATGCTTTTCTTATTGGCAAAATCGAGCTCGACAACCTTATCCGTGCCGTTAATTTGAGCTAACACACGAAAGCTATTCCTTATCTGAAAATAAGAAACCGGGGTAATCAGTAAATATTCACTCGCGTTCTCAGCGTCTTGATTAAAGCTGCCCGGTAAAATACAGGCTTCGGGTTTTTTACCTGATTTTAACCGGGAGGCCGGGAGGGTAATGGCCTGGTTACCGAAGTGCAGCCTGACTGAATGGTTTTCCCGGGTTTCGACTCGATCAATATCGATAACATTGTTCAGTCCGAGCTGTTTTGCGACCAGTTTTGAATTGGGCGCGTTTAATAACTGAGCCGGAGTGCCCTGCTGAACGATCTTACCGCCGGCCATAACTAAGATTCTGTCAGCCAGTAACATAGCTTCATGATGATTGTGCGTCACTAAAATCACCGGACAGCGAATACCGGACTTTAACTTAAGTAACTGCAGATACAATTGTTCTCTGGTTTGATTGTCAACCGCTGAAAACGGCTCATCCAGCAACAATAACCGCGGCTCGCGCGCCAGCGCTCTGGCCAAAGCCACTCGCTGTTTCTGCCCGCCGGATAACTGCGCCGGACGTTTATGTTTTAATTCCCACAGTCCGACATTGGTAAGCCAGACCTGCGCTTGCCGCCGACGCCGGGGCCCGGGTAAATGATTCAGGGCGGTCAACACATTTCCGATGACCGACTGGTGTTCAAACAGCCCGTAGTGCTGAGGTACATAGCCGATATGACGTCGCTGCGGACTGATCTGCCGGCGGTTATCAAACCAAAGCTGCTGATTGCAGCGGATCACCCCGCTCTGAGCTGAGTTGATGCCGGCTAATGTTTTTAACAAGGTACTTTTTCCGGCGCCGGAAGGACCTAAAATGACGATAACTTCACTCTCCGCGGCCTCAAACCGCGCTTTGACAGAAAAAGGCGTTGAAATTTCGATGTCACAGCTAAGACGGCGATCATCAGCTTCGCTCATGACGCGCTCCCACTTTCTGAGCCAGACGCGTGGTAACGGCCAGCGTCAGTACGGCGAATATCAGCAGCGTCGCTGACATTAAGCCGGCGGCATGAAAATCGAAAGACTGTACGCTGTCATAAATGGCGATGGATAAGGTTTTGGTTTCACCGGCGATGTTGCCGCCGATCATCAATACCACGCCGAATTCACCGAGGACGTGAGAAAAGCATAATATCACGGCGGTGATCACGCCGGGCCAGACCAGCGGCAGCTCAATACTGATCAGGCTTTGCCAGCGGTTCAGGCCGCAGCAGGCGGCGGCGTCCCGGACATCTTCCGGAATCGCCTCAAACGCCCGCTGAATGGGCTGCAGCGCAAACGGAATATTAATGATCAGTGACGCGAGCACCAGACCTGAAAAGTGAAACACGATATCCGAGCCCAGAACGGCCGATAAACTCTGCCCCAGCCAGCTCTGGGCGCCGAGGCCGGCCAGAAGATAATAACCGATGACCGTCGGCGGTAAGATCAAAGGCGTCATGGTGACGGCTTCGACAACAGCCTTGCCTCTGAATCGTTTAAAAGCCAGCGCGCGGGCCGCCAGAATAGCCAGCGGAATCAACAGCAGGGTAGTGATACCACTGAGTTTCAGTGACAGTAACAGTGCTTGCCAGTCCATTTACGGGGTGTCCTTAACCGCGGGATTCAGTGACGGAATATCGAATCCGTATTCCCGGAGCGCGGCCTGTGCCGGTTGAGACCGCAGAAATAAAAAGAATTGTCTCGCTGTTTTTCCGGCTTGATTCGTTAACACCATCGCCTGTTTAAGCGGCTGATGAAGTTCGGGGTCAATCGCGACATAGTCGATTCGGCGTTGATAGTTCGCGGCTTTAGCCAGTGATAATGGGATAATGGCTCCCTGTACGGCGTCAGAAAGGGCAAATTGCGCCGCCTGAGCCGCATTTTCGCCTAAGATCAATTCCGGCTGAAGCCGGTGCCACAAATGCCGGTGTTTCAGGGCTTGCTCGGCGGCGGCACCGTAGGGGGCGTGCTCCGGGTTCGCGATCGCGAACCGAGACACTTTGTGTTGTTTAAGCCACCGGGCCACGCCTGATAAGTCAGGATCCAAAGGCAATGACGAGTTTTTGGCTTTGACTAAGGCAAGGCGGCCGACGGCGTAGGTGACAGGGTTTCCCCGGGTCAGACCTTGCTCAATCAGCCAATTGACATAAGCCTGATCGGCGCTGATGAACAGCTCAAACGGCGCGCCGTGCTTAATTTGCCGCGCTAATTGTCCCGATGAGCCGTAACTGATTTTTACCGTTAATCCTGTCCGCCTCTGAAACTGCCCGGCAATGTCCCGCAGCGCGAAACGAACATTCGCCGCCGCCGCGATCGCCGGAGCGGACCGCGCCGATGCCGCCGGACTTAAGATGACGCTCGCGAGAACGCCGAGCGACAAACACAAGCTTGAAAAAAACGACATTCTAGCGCCACCGCCCGGCCGCTCGCGCGTCACTGTCTCTGGCGCCGGCCCATTTATCACCGTCACCGGTTGCCTCAAGTTTCCACAAAGGGGCCTCGGTCTTTAAAAAATCGATCAAAAACCCGCAGGCGTCAAACGCCGCTTGTCTGTGAGCGCCGGAAACGCCGATAAATACGATCCGCTCACCCGGCGTCATGGCGCCGACACGGTGAATGACGGTGATGTGATTAACGTCCCAGCGTGCTCTCGCCCGCTCAGCCAGTCGCGTGAGCACTTTCTCCGTCATTCCCGGATAATGCTCTAAAGTGAGCCGGCTCACCTCGCCGGCGTCATTAAAGTCACGCACTTTGCCGACAAAAGTCACTAAAGCGCCGTCACTGTTATCCCGGCTCAGCCGCCGGTATTCACCGGCGACAGAAAAGTCAGCCTGTTGTACGATTATCCGGCTGGTTGCCATTCTCAGCCCCCCGTCACCGGCGGAAAGAACGCAATCTCATCGCCGTCTTTAATCGCTTGTTCCGGCGAGCACAGTTCCTGATTAACCGCGACGAGAAGTTTATCCGGAGCCAGCGCCCTGCGCCATTTCTCGTCTTTTCGCGCCAGGTGTAACCTGAGCTGCTCCGCGTTGTACCAGCCGTCTTCGAAATCCAGCTCCAGTTTTGACTCACCTAAACGCTCTCTCACCTGAGCGAAAAATAATACCGTGATCATGAACTCTTTTATCCCTCAGTCTTATTAATAAAGCGCCCGGATTTTCCGCCTTGTTTCTCAAGCAGCCGGACGGCGGAAATGACCATGTCTTTCTGCGCCGCTTTGCACATATCGTATATGGTCAGCGCCGCGACTGAGGCCGCCGTTAACGCCTCCATCTCCGCGCCGGTTTTCCCGCTGAGCTTACATAAGCTGGTGATACGCAACCGGTTATCGTCAGGCTCGGGTTCAATATTCACCTCAACTTCGCTCAGCGTTAACGGATGGCATAAAGGGATCAGTTCAGGGGTTTTCTTCGCGGCCATAATGCCGGCGATACGAGCGGCGGCGAATACGTCACCTTTATGGTGCCGACCCGATAAAATCAGTTCCAGAGTGGCCGGTGACATGTCTACAAAAGCCTGGGCGCGGGCAACGCGAACCGTAATGTCTTTTTCACTGACATCGACCATACGCGCCTCGCCGGCCGCGTTGATATGTGATAATTCCCGGCTCATAGTTTCCTCCCGGCTTACTTTTTTCAGGTGAGCGACAAAATCACAAGGGCGGTGACGGGCACCGGGCCGCTCTTTGATGATCCGCCCCCGGCCCGGGCGACAAGCTCCGGGTGAACCGGACGTATCCGGGGTGCGGCGGTCAGAAACCGTCATAACGGCGATATTTAACGCAACAAACACATCCGTTGACCAGGTCATAATTGCTCTCGTGATCATAATGTTAAATGTAAGGTCATTTACTAACCCCCGATTGAGGCGAGGTGCCGGGTTACGCCTGTGATACCCTGATGTAAATCGTGAGCGGCTTTTTTATGATGCAATTGCTGGCGCAAACGTTCAATCAGCTCATCTCGCTGATCGTCGCTTTGCAGCAGATCCCGAAGGTCAATGCCCGATTCCGTGAATAAACACAGGTGTAACTTACCTTTTGCCGAAACCCGCAGACGATTACAGGTTTTACAAAAACCCTCGGAGTACGGCATGATCAAACCGAACCGGCCCTGATAATCAGGATGACAGAAATTCTGCGCCGGTCCGTCCGCGGGTTCAGGCACCTGACGCAGCCAGCCCCGCGCCAGCAATTCCGACTTAATGATATCACCGCTTAAACGGTGAGCGCCGAAGTAGTCATGATTCAGGCCGGTTTCCATCAGCTCGATAAAACGAACGTCAATCGGTCTGTCTTTCAGCCAGCTGATAAATTCAGGTAAATCACCGTCATTTAAGCGCCTCAGTAATACGGCGTTGATTTTTACGCGCTCAAAACCGGTATCCAGCGCCGCGTCAATACCGCGCATGACCTCATGGAATTTATTCTCACCGGTGATCTGGCGGAACTGACGGGGATCTAAACTGTCAACAGAAACATTAATCCGGCGTAAACCGGCGTTAAACCACGCTTTAGCGTGCCGCTCTAAACGATAGCCGTTGGTGGTGGCCGCGACGGTCTCTATCGTCTCGTTATCCGCGGCAACGCGAATGATGTCAGTGAAGTCTTTACGCAGGCTTGGTTCTCCGCCGGTAATGCGGATTTTTTTTATGCCGACTCCGGCGAAAGCGTTAACGACGCGACCGATTTCATCGAGGCGCAAAAAGTCCGGTTTTCCCCGCGGCTTATAACCATCTGGCAGACAATAGCTGCATTTAAAATTACAAACGTCGGTTACTGAAAGACGCAGGTAACTGAATTTACGACCGAAGTCATCGAACAACTGAGACATAATCACCTTTCCAAATCCGGGAGGCAAAAGCATTTGCGCGCTTACGCCGGCCGGACTGACACGGCCGGCTCTTCCTGTCTGCACGCTTGTGAGTAAACAGACCGGATACTCAGAAAAAAAAGCTCGCGGATATCTCTGAATTATAGACATAAGGCTCAGGTTAACGACAGCGCTGATTTGAACAATTTCGCCGAATCAGGCGGATTCAGGGTTGCCGGGCGTTTTGTGCCGCAATCAATCTGTGTTACATTGACGTAAACGTAAACGCCGGGTCATTATCCGTTTAATTTAACCGCTCCGGCTGAGTTTTCGGTATGATGATAAAGTGTACAAAATCATCCTGTTCAATATTAAAATAACATCCGGATCAGCCGGAGGCCCAACTAAAAAAGGTGAAAAGATGGAACGCGAATCAATGGAGTTTGACGTAGTCATTGTCGGCGCAGGTCCAGCGGGTCTGGCGACGGCTTGCCGGCTCATGCAAATCTCACGGGACTCCGGCAGGGAGTTGTCGGTATGTGTTGTTGAAAAAGGCTCTGAAGTCGGCGCTCATATTCTTTCCGGCGCCGTATTCGAGCCTAAGGTACTGGATGAATTATTCCCGGACTGGAAATCGCTGGACGCGCCGCTGCGAACCCGTGTCACTCACGATGAGATCTACCTTCTTAACTCTGAGCGCGCCAGCCGCTTAATGCCGGGCGCGTTTGTGCCGAAAACCATGCATAACCGCGGCAACTATATCATCAGTGTCGGCAACTTAAGCCGCTGGCTCGCGGAACGGGCGGAAAGCCTCGGGGTTGAAGTCTTTCCGGGCTTTGCGGCCAGTGAGGCGCTTTACCATGACGACGGCAGCGTTAAAGGTATTTTAATCGGCGACATGGGCGTCGGTGAGAACGGCGAGCCGAAAGACAGCTACATGCCGGGCATGGAGTTGCGCGCTAAGTATACGGTTTTTTCAGAAGGCTGCCGGGGGCATATCGGCAAGCAGCTGATTGCCAGATACCAGCTGGATAACGGCAGAACGCCGCAGCATTACGGATTAGGTTTTAAAGAGATCTGGAAAGTGCCGGACGAGCGGCATCAGCCGGGAAAAGTGGTGCACACCGGCGGCTGGCCGTTAATCCGGGGCGCTTCCGGCGGCGGTTTCCTGTATCACATTGAGGATAATCAGGTGGTTGTCGGTTTGATTGTTGATTTAAATTACCGAAACCCGCACTTAAGCCCGTTTGATGAGTTTCAGCGTTATAAAACTCATCCTTTGATCGCCGAACAGTTACAGGGCGGCGAACGCATAAGCTACGGCGCCCGCGCCATCGCTAAAGGCGGTCTGAACTCACTGCCGAAAATGACGTTCCCCGGCGGCTTGCTGGTGGGTTGTGACGCCGGCACGCTGAACTTTGCCAAAATCAAAGGCACTCATACCGCGATGAAAAGCGGCATGCTGGCCGCGGAAACCATAGCTGAGGCTTTGATCGCCGGAGCTGAGGGCGGTCAGGATCTTGAGTCCTTCAGAGAGAAGTTTGAGCTGAGCTGGTTATACCAGGAGTTGTACCGCTCGCGTAACTTCGGGCCGGCGCTGCATAAATTCGGCACTCTGATCGGCGGCGCCTTCAATTACATTGACCAGAACTGGTTCGGCGGTAAATTCCCGGTTACCCTGCGTGATGAAAAGCCTGATTATGCTCAGTTAGCCGAGAAAACCGATTACGCGGAGATTGCTTATCCCAAGCCCGACGGCAAATTGACCTTTGACAAGCTGTCGTCGGTTTATTTGTCTAACACTTATCATGAAGAGGATCAGCCCTGTCACCTTAAGCTCGCGGACAATTCCATCCCGATTCAGGTTAATCTGACCAAATACGATGAACCGGCGCAGCGTTATTGTCCGGCCGGAGTTTATGAGGTGGTGGAAGAGGCGGGCGAGCGGAAGTTTGTGATCAACGCTCAAAACTGCATTCATTGTAAAACCTGTGATATTAAAGATCCGAGTCAGAATATTACCTGGGTAACGCCGGAAGGCGGCGGCGGACCGAATTACCCGAATATGTGATATTTTCCGCGGCCCTGAGCGCGTCACTCAGGTTTTTTTTGTGAAAGGAGCCTGATGATGCTTTCCGTGGTTTTGATCAGGTTGGTTTTTGTCTGTTGAAACGCCTCTTTTAATGTCATAGGCCGATTACAGATACTGAACGCCGCGGACAGCCCGAGCTGATCCAATTGTCGCTGACTGATATCAACGCAGCCTCCCAGAGCGATAACAGGGACATCAGCCGCTTTGGATCGGCCGCAGATACCCGCGATGACTTTACCGTTCAGCGTTTGACTGTCAATTTTACCCTCGCCGGTGATCACCCGGTCAGCACCGCTTAAATGTTTCGAGAAGTCAGCGAGCGTGAGCAAATAATCGATACCCGAACAGATTCCGGCGTCAGTCGCGGCCAGCAGCGCCGCCGGAATACCGCCGGCGGCGCCGGCGCCGTGAACATCATAAACGGATTTACCGGCATGTTTTTCAAGCAGCCGTGAGAAGTGTTTCAGATTAGCGTCGAGTCTGGCGACATCTTGTTCACGGGCGCCTTTTTGCGGGGCAAACACCGCACTGGCGCCGTTGTCACCGCAAAGCGGATTGCTCACGTCACACAAGAGCCTGATATCCGCTTGTGTCAGCCTGGAATCTAAGTTTGATAAATCAATCTTCCGGATCCGATTTAAATTGCCGCCGCAGGCATGAACGGTCTGACCCTGAGCGTCAAGATAATCAGCTCCCAGCGCCTGCAGTAATCCGGCGCCGCAGTCATTGGTGGCACTGCCGCCGAGAGTGATAATGATAGTTTGATTTCCCGCGTCCAGCGCCTGCCGGATCTGCTGACCGACACCGAAACTGCTGGTAATAAGCGGATTTCTCTCTGTTAATTTTAGTTGTTCTAAACCGGCGGCCTGGGCGACTTCGATCATCGCGGTTCGCTGATCCGCCAGCTGCAGCCAGCAGGCCTCAACCGCCCGTCCGACAGCGTTATTAACCGGGCGCTTGTGTTTTCGCGCGTCAATAAAGGCCCGCACCGCGGCTAAGGTGCCCTCACCGCCGTCGGCCATCGGCAGTTTGATGGTTCGAATGCCGGGATTAACGTTTAATATTCCGGCTTCTATTGCCTCGGCAACTTCGGCGGCGGACAAACTTTCTTTGAACGAATCGGGCGCGATAATGATTTTTTTCATATATCCTGAGAGTCATCTGTTACCAGGGCAGTCTGTTGCCAGCATAGTCGATAAAAGCACCGCTGTCTTCAGCGGAAAGTGTCGCAAGTAATTCGAAAAAGTAAAAAGCCGTCCGCTCGGGCGTCTGCAGCTGTCCTTCCGGCAGTCTGTTTTGAAAAGGTTTTGATAATGCCGTATCTGTCGTACCCGGATGAAATGACAGCACACAGATATTTTTGCGGGTACGTTTCCATTCAATGCTGATGGTTTTAAGCGCCATGTTCAATGCCGCTTTTGAGCAGCGGTAGCTGACCCAGCCGCCCAGACGATTATCGCTGATACTGCCCACTTTCGCGGAAACGGTAACAAAACGGCTTAACGGTGACCGACCGAGCGCCGTCTGAAAATACCTGGCCAGCAATAAGCTCGGCAGGACGTTGATGCTGAGATTGGCGCTGAAAAACGCGGGATCGAACTGATTAATGGATTTTTCCGGAAGCCGGGTATCCTGATGCAGCACGCCGACACAATTAAGCAGTAAATCAAGCTGATGAAACTGCCCGGCCAGGGCTTTAACTTCCTGTTCATCGACCGCGTTCAGCTGATGCCAGGTGACGTTCGTCACTGACTCCGGCGGCGGCTGACGATGAAAGGTCGCGTGAATTTCAGCGTCAGGGTATCGTTGGCCGGCCTCGGCCGCCATGCCGGCGCCGATACCGCCCGCGCCGCCTATAATCAGTATGCGCATCAGAACTCCTTGTAGTGTCTGTTAGTGACTACATACGCTGCAATTCGTTATTTTGTTCAGTTTTAGCGGGCGCATTTCCATAGTCGCGGCGTCAAACATGAGTACCCGGCCGATAAGCGGCTGACCGATGCCGCAGATCAATTTGACGGTTTCGACCGCCTGCAGGCTGCCCATCACACCGATAACAGGCGCTAAAATGCCCGATTCAACACAAGTTAACCGCGGTTCGCCGAATAACTCGCTGAAACATTGATAGCAGGGCGCGCGGTCCTGATAATCAAATACCGTGATTAACCCTTCCATACGAATCGCCGCCGCCGACACTAAAGGCTTTCTGAGCTGAAAACACAGACGGTTAAGCTGCCGGCGGACGCCCGGGTTATCGGTGCAGTCAAGAATCACGTCATGGCGGCCGATTCGCTCAGCGAGAGAATCATCACTGAGTAAGCCGTGAACGGCGTTAATACGGATATGAGGGTTAGCTTGTCGCAGACTGTCTTTTGCTGAACGCACTTTAGCCCGGCCGATATCCGCGTCCTGATGCAAAACCTGACGCTGCAGGTTCGAAAGCTCGACGGTATCAAAGTCGACTAAGGTGAGTTCGCCGACGCCCGTCACAGCCAGATACTGGCTGGCGGCACAACCCAGGCCGCCGGCACCGATGATCAAGACTCTGGCTTGTTTCAGCGCTTCCTGGCCCTCAAGACCGATAGCTTTGACGGAAATCTGGCGGCTGTACCTCAGGGTTTCCTCATCACAGAGGATGTCACACGATTCACGCATCAGCTTAACACGCCCGCGAACGGCTCAACGACCACCGTATCCCCGGCGGCGATGTCAGCCTGATCAACGGCGATATGGATAAAGCAGTTGGCGCGGCTCATTGATGTAAGCATCCCCGAGCCTTGCGCCCCCGTGGTCATCACTTCCAGCTCACCCCGGGCATCGCTGGACAGTATGCCGCGCTGGTATTCCACCCGGCCCGCTTCGCGGCGGATATCGTGAGTCAGTCTGGCGCTGACTCTCAGCGGTGTATGAGCGGGTAAATTTTTCATCTTACGGATGATCGGCTGCACCAGCTGGTAAAAGGTTACCATTGATGACACCGGATTACCGGGTAAGCCGCAGAAAACAGCCTTGCCTATTTTGCCCATGATAAAAGGCTTGCCCGGTTTCATAGCCAGACGCCATAAGGTGATCTCTCCGATTTGGTTCAGAACTTGTCTCACGTAATCCGCGTCACCGACGGAAACACCGCCGGAAGTCAGTACCAGATCGGCCTGCTCCGCCGCGGTTAAAAACGCCTGTTTAATGGCTCGCGGCTTGTCTTCGATAATACCTAAATCAATCCATTCCACCCGCGCCCTGGTCAGCAGACCTTGAATGGAATAGCGGTTTGAGTCGTAAATCTGCCCTTGTTTTAACTCAGCGCCGACCGGCCTGAGTTCATCACCGGTTGAGAAAAAAGCCGCTTTCACTTTGCTGAACACCTGTATTTCAGTAATCCCCAGCGTAGCAAGCACCCCAAGCTCAGCGGCGCCGATCTGAGTGCCTTTGCGCAAAATGACTTGCCCGGTACGGGCCTCCTCACCGAGTTTACGGACATTAGCGCCGATTTTTTCCGGCGCGTCAATGCTGACCGTTTCACCGTCAGCCCGGGTTAACTCCCGCATTTGCACGGTATCAAGCCCGGCGGGCACCGGCGCGCCCGTCATAACGCGGACACAGCCGCTCCGCGGTATTTCACCGGTGAACGGCTGCCCGGCAAAGGCGCTGCCGGCTAACTGAAAGCGAGCGGTTGTGCTGTTTTCGTCTAACTCAGCGAAACGAAAGGCGTAACCGTCCATCGCTGAATTATCAAACGGCGGTAAATTAATCGCCGATTTGATGTCTTCAGCCAGTACGTACTCCAGCGCGTCACTGATACCGCGTGTTTCAGTGCGAGACAGCGGCGTGACTTGCGCCAGTAATTTCGGCAGAGCGTCGTCGGGATGAATTAAACCCGGTGTCGCACAGGGATCGACCGAATGTGACATAAAACAACCTCGAAACAGTAATAAAAGCGCATCTTCACATTTTGCGCCTGTGCTGATCAAGTGTCTGAAACGGTTTCTCCGCCTGCCAGGTTAAAACAAACCAATGGTGAAAATGAAAATAATTACTGTTTAACAAAGAGTTAGTGGTTTTCAATTTGCTTTTAAGCTTGAATTCTATCACAATGTAATCTTATAAATGCGGTACGGTGATGGTCCGTCAAGACATCGGGGTCAGACATGTTAACAAAACCTATGATTGAAAAATTAAACGAACAGATTAACTTAGAATTTTTCTCATCGAATCTTTATCTGCAGATGAGCGCCTGGTGTGAAGATCAGGGCTTTGAGGGCGCGGCAAAATTTATGCGTGATCACGCCGAGGAAGAAACGGGGCACATGCGCCGTTTATTCACTTACGTCAGTGAAACGGGGGGCTTGCCGCTGATCGGCGCTATTGACGCGCCGCCCGCGGAATTTGATTCATTGTTATCATTATTCGAGCACACTTACGAACATGAGCAGATGATCACGGCCAAAATTAATGAACTCGCCCATTCCGCGTTTACCAATCATGACTATTCAACGTTTAACTTCTTGCAATGGTATGTGGCTGAGCAGCATGAGGAAGAAAAGCTGTTTAAATCCATCGTTGATAAGATCCGCTTAGTCGGTGAGGACGGTAAGTCACTGTTCTTTATCGATAAAGATCTGGAAGCGTTAGCGGGGAAAGGCCACGACAGCATTATGAACAGTCAGATCACCGTCGAATAAGTCATCACCGCCAGTCATTGTTACAAGGCTGTGCTCAGGTGCGGCCTTTTTTCGCGCCCGTAGATAATAAGAGTTAATAAACAGAGGAACAGGTTACGGAACCGAAAAAACTTATCGTTGGGCGCTTAACCCTGAATGGCGCGCTTATTTAACGCGACGGGTATAACAGGTATAATTTCTCCACTGTCTTTTTACTGATTATTCACCTTGCCAAACACGATTTTTTTTGACCGGCGCCATGAAGAGCTCAACGCCGTCTGTCAGCGCTGGAACTTAAGTTATTCAGATTCTGCGTTATTTGAGCTGCGATTTTGTGAAGACACTTTAACGCTGCATAAAAGAGACGAGCCTGAAGTCTCAGGTATCGCGGTCGACTTCGTCACGGGCGCGGCCGCGCACAGGCGTAAATTCGGCGGCGGTAAAGGGCAGGCTATCGCCAGGGCCGTCGGTCTGAAAAAGGGCGACCTGCCGGCTGTTATTGACGCCACGGCGGGCTTAGGCCGGGACGGGTTTGTGCTGGCCAGTTTAGGCTGCGACGTAACCTTAATTGAAAGACAGCCTGTGGTCGCCGCCTTGCTCGAAGACGGACTAAAACGCGCCTATCAGGATCCGCAAATCGGTGAGTGGACGCGCCGGCGGATGCGGCTGCATCACGGCGCGAGTCAGACGTCACTGACGCGGCTCGGAGTTGAAGCCGATGTGGTTTACTTAGATCCCATGTATCCGCGCCGTGAAAAATCGGCAAAGGTAAAAAAAGAAATGCGCCTGCTTCAAACCCTCGTCGGCAGCGATGAGGACGCGGATCAGCTGTTAAACCCGGCGCTGCGAATCGCACGTAAACGAGTCGTCGTCAAACGACCTGATTACGCTGAATATTTAGATAATAAAACGCCTTCGGTTTCCATTAAAACCAGAAAAAACCGCTTTGATTTGTATCCGGTTTTATAATTGCCGGAAACAACAAATTAGAGGTTGATTAGGATCTGCGCCTTGATATCGTTACTTCGTTCAGAGTGACTAAACTTCATTCTTCGTGCCTTAATATCGGCAATGTTAAGCAGTAACAAACCGGGAAGTTATTTAGGAACGGTTTCTCAGTTAGATGAGATTCATACCGTCCCTTTAGTGCCCGGTATGAATCTTTATTACCTCACGACACAGTTATATCGGCAGACAATAAAGATGTTAATAAAAAGCTTTTTAAGTGACTGGTTTATCGGGTTTGAATAACTCCGTTTTACACAAAATCGTTAACTTTTTAGAGAACCAACACCTAAAACTGCATGTTCAAAAGCCGTACTTAACAATAAAGTTGTTAACTTCTTCAGGTGGTTCAAATCCCGATAGGGTGCTCAGCCTTAATAATGTAAGGTTTAAATTTAAATTGGGTGCGGCTCTTTTAGAACGACGAATCTAGCCGCACTTCTCCAGCCTGCTTTTTGATTGCTTTTTATAGTAATCCCAATATTCATTTAAGTCATTGCCGGACTTTAACGAGCGCATTTTTAAAATAGCCTCCGCACCATTAAGACTCCATCTTGCCCCCGTGATATCTAATCTGTCATTGATCAAATGGCGGCATGCTCCTTCAATAACCCCGCTGGCTATTGGTATTGTCCGCATTTATCAATACCCTCTCGATTGTTAAGCTTACGCTTCGTTGCTGCTATACCAAGCCCTTGAGCGACTTGAGAAGCTTTACCTCGCAGGAGCTCTATGGCTTTATTTTCTACCCGCTCTTGTGCTTGCGGAGCGGCTTTATCAAACAAACACCATGCGGCTTTCCACGGATATTCAAGTACATGTATTAAATCCATTATGATTGTCTTCTGTTTGGTACTGCTTCATTATCCGCTTGATTTGTTTCAGCTGATCAGGGTGACCGTCTACCAGAATGATCCGCTGACGTTGCGGCTCAGGTTCTCGCTGTAATGCTTCTGAAAAGGCTTCTTCAATGACCCATTTTGAGTCTTTTTTCACACTTGCCCATACTCGCTTATTTCTTGCTTATTTCTCGGCGGGGCTTTGAAATGGCAAACATTGGTATCTTCGTCCTTACGCATGACGGACTCAGGCGTTCCTGGCGCGGCCTTTGCGGTGTATACCGAGGCGACTTGAGCCATACGTTTACGATTTTTCTTTTCTCCCGCACTGAGCCGACCTTTAAGTTTATTTTGTTTATTCGCCGCCTGTCTGGTGCAAGGTCGCAAACTATCTGTCTGCATTATGCCCTTGGTATCTGTGCTAATCACTAACAAATCCAACGCAGGCTCCGGCTGTAAATATCGCTGTCGCAGATAAAAATCTTCAAAATCCTGTGCCACATCCTGAACGATTTTCTGAGCCTGGCGCTCAGGAACGTGTCCGCCCGTTGTATTGTCTGTCACGTCCGCGGCGTCATCGAAAGAGTCTCGTATGGCTTCAGTAACCGTTCTTAACTTTAGCCCGTCTGAGTATTTAGTCGGCCATGAAAAACATCTAACATTCTGATCGATAATAAAATATAGCTATTTAATGCATTCAATTTCGACCAGAAATGATATAGTGAACCTACGGTTTCTGGTCGTTTTGGGTGCTAAAAATGCTCAAAGAAAGCCCGTCAAATTTACCTCATGCCAGTCTGTTTAATATCACAGACCAACTTCTGCAAACTCACCCTTTACTCATTTTAGCTAATGCCTTTGATTGGCGAGCGTTGGAAGAAGAGTTCAAGCCGTTATACAAAAAATTAGGTCGTAAAGCTAAGCCAATTAGGTTGATGTGCGGTTTGCTAATACTCAAGCAGCTCTACAAATTGAGCGATGAAGCTCTGGTCGAACAATGGCTGATGAACGTGTATTTTCAAGTGTTTTGTGGTGAGACAGAGTTTCAAACAGCACGCCCTTGTGATGCCAGTGAACTCAGTGTTTTTCGTAAGCGCATCGGTGAAAAAGGCTGTGAAAAAATCTTTGCATTATCTGTGGCGCTACACGGTGACAAAGCCGAAGATGACACCGTGTACGTTGATACAACCGTCCAAGAAAAAGCCATTACTTATCCGACAGATAGCAAACTTGCCATCAAGGTGGTTAACCGACTCAATAAACTAGCCAAAGTATTTGGGATCAAGCAAAGACGTACTTATGTCAAAGAAGTCAAACAGCTACGCATTGACTGCCGAAGCTTTAGACATGCCAAAAATCGAAGCAAAGCCAGAAGAGCGTTAAAAAGGTTACGTGTTATCGCAGGTAAGCTTTTAAGGGAGCTACAACGCAAACTTCTACAAGATGTCCTTGATTTACAAAAAGAGAATTTTTCCGATTATGAAAAAGCCATTACACAGCAACGTAAAGACAAGAACAAGATTTACAGCCTTCATGAACCCGATGTTTACTGCGTAGGGAAAGGCAAAGACCATAAGCCATACGAGTATGGTAAAAAGGCTTCTGTCGTGCTCACAGAGCAGAGTCAATTAATCATTGGTGTCGCCAGTCATGACGAGCATGAACACGACTCAAAATTGCTTAGACCTGCACTTGACCATGCCCATAAACACCGAAAGAGTAAAATCACTACAGCCTTTGTAGATAAAAGCTATAAAGGGTGTATGCAGTATGTTGACCAAGAAGTTGTTATCCCTAGTCGGCCATTAAAACGGGACTCGCAAGCAAAGAGAAAACGCAAAAGTGAACTCTGTAAAAAACGGGCAACAATTGAACCAGTAATCGGGCATTTGAAGAGTGATTTTAGGCTGTGTAAGAACTGGTTAAAGGGCAGTGTTGGCGACTCAATAAACCTTCTAATGGCTGCGTGTGCCTGGAACTTGAGAAAGTGGTTAGCCATTTTCTTTTTGCTCGAAAAAGATGGTGAGTTTTGGCTATTTTGCAGTGAAATTGATGCGAAATATAAGAAATGTTGCTTTTGGGTACGGCTCTGAATTTTGCGTAAATCAGATGCCGTACATTTTAAATCTTGAAGTTATGTTTTTCAGTACCGACTATTTATCTTTGGGTAAACCTTTCGCTGCACCACCACTTGCCCGAAGAGGCTTTCTAAATTTCGTTTACAGTTTTTTCTGACATGGTTTAGAACTGTGCCGTTATTTGCGCTTATGCGCTGTGTTTTCTCATCGGCGGCTTTTAGGTTGAGAAAGCCTTGAAACAGACGACGAAGAACTTCAGTCCCTTGAATATTAATGAAAGCTTCAATATTACCGTGTTCCGCTTGTTTGGCTTGATGACTTTCAAGGTGTTGAATGATTTTGTGAAGTCGCTGACAGGCATCGTTAAAAAATGAATGTTCGTTTGAATTTGTGTAAGCTAGTGTAGTGCATCAAATTAATCTGTGATATTTAATGCCTTTCTTGCTCTCTCGACTTTTTCCGTAATCACATCGGCTGATTTTGTCCGGACAAAAGGTTCACATCCGTCATTGTGCGCCTCTATATAATTCATTATGCAGGTCTCCAATTCCGCTACCGATGCGCGCGCCCCTCGTTTGAGTTGCTTTTCCGTAAGCAGACCAAAAAACGTTCGACTAAATTGAGCCGGAACTTGTCGGAATAAAGTGCAAATGAACACGTTTGTTTCTTTTTAACCGGTTCCTGACCTTTTCATGTTTACGGGTGGCGTAATTGTCAACGATTAAGTGCAGCTCAAGCTCTTTATCCGTCTGCTTTTCAACGGTTTTCAGAAAAGACAGAAATTCTTGATGTCGATGTTTTTTCATGCATTCGCCGATCACTTTTCCTGTGGCGACATCCGGCGCCGCAAACAGCGTACCGGTTCCGTGACGCTTATAATCATGGGTCATGATTTCACAGCGGCCTTTTTTTATCGGGAGTCCGGGCTGCGTTCTGTCTGATGCCTGAATAGAGCTTTTTTGGTAGCGGGCTGCTTTTGTGAATTGTTCTATCATGGTTGCACGCTGGTTTAATTTATTTTAGAGCATGTCATGCGCCATTCTATTGATGTTCAATGTCCTCATTGCCACGGTGTTTCAATATCTAAGGCTGGTAAAACCCCAAAGGGGCAGCAAAGATATATGTGTACTAATCCAGAATGCCCAAAGAAAACATCTTTACTTCATTATGTTAAGTGCGCTTGGGAAGATGGAATGAAAGAAAAAGTCATTGATATGGTGTTAAATGGCAGTGGAATAAGAGATACAGGAAGAGTTTTGAAAATCCACAAAGACACAGTGATAAATGCTATTAAAAAAAGAAAAGAGCATTGTCCATGTAAATCCTGATTACGCTCAAAGAGATAGCAATTCAGATATTGAAATAAGCCTAGAGCTAGTATGTGAAGAGGCTGAGGTTGATGAGCAATGGTCATTTGTGGGTAAAAAGGCTAACCAGAGATGGCTGTGGCATGCTGTAGACCACAGCACAAATACCGTTGTAGCTTTTGTCTTAGGAAAACGAACTGATGAGGCTTTCAAAGAGTTACAGGCATTGCTGGAGCCATAAGGTATAACGAAATACTATACCGATGATTGGGGCGCCTATGAACGAAATTTATCGCCAGAGCAGCATGAAATAGGCAAAACGAATACTCAAAAGATTGAAAGGAAAAATCTTAATTTCAGGACTTGGAATAAAAGATTGGCGCGAAAAACGATTTGCTTTTCTAAGTTAGAAAGTATGCGCGATACGGTAATTAGTTTGTTAATCAATCGAGTAGCGTTTGGGATTGATATTCATGCATACCACTAAATTAGGACACTATCGATTTACAGATTACAGTAATTTCTTATACTTGGTTCCCCGTCCATATAATTATTAAACATAAATAAACACCAAAAGGAATTAAAAATTCAACTGTTAGTTTTCAATAAGTTCTGTTTTAAAAATTCAAAATCGCTGCCTTGTTTGTTAATTTTCGAGTAATCCGTGTTTTCACCGCTACACCTTACATGGTAAAACACCATTCTTAATTCAATACTTTTCGCGGCATTGAAGGTACTGAGTCATGGTGTATGCAAAAAATCTTAGCCGGTTAATTACTATACCTTTTGCTTGTATATTAATTCTAATCACAGGCTGCAGTGATTCTCATCAGCATCAGGAAATTCTTCCAGGTGTAAAGTTAAGTGCAATTCAGTTAGCCCCGGCAGCAAAGAAAAATACATCCGGATTTACTGATAATACGCTTGCCATAGGTAATCATCAGCAATTAGAGGCCAAAGGTATTTTTGCGGATGAGACTACAAGCGATATAAGCGCACGGCTTGACTGGGAATCTTCTGATCCGAGTATTGTTAAGGTTTCAAACAGCGGGATGGCTGAAGCTGTTGCAAAAGGGGAGGCTGAAGTTAAAGCAACGGCAAAAGACGGACTAACCAGTAATACTATAGATATTTCAGTTACCGGCGCGACCTTAGTTAATATTGAAGTCACGCCAAGCAAAATTAGCGTGCCTGTTGGTTTAACTAAGCAAATGACGGCCACCGGCATTTATTCTGACGGTTCAACGGCCGATATCACCAATGAAGTGACTTGGAAGTCCGGTAACATCAGTTTAGCGGGAATTTCGAATTCCGGTGAATTAACAGCCTTCAGGTCAGGAGATATTAATATCAGCGCAACGCTCGGAGAAATAAGCAACAGCAATACAAGTAATATAAAAATATCATCCGCATTACTGAAGAGCATACAAGTCTCAGCTGAAAAAAGAGCTATTCCCGCCGGGTATCAATTACAGCTTAATGCTACGGGTATTTATACTGATGACAGCCATGAGGATTTAACTGAACAGGCGGATTGGTTTTCGACAGACATTAACACCGCGAGCATAAGTTTAACAGGGAGACTAAGGGCGAAAAATATCGGAAACACACAAATTTCAGCGGCATTTAACGGGGTAAAAAGTAATACAGAAAACCTTGAAGTTACGGATGCCCTGCTCTCTGACATACAAATTACCTCTTCGGCTGAACATCTGGCTAAAGGCGAGTCTGTACAACTGATTGCGACAGGGCTTTACAGCGATCAAACAACACAGGATCTTACTGAGAATATTAACTGGATCAGTGATGACGCGTCGGTAGCTGTGGTTTCAAAAAGCGGATTGCTGACTGCCGGTAATGAGGGAACGACAACAATAACATCAAACATCAACGGCATAAAAAGCCAGACGCCTTTTACTATTGAAGTCAGTGCGGCCAAAATTGTCACTATACAAGTAACACCCGCGGCATCGTCACTAGCCGCGGGAAACGGACGGCAGTTAATTGCTACCGGATATTTTTCAGACGGCACGCAAAACGATATAACCAATGAAGCGGCGTGGACACTAAACACTGATAATGAATCACTGCCAAATAATAACGTAATTGATGTAAGCGGCACAGGGTATGTGACCGCGGTTAATCCCGGTCAGGCAGAAGTTTCAGCGTCTCTGGACGGGATCTGCAACTCAGACAATGTAACTCTTAAAGTTACACCGGCCGAACTTAAATCAATTCAAATAACTCCTGATATTCAACAGCTTGCTAATGGTGTAAATCAAAAACTCATTGCCGCGGGTATTTATTCTGACGGTACAACCGCTGATTTAACAAACATGGTTACCTGGGAAACGACAAATCCTGAAGTAGCCTTAATCACTCAATCAGGTGAGGTACAAGCACAAGGAGAGGGCAAGGTCACGGTTTCAGCGGATTACCGGGGGGTAAAGTCAGGCGATCCGCAAATTATTACCGTTACCTCGGCTGAATTGCAAGAAATTACGGTGACTCCGGTAGAAGCATCCGTCGCGGAAGGCGTAGCAAAAAAATTAACAGCGGCAGGGCGCTTCACTGACGGCGGCACCGCGGATATCAGTGAGCAGGTTTCCTGGGTTAGTTCTGATACAAGTGTCGCGTCCGTTACACAGGGAGGTATAGTAAAGGGATTAAGCGAAGGCAGTTCACTCATTACCGCGAATTTAAATGGTATAACATCTTCTGGGATAACCAGTCAGGTAACCGAAGCTCAATTGCTTGATATTGAAATATTAGCAGAATCAACACAAATTCCATTGGGTTCTATGACTCAGTTACTCGCTGTCGGAGAGTATTCAAACGGCAGCGAATTAGATATAACAGGGGATGTTACATGGACAAGTGACGCTGTCTCAACAGCGGCAGTAACGCCCTCAGGTCAAATTGAAGGCATTAAAACAGGAACAGCGAATATCAGAGCCTCGCTTAACGGTATGAACTCATCACACCCGGTACATATTCAAATCACAGATGCTGCGTTAACCGCTATTCAGGTGACACCGGAAAAAATTTCATTAGCGGCGGGAACGACACATAAATTAACAGCAACGGGTTATTACTCTGATGACACAGTAAAAGATTTATCATCACAGGTTAACTGGATAAGTTCTGATTTATCTAAAGCCACAGTCACAAATGAAGGTAGTGTCACGGGGTTGAGTTCCGGTAACGTCGTAATACACGCAAGCTTTAAAGGTAAAAAAGCGGCGGACGCTGTATCTTTAAAGGTAACCTCACCAAAACTCACAGATATAGTGGTTACGCCGGCCGACATAAAATTAGCCGCGGGATTAAGTCAGCAATTAAGCGCTACAGCAATATTTTCCGATGAAACAACTGAAGATATTACAAATTTAGTTTCATGGACAAGTACAGAGCCTAAAACTGTTTCTGTAACGCCGGCGGGTTCAGCCTCCGGTATAAATATCGGGCATGCTGAAATAAGAGCTTCATGGCGAGGAGAATTCAATTCTGATGTGGTCAGTTTCGATGTTACTTCAGCGCAACTGACGTCAATCGATTTGCAATCGGCGGATTCGGAGTCACTAAACTCTATCGATATGGACAGCGGCGGAACTCAGCAACTTAAAGCTGTGGGTAAATATACTGACGATAATCAAGTCGATTTAACTGACCAGGTAAACTGGTTGTCAGGGGATTTTGGCGTTGCGACAATCACGTCAGATGGCGTAGTTGAAGGTGTCAGCCAAGGGAAAACTCAAATCACAGCTAATTTAGACGGCATTAAAGCACAAGTTTTTAATATAATCATCCGTGAACAGCAGCATGATCCTATCAGAATCATTCCGGGAAAAGGCGCTGAGACTGTAATCAATGGCAGAAAAGATATGTATGCTCAAACAGTTGATAAAAATGGTAAAAAATTAAGAAAAATAAATCAACAGGCTGACTGGATGAGCGATGATCCAACAATTGCAACCGTAAATCTCAAAGGTGAAATTACGGGAGTCAACGAAGGTACAACCACAATAAGAGTTACATATGAAGACAAGAAGGCTCAGGCGCCTGTCACAATCATTAATCCTAAATTGGAAGCCATAACTATCAGAATTACTGAAAATAAAGGCAGAAAGCTAAAATTAAAAGCCAGTGGACTTTATGATAATGGCAGAAATTACAATATTAATGATTCTGTGTCCTGGATTAGCAGCGATACGTCCAAAGCAACAGTCAACAAATTTGGTGATGTAAAATTCAGACGTGTTGGTATAGTGACTATTAAGGCTGCTATGGAAAAAGTTGAAGGGACAATTGATCTTAGAATTAAATAATTATAAAACTTCTTCCAGATAGGATGTTTTCATCCGTGCACGCCTTCTTTTGGCTACAATACTTCGCTTTTTTGAGTTTTCTTTTTGCAACATATTTAATGAAATCTGACGCATAACCGCCATATTTTCAGCACTGTTATCTTTATAAATCTGGCAATCATCTTCATTCATGGTTAAGTCCAACACCCAATGCAGACTATTTTCAACAGCCCAGTGTTGTCGAACGGCTTTAGAAAAGGTTTCCTCTGTAAGCTCTGCTGAGCTTATGTAATAACGGTATTGTAAACTCGGCTCTTTTCCTTTTTCTTGTCTGTATCCCATGACTCAACGGTTTTCAATTTTGGCCATTGCGGGAAGTCTTTCGCAAGTTGTTTCGCACACAAAACCTGAGAACTTCTTGCTTCTAATCGACCACGATTTTTTTCTGTTGTGTAAGTTTGTTCAGCGGTGCTTCGAAAATTCTTAAACATCTCCTTGATAGCAAGGTGTAATGATTCCTGATTCCCTTTTACCGCCAACAGATAATCGGCTTGTTGCTCAACGATGGTGTTAGCGATTTTCTTCTGGCAGCCCATAGCATCAATGGAGACTAACGCCCCTTTAATATCTAACAGTCTGAGTAATTCAGGAATAGCGGTTATTTCATTGGACTTGCTATCTGTACTCAATTGACCCAAAACTAATTTATTAGCGCAAGCAAATGCATTAATCATATGAAGAGTGGACAGTCTGTCATCCCTGTCATAAAGTCTCCCGTCAACTTCGCTACAGGTGATTGAAATGAATTTATTTTTGCACTTTATGTATCGGTAAGCGGTATTTATTGGCTGAGGGAGTTAAGGAACTGACAATATTTACAATAAAACTTTTTTATTATTTGGCTAAGTGAATGAGAATCCTGTCTGTTGCCGCAATGCGCTTTATATTCAGATTCATCAAAAGGGTATATTTTGTCCGCGGTTACCATCTCTGAGCCGTAACAATCACCGGCGGGCATTTTTTGAGTGTCATGATTAAGTAACGTCAGGCTGATAAGTTTACTAAATTCAGTACACCTGGATAACCTTAATTTCAATCCGTAATATTTACCGTCCCATAATAATTCCATCTCACCGCCGTCGGCGACAAACTCTCCGGAAAATTCAGGGGTATGATTATTATTAATATCATTACCGGCGTCACTTAACATGAACAAACCTGAAACCACCATCGCGGTGTACCCGACTTTGAGAAATACCTGTTTAGGAATACATTCAATAAAACGTTTTACGATAATGGTTGAAGTTACCGCGGCAACGGCAATTGCCCCCCCGAAGGTAATCGCTTCAGAAGTAAAAATACCTAACCAAGTGTAAACCCCGATTTTGATCAAATGGATCACGACTTCATTCGCTGCCCGTGTCGCAATCATTTCCTCGTTATTTAAGTTGTACCTGAAATAAATACGATTGAATAACACCCCTACCGCGCCGATCAGCGAAGACACTAAACCGATAGTAAGCCCGACAACCGCAAGCAACCAATTAGGTAAAACTCTCGCGGACGGCTCATTTGAAAGCTTTTTAAATATCAAAAATAAGTTACTTATCAAAAACAGACTTAATGCCAATTTCAGCAATGCGGGATCAAAATACGACAGCAGGTAAGCTCCGATGGCGATACCCGGTATCGAAGCTAAAACGATCCACTTAACCATGAACCACTTAATATTTTTATAAAAAATAATAATTCTGGACAGAGAACTGGTCGCGGTGCCAATCGTTATCGCAACCGGGATTTGAGTAGAGCTGAGCACCTGACCTAAAACGGGAATTAAAACTAATCCCGCCCCGCCGCCGGAAACCGCGCTGACGCTGAAAGCGACAAACGCAATTATAAATACCGATAGTAAACTTATCATGGCCACCCGCCCTGCGTACTTTCCCGGTAAAAAGGGAAATACGAACTGAACAGGTTAACTTTAAAATAACTTTGCTGAATGAAAACTGTCTGAATAGTACATTGTAAAATTAAACGTATAACTGCTTGTTATAGATCGGTCTATTGAGGAGCGCGAAAAATTACCGGTAGCAAGGTCTGAATAACAGTAACCAGTTTCAGTTGAGTGCTAAGATAAAACTGACGTACAAAGTAAATCAGGGGGAAAAGAATTTATGGCAAAAATTGACGTGATCGTCGGTACGACTCTGGGCGGAGCCGAATACGTTGCTGATGAATTGATCCGTATTTTAAATAAACAAGGACATGAAACTGAGCAGCATTTAGAGCCGGATCTCGGCGCGCTTAACACCGAAAATCTGTGGTTATTAGTTTGCTCGACACACGGTGCCGGTGAGTTACCGTACAACATTCAGCCTTTTCAGCGGCAATTACAAACTCAAAAGCCGGATCTGACCGCGGTAAAATTCGCCGTTTGCGCCATCGGTGATTCCGGTTATGACACTTTTTGCCGGGGACCGGAAATTTTGATCAAAAGTTTTCAACAGCTCGGCGCAAAAGAATTTGTGAATAAGATCCAAATTGATGTTCAGCAAGATGCGTTACCGGAAGACACTGCAATCAACTGGTTACAAGACTGGAAAGATCAACTTAGTTAATAGTTTCCCTCATCCGTTCTTTTCTGCCCACACTTAAGATCCGATCTATTCACAGAGTTATTCCAAACGGGATAACTCTGTGGGTAACATTTGATCTAACTTTGATCAAACCGGGGTAAAAAAAATCACTTTTAAAAACAGATCCCGATCTGTGGATAAACAGATGATCTATCCCCAGCTTATATTTAAATAGATCGCAAATTGATCACACATTTTAACTTCCGTTAACTTTTGGTTTTATAAGGTTTATTTTGGTTATCAACAACTTTCAGTATCCCTAATAATAAATAATAATAAGTAGATCTATATATAGATCAAAAGATCTATTAAAGAGATCGATCACAGGATTGAGCTTCGCGGATATGCAAAGATGATCATTCACCTGCTTGTGAGTAAGTGTTAAAATATGCGCCTTGCTGAACGTTAGCGATCAATCATTTTGATCCGGCCTCTTCTCGATATTTGACGTTATAGGTGTGAAATGCATTTTCATGAGCGGTTTGATGTAATAGTAGTCGGCGGCGGTCATGCCGGAACCGAAGCGGCGTTAGCCGCGGCCAGAACGGGAGTCAGTACCCTGTTATTGACACATAACATTGACACCTTGGGTCAGATGTCTTGTAATCCGGCGATTGGCGGCATCGGTAAAGGTCACTTAGTCAAAGAGATCGACGCTCTCGGCGGTGCGATGGCGATGGCGACCGATCACGCCGGTATTCAGTTCAGAACCTTAAATTCCAGTAAAGGTCCGGCGGTCCGGGCGACACGGGCGCAAGCGGATCGCGGTTTATATCGCCAGAAAATTCAAATGATTTTACAAAACCAGCCAAATTTACGTTTGTTTCAACAATCCGTAGATGACTTAGTGATCGAAAACGATCATGTTGCCGGTGTCGTAACTCAAATGGGTTTGGCCTTTGCCGCACAGACTGTGGTACTGACGGCGGGCACTTTCTTAAGCGGTAAGATCCATATCGGACTTGAGCATTACGGCGGCGGCCGCGCCGGTGATCCGCCGTCTGTCAGTTTAGCGCGGCGGCTCAAAGAATTACCCGTGCGCGTCGGCCGCTTAAAAACCGGTACGCCGCCGCGCATTGATGCCAACAGCATTGATTTTTCAAAGATGCAGGAGCAAAAAGGCGACGATCCCTTACCGGTTATGTCCTTTATCGGTGATGTCAGTCAGCATCCGCGGCAGATCAGCTGCCATATTACCCATACCAATGAGCGGACCCATGACATTATCCGCGGTGGTTTAGATCGCAGTCCGATGTATTCCGGCGAGATTGAAGGGATAGGTCCGAGATACTGCCCTTCCATTGAAGATAAGATCACGCGTTTCGCCGGTAAAAATTCGCATCAGATCTTTATCGAGCCGGAAGGGTTAATTACCAATGAGATCTACCCTAACGGGATTTCCACCAGCCTGCCCTTTGATGTGCAGCTGAAATTAGTGCGCTCGATTCAGGGGATGGAAAACGCTCAGATCATCCGTCCGGGCTACGCCATTGAATACGATTACTTTGATCCGCGCGATCTGAAGAACTCGCTTGAAACCAAATACATCTCAGGTTTGTTCTTCGCCGGGCAGATCAACGGCACCACAGGCTATGAGGAAGCCGGTGCGCAGGGTTTATTAGCGGGGATGAACGCCGCTTTGCGAGTACAAGGCAAAGCGTCCTGGTGCCCGCGGCGGGATCAAGCTTACCTTGGGGTATTGGTTGACGATCTTTCAACTCTGGGAACCAAAGAGCCGTACCGCATGTTTACCAGCCGCGCTGAATATCGCTTACTGCTGCGTGAAGATAACGCCGATATGCGCTTAACCGAAAAAGGCCGTGAGCTGGGGTTAGTAGATGATGAACGCTGGCGCAAATTTAATGATAAACGTGAAGCTATTGAAACTGAGCTTCAGCGTTTACGCCGTCAGCGGGTGCATCCTGAGTCTGATCTGGTTGATAATCTCAATCCGCGCCTGAATACGCCGATATCTCGTGAAGCGACGTTTGAAGAATTATTGCGCCGTCCGGAAATGGATTATGACAAGTTAACCGCTATTGAAGGTTTCGGCCCTAAGCTTGACGATCCGCTCGCGGCTGAGCAGGTGCAGATTCAGGTGAAGTACTCGGGTTACATTCAGCGTCAGCGGCAGGAAATTGAAAAACAGCAGCGTAATGAAAGTACCGGACTGCCCGTTGATCTGGATTATCAGGAAGTCCCCGGACTGTCTAATGAGGTGATCGCCAAGCTCAACGACGCTAAACCGGAAACCATCGGTCAGGCGTCACGCATTTCAGGGATCACCCCGGCGGCGATTTCGATTTTACTCGTTCACCTTAAAAAACGCGGCCTGCTGAAAAAGAGTGCTTAATCTCTGAAATTTTCCGCTTTATTTGTGCTTTATTTAACAAGGGAAGCTTTTTGCTTCCCTTGCGGTTTTCTGGACGTCATAATATGAGGTTGAATTTTTTACTCAGGTAGGATCTTGGTAAGTATGACGTCTGAACTTAAGCGGCGGCTTGTTCAATATCTAAAACAGGCCGACATTAATATTACTGAGCGACAACAGCAGCAACTTGTTGGTTTCGTTGCTATGCTCAATAAATGGAACAAAGCTTACAATCTGACTTCAGTTCGGGATCCTATGCGGATGCTGATCCGCCATATCATGGACAGCATCGTGGTATCAGAGCATCTTAAAGGACAACGTTTTATTGACGCGGGTACGGGGCCGGGACTGCCGGGGCTGCCGCTGGCCATCATTAATCCTGATAGAGAGTTCGTGTTGCTCGACAGTTTAGGTAAGCGCGTCCGTTTTCAAAAACAAGTTCAGTTTGAACTGGGTATTCGCAATGTGACTTCGGTTGAAAGACGTGTGGAAGCTTACCAAGATCAACAAGGATTTGACGGCGTATTAAGCCGCGCCTTCGCGTCGGTTCGCGATATGCTGAATTGGTGTCATCATTTACCTAAATCAGACGGCGTGTTTTACGCGCTGAAAGGGCAACTGGCTGATGATGAAATGGCGCGGATCCCCCGGGGATTTGAAGTGCTGGAAACCATAGAGTTACAAGTGCCGGCACTGGATGAACAGCGTCATCTGTTAAAGATTATAAAGAAATAATGTTGTCATACCTGCGTATGCGGGGTATCTGGTGTATTCTCGTTTGAATAGGAAAGACACCAGACTCCAGCAGGACTGGTGTGACGCGAGCGAGTCACTGCCGCAGTTACAGGCTGAACAATAGGATATTAGCGTGGGAAAAATCATTGCCGTAGCGAACCAAAAAGGTGGCGTGGGAAAAACAACAACCTGTGTGAACCTGGCGGCATCCCTGGCCGCGACCAAACGCCGGGTATTGTTAATTGACCTTGATCCGCAAGGTAACGCCACCATGGGCAGTGGTATAGACAAATACCAGGTCGGACGCACCGCTTATGACTTACTTGTGGATGAGGCGCCGTTTGAGCAAGTGGTCAGCAAAGACACGGCGGGCAAATATGACTTAATCGCCGCCAACGGTGATGTCACCGCCGCCGAAATTAAGCTGATGGAATTCTTCGCCCGTGAGGTACGTTTGCGCAACGCGCTCGCGCCGGTGAAAGATGATTACGATTTTATCTTTATTGACTGTCCGCCGTCACTGAATATGCTGACCGTCAACGCCATGTCAGCGGCCGGTTCGGTGTTAGTGCCGATGCAGTGCGAGTATTATGCGCTGGAGGGGCTGACCGCCTTACTGGATACCATCAGTAAACTGGCGGCGATGGTCAATCCGGGATTAGCCATTGAGGGGATCTTACGCACCATGTACGACCCGCGTAACCGTTTGGCGAATGATGTGTCCGATCAGCTTAAAAGTCATTTTGGTGATAAAGTTTACCGTACCGTCATTCCGCGTAACGTGCGTTTGGCGGAAGCGCCGAGCTTTGGCGCGCCGGCCATGTATTATGATAAGTCCAGCGCCGGAGCGAAAGCCTATCTGGCGCTGGCCGGTGAGATTATTCGCCGCTCAGAGCAACCAGTGACAGCGCAGCCGGCATAGGGAGTGATATGAATTTGAAAAAACGAGGTTTAGGCAAAGGCTTGGATGCGCTGCTCAGTACCAGTATGGCGTCTAACCAAAAAATCCGGCAGCAGGAGGCCGCTGCCGCGGAGCAAGCACAATCCAGAGGGATTGCGGGTCACAAAGAGTTATTGCGTCTGGATGTCGACCTGTTACAGCCGGGCAAATATCAGCCCCGTAAAGACATGTCGCCGGATGCTCTGGACGAATTGGCGGAATCCATTCGCGTGCAGGGGGTGATTCAGCCCATTGTCGTGCGTAAGCTGGATACGGCAGAGCGGTATGAAATCATCGCCGGTGAACGTCGCTGGCGCGCGTCACTGCAGGCCGGGCTTGAACGGGTTCCTTGTATTGTAAAACAAGTGCCGGATGAGGCGGCGGTGGCCATTGCCCTGATTGAGAATATTCAGCGTGAGGATCTCAACGCGATGGAAGAGGCCATTGCCCTGAACCGTTTGATCGAAGAGTTTGAGCTGACGCATCAGCAGACGGCGGATGCGGTAGGTAAATCCCGTACCACCGTAACAAATATTTTACGTTTGAATGCGTTGAACGAACCGGTGAAGCGTTTGCTGGAACACGGTGATTTAGACATGGGTCATGCTCGCGCTTTATTAGCGGTAGAAGGTGAACAGCAAACTCTTCTGGCAAAACAGGTGGTTGCGAAAGAATTGACGGTTCGCGATACTGAGCGTTTGGTCAATAAAGCGTTAAATCCGGCGAAAGAAACTAAAAAAGCCGAAAAAGATCATGACGTGGCGCGATTAGAATCTGAGCTGATTGAACGTTTAGGCGCAAAAGTGTCGATAAATCACAATCGTAAAGGAAAAGGTAAAATCGTGATTAATTATCAGGATTTGTCTGAATTAGACGGTATTCTCAGCAAAATCCGCTAAAAACCTTCTCTGAACAGGTCAAAAATCGCAATCCGTTTAACATTATAACAGGCTGTTAATGTGACATGACAGTCTGTAATCCCTGAATCTGATTACAAAGTCTCGTTTTTCAACATCTCAAAGTTGCATTGCAAGCCTGAGCGGGTATACTTTCGCAAGCTTTTTTGTCCTTCAGAATTTGATCCGCTTTAAAAAGCGTCTCGAAAGGTAAAAAAGTCCGTATGTGGAGAAGACAGTTTGACGAATATTTTAGCTCGCCGAGGTCGCAAGGCTGCCTATAAATTAGTGCTGGTTCAAGTGACAACGGCAGTGATGTCATCAATTGTCTTCTCCGCCGTGTGGGAATGGTCAACCGGGCTGGCAGCTCTGGCTGGTGGCATGGTGGCGGCGATTCCTAATTTTGTATTCGCGACCCTCGCTTTCTCCGAAAGCGGAGCGAGCCGGGCCGATAAAGTGTTAAAAAACTTTTATCGGGGGGAAGCGGTAAAGCTGCTGTTAACCATTGCGTTATTCAGTTTGATCTTTAGTCAGTTAAACATGGCGTTCACGCCGGTTTTCGCCGGCTATTTAGTCACATTGATGGTGCACTGGACGGCGCCTTTGTACTTCAAGCAAAGTTAAGTGGGATGAATCATGGCTGCAACTGGTGAAGCGCTAACACCGCAGGGCTATATCCAACATCACCTTACCAACTTAAATGTCGGTGAAGGGTTTTGGGCATGGCACATTGATTCATTGTTCTTTTCGGTTGGTTTGGGTGTTTTATTCTTGTGGTTGTTCCGCTCTGTTGCCAAAAAAGCGACGACGGGCGTCCCTGGAAAGCTTCAGTGCTTTGTGGAGATGATCGTTGAGTTTGTCGACAACAGTGTTAAAGAGACCTTCCACGGCAAAAATGCTCTGATAGCCCCTCTTGCGTTAACTATTTTCGTTTGGATTTTCATGATGAATTTCATGGATATGATTCCCGTAGACTGGCTGCCTGAGTTAGGTATGGCATTGGGCGTCCCCTATTTGAGAGTAGTTCCGACAACTGACCTTAACATTACCTTCAGCTTAGCTTTGGGTGTGTTCGTGCTGATTATCTATTACAGCATCAGGGTCAAGGGTGTTTCAGGTTTTGTTAAGGAACTGACACTACAGCCTTTTAACCATAAGGCAATGATACCAGTCAACCTCCTGTTAGAATCCGTAACGTTAATCGCGAAGCCGATTTCTTTGGCGCTTCGTTTGTTCGGTAACTTATACGCGGGTGAGTTGATCTTCATCCTTATTGCGCTTATGTATGGTACTAACCTGGCTCTGTCAGCTCTGGGTGTGTCACTGCAACTGGGCTGGTTAATCTTCCATATTTTGGTTATTACCCTGCAGGCGTTTATCTTCATGATGTTAACCATTGTTTACCTAAGCATGGCTCATGAGGATCATTAAGGATTGCTGAAGAAATTTTTAACTAAATCAAACAAATAAATTAGATTTAGAATCGGAGATAAAGATGGAAACGATTTTAGGTATGACAGCAATCGCTGTCGCTCTGCTGATTGGTATGGGTGCGTTAGGTACTGCAATCGGTTTCGGCCTATTAGGTGGTAAGTTCCTGGAAGGCGCGGCTCGTCAACCGGAAATGGCTCCTATGCTTCAAGTTAAGATGTTCATCGTAGCGGGTCTTCTTGACGCCGTAACTATGATCGGTGTAGGTATCGCATTGTTCATGCTATTCACCAACCCGTTAGGTGGCATGCTGTAACACACGCTTCTGTCTTAACTCTAACTAGGAGGCTGTTGTGAATATCAACATCACCCTAATCGGTCAGACGGTAGCATTCATCATCTTCGTGTGGTTCTGCATGAAGTATGTATGGCCGCCTTTAATGCAAGCCATTGAAGAGCGCCAAAAGAAGATTGCTGACGGTCTTGCTGATGCGGATCGCGCCGCAAAAGACCTGGAGTTGGCTCAAGCGAAAGCCACTGACCAACTTAAAGACGCTAAGGCCACCGCCAACGAAATCATTGAGTCCGCGAACAAGCGTAAAGCTCAAATCGTTGACGAAGCAAAAGCCGAAGCGGATGCTGAGCGTGCGAAAATCATTGCTCAGGGTCACGCGGAAATTGAAGCTGAACGTAATCGTGTGAAAGAAGAATTGCGAAAGCAAGTTGCTTCTTTGGCTATTCAAGGTGCTGAGAAAATTCTTGAGCGTTCTATTGATCCAAATGCTCACAGCGACATCGTTGAAAAACTTGTTGCTGAAATTTGATGAGGGAGTTGAGTTATGGCTGAGTTAACCACCATTGCTCGTCCTTACGCGAAGGCAGCATTTGATTATGCGGTTGAAAATAACGCCGTTGACGCTTGGGCGCAGATGCTTGAGTTCGCCGGCGCCGTAGCTGACCACGACAGTGTAAGCCCAATGTTAAAAGGTGCGATGGCACCACAGCGACTCGCTGAATTTTTCATTGGTATTTGTGGTGAGCAGATGAATACCCATGGTCAAAATCTGATCAAAGTAATGGCTGAAAACGGACGTTTAGAAGTTCTGCCGGCGGTAGCTGAATTATACGCTGAGTTTCGTAATGAATGGGCCAAGGAAGTTGAAGCTGATGTGGTATCAGCAACGGAATTGAGCGCGGAGAAACAAGCGGAAATCGCCGCAAGTCTTGAAAAACGTCTGGCACGCAAAGTAAAGCTGAATTGCAGCACAGACGCCAGCTTAGTCGCTGGTGTCATTATCAAAGCAGGCGACTTGGTCATTGACGGTTCTGTACGTGGTAAATTATCACGTCTGAACGATGATTTAATGTCGTAATTGGGAGTTTGAGCATGCAACTGAATTCCACTGAAATCAGCGATCTGATTAAACAGCGGATCGAGCAGTTCGAAGTCGTCAGTGAAGCGCGCAACGAAGGTACTATCGTTGCGGTAAGTGACGGTATCATCCGCATCCACGGCCTGGCGGACGTGATGCAAGGTGAGATGATCGAATTGCCAGGTAACCGTTATGCTATCGCGTTGAACTTAGAACGTGATTCTGTCGGTGCCGTAGTGATGGGCTCATATGCCGGATTGGCAGAGGGCGTAAAAGTAAAAACTACTGGCCGTATTCTAGAAGTACCAGTGGGCCGCGGTCTGCTCGGTCGTGTCGTAAACACGCTAGGTGAGCCTATCGACGGTAAAGGACCTGTCGAAAACGATGGTTTCTCTCCTGTTGAAGTGATTGCTCCGGGTGTTATTGACCGTAAGTCAGTATCACAACCGGTACAAACGGGTTATAAAGCCGTTGACTCTATGATCCCAATCGGTCGCGGTCAGCGTGAGCTGGTTATCGGTGACCGTCAGACTGGTAAAACAGCGATGGCTATCGACGCCATCATCAACCAGAAAGACTCCGGCGTCGCTTGTGTGTACGTAGCGGTTGGTCAGAAAGCGTCTACGATCGCTAACGTAGTTCGTAAGCTGGAAGAGCACGGCGCACTGCAAAACACCATCGTTGTTGTGGCCTCAGCGTCTGAAGCGGCGGCGCTTCAGTTTCTGGCGCCGTACTCCGGTTGTTCTATGGGTGAATACTTCCGTGACCGCGGTGAGGACGCGCTTATCGTATACGATGACCTGACTAAGCAGGCCGTTGCTTACCGTCAGATCTCGCTGCTGCTTAAGCGTCCACCGGGTCGTGAGGCATATCCGGGTGACGTATTCTATCTGCATTCGCGTCTGCTGGAGCGTGCCGCTCGCGTAAACGAAGAGTACGTAGAGAAATTCACGGCGGGTGAAGTGA
The DNA here is from genome assembly GCA_965200795.1 of Parashewanella sp. Classification (GTDB taxonomy): domain Bacteria; phylum Pseudomonadota; class Gammaproteobacteria; order Enterobacterales; family Shewanellaceae; genus Parashewanella. The sequence goes on from CBDAVB010000035.1 coordinate 115,251, forward strand.
AAGGCAAGACGGGTTCTCTGACGGCTCTGCCTATCATTGAGACCCAGGCGGGTGACGTTTCAGCGTTCGTACCGACTAACGTAATTTCGATTACCGACGGTCAGATCTTCCTGGAAACTGACTTATTTAACTCCGGCCTGCGTCCGGCGGTTAACCCGGGTATTTCGGTATCTCGTGTTGGCGGCGCAGCACAAACGAAAATTATTAAGAAGCTGTCTGGCGGTATCCGTACCGCGCTAGCACAGTATCGGGAGCTTGCGGCGTTCTCTCAGTTTGCGTCAGATCTTGATGACGCGACTCGTGCTCAACTTGAGCATGGTGAGCGCGTTACCGAGCTGATGAAGCAAAAGCAATACGCGCCTATGAGCGTGGCAGATCAGGCGGTGTCTATTTTCGCCGCTGAAAAAGGCTACCTCAAAGGCGTTGAGCTGAAGAAGGTTGGTAACTTCGAAGCCGCTCTGCTCTCTTACATGAACAGCGAACACGCTGATCTTCTTAAGACTATCAACGAAACCGGCGACTACAACGCCGACATCGAAGCCGGTCTTAAAGCGGGTCTGGACAAGTTCGTTGAAACCCAAACCTGGTAATACAGCACGAGGTGTCTAAGACACCTCAGGTCCAGATTGGAGAGTAGAGATGGCCGGCGCTAAAGAGATTAAAACTAAGATTGCGAGTGTTCAAAACACTCAGAAGATCACCTCTGCAATGGAAATGGTAGCCGCGAGTAAAATGCGCAGAGCGCAAGATCGCATGCAAGCCAGCCGTCCGTATGCAGACAGTATGCGTAAGGTGATCGGTCACGTGGCGCAAGGCTCTCTTGAATACAAGCACCCCTACATGGAGGTGAGAGAAGCCAGGCGGGTCGGTTACATTGTCGTGTCAACCGACCGTGGTCTTTGTGGTGGTCTGAACGTTAACTTATTTAAGAAAGTAACGGCGGACGTGAAAAACTATGTTGAAAAAGGGGTTGAAGCGGACTTCTGTCCTATCGGCTCCCGCAGCGTGCAGTTTTTCAAAAGCTTCGGCGGTAACATCGTTTCGCACGCATCAGGTTTAGGTGACGCTCCGTCACTGGCTGATCTGATCGGTACGATTCGCGTAATGCTGACAGCTTACAACGAAGGCAAGCTGGATCGTCTGTACGTGGTATTCAACAAGTTTGTCAATACCATGACTCAGACGCCTGTGATCGAGCAGCTACTACCTTTGCCGAAACCAGAAAATGAAGATGAGTTCATCGGTCATAACTGGGACTACATCTATGAGCCGGATCCGAAAGCGCTGTTAGATCAGTTGTTGGTTCGTTACGTAGAATCTCAGGTATATCAGGGCGTTGTTGAAAACGTCGCGTCTGAGCAGGCTGCCCGTATGGTAGCGATGAAGGCGGCGACCGATAACGCCGGTGCGCTTATCGACGACCTGCAACTGGTATACAACAAAGCCCGTCAGGCCGCGATTACGCAAGAGCTGTCGGAAATTGTATCCGGGGCGGCCGCGGTATAGGCAAGGTAAAGAAACTTATTTAGAGGATTAATCATGAGCACAGGTACTGTTGTCCAAGTAATTGGCGCGGTTGTGGACGTAGAGTTTCCACATGATGCTGTACCTCAGGTATATGACGCTCTGACAATCGTCGGTGAAGGCGCCTGTAAAGGCCTGGTGCTGGAAGTTCAGCAGCAGCTTGGCGGTGGTGTGGTTCGTACCATCGCTATGGGTTCATCTGACGGTCTGCGTCGTGGTATCGAGGTTGAAAACTCAGGATCACCCATTCAGGTTCCGGTTGGTTCGGCTACGTTAGGCCGTATCATGAACGTATTGGGTGAGCCGGTTGATGAGGCGGGCGAAATCGGTGAGCAAGAACGTTACGTCATTCACCGTGACGCACCTTCATACGAAGATCAATCTAATACGACTGAACTCCTGGAAACGGGTATCAAAGTAATCGACCTGGTTTGTCCATTCGCTAAGGGTGGTAAAGTGGGTCTGTTCGGCGGTGCGGGTGTGGGTAAGACCGTTAACATGATGGAACTTATCAACAACATCGCGAAAGCCCACTCCGGTCTTTCGGTATTCGCCGGTGTAGGTGAGCGTACCCGTGAGGGTAACGACTTCTACTACGAGATGGAAGAATCAGGCGTACTGGACAAAGTCGCGATGGTTTACGGCCAGATGAATGAGCCACCGGGAAACCGTCTGCGTGTTGCTTTGACCGGTCTGACTATGGCTGAGAAGTTCCGTGACGAAGGTAAAGACGTACTCTTGTTCGTTGATAACATCTATCGTTACACACTGGCGGGTACTGAGGTATCAGCGCTTCTGGGTCGTATGCCTTCCGCGGTGGGTTATCAGCCGACTCTCGCTGAAGAGATGGGGGTGCTGCAGGAGCGTATTACGTCAACTAAGACGGGGTCTATTACTTCCGTTCAGGCGGTATACGTACCCGCGGATGACTTAACTGATCCGTCGCCGGCGACGACGTTCGCTCACCTGGACGCCACAGTGGTATTATCACGTCAGATTGCGTCTCTGGGGATTTACCCCGCGGTTGACCCGCTGGATTCGACTTCCCGTCAGCTCGATCCGCAAGTGGTCGGTCAGGAGCACTATGACGTGGCAAACGGCGTGCAAACGGTATTGCAACGCTACAAGGAACTGAAAGACATCATTGCGATTCTGGGGATGGATGAATTATCGGACGAAGATAAGACGACCGTTGCCCGTGCCCGTAAGATTGAGCGTTTCCTGTCGCAGCCGTTCTTCGTAGCTGAGGTATTCACCGGTTCTCCGGGTAAGTACGTTTCTCTGAAAGACACTATCGCGGGCTTTAAAGGTCTGCTCAATGGTGACTACGATGATATCCCGGAGCAGGCGTTCTACATGGTCGGTTCTATCGACGAGGCCGTCGAGAAAGCGAACAAGTAATCAGGTTCAGGTTCGGGATGATCTGAACCTGAATTTTAAGGAGACCGGATGGCAGCCATGACAGTACATCTTGATATCGTAAGTGCGGAAAAAAGCATCTTCAACGGCCGCGTGGCGCATTTGCAGGTGACCGGTGAGGAAGGTGACATTGGTGTAATGCCGGGTCACGCTCCGCTGCTGACGAGTATCAAACCCGGCATGGCGCGCATCGTCAGGCAAGACGGCTCTGAGGAAGTGTTTTACTTATCCGGCGGTATGCTGGAAGTACAACCTTCAACGGTAGCGGTATTGGCTGATGTGGTTATGCGTGCCGATGAAATTGATGAGCAGGCGGCGCTTGAGGCGAAAAAGCGTGCCGAGGCGTTAATCGCTGACGCGGGGAAAGACTTCAATTATGAAGCGGCTATGGTGGAATTATCGAAAGCCATGGCTCAGCTGCGCGTTGTTGAAACCATCAAAAAGAACATTGCCAGATAAGGTAAAGGTAGCGTAAAAGGGTGAGCAATCACCCTTTTTATTATTTAACATTCTGTTTATTGATAACAATTTTGTTCCGAAGCGGTATTACAGCCGTTTATTCAGTCGATGATTTACTTCGTAAAGACCGGCTTTAAACTTCTTTTAGCTCTATATTTCCGTTGTTTTTATTCATTTTATTTTTCAGGGCATAACTGATCAGAGAAAGGGTATTTCTGACATGTGTTTTCAAAAAGAAGATTAACTTTTTTTAATTATGTTCCCCGGGTATCGAGTGCTAGCATCGGCAATTGAAATAATATTGTCTATACTTTGACCAACACAATGATCCTTGGAGAATGCTATGAAGATGAAACTGTCTGTACTGCTCGGCGGGATGATTGCGCTTTTGTCTTTGCAGGCCTTTGCAATCAATAATTGCTCTTCAGATAAGTATTTTAAAGACGCAATAAAGATACCTCTTAATAAACCCACAAAAGTCACTATAGGTAAAAAGGGAAGTTATCAATGTTTTACAGTGGAAGTGCCAAATAATGTAACTCATTTAAATATGACGTTAGATTCATCGGGTTCTGATAATTTAAAAAAACCGGCAAATCAATTTTCTCTCATGGCCGTAAAAGCGCAAGGATATCCTGATATCACAAGGGTTGTCTCGAGTGAACATGATGATTTTAACGATTGCGCGATTCCTGTATTCCATACAAACTGTTCAACAGAGTCTGTTAAACCCGGTTTATACAGAGGCGTACTGCAACGTGCTATATTCGGATCAAGTGAGGATTCTTTACAAGTAACCTTTGAGATATCCGGCAAGGGTAATGATAACCTTCAAACCTCTCTTGACGCCTCCGCGGGCTCTGAGTGCGCGGGTTTCCCGGACAGCAAAGACGCTTTTAAAGGCGCGAACCTACTCAAAGTTCAAGGTGGTGATCAGCAATTGGTTAAGGGAGCTCAATCCAATGAGTATTACTGCTTCAAATTGCCTGTATCTAATCCCGGTCATGACTTAAAACTGCAATTCCAACCTCCTCTGTTCTTTGACAACAGCACCTTATATGTGAGTAAAATTAATCAGGTTCCGCAAATTACAGATGAGAAAGCTAACGCTTGCGTCCTTCAGCAGCTTGGTAAGACAGATTGTACCGTTAAAGCCGAAGGACAAAGCGGCACAATATATCTGGTTTATCAAAAATCAGGCAGCGTCAGACCTGATAGCAGCGCTTCAATTTCCATCACCCCTGACGGTGAGACCAACTATTCTCAATAGCTCATTTCTCTAATGTTATAAATGCCTCTTTGATCTCTGGAGGCATTTTCTATTCGTACTGATAATCTCAGCTATACTCAATATCTGATATCGCTTTAGGCGTTTGAAGCGGCGCCCGGGGCGAAAAAGCGTGCCGGGCTTAGACGCGGGAAAAGACTTCAATTATGAAGCGGCGATGGCGGAATTATCGAAAGCCGTGGCGCGGCCGCGCATTGTTGAAACCATCAGAAAGAACATTGCCGGATAAGGTAGTTAAAAGGGGAGCAACCCCCTTTTTTATGTTTGCTGAAACTCTTTTTTGCCGGTAGCGCCAGGTAATTATAATTGGCTGATATAAGGATAATATTCATTATTATCCTTTTTCATTTCTATTTCTAACCTGAGCTCGTATGCTTTCAATGTGAGGGTGATTTCTTCATTATTCCTGGGTAACGCGCGTATTCGTCCGATTAAATCTTCCGGACTGAACGCCGCTTTAATATCGGCGCCAGGTCGGTAATTTTTTGTGGCTATGCCTGATAAACGTAACAACATTTCCATAAGCTGTGAGTTATAGTCAAAATTATCCTCAGTTATCCCGCAGGATAAGATTGAGATTATGTTGTCTATTTTTTTCTGTTTGGATGCCAGAACATGTCCGGTAGCCATTCTTGATAGCACTTTTACAGATAAATATTTCCCTTTTACTTCCAGGTTCGGGTTGAATCTAAGCGATGAAAATAAAAACGGCTCTTTAAGACTGAAATGAATAGGAACCTGTCGTATGCCGGAAGGTTCAGCGGCTGTTACTAACGAAACAAACGGGGTTACCTTTAACTGCGGTAATTTTTCAAATAACTCACCGACAAAAGAGTTGTATAAGAGGATGGTGTTAATGTATCTGACCGCCCTTTTCTCTGAGCTGAGAACTGATGAGGGACTCAGTCCGGGCGGATTTCCGGGAACACGTCCGGGAAGATAAAATGAGCGGTTCAGCGGTTTTTTATCCGCGGGCGGCTTGAGTCTCCCCGCGGGTGAATAAGTGAGTGAAGATGACGTTGGATAATGAGCCTGTTCAGCGCAGCGGTATTCTGACTGAACTCGTCTTAAACCGGACTCTCCCGATGATGTCTGACTCTTTTTATGGGGCTGATGATTGAACCGTCGCGGATTTTCGAGATCACCGGTGAAGATTGTCAGTCGTGAATACGGCCTGTATTTACCGTTAATCAATACTGTTTTCGGCGTCTCTGAAGTCATCTCCGGGGTCGGCGCGTGGAACCCGGTCAGACTTCTTGGTGAGTCAGCCTTAACCCCCGTTAAGCGCGGCTTAGTGAAACTCGCGTCATCTGGGGGATTACAGCCGGCATGTTTGCTAACATTTGCCGTATGTACATATAAATCTTTGCCTGATATCATGCTCGATCGCCTCTTTGTTAAGTCACCCTTTCACGTCGGGCGGCTATGTCAGTGAGATTTACATTATCCCCTGAATTTTGAAAAAACGGTTGATTAATCGGATTACTTTCTCAGTGATGTTCAGTTTAAATTAAAAATATCCCGTTCGGTTATCAACGAATCATCATTTACGGCTGTTAATTCCGCGAAAAAATCACCGGGCAGACAGCCTCCGCGGGAGTGACGCTGAAACGGTATACTTTCTTCCGCGACATCCCTTATAGTCCGTCATGCCGGAGATGACGCGGGTATGCGTCAGAGGTAATCATTAAGGGTGACCGCTGTTTTTGACCGATTTGCGACTGTTATCCGGTTCGTTTTGCTGTAAAATCCGCTTAGATTTTAAAAAAGGATAATATGATGGCGTTAAATGTCGTGATCTTAGCGGCGGGGAAAGGTACCCGGATGCGCTCGGAACTTCCCAAAGTACTGCACCCGGTCGCTCACAAACCTATGGTTGAGCATGTCATTGATACCGCGAAAGCCTTAGGCAGTGAAACCGTTAACTTAGTTTACGGTTACGGCGGCGATAAGCTCAGAGCGGCGGTTTCAGACGCTTCGTTAAACTGGGTCTTGCAAGCGGAGCAATTGGGGACGGGACACGCCGTAGCGCGGGCGGTTCCTCATATTTCTGATGATGATACCGTATTAGTGCTGTACGGTGACGTGCCGTTAATTCAAGCTCAGACTCTGCGGGCGTTATTAGAGGCCAGACCTGAAAACGGCTTAGCCGTTCTTACGGTTAACCTTGATGATCCCACGGGTTACGGCCGCGTAGAGCGTGATAACGGCAAAGTGGTCGGGATTATCGAGCACAAAGACGCCGATCCCGGGCAATTAACCATTAAAGAAGTCAACACCGGCATTATGGCGCTGCCGGGCGGACGGTTAAAACGCTGGCTCGGTCAGTTATCGTCTGATAACGCGCAGGGTGAGTATTACCTTACCGATGTGATTGCGATGGCGCATAAAGACGGCGCTGAAATCACCACCGCTCAGCCGCGGTCTGCCCTTGAGGTCGAAGGGGCGAATAACCGGGCGCAGCTGGCTCGGCTTGAGCGTGCTTATCAGCTGCGTGAGGCCGATAAGCTCATGCTGGCCGGCGCTAACCTGCGCGATCCCAGCCGCGTTGATATCAGGGGTAATATTCAAGTCGGTACCGATGTGATGATTGACGTGAATACGGTTTTTGAAGGTGACGTCACTCTCGGAAATAACGTCACCGTCGGAGCGGGCGCCGTCATCATTAACAGCCAAATCGCGGATAACGCCGTGATAAAACCCTATTCAATCATTGAAAATGCGATTGTGGGTACACACGCCAGCGCCGGGCCTTTCGCCCGTCTACGTCCGGGGGCGGAGCTTAAGCAGGATGCCCATGTCGGTAACTTTGTTGAAATGAAAAAGACGGTATTGGGCAAAGGCTCTAAGGCGGGGCACTTAAGCTATCTCGGGGACGCGAACATCGGTGAGAAAGTCAATATCGGCGCCGGTACTATTACCTGCAATTATGACGGCGTGAATAAGTCACTGACCCGGATTGATGACGGTGCCTTTATCGGTTCGAACTCGTCGCTGGTGGCGCCTGTCGAAATCGGCAAAATGGCGACCGTCGGCGCGGGCTCCGTAATCACATCCAACGTTGATGATGAGCAGCTCGCAGTTGCCAGAGGTAAACAGCGCAACTTAACGGGCTGGCCGCGGCCGGTTAAAAAGTAAAACATTTTCAGTTTATTACCGTTTAAACTTACCAATGCTTATGTTTGCGAGAGCCTTGGTAAGCGGCTGACGGTGAGTTTTATCGCCGCCGCGGCGAGAGCCCGGCGCTTTTATTTATGGTTTTTTATTGGTTTATCACATATCTTACGATAACACCTCAAAATCATCATCGTTTTGATACGGCGTTAATATTCTGGCGGCCTTTTTATTATCTTTTTCTCTCGCATAATCAAGCGGTGTCTTCCCTTGACGGTTTTTAACGTTAATGTTTGTTGCATGGGGTACAATTTTTGATAACAAAGTAGAGTTATTTTTGTCGATGAGCATATGAATCGCGGTTTGTCCCTCTTGGTTTTGTTTGCTTAAATCAATGCCGTTTTTTATTAACCAGACGGCCATCTCGGCATGATTACGTTTAACCGCCAGCATTAAGGCGGAACAATCCTTTTCAGAGCAGTCGATATTGATGTCGATCCCTTTGTCCAGCATCAGTTCAGTTAGTGCTGTGTTGTTACTTTCAACCGCTAAAGCAAACAGTGACCAGTAATGTTCTGGCTGTCGTTCGTAATCACTTTTATCTAAAGTATTAAGTAACAGAACTGCCATGTCCGTTTTTTTTGTAATAATCGCCAGCTCTGCCGGCGTTCGAGAATCACTATTTTTATTCTTTGACGGTTCGTGCACCCGGGCGCCCATTTCTATCAGAGCATTAACCAAAGCTGTATTATTATGAATGGCGTTATGACAATAAATGGCGTTATGTAAAGGGGTATTTTTGTAATTATTCTTAAAATTCACATTAACGCCTGACTTTTTAAACCGCTCAAACTCAGCTTGGTAATTTTTTGTCAACCATCGGTTTGCTAACTTGAATAATTCTAATTCTTCCACGGCGCAGGTTCTGGGATCGGTTACCTCCCGTTTGATTAACGATCTGATGATAAACGGTTTTTTCTCTTTTGACGCTCTATTCAGAACGGTGAAATCATCACTTCCCCAGCCGATTTCCTTAAAAACAGGGGTGTGACACGCGTCGATGTGAGCGCCGTGTTCCAGCAGCTTCTCAATGACATCAATTTGATTTTTTTTTGCGGCATTATCCAGCGCGGTAAACCCCTTGCGTGAACCCTGCTGATTTGTATGGTTGATGTCCCGGGTATGCTCAATAAGCCACAGGGTCATTTTGGGTTTACCTTGTTCAATCGCCCATTTCAGCGGTGTTGCGTCAGGCAAGCCGCAATAAGCGTCCGGTTCCGCGCCCGCCTTAAGTAATAAATCCGCGATGGCGGGATTGTCATATATCGCGGCCACAGCCATGGGGGTCCACCAGCATTTAGGTTTTTTCGGATCCATACTCAGGCTTTGCGCATTGATATTATCCACATTCCCTTTAGACAGCAGAATTTCAACAATCTCCGGGTTATTATGTTTTATCGCCGTCATTAACGGGGTATGGCCGTGCCTGTTTAAATGATGGTTCACACGGCAACCGTTGTCCGTTAACACCCGGACCGCGGGGACATTGTTTTTCTCTATCGCGACATGCAATGCTGTATCTTCGTCGGCATTCTGGAAATCACGCAGTACGCCCTGAATTTTCAGATACTCACTGATAAAGCGTAACGCGCAGTCGTTATCTGTTAACGCCGCTAATTGATGCAGTTGCAGCTCCGGAGTAATATTCCCGGCGACTACGGGCCGGTTCAGAATAGCCTGAGCCAGAAAAGTCATACTCTTAAGGGACGCGGTTTTCAGTAACAGATAATGGTTTGTCCCCCCGGCCAGTTCATCAGTAAACCTGGTTTCAGATCTGCCTGTGACCGCGCCTTTTTCTAACAATTTATCCACGACATTCAGTTGTTTTCTCACGACGGCGATATCAAGCGCGGTAAACCCTTTGCGCTCGCCGTCGGTGTTTTTATCGTTAATTTTATCTGCTGGTGTTTTGTTTATTAACCAATAAGTCATATCATTCTTGCCATGAGATATCGCTAGCTGAAGCGGGGTGTTATTAGGTTTACCACAGAAGGCGTCCAGTCTCGCGCCGTTGCTAAGTAAAAATTCCGCCATTTTTATGTTGTTTGTATCTGCCGCCAGAGCCATCGGAGTCCACCACTGTCCGTCTTGCTGACGGTTGATATCAAAGCCGGGTAATGACTTCAGTAAGACGTTTACCAGCTCACGATGCCCTAACTTAATCGCCAGAAATATTGGTGCATACCCATTTTTATCCGGTATTTTATTGATGTCGGCACCAAGTTCTGCCAGTTTTTTAACGACAAAGTAATTATACTTTTTTATTGCCGCATGTAACGGGGTATCGCCGTCGGCATTTTTAAATGTGAGGCTGTCTTTGTCACAGTCATCCGGAATAAGTTCACCGGCTATATCACAACGGAGCTGGGACGCCGCTTTGTGCAGATCTAACTCAACCACACTTGAGCCGGGTGTTAAACTCACTTCGCGCCTGATGATGGCTGATGCGATGGCGGAGTTACCTTTAGCTGCCGCCGTTTTTAAAACATCAAAATCGGTCTTTCCCCAGCCGATACGATGTAATACGTCGGGTTGACATTCTGATAAACTGGCGCCCCGCTCAAGTAATTTTTCGACGATGTCTAACTGCTGACTCTTTGCCGCGATATCAAGACAGGTAAGGCCTTTAAATTCTCCCTTCCAGTTTTTTCTGTTGATTTCTTGCGGGGGTAATTGCTCTATCAGCCAGAATACCATATCATACTTATTTCTTATGATGGCGAGCGTCAGGGGATTATTGCACGGCTCACCGCAGTAAGCGGTAAGTGAGGCGCCTTTATCATACAGAAGCCGCGCCATTTGCGTATCATTATTAACAACGGCGAGGGTGAGAGGATTCCACCAGTTGTTGTTATTCACATTGTTTCCGATAGATGCGGTTTGTTTATCGATGTTGTCGATGTCGGCTTTGAGTAACTCAATCACCACCGCTCTATTTTTAAGTTTAACCGCTAACATTAACGGCGTTAAATACTTTATGTTCTGAGTATGATTGACCTTACAGCCCCTCGAAACCATGAGCTTAATAATCTCAGGTGATTCAAACACTACCGCAATATGAAGTATATAATGATTTTGGTTATCGATTTCGATTTCGAGAGCGGCGAGTTGATCCGCGTTTACGTCAGGTAACAATGCGCTGAATAACGCGGGAATATCTTCCTTGACCGAAAACACAAGCAGCCGTTGTTTATTGTCTTCTGACAAGTTGCGCAGACTCGCCTTATTGACCGGCGGGTGCTGGGCCGGATTATTACGAGACCGGCTTTTTATGAACTTTAACCACTCCCCCGCGCAGTTCATTTCCAGGGCGAGCAGACTGAAAAACTGACCTTCACTTAAGGTCTCATTGTTAACGTTTATATTCATAATTTCCGGCGGTGTGTCTTCATCATTTACACCCCCGCTTTCCGGCGTTTCAGGTAACAAATTATCACCTGCCGCCGGATCTGATTGAGCCGCGCGTAATTGACCGGCGTCGTTATCAGCTGATGTTGTAAACGTCATAGCTTTCAGCTCTAACTCTGTTTCAAAATGCGTTGAATCAGGTTTGTGATGCCTTGGTTTGCCGGTTTTAATTTCTTTTTGACGGTCTTTTGTTGGCAGATGATGAAATTCCCACATACCGGAGCCGTCCCGCGCGGGGGGGGTTACCTTATAAAGATGTTGAATTTTCTCGCCTGAATCTGAAGTGTTTGTAAATGCAACATAACACAATTCTTCAGGTTTTTTGTTCAGCAGCTGTTCTGCCGTATCTGATACAGATTCAGAGGTCGGATTAACGTCAACATCGATTGTCTTTGAGATCATGATAAGCAAGTTGTCTGGAAAAAATATGCTGACAGAATAATCGCCCGCCGCTGTTTTTTATAATTAATAATTATTCATTTTGGTTTCATCTTTTTTGATAAATAACTTTTGATAAATAACTTTTGATAAATAACTTTTGATAAATAACTTTTGATAAATAACAAGAAGCGTGAGGAAAAAACTGGTAAAAGCTTTCGTTTTGAATATAATTTAACTTTCGTTTCGTAAGATAATAAGTTTCATTAGTGAACAGACGTAATATTCAGCAGCGCCGTCACGACATTGTCTCCATGATCAATGAGCTGGGTGAGGTTCAGGTTGACGCCCTCGCGGCGCGGTTTGCCGCTTCTGAGGTGACGATCCGAAAGGACTTAGCTGAACTGGAAAAAAACGGCCTGCTGCTTCGCCGGTACGGCGGTGCTGTCGCGCTACCGTCAGAGCTGACGACTTCTGAAACCCCTTCACGGTTAAAACAAGCCGTCGCGGATAAAGCTTCGACGCTTATCCGGGATCATAACCGAATTATTATTGACAGCGGCAGCACCACCAGAGGCATTATTGCCGGCTTAAATAATAAAACCGGTTTAATTGTGATGACCAACTCGCTCAAGCTGGCCGGTGCCATTCACGAGCTTGAAAATGAACCGACCTTACTGATGACCGGCGGCACCTGGGATCCGCATTCGGGCTCGTTTCAGGGGCAGGTGGCCGAGCAGGTGTTACGCTCTTACGATTTTGATCAGCTGTTCATCGGCGCTGACGGCATTGACTTACGGCGCGGCACGACAACCTTTAATGAACTGACCGGACTGAGCAAAGTGATGGCCGAAGTCTCGCGTCAGGTCATCGTGGTGATGGAGTCTGAAAAACTCGGGCGGCGCATTCCCAATTTAGAGCTGGCCTGGGACACCATAGATATTTTGGTGACCGACAGTCATATCGCCGCTGAGGCGGTAACCCGGATTGAACGGCAGGGGGTGCGGGTTCTGACCGCGTCTTCAGATTAATATCGAATTTATGATACCAATTAAGATTGGTATTTGATCTCGTCATTTTGTGAATATGACAAGGCAGTAAGATAAAACTAGGAAAAGTTATGTGTGGAATTGTAGGTGCGGTAGCACAACGTGATGTAGCGGATATTCTGGTGGAAGGACTTCGCCGCCTTGAATACCGCGGTTATGACTCCGCGGGCGCGGCGATCATCGACGCTGAAAGTCTGGGGCGTACCCGTCGTTTGGGTAAAGTTCAGGAACTGGCTGACGCGCTGGCTGAAACGCCGATCGCCGGCGGAACTGGTATTGCTCACACCCGCTGGGCGACTCACGGTGAACCGAGTGAACGTAATGCTCACCCGCATATTTCGCGAGATGATATTGCGGTAGTGCATAACGGCATTATCGAAAACCACAATGAATTGCGTAACAAGCTTAAAGGCTTAGGTTACGAGTTTTTGTCCGATACCGACACTGAAGTCATCTGTCATCTGGTTCATTATGAGCTTAAATCACATGATACGTTATTAGCGGCGGTACAAACCGCCGTTAAACAGCTTGAAGGCGCTTACGGCGCGGTAGTGATTGACCGCCGTGATAACAGCCGTATGGTTGCGGCGCGCAGCGGAAGCCCGCTGGTAATAGGTTATGGTATCGGCGAAAACTTCGTCGCCTCTGATCAGCTGGCGTTATTACCGGTAACCCGCACTTTCGCGTTCCTTGAAGAAGGCGACGTGGCTGAGGTGACTCGCGCTGAGGTAAACATTTTTGACTTAAACGGCAACTCAGTGGAACGTGAAGCCAAAGAGTCTGAAGTGACTCATGACGCGGGCGATAAAGGCGAATACCGCCATTATATGCTTAAAGAAATCTATGAGCAGCCGCAGGCTCTGGCGCGCACCGTTGCAGGCCGTATCGCTGACCGTCAAGTGCTGGCTTCCGCCTTTGGTGATGATGCCGAAGCGCTCTTAAAAGACATTAAGCACGTGCAGATCATCGCTTGCGGTACCAGTTACCATGCGGGTATGGCGGCCCGCTATTGGTTAGAAGATTGGGCCGGCGTATCCTGTAATGTCGAGATTGCCTCAGAGTTCCGCTACCGCAAATCTCACATGTTCCCGGACAGCCTGCTGGTGACCATTTCCCAGTCCGGTGAAACCGCCGATACTCTGGCGGCGCTGCGTCTCGCTAAAGAAATGGGCTACAAAGCGACCATGACCATTTGTAACGCGCCGGGCTCATCGCTGGTACGCGAGTCTGATATGGCTTACATGATGAAAGCGGGCGCGGAAATTGGCGTGGCGTCAACCAAAGCCTTTACCGTTCAGCTTGCGGGTTTAATGATGCTGACCGCGGTACTGGGTCGCCATAATTCGATGTCTGATGACATGCAGGCACAGATCAGCCAGAGCTTACTGTCACTTCCCGCGAAAGCAGAGCAAGCGTTAAGTCTGGATAACGACATCGCCGCACTGGCTGAAGACTTCGCTGACAAGCATCACTCTTTGTTTTTAGGCCGCGGCGATCAATACCCTATCGCGATGGAAGGGGCGCTGAAGCTAAAGGAGATCTCCTACATTCATGCGGAAGCTTACCCGTCAGGTGAATTAAAGCACGGCCCGTTAGCCTTAATTGACGCTGATATGCCGGTGATTGTTGTCGCGCCGAATAACGAACTGCTTGAGAAGCTGCACTCAAATGTGGAAGAAGTCCGCGCCCGCGGCGGCTTGATGTACGTGTTTGCGGATAAGCGGGCTAAGTTTGAGTCGGATGAAACCATGAAAGTGATCCCGGTGCCGCATTGTGATGACTTTATGGCGCCGCTGATTTACACCATTCCGTTACAGTTACTGTCATACCACGTGGCATTAATAAAAGGTACGGATGTGGATCAGCCCAGAAACCTGGCGAAAAGCGTTACTGTGGAATAATTCATATTCAAGGCCAGTTAACTTTGTCGGCGTACAATAGAGTTTGATCACATACAATAAAGTTTGATCATATACAATAAAGTTTGATCATTTCTAACCTTCTGTTAATATTATGTTAATAGGAGGTTTTTTATGTCTGATTCAAATAAGCCCTTAAACAAACAAGCGAAACTTTGGCTTAAACAAAAGCGAGGCCAAGGTAGCGGTAAGAATTACATACCGTTTATTCAGGTTGGCGATTTCAGCAGTTCGGGTGAAAGTGTCAGGGTAAGAAGCTCCACTGTCGGTCGTGTTCATCACATCCATTCTGGAATTGAACTGTCGGCGTTCCTAATTTTTGACCGATCTTCAAAAATAATAGATATACGCGAACAATTTCCTATACCTTTGACAGATAGCCTTTCTATTTGTGAGCAACTTGGTATCACGCACCCTCAAAATAGAGGGGAGTTATCAATTGTAACTAGTCGGTACTGAAAAACATAACTTCAAGATTTAAAATGTACGGCATCTGATTTACGCAAAATTCAGAACCGTACCCAAAAGCAACATTTCTTATATTTCGCATCAATTTCACTACAAAATAGTCAAAACTCACCATCTTTTTCGAGCAAAAAGAAAATGGCTAACCACTTTCTCAAGTTCCAGGCACACGCAGCCATTAGAAGGTTTATTGAGTCGCCAACACTGCCCTTTAACCAGTTCTTACACAGCCTAAAATCACTCTTCAAATGCCCGATTACTGGTTCAATTGTTGCCCGTTTTTTACAGAGTTCACTTTTGCGTTTTCTCTTTGCTTGCGAGTCCCGTTTTAATGGCCGACTAGGGATAACAACTTCTTGGTCAACATACTGCATACACCCTTTATAGCCTTTATCTACAACGGCTGTAGTGATTTTACTCTTTCGGTGTTTATGGGCATGGTCAAGTGCAGGTCTAAGCAATTTTGAGTCGTGTTCATGTTTGTCATGACTGGTTACACCGATGATTAATTGACTCTGCTCTGTGAGCACGACAGAAGCCTTTTTACCATACTCGTATGGCTTATGGTCTTTGCCTTTCCCTACGCAGTAAACATCGGGTTCATGAAGGCTGTAAATCTTGTTCTTGTCTTTACGTTGCTGTGTAATGGCTTTTTCATAATTGGAAAAATTCTCTTTTTGTAAATCAAGGACATCTTGTGGAAGTTTGCGTTGCAGCTCCCTTAAAAGCCTGCCTGCGATAACACGCAACCTTTTTAACGCTCTTCTTGCTTTACTTCGATTTTTTGCATGTCTAAAGCTGCGACAGTCAATGCGTAGCTGTTTGACTTCTTTGACATAAGTACGTCTTTGCTTGATCCCAAATACTTTGGCTAGTTTATTGAGTCGGTTAACCACCTTGATGGCAAGCTTGCTATCTGTCGGATAAGTAATGGCTTTTTCTTGGACGGTTGTATCAACGTACACGGTGTCATCTTCAGCTTTGTCACCGTGTAGCGCCACAGATAATGCAAAGATTTTTTCACAGCCTTTTTCACCGATGCGCTTACGAAAAACACTGAGTTCACTGGCATCACAAGGGCGTGCTGTTTGAAACTCTGTCTCACCACAAAACACTTGAAAATACACGTTCATCAGCCACTCATCGACCAAGGCTTCATCGCTGAGTTTGTAAAGTTGCTTGAGTATTAGCAAACCGCACATCAACCGAATTGGCTTCGCTTTACGGCCTAATTTTTTGTATAACGGCTTGAACTCTTCTTCCAACGCTCGCCAATAAAAGGCATTAGCTAAAATGAGTAAAGGGTGAGTTTGCAGAAGCTGTTCTGTGGTATTAAACAGACTGGCATGAGGTAAATTTGACGGGCTTTCTTTGAGCATTTTTAGCACCCAAAACGACCAGAAACCATAGGTTAACTATATCATTTCTGGTCGAAATTGAATGTATCAAATAGCTATATTTTATTAGCGATCAGAATGTTAGATGTTTTTCATGACCGACTACGTAATATCCCAAGACCACACTTGATTTGGCTTGGAAGCTTTGTAACTCTTAGGTTTACTCCGATTTTGTGGTGCCCGAGTTCGTCCCCTTCGATTCAGTTGACCCTGTTGCTTTAGTATTCGATAAAAGCTCGACTCTGAAGCGATATAAACACCTTTATCCAGCAACGAAGGTACGATTTGCGATGGCGGTAAGCTGGCATACTCGCTCTGGTTGCAAACGTCCAATACCTGTTGCCGCTCAGCTTCTGTTAACTTGTTTTTAGGGTCAGGGCGCTTGGCCGTTGGACGCAAGTCAGCTTGAACTTCACCGTTTTTAAACCATCTTCGGTAGGTTCTTTTACTCAGTGGAACTTCTTTACAAGCATTATCGAGTCTTGCGCCAGCCTTACAAGCTTCTTGGATTAACTCAATGAGTTTCTGTCTTAAAGACAGCGGAACTAATTCTCCTCGTTCTCTTCCTCCCACAAGGCATTGAGCTTTTTTCTGAGCACCAGTAAAGCCGCCGTTTCCGCTAACGCCTTCTCCTTTCTCCTTAAATCAGCTTTAAGAGATTTGATCTCAGCTTTGTCCTGTTTAGCTTGCTTCTTAGCTTCTTTTTTTTGAGCTTCAGTTGACTGGAAGCCACTAAGGCAATCTTGTTTCCACTGCTGAACTTGCTCCTTAAATAAGCCTTTCTCTCTGCAATATTGATTGAGCTGAGATTCTGTCATTACTGCGGTTTCAATGACTACGGCTAATTTGGCTTCTGCTGACCAATTCTCTGCGTCTGGCTTTCCTGTCACTACTTTTCCTGCTTGTTTTGCCTTGCTGCGCCAACTATACAAGGTTTGAAGTGGAATGCCTTCTTCTTTTGAAATTTGAGGAACAGTCATATTGTGAGGGGGAAGCATCTTGTTAAGAACGGCTTCTTTTCTTTCGTCTGAATAACTTGTCATTTAGCTGCCTTTCCGCCCCCTAAAGCGGTTAATTATTGGTTAAATATTAGGGGTGACAGCTATTCTGACAGAGGGGGACATATCGTATCTATCAACAAAGTTGTTACGGGGCAAGGTACTATTTTGGACGTTCTTAATTTTGTTAAGCTCTCATTAAGGTTGAATTTTTTAGCTTGAGCAGCTTTGTTCTAGTAGTAATTGATTTGCATAAGGAATCTTGGCTCTTCGTCGTTTCATATGGATTTGAGTAGATCTGATACAGGGCTAGCAATCATAAAAATCATGGTAATAAATGTTCCTGTATTACGATACCCTCTGGCTCGTGCTCTAGCCGCTTGAAATAGACTATTTAAACCTTCCATACGAGCATTCGTATAAGTGGATGACCAGCGCTGTAAAATTCTCTCTGCATGCCTTTCCACAGTTGCAAGTGCTTTTCGAACGGGTTCTAACATCTCAATATCACCCAACTGCTCTTTTGCAAAATTAATGAAATACGTCAGCCTCCAGCGTGCAGCATGAGCGGTTTCAGCTTGACGTATCCACCTAAGTTGTTCCTTAATCCGCCAAGCTGTTGCTGTATTCAGGTCGCTGGATTCTAGCTCTGCAAGTGCTTCTTTTTGTTTCTCAGTAAATGAGCCATCTGCATTTTTTAGTACTGCCCAGCGCAGGCTCTTTGGATGCGGTTGGATTTTTCTCTCCGTTTTACGTACTTCATCAACCGCTTTAGTAAACAGTTGCACAACATGGAACCAATCAACCGTTACGTTAGCATCCGGGAACTCTTCCTCTGTTGCTGACAGAAAGGCTCTTGACATATCACACACGACTTCAAGTACATTATCTGCTTTGCCTTGATGCTCTGTCAGAAAGGACTTAAATCGCTTAACGATTTCCTTACCTTTTCCGGGCGTAGCGAACACAACAGGCTTGTCTTTCTTGTCCATATCAATGAAAACAGTAACATAGTTGTGGCCACGTTTAGCCGCCGTTTCATCGAATCCAATAGCTTTAAGTGCTGACAAGTCCATCAATGCTAATGCCTTGCTGACGTAGTGTTTGATGATGCGCCAAATACGTTTGTCACGAATTCCAACATATTCAGCACATGCCTTAACCGGCATTTCACGAGCCGGTACCAATACAGATTGTTCGAACAATAACGTGAATTTACTACCCGCTCTCGCCCAAGGGACATTGACACGCTTAACGCCATGCTCAGCACATCGAGTTCTCGGGACGTTTGCTTTGATATAACAGTGATGCTGAAAGAAATTGAGATGACGCCAGGTCAGCGATTTAAAGTCATGTGCCGGACAAGCTTTTGAGCAAGTCGGGCAGGGATACAAGCTTCCTCGTTCAGCTTCAATTTCGAGAACAAGTTCATTAGGTGAGGCTGATATATCCAGGTGTTGGTTAACCAACTTCCAAGGCGCTTCTATACCAAGGCCGAGCATCAAAACTTGATTTCCATCCATGTATTTACTTCCAACTCTTGACTGCAAAACTGGGTTTATTATCTCAGAAATAAATCCATTAAATCCACACTAAACGACGAAGAGCCTGAATCTTCCTCTTTTCTTCAGGAATAGAGAATAGCTCCAAACCTTTCTTTAATTGCTTTTGTTTAATTGGAAAAATCGAAGCAACCTCCAGGTTAATTATGTCGGCAATGGCTAGTAAATCGTCACAAAATGTTTAAACTCTCTATGTCTATGGTAAATGTAAATAGAGGCTTAATGATGATCATAACCCTTGAATTAAAGTGCATTGATGGAGCGTATTATGAAAATGAGTTCAAATGCATATTTGAAATTGATGATGCTACGACCCTAGATGATTTTCATCAAGATATTCAACAGTTGATTGGTTTCGATGATGATCATATGTATGAGTTCTTCATTGCGAGAAGTCCAAGTCCATACGGTAAAAGGAGCGCCGTGTTTTGTGATGAGGAAATGTCATTTCAAGATGAAACGGAAAGTATTTATGATACGACGCTGGAAGATATCTTTCCATTAGAAGAAAAAGAAAGCTTTTATTACTATTTTGATTTTGGTGATAGCTGGATATTTAAAATTAAACGTACTCGCCATAAAGAAAAAGATGCAGAAAAGGGTGCTAAATATCCAAAAGTACTTAAGACCATTGGTGAGAAACCAGAACAATATCCTGACTGGGAAGATGAATAATAACTATCTATTTTGAAAAAGTGTGCGGTGTTTATTGTTTGGTGATCGAGAGGGACATTCTCTCAAAGTTAAAGAATAAAACTATGATTCTATTCAAGTGATATTCAGCTGTTTCTATTTCAATGATAATTAGTAAAAATCGTTAAGTGCCGCTCGTCGATAAATAACTAACTATCTTCAAAATAAAAGGGTGTTTGCAGTATGAAAAATCCTCTATTATCGCCGTTTAAGCTTTCAGATAGTGTCAGTATTAAAAATCGAGTTGTTATGGCGCCAATGACCCGCCGTTTTGCAGATAAACAAAGCTGCCCAACGAGAGGTACGGCCGATTATTACGCTAAAAGAAGTGATGCAGGGCTGATCATCACCGAAGGTACATTAATTTCAGAAGATGCTATTGGATATGGAAATATTCCCGGTATTTATACACAAGAACAGATAACAGCTTGGAGGAAAGTAACCGAACAAGTGCACAAAAATAACGGTAAGATATTTTTGCAACTCTGGCATTGTGGGCGTGTTTCCCATCCTAATTTCCATAATGGTAACTTGCCCATTTCTGCATCAAACACTCGAATGACAACACCTCTAGGTAACAGTGGATGTCAAACTGGATTATCTCGTGAAGCTTCTGTTGAAGAAATAGATTATCTTATTAATGATTTTTCACAAGCTGCGGTTAATGCATTTAAAGCCGGATTTGATGGAGTTGAAATTCATGGCGCTAATGGCTATCTAATCGACCAATTCAATCATCACTGTACAAACCTTCGCATTGATGATTATGGTGGCACACCTGAAAGAATGGCTCGATTCTGCTTAGAGGTTGTCAAAGCTTGTGGTGAAAAAATTGGCTTTGATAGAGTAGGAATAAGATTATCGCCTGCGGGACATATGGCTGAAATTATGACTCATCAAGATGACAAACTTGTATTTAAATACCTACTAAAACAATTAGAGCAACTTCCGATTTGCTATGTCCATACGGGAAACTTCGACGACTCGATAGTGTTTGAAGAGTTGGATAACATGACGATGACAGATTTTTTAAGGTGTCATTACGCAAAAAATGTTATCGCTGCAGGAAGTTATAACCTTCAAAAAGGAATGGAGTTTATTAAGCAGCATTCCAATAATTTAATCGCATATGGCCGACCATTTATTGCTAATCCAGAGCTTATTCAATTAATCGAAAGTGATTCAAAGTGGCAGGAATACGATTCCAAAATGTTGCGAAAACTCATTTGATATTGACCATTTTGGTGTGATTTTTACCCCTACGCCGAAGAGAAGCCAAGTGCTGTAAAAATGGAAAAGCAGCGCTTATTTTACTAACTCATGTTACGCACTAACAGCTTTTAGAGTTTGAAGTTCTGTAAAGGCTGTTTTTAATGCTTTATATAAACAATTTCGCCCTCAATTGAAATTTATTCATTTTCAGTTTTAAAGCTAAGGTTTCAAGCCTAAATGCACTATAAATTGATAAAAATTGATGATTACTTTGTGTTTTAACTGTATGAGCTGGAGAACGGGTAATTGCCGCATTTGACTTCAGATTTTTATGGAAGAGTTCCACGTTCCATCGTTTTTGATAGACCGCTTGAATGAACTCATCATCACAACTTAAATCACTGCATAACAAGTAAAGCTCGCCTGTACTTCCATCTTTGTTTTTAAAGACTTTCTTGGATAACTGTAACTCAAAATCTACTCCAGATATCCAAACTTTTACAGACTGCTCCTCTTGAAATTTAAGTGTATCAACCTGTTGTGATTTCTTATGTTTCTTATCATCTTCACTCAAAGAAACAAGACGATTAGATTTGCATGCCATGATAAAATCTTTGTGGCATTTGTGTTTGATAAACATCATATTTTCATTTGAACAGAACCAGCTGTCGGCTAGAACATATTTGAATTTAAGTTGGTTTTGGTAACTGATGTGTAAAAGCTCTCTAAAGTCTTCATTTTTAGTTGTTTCAGACATTCTGCGAACTTTCTTAGTCTTCAGATCACAATAGAGAACTGGCTTAGTGATCAACTTGTAAGATACTGGAATTGATACACCTTGGGAGTAGTAAAGACAATTAAGAAGGTTAATCCCCTTAACGGTTCGATTTTTTGTGTGGTCGTAGTGGTATGCGATTAAGTCGCTTTCGTCCGTATAAGGTTTTTCTTCAATCGTATCATCGAAAATAAGAACGGCATCATCTTCTTCGACCTGTCTTACAGTAGATTTAACGATTCCCCAAAGAGTTTTACTGGTGAACTCGTTAGTAGAAAGGAGCCTTGTTACCTGATCATGACTGTAAGCACCATCTAGTAAGTCTGACATCCCTGTTGCTGTTACCTGTCCAAAGCTAGATAGTTGGTAGTCGCTATACAGCTCTAGTAGTCCATTCAAAAGCAAATAATGGCCTGATAGTTTATCCTAACAGTTCCTGAACACAACGAATACAGGAGCTGTTATGAGGATTAAATACCATGTCCGTTTGAGTAATGAAGAGCGTTCAATGCTTGAAGCTTTGATAAAGCAGAAGAAACCACGTGTTGCTCAACATAAGAAACGACACGCCCAAATTTTACTTGCTATTGATGAGAATAATTCGCCACTGACCAATCAACAGATTGCTAAGGCGCTAAACATCTCACCACTTGCAGTAACGAGCCTCAGAAAGCGTTTTGTCGAGGAAGGATTAGAAGTCGCTGTTAATAGCAAACACAGCCATCAAGGCCGCAGACGCATAATGGATGGTGAAGCCGAAGCACACCTAATTGCGCTGACCTGCTCTGCGCCTCCGGAAGGACGTTGCCGTTGGACATTAAATC
Organism: Parashewanella sp.; assembly: GCA_965200795.1. GTDB lineage: Bacteria > Pseudomonadota > Gammaproteobacteria > Enterobacterales > Shewanellaceae > Parashewanella. The sequence continues at coordinate 137,795 of CBDAVB010000035.1, forward strand.
TTCTTAGAGACAAGATGATTGAACTCAAATATGTCGATAGCATATCGAGAACCTCTGTTCATTATGCGTTAAAAAAAACGAACTTAAACCCTGGCTTAAAGAAGAGTGGTGTATACCTGAAGAGGAAAACGCTGCCTTCGTGAGCGCTATGGAAGATATATTAGAACTCTATAAACTTCCTTACGATCCCAAGCGTCCTTTAGTATGCCTTGATGAAACCAGCAAACAACAAGTTAAAGAAGTTCGCAACCCGTTACCTTTAGTTTCAGGTTATCCGGAGCGATACGATGCGGAATATGAGCGTAACGGTGTCAGCAACCTGTTCATGATATTTGAGCCTTTAGCGGGCTGGCGGCATGTTGAGGTCACAGAGCACAGAACAGCCGTTGATTGGGCTCATCAAGTAAAAGCCTTAGTAGACGGGCGTTATAAGGATGCTGAGACAATTGTGTTGGTTGAGGATAACCTGAATACTCATACCCCGGCTTCATTTTATAAGGCCTTCGAACCAGAAGAAGCTCGTAGGCTGATCAATAAAATCGAATTTCATTACACGCCAAAACACGGAAGCTGGTTGGATATGGCTGAAATTGAATTAAGTATCTTGAGCAGACAATGCTTAAACCGAAGAATACCGGATCAGGAAACACTAAATTGTGAAGTTGAAGCCTGGGTCACCCAACGCAATGAGTCCAAGGCTAAGATGATTTGGCAGTTCACAACTGAGGAGGCACGTATCAAGTTAAAGAAGCTTTATCCCGTCCTTCCAGGGTACAGTTAGCCTTTTAACAGAATTAAAGTGATTAACGAAATCCTGTTACACTTTCGTTAATCAAAATGAAAAAAGCTAGAGTCCTACTGGCTTGCCAAAGGGTGGGAGGAAGCATTTTGTTCAGAAATTACAGACTTATTAATTAGTCGGTCATGAAAAACATCTAACATTCTGATCGCTAATAAAATATAGCTATTTGATACATTCAATTTCGACCAGAAATGATATAGTGAACCTACGGTTTCTGGTCGTTTTGGGTGCTAAAAATGCTCAAAGAAAGCCCGTCAAATTTACCTCATGCCAGTCTGTTTAATATCACAGAACAGCTTCTGCAAACTCACCCTTTACTCATTTTAGCTAATGCCTTTGATTGGCGAGCGTTGGAAGAAGAGTTCAAGCCGTTATACAAAAAATTAGGCCGTAAAGCGAAGCCAATTCGGTTGATGTGCGGTTTGCTAATACTCAAGCAACTTTACAAACTCAGCGATGAAGCCTTGGTCGATGAGTGGCTGATGAACGTGTATTTTCAAGTGTTTTGTGGTCAGACAGAGTTTCAAACAGCACGCCCTTGTGATGCCAGTGAACTCAGTGTTTTTCGTAAGCGCATCGGTGAAAAAGGCTGTGAAAAAATCTTTGCATTATCTGTGGCTTTACACGGTGACAAAGCTGAAGATGACACCGTGTACGTTGATACAACCGTCCAAGAAAAAGCCATTACTTATCCGACAGATAGCAAGCTTGCCATCAAGGTGATTAACCGAGTCAATAAACTAGCCAAAGTATTTGGGATCAAGCAAAGACGTACTTATGTCAAAGAAGTCAAACAGCTACGCATTGACTGTCGAAGCTTTAGACATGCCAAAAATCGAAGCAAAGCCAGAAGAGCGTTAAAAAGGTTACGTGTTATCGCAGGTAAGCTTTTAAGGGAGCTAAAACGCAAACTTCCACAAGAAGTTATTGATTTACAAAAAGAGAATTTTTCCAATTATGAAAAAGCCATTACACAGCAACGTAAAGACAAGAACAAGATTTACAGTCTTCATGAACCCGATGTTTACTGCGTAGGGAAAGGCAAAGACCATAAGCCATACGAGTATGGTAAAAAGGCTTCTGTCGTGCTCACAGAGCAGAGTCAATTAATCATTGGTGTAACCCAGTCATGACAAACATGAACACGACTCAAAATTGCTTAAGCCTGCACTTGACCATGCCCATAAACACCGAAAGAGTAAAATCACTACAGCCGTTGTAGATAAAGGCTATAAAGGGTGTATGCAGTATGTTGACCAAGAAGTTGTTATCCCTAGCCGGCCATTAAAACGGGACTCGCAAGCAAAGAGAAAACGCAAAAGTGAACTCTGTAAAAAACGGGCAACAATTGAACCAGTAATCGGGCATTTGAAGAGTGATTTTAGGCTGTGTAAGAACTGGTTAAAGGGCAGTGTTGGCGACTCAATAAACCTTCTAATGGCTGCGTGTGCCTGGAACCTGAGAAAGTGGTTAGCCATTTTCTTTTTGCTCGAAAAAGATGGTGAGTTTTGACTATTTTGTAGTGAAATTGATTCGAAATATAAGAAATGTTGCTTTTGGGTACGGTTCTGAATTTTGCGTAAATCAGATGCCGTACATTTTAAATCTTGAAGTTATGTTTTTCAGTACCGACTAATTAGTTGTGAATAAAAGTTGTATAAGAGTTTAAAACAATAAAAATCAATACAAGATTTTTAGCTCTCCTATGACTAAGGCTTAGCAAAAGAGCTTGAAGTATTGAATTCAAATGGACGGAGTACTAGTTTACGAGTCTCAACTATCTCTTGCTGTGAGAAGTTTACAACCCAAAGGCAATGAGTTTTTCTTGTTAGAGTTAGAAAAAGAACTGCTACAGGGGCTAATCGAAAAAGAGGTTAGAGCCGACATTCATCCATATGAACTTTTTCCATTATGTCGAAGTGGTATACCCAAAAGTTACGTTAGAAAAATAATTAAATCTTGTATCACAAAAGATGGACAGTTTATTAGAGAAAGCTAAATATTTTAGTTAGTTTTATCTCATTAACTGGAATGGTGCGATAGCGTCGCACCATTTTGAGAACGATATAACGTAAATCTCTTATAAGTCAGCAATGGCAAGATATAAGATTTGTTTATTTTACTTTCTAACTTATCGCTATCTGCATCATTTTTGGTGATGCATTTATTTCTCGTTTAAGTATTGACTTTAAAATCTAAGTTAAGCATTATTTGTGCATCATTTGAAATGATGCTTAAAGTATGAGAACAACATTAAGTGAAATAGCAGAGATAAGATCGGGGCATCCTTTTAGGGGAGCGATCAAAGAATTTGAAAACGGGAATGGGTATGTTATTCAAACTCGTAATCAAAGTGCTGAGGGCAATATTGAATGGCAAGATCTTATAAAAACAGATGTGTCGGGTCGAAAAGAGCCTGAATGGTTACGTGCGGGCGAAATAATTTTTGCAGCGAGAGGCATAAGAAATCTAGCCTCGCTTATCACAAATGCAGGGCTAAAAGAGTTAGACCTGCCTGTGGTTTGTTCGCCTCACTATTTTCATATTCGAGTACATGAACAAACAGAAGTATTGCCCGATTTTATCGTATGGCAATTGAATCAAAAACCAATACAACGTTATTTTCACCAATCAGCTGAGGGATCGCTACAGGTCAGTATTCGCAGAACGGTTTTAGAAAATACACCAATCATCGTGCCTCCAATGGCTAAGCAGCAGATGGTGGTAGAGTTGACAAACAAAGCAAAACAAGAGCAAGCGATATATCAAAAACTCATCAAGCTACGCCAGTCTGAGCTGGATACGATAGCCAAACAATTATTACAAGATACAAAGCGGTAACACTATGACAAATACCCAAATAGACCAACAAGAAATCAATAAAGCCGTATGGGCAGCCTGTGACACCTTCCGAGGTGTGATAAGTGCTGATACCTACAAAGATTTCATTTTAACCATGCTGTTTTTAAAGTACATCTCAGATGTATATAAAGACGAGTACAAAAAGCTGGTTGATCAATATGGCGATAACCCTGATTTGATCCACGCAATGATGTCCAAGCAGCGCTTTGTATTGCCAGAAGGCGCCAGCTTTTGGGATTTATACGAAAAGCGATATGAGGCAGGTAACGGTGAGCGTATTGACAAAGCCCTACACGCCATTGAAGAAGCTAATGGTAGTAAGCTTAAAAACGTGTTCCAAGACATCAGCTTTAACACTGACCGCTTAGGGCAAGAAAAGCAGAAAAACGATTTATTGCGCCATTTATTAGAAGACTTTGGTAAAGACATACTAAATCTCAGCCCAAGTCGTGTTGGTTCATTAGATATTATTGGTAATGCCTACGAATACTTGATTAAGCACTTTGCCGCAGGCAGTGGTAAAACCGCAGGAGAGTTTTACACCCCGCCAGAAGTTTCTGACTTATTAGCTGAAATACTTGAACCACAAGAAGGCGATCAAATTTGCGACCCTGCATGTGGTTCCGGTTCGCTGTTGATGAAGTGCGGTCGAATGGTAAGAAACCACTTTAACGGTTCTAAAAAATACGCATTATTTGGGCAAGAAGCGATTGGTTCAACTTGGGCATTAGCCAAAATGAACATGTTCCTACATGGTGAAGATAACCACCGTATTGAGTGGGGCGATACCATTCGTAACCCCCTTTTATTGGAAAAAGAAGGACTAGATAAAGGCGGCAAAGGCTTGCTGCACTTTGATGTTGTAACAGCTAATCCACCATTCTCACTTGATAAGTGGGGACATGATAATGCTAATAATGACCCATATGGGCGCTTTAGGCGTGGTATCCCTCCGAAGACTAAAGGCGACTATGCCTTTATCAGTCACATGATTGAAACCCTAAACCCTGACAGCGGAAGAATGGGTGTAGTTGTGCCACATGGTGTGTTATTCAGAGCTTCATCAGAAGGTAAAATTCGAACAAAGCTGATTGAAGAAAACTTGCTAGATACTGTCATTGGCTTACCTGAAAAGCTGTTCTTTGGTACGGGAATACCAGCCGCCATTTTGATATTTAAAAAGCACAAAACGGACAACAATGTGTTGTTTATTGATGCCAGTCGTGAGTTCAAATCAGGCAAAAACCAAAACCAGTTGACTGACGATAATATTCAAAAAATTATCGATACATACAAGGCTCGTGAAAGCGTTGACAAATACGCATATCTAGCCAGTTTTGATGAAATTAAAGAAAACGACTTTAACCTCAATATCCCTCGTTATGTTGATACCTTTGAAGAAGAAGCGGAAATTGATTTAGTGGCAGTACGCACTGAGCGTGTACAGCTTAAAAGCGAGCTGCAAACCCTCGAATCAGAGATGGAAGGCTACTTAAAGGAGTTGGGCTATGGTGCCTAGTGGATGGAAAAAAGGTGTAATAGAAGATATTGCTAAAGTTTCTTCTGGTGGAACTCCTAGTAGACAAAATGATTCGTATTGGCTTGACGGTCAAATACCTTGGGTAACAACAACTGAAGTTCAGTTTGGGGTTATTAACGATACAGAGCAAAAAATAACTGAAGCAGGACTTAAAAATTCATCAGCGAAACTTTTTCCAAAAGACACTATTTTAATGGCCATGTATGGTCAAGGAAAAACTCGTGGTCAAGTTGCAAAGCTAGGGATTGAAGCTTCAACAAATCAAGCGTGTGCTGCATTACTACTCAATGAAGGCTTTGAAGTTGATTACTACTATCAATATTTAGTCAGTCAATATGAAAATATTAGAGAATTAGCCAATAGTGGCGGTCAGCAGAATTTGAGCGCAGGAATTATTAAAGGTATTCATGTTCCAATTCCTCCGCAGTTAGAACAAAGCAAAATCGCCAAAATCCTATCTACTTGGGATAATGCGATTAGCGCCACTGAACGCTTAATCGATAACAATCAACAGCAGAAAAAAGCCCTTATGCAACAACTTCTCACAGGCAAAAAACGCCTTCTTGATAATTCAGGTAAGGCGTTTGAGGGTGATTATGACCGAGTAAATTTAAGTGAGCTTGCCACAATAGATAAAAGCTCGCTGGGTAAAAAGACTTCTGCAGACTTTGAGTTCAGCTACATATCGCTGTCAGACGTTGAAACAGGAAAGATCGCTGGAAAATTAGAAAAGCACGTATACGCTTCGTCACCATCACGTGCAAGAAGAATTGTTAGTAATGGAGATATCTTATTAGCCACGGTAAGACCGAACTTGAAAGGTTTCGCTAAGGTAAAGAGTGAACATGATGGAATGATTGCCTCTACAGGCTTTTCAGTTCTAACACCTAAGAGAAATGTATCTGGAAGTTATCTATATCATTATTTATTTAGTTGCCATATAACGGGGCAAATCAATGCTCTAGTAGTCGGATCAAATTATCCTGCCATCAATTCTTCTGATGTATCTGGTCTTAAAGTTTATATCCCTTGTTATGATGAACAGAAAAAAGTCGCAATTGTTCTTAATAATGCCGAGGAGTCTTTAGCGCAATTAGAACAACAGCTTACTGATTTAAAACAAGAGAAAAAAGCTTTGATGCAGCAGCTGTTAACAGGCAAGCGCAGGGTAAACTTAGAAAACATGGAGGAATGAAATGCTGACCCAAATACAAATAAAAAGTTTTAAAAGTTATCGAGAACAGACTTTATACCTGTCTCCTTTGACTCTTATGATAGGTGCTAATGCATCTGGTAAAAGTAATGCTTTGGAGGCATTTCGTTTCTTGGCGTGGCTTGCTCAGGGGCAGAAACTGTCTGTTTTAAAGCAGCGAGTAGATGATTCAGAACAAATTCTTCGTGGTCAAATAAAAGATTTAGGCTGTTTGGATGCAGATTCTTTCACTCTCGGTTGTAAAACTGACGATAAAAATTGGGATCTATTTGAAATTGAAATCTCACTTCGTGATGATGAACTTCATATTTCACAAGAGAAAATTACATCACCAAGTGAAAGTTTTCCATTATACAAAATAGAGCAACCTTCTTCTGGCCTTGGCACTGATGTTCGTGTTGCTTATAACAATTTTGCTAGAGGTGGAAGAAAGCCACAGTTAAGTTGTACAGATCAAATTGCGATAATGAATCAATTAGCATCTTCTGCAATGTTTGAATCGGGTCATAAAAAAGCACAAAAAGAAATTCCAACTACAACTGAAAAGTTCCAAAAGTTGCTCTCAAACACTTTATTTTTAGATCCTGTCCCATCTTTAATGAGAGGCGATAGCTACCCTGAAAGGCTGCTTAGGGGAGACTGCGCCAATCTGTCAGGTGTACTTTATTCTCTTTGGAAGGATGAAAATATCAGGCCAATTATTGTTGACTTCATTAAGAGCCTGCCAGAGCAAGATGTTAAAAATATCACCTTTTTTGAAGATCGAAGAGGCAAAGTATCATTAGAGTTGGTTGAAAGTTTTGGAAACCAAGAGAGAAAATGGTCGGTAGAGTTACTCTCTGATGGAACTCTACGAGTATTAGCAATTGCTGCGGCTTTACTCTCAGCACCAGAAGGTTCAACGGTTGTAATTGAAGAGGTTGACAATGGCGTTCACCCTTCTAGAGCTAAGCAGCTTTTAGCTACTATGAGAGAGCAAGCAACAAAACGCAATGTGCGACTTTTGTTATCAACTCATAACCCTGCCTTAATGGATGCACTTCCTGATTCTGCTTTGGGTGATGTAGTATTTTGCTATCGTGGAAAAGAGCAAGGTGATAGTAAGTTAGTACGTTTATCTGACTTACAGGATTATCCTGGCTTAGTATCACAAGGGCCATTAGGAGAGCTAGTAACTAATGGTGTTGTAGATAGATTCGTTAAATCTCCTATTACATCAGAACAAAAGAAACAGAAAGCTATGGATTGGCTTAATAAAATGCAGGGAGAAAACTAATGGGCTCTGTTTGCATTATTGATACGTCAATTTTCTTAAACCTCTTAAATGTACCGGGAAGAAACCAAGACAAGACATTGGTTATTGAATCATTTGCAGAGTATGCGGATTTAGATGTTACCTTTATCTTGCCGATGGCCACTATCTTAGAAACTGGAAACCATATATCGCAAAATGGCAATGGGGCCGTTAGACGAGAAACAGCATTGAGATTTTGCGAAGCTGTAAAAGGAGCATTTTCTGGCGAAGCCCCTTATCAACCTTCAGAGTTTCCAAGTTCGCAGGAAGTTTTAAGCTGGTTAGATAGTTTCCCTGAGCATGCAGGAAAAAATAAATCTCCAGAAAAAACTAATGAAGGCACTAGCTTTGGTGATTTAAGCATTATTGAAGAGTTCAACAAATGCGTTTCTCGGTTTTCAATGAGCGAAGTATTTATTTGGTCTTTAGATAGTGACCTAAAAATTTATCACCACAAGCAAAAATAAGTTATGACGAAACAAATAAGCTTTAGTTTTAAAAAAGTGCGAAATGCCAATCCCTCCGCTCTTAAGATATTGATTACCTAGACTAAGCAGTAAAAGGTTTTAAATTAATGAATAAAATTTTAATGACAGGCCACTTAGGACTGATTGGACGTCATTTATCTCCTCTATTATCTCAACTTGGTTATGAAGTCATTGGTTTTGATATCGCTGATGGTTCAGGTGATATTTGTAATACAGCGCAGCTAAACCAAGCATTAAGTGAATGTTGTGGGGTAATACATTTAGCAGCCGTTTCACGTGTGGTTTGGGCGCAGCATGAACCAGAAAAGTGCTGGCAAACGAATGCACTAGCCAGTGAGCAACTCCTAAAACTAGCGGCTAACCATGTGCATAAACCTTGGGTACTGGTTTCTAGTAGCCGAGAGGTTTATGGCGAACCTAAAACATTACCTGTAACAGAGAGCATGCCATTAGCGCCAGTTAATATTTATGGCCGCTCTAAGCTCTATATGGAAGATGCAGCATTTAGTGCACGAGATGCAGGGGTTAATACCGCAATTATTAGATTAGCGAACGTGTATGGTTGCACACTAGACCATGAAGATAGAGTATTGCCTGCATTTAGCAGAAATGCGGCATTGGGCATTGATTTACGTGTTGATGGATGCGAACACTTATTTGATTTTACTCACGTAAGTGACACTGTAGCGGGTTTAGTAAAAGTCGTAACATTATTGAATGAAGGTGAAAAAAAATTGCCCCCCATTCACCTATTACCCGGGCATGGCACAACTTTAAAACAAGCGGCACAAATGGCTATTGCAGCAGCAAATAGCTCTTCGACCATAGTTGAGGCAGAGTCTCGTTCATACGATGTTGCTCGATTTATTGGCGATCCGTCTCGTGCTAAATCACTACTTGGTTGGCAGGCATCAGTTCTGCCAGAACAAGGGATAGCATGGTTGGTTGATGCATATACAAAAAAATTAAAATTAGGAGCGCATTCGTGAAAATATTAAAAGTGATTCATGGCTACCCTATGTTGTACAACGCAGGTTCTGAAGTTTACTCTCAAACTATTTGTCATGGTTTGGCCAAGAAAGGGCATGAAGTTCGTGTTTTTACCCGTGAAGAGAATGCATTTAGACCCGATGGTGATATCAGAATTAGCCATGATGAGGATATGCCTGAAATTACATTGCACCTTGTAAATAACCCACGTCACAGAGATAGATACCGTTTAGCGATTATTGACCAAAAATTTGCAGAGTTATTAGATGATTATTCACCGGATATTGTTCACATTGGTCATTTGAATCATTTGTCGACTTCTTTGGTGTTTGAAGCAAAACAACGCAATATTCCAGTTGTTTATACTTTACATGATTATTGGCTTATGTGCCCCCGTGGTCAGTTTATGCAAATGCATTCAGCTGACAATAATCTTTGGGCTGCATGTGATGGACAAGAAAATAAAAAATGTGCCACACAATGTTACGCCCGATATTTTTCAGGTGATAAAGAAGAGCTAGACCAAGACATCGCTTATTGGGAAAACTGGGTTGAGCGTCGAATGCGACACATCAAAGAGGTAGTTGAGCATGTTGACTTATTTATTTCGCCAGCAAAATATCTTAAGAATCGTTACGAAAAAAACTTTGGCTTACCAAAAGATAAAAGCATTTACTTAGATTACGGTTTTGATCGCTCTCGTATGTTAGGGCGAGTACGCACTGAAGGCGAGCCTTTTACTTTTGGGTATATTGGTACACATATTCCGGCTAAGGGTATTCATCAATTAATTGAGGCGTTTGGCCAAATAAAAGGTGATGCTATTTTGCGTATTTGGGGGCGTGACAGAGGCCAAGACTCTCGTGCATTACGTGCCATTGCAGCAACATTGCCAATAGAGAAACAGAAAAGCATTCAGTGGATGCCTGAGTATAAAAATCAGCACATTGCTGTTGATGTATTTAGCAAAACAGATGCGATTGTGACACCTTCAATTTGGGTTGAAAATTCTCCTCTTGTGATTCACGAAGCACAACAGTCTAAGGTGCCAGTTATTACTGCCAATGATGGCGGTATGGGTGAGTACGTTATAGATGGCGTAAACGGTCTAACTTATAAGCATAGGGATGTTGATGCTTTAGCTAAAAAAATGCAGGTGTTTGTAGATAATCCTTTGTATGCAAAACAGCTTGGCGAAAAAGGTTATGCATTTAGTGATGATGGTGAAATTCCTTGTATAGATCAGCATATTGTACATTTAGAGGCATGTTATAAGGAATTGATGCAGTGAGTGAAATCGACTTTTGGCGTATTACTTTAGACACTAACCCAGATACCTGTAATTTAAACTGTGTTATGTGTGAAGATCACTCGCCTTATTCAGATAGCCCTAAGCTGCGTAAACAGCAAGGGCGATTGCGACCGAATATGGATCGGAAAATGCTCGAGCAAGTGATCCGAGATGCAGCTGAAATGGGCATTAAGGAAGTAATCCCATCAACAATGGGCGAACCTTTACTTTACCCTCACTTTGATGTGTTTTTAGACTTATGCCATGAGTTAGGTTTGTCGTTAAATTTAACCACGAATGGCACCTTTCCAAGCCCCGATAAACACCAAAATGTTGAGTATTGGGCTAGTCGTATTGTTCCTATTGGCAGTGATGTAAAGATTTCATGGAATGGTGCTACCGAAGCTACTCATAGCAATATTATGCTTGGTGCCCAATTAAGCGAACATATTGAAAATGCAAAACGTTTTATTGCGGTTCGAGATAGCTGGGTAGAGCGTCATTATTGTTCCATGACAATGCAACTGACGTTTTTACGCAGCAATTTAGAGGAAATCCCTCAAATGTTAGATCTCGCTATTGAACTGGGGTTTGACCGAATAAAAGGTCACCAGTTATGGGCGCATTTTGATGAAATTGCAGATGAAAATTTACGTAATGACATAGTATTTGCTGAGCGATGGAATCAGGTCGTTAAATATTGCCGTGAGCGAGTTGAGTCACACAATAAAACCGCAGTAAGACCTTTTAAACTGGATAATTTTTCTGAACTACATATTGATAAATTAGAGGATATTGCACCAAATGGTCATTGCCCATTTTTAGGTAAGGAAATTTGGATTGATCCATCCGGTCGTTTTAATGTGTGTTGTGCACCAGATCAAGAGCGTAAATCACTGGGGGAGTTTGGTTCAGTCGCTGAATCATCACTTATAGAGTTGGCACAAAGTGAGCGCTATGTTGAGTTGATGAATACATATCAAGATCATCCTCTGTGTAAGCAGTGCACGATGAGGCGCATATAATGAGTATGTTAACTAAACTTTCTGTCTCAGATGATGGTAGATATCATGTTTTTGCTGATGATACCGCAGCATACAATAAACGATTTGATGTGGTTTTATCATTTCATGATATAGACAACACATATCAAGTTGCCCCCGTTTTATTACATGACCAAGCTTGGCATATCGACGAAACTGGTGAAGCGATTTATCCTCATAGATTTCATCGAACTTTTGGTTTTTATTGCAGTTTAGCCGCTGTAGTTGAAAACGATGATTGGTTTCATATTTCTCCTGATGGCTTTGCTATTTATGCTCAGCGTTATGCCTTTGTTGGTAATTATCAACAGAACATCGCTGTCGTATGCGATAAAGATGGTTTTTACTTTCATATTGATAAATCTGGGCAGCCTCTTTACGAGAAGAAATGGCTTTACAGTGGGGATTTTAGAGAAGGCATTGCCGTTGTTCAGGCTGAGAACGGTCTTAGTTCTCATATTGATAACCAAGGTCACTTTATTCATTCACATTGGTTTTTAGATTTAGATGTTTACCATAAAGGATTCGCCAGAGCTAAAAGCAATGACGGTTGGCATCATATCGATAAAAGTGGAAAGCCCATTTATGCAGACCGCTACGCAAACGTTGAACCTTTCTATAATGGATTTTCACGTGTCGAAACCTTTTCTGGTGCGTTACTGATTATTAATGAGCAAGGCAATGTTGTTAGAGAGTTGAGAGCTAGTCAAAGTGACGACTTTGGTTCTTTATCAGCAGACATGGTTGGTTATTGGAGAACTTTTACCATTGCCACCGCCGTTGACTTAAAAATATTTGATAATCTACCTAATAATATCGCTCAATTAGCTATCCAAACCAATACTCTCGAAAAAAGGTTGACCCGCCTGCTTAGTGCATTGGGCGAGCTGGGACTTGTAAAGTGCGAACATCAAGTTTGGCATACCTTACCCAAAGGTGGCTTTTTAACGACTAATCATGCTATGTCTCTTGCGAGTGCTGCGACCGAGTATCGTGGTGAGTTAATGAAAAGGTGGCACAACCTAACGCAATTAATGCAAGAAGACGTTGAAACAGGTGATATTTTTAAAAATGTCTCAATGTCTAAAGAGGATACTGCAAGACATCATAATATGCTTCGAAGTTATGCATTAAAAGACTATGAAGCGCTTGTCTCTTATTTAGATATTGAAAATGGCGATGTTGTTTTTGATGCAGCTGGGGGCAATGGTTTATTAGCACAGCTTGTACTAGAACAGTTTCCATCAACAAATGTGGTATTGGGCGACTTAAAAGGTGTTATTGATTCTAGTAACTTCAGTAATAAATTAGAGTTTGATCTTTTTAATCAGTGGCCTATTCAAGCTGACAAAATTATGTTGGCTCGTGTACTTCATGACTGGGACGACGCAGATGCTTTGCAAATTCTTATAAACGCTGCTGGTGCATTACAAAATAATGGTGCGATTTACGTATTTGAGATGCTACTTGATGAACATAGCTTTGGTGGTTCGCTTTGCGACTTACATTTACTCACTGTAACAGGTGGACAGGAAAGAACAAAAAGCCAATTTGAAGCTCTGTATAAAAAAGCAGGACTTTGTATTGAGTCAGTCATTGAAAAAGATAGCTTAGTGACAGTAATGAAATTAATACGGACATAGAGAAATGAAAAGAATACTCATTGTAAGGCATGCTGAGCGCCCCGAAATTTTACCTAATACTGTTGGTAATGATGTAATGCTGACTGAAGCAGGTATTGAGCAGAGTAAGCAATTTGCTTCGTTAATTGACGACCAGATATTGAGTATTAGAACTAGCCCTATTGGGCGATGTATCCAAACTGCTGAGCTTTTCGCTCAAACTGCGAATTTTAAGTTTGAGAATATAAAAAAGTGTCGTTTATTAGGCGATCCTGGTTTTATCATTAAAGACGCTGAGTTAGCTTGGCAGCATTGGTTGAAAAAAGGGAATGAAGCCGTCAATTCATACTTGATGTCAGGTTCTGAGTCATGGGATGGTTTTTATGATTTAAACTATGCCGTTGAAGGTATTGTCAGTGATATAAAAATATTATTAAGTAACTCAATTAACGGAGTGCATGTGTGGGTGACTCACGACACCATATTAGCTACTTTAGCTTCAAGGATGACAGACTCAACATTAACTCTTCAAGACTGGCCTGATTTTTTGGGATATTTAGAAATAAAGCTAGATGATGATCAACTATCTGTGTGTTATTCGCAAAAACCTAATTTAATTGGCGAGGCAATTTAAGGATGATATCAAGTAATCTTGAAGTGAGCTTTTGTGAAGAATTCAGCGCCAAGATCCCTGCGCTTACGTTATTAACTAACCTAGGCTATACATTCATTCCGCCTAATGAATGTGAAGCACTTCGTGGTAATAACTTTGCACATAGTTACCAAAGCCAAGACAAAAAAAGCACTCATCAGGTTATTTTGTTACCTGTTATACGTGCCTTTTTAGCCAAGCAGACATTTTCGTTTTCGGGTAAGCAACAAAAATTATCAGAAGCAGCTATTGATAAAGTGGTGCATGAATTGACTCCTGCGATGAACCTTGGGTTAAAAGCTGCGAATGAGAAAATCTACAATGCATTGATGTATGGTGTCAGTGTTACCGAGTTTATTGGTGGTAAAAAAGTCTCTCCGACGATTCAGTTGATTGATTGGCAGAATATCGATAATAACCAACTCCATTTTACCGAAGAATTAGTGGTGCAAAATGCCGAAGGGACTGGTAATCGCATTCCTGACATTGTGTGTTTTGTAAATGGTTTGCCATTGGTGGTCATTGAGGCAAAACGTCCAGATTCGAACAAAGAGGGGAAGTCAACTAACAGTGAGGCGATTTCTCAGCATATTCGCAATCAAGGACAGGCTGAAATTCCGCACTTATATGCCTATAGCCAATTACTATTAGCGGTAAACGGGCATGAAGGTTTGTATGCCACCTGCGGCACACCTGAAAAGTTTTGGGCGAAGTGGAAGGAAGAACAAATCCTTGAAGCTGAGTTTGCTAGGCTAAAAAATCACGAGCTAAGCGATGAGCAATTAAATGCTTTGCTTAACCATCGTCCTACCAAAGCAAAAGATGATTACTTATCACTCATTGCTGCGGGTGACTTAACCGTTACCGACCAAGATAGGCTAATTGTCAGTTTACTACGCCCAGAACGCTTACTAGATATGACTCGCTTGTATACCTTGTTTGATAAAAAAGCAGGCAAGATTGTTGCACGTTATCAGCAGGTGTTTGGCATTAAGGCTCTTATTGAGCGTATAAATACTTTTGATGATGTTGGCAGTCGTGAAGGTGGTGTGATTTGGCACACTACGGGTAGCGGTAAGTCATTTACTATGGTGTTTTTATCCAAAGCACTTATTTGGCTTGAAGAGCTTGCACAATGCAGAGTGATCATAGTTACAGACCGTGTGGACTTGGAAGATCAACTCAGCAGAACCTTTGCATCTGGTGGTGTATTAACTGACCGAGATAAAAAAGATGCGATGGCGACCACAGGTAAGCGTTTAGCTGAACAAATTGGTAAAGGTAGTGAGCGAGTTATCTTCTCGATCATTAACAAATTTGGCTCAGCGATTAAATATAAAGAGTGCTACAACGATAGCCCGAATATTCTGGTGTTAGTTGATGAAGGCCACCGTAGCCAGAACGGTGAAAATAATATCCGTATGCAGCAGACGCTGCCTAAAGCGGCCTATATTGCTTTTACGGGTACGCCACTGTTAAAAGACGATAAGACCGAAAACAAATTTGGTAAGATCATTCACTCTTACACCATGCAGCAAGCGGTTGAAGATAAAACCGTTACCCCTCTTTTGTATGAAGAACGCATTCCAGAACTGAACGTAAATGAAAAAGCCATTGATGCTTGGTTTGAGCGCAGTACCAGTAAACTCAAAGACAAACAAAAAACGGATTTAAAGAAAAAATTCTCTCAAAAAGGTCAGATCTATCAAACTGAAGGCCGCATTGAACTGATTGCTTATGATATTGCTGATCATTTTCAAAACTTTAAGCAGCAAGGTTTAAAAGGTCAGTTAGCTTGTGATTCAAAAGCCTCTGCGATTCGCTATAAAAAGGCATTAGATAAAATTGGCACAGTGACATCGGTGGTTGCTATGTCGGCACCTGATACTCGTGAGGGACATGAGCTTGTAGACCAAGAGAGTAAGAGTCTCGTGCAAAATTGGTGGAAAGCTAACGTTAATAAAATGGACGAAAAAGCTTACACCAAAGGCATTATTGAAGAGTACGGTAGAGATGATGATCCTGACATCATGATTGTAGTGGATAAGCTATTAACAGGCTTTGATGAACCAAAGAACACCGTGCTTTACATCGACAAACCTCTCAAGGAACATAATCTGATCCAAGCGATTGCCCGTGTGAATCGATTACACAGTAAAAAGCAGTTTGGTTACTTGATTGATTATCGTGGAATATTAAAAGAACTTGATACCACCATTGAGAAGTATCAAGACTTAGCAGAGCGAACTCAAGGCGGCTTTGATATTGATGACCTCAAAGGTCTGTATAACCGCATGGATACGGAATATAAAAAGCTACCAGGTTTACACAGCGAGTTATGGGCAATCTTTGATGGTGTAAAAAACAAACAAGATGGGCCGGCTTTACGTCAAGCCTTAACGCCAAAGGTACAAGAAGTTGATGGAAGGCTAATTGATACCAATCTTAAAAAGCGTGATGACTTTTATGCTGCTCTCACGGCATTTTCGAACTGCATGAAAGTAGCTTTACAGTCTGCCACCTATTTTGACGATAAGTCTTTTGATAATAAACGAGACTTATACAAACGTGATTTAAAAGCCTTTGTGAATTTGCGTAAACAGGTACGTGAAGATGCTGACGAAACCATTAATTACGATGAATACGCAGAGGACATCAGAAGCCTGCTCGACAAACACATCGCCGGAATTGAAGTGAAAGAGCCTGAAGGGGCGTACTTGGTCGGTAATTTAGGTAAGAATGTGAAGCCTCAGGATATGAGTGATGATGAAGCTCGTAACCAGACGGATAAAATCACTGGGCGCATTACCAAGATGATTGAACAAGACTTGGCTGATGATCCTTATGCTCAGGAGTATTTTTCTAAAATGCTTAAAAAAGCGATTGAAGATGCCAAGGCAATGTTCGATGCGCCAATCAAGCAGTACATCCTGTTTGCTGATTTTGAGCAGGAAGTAAAAGATCGCAAAGTTGCGGATGTTCCCAATGAGTTTATTGATGATTCAGGTAAATTAAACAAATATGCTCAAGCCTACTTCGGTTTGTTCAAGCATCTTTTTGATGCCGAGTTTTTAACAGATAAAGCGTTGGACAATGACAAGTTGGTGGCTCTGGCTTTCGAAATTGATAATGTAGTGAATACCGCAGTTGCTGAGTATTCCATTAATCCAGCAGAAATTGAAAATGCTATTCACAACAAGTTATTGCCTATGTTGTTTGCAGATTTAGGTCTTGAACATGCCCAAAAGCTGATTGAGGAAGTATTAAAAATCACCCGATTAGGTTTAGCAAGAGGCTAATGGGAGTGACAAAACGAGTTGTTGTTTCAGCAAACAAAACCAATGAACGTGGTGTTTTTACTTATGGTAACGACACCATTCATTATGATGTGATCCGTAAATCAAAACCTGCTGATGATGCCAAAAAGCAAGCACGTAAGGTTGTGATAAAGGTTCACCCTGATCAAAGAGTTGTCGTTACTGTGCCACATGGTGCTACTGAAGATTCGATACAAGAAGCGGTACACAAGCGTGCAAGGTGGATTTGGCAAAGCATTGATGAATTTGCTAAGCAAAAAGATACGGTTTTACCTAAGTGCTATGTCAGTGGCGAAACCCAATTTTATTTGGGTAAACGCTATGTTTTGAAAGTCACTGTTGATGCAGACCAAGTGCCCAATGTAAAGCTGAGCCGAGGTAAGCTGAATGTCACGCTAAAGCATGAAGCCAGTAAAGATATTGATGAGCGTTTGGTGAAAGTAAAACCATTAGTCGATAAATGGTATCAGCGCAAAGCAAAATTCATTTTCCATGAACGATTGACTGAGTTGTTACCAAAAGCCACTTGGGTAAAAGGCATTCCTTCGTTTCGTGTCATGGCAATGAAAAAGCAATGGGGAAGTTGTTCAACCAAAGGCAATTTGATGCTCAATCCTCACCTTGTTAAAGCACCCAAGGAATGCATCGATTATGTAATACTCCATGAGCTTTGCCATATCGCAGAACACAACCACAGTGAACGTTTCTGGCGCTTGTTAACCCAAGTCATGCCTAACTGGAAAGATGTAAAAGCTAAATTAGACGATATGGCGGAGATGTATTTGAATGAGTGATTTTAAACACCCAATTGAAGAGCTTATTCATTCTACCGTAAGGATAGAGTGCGTTTTAGCTAATGGAGCTATTTCTACAGGAAGTGGTTATTTTTATATTTTCTTTGAAAGTGAAGATAAAAATGTCCCTTGTATTGTTACAAATAAGCATGTTATCGAGGGGGCAGTAAAAGGCTCTATATCTCTTACTCTTGCGGAAGACAATAAGCCACTACTGGGACAAATGAAGAACTTCGAAATTGACGATTTCGAAAACCAATGCATTCCACACCCTGAAGAACACGTTGATTTGGCTATATTTCCAATTGCTCAATTATTGAGCCAAATTGTAAATAGTCGGTACTGAAAAACATAACTTCAAGATTTAAAATGTACGGCATCTGATTTACGCAAAATTCAGAACCGTACCCAAAAGCAACATTTCTTATATTTCGCATCAATTTCACTACAAAATAGTCAAAACTCACCATCTTTTTCGAGCAAAAAGAAAATGGCTAACCACTTTCTCAAGTTCCAGGCACACGCAGCCATTAGAAGGTTTATTGAGTCGCCAACACTGCCCTTTAACCAGTTCTTACACAGCCTAAAATCACTCTTCAAATGCCCGATTACTGGTTCAATAGTTGCCCGTTTTTTACAGAGTTCACTTTTGCGTTTTCTCTTTGCTTGCGAGTCCCGTTTTAATGGCCGGCTAGGGATAACAACTTCTTGGTCAACATACTGCATACACCCTTTATAGCCTTTATCTACAACGGCTGTAGTGATTTTACTCTTTCGGTGTTTATGGGCATGGTCAAGTGCAGGCTTAAGCAATTTTGAGTCGTGTTCATGTTTGTCATGACTGGTTACACCAATGATTAATTGACTCTGCTCTGTGAGCACGACAGAAGCCTTTTTACCATACTCGTATGGCTTATGGTCTTTGCCTTTCCCTACGCAGTAAACATCGGGTTCATGAAGACTGTAAATCTTATTTTTATCTTTACGTTGCTGTGTAATGGCTTTTTCATAATTAGTCGGTCATGAAAAACATCTAACATTCTGATCGCTGATAAAATATAGCTATTTGATACATTCAATTTCGACCAGAAATGATATAGTTAACCTATGGTTTCTGGTCGTTTTGGGTGCTAAAAATGCTCAAAGAAAGCCCGTCAAATTTACCTCATGCCAGTCTGTTTAATATCACAGACCAACTTCTGCAAACTCACCCTTTACTCATTTTAGCTAATGCCTTTGATTGGCGAGCGTTGGAAGAAGAGTTCAAGCCGTTATACAAAAAATTAGGCCGTAAAGCGAAGCCAATTCGGTTGATGTGCGGTTTGCTAATACTCAAGCAGCTCTACAAATTGAGCGATGAAGCCTTGGTCGATGAGTGGCTGATGAACGTGTATTTTCAAGTGTTTTGTGGTGAGACAGAGTTTCAAACAGCACGCCCTTGTGATGCCAGTGAACTCAGTGTTTTTCGTAAGCGCATCGGTGAAAAAGGCTGTGAAAAAATCTTTGCATTATCTGTGGCGCTACACGGTGACAAAGCCGAAGATGACACCGTGTACGTTGATACAACCGTCCAAGAAAAAGCCATTACTTATCCGACAGATAGCAAGCTTGCCATCAAGGTGGTTAACCGACTCAATAAACTTGCCAAAGTATTTGGGATCAAGCAAAGACGTACTTATGTCAAAGAAGTCAAACAGCTACGCATTGACTGTCGAAGCTTTAGACATGCCAAAAATCGAAGCAAAGCCAGAAGAGCGTTAAAAAGGTTGCGTGTTATCGCAGGTAAGCTTTTAAGGGAGCTACAACGCAAACTTCCACAAGATGTCATTGATTTACAAAAAGAGAATTTTACTAATTATGAAAAAGCCATTACACAGCAACGTAAAGACAAGAACAAGATTTACAGCCTTCATGAACCCGATGTTTACTGCGTAGGGAAAGGCAAAGACCACAAGCCTTACGAGTATGGTAAAAAGGCTTCTGTCGTGCTCACAGAGCAGAGTCAATTAATCATTGGTGTAACCAGTCATGACAAACATGAACACGACTCAAAATTGCTTAGACCTGCACTTGACCATGCCCATAAACACCGAAAGAGTAAAATCACTACAGCCGTTGTAGATAAAGGCTATAAAGGGTGTATGCAGTATGTTGACCAAGAAGTTGTTATCCCTAGCCGGCCATTAAAACGGGACTCGCAAGCTAAGAGAAAACGCAAAAGTGAACTCTGTAAAAAACGGGCAACAATTGAACCAGTAATCGGGCATTTGAAGAGTGATTTTAGGCTCTTGCATATTCTCGCCTAACGTGATCAAAAATTCCTGCCCATCGTGATCGCATATTCTTGCCTAACTGTGATCAATAATTCTTGCTTTATCGTGAACAAATTTCGTCCAAAACAGGAATCAGCGATCACGATGCAAGAATTGGTGATCACGACCCACAAGAACAACTTCAGAGCATTGTTTCTTTAACTACCATTTTCTATTTAAACCAAATGGATAATGGTAATGGCAACTAAGAGATTAACAGTGCGAAATATAAGAGAAATTTTACGGCTCGGTCTTGGTGCCCAGCTGACACTACGTCAAATACATAGCAGCACAAAGTCGAGTGTTGGAGCTGTACAGAAAGTTCTTTTCAAAGCAAAAGCATTAAAATTGAGCTGGCCTTTACCACCAGAGCTGGATGATTCAACTCTGGAAAAGCTTTTTTATTCAAAGCCTGAATCGACTCAACATATAAAATGCCCATCAACCGACTGGGCTGAAATCCATTTAGAGCTCAAGAAAAAAGGGGTCACTAAACAACTGTTATGGGAAGAGCATGTACAGCAAAATAAAGATTGTTACTACAGCTATTCTCGATTTTGCTATCACTATTCAACGTGGAAGAAGAAACAGCAACGCTCGATGAGGCAAGTTCACAAAGCGGGTGACAAACTATTCGTCGACTACGCTGGCCAAACGGTACCTATCGTCTGTGCCTCAACAGGTGAAGTAAAAACAGCTCAAATTTTTGTCGCTGTGCTTGGTGCTTCAAATTACACCTATGTTGAAGCTACCCATACACAATCATTACCAGACTGGTTAGAAAGTCATGTCAGGGCTTTTGAGTTCTTTGGCGGTGTTCCGAAAATCGTGATACCCGATAATCTTAAATCTGGTGTCAGCAAGGCTTGTCGATACGATCCTGAACTCAATCCCGCTTATCAACAATTGGCTGCGCATTACAATGTGGCTGTTATCCCCGCCAGACCTTACAAACCCAAAGATAAATCAAAAGCTGAAGTCGGTGTGCAAATCATTGAACGCTGGATATTAGCTAAGCTCAGACATCAAACCTTCTTCTCGCTTGGTGAGCTTAATCGGTGCATTAAAGCCTTACTAAAAGAAGTGAATCAAAAGCCCTTTAAGCAACTAGATGGTTGCAGACAAAGTTTATTTGAAAGCTTGGATAAACCGGCGTTAGCACCACTTCCCAAGCTTCCTTACCATTATGTTGACATCAAATCCGCTAAAATTGGCATCGACTATCACGTCAAATATGATCGCCACAATTACTCCGTTCCTCATCATCTTGTTGGTGAAAAAGTTGAGCTACACGTAAGTGACAAGCGGCTAGGCGTTTACTTCAAAGGTAAAGCCATTTGTCACCACATCCGTAAGCATCGACCGGGGGCAACAACTGAACCTCAACATATGCCAAAGCGCCATGAGAAACACCATCAATGGAACCCTGGTCGCTTTTTAAACTGGGCAAGCAGTATCGGCTCAGAGGTGACAAAATGGATCAAGCATCAACTTGATAGCCGAGCACACCCAGAGCAAGCCTATAACTTGTGCTTAGGTGTATTAAATCTCTCTAAAACCTACTCAAACGAACGCCTGAACAACGCTTGTGCTATCGCCAACAAACATAAGCTTTATCGATACCGAGAAATCAGCAATATCCTCAAAAGTAACCAAGACAAGCTGGCTAACAGTAAGCAGCAAAGCTTCGACTTACCTCAACACCACGAAAATGTTCGTGGCTCAAAAGCCTTTCACTAAGGAGTGATTATGATGATCGAGCCTTTAATCGCACAACTACGTCAGCTGAAATTATCAGGCATGGCACAAGCGTTAACCAGCCAGCAAGAACAATTAGGTCATTACGGTGATTTATCGTTCGAAGAACGGTTGCAATATATCGTTGAAAGAGAATCTCTTTACCGAGATAACCGGAAGCAGCAACGACTGCTACGCAGTGCCAAACTCAAATTAAGCGCAACGGCCTCAGAAATCGATTACCAGCATCCAAGAGGACTGAAACGCAGTCAGATGGCCGGACTTATCCAGTGTGAATGGATAAGCAAAGGACAAAACACTTTGCTCACAGGGCCATGTGGTTGCGGTAAAACCTATTTGGCTTGTGCACTCGGACACAGTGCTTGTCTTAAAGGTTACAGCGTTCGCTACTACAGGCTATCACGATTACTACTGACACTTTCACAGGCAAAAGCTGATGGCACATATCAGAGGCTGTTAAAAACCTTAGCCGCAACCAATTTACTTATCATCGATGACTGGGGACTAGAGCCGCTTACAGCGGCTAACCGTAGTGACTTAATGGAAATCATGGACGACCGACACGAAACAAACTCAACCATCATGATAAGCCAATTACCAACTGAGCAGTGGCATCAAGCTATCGGAGATAACACACTAGCTGACGCCATTTTAGATCGGTTAATGCATAACGCTCACCGACTGAAATTAAAGGGTGAATCCATGCGAAAAAAAGAGGAAATCTTGACTGATGGTGATCAAATAGACTAGAAATGCATGTAGGTTGATGCTCTGAAGTGACAAGTGATCACGATGGGCAGGAATCAGCGATCATATCCGCAGGAATACGCAACTCTGCTCTGTGAGCACGACAGAAGCCTTTTTACCATACTCGTATGGCTTATGGTCTTTGCCTTTCCCTACGCAGTAAACATCGGGTTCATGAAGGCTGTAAATCTTGTTCTTGTCTTTACGTTGCTGTGTAATGGCTTTTTCATAATTGGAAAAATTCTCTTTTTGTAAATCAAGGACATCTTGTGGAAGTTTGCGTTGTAGCTCCCTTAAAAGCTTACCTGCGATAACACGTAACCTTTTTAACGCTCTTCTGGCTTTGCTTCGATTTTTGGCATGTCTAAAGCTTCGACAGTCAATGCGTAGCTGTTTGACTTCTTTGACATAAGCACGTCTTTGCTTGATCCCAAATACTTTGGCAAGTTTATTGACTCGGTTAATCACCTTGATGGCAAGCTTGCTATCTGTCGGATAAGTAATGGCTTTTTCTTGGACGGTTCTATCAACGTACACGGTGTCATCTTCAGCTTTGTCACCGTGTAAAGCCACAGATAATGCAAAGATTTTTTCACAGCCT
This sequence comes from Parashewanella sp., assembly GCA_965200795.1. GTDB lineage: Bacteria > Pseudomonadota > Gammaproteobacteria > Enterobacterales > Shewanellaceae > Parashewanella. Next base: position 161,121 of record CBDAVB010000035.1, read on the forward strand.
TTTTCACCGATGCGCTTACGAAAAACACTGAGTTCACTGGCATCACAAGGGCATGCTGTTTGAAACTCTGTCTCACCACAAAACACTTGAAAATACACGTTCATCAGCCACTCATCGACCAAGGCTTCATCGCTGAGTTTGTAAAGTTGCTTGAGTATTAGCAAACCGCACATCAACCGAATTGGCTTCGCTTTACGGCCTAATTTTTTGTATAACGGCTTGAACTCTTCTTCCAACGCTCGCCAATCAAAGGCATTAGCTAAAATGAGTAAAGGGTGAGTTTGCAGAAGTTGGTCTGTGATATTAAACAGACTGTCGTGAGGTAAATTTGACGGGCTTTCTTTGAGCATTTTTAGCACCCAAAACGACCAGAAACCATAGGTTAACTATATCATTTCTGGTCGAAATTGAATGTATCAAATAGCTATATTTTATTAGCGATCAGAATGTTAGATGTTTTTCATGACCGACTACTTATTGATTTGTAGTCATTCTATAAGTTTTCACAACTACTTCGAAAACGATGTTAATAAAGATCTAAATGATTTTCAAAAAGCTTATCAACAGCGTGAATCAGAATTTTTATTTTCTCAAAATGTTGTGCTTTCATGGGTACTTCTCTTTAGGTTGTACCCGTCCTTGGATTTTTTAGTAAAAGGTTGGTTAGTAATTCAAATTAATCGGGTGCAATTCACCGCCAGATTCAATCGCCATTTGGGTAATACGTTGTTGGCATCACTGGCCTTAGCTTGTGCTTGTAGCAGTTGCAGCTTGGCTTGTTCATTGGCGAGCATTACACCTTCGGCATTTATGCGAGCTTGTAAATCTTCAATGTCTTTTTGTTGTGGTGCGCTATCGATTTTCTGAATCAAGCGCATGAGCTGTTGGTAACGAGCTTGGGTTTGCTGCAGCGAAATTTGAGTTTGCTCGTACCAGCGACCTCTATATCGGTTAACATCATCATAGAGTCCTGCAACATCACCGCCCAGTTGCAGCCATTGGCTGTTGTGTATGTCTTGCTTTTGAAGTGTTAGATTTGGGTCGACCTTAACGCTGATGTCATACACCGAATCAATGGCACCAGACATATGACGAATGCCATTAATGCTGTGCAATTGGTCTTTTGCGGTTTGTAGCTGTTGTTTTAGAGTGTTGATTTCCTCAAGCAGATGTTTCACCTGAATAATGTTTTGATGCAGGTTAGCGACATCAATAACAGGGAAAGCCATTGCTGATTGCGATAATAAAAGCAGAACCAACAAACGTTTCATTGCTCACCTCGCTTATCGGTTAAAGCTTGGGTGTAAAGCGGTAACCAATCTTTGGGGTTACTGCCAACTTCCTCAACCAGCTGGTGCATTAGGTTTACTTTGTCGGTGGTGCCAGAAATTACGGCGAGTTCATAATCAAAACCTGATAAGTTCAGGGTTACTACCGCACTTTCATGGCCTTGCTTAATCAGCAGCTTGCGAGAGTTGGGCATGAGCTTGGTTTTAATGAGTTCAAATTCCCTTTCAGTCAGACCAAAGCCATCAATGTAATCCTCACGCTTGGCTTTGGGGTTCGGCATAAACATGAAGGTGGCGCATTGTTCAATTAAGGTATGGGCAATGGGTGAGTTGAGCACATCTTTGGCAGATTGAGTGGCGTAAACCATAATGCCGTTCTGCTTCCTGATGACCTTTTGTTTGTTGTTGGCTAAGTCTTCGAAATATTCATCAAGCAGTAAGGGACGTCGCAGAAGAGTTCATACCAAATATGCCGTCACTCCGGCGACAGCCGGAGTCCGGTTTCTTTGGTTAATTTTGCAAAAAGTCGCTTTATATCTGCTTTCGCAGGTATAACAAATGAAGCGCTGAAATTTAAACTGGTATCTTATGAACTGCGAGATCCCTAACTTCCAAAATTCATCCATGATGATTTGCAATCTACGACCATCTATCAGCTTTTCAATTCGATGAAATAGATACATGACAATGGGCGTTCTGACTTCTGCATGGTCAAGAAACTCAGAGACATCAAAAGCCAGTAATGTTTGATGTGTGATGTCCAGTTCATCAATCGGATTATCCAATACCCAAGCCAGTTGCCCGTTGTCGCACCACTTTTGTAATCTGGCATGGCAGCCGTTTTCTTCAACAGGATCGATAAATTCTAAACAACGACTTAATCGGCGCAGTGGTTTATCGAGAGCCATTACGCCATTTACCGCATTGCTCAGTTCTTGTTGCTGCGAGTGAGTTAACACCTCACCAATTAATTTGCTCACCAAGGCTGTTAAGAACAAACGATTATAGTTGAGTTCTTAAAATCGTTTATGTTGCTGCCAGATGTCTACTTCAATTTACATTTCTAGCGAGTCCAAACGGATAATCAAACTTGCCTCAAATAAACTTCACGGAATGGAAAAAAGAGTCTTTATGGCTGAAGTGTCTAAAACGTTCTGCTGTGGGAGTCCTAGTACTCCGTCCATTTGAATTCAATACTTCAAGCTCTTTTGCTAAGCCTTAGTCATAGGAGAGCTAAAAATCTTGTATTGATTTTTATTGTTTTAAACTCTTATACAACTTTTATTCACAACTAATTAATAAGTCTGTAATTTCTGAACAAAATGCTTCCTCCCACCCTTTGGCAAGCCAGTAGGACTCTAGCTTTTTTCATTTTGATTAACGAAAGTGTAACAGGATTTCGTTAATCAGTTTAATTCTGTTAAAAGGCTAACTGTACCCTGGAAGGACGGGGTAAAGCTTCTTTAACTTGATACGTGCCTCCTCAGTTGTGAACTGCCAAATCATCTTAGCCTTGGACTCATTGCGTTGGGTGACCCAGGCTTCAACTTCACAATTTAGTGTTTCCTGATCCGGTATTCTTCGGTTTAAGCATTGTCTGCTCAAGATACTTAATTCAATTTCAGCCATATCCAACCAGCTTCCGTGTTTTGGCGTGTAATGAAATTCGATTTTATTGATCAGCCTACGAGCTTCTTCTGGTTCGAAGGCCTTATAAAATGAAGCCGGGGTATGAGTATTCAGGTTATCCTCAACCAACACAATTGTCTCAGCATCCTTATAACGCCCGTCTACTAAGGCTTTTACCTGATGAGCCCAATCAACGGCCGTTCTGTGCTCTGTGACCTCAACATGCCGCCAGCCCGCTAAAGGCTCAAATATCATGAACAGGTTGCTGACACCGTTACGCTCATATTCCGTATCGTATCGCTCCGGATAACCTGAAACTAAAGGTAACGGGTTGCGAACTTCTTTAACTTGTTGTTTGCTGGTTTCATCAAGGCATACTAAAGGACGCTTGGGATCGTAAGGAAGTTTATAGAGTTCTAATATATCTTCCATAGCGCTCACGAAGGCAGCGTTTTCCTCTTCAGGTATACACCACTCTTCTTTAAGCCAGGGTTTAAGTTCATTTTTTTTAACGCATAATGAACAGAGGTTCTCGATATGCTATCGACATATTTGAGTTCAATCATCTTGTCTCTAAGAAGATTTAATGTCCAACGGCAACGTCCTTCCGGAGGCGCAGAGCAGGTCAGCGCAATTAGGTGTGCTTCGGCTTCACCATCCATTATGCGTCTGCGGCCTTGATGGCTGTGTTTGCTATTAACAGCGACTTCTAATCCTTCCTCGACAAAACGCTTTCTGAGGCTCGTTACTGCAAGTGGTGAGATGTTTAGCGCCTTAGCAATCTGTTGATTGGTCAGTGGCGAATTATTCTCATCAATAGCAAGTAAAATTTGGGCGTGTCGTTTCTTATGTTGAGCAACACGTGGTTTCTTCTGCTTTATCAAAGCTTCAAGCATTGAACGCTCTTCATTACTCAAACGGACATGGTATTTAATCCTCATAACAGCTCCTGTATTCGTTGTGTTCAGGAACTGTTAGGATAAACTATCAGGCCATTATTTGCTTTTGAATGGACTACTAGTGTCTTGCGGTTATGATCACGCTGGCTTTTATCTTTGGGGTTTTGATAGATATATAAGTCTAGTGATTGTCGTTTGCGTCTTTGTTCTCTTTTTCCTTGTTGATTGATGCTTGTGCCATAATGACGAGTGAGTAACAGCTTTTGTCTTCCTTGACTGTCAGCAGATTTTAGTTCGATTGACAGTTTCATGGGTTGTTCCTCTTAATCTTAATTTGTTCCACCATTACCCCACCAATGTTTGGTAGTGGGGTATCGGTGGAACAGTATTAGCAAATAAAAGAAACTATAGAAATACAAAGAAAAGCTTAACTATATGCTTGTATTAGATATTTTAACTTTGTTTGGTCTTTTCTTGACCTTGTTTTACCTTGTTATTTTCCAATACAGAACGACGAGAAAATCTTACCCAAAAGATCATCAGAGGTGAATTCACCTGTGATCTCAGAAAGCGCATGTTGCGTCATTCTTAGTTCTTCCGCTAATAATTCACCCGCTTGGAAGACTTCTAATTGCTGCTTACCCGTTTGCAGATGTTCGCTGGCCAAAGCCAATGCTTCAAGGTGACGACGACGTGCCGTAAAGCCGCCTTCAAGGTTACTCTCAAACCCCATCAGATCCTTAAGGTGTTGTTTCAAGCCATCAACCCCTTCACCCGTTTTGGCTGAAATCCGGTATACCTCATAATGATGACCGTCTTCGGTATCGTGTGAGGTCGCGCCGAGGTTTTCACCGGTAATATCGGCTTTGTTTCTGACTACGGTTACCCCGATTCTGCCGGGTAAGCGATCTATAAAATCCGGCCAGATATCGTGGGGATCAACCGCTTCTGTAGTCGTGCCGTCAACCATAAATAGCACTCGATCAGCTTGTTCTATTTCTTCCCATGCGCGCTCAATACCGATTTTTTCCACCGTATCTTGGGTATCGCGTAAACCGGCGGTATCGATAATGTGCAGCGGCATACCGTCAAGGTGAACATGTTCTCTGAGCACGTCACGGGTGGTACCGGCAATGTCAGTCACAATGGCGGATTCTTTACCGGCCAGGGCATTCAACAGGCTCGATTTACCGGCGTTGGGGCGACCGGCAATCACCACTTTCATACCTTCACGAATGATTGAGCCTTGCCGGGCACTGGCCTGCACTTCATCAAGACGGTCGATGATGTTGTAAAGGGCATTAGCGATTTTGCCGTCGCTTAAAAAATCGACTTCTTCATCGGGAAAGTCAATGGCCGCCTCTACATAAAGGCGCAGATTGGTGACTTGATCCACCAGCTGATGCACTTGATTTGAAAACTCTCCTTGCAGTGATTGCAGAGCGCTTCTGGCCGCTTGTTCACTGGAAGCGTCAATCAAATCGGCGATGGCCTCAGCCTGGGTTAAATCCAGTTTATCGTTGATAAAGGCTTGTTCACTGAACTCGCCGGGTCTGGCGGTGCGAACGCCGGAGGTTTCCAGCACCCGCTTGATAAGCATATCCAGAACCACCTGACCGCCGTGACCTTGCAGCTCTAGCACATTCTCACCGGTAAACGAATTCGGCGCTTTGAAGAAGAGGGCGATACCTTGATCGATAACACTGTCATCTTTCGCTTTGAAGTCACAGTAATCGGCATAGCGAACGTCAGGAACATGACCTAAAACAGAGAGCGCTACCCGCTCGGCGAGCGGACCTGAAACTCGGATAATGCCAACACCACCGCGTCCCGGTGCTGTTGCCTGAGCGACAATCGTTTCTTTTATCACGGTGTTTCCTTTTCTTTAAGCAATAAAAAAGCGGCTTGGCTAAGCCGCTTGGTATTATCTCAAATCTGTGAGCAAAAGCCGATGTTAAGTACTCAACTATAAGTTTTTTCACTTTTCTGACGCCCATCTTAAGCACTCTACAGCGTTACTCTTGCTTGAAAGACCGCCGGTATTACGCGCAAGAGCGCCTTGTCGAGCACTTAAGCTGAACGCCGGAAATATCGAAAAACTGATTGTCGGGTACTTATTTAATGCCTTTCTTCTCCAGCCCGGCATAAATGATTTTTTGCTGGATGATGGCTACTATATTACCGACTAACCAGTACAGAACCAGACCGGCCGGGAACCACAGGAAGAATACGGTAAATACCACCGGCATCCACTGCATCACTTTCATTTGCATCGGATCCATCGTCGGCGACATCGGCTGCATCTTTTGCATTAACCACATAGACACACCCATCAGCAATGGCAGGATGTAGTAGGGATCCTGTACTGAAAGATCAGTGATCCACAGCATAAACGGTGCGTGGCGCAGCTCGTAACTTTCAAGCAGCACCCAGTAAAGCGCGATGAAGATCGGCATCTGCAACAGGATTGGCAAACAGCCGCCCATCGGGTTTACTTTTTCTTTCTTGTACAGCTCCATCATGGCCTGACCCATTTTCTGACGATCATCGCCGTAACGGTCTTTCAGTTGCGCCAGCTTAGGCTGCAAGTTGCGCATTTTCGCCATCGAGGTGTATTGCTTTTTCGTCAGCGGGTACAGCGCGCCGCGAACCACAAGCGTGATCAGGATAATCGCAATCCCCCAGTTACCCGCCAGCATGTGGAACTTAAGCAGCAACCAGTGAATGGGAATCGCCAGCCACCACAGGAAGCCGTAATCAACCACCAGGTTCAGCGTCGGTGATAACGCGGAAAGCGCTTTTTGATCTTTAGGACCGACATAGAACTGAGCTTTAATCTGCTGAGCGCGGCCCGGCGGGATATCATAGCTCGCGCCTTTAAAGCCGATGTTGGCTTTACCGCCGGCGCTTACGCTGGTGTAAAGTGAGTTTTTATCATTCGCGGGCGGAATCCAGGCCGATACAAAGTAGTGCTGAAGCATGGCTACCCAGCCGCCTAAGGTTGACTCTTTTAAGTCTTTCTTAGCGATGTCTTCAAACTTGTACTTTTCGTAGCGGGTATCCTGAGTTGAGAATGCCGCGCCACGGTAAGTCGGCATCATCATGCTGCCTTTATGCTCTTTGATGGTCTCTTTAATTTGACCGTACATTTGCACTTGCAATGGCTGTGATTGAGTGTTGTTGATGGTGTAATCGACACCGACATTGAACTGACCACGGGTGAAAGTGAAGGTTTTCACATATTTCACGCCGTTATCGGCCACATAAGTTAGCGGCACGCTTAACGTGTTGTCACCCGCCGCGAGCGCATAATCTGATTTTTCAGCGCTGAATTTAGCTCGGCCCGTTTTCGCGCTGTCGATGCCGCCTTTACCGATCAAGCCGCTTTGAGCAATATAAGTAAACCGGTTATCTTGCTCCATGATGACGAACGGCTTGTCACTGCCTTGCTCTAACTTGTGAGAAATAAGCGCCGCATAAACGATGTCACCGCCGACCGGATTAATTCTGATGTCCAATTGGTCGGTTTTCACCGTAATTAAATCTGAGGTGGCTGTCACCGTCTGAGACGGCAGCGCGCCGTCCGCCTCGGGTACGTCAGCAGATTGAGCTGGTGAGCTTGCGTGGGCCGACACCGATGAAGTCGTCGCAGCAGGTTGAGGATTTTTGTCCGTCTGCCACTGTTGCCACAGCAAAAAGCTGACAAACAGCAGTCCTACAAGCAATAGATTGCGTTGTGATTCCATAGCCTATTTATTACACCTATCATGTTTTGGTGGGACGGGGTCGATTCCGCCGGGATGTAAAGGGTGACATTTTAATATGCGTTTGATTGCAAACCAACTCCCTTTTACGCTGCCGTGAATTTTTATCGCCTCAATAGCATAGTGAGAGCACGTCGGCGTGAAGCGGCACCTCGGTCCGATCAGGGGACTGATAACGAGTTGGTAGACTCTGATGAGCCTTGTGATCAGCCATTGTAACGGCGACAAAGTTTGCGCCATAGCTTATTAACCAATTTGTGTAACTGAGCATTGTCCAGGTCCGTCACTCCCCGTCTCACCAATACGACAATATCAACATTCGGTAAATCGTGCTGAGCTAAACGGAAGCTGTCACGGACTATGCGTTTGACTCGATTGCGACCCGCGGCAAGTTTAACTTGTTTTTTAGGCACGGTTAAGCCGACTCTGGGATGGTCTAGTTGATTGGGTACTGCCAGTAAAGTGATTTCAGCCGAGGAAGCTTTAACCGGATCGGAAAATACCTGATTGAATTGTGCGGGAGTTAACAGACGTAACTCCCGCGAAAAGGTGTAACCAGTCACCTGTGCCTGCTGCCTGCCGGTTAAGCAGATAGACGCGCGCGACCCTTCGCACGACGACGCGCAAGAACCTTACGACCGCCTACGGTAGCCATGCGAGCGCGGAAGCCGTGAGAACGCTTGCGCTTCAGGTTGCTGGGTTGAAAAGTACGTTTACTCATGATGGCAATCCGTCTTTGTTATCGTTAGTAAACCTTATCTCTGTGGTTTCCGCTTAAATTACTTAAAAAAAGTACCTTAAGAGAAAGAGGTAAGGGCAAAAAAGAGGCAGAATTGTAATCACTATCATTGATGGCGTCAATAACCATTACCGATAAGTGCGCAATTAACGGCGGTATCCACTTGATTATTTATCATCGACGCAACCACAGGGTGTGGATAACTTTGTGTACTATCACAACATATAGTGTCTGTTTATGATCTTATACACAATCAAACTTAGCTGATATAGATCAGCCCTGATCGCCGAACTAAGCGCCAGCATGCGCTAATTAAGGGTGTTTGCGATCGAAATTGATCACGGGGGATCCGCTTCATAAAAATAAAATAGACCTATCTGGGGATAAACTTATTTTAAAGATGGCGATCCTGAATCACACACTATAAAATAACAATCTTTATTTGGTGATCAGATTGAGGAAAACATCGGTGGCAGTTTCGCTTTGGCAACAATGTATCGGACGACTGCAGGATGAGCTGTCGGCTCAGCAGTTCAGCATGTGGATCAGACCGTTACAAGCCGAAATGGACGGGGAAACATTAGTGCTGTACGCGCCTAACCGTTTCGTGCTGGACTGGGTAAGAGATAAGTACCTTAATCAGATCAATCAGTATCTCATTGAGCAAATGGGCAGTGACGCGCCGACCCTGCGTTTTGACATCGGCAGTCGTCCCGCGGCGAAAGCGCCGCCGATTCCAGCCGCGCCGGCGCCCGCCACCGCCAGTCCCGCTCAGAGCAAACCGGCGCTGCCTGCGGCGGCCGGTGATAAAGCGCCAAATCCTAATCACCGCAGCAATATTAATCCGACCTATCAGTTTGATAACTTCGTTGAGGGTAAGTCGAACCAATTAGGCAAAGCGGCGGCGCTGCAAGTGTCTGAAAATCCGGGAGGCGCTTATAACCCGCTATTTTTATACGGAGGTACGGGTTTAGGTAAAACCCACCTGTTACACGCGGTCGGTAACGGCATTATTAAAAATAAGCCGGACGCCAAAGTGGTGTACATGCACTCAGAGCGTTTTGTTCAGGACATGGTGAAAGCGCTGCAAAACAACGCCATTGAAGATTTCAAACGCTATTACCGCAGTGTCGACGCGCTGTTTATCGATGACATTCAATTTTTTGCCAATAAAGATCGCTCGCAAGAAGAATTTTTCCATACCTTTAATGCGCTGCTTGAAGGTAACCATCAAGTCATTTTGACCTCGGATCGCTACCCGAAAGAAATCGACGGAGTGGAAGACAGATTAAAATCCCGCTTCGGCTGGGGGCTGACCGTAGCGATTGAGCCGCCGGAGCTAGAAACCCGCGTCGCGATTCTCATGCGTAAAGCCGAAGAGAGCGGGATCAACCTGCCTGATGAAGTCGCTTTCTTTATCGCCAAGCGTCTGCGCTCTAATGTCCGTGAGCTTGAAGGCGCGTTAAACCGGGTGATTGCTAACGCCAATTTCACGGGGCGTTCAATCACTATCGATTTTGTCCGTGAAGCCTTGCGTGACCTGTTAGCGCTGCAAGAAAAATTGGTGACCGTAGATAATATCCAAAAAACCGTGGCTGAATATTACAAAATCAAAATGGCGGATATGTTGTCCAAACGCCGTTCGCGCAGCGTGGCCCGTCCGCGGCAGGTGGCGATGGCGCTGGCAAAGGAGCTGACTAACCAGAGTTTGCCGGAAATCGGCGACGCCTTTGGCGGTCGCGATCATACAACGGTATTACACGCTTGCAGAAAAATCGCTCAGCTGCGTGAGGAAAGCCATGACATTAAAGAAGATTACGCTAACTTAATTAGAACCTTATCCTCTTAAGTTTACTAAACTAAGGTAAGTACCTGACTATGAGCTTTCGGCATTTCCGGCGTTAAGGTTAAGTGCTCCTCATGGCGCTCTTGCGCGGTAATGCCGGCAGTCTTTCAGGCAAGAGTAACGCCGCGGAGCGCTTAAGACGCGTCAGAAAAGTGAAAAAACTTATGGTTGGCGACTTAGCTTACAACCCGGCGCCGATTTCGTTATGTAAACCGGGACTGGCATCCGAAGACGTTTTTACATAGAATCAGAACACGCAAAATCCGGTTATTACCGGAATAACGAATAAAAATGATCCTTCAGCCTTTTGCTTTTTCAGATAAAACATCAGGGAGCTAGAACGAATGAAATTTTCTATTGATAGGGATGCCCTATTAAAGCCACTTCAACTGGTTTGTGGTACAGTAGAAAAGAAAGCAAATAAGCCTATTCTGGCAAATGTCCTGATGAATGTGAGTAATCACTCGCTTAAATTGACAGGTACGGATCTGGAAGTCGAGCTGGTAGACCAAACGCCGGTTCATGGTGACGTGATAGAAGGTCGCGTCACCGTGCCTTCAAAAAAATTCCTTGATATCGTTAAATCGCTGCCCGAGCAGACAGAACTTCATATTGATCATCAGCAAAACAGATTACTGCTTCGCAGCGGCCGCAGCCGGTTCTCACTGGCGACGTTACCGGCGGATGAATACCCGAATGTTGAGGCCTTTGACGCCGGCATTGAATTCAGCTGTAAGCAGGGGATACTGCGCTCAATCATAGATTCAACTCAGTTTTCGATGGCGAATCAAGACGTTCGGTATTACCTGAACGGCTTGCTGTTAGAAACTGACGGCAGTATTTTGCGTGCCGTCGCCACAGACGGTCACCGTTTAGCGTTATGTCATCAGAATATTGAGGCTCAGCTGCCGCAAAAACGGGTGATTGTGCCGCGCAAGGGCGTGACGGAAATGATGCGCTTAATGGACGCTGAAGATCAGGACGTTTCCGTGGCCGTCGGTGATAACGCCATTCGTATCATCACCGGCAGCTCGGTATTAACCAGTAAACTGGTGGATGGCGGTTTCCCTGAATACGACCGCGTATTACCGAAGGGCGGCGATAAAATCGTCTTAGCCAGCCGTAACCAGTTAAAACAAGCCCTGCTTCGCGCTTCGATCTTATCCAATGAAAAATTCCGCGGCGTGCGGATTCAGCTTGAAAACAACACCATGAAGATCACGGCCAACAATCCTGAGCAGGAAGAAGCGGAAGAGATCGTAGACATCGAATACGAAAACTCACCGTTAGAAATCGGTTTTAACGTCAGTTATCTGCTGGACGTGTTAAACCATATTCGTGCCGACGATGTACGCATGACCTTAACCGATAACAATTCCAGCGCGTTAATTGAAAACCACGAAGAAGAGGACTCGATGTACGTGGTCATGCCCATGCGCTTGTAGTGCTTGCCGTCGCTCCCGCGCAAGCGGGACAAAAGCCCGCTGGGCGTTGAACGCCGGTTCTGTATGGCGGGCGAAGTGAATGTCCGGTGTCTTTTTATGTTAATGAGTATTATAAATGCAAGTCTCTTTGTATCAGCAATGCTGCTGATATGACAAAATAGGTAAATCATATTCAATGAGTCTTGTTCAGCTTCAGATCACGGATTTTCGTAATATCACTTCAGCCCGCCTGCGGATCGGTAGCGGGCTGAATTTGATATGCGGCCCTAACGGCAGCGGCAAGACCAGCGTTTTAGAAGCGATCTATTTTTTAGGAATTGGGCGTTCGTTTCGCAGTCATCTTGCCCAGCGGGTGATTAATCATGACGCGGATCAGCTCATCCTTTTTGCCGAAATTGAGCATGAACGCGGCACCTCAAAATTAGGTTTACGCCGTTTACGCAACGGTGATATTGAAGTGCGCCTGGACGGTGAAAAATTAAAGCGTTTATCGCAGTTAGCCGAAACCTTACCTATACAAGTCATCACGCCCGAGAGCTTTTCATTATTATTTGAAGGCCCGAAAGCGCGGCGTCAGTTCATCGATTGGGGCGCCTTTCATTCTGATCCGCGGTTTCATTTGGCCTGGTCTAATGTAAGACGAATTTTAAAGCAACGAAATCAACTACTTAAAAACAAGGCTGATTATCAGACCATTGAGTATTGGGATCGGGATTTAGTGCCTTATACTGAACAGGTTACTGAGATCAGAAATCAGTATGTCCACTCGTTAAATTCGCTTTTAACAGGTATAATTGAAACGTTTTTACCTCAGGTTGACGTTAAAGTCAGTTTCACCCGGGGATGGGACAGTAAAACCACGTATGCCGACGCATTAAAAAGTCAATATTCCAGAGACTTAAACAGCGGAAATACCGGCAGTGGTGCCCATAAAGCCGATTTACGATTACGGGTAGGCAATGTGCCCGCACAGGATGCCTTGTCCCGTGGTCAGTTAAAATTACTGGTTTGTGCCTTACGCATTGCTCAGGGTCGTCTGCTGAAAGAGCAGATAGATAAAAACAGCATCTATCTGGTGGATGACTTACCGTCAGAGCTGGATGCCGGGCACAGACAATTGTTATTATCACAGCTTGCGCAGACCGGCGCGCAGATTTTTGTGACCGCCATTGAGCCTGCCGCAATCATTGATTCGTTACATTGCCCGCCGGACAGGATGTTTCACGTGGAACAGGGACATGTTGCGGTAACCGAATAATTGAGAGAATTAATATGTCAGAGAATAGTTACGATTCTTCGAGTATTAAGGTGTTAAAAGGCCTTGATGCAGTACGTAAAAGACCCGGGATGTACATTGGTGACACCGATGACGGTACCGGTCTGCATCACATGGTGTTCGAAGTGGTCGATAACTCTATCGATGAAGCGTTAGCCGGACACTGTAACGATATCACCATTACCATTCATTCAGACGGCAGTGTCGGCGTAAAAGATGACGGCCGCGGTATTCCGGTTGCGATACATCCCGAGGAGGGGGTTTCCGCGGCGCAGGTGATCATGACGGTACTTCACGCCGGCGGTAAGTTTGACGATAACTCTTATAAAGTGTCGGGCGGTTTGCACGGTGTCGGTGTTTCAGTGGTAAACGCCCTGTCTGAAAAGCTCCAATTGATCATTCGCCGCGACGGTAAGGTTCACGAGCAAATCTATCACATGGGTGAGCCGCAAGAGCCGATTAAAGTCATCGGCGATACCGACAAAACCGGGACTGAAATCCGTTTCTGGCCGAGTGCGGAAACCTTCAGTGATACCCTGTTCCATTTCGATATTCTGGCTAAGCGTGTTCGTGAGCTGTCTTTCCTGAATTCCGGTGTCGCGATTCGTCTGGCTGACGAGCGTGACGGTAAAGATGAGTTTTTTAAATACGACGGTGGTATCGGTGCGTTCGTTGATTACTTAAATACCAACAAAACAGCGGTAAACAAAGATATCTTCCACTTTGTGCATGAGCGTGAGGACGGCATCGGCGTTGAAGTGGCGATGCAGTGGAACGACGGTTACCAAGAGAACATTTTCTGTTTCACCAACAACATTCCGCAGCGCGACGGCGGTACTCACCTGGCGGGTTTCCGCAGTGCGTTGACGCGTAATCTGAACGCTTACATGGAGCGTGAGGGTTATAACAAGAAGAACAAAACCAGCGCCAGCGGTGATGACGCCCGTGAAGGTTTAACGGCGGTGATTTCGGTTAAAGTTCCGGATCCTAAGTTCAGCTCCCAGACCAAAGACAAACTGGTTTCAAGTGAAGTTAAAGGTGCGGTGGAGCAGAGCATGAGCGAAAAGTTAAATGACTTCCTGCTTGAAAACCCCGCCGACGCCAAATTGATTGTCGGTAAAATTATTGATGCGGCCCGTGCCCGTGAGGCGGCGCGTAAAGCCCGAGAAATGACGCGGCGTAAAGGCGCGCTGGATTTAGGCGGATTGCCGGGTAAGCTGGCGGATTGCCAGGAGAAAGACCCCGGACTTTCTGAAATTTACATCGTGGAGGGTGACTCCGCGGGCGGCAGCGCCAAGCAGGGACGTAACCGTAAGAACCAGGCGATTCTGCCGCTTAAAGGTAAAATTCTTAACGTAGAAAAAGCGCGGTTTGACAAGATGCTGTCTTCACAGGAAGTAGCGACCCTGATCACGGCGCTGGGCTGCGGCATAGGTCGTGACGAATATGACCCGGATAAAACCCGCTATCATAACATCGTTATCATGACCGATGCCGACGTCGACGGCTCGCACATTCGTACGCTGCTGCTGACCTTCTTCTTCCGTCAGATGCCTGAGCTGATTGAGCGCGGTTATGTTTATATCGCTCAGCCGCCGCTTTATAAAGTGAAAAAAGGTAAGCAAGAGCAATACATCAAAGATGAAGGTTCGCTCACCCAGTATCTGACCGCTCTGGCGTTAGACGGCACCAGCATTCACCCGACTCAAGGCGCTCCGGGCATGGCCGGTGAACCTCTTGAGCGCCTGGTCAATGAATACCGCAGTGTGGAGGCGATTGTTAATCGTTTAGAGCAGCGTTTCCCGATTCCGCTCAGCAGCCGTTTGCTGTATCAGACTCGTGTTGACGCGGGTAAGTTAGCTGATGAGGTGCGAATGACGCGATGGGTGAACACGCTTGTTGCTGATCTCAGTGATCAAGACAGCGGCGGCGTGATTTACTCGGGTTCTACCGTATTGGATCCGGAGCGTCAGGTTTATTTACCAAAAATCACGATTCGTAAACACGGTATCGATACCAATTACCTATTTGGTTACGATTTCTTCATGTCAGCGGATTACAATACCATCGCTACCTTGGCGTCCGATCTCGAAGGTCTGATTGAAGAGGGCGGTTTTGTAAAACGCGGCGAAAAAATCAAGCAGGTGGACAACTTCGTCGGGGCTCTTGACTGGTTGGTGACGGAGGCGAAACGCGGTCTTTATATTCAGCGGTACAAAGGTCTCGGTGAGATGAACCCCGAGCAGCTCTGGGAAACCACCATGGATCCTGAAAGCCGCCGTATGCTGCAGGTGACCATTGAAGACGCGGTAGCCGCTGATCAGTTATTCTCAACGCTGATGGGCGATCACGTGGAACCGCGTCGTGAGTTTATCGAGTCTAACGCATTGAATGTTGCGAATTTAGATGTTTAATTTATAAAAAGAATATTTATTTGCGGATGAAAAAGAGTTGAGCCGAGAGTCTCAACTCTTTTTGTAATTGAGAATTTTAAGGGACGTCGCAGAAGAGTTCATACCAAATATGCCGTCACTCCAGCGAAAGCTGGAGTCCGTTTTCTTTGGTTAATTTTGCAAAAGTCGCTTTATATCTGCTTTCGCAGGTATGACAATTGAAGTGCTGAAATTTAAATTGGTATCTTATGAACTGCCAGATCCCTAAGATCCACTACGCATCGTCACACATTGAAGTATGTGAGCGATTATGTTCACATAATACAACTGTGTATATTATCGCTCCTATAATTAATGCTCCTACTAATGCGCCCGCTATTACTGCCAGAGCTACTTTTTTGGGGTGAGCATTGACTAAGTTTTTCATACAACATGCTACTGATTGCGGCCTCTCTCTTATAGGGTATTGTCCTTCTACATTATTTATATCGTATGTTCGTTGAATACCATTTGTTCGTTGAATACCATTTCTACTCATTGTTGTAAATCGCTGAGACGAGGTTGCGGTCTCGAGAAGTGGAGTAGAAGGCTTTTCAGAATTTAGCTCATATGCTGGAGGTGGATCCGGATAAATTGCAGAATAAGATGGCGGAATGGTACCATAGCTAGCTGGCTGTGTTGAACTCATGATTTTAGCTCCCATTATTCAGATACTTTATCAATGGTTTTAACCTCTAATGGTTTAATTCCCTGCGGTTCGGCGTACAGTTTGTAATCATAAGAGGTAATTCCCGCTTTCACATTGTGAAAAATTGAGCTAAGCGAGGATAGCTTGCTACGGATTATTTATTAAAAACTGAACAGTAACAAATTAAAAATTGTTCATTTAATGTTTTTCTTGATTTAGGTGCTTTTACAATTAAAGGGGAGGCTTGATGCTTAACTCTATTAAATTAAAGTACTTGAGTGTTTTATATAATCCAAATGCTAATAATTTTCATTGCTTGCTTATATCTATATGTTTTAAATTTTCAAAATACAGTTTGGATCCTTTTCACCTTTACTGCTTATTTTACTATTTCCAATAGTTAGTTTTAAGTTGCTATAGAAAATATAAATTTTATATATGCTATTTGAGAACACTTTCAGTGTGGATTGTTATCAATAATCCTCTGGCCGAGTATATTCTGTATGTGTTTTCAGCCACTCTTCCCAGGTGGATGTTGCTTCTATGCTATCTATTTCTGTAATTATTTTTGTTAAATTCCCTTGGTGTCTTTTAGCTTCAGTTTCTTTATTTGCATTTTTACAATCAACGGACTGGTCAAATTCAACAAATGCTTTTTTTAGGAGCATAACTTTAATCTGTTGTGGTTCAGTTGAATATGGTCGTATATTATTTCTATTTTTATAAAGCTCTTTTATGTTTATAGATTGTCCTGTTGTTAAGGATATCTCGCCTTTGTTATTCATACCATGTTTAATACACTGCATAATTACTCTGGCACTATAGACTTGAAGTGGATCTTCTTTAAAACATACTGGATCTCGTAGTGAATGTGAATATTTTATAGAATCAAGCAACGCATCTGGAATGCCGTTATCTCTATCTTTTCTATCCTGTTTATCTAATTGAGCTATTATCTTGCTGGTGATTGCGGTGTATCTCTTCCACGAGTGAGGAGGTGACGGAGCTGACTCTGATAAAAAATCTTGAAGGTATTGGTCAGCATAATGATATCCCATCACCAACCATCCGCAGCTTACCGCTGCGCAAATTGCTGTATTAGCACCTGCCGCAGTTGCTACAAGCAGAGAAGTAGCTTTAGAACTAGAAGAATAGACGAAAAGCGTTGCAAAAAAACCTGTGGAATAACCAAAACATCCCGAAACTGTCGAACAGACTGTTACAGGGAAGGGGTCTACTTTAGCTTTAGCAGGAATTAGTTTGGCTGCAAGCAAGCTTTCAAAAAACAACGACTGTGTATTAGTTGGTTGGGTCGTGACTGCACCATAAGTTTTACCATCACTGAGCTTTAGCACTCCTGAATGCTCAGTCGTATCTTCTAATGCACTATAGTAACTGTTTGAGCTAACTGATGATAATGAACCGCTTTCATTAAATTCCGCCATGTCCTTATCTCGTTAATTAGTCGGTACTGAAAAACATAACTTCAAGATTTAAAATGTACGGCATCTGATTTACGCAAAATTCAGAACCGTACCCAAAAGCAACATTTCTTATATTTCGCATCAATTTCACTACAAAATAGTCAAAACTCACCATCTTTTTCGAGCAAAAAGAAAATGGCTAACCACTTTCTCAGGTTCCAGGCACACGCAGCCATTAGAAGGTTTATTGAGTCGCCAACACTGCCCTTTAACCAGTTCTTACACAGCCTAAAATCACTCTTCAAATGCCCGATTACTGGTTCAATTGTTGCCCGTTTTTTACAGAGTTCACTTTTGCGTTTTCTCTTTGCTTGCGAGTCCCGTTTTAATGGCCGGCTAGGGATAACAACTTCTTGGTCAACATACTGCTTACACCCTTTATAGCCTTTATCTACAACGGCTGTAGTGATTTTACTCTTTCGGTGTTTATGGGCATGGTCAAGTGCAGGTCTAAGCAATTTTGAGTCGTGTTCATGCTCGTCATGACTGGTTACACCAATGATTAATTGACTCTGCTCTGTGAGCACGACAGAAGCCTTTTTACCATACTCGTATGGCTTATGGTCTTTGCCTTTCCCTACGCAGTAAACATCGGGTTCATGAAGGCTGTAAATCTTGTTCTTGTCTTTACGTTGCTGTGTAATAGCTTTTTCATAATTGGAAAAATTCTCTTTTTGTAAATCAAGGACATCTTGTGGAAGTTTGCGTTGTAGCTCCCTTAAAAGCTTACCTGCGATAACACGTAACCTTTTTAACGCTCTTCTGGCTTTGCTTCGATTTTTGGCATGTCTAAAGCTTCGACAGTCAATGCGTAGCTGTTTGACTTCTTTGACATAAGTACGTCTTTGCTTGATCCCAAATACTTTGGCTAGTTTATTGAGTCGGTTAACCACCTTGATGGCAAGCTTGCTATCTGTCGGATAAGTAATGGCTTTTTCTTGGACGGTTGTATCAACGTACACGGTGTCATCTTCAGCTTTGTCACCGTGTAAAGCCACAGATAATGCAAAGATTTTTTCACAGCCTTTTTCACCGATGCGCTTACGAAAAACACTGAGTTCACTGGCATCACAAGGGCGTGCTGTTTGAAACTCTGTCTCACCACAAAACACTTGAAAATACACGTTCATCAGCCACTCATCGACCAAGGCTTCATCGCTGAGTTTGTAAAGTTGTTTGAGTATTAGCAAACCGCACATCAACCGAATTGGCTTCGCTTTACGGCCTAATTTTTTGTATAACGGCTTGAACTCTTCTTCCAACGCTCGCCAATCAAAGGCATTAGCTAAAATGAGTAAAGGGTGAGTTTGCAGAAGTTGGTCTGTGATATTAAACAGACTGGCATGAGGTAAATTTGACGGGCTTTCTTTGAGCATTTTTAGCACCCAAAACGACCAGAAACCATAGGTTAACTATATCATTTCTGGTCGAAATTGAATGTATCAAATAGCTATATTTTATTATCGATCAGAATGTTAGATGTTTTTCATGACCGACTAATTATCTATTTTTTTTCTATAATACAACTTAAGTATATGAAACGATAGTTAAGCCGCATTAATGAGTTTATTGAGAAAAGAACTCGTGAAAAAAGCTTTGAAAATTCAAAGCTTTTTTTGAGGGAAATTACGAGTTACTGAAGCAATGATATATCGGCAACGTGCAGGAACTGTTCACGCAGACGGCTGAGAAGGGCAAGACGATTTGTTTTTAATGCTTCATCATCTGCCATTACCATCACATCTTCAAAGAACTGATCCACATTGTTACGCAGACCCGCTAATAAGTTCAGTGCTTGTGCATAGTCACCATTTGCAAACAGTGGTGCCAGTTGTGGCTCCAGCGCTGCTAATTGCTCAGCTAGATTCTTCTCAGCATCTTCTTGTAATAAGCTATCGTTAACGTCTTGGTTTACGCTACCATCAACTTTTGCCAGAATGTTTGATACACGCTTGTTTGAGGCAGCCAGTGCTGCGGCCTCGTCCCGGTTTCTGAATTGCGTTACCGCCGATATACGGTCATCAAAATCCGCCGGGCGGGTCGGCGCACGCGCCAGTACCGCTAAAATGGTATCTGCCGCTACGCCTTTATCCTGATACCAGCCGCGGAAACGAGCCGTTAAGAACCGCAGTACGTCATCAGCGGTGTTGTTATTGCTGACGTTGCTTTTACCCTCAGAAGAAGCATGCAGTGACTGAGCTTTAGCGATCAAGTCCACCAAGTCTAATGACAGTTTGTTCTCAACGATAATACGTAAAATACCGATAGCGGCGCGACGAAGCGCGAACGGATCGGCGGCGCCCTTAGGTGCCTGACCGATCCCGAAAATCCCAACCAGCGTATCAAATTTTTCAGCTAAGGCTACCGCGCAGGATACGTGCGATTCCGGTACCCGATCACCGGAGAATTTCGGCAGATACTGCTCGGCAATCGCTGTGGCAACCGCTTCAGTTTCACCGTCAAGGCGGGCGTAGTGCATACCCATGGTGCCTTGAGTATCGGTGAACTCCATCACCATTTCGGTCATCAGGTCGGCTTTTGAAAGTAAACCGGCCCGGGCGGCGTCGTCAGTGTCGGCGCTCAGCTTCTCGGCAATAAAGGCTGACATTTCGCTGATGCGGTTCACGCGGTCTTTCAATGTCCCCAGTTGCTTTTGGTAAACCACGGTTTCTAAGCTTTCTAATCGAGCCTCTAAGGTTTTCTGTTTGTCAGTATTAAAGAAGAATTCCGCGTCGGCCAGGCGAGGGCGGATCACCTTTTCGTTACCTGACACAATCTGCCGCGGATCTTTAGACTCAATATTGGTCACAAAGATAAAATTAGGTAACAGCTGACCCTGCCTATCAAACACGGGGAAGTATTTTTGATCGCCTTTCATGGTGTAAACCAAAGCTTCGGAAGGGACGTTGAGGAACTTTTCCTCAAACTTCGCCGTCATCACCACAGGCCATTCAACTAATGACGCCACTTCTTCTAACAGCTCATCTTTGAGTTCCGCGACAGCGTTTAATTCCGCCGCCGCTTTTTCAGCGCCGGCTTTTATCATGGCCTTTCGGGCTTCATAATCCGCCATGACTTTACCGGCCGACTCCAGCTGAGTCAGGTAATCATCGGCGTGGTTAAGGGTAATTTCGCTTTCACCCATAAAGCGGTGACCTCGAACCGTGCGGGCTGAATCAATACCTAATACCGTTCCCGCAATTAACTCACTTCCCAGCAGCATAGTGACGGTATGAACAGGACGAATAAATTGTGTGCTATTGCTGCCCCAGCGCATCGGCTTGGGGATCGGTAACTTATCCAGCGCTTTTCGGGTCATATCCGCAATCAAAGTGCTGGCGGCTTTACCTTCGACTTTCGCTTTATGCAGCAGCCATTCGCCTTTATCGGTTTTCAGGCGCTGAGCGTCAGCGACCTCTATGCCGTTTCCGCGCGCCCAGCCCAGGGCGGCTTTGGTCGGGTTTGCGTCGGCGTCAAATGCGCCCGCTACCGCCGGGCCTCGTTTTTCAACGATTTTATCCTGCTGCGCGGTGGCAACATCTTTAATGCTTAACGCCAAACGGCGAGGAGCTGCATACCATGTTGCCTCACCGAAACTCAGCTCGGCTTTGGCCAGACCTTCGGTAAAGTTCGCTAAAAAAGATTCAGCTAAAGTACGCAGTGATTTCGGCGGCAACTCTTCAGTACCGATTTCAATAAGCAAGTTTTCAGTTGTCATTGTTATTACTCCTTACTTATCATCGGCCGCGTTTACGGTTTCACACATGGGGAAGCCTAAGGTTTCACGGGCGGCATAGTAAGCTTCCGCCACTCCTTTGGACATGGCGCGTACACGCAGAATATAACGTTGTCTTTCGGTTACTGAAATCGCGTGACGGGCATCCAATAAGTTAAAGGCGTGAGAGGCTTTCATCACCTGCTCATAGGCCGGTAAAGGTAACGGCTTTTGCAGCGCTAAAAGCGTATCGCACATTTTCTCACACTTATCGAAAGTGGTGAACAAGAAGTCAACATCAGCGTGATCAAAGTTGTATTCAGACTGCTCAACTTCATTTTGATGAAACACGTCGCCATAGGTGATTCTGCCCATAGGGCCGTCGGTCCAAACCAGATCATAAACACTGTCAACGCCTTGTATATACATGGCCAGACGTTCGAGACCGTAAGTGATTTCGCCGGTGACAGGCTTACATTCGAGGCCGCCGACCTGCTGGAAATAAGTGAACTGGCTGACTTCCATACCGTTCATCCATACTTCCCAGCCGAGCCCCCAGGCGCCGAGCGTGGGGGATTCCCAGTTGTCCTCTACAAAGCGGATATCATGAACCTCCGGGTCGACCCCCAGGGCTTTTAATGAACCTAAATAAAGTTCCTGAATGTTATCCGGTGACGGTTTTAACACTACCTGAAATTGGTAGTAATGCTGCAGACGGTTCGGGTTTTCACCATAACGACCATCAGTCGGACGACGTGACGGCTGCACGTAAGCGCTGCTCATCGGCTCAGGGCCGATTGAACGTAAAAACGTCATGGGGTGGAAGGTGCCGGCGCCCACTTCCATATCGAGAGGTTGGATTACAGCGCAACCTTGCTGCGCCCAGTATTCTTGCAGAGTCAAAATAAAACCCTGAAAAGTCTTAATGTCGTGTTTGCTGGTCATACCGTCTGCTTACTTCAGCTGTTGAGCGTTAATTAAGGTAAAGCTTGTTACTGTTACTCCAGCGCGGGCCGGGGTATCCGCTCCGCCGCCATACAAAACCGGCGTTCAGCGCCCTTTCGGGCTTTTGTCCGGTGCCGTTTGTATGAAAAGTCTCTGAATACCTGCCGTTACTGATAGAACAATACAGCTCAATGATATTTTTCAAATCAGAATATGGGATTTATTTCTTTTATTAATAGAAATCCACGCACAATTAACCAAGATTATACCTTGTCATTACAGGCTTATATAGGTTAATTTCTTGCTTTTGTAGTTGCTTATAGGGAATATCGATATGGATTTAATTCGCTGCGGCTGGGTAGGTGATGATCCGCTTTATCAGGACTATCACGACAAGGTCTGGGGCAGGCCGGTTTATGATCCCGTCGAGCTGTTTGCCAAGCTTTGTCTGGACGGGCAGCAAGCGGGGTTATCTTGGATCACCATTCTGAAAAAACAGCAAAATTACTATGACGCCTTTGCCGGTTTTGACCCTGAAAAGATCGCGCGGTTTGATGAGGCTAAAGTTGAGGCCTTAATGCGGAATTCCGGCATTGTGCGGAATCGCCTTAAGATCAAATCCGTTATCAGAAACGCCCAATCATATTTACGGTTTGCGGAGCGGGGCGGTGATTTCTCAGAATTTCTGTGGTCTTTTGCCGGCGGTAAACCCCTGGTCAATCAGTTTAATAGCTCAGCTGATTACCCTGCTCAAACCCCTGAGTCTGAAGCCATGTCAAAGGCGCTTAAGAAATCGGGCTTTAACTTTGTCGGGCCGATAATCTGTTATGCGTTTATGCAGGCTGTGGGAATGGTAAATGATCATGTATTGAGTTGTCATTGCCGAAACACTGCTTAGGTTAATGTTTTGCTTGAGTTACGGCAGCGGCTTATCTGACCACCGCATTGTTTAAACCTGACATGTTTTCGTCTCTCATTTGCCTTGCTTATGCTTAATGTTATCCGGCTGAGTCCCCGCTGACCGCTGACACTCCCCGCCCTAAAGGGCGAGGGTTCTTAAATCACTCTAAGAACCTTTCTCGTTCGACACGCTTTCACTAGATAGCTGTTGTTAAACAGCTATCCCCGATCCAGTCGCTCCAGAGACTATCCCCGCCAGTCCAGCGGTTTTTATATTCCTTGCCGCGTTAATATCTCTATCGTGTTCAGTGCCGCAATCAGGGCATGACCAATCTCTAATATCAAGCGGCATTTTTTCATTTATGAATCCACAGCAACTACAGCGTTTTGAGCTTGGGAACCATCTATCAATTTTAGATATCGTTCTCCCAGCCCACTGCGCCTTGTACTCTAACTGCCTGATAAACTCGCCCCAGCTTGCATCTGCAATATGTTTGGACAGTTTCGGGTTCTTAATCATATTCTTCACTTGCAGCGATTCGACACAAACAACTTGGTTTTCGTTAATCAGTTTGCGAGACAACTTGTGCAAGTTATCCAGTCTGCAATCAGCAATTTTTGCATGTAGGCCAGCGACTTTTTGGCGTATCTTATTACGGTTTTTACTGCCTTTTTTCTTCTTGGCGAGTTTACGTTGCATGTAGGCCAGTTTGTTTTCGTAGCGTTTAGTGTGGCGAGGATTGTTCACTTTCTCACCGCTGTCTGTGATGAATAAATCGGTTAAACCTAAATCAATACCTACCGTGTTTTTACTGATAAGCATTGGTTTAGGCTCAAATTCGCAAAGCATGGAAACAAAATAGCGATCGGCTTTGTCCTTTGAAATTGTTATCGAGCTTGGCTCGCTGGATAGCTCACGACTCCAACGAATGTTAAGTGGCTCTTTTGATTTAGCAATAAACAACTGACCATCTTTGTATTTAAAAGCCGCTTTTGTCAGTCTGATTGATTGGTGATCATGCTTTGATTTGAATTTTGGGTATTTCGCTCTTTTATCCCAAAAGTTTTTAAATGCCTCTTGTTGATCACGTAAGCATTGCTGAAAGATAACGCTTGAAACTTCTTGCAGCCATTCAAATTCTTTCTTGAGTGGCACAAGGCGTTTTTCGACAACAGAGTGAGAATAGATTCACCACGCTCATAATAAGCGTCAGTTCGATACTTAAGCGTGTTATTCCAGACAAAGCGAGCGCATCCGAACGACTTTGATAGTAGCTCAGCTTGCTGTTTTGTCGGATAAAATCTTTCTTTGTATGCTCGCTTCATGTCATACAATTTACAAGATTTATATATTTATGTAAATAGATAGCTTCGCTATCTTGTGCTTATATCCCCGCCCGATTGGACGAGGCTTTACGCACTAAAGAGGTAACGCCTCAGCAGCAGGTATTATGTTTAAACAATCTAGTAAATGAATTTTTATTGTTTCCTGTCGCCTGTTTTTTATTTTAGGCTTTGGTTATTCAATCACAGGTATACGCAATCGTTCCCAGAGGATATTTATGGCATCACCATCTCCTAACGCTTATCAGAATCCGCCGGTTAACTACCTTTCTGAGAAACAAAAATTTCCAAGTATCGCAACCGCTTCCTCAGATCTGCCGTTGCTTGAGACAACAGGCGTCATCGATGATAAAACCTGGATCATCACAGAAAAAGCGGACGGAGCTAACTTGAGTTTTCATCTCAATAACGGGGAAATCAGATACGCGTGTCGCACCTGTTTCATAGATGTGCCGTCTGCCGGGATATCTGATACTCCCGCGGCGTCAGTTGCTGGTGAAAGCAGAGGTGTTAAATACTTTTATCAGCATCTGCATTTAGATGCCAACATAAGAGGTTTATTCAATATCTTAACTCAACGTGAACCCGACTTGTGTAAACAAAGCTCTGAGCTGATTGTTTACGGTGAATATATCGGCCCTAATTCACCGGGAGGTGACGTGTATATCTCAGAAGACGGTAAACATGAAGTCGCAAGAAATTCAGATGATTTACTGTCACAAAAAAAACAAAAATCAGCGGTTAAAGCGTCGGAAAAACCAGAAACAAGAACAAAACATCAAGCTGATAAACAACAAGAAAGAGTTGACGCAAACGTTAAAAGGTATTCTATACCCTACAAAGAAGATGATTTTTTTGCTTTTAAAGTCTGCGTAGACGAAAAACCGCTGCATTTTGATAAAATGACATGTTATCTGCAGGAAGCCGGAATTAAACCGGTTATTGAGCTTAAACGAACACAAAGTTTACTTGAGGCGATTACCTTTGACACTTACACCTTAAAGACTCGTCATGAAGTGCATGATGATGATGAACATTGTCCTGAGATCCTTTATAACAGCAAAATGAATGACGATTCCGTTGTTTCTGTTACTGACCGAAATGGCTCAAAGTTCTGCAAGCTTGCGGTTCAGGCTGAAGGTATTGTCATTCGGGCTTCTGATTTCAGCAGTGTCAATTTGGGAAAAAATAGATATGAGTTAGTGTACAAGAAGAAAACTGACCTTCATAAAGAAAATGGCGATAACATTTTATTAAAACCTAAGACAACGGATAAAAAATATTTTGAACATATTGCAGATATTCATCGCAGGATTTCATTAGCCAATGCCTTAACACTCGCTAAAGCTGATTCTAAGTTAATGAAACAGTTAACAGAAGGCAAATATGGCGTTTTCAGAACCGCTGTCATCAGAGTCGCAATCTCTGAGCATGTTACTGAGCTGTCTAAGTATTTTGGCGAGGCTGATGTCACTCCCGTATCACCTAACCCGGATGTATCCGCTGTCAGCCCGGGTGTTAAATCTCCGCAATTTACTAAAGCAACATTCGAAGAGATTGAGCATAAACAGAATTTATTTATCAAATATTGTGTAAAGCAGGCCGAGGCGGTGCTCAACGACAAAGTTTTGAAAAAAATGGTAAATGATATGAAACAAAATAAGGGGGATGATACGGAAAAGTAGCAGTTAACTAATGTTTTTTGTTTTTGTGATTTGATTCCTGCGAAAACGCAGGGTATTCGTATCCTTTTACAATAACGTCAGACACAGTGTCTGTCTTTCCTGCTCCTTTTTGCGGGAGCGACGATGCGACCTATGTTTAACCGCTTAAAGTTAAAGCAGAATTAAATTAAGATTTTAACTTAAACCTGAACTCCGACGATGTTTCACGTGGAACACCGCAAGTTTGTTTCGATATTACTTAGTCGGTACTGAAAAACATAACTTCAAGATTTAAAATGTACGGCATCTGATTTACGCAAAATTCAGAACCGTACCCAAAAGCAACATTTCTTATATTTCGCATCAATTTCACTACAAAATAGTCAAAACTCACCATCTTTTTCGAGCAAAAAGAAAATGGCTAACCACTTTCTCAAGTTCCAGGCACACGCAGCCATTAGAAGGTTTATTGAGTCGCCAACACTGCCCTTTAACCAGTTCTTATCTTACACAGCCTAAAATCACTCTTCAAATGCCCGATTACTTGTTCAATTGTTGCCCGTTTTTTACAGAGTTCACTTTTGCGTTTTCTCTTTGCTTGCGAGTCCCGTTTTAATGGCCGGCTAGGGATAACAACTTCTTGGTCAACATACTGCATACACCCTTTATAGCCTTTATCTACAACGGCTGTAGTGATTTTACTCTTTCGGTGTTTATGGGCATGGTCAAGTGCAGGTCTAAGCAATTTTGAGTCGTGTTCATGTTTGTCATGACTGGGTTACACCAATGATTAATTGACTCTGCTCTGTGAGCACGACAGAAGCCTTTTTACCATACTCGTATGGCTTATGGTCTTTGCCTTTCCCTACGCAGTAAACATCGGGTTCATGAAGGCTGTAAATCTTGTTCTTGTCTTTACGTTGCTGTGTAATGACTTTTTCATAATTGGAAAAATTCTCTTTTTGTAAATCAAGGACATCTTGTGGAAGTTTGCGTTGTAGCTCCCTTAAAAGCTTACCTGCGATAACACGTAACCTTTTTAACGCTCTTCTGGCTTTGCTTCGATTTTTGGCATGTCTAAAGCTTCGACAGTCAATGCGTAGCTGTTTGACTTCTTTGACATAAGTACGTCTTTGCTTGATCCCAAATACTTTGGCTAGTTTATTGAGTCGGTTAACCACCTTGATGGCAAGCTTGCTATCTGTCGGATAAGTAATGGCTTTTTCTTGGACGGTTGTATCAACGTACACGGTGTCATCTTCAGCTTTGTCACCGTGTAAAGCCACAGATAATGCAAAGATTTTTTCACAGCCTTTTTCACCGATGCGCTTACGAAAAACACTGAGTTCACTGGCATCACAAGGGCGTGCTGTTTGAAACTCTGTCTCACCACAAAACACTTGAAAATACACGTTCATCAGCCACTCATCGACCAAGGCTTCATCGCTGAGTTTGTAAAGTTGTTTGAGTATTAGCAAACCGCACATCAACCGAATTGGCTTCGCTTTACGGCCTAATTTTTTGTATAACGGCTTGAACTCTTCTTCCAACGCTCGCCAATCAAAGGCATTAGCTAAAATGAGTAAAGGGTGAGTTTGCAGAAGTTGGTCTGTGATATTAAACAGACTGGCATGAGGTAAATTTGACGGGCTTTCTTTGAGCATTTTTAGCACCCAAAACGACCAGAAACCATAGGTTAACTATATCATTTCTGGTCGAAATTGAATGTATCAAATAGCTATATTTTATTATCGATCAGAATGTTAGATGTTTTTCATGACCGACTACTTAGTCGGTACTGAAAAACATAACTTCAAGATTTAAAATGTACGGCATCTGATTTACGCAAAATTCAGAGCCGTACCCAAAAGCAACATTTCTTATATTTCGCATCAATTTCACTACAAAATAACCAAAACTCACCATCTTTTTCGAGCAAAAAGAAAATGGCTAACCACTTTCTCAGGTTCCAGGCACACGCAGCCGTTAGAAGGTTTATTGAGTCGCCAACACTGCCTTTTAACCAGTTCTTAAGAGCCTAAAATCACTCTTCAAATGCCCGATTACTGGTTCAATTGTTGCCCGTTTTTTACAGAGTTCACTTTTGCGTTTTCTCTTTGCTTGCGAGTCCCGTTTTAATGGCCGGCTAGGGATAACAACTTCTTGGTCAACATACTGCATACACCCTTTATAGCCTTTATCTACAACGGCTGTAGTGATTTTACTCTTTCGGTGTTTATGGGCGTCAAGTGCAGGTCTAAGCAATTTTGAGTCGTGTTCATGTTTGTCATGACTGGTTACACCAATGATTAATTGACTCTGCTCTGTGAGCACGACAGAAGCCTTTTTACCATACTCGTATGGCTTATGGTCTTTGCCTTTCCCTACGCAGTAAACATCGGGTTCATGAAGGCTGTAAATCTTGTTCTTGTCTTTACGTTGCTGTGTAATGACTTTTTCATAATTGGAAAAATTCTCTTTTTGTAAATCAAGGACATCTTGTGGAAGTTTGCGTTGTAGCTCCCTTAAAAGCTTACCTGCGATAACACGTAACCTTTTTAACGCTCTTCTGGCTTTGCTTCGATTTTTGGCATGTCTAAAGCTTCGACAGTCAATGCGTAGCTGTTTGACTTCTTTGACATAAGTACGTCTTTGCTTGATCCCAAATACTTTGGCTAGTTTATTGAGTCGGTTAACCACCTTGATGGCAAGCTTGCTATCTGTCGGATAAGTAATGGCTTTTTCTTGGACGGTTGTATCAACGTACACGGTGTCATCTTCAGCTTTGTCACCGTGTAGCGCCACAGATAATGCAAAGATTTTTTCACAGCCTTTTTCACCGATGCGCTTACGAAAAACACTGAGTTCACTGGCATCACAAGGGCGTGCTGTTTGAAACTCTGTCTCACCACAAAACACTTGAAAATACACGTTCATCAGCCACTCATCGACCAAGGCTTCATCGCTCAATTTGTAGAGCTGCTTGAGTATTAGCAAACCGCACATCAACCGAATTGGCTTCGCTTTACGGCCTAATTTTTTGTATAACGGCTTGAACTCTTCTTCCAACGCTCGCCAATCAAAGGCATTAGCTAAAATGAGTAAAGGGTGAGTTTGCAGAAGCTGTTCTGTGATATCAAACAGACTGTCGTGAGGTAAATTTGACGGACTTTCTTTGAGCATTTTTAGCACCCAAAACGACCAGAAACCGTAGGTTCACTATATCATTTCTGGTCGAAATTGAATGCATTAAATAGCTATATTTTATTATCGATCAGAATGTTAGATGTTTTTCATGGCCGACTACTTATCGGTAAGAGCGGTTCAGTAACTTGGTATTATATTCAATCTTACACATCCAAATAGCTTTGGCTGAAAATATTACTGAAATGAACGACTATTGCTGTTTTGCGGCAAACAATGATCAAACTGATTTATTGCCATATCGTCGATACTGTGAGCTGCCTGCATTTGCCAGATTGATCGGTGATTTAACGGATTCAGCGGTATTGATATCGCTCGTGGTACCGGAATTATCACAAAATTTCTGTCTTCACTAAACGCTTGCGTCTGTTGATGCGATTGATATTAACGAAGCTATGTTATCCGTTGCTAAGGCAAGAGATTATCAAAATAGCGGCGTCACTTTTTTATTCGGTGACTTCTGGCACTATGTTTTTCACCGCCGATACGATGTCGCGGTTTCGGCGTTTGTTATAAACGAAATGAGAACCTTAAATCAACTTAATTATTTTGCGTCGGCACTTAATCAATGTTTGTTTAACGGCGGTCGTATTGGTATTGAGTTTGATAATGCTCTGGCGTGCGCGGCAAAAGAGACTGGTCAAAATCCGGGATAAATAATTATCATATCACGCACCACAATGACGGGCTTTACGATTATGCGTTGACCATTTTACTTGACAGCGGTGATTTAACCCTTAATTGAACGTACTTTTCTGAGCGGCAGATCAAGGCGGCTTTGTTAGGAAACGGGTTCACTGAGATTGGTTTTCATGACTTATTCGTACCTGAACGCAATATTCCGTCACCGGGTCGATGACTGCTGGGCGGAATTTGAACAATGAGCTTCTGACTCGGTGTGCTACGGCTAAAAACATGATTGATTTTTTATTTCCGTTCCAAATCAACAGCAAAAAGGGTGTTTCACGTGAAACACCCTTTCAATTTCAAACGTTGAAAATCTGTGATATAAGCTGCAAAAAGCATTTTGACGTATAAATGCCAAATAGCGGCTGGCGGTGAAATCTTTACGGGCGACTGAGCATTGTGAGTCCGGGGCTCCGGGGCGTCCCCGTTCTGAGCTGAAGGCGATGTATTTATTGTCCGGGCTGTAAAACGGCTGCGTTTGCCATGCAACGCCTTCGGCTAAAAAAGTTCGGCTAAAGATTCGGTTTTACCTCTTAAGCTTTCAGCCCTTTTTTTATCAGGTAATGATAAGGTGTGACTTCAGTGTTACTAGCGATAAGGGTGTGATCCATAAATTCACAAAAACTCGGGATATCGCGCGTCGTCGCCGGATCATCAGCAATGATCAGTAAGGTTTCACCGTCCCGCATATGACGGACTTTTTTCCGAACCAGCATCACAGGCTCGGGACAACGTAAACCAAGAGCATCCAGCTGGTGGTTAGCTGAGTCAAAAACATCGGACATAAGACTATCATAATTAATACTAAACGAATTAGCCGGCTATTTTACTCTCAGCGAAAGCTAAAACCAAGCTGATGAATCTACAGTCAGAAGCGGATCAATGTTTCACGTGAAACACGCTTAAAAGCTCAGGCATCTGTGATGTGACTTGAGCGGGTACTTATAAGCGCTGAATATAAACGTCGTAATGATTAAAAACTTATCGGCCGCTACTTAATCGTGCTGTTCTCTTGGTGTGCCATTAACGGCGGGCTTCGCAACATCCCGCTCGAGAAGGTAAATATAGCCGCTCAGCTTTTGATAACGGCAAAACGACTCTAAACTCGTTAATTGATTTTCCGGATCCAGTTGATTGACCGCGATATAGCTTTTCCAGTCTGTAGCCGTTTCATCATCATACACGACTGCCCGCGCCTTGTTATCAGTAAGCTTAAGCATAATGTAATGGCCGGAACCAATAGTATCGCCTGAGTGGCAAATGACAGCTGAAACTTTGAACTTAACGTCTCTCGTTTGCTTGGTGTCATTAAAATAAGTCGGAATGATCACCTCATTGTTATTGATCACGTTACAAAGTACTTCTAAGCCGACATTTTTGTTTTTTTTGAATAGCTTTTTACATTCATTATTAAATAACTTAACTTGTAATAATGTCTTAACCGGCAGTGCCGCCTCTGACACGGCGGCAAATTGTAATTGCCGTGTGATACCCTTATCAGGTATGTGACTGAATTTCTGTTCCGTTTCATCAGGCCACGTGTAACGCTCACTCGCTTCTAATCTCTCAGGTTCGCAAAATCTCCTTAATGCTTCACTGAGTTCAAAATTACTCGCTTTTGACGTAATAAGGTTATCAACCGGCACCCTTATACAGTGATACGGGACTTGTGTGGTTTTCACGGACTGATGTAAAACGGTATTGCCGGCCTTATTAATAAGGCAGGTTACGTTTCTTTCTGAGAAATTTAATTGAGGGATCCGCTGTCCTCCCAATTCAATAATGATCTGGCAGATAAATTCATCGGCGTCCCGCTGGCTGAAGTTGCGGTAATTAATATAAGCGCTTTTCAGAGGCTGCGCTTCGGGGGGGGTGTCAGAAACCGTTAACCGCGGCTCCGCTGAGAAAGCATCCGCATTTATCGGTAAAAATCTCTGCAGGCTGTATTTGCCGCTTGCAACGGCATATTCCGCGAGCGCCTGAAAAAACTGTTGTTGATATGCCACGGGTGCTGATACAGAGGCTTCAGTTAACTCTGCCGATAGTTGATCCAACAGCAAAAAGAAACTTTCATTCAAATTACTGTAAGCTTTAATCAGGTTACTGATATCTTTCAGACCGTCGCCGCCGAAGTCATGCGCTAAAAGATCTTCCGGTTTCATGTTGTTATATTGCTGAGCAAGCTTTAATGCCCGCTGTTTTTTCTGTTCGCACTGTAGCTCATATTCTCTGTCTCTCTCTTTTTGTGTCGTAAGTTTAGACCCTGGTACAGGCGGAAGCGCGGACCAGATATAGTCAAACAGGCTTGTCTCAGGCAGCTGCCCCCTGAGTGATGAAACGTGTTCCGGATCCAGCCAGTTCAGTTTAAGGATCTGAAAGCAGGCCGACGCGAAACAGGTGTTACCGAAATTATAGAGTCCGGTCGCAGACTTAACGCCGGGAATCGCAATTATTTTGGCCACGGGCCCGTGAGTTTTTTCTAAAAACTCAGTATAAAGCTTGTCTGTGAATTCAGTGATGGTGTCTAATGCCTCTTCATATTTTTGAGGTTTTTTGCCTTCCCCGATATCAAAGTAATTGGTATACGTAGTCCCGAGCAATGAAATACATGTGCTGTGAAAGCTGGTCATTTTGAAATAATGGATGAAGTCCTCATCTTTAATTTCGCTTTTTTTCCGCTGTAAGTGTCTGAATTTTTTTATCGCATTCAACAGATAAATGACCGAATACTCTGATGTGTCAACATCTTTTAACAAAGCCTTAGCTTCTTCAGCGCGTCTGATGAGATCTAATTTGACGGCATGTTCGAAGAGCGGCGCCTTAAGGTCGTCAAGGTCAGGAGGAAGAATTAACTCATCATTTTGCGTTTTGTAATCATCTTCATCCTTTCTGCGGCCATTTTTGGGGTTGTGCTCATCAATACAATAGGTGACTTTATCACTACGGAAAAAACATCTAAGATTTAAATCAGGCAGGGTAATTACTACCCAATAATTAAGCGGTGGTTGATCAACTGAAGTATTGAAAGGCACTACTTTGATATCAATGTTTTTGATATTTAACGGCCTGATGTCGTATTCAAAACAGTGTTTTGCGCTTTGATGGTCATCGCAGCGTAAAAGCCTGACTCTTCTACACAAATCTAAATTAAATTGAACTTTTTTAAAACCCGTTGATCTGATCAAGAAATTCCTTCACAAAGAGTAGCGAATAATGTCAATTTTTGATCATAAACAATGGGCGCAAGACCACTTTCAAAATGCAAAGCTTGGTGATTCCAGACGAACTGAAAGACTAGTGGAAACCGCTGCTGACATGGCTCGCTGCAGTGGGAAGTCTATCGCTTCATCCTGTCAGGGAGATGAAGCTAAGCAAGAAGGGGCTTATCGGTTAATCCGTAACGATAAAGTTTCACCGGAGGTGATACGCTGCTCAGGCTTTGACTACACAGCCGAACAAGCCAAGTCATATACAGAAATTCTGGCTATGGATGATACGACTTCAGCCGGCTTTAAACATAAGGTCGCATCAGAGCTAGGGAAACTTGGCAGCGTCAAAGATAAATCCCGCGGGTGGTGGATTCACTCAACCTTATTGTTAGATGCCTTTACCACAAAAACCATTGGGCTTATTCATCAGGACTGGTGGTGCCGTCCTGACGACCCCGCAGACGCCGATGAAAAAGAAAGCGGAAAATGGGCGGATGCGTCGCACTTTTGCCGCCAACGCTTAGGTGACACTATGTCCCGGGTTATTTCGGTCTGTGACAGAGAGGCGGACATACAAAGCTATCTGCAAGATAAGCAAGCCCATAATGAACGTTTTGTCGTGCGGGCGAAGCATAACAGAAAGATCCTTGAGTCTGAATTACCCTTATTTGAATATCTTGAAACCCAGCCAGAGCTGGGGTCATACACGATAGATATCCCGCAAAAAGGAATGAAAGACAGTAAAGGGAAACCCGTTAATCGAAAAGCCAGAAAAGCCAAATTGACGGTAAAAGTGGCGACGGTCACCCTGAAGTCTGAGGGTGAGATGAAGCCGGTTAACGTGGTTTATGCTCAAGAGAAAACCTCAAAAAAAGAGGTAGAGCCGTTGCGTTGGGTGTTGCTGACAACAGAGCCTGTAGGAACCTTATCGCAGGCCTTGCGTGTTATTGATATTTATACCGCAAGGTGGCGGATTGAAGATTTTCATAAGGCGTGGAAAACAGGCGCCGGTGCCGAGCGTCAGAGGATGACTGACCCCAAAAACTTAGAAAGAGCGTTATCGATTCTCGCTTTTATCGGTGTTCGGTTGCTGCAATTAAGGGAGGCAATAACTATCCCGTATTATTTACGTAAAAAAGGGTTAGTCGAAGCGGCTAATGAACTGGAAAATCAAAGCTGCGAAACCGTATTCGAAGAAGATGAATGGAAGGTATTGATGAAGGTGAAAAAGCCAAGGGGCTGGAATGGCAAAGATGTGCCAAGCTTGAAATGGGCTTATCAATCGCTCGCAAAACTGGGCGGTTTTACAGACACCAAACGTACGGGTATTGCGGGTTGGGAAACAATCTGGGAAGGCTGGAGAACCCTTCAATCTTATGTTGTAGGATATCGGACAGCAAAAGAAATGCTAGCTGATGGTGAAATGCTTTGAGATCTGATCAAGAGACAGGCGTAAAAGCTTTTTAATTTTATCGTGTGCCTTGGCGGAGGGGAGGTTCTGTTTTGAGGTAAGATCTTTGCCGATCGGGTCAAAATGCTTGATGGTATAGTGCCAGAGCAGTGAGGACGCGCGTTCTCTCTCCGCTTCTACCTCATCTCCGGTTCTGACGGGGGGGAGGCTCTCAGTCATTGCGGGTTGAGTGGATTGAGCGGCTTGAGTGACAGTCATATCGGGTTACCGGCGGTTAATAATATGGTTAAGTGTATTAAATTTCTCCGCTTGAATAGTTGCGTGCAGATTAACAATTAATTAATTATTTTAAATCTTGTAAATACGACCGGAGCATCAGGGCTCCGGATACAGATAATCAACCGGGACGGGTTAGACGCTGATTCTGGTTTCAGCCGCTGAACTCTTGAATTTAAACTTAGTACTGCAACGTCTTGTGTCATCTGATAACTATGATAACTGATTGAAAGGTAACCGCTGCCTGTCAAAAAGACGGCAAATGAAAGCGGCCGCCTTCATTTGCCGTGATAAGGCCGGGAATTAACCCCGCTCAAACACGGTCGCGATTCCCTGGCCTAAACCGATACACATGGTGGCGAGACCGTATTTTGCGTCTTTGTCTTCCATGATGTTAATCAGCGTGGTTGAGATACGCGTGCCGGAGCAGCCCAGCGGATGACCGAGGGCGATGGCGCCGCCGTTAAGGTTCACTTTCTCATCAAGGTAATCGCTCAGACCTAAGTCTTTCACGCAGGGCAGGGACTGCGCGGCGAAGGCTTCGTTTAACTCGACGACATCAATGTCATCCATAACAAGGCCGGCGCGGGCTAAGGCTTTTTGAGTGGCCGGTACCGGGCCGTAACCCATAATCGCCGGATCGCAGCCCGCCACGGCCATGGATCTGACACGGGCCCGGATCTTCAGGCCGAGCCCGGCGGCTTTTTCCTCCTCCATGATCAGCATAGCCGAGGCGCCGTCTGACATGGCCGATGAGCTGCCGGCGGTGACGGTGCCGTTTGCCGGGTCAAAGGCCGGGCGGAGCGAGCCGAGCGCTTCCAGTGAGGCGTCGCCTCTGATCACCTCATCATGACACACCTTGATCAAAGCGCCGTCGGCGTCATGCCCCTCAACCGGGTAGATCTCGTTATCAAAACGACCCCCGGTCGACGCGTCGTGAGCGCGCTGATGCGATCGCAGCGCGAACTCATCCTGCTGCTGACGGGTAACGCCGTGCATGCGGCCGAGCATTTCGGCGGTAAGCCCCATCATGCCGGACGCTTTAGCGACGTGATGACCCAGACCCGGATGGAAATCCACGCCGTGCATCATAGGGACGTGACCCATATGCTCAACGCCGCCGACAATAAACACATCTCCCATGCCGGTCATAATCGAGCGGCTGGCTTGATGAATCGCTTCCATTGAAGAGCCGCAGAGGCGGTTTAGGGTTACGCCGGCGACGGTTTTCGGAAGCCCCGCCAGCAGGGCGGCATTACGGGCGACGTTAAAACCCTGCTCTAATGTCTGTTGCACGCAGCCCCAGATGACATCTTCGATCATTTCCGGCTTTACTTGCGGATTGCGCTCAAGCAGACCTTGCATCAGCTGCGCTGACAGGGTTTCCGCGCGAACGTTTCTGAATACGCCGCCTTTCGAACGACCCATCGGAGTTCGAATACAATCGATAATTACTGCTTGTTTCATGATATTAATCCTTTGTCGTTAGGCTGAGAGGTAACGGCCGTTGCCGGCCGCGAGCTGACGCATCTTATCCGTCACCCGGTACAGCGGCCCTAAGCGGGCGTACGCGTCCGCTAACTCAACGAACCCGGCGATACCCATGGTATCGATATAGCGGAACACGCCGCCTCTGAACGGCGGGAAGCCCAGACCGTAAACCAGCGCCATATCCGCTTCGGCGGCGGAGGCGACAATGCCTTCCTCAAGACAGCGGACCGTCTCAATCACCATCGGGATCATACAGCGGGCGATGATTTCATCCGCCTCAAACGCTTTGCCTGTACCGCAAATGTCAGACAGCAACTGATGAGCGTGCTCATCCACTGACTTTTTCGGCTTACCGCGGCGATCCGGCGCGTACTGATAGAAGCCTTTACCGTTTTTCTGACCCAGTCGCTCATGATCTAACATTAACTTCAGCGCGTCTTTCTCCGGTAAGCCCATACGCTCAGGGAAACCGTCCGCCATAACCGCTTGCGCATGATAGCCCGTATCGATACCGACAACGTCCAGCAGATAGGCGGGCCCCATCGGCCAGCCGAAGTGTTTTTCCATGACCTTATCAACGGCGGTAAAATCGGCGCCGTCAAGCAGCAACCGGTTGAAGCCGGCGAAATAAGGGAACAGCACCCGGTTGACGAAGAAGCCCGGGCAATCGTTAACGACAATCGGGGTTTTACCCATTTTCAGCGCGTAAGCGACCACGGTCGCGATGGTTCGCTCAGAGGTTTGCTCGCCTCTGATGATCTCAACCAGAGGCATACGGTGAACCGGGTTAAAGAAATGCATACCGCAAAAACGCTCGGGATTTTGTAAATGGCCGGCAAGGTGGTCAATTGAGATCGTTGAGGTATTGGACGCGATAATGGTATCGTCAGACGTGTGCGCCTCAACTTCTTTCAGCACCTGCGCCTTGACTTTCGGGTTTTCGACAACCGCCTCAATCACGATATCCGCGTGCGAAACCGGGGAGTAATCCAGTGTCGGCGTAATGTTATTCAGCACTTTCGCCATTTTCTCAGGTGTTGAGCGGCCGCGTTTAATCTGGCTGTTCAGAAGCTTAGACGCTTCATTTAAGCCGAGCTCCAGCGATGAGGTCGCGATGTCTTTCATCACTATCGGCGTACCTTTGCTGGCGCTCTGGTAAGCGATACCGCCGCCCATAATGCCCGCGCCGAGCACCGCGGCGTGTTCGACGGCGCCGGCCTGTTTCGCGAGCTTTTTACCTTTGCCCTTAACCACCTGATCATTGAGGAAAATACCGATAAGCGCTGTCGCCTCCTGAGTTTTCGCGAGTGTTACGAAGGCTTTATTTTCGGCCAGGAGCGCTTGCTCACGGTCCAGTAAATGCGACCGCTCAATCAGGTTCACCGCCGCCACGGGCGCGGGGTAGTGCCGGCCGGCCGCCCGGTGAACCATGGCTTTGGCCGTGGTGAAGGCCATCACGGATTCCATTTTGGGTAACGGCATCGGCGATTGTTTTTGTCCGCGGCGTCGCCGCCAGTCAATTTTGCCGTCAACGGCCTGCCGCAGCATACTGACGGCGGCGGCTTCAAGCTGATCCGGTTCGACAACGGCGTCAACGGCGCCGACTTTCAGCGCGGCATCCGGGCGCTGCTCTTTACCCGTGGTGATCCACTCCAGCGCGTTGTCCGCGCCGATGACCCGCGGTAAACGCACCGTGCCGCCGAAACCGGGGATTAAGCCGAGTTTCGTTTCCGGTAACCCGATCCTGGCGCTGGTGTCCGCGACACGCAGATCGGTCGCCAGAATCGCCTCGCAGCCGCCGCCCAGGGCGTAACCGCTGACCGCCGAAATGGTAGGGAAAGGCAGATCCTCTAATTTATTAAAAACAGTATTGGTATCGGCAATCCATTGTAAAAGCGTGTCTTCATCTTCACTGAATAATCCTAAAAATTCCGTGATGTCGGCACCGACGATAAACACATTCTTAGCTGAATTTATGATTAAGCCCCGCGGTTTTGCCTCGGTGACGGCGACAAGGGCCTCATTCAGCGAAGCGAGGGTTTGTTGATCAAATTTATTTACTGAGCCTGATGAGTTAAAGGTCAGCCGCGCGATGCGCTGATCCAGCATCCGCGCTTGAATGACAGGACTTTGATAAATCATTGTAGGGTTCCTTATGTCAAAAGCCAGTCTTTAAAGGAAAGATTGTCAGAGGTTTCGGAAAATCATAGCTTAGTCGAAATCGGGCTGTCAGTTTGCGTTGAATTCAGGCAAATTACAACCACTAATTCAAACACTTGTTTAAATCCCGGTTTTATAAGCGGATACAAGCCTGATAACACGCGGTTTTCAATCAGCAATACAGATAAAAATGAATAATAATTAATGTGAACTCGTAAACTAAACATGCGAAACAGGGTCATAATTACTACAAACATTACAAAAGTTAAATAATATCAGGAGGTTTTAATGTTACCCGTTAATTCCCGCAGACTAGTGGTGAGTCAGACTTTTTCTGACAGCGCGCCCGGTTACCTTGATCTTGAAGATCTTAAAAATCTGAAACGCGGCCAGAAAGGTTATATCAGCCGCCTTGTCGAAAGAGTCATCCAGTTTATCGCTCCGAATAATAAAAGACGGGCGAATGTTTTGATGCAGAAACTGCTTGGTGATATCTCATCGGACAGGCCTAATCCGTTTGAGAGAACGCTAACACTGTTTAAGGAGTTAAAGTCGTGCGCGGCGGATCGGGACAAAAAACGATTCAGCGTAAAATATGACGATGCCAACGGCCGTTTAACATATATCATTGATCTGCGTAAACACAGTGAAGAAGCCGGTGGCGCGGAGGCCGCCGCGCGAGCCGCTGGCGCGGCCTCTGAGCCTGAACAAGAATCGACTGATGAATTTTCTTATTCAATAAATATCGCATCAGACGAATGGGAACGAATAAAGTCCGGTCATCCCGATTTATTCTCTGGGCATGACAGCGTCTCAGACCAGGACGCTGCTCAGTCAGCACAGTCAACGGCGGGATGTCACAACCGAACCGCTCCGGCCGCTGTTCCCTCAGACTCGGTTTGTGTGTCATCAGAACCAATAACAGCTGCGGCGCAGGGCGGGCACCTGTCATTAACCGAAGATCCTTTAAAACCTGAGTTGAGCCAGCTGTTAGACGCTTTCGCTGAACATGATGATCAAAAAGACGCCGTTACCGCTTTAAGGGAAAAGCTCGCTATTCTGGACCGGCTCAGGGCGAGAATTAAACCGGATGAGCGGGAGCGTATTGACGTTAAATTCGACGGCGGCCGGTTTACTCTGTCTGTTAACCGTTATAAAAATTTGCCGTGGTTGCGAAGAGAAGCTAGGACCGCTTGCGCGGGGCTTCCTAAATTGAGCAAATCGCCTGAGATGTTTCGAGCTTCAAGTGAGTGTAACCAACAGACGGTTACCTGGAAATCCGCATCGGTTAACAGAGCGCAAGTTCTTAAGCTTGTCGAAGACGGGGTTATTGAGGGTGGCAGGATAAGAGGCTGGCAAGACAGCAACACGTTTTTTAAGGAAGCTATTCAACAACAGTTTAGTTTACTTAGTCTAGAATATTCTGGTGATTTAGATGAGGTTGAACATGAAAACAGAGAAGTTAATGCGGTGAGGGCGCAAAAAATTGAATTGTATGTCCGGGCGATATCAACAATAGACCAACTCCCAGAGGTAATTGCCGTAATAAAAGGTGAGTTCGGCTGGCAAGAGTTTAGCGGGAAAGAGTTAACCGAAAAAGTCATCGCCAGGCTGGAAGAACTGAAGGTTGAATATATCTTCAAAAAAATTCCTGAAACCGACAGTGAAACGGCTCAAGCCGTTGATGAAGAATATCTGGATGACGGTATTGTGTCTAAAAGATTAGTTTATCAGGAAAACATTACTCAGCAGGTATTAGAGGGCGTCAGGGCGGGAATACAACACGGCGCCTGACCCGTCTGAGACAAATTAACCTGAGCCTGCGATGCCGCGTCGTCAGCGCGTCAGACGCTCAATGTAAGCAACGTCAATCCGGATATCCGGGAGGTGTTATATGTCATTTCTAAGTGTTTACTCCTCTGCGGGCGGACAAGGCTGCTCACTGGATAATAAAGCCGTTTCCGCTATCAGAGATGCGCGAAGCAAGGAGGATCTCAAGAGCTTCTGGGATAACTGCGTGTTAGCCTTCATTAATTTTTGCTGTCCCGCCCGGTTTCAGGATACAAAAATCAGTATAGAGCACAAAAATGAAATCAAAGGGCATTTCTGGGATCTGCTTCACTCTGATGATGAAGCGGTTATCACCGGCAGCTTTTACAAACTCAAAGATCTGGCCGCAACTGAATTTAAGGGTTATTTTACTGAATATTACGATTCAGAGAGTGACAGCTGGGTATTAAAGCTGAGGCTGCCTGACCCCGAAAGCCGGATCGCTAACGAGGCATTCGCAAGCTGGAACAAGGCTCACGAACATGAACGGCACCTGCAGGTCGAGTACGACAAAGACAGTGAGGAGATCGGAATTCAGCTGGGGTTTAAGCTCGGGTTAAGCGAGTTTAAAGACGCCGTCAATAATATCAAAATCAAGGAGATGAGGGAGCAATGCGTTTACGCGCTCGTTGCCTTAAAAGATGACACAATACCCGCGTGCTTTAACCCGGGCGCGGCAGAATCTCAGCGTTTCAGCGAACAGGAAAAACTCGAGGCGTTAATGACCTTATTAGCCGACGGTGAGCGGGACATCAGAGATAAACTTGCCGTAACCGTTAAAACCGGCGGCGCGGAAGAGGCGCCCCGGTTAAACGTCGCTTTGCGGCCCGTTGAACGCGGCGGCACGGATTCAGTGACTGTTTGTGAGTTTGCGATGAACGAGCGTGCCGCAGATAAGGAATATAAAGAAAATTTATTAGATAAGCATAAGCGGCAGGCTGAAGTCCGGTCAGAACAAAACCGGACAGAGCCGTCTGACAGTAAGGATAAATTGCGTGCCAATTCCCCGGTGTTAAGTCAGGACTTAGCAAGGAGCGAACTTACGCTTTATGATATAACCGGTCAGGTATGTCATGAAGCGCGGGCGCGGGACGGTGTTAGTCAGCAGAATGTAGTTGAAGTTGAAATCAATCACGCGCTGCCTGACGCCGGTGACGTCGCCGCCGAGAAGTCAGTCAGTGATGAGAACGGCGGCGAAACAAAGGCTTCGGCTGAAACGGTGAATGATTTTGATTTTGTAAACGGTAAGTCATTCAAAAGTTACGAAGAATTCATTAACTGGTGGGACGCTAATTTCCGGGATAATGTCGGCGCGCTCAAAGCGTTTGAAATGATGTCATGCCAGATGCTCAGCGGAAGTTTGACCGAACACTCCGATTCCGATGTCAAGGCATTTAAAGCCCCGGGTATGGTAACCGGCCCGAATGATGATGAAACGACTGACAGCTTAGTTTATGCCTTTAAACTGGACGATAAAAAGTTACTGGTAATGCAAAGGTTCAGCGCGCGGGCCGCGGAAGGGGACGAACATAAGAATTTAACAGGCACACCCGGACTCTGCAAGTCTTACTGGGGGCACGCGATATTTTATCTTGACGCTTCCGACGCCGGCCTGGACGAGGAGCGGTGTAGCCGCTGTATCGCGCTGCGGGTACAAAAAGAGCTGTATCCGCCCGAGCCCGGCGCCCGGATGGCCTGATTCTGTTCGGGCCGCGCCTGAGCTTATGTTACACTTGCGCCCGTTGATTATTAAAAAGGTACAAATATGGCGTCTTTAGATCAGTTATATTCCCTGCACATTACTCAGCTGAATCAGCGTGTGGCGCAAGCTTGTCAGCGTGAGCGTTTATCCGGCTTATTGATTCACGCCGGTAAGCTTCATCGTCAGTTTCTCGATGATATGGAATATCCGTTTAAAGTGAATCCGCATTTCAAGGCATGGTTGCCTCTGATCAATAACCCTGACTGCTGGGTGGTGGCTGACGGTATAAATAAGCCGGTACTGATTTATTACCGCCCGGTTGATTTCTGGCATAAAGTTGAGGATCTGCCGCAGACGTTCTGGACGGAACACTTTGAAATAAAGCTGTTAACTCAGACCGATAAAGTGGCTGAACTGCTGCCGCGGGACATCGGGCGATGGGCGTATATCGGCGAGGATCCGGATACGGCGCGGGCGCTGGGAGTGACCCGGTGTAACCCTGAGAACGTGCTGAATTATCTCCACTTTCATCGCTCATTTAAAACCGACTACGAGCTTGAGTGTATCCGCGAGGCTAACCGTATCGCGGTGAAAGGACACGCAGCCGCTAAAGCGGCGTTTTCAGCCCGGGGCAGCGAAGTTGAAATTCAGAGAGCCTACCTGACGGCGATCGGGCAGGGCGAAAATCAGGTGCCGTACAACACCATTATCGCGCTCAATGAAAACGCGGCGATTTTGCACTACATGGTGCCGGAGTACCGAAAGCCGCCGTCACACCGCTCATTTTTGATTGATGCCGGCGCCGGTTTCGGCGGTTACGCCTCTGATATCACCCGTACTTACAGCTGTGAGCGAAACCGCTTCGCCGAGCTCATAGAGGCGACGGATAAACTGCAGTCAGCCGTCATCGCCAAAATGAAGCCCGGAGTCAGCTATGTTGATCTGCATATCGAAACCCATCAGCTTATCGCTCAGGTGCTGCTGGACTTTGATCTGGCCGTCGGCACGCCTGAGGGTTTGATTGAGCAGGGCGTCACCGCGGCGTTCTTCCCGCACGGATTAGGCCACATGCTCGGCCTGCAGGTGCATGATGTCGCGGGCTTCAGTCACGATGACCGGGGCGCTTACGTCGCCGCGCCGGCGGAGCACGGATTCCTGCGCTGCACTCGTATTCTCGCCGAGCGTCAGGTGCTGACCGTTGAACCCGGGCTTTATATTATTGACTCTCTGCTTGACCGGCTTAAACAGGATCGGCGTCAGCGGGCGGTTAACTGGAATACGGTTGATGAACTGCGCCCTTACGGCGGTATTCGCATCGAGGATAATGTGATTATTCACGCGGACGGCGTTGAAAATATCACCCGTGATCTGGGGTTAAATTAACACTCAGTGAAAAACGACAGTTACCGTGTAATCGCTGAGCCGTTTACCGTTGAAGAACAAATCAAAAACAGCCGTTTTATTACGGTTCTTTTTCCCTGTTCATCTGAAAACGATCTGAAGTCAGCGCTCGCAAACCTCAAAGGCGAGTATACCGGGGCGCGGCACTACTGCTGGGCCTATGTCGCCGCGGAGCCGGGTAACGGTTTTAAATGCGGCTCGACTGATGACGGAGAGCCCTCCGGCAGCGCCGGGCGTCCGATGTTATCGGTACTGCGGGGCGCTGACGTGGGCGAGATCGGCGCGGTCGTCATTCGTTATTTCGGCGGCGTTAAATTAGGCGTCGGCGGTCTGGTTCGCGCTTATACCGCCGGTATCAAACTTGCCCTGCCGCGGCTCACCACTAAAATTAAGCGGCTCAGAGACAGCGCGGTCCTGGTTTGTGACTATCATCAGCTGCCTGATATCGAGCATCTGTTAGTAAAATATGACTGCCTGACTGAGCATAAAGTCTT
This sequence comes from Parashewanella sp., assembly GCA_965200795.1. Lineage (GTDB taxonomy): Bacteria > Pseudomonadota > Gammaproteobacteria > Enterobacterales > Shewanellaceae > Parashewanella. The sequence continues at coordinate 205,006 of CBDAVB010000035.1, forward strand.
CGCGGCTCAGGTGGAACTCTCGGTCGCGGTGCCTGAATCCGGGAAACAGGATTTGATTCAATCGATTTCGGCCTTAACTCAAGGTCAACTTCAGCTGAAATTTGTGAAATAATAAACCGGATTACCTCAAAGGAATGTAGCGCTCGCCCCTATGCAATATCGAACAATTATAAGAATAACCGGCCTGTTGATGGCGCTGTTCTCGATAACTATGCTGCCGCCGGCTCTGGTGGCGGTATTATATAAAGACGGTGAGGGCATCGCGTTTATCCAGGCCTTTGTCGTGAGCTTATTGCTGGGGTTCGCGCTCTGGTATCCTAACCGCCGTCACAGAGCCGAGCTGCGGACCCGCGAGGGTTTTCTGATCGTCGTTTTATTCTGGACGGTACTCGGCTCCGCCGGGGCGCTGCCGTTTATTTTCGCCGGGAATCCTGATCTCAGCCTGACCGACAGTTTCTTTGAATCTTTTTCCGCGCTCACCACCACCGGCGCCACGGTTATCACCGGGCTGGATCACCTGCCTAAAGCGATTTTATTTTACCGCCACTTACTGCAGTGGCTGGGCGGTATGGGGATCATCGTGCTTGCGGTGGCTATTCTTCCGGTGCTGGGCATCGGCGGCATGCAGCTTTACCGCGCCGAAATTCCCGGCCCGGTAAAAGACAGTAAGATGACGCCGAGGATCGCCGAGACCGCTAAGGTGTTGTGGTTTATCTACCTGTTTTTAACCCTGGCTTGCGCCGGGGCTTACCGGGCGGCGGGTATGAGCCTGTTCGATGCCGTTTGCCATTCGTTTTCAACCATCGCCGTCGGCGGCTTCTCCACCCATGACGCCAGTATGGGCTATTTTGAAAGTCCGGCGGTCAATATGATCTGTGTGGTGTTCCTGTTGATTTCGGCGATTAACTTCAGTCTTCACTTCGCCGCCTTTTCAAACCGGGGTTTTAACCTTAAGGTTTACCTGAAAGACGCGGAATTTAAGGTTCTGTTAGCGGTTCAGGTGCTTCTGACCGCCATTTGTTTTCTCACGTTATACCATTCCGGTATTTATGACTCGGCGGAAGACACGCTCGATCACGCGTTATTTCAGGCCGTATCGGTTTCAACGACAGCGGGGTTCGGCACTGAGAGCTTTCACGGCTGGCCGCTGTTCCTGCCTATGTTGTTAATCTTCTCAAGCTTTATCGGCGGCTGCGGCGGCTCAACGGCCGGCGGTATTAAGGTCATACGAGTGATTTTACTGGTTCTGCAGGGCTCCCGTGAGCTCAAGCGCCTGGTGCACCCGAGAGCGATTTTCACCATTAAAATGGGTAATACGGTATTACCGGACCGAGTGGTTGACGCGGTATGGGGATTTTTCTCCGCTTATGCTCTGGTTTTCTTAATCGCTATGTTATCGTTACTGGCTTTAGGGCTGGATGATATTACGGCGTTCAGCGCCACGGCGGCGTGTTTAAACAATTTAGGTCCGGCTCTGGGTGAGGCGGCCGCGAATTACGCCGCCGTCGGCGACGGCGCCAAATGGGTGCTATTGATCACCATGTTATTCGGTCGTCTGGAAGTCTTTACCTTATTGGTTTTGTTTACGCCGACATTCTGGAAAAATTAAATTTTATCAGCAGGAGTGAAGTGATGCAAAAAATCGTCGTCCTTTATTCAACCGTGGACGGGCAAACCAGAGATATCTGTGAGCGTATGCGCGCGGTTATGTCTGAGCAGGCTGACGTCGCGGTCATGGATTTAGCCGAAATTGATGATGAGCTGCTCAGGCGGGCGGATAAAATCTTAGTGGGTGCCAGTATTCGTTACGGTAAGCACCGGCCTGAGGTGTTTGAGTTCGCCGGGCGCTATCAAACCCTGCTGAATGAGAAGCAGAACGGCTTTTTCACCGTCAATGTGGTGGCGAGAAAACCGGACAAAAACACCCCGCGGACCAATCCTTATATGAAGAAGTTTTTACGCTTGTCTCCCTGGCAGCCGAAGATCAAGGGGGTGTTCGCCGGCAGGATTAATTATCCGCGATACGGCTTTTTCGATAAGACCATGATCCGCTTTATCATGTGGCTGACCAAAGGCCCGACCGATACCGGCGGGTGTTTTGAGTTTACCGACTGGGATCAGGTTGAACGCTTTGCGCGGGACTTCGCGGCCTCCTAGTACTCCGTCCGGTTGCATCTGATGTTTTCAGTGGTTCGTAAAGCGGCCATATGCAAGGCAGATTTGTGCGGGCGTAGCTAGTCGGTACTGAAAAACATAACTTCAAGATTTAAAATGTACGGCATCTGATTTACGCAAAATTCAGAACCGTACCCAAAAGCAACATTTCTTATATTTCGCATCAATTTCACTACAAAATAGTCAAAACTCACCATCTTTTTCGAGCAAAAAGAAAATGGCTAACCACTTTCTCAAGTTCCAGGCACACGCAGCCATTAGAAGGTTTATTGAGTCGCCAACACTGCCCTTTAACCAGTTCTTACACAGCCTAAAATCACTCTTCAAATGCCCGATTACTGGTTCAATTGTTGCCCGTTTTTTACAGAGTTCACTTTTGCGTTTTCTCTTTGCTTGCGAGTCCCGTTTTAATGGCCGGCTAGGGATAACAACTTCTTGGTCAACATACTGCTTACACCCTTTATAGCCTTTATCTACAACGGCTGTAGTGATTTTACTCTTTCGGTGTTTATGGGCATGGTCAAGTGCAGGCTTAAGCAATTTTGAGTCGTGTTCATGTTTGTCATGACTGGCGACACCGATGATTAATTGACTCTGCTCTGTGAGCACGACAGAAGCCTTTTTACCATACTCGTATGGCTTATGGTCTTTGCCTTTCCCTACGCAGTAAACATCGGGTTCATGAAGACTGTAAATCTTATTTTTATCTTTACGTTGCTGTGTAATGGCTTTTTCATAATTAGTAAAATTCTCTTTTTGTAAATCAAGGACATCTTGTGGAAGTTTGCGTTGTAGCTCCCTTAAAAGCTTACCTGCGATAACACGTAACCTTTTTAACGCTCTTCTGGCTTTGCTTCGATTTTTGGCATGTCTAAAGCTTCGACAGTCAATGCGTAGCTGTTTGACTTCTTTGACATAAGTACGCCTTTGTTTGATCCCAAATACTTTGGCAAGTTTATTGAGTCGGTTAACCACCTTGATGGCAAGTTTGCTATCTGTCGGATAAGTAATGGCTTTTTCTTGGACGGTTGTATCAACGTACACGGTGTCATCTTCGGCTTTGTCACCGTGTAAAGCCACAGATAATGCAAAGATTTTTTCACAGCCTTTTTCACCGATGCGCTTACGAAAAACACTGAGTTCACTGGCATCACAAGGGCGTGCTGTTTGAAACTCTGTCTCACCACAAAACACTTGAAAATACACGTTCATCAGCCACTCATCGACCAAGGCTTCATCGCTGAGTTTGTAGAGCTGCTTGAGTATTAGCAAACCGCACATCAACCTAATTGGCTTAGCTTTACGACCTAATTTTTTGTATAACGGCTTGAACTCTTCTTCCAACGCTCGCCAATCAAAGGCATTAGCTAAAATGAGTAAAGGGTGAGTTTGCAGAAGTTGGTCTGTGATATTAAACAGACTGGCATGAGGTAAATTTGACGGGCTTTCTTTGAGCATTTTTAGCACCCAAAACGACCAGAAACCATAGGTTAACTATATCATTTCTGGTCGAAATTGAATGCATTAAATAGCTATATTTTATTAGCGATCAGAATGTTAGATGTTTTTCATGACCGACTAGCTATTCTACGTCAATCAAATCTAACGCCGCCGGATGGCCGCTTTACGAATCACCCTCCGGGCTCAGGGCAGAACGCCCGTTTCTTCGTTGCGGTGACTTGTGCATGCAGTTTAAGGTTGCCGACTTAAGCCGGAACGGATAGAAGGCGGTTACCGATTAAGGTGACAAGACCCAAACCTGAGCGGCACTTTTTAAGCACAGGAAAATTGAATGAGATAAATTTAATGACTCATAGAAGGAACTGTCCCGAAATAACTTCCCGATTTGTTACTGCTTAAAATTGCCGATATCAAGGCACGAAGAATGAAGTTTTGTCATTCTAAATGAATGATGAGTAACGCAGAGAGCGGCAATGTTAAGCGTAACCCAGCGTTACGGCGTTGCCGACAGCTTATACAGAAACGAAGTATCGACAGTTTTGTATGTTGGTAATGACTACGCCTCGCTTTCTGAGCCTCGTATAAGCCAAAAATAAACGACAGCAAAACAGGGAAGTTATTTTGGGACAGTTCCCTAAAGCGGTCAACTGAGTTTTTTCAGGATAATGTCACCTCATCTCTGTAACCGGGGTGTCGTCAGTCAGGATTCAGCAAAAACGCGGACACTCAATCAATGGCTGAAAATTCGATCTGGGTCTATTCTTGAAAGAAGACTTTGTTGAACGCACTATTGAGCCGCCGGATTTACCGTGAGACCGGTATCGGTAAATTGCATGCGGTTCAGGTGTTTACCTGATGGAGCCGCCGCCTTGTTAAGCGCTATGCTGATAAAAAAACACAGGAAGTTCTATGAACTTACTTGATCATCCAGTTCATTTAATTATTGTTCTGTTCGCGTTATCCCTGTTGCCGCTGTTCGCGATAATGGGCACGTCGTTTCTGAAAATATCGATTGTGCTGTCAATGTTAAGAACGGCGCTGGGCGTGCAGCAAATTCCGCCCAATATGGCGATATACGGGCTGTCTTTAATTCTGACGATGTTCATCATGGCGCCTGTCGGACAGGATATTTATGATAATATTCAGAAAGATCCTATTTCTCTGGATTCACCGCAGATTTTAGAGAAACTCAATAAGCAAGCGGGAGCGCCTTACCGGCAATTTTTAAAAAAGCACAGTCATAACACCCAGCTTAATTATTTCGCCAAAATAGGTCACAGATTGTGGCCGGATGAATACCATGAGAACTTATCGAAAGACTCCTTAATCGTGCTCATTCCCGCGTTCACCATGAGCCAGCTGATCGAGGCGTTTAAGATTGGTTTATTACTTTATTTGCCGTTTGTAGCCATCGATATCATCGTTTCTAACATCCTTCTGGCAATGGGGATGATGATGGTATCACCAATGACGATCGCGCTGCCCTTTAAGATTCTGATCTTTATTATGATGGGCGGCTGGGAGAAACTCATTGCACAATTAATGTTGTCGTACTCATGAATCAAAGTGACTTAATACACCTGACGTCTGAGTTATTGTGGATCACCTTATTATTGTCGATGCCTACGGTTCTGGTGGCGTCAATTCTCGGTATTCTGGTGAGTTTGATCCAGGCGCTGACTCAGATCCAGGATCAGACCCTGCAGTTTCTGATTAAGCTGGTGGGTGTCAGTATCGTCATGGCCTTAACTTACGACTGGATGGGGGTGGCCATGCTCAATTTTGCCAATGAAACTTTTAATTTAATCAGCCGTGTCGGAGGCTGACATTGGACACGGTATTTTATAAAGCGCTCGTTGAATATCTGCCGGTGTTTTCCCTCGCTATGATGCGTCCGCTCGGGGTGATGTTACTCCTGCCTTTGTTTAAAAGCGGCTCTTTAAGCGTATCCATGGTGCGAAACGGCTTTATCATGTTATTCGCGATTCCCGCCGTGCCCGGCCTGATGCATATGGATCAATATTTAATTGACGCTTCATACCTTGAACTTATAGGGCTTTATTTGCGCGAGTTCGCCATCGGCCTGACGTTAGGGTTTTGCGCCGCGGTGCCGTTCTGGGCCATCGATATGTCGGGCTTTCTGATTGATACCATGCGCGGCTCGTCGCTTTCCAGCGTTCTGAATCCGCTTTTCGGCTTTGAATCCTCCGTTTACGGTGTTTTATTCGCGCAGGTGCTGAGCGTGTTGTTTTTAGCGACCGGCGGATTGAACTTTTTGTTGTCCGCCATGTACGAGTCTTATGTGCATCTGCCTCCCGGCAGCAGTTTAGCTTTAGTGAATAATCAGCCGCTGATCGACTTCATAAATCGCGAGTGGCGTCTCATGAACGCCTTGTTTATGGGGTTCTCGATGCCGGGAATGGTGATCATGCTGCTCACCGACGTCGCTTTTGGTCTGGTAAACCGCTCGGCGCAGCAACTTAACGTATTCTTTATCTCAATGCCGGTTAAAAGTGTACTGGTGATAGTGGTGATGATCTACAGTTTAGATTTCGCCTTCCATGATTACCTTGAGCGTTCTAATAACGCTGAAAGCCACTTCATGCTGCTGTACCGCTTGTTAGGCGGTAACTAAGGTGAGGTGTTATGGCTGAAGCCGGTGGAGAAAAAACCGAAAAACCCACGGAGAAACGTCTTCGTGAAGCCCGGAATAAAGGTCAGGTGGTTAAAAGTGACGAAATTGTCACGGGAGCCGAGATGGCCGCTATTCTGGTGTTTTTCCTGGCGCAGGGTCATGACTTTATGGCGGCCTGTATTGAGCTTATTGATCTGGCCATCCGGGTCTCTAACCTTGATCTCATCAATGCCTCGCAAATTGTCTTCGAAGCTTTTACCGAGCTGTTTATCAAATATATCGGCGGGCTGGGGCTGTTTTTAGCCTTTGTGATTATTTTGGGTAACATGGTGCAAACCGGCCCTATGTGGGCGACCGAGGCGGCTCAGCCTAAGTTTGACAAGCTCAATGTCGTCAATAATGTTAAACAGCTGTTCTCGCTGAAGAGTGTATTCGAGCTGGCAAAAAATATTTTAAAAGTGCTCGTCCTTAGTATCGTGTTTTATTACATTCTGGCGAAATACGCCAACTCATTTCAGTATCTGCCCATATGCGATGAACAGTGCGGTCTGAAGGTCATGATGACCATGATTCTGTGGTTGTGGGGCTGCTTTGTCGGCTGTTATTTACTGTTCGGCTCGGTGGATTACGCTTTCCAGCGGCATAAGACCATGGAAGAGCTTAAAATGACAAAACAGGAAACCAAGCAGGAAGCCAAAGATACTGAGGGTAATCCTGAAATCAAACAAAAACGTCGCGAAACCGCCCGTGAGATTGCCTCCGGCAGTCTGGCGTCGAATGTTAAGAAATCCAGCGCGGTGGTGCGTAACCCGAATCATATCGCGGTGTGCCTGTATTATGACGCGCAGCAGGCGCCGATCCCTAAGGTACTGGAAAAAGCCAAGGATCATATGGCGCTGCACATTGTGTCCATCGCCGAGCGCAACCGGATCCCTGTTGTTGAAAACGTGCCGTTAGCCCGGAGCTTATACGCCGAAGTCGATACCGGTGACTTTATCCCCGAAGCGTTGTTTGAGCCTGTCGCTGAGCTGCTGCGTTTTGTGATGGAACTGGATTATGATGAAGATGAGGAAGCTGAGGAAGACGAGGAGAGTAAGGAAAGCGAAAAAGAAAGCGAGTTAACCGATGACGCCGCATCGCAGGGCGATGACGAGGGCTCGGCGCGGTGACCTTTCAGATAATCCTGAAAAACTCAGTTGACCGCTTTAGACTGCTTAAACGAACTTAACTCCGCCGCCAGGCGTGAAAACCGCCGTCCAGACTGTACACATCCTCAAAGCCCTGACCGATCAGATATTCCGCGGCCGAAACCGAGCTGATACCGTGATAGCAAACCACCACCGTAGGCATGTCTAAATCGGCGTCTCGCACAAAATCAGCGATATTGTCATCGGTTAAATGCTGTGACTGTTCGATATGACCGGCGGCGAAGCTTCGCGGATCACGGATATCGACAATTTGCAGCCGCTGATGAGTTGTTAATGTCTTTAATTGCTCGACGTTAAGGTGTTTGACCTGTGACATACCCGTACCCTTGATGGCCGCGACGGCCGTTAGCCTGAACCTGAAAAAGCGGCCGGACGCTTAGGGTAATAACCGCTTAATGTTTAATAATAAAAACAGGCGCGCGGATTCATTCAGTCAGCGCCTGCCCCCCTATACCGGCTAAAATTACCGCCGGCGGCGTTATGTCTGACAGCCGGCGGAAAAACTACTGACCGCCCTTCAGACCCCGGTGCCGGCAAACGAAGTAACGACGGTTTTTTATGCCGGTAATTTTATCCGCGTTTAAGAACGCCGCCAACCGCTTTTTCCGCCTTGAAAGCGGATCTTAAGTTAATCCCAGTTCAAAATCACTTTACCTGACAGACCTGAACGCATGACGTCAAAGCCTTTCTGGAAGTCATCGACGGGGTAGCTGTGAGTGATGACGGGTGAAATATCTAAACCGGACTGAATTAAGCTGGCCATCTTGTACCATGTCTCAAACATTTCACGGCCGTAGATCCCCTTAATCGTCAGCCCCTTAAAAATCACCTTGCTCCAGTCGATGCCCATATCTTCCGGCGGAATACCCAGCATGGCGATTTTTCCGCCGTGATTCATGGCGTTCAGCATTGAGCTGAACGCCGACGGTACGCCGGACATTTCTAAGCCGACATCAAAACCCTCACTCATCCCGAGCGTCCGCATGACGTCGGATAAGCTTTCCTCAGCCACATTCACCGCTCGGGTCGCGCCCATTTTCACGGCAAGTTCTAAGCGGTATTCATTGACATCGGTAATGACCACATAACGCGCTCCCGCGTGTTTACATACCGCGGCGGCCATAATTCCGATGGGGCCCGCACCCGTAATCAGCACGTCCTCACCGACTAAATCAAAAGAAAGCGCGGTATGAACCGCGTTGCCGAACGGGTCAAAAATCGAGGCCAGCTCATCACTCACGTCATCCGGAATTCTGAAGGCGTTAAACGCCGGGATAGCCAGATACTCGGCGAAAGCTCCCTCACGGTTAACACCGACACCGGAGGTATTGCGGCACAGGTGAGTGCGACCGCCGCGGCAGTTACGGCAATGGCCGCAGACTAAATGACCCTCACCCGATACGCGGTCACCGGGCGCGAAGCCTTTTACGCCCCCGCCGACCGCGACGACCTCACCTAAGTATTCGTGACCGACAATCATAGGAACCGGTATCGTCGCCTGTGACCAGTCGTCCCAGTTGTAAATATGAATATCAGTTCCGCAGATGGCGGTCTTTTTTATTTTTATAAGAATATCGTTATAACCCATTTCCGGGTTCGGGGCATCGATCATCCAAATGCCGGCTTGAGGCTTTAATTTACTGAGCGCTTTCATTAATAAATCCTGATGATCCCGCGCTGTAGCGGGAAAAATTTATGATCTCTGGCGGCTGACGCCGGCAAAAGCCGGCGTCATATTCAAATTTAAGCGATAATGCCCATTTCTTCAGCGATACGGGTAAAGGCTGCAATGGCTTTGTCTAATTGATCACGAGTGTGAGCCGCGGACATCTGGGTACGAATGCGAGCCTGACCTTTAGGTACAACCGGAAACGAGAAGCCGATGACGTAAATGTGCTCTTTGAGCAGCCTGTCAGCAAAATCGCCGGCCAGTCTGGCGTCACCTATCATGACAGGAACAATAGGGTGATCCGCGCCGGCCAGCGTGAAGCCCGCCGCGGTCATTTTTTCACGGAAGTAGGCGGCATTGGCTTTAACTTGCTCACGTAAGCACGCGCCTTCTTTAAGCATCTCCAGCGCTTTGATTGAAGCGCTGACAATCGAGGGGGCTAATGAATTTGAGAACAGATAAGGACGGGAACGCTGGCGCAGCCAGTCAATGACCGGTTTTTTAGCCGATGTGAACCCGCCGGACGCGCCGCCCAGCGCTTTGCCGAGCGTGCCGGTGATGATATCAACGCGGTTCATCACGTCACAGTGCTCATGAGTGCCGCGGCCGTCTTTGCCGACAAAACCCACGGCGTGAGAATCATCCACCATCACTAAAGCGCCGTACTTATCCGCTAAATCACAAACGCCTTTTAAATCAGCGATAACGCCGTCCATGGAGAACACGCCGTCAGTGGCAATCAGAATATGGCGCGCGCCGGCTTCTCTGGCGGCAATCAGTTGTTGTTCCAGATCGGCCATGTTGTTGTTGGCATAACGGAAACGCCTCGCTTTACAGAGTCTTACGCCGTCGATGATTGACGCGTGGTTCAGCGCGTCAGAAACCACGGCGTCATCGGCGTCAAGTAAGGTTTCAAACAGCCCGGCGTTAGCGTCAAAGCAAGAGGAGTAAAGAATAGTGTCCTCCATGCCTAAAAATTCGCTGATCGATTGTTCCAGATGTTTGTGAATATCCTGCGTGCCGCAGATAAAGCGCACTGAAGCCATACCGAAACCGTGGTCGTTCAGACCCTGCCGCGCCGCTTTGATCAGCTCCGGATGGTTAGCCAGTCCGAGATAGTTGTTAGCGCAGAAGTTAATGACCTGCCGGTCGCTCACTTGAATAGCCGTCTGCTGCGGCGAAACAATCACACGCTCGGTTTTGTAAAGACCTTCAGCTTTAATGTCAGTAAGCCGCTGATTAATTTGCTGGTAGAATGATGGTGAGGCCACAGCGTCTCTCCTTTAACGTAATTGGTTCAGGGGGAGTCAATTACCCCGTCTGTTTAACCTGAAAAACTCGGTTAACCGCGTTAAATTGCTTTAACGCGTTTTATTTATTGAAAAGCTCAAGCAAGTATAATTCACCCGAAGAGTGAACCGCTATACGCTCGTATCCGGCTGAGCTTTTTAGGTTTAATGAAACGGATTCTAACGTCAGATAACCGGATGGGAAAGTCAAAGTGAGCAAATAATGAATTTGCGTCTAAAGAGAGTGTCTTTAAGTACCCGGCGGTAAGTTTTTTCTTTTCTGACGCCCGTCTTAAGCGCTCCGCGGCGTGACTCTTGCGTGAAATACCGCCGGTATTCGCCAGAGCGCCTTGCGGAGCGCTTAATCCGAACGCCGGAAATACCGGAAAACTTATCGTCAGGTACTTAACCCCCTGAAGCGGCTCTGAATGCACCAATCTGATAACCGGAGAATTCAGCCTGACGCGTCAAATGCAACCGGCCTGAGCACCGGCCTGACGCATCAATCGCAGATAGTGATTTTCTAATTCAATAAAGGCGTCGTTAGACTCGGAAGTCGCGTAGGCTTTGGTCAGCATGATGACCCGCAGGACACCTTCATATAAACAGGACTTGGTTACCGTGGTATCCGTTGACTGGGCTAATTTATAGCTTATCCAGGAGCTCAGTACTAATTTCATGGTGTCGGCGAGCTGAGGAATATCCTCGGCGTTCAGTTTTATCACTTTGTCCTCGGTTAACTGCTCAAAAATACGTGAAGCGCGCATCTGGACCATTTGCTGAACTTTTAAGTATTTCTCTTTGAGTACGTCATCCTGACTCAGAATGTCGGTCAGGTTGGCATAGAAAAAGCGGAATTTCCATAACGCGTAAAACATCGCGTCAAAGTAGGTCGCGAGCACGGAGGCGTCTGTTTTACCGTCAGCGTAGGGCTGAAAGCTGGTTTCTAAATGCGCCTCATACTGTTTGAAGATACTTTGAATAATGTCCTTTTTGTTGCGGAAGTGGTAATACAGGTTACCCGGACTGATCCCTAAATGAGCGGCGATATGGTTGGTCGTGATCGTTCTCTCTCCGTGCTCGTTAAAAAGCTCGATACTGGCTTGAATTATTTTGTCACGAGTTTTCATTATTTTTTCCGATGGTATTTCTTGTTGAAACTGCTCAATCACTTTTCAGCTTTCCGGCGGTGATTTTATTCTTAACAGAGCCGTCCGTTAACGCTCTTTTTCCGAGTATGTTAGCATTGCTCACATTATTGACGCAAAACTCTAAAACAGGCTTTTTACATGAACCGCTTTTGGTATTCGGTGCTTTTATATCTGGCTTTTCCCTTACTCGTTATTTACCTGCTCATTCGCGCGGTCAAAAGCCCGGATTACCGGGGACGCTGGCGCGAGCGTTTCGGACTGACGGCATTACGCCAAACCGATGTGCTGATCCATACCGCCTCGATGGGGGAAACCGTCGCGGCACTGCCGTTAATCCGCAAGATACTGGCGTCAGAACCTGATATCAAGCTTACCGTGACCACCACCAGCCCGACAGGCTCGGCCGCCGTTGTTAAAGCTTTCGGTAATCAAGTCCAGCACACCTATCTTCCCGTTGATATCGCATTTTGTGTCAGGCGTTTTCTGCGCCGGCTGCAACCGGAAAAAATCGTCATTCTGGAGACCGAGCTCTGGCCGAATTTATTGCATTTCGCTCAGAAATCTCACGTGAAAATTATGCTGGCGAACGCCCGTTTGTCAGAAAAATCAGCGAACAAGTATCGCAAATGGCCGGCGTTAACATCGGGTATCATGAACGCGCTTGACTGTGTCGCCGTTCAAACGCTCGCTGAGCGGCGACGATTTATCTCACTGGGTTTACCCGAAAACAATATCCGGGTTACCGGGAGCTTAAAGTTTGATATTTCGATTAAAGATGAGTTACTTAAACAAGGTCGGAGCCTGAGAAAAGACTGGAACAAGCAGCGCGCCCCCGTCTGGATTGCCGCCAGTGCTCACCCCGGTGAATTCGACGCCATTATAGAGGCGCACCGGTTGTTGCTGCGCCGCCACGCCGACGCCTTATTGATACTGGTTCCGAGACATCCGGAAAAATTTTCCGACGCGGCAAAGCGGATTACTCAGCGTCAGCTGCTGATGAGCCGCCGCAGCCTGAATGAGACGGTAAGCGCGAAAACCCAGGTGCTGCTCGGTGACACCACGGGCGAGTTAGTTATGTTTTGCGCCGCCGCCGATCAGGCCTTTATCGGAGGCTCGTTGATCGGGCACGGAGGACAAAATCCTTTAGAGGCCGCGGCGGCGGGACTCGGGCTGGTCATGGGGCCGTCACGTTATAATTTCACTGACATCTGTCAGTTACTGACTGAGGGCGGGGCGATGGCCGAGTGCGCCGGCGGTGTTTCGTTAGCCGGGGTGCTGAGCGGGAGTTTTGATGACGTGACTGAGTTAAAACGTCGTCAGCAACGGGCTAAAACTATTGTCAGCGACAATAAAGGCGCCGCGGACAGACAGTTCGCGTTATTTAAGGCGCTTTAAGCGCCGGCTCCGGAGTCACTTCAGTTCACTTAACCGCCGTCTGATAACCCTGAAGAAAATCCCGCCAGTTATCCTCACTGAAATTGAGCGCGGCAAGCTTTGCCCGCTCTTTATCAAACGAACGGCGTAAACGGCTGATGTTGGCGCGTTGCCAGTATTTTTTCGGCGTTCTGATCTCGCCCCGGTCAAAGTCGATTAAATGGAACCGCCCGTCAGCGAGCAGAATATTCCTGATATTGAGATCGGCGTGACAGACACCCAGATTATGGAAGCGGGCAATCTGCTCGCCGAGCCGCCGCCATAACCATGCTTGCATCTTTGTTTCTGATAACAGCGCGTGTAAATCTTTCGCGTCTTCGATCTGCTCCGTCAGAATGTCGCCGCGGTACCACCATAAACCGACTTTCTCGACTTTAGCCGCGATCGGTTTAGGTACCGGAAGCCCGAGCTGATACATTTCCTCAAGCAGACGTAATTCGGCGACGGGTCTGGTGTAATGAATACCCGAGAAAAAATACCAGTCAGCACTCAGTTTCGCCATTAAACCGCCGCGCCAGTAATGACGTAACACCCACGGCTTAGCGTCCCGTCTCACAAACCAGGTCGTCCGGCGTCCGCGGGACGTACCCGCCAGCTGATGGTTGCGCCGCCAGTAATCGGCGGAAAAATGTTCTGCCGTTAACGAGTTATGGGCAGGGCTGGAACAAGCGACGGTGATGTTTTTCTTCGTGGTAAACTGCATTATTTCGGGTTTGTTGGTGACACTGCGGGGCATTCTACATTAAAATCGACGCCTTGCGTTATTTTGCCGGAAAAAGCATGAAATTAGACTTATCGACAAAACGTTCACTGTGTGTTCTCAGGCTGTCGGCCATCGGTGATGTCTGCCATGCCGTCGCCGCGGTGCAGGCCGTTCAGAAGCGGTATCCGCGGCTGGAAATCACCTGGATTATCGGTAAAGTTGAATATCAGCTGGTTAAGCATTTAGCGGATATTCAATTCGTGATTTTTGATAAGTCTCAGGGCTGGCGGAACTTCCGGGATTTAAAAAACACTCTGGCGGCTCAGCGCTTTGACGTATTGCTGCATATGCAGGTCGCGTTAAGAGCCAGCATTGCCTCGATGATGATCAAAGCGGATATTAAAGTCGGTTTTGATAAAGCCAGAGCCAGAGAAGGGCAGTGGCTGTTTACTAACCATAAAATTAAGCCGCAGCGTCAGCCCCATGTGCTTGACGGCTTTATGGGGTTCGCCGAAACGGTCGGGGTCGAGGACATTAAGCCGCGCTGGGATATTCCGATCCCGCCGGCGGATCTTGAATGGGCGAAGGCACAGCTTACCCGTGACAGGGTGTTCGTGATTTGCGCCGCCGCCAGTAAAGCGGAGCGTAACTGGCGGCCGGAGCGTTACGCGCAGGTCGCGGATTATATGGCGCAGCGGGGCTGTCAGGTGTTGCTCTGCGGCGGGCCCGCTCAGATTGAAAGAAATCTTGCTCACAGCATTGTAAATAAAGCCAAACATCGATTGACCAACTTAGTCGGTAAAAGCAGCTTATTACAGCTGTTAGCGATTTTAAAACAAGCGGATTTACTGCTGGCGCCGGATACCGGGCCGGCTCACATGGCCACCACCCAGGGCACGCCCGTGGTCGGTTTATACGCGCATTCAAACCCTGGCCGTACGGGGCCGTATAACAGTCTTGATCATGTGGTCAGCGTTTATGATGAAGTGATTAAAGCTCAGGTTGAGGGTGACATTGCCTGGGGCACAAGAGCAAAAGGCGGTAAGTTAATGGCCAAAATCAGCGTTGAAGATGTTAAGATGCGGCTTGATTCAGCGATTCAGCGTTATTTTTAGGGAATGAAATGAAAAAGTCACTCATGGCACTGGTCATCGGTTTAAGTTGTTTTGGCGTTTACGCAAAAGGCGTCAGCCCGTATTTACCGGTTAATTCTGATGCGACGTTAGATAATGATATCGAAACCCTGGCGGTTATCGCCGACATCCCCAAGCTGACTAAGCCTTACAATTTAGCCGTGATATTTCAGGCATTAAATAAGATCCGGTATGAGCGCCCTGAATTGTATCATAGGCTTAACCGTCAGCTGTTGCCGTATAAAAAAAGTATTTCTCTTACCCGGGCTAAGTTAAGCCTTAGTCAGGGCGGAGAGACGGAACAGATTTTACCTAACCAAAATGGCGTTTCATCTGACAATCATTACAGTGTTGACTTTCAGTATCAACTGCAATTTCAGGACTGGCTGGGTTTATATGCCGGAGCTGATTTAAGTCAGCAACATCAGCAGTGGACCGGCTCTACCATTTCAGTTGGTAGCTCTTGGGCGCAGTTAGATATCGGTTATCGTGAGCACTGGTTTTCGCCGTTTCAAGATCAAAGCCAGTTAATCAGCAATAACGCTCAGACTATGCCATCGGTTACGCTCAGTAATAACCTGCCGATAGAGTTCTGGGGCAGAGACTTTAACTATGAGCTGTTTTTAGCGCAAATGGACAGGCAGCCAGTTCGCTACCAGAGCCGGTACAGTGAACGCAAAAAACCATTTTTAGCGGGTTTCCACTTCAGCTTTGAACCTGTCGATGGTTGGATGCTGGGCTTAAATCGTACTATGCAGTTCGGCGGCGGAGAACGTGCAACAGGGTTCAAAGACGTACTTAAAGCGTTTTTTGATCCCGCCGGCCTTGATAATACCGGTTCAGAATTAAGTGCGGATGAGGAAGCCGGGAATCAATTAGCCTCGCTGACGAGTAAAGTTAATTTTAACACCGGTATTCCGTTTTCTGTTTCAGCAGAGATTGCCGCGGAAGATACGGCAAATCATAATAATTACCAGCTTGGCAATTTGGCCTACTCGCTGGGGGTTTATTTCCCTCTTCTTTTGAATGACACTCTGTCTTTTAATTATGAGACGACGCTTTTTGAGGACGCCTGGTACGCACACCATTTATACAAAGACGGTTATACCAATGACGGTGTCGTTATTGGACACTGGGCGATGCAGACACAAAGAGAGAATGGTACCGCTTTAGACCAATTTTCGCACTCGATTCAGGTGGGTTACCGTTTTGATAGTCGTCACCGGTTAAATACAACATTGAGGTTAATAGCGCCTAAAAGTCGTGCCAAAGATAAATACTCCTCCGGATGGAGCTTACAAGCAGAATATTTATTTCCGATAAAACAATACACTTTTTCTGCCGGTGCCTATATGGGTAAGACTATGGTGGACGACGATTTTTGGCAGATGAGTTTGTCTTTGATATTTTAGCTGGACATGTTTAGGACAGTTCTTTTCTTTAGTTGTTAATGTGAGATTTCAAATTGATTTACTTTGACGTTTTACACCCTTACTACTTACCACAGTATCTACCAGTAAGTAAGCAATTACTTGAAGCAGGCGAGGATGTTGTGTTTGTTATATACAAAAGCAAAGACCTTCAAGCCTCGCTGCATTCTATTGTTGAGGCGCTTCAGTTAACTGTAATTTGGGTAGACAATAAAGAACAGGCGATTAAATTATATAAGGAAGAACAACCTAATTGGGTCATTTTTGGTAATGCATTTGCTGAATTAGAACAACTAAGAAAACGAGGTTGCAAGACGGCATTAATGCAGCATGGAATCGGCCCAAAGTCCTGCTATTATGACGTGTCAGAGTCTGATTTTGATGTTCGATTCGTTGAGGGGCAATATCGACTTAAACGACTTAAGCAGCGTTTCCCTGAGAAAACATTTATCGATACCGGATATGCGAAGTTAGACCCCATTATCAACGGCACACTAAAAGCTATTGATTTAGAAGATATCGGACTCAACTCATCAAAAAAAACATTGCTTTACGCACCGACTTTTTATCCTAGTAGTATCGAAAAAATGGATAAACGTTGGCCAGAAGAATTCAAGGAATACAATGTGATAATCAAGCCACATTACTTTTCTTTGATTAAACCTAATTATAAAAAGCACAAGCGCCTTTTGGACTTTTGGTCACAGTTTGAAAATGTTTATCTTGCTCCAATAGGAGAAATTAATTTAAATCCATTCATGCAAATTGCTGATGTATTAATTAGTGATGCCTCTTCGGCAATATTTGAATTTACGGCTTTGAATAAACCTGTGGTTTGGTGTGATTTTTATAAGCTTCGTTGGGCTTACCGAGGTATATTTAGTTATCGCTTTAAAAAAAGAATGGATCAAGATTTGTATCGATATGCTGATATTGCCGCGCATGCAAAAAGCTACCGAGAGCTTAAAAGTGTTGTGGACAGTCAAATTTCTATGCCTGAATCTTATGAAAATAAAAGAGCGACATATACTTTAGAGCTTGCTGGTGTGGTCGACGGAAAATCTGCAAGCAGAATTGCGCATTATTTGGTCGAATAAAAATGAGAATAATTACTTTTGGGACTTTCGATATCTTCCATATCGGACACTTGAACATTATCGAAAGGGCTAAAGCTTTGGGATCTCATTTAACCGTTGGGATATCATCAGATCAACTGAATTTTACTAAGAAAAAACGTTATCCGGTTTGTGGTGAAGCAGAACGTTTACATATTGTTGCTGCATTAAGATGCGTTGATCATGTTTTTATTGAGGAATCTTTGGAGCTGAAAGCAGATTATATCAAAAGGTATCAAGCTGACTGTTTAGTTATGGGAGATGACTGGGATGGAAAATTTGATCATTTGAAAAGTATTTGTGAAGTGATTTATCTGCCAAGAACCCCCTCCATTTCAACAACTGAGCGAATTCAAGTCGTAAAGTCAAAAGATTAATTCAACCACTTGAACATCAAATGAAATACCCCGAAGATTATGAGTTAAATCGCCGTCAATACACCGCTGATCATGTCGGCGTTACAGATGGAAAAGCATCAAAACGCATCGTGCAATACTTGTTAGAGCATTAATGGTGTTTATTCCGTAAACGAGGGAATATTCTTCGGATATTTCCCTTCTATCCCGCGGAAAAAGTCCAGAATTTGATTCATATCATACGCCATGTCGTCAGTTACCCGCCTTGGCCTATCAATAACAACTTGTTTATTCTTGAAATCAAGACCGATGCAGATTACGGGGACGTCAGCCGTCCTGGCGATGTGGTAAAAGCCGGTTTTCCACCGGCCCACATTTGAACGGGTGCCTTCCGGCGCCAGAGCCAGTTTATAGGTTTTTCCGCGCTTAAATTCATCAACGGCGGCGTCAACAAGGTTGTTGTGCTTACTTCTGTCCACGGGGCTGCCTCCGGTAGCGCGGAAAAACCAGCCCCAGAGAGGGAAAAACAACTTATGCTTGCCTAAATAATTGATTTTTTCCCTGACAATATATTTCGCCGTCAGCGCGATAACAAAATCCCAGTTACTGGTATGGGGAGCGGCGATCAGAATATATTTATCAAGTCCGGGAAGCTCGCCTTTAAGCCGCCAGCCCGTCTGATGAAACAGCCAGGTGATGAGAGAGATAAACATACCGAGTCCCGGTGAGACGCTTGTTGCCGCATTTTACCCTAAAATTAACCCTGATGGCGGCGGGCTTGCTTTTTAAAGCCCGGCGGCTGACCGATAAACTTCCTTGGCCCGAGTCTGAGCAAGCTTGCGCCGAATAACACACTGATAACCAAAGCCGAGACATATTCAATGACATAACTGAATTCAACGGATCTGACAACACCCAAATCAATATCTTTGATAATCACTAATCCGGAAACTAACACCGCCGTAACCGCCGCGGCTGAGACGAGGCTGAATTGCCGCAGCTGAGCGG
This sequence comes from Parashewanella sp., assembly GCA_965200795.1. Classification (GTDB taxonomy): domain Bacteria; phylum Pseudomonadota; class Gammaproteobacteria; order Enterobacterales; family Shewanellaceae; genus Parashewanella. The sequence continues at coordinate 223,773 of CBDAVB010000035.1, forward strand.
CGGACAACAAAGGCGCGGCGGTTAAGGTAAAGACAACGGAAGTGATATGCCATTGCTGAAAGTAAAGGCAGGCGGCGATAAAGGCGGCGCTGAAGCAGTTTAACTTTAAGCGCAGGAACGCCGCGGCCAGTAAAGCGAGTTGCGTAAACGGATGAGAAAAGAGTCCGCCCGGCTCACCGGCGAGATAAAGTAATAATACAAAAAACACCGTAAACGGAGCGCTTCGGTCGATTAATCCGGCAAAGGCAAAATGCCATGAAGACTCAGAATCGCGCGGCAGGCTTAACCGGGGTTTTTCTCCGGTCAGCGTGAGTGCCGCGATGACTGATACCGAGATCAGAAAATGGATATAAAAAAACTCCGGGCCCAGAACCAGGAAGCTGAATAACCACATTTCCGGTCCGGCGATTTTCTGTAACCAGCCGAGCGGGTCTGAGGATACATCCGGTTTAATGTTGAGGCCATACCTGAGTGCGGCGGCGGATAAGCACAGCAAAACCGCCGGCGAGACGGACACCAGCCACCGCCAGAAAAGGTGTAACTGGTGATCCCGCGGGTCATGAAAATGGCTGCTGTGCTGATCCGCTGATAATAACAGGATCAGCAGGACGATACCTAAAATACTGCCTATCGCGGCCTGGTATTCATACTTTCCCTGTTTATCTTCTCCCTGTTTATCTTGCGCCCCCTTGATATGGGACTGATGCAATACGACATGCAAAATCGAACCCGTAACAAAGGCTTGTAAATAAACGGTATTATCAACACCTACGCTGAGCCAGTGCTGCCCCGTCATGTAACCGGCAGCCGTGCTCAGCATCATAACAGCAAGCACGACGGCGGCGTTGCGGCTGCCGATCTGAGGCTTTAATAACCACCAGACGGCGATGCCGACGGGCAAACGGTGTAAAATGACGCCCAGGGCCAGCAGATCCGAGTTGTCCGGATGAGCGGCGAGCACGAGTGCGCCCCCGTCCGTGACCGTATGCAGGAGTAAACCAAAAACGCCTAAACAGACCGTGACCTTACGGGTGACGTCAGAATAACGATGAAACAGCCTTTCGCTCGCGGCCGGACCCCAGACGCCGGTAACGACAAACAGCAAAGACAACCAGCCGCCGCGCTCCAGAAGTTCCGGCAGAATGTGGATAAGAACCAGTCCGCCCAGAGACACAAAAATGAAACCGTCCAAGCCTTTTTGTAAACCGTGATCTGAAGTCAGATACCGATAGGATAAAGGCCCCGCGAGTAACGCGATAAGACTGGCGATGAGATAAAGCATGGTTTTTACGTCAAATTAGAATAAGCCGTTCATTATAGCCTTGTTGAGAGTTAATATCACGAACGGTGATGTTGATATGAGAACATCAGACATTAAATGTTAAGAATAAGTAAGATAATGATGACAAAAGGTAATATTTGAAATAATTTCCTTGTTTGAGCCTTAAAACAGATATACTGAGCAATTATTGTTAATTTAGAGAAATTTGCCGGGACTCATCAAACGATGGATATATTTTCTGCGTCCGTAATGCTGTTTTTGATCATGGATCCGTTAGGTAATCTGCCGATTTTCGCCTCCATATTGCGACATATCGATCCCGCCAAACGTCGTAAGGTTCTGTTAAGGGAATTAATTTTCGCGCTGATCATTATGCTGCTGTTTTTGTATGCCGGTGAATCTATTCTGTCATTCTTAAATTTACGTTCTGAGTCCGTCAGTATCGCCGGCGGTATTATTCTGTTTTTGATCGCCATCAAAATGATCTTCCCTCAGCCCGGCGGCATGGCCGGTTTAGCGGCGGGTGAAGAGCCGTTTATCGTACCGATGGCGATTCCGCTGATGGCCGGGCCCTCGATTCTGGCGGCGCTGATTTTACTGGCGCATACCGACAGCTCAAGAATGACCGACTGGACTACCGCGTTGATTATTGCCTGGGTCGCCAGCGCGGTGATATTAATGTTTAACTCGCTGTTTACCCGGATTTTAGGTGAGAAAGGCTTAACCGCCGTTGAGCGCCTGATGGGTATGGTGCTGGTCATGCTGTCGGTACAGATGTTCCTTGACGGTGTGGCGAATTACTTAAATGGCGTGCCTTAGCGGCTCAGTTACTTAGTCACGCGGACAAAATTTTACGAGTCAGAGTTAAAAAACAGCCCGCGCGCCGGTTTTTTTTGCGCTTGTTTTTCGCTTATAAAGACGGCAGACTTTAGCGGACACTTTATCTGATAAAAATAACTATGCGCCGGTTTATCCTACTGATTGCTTTTATAACGAGTTTTTCGGCGATTGCCGCTGAGCCGGTCTCTGATTTCAGAAACCTGCTGCCCTATGCCGGAAGTGTCAGCGGCATCGAGCCGAGAGATAAATGGCGCAATTTAGAGATCCCGGCCGTTTATATTGACCGGGGGGCATGGCACGGATTTCATCTGCCGGACAAAACTGAGGAGTACGGCAGCTTTCCCGGCCCCCTGATCATCGCGCAGGAATACAGCGTCTATCTTTCAAAAAATTTACAGCAGCTGCGTTTATTTGACGGGGACGGTAAACCGAGGCCGTTAGCTGACGCGCGACGCCAGCGGCGGTACAGTTTGCCTGACGGCCTTTATCAGGAATACCGCTGGCCGGATCTGACGCTCAAACTGGCGCTCAATTTTATTGATAACCGAACGGCGGCGATAACGACGACCCTGATTAATCCGACTCATCATTTACAGCGATGGCGAATACAGTGGCGCGGCAAACCGTTTTCCGGTCACCCTGAAGTGGCTGATCACCGGTTAATACAGTCGCATCAGACTCAGGGTAATATCAGCCGCTGGTCTCTCACTCCGGTAAGCGACACCTGGAACTTACTGCTCGATGACGCGGAATATCAGATTCAGTTTCCGCGGGACGCGCAAGTGATAAAATCGCCGGAAAACGGCTATTCAGCGGCGCTGACAGCGGAACTGAGTTCAAATCAGCGGCGGCGATATATCAGCCTGCATCAGTACTTTCACACTAAAGCGGAAAGAGCGGACGCTCACCGGTACACAACGGCTGAAGTCTCGGCAACAATACAAGCCGGTCAGCGGCGGTGGCGGCGGAAAACCGAAAAATTAGTGCCCGGCCGGCACGGCCGGGTCGCCGCTAAAGCGATAATGACCTTAACCCATAACTGGCGCAGCGCCGCCGGCAGCATACTGCGTGACGCCGTGACCCCTTCGGTGAGTTTTAAGTGGTTTAACGGCGTCTGGGCGTGGGACAGCTGGAAGCAGGCGGTCGCGATCGCCGAATTTGATACCGATCTGGCCAAATCCAATATCCTGGCGATGTTTGATTATCAGTTTACCGCTGACGATAAGATCAGACCGCAGGATCACGGAGGTCTGCCTGATGTGATTTTCTATAATAAAGCGGCTGACAGAGGCGGTAACGGCGGCGGCTGGAATGAGCGGAACGGTAAGCCGCCGCTTGCGGCGTGGGCTGTATGGGAGGTCTTTCGCAAGTCCGGCGATACGGATTTTGTCAAAGCCATGTATCCGAGGCTGGCGGCCTATCATCAATGGTGGTACCGCAATCGCGATCATAATAAAAACGGCTTAGCTGAATACGGCGCCAATGCGCATCCGGCGCACGTCAAAGACGACACCAGCCGCCGCCGGGCGATCATCGAAGCGGCGGCGTGGGAATCGGGAATGGACAACGCCCCTCGTTTTGATGACGCCGATGATTTACATGTTTTAGAAAATCGTGACGCCGAAGGTAAGCTTACCGGTTATTCCGTCTCACAGGAATCGGTTGATCTTAACGCCTACCTTTATGCCGAAAAGTTACGGCTGGCGCAAATGGCAAAGCTGCTTGAGTTACCTGACGAGCGGATAAAATGGCAGCGGCAGGCGGATAATTTAGCCGTTAACATTCAAACTCAGATGTTCGACGCTAAAACCGGTTTTTTCTATGACATCCGTTTTAAGGGAGACAAACGAAAGTTACTCACTGAGTCAGGTAAAGGCGCGGAAGGCTGGATCCCGCTGTGGGCTGGTGTCGCGACTGTGGCGCAGGCGCGGCGGATGGCGGAGCAGCACCTTACCGGTGAACGGTTCGCCACTAAAGTCCCGTTTCCGACCGTCAGCGCGGACAGCCGTTCTTTTGCCCCGGGCCGTTACTGGCGCGGCCCCGTGTGGTTAGATCAGGCCTGGTTCGGCCTGAAAGGGTTACAGAACTATGGTTATCGGCGGCAGGCTGAACAACTGGCGCGGCAGCTTGTGAACAATGCCGGAGGCGTGACCGGCGACGGCGTGATAAGAGAAAACTATCACCCGTTAACGGGTGACGGGCTTCACTGCAATAACTTCAGCTGGTCAGCCTCCTCGCTGCTGATGATTTATCATCAGTGGCTTGCCGGCCGATAAAGTTAACGGCGGCGGGTAAAAAGAACTCACAGACAATCATCTCATTTTGTTTGTAGTTAAAAAAACGACGCCGGCCCCAGACGGATGACGCGGGTTGCTCCAGAGCTGAGGCCAGCCCGGCGATTGAGCCGTTGACGTTTGACTCGCCGACCTCAATTCTGCCGGGAATAAATTCATGATGACTGTAAAGCAGCTGCCCTAAGGGACTGCGGCCTAAGCCCCGGAAATCGACCGCGGTCTGGGTTAATAACGGCGGCGGGATCAGCGTGCGGGCGAACACCCAGGGTGTGCCGTCCAGTGACAATAAGACCTCGCGGACCCAGACTCGCCGGTGAGCGTCAAATTCTCCCTGAAGCGGCTGAATTTCCGTCTCACCCAGCACAATTACCTGAAATTCGTTGCAGCAAGTTTTGAGTTTTTCCGTTAAACTGCCGTTTGCAAGTAACCAGTTTGTTAAATTCTTAAAAGGAAGTGTTGAGCATCGGGCCGGACGTTGCCAGACGATCGACTCACCGTAAGGAAAACCTGAATTAAGCGAAGGCATTGATTACTCGCTGAAATAAGAAAAGTAGTTAGTTTATCACAATGAAATTTGCGGACGAAATGAGGGAGCGGTGATTGAGATGAAACGGGTTTTTTTAGCATTGGCATTACTGATGAGTATACAGCCCCGGGCTCACGCTGAAGAGAAAAACGCTGACGGCTATTCGTATTTCGGCTTTGAACCTGAAATCGTGACTAATTATATCGCCGGCCGTAAAAAACTCGGATTCGTGCGTGTCGGTATTGAGCTGATGGTGCGCGGCCGGTCTGATTTAGAACGCATTGAAAGGCATGAGCCGCTGTTACGCGCCGCCATTATCGAAATACTGGGTAATCAGCCCGAGGCGCGGATTAAATCGATGACCGGGCGGGAGGCGATTCGCCGCGACTGCCTGCGCACGGTGAATAAACTGCTTAAGCGGGAAATCGGAAAAGAAGCGGTGGTGAATTTGTTATTCACTAAGTATCTGTACGACTGAGCATCTGACGGCATGCCGGCGAAGGCCGGATAAAAGCCCGCGGGGCGTTCCCGGCGCCCGTCTCTTTCGGCGGGCGGCGCCAATAATCCGCAGCTTTTTGTTTATTACAGCCCCTTTTTTATTTCAGCGAAAGTCAGCGGGCGCCAGCCCGGCGCGGCTGCGGAAGAAGTTAAGCTTCAGGCCCGGCTTGCTTAATCACTTCAGACACCTGATATTTTTCGAAGTTAGCGTTGAACGCTTTCGCCAGCTGACCGGCATATTCGGCGTACTTAGCTTTATCCTTCCAGGTATTGACCGGGTTTAACAGCTCATCCTTAACGCCGGAAACCTTAAGCGGTACGTTCAGGTTCAGCTTTTCAATATGCTGAGTCTCAGCGTCTTTAAGCTCACCGTTTACGATAGCGTCTATGATGGCGCGGGTCGTCGGGATATCGAAACGGTTACCTATGCCGTAAGGACCGCCTGTCCAGCCTGTGTTCACCAGATAAACCCGGCTGCCGGAGCTTTCAATACGCTCCATCAGTAATTCCGCGTAAACGCCCGCCGGGCGGGGGAAGAAGGGCGCGCCGAAACAGGCTGAGAAGGTTGACTGAATCGCGGCGCCCGAGCCGACTTCAGTGGAGCCGACTTTCGCCGTGTAACCGGAAAGGAAGTGATAAGCCGCCTGTTCTTTAGTCAGCTTTGACACGGGAGGCAGAACCCCTGAAACGTCACAGGTCAGGAAAACCACGGCTGAAGGCTCACGGCCGCGGTTATCTTCTTTACGCTGAGCGACGTGCTCAAGAGGATAAGCGGCGCGGCTGTTTTCCGTTAAGCCGGTGTCATCGAAATCCGGCGTACGGGTGTCGTCCAGGGTCACGTTCTCAAGTACGGTACCGAAACGAATCGCGTCCCAGATCACAGGCTCATTTTTCCGGCTTAAGTTAATGCACTTGGCGTAACAGCCGCCTTCAATATTGAACACGCCGCCCGGCGCCCAGCCGTGCTCGTCATCACCGATAAGGAAACGTTTCGGATCGGCGGAAAGCGTCGTTTTACCCGTTCCGGATAAACCGAAGAACAAAGTGGTGTCACCGTCATGACCCGTGTTAGCCGAGCAGTGCATCGGCAGAACGCCTTTCGCGGGCAGTAGGAAGTTCTGGACTGAGAACATCGACTTCTTCATCTCTCCTGCGTATTTCAGACCCGCGAGCAGCACCTTGTGCTGAGCGAAATTGATGATGACCGTCGCGTCAGAATGGGTGCCGTCACGCTCCGGCTCACAAACAAACCCCGGCGCGCTGATAACGCGCCAGGCTTGTTTACCCGCTTTATTAAACTCCTCGGGGACGATGAACATGTTGCGGGCGAACAGATGGTGCCAGGCGTACTCCGTTGTTACGTTCACCGGAAGGTAGTGCTCAGGATCCGCGCCCACTTCAAGATCGGAGACGAATACGTCTTTATCCGCTAAATAAGCTTCGACACGCTCCCACAGGGCGTTGAATTTATCTTCGGCGAAAGGCTTGTTTACGCGGCCCCAGTCGATTTCATTTTCAGAGGACGCTTCTTTTACGATAAAACGATCATCAGGAGAACGCCCCGTTCGTTCACCGGTTGCGGCTGCTATCGCGCCTTCAGCCGTTAACCGGGCTTCTGCGCGTGCGAGTGCGATTTCCACTAATTCGGCAGTGGTCAGATTAAAATACGTGCGATATGCTACATCGGCCATGAGCGTACTCTCCGTTCGGGTGCAAGATGTTTACCCTGAAAAAACTGACTTTAGGTTATCGCGGTGTTTTTTCAGGTTTACTCTGTCGCTATTCGCGTCGACTTTTTATGTATCGGGCTCATCACAAACCGACGTGATTTGCCCTTCAGAAAGAAACCGACCCGAAATGACTTCCCGTTCTGTTACCGCTTAACATTACCGGTATCAAGTCACTCACACAAACGCGGCTGCGCCGCCGCGGCAACGGATCTGAACGCCGTAATGATTAAAAAACTTATCGTCAGCCGCTTACGGGACGGTTTCTTACTATTTATTCTTTTGAAGCTGGCGCAGATTGTAACGTAAACGCAATAAAAAGTGTCATTATTAGCTTTTTGCCGGGAAGACAGAGTGTTCTGTTACAATTGTTAATAAAAAAGCATAAAAAAGGCGTAAAAAAAGCCGGGTCAGACGACTTTTTTCAGCGCGGGGTCATTACTGAATCGTCTCGTTTACCCGCGCGCCGGCAAACAGGGTCTCAATATCGATACTGTCAAAGCGGTAACGGGTATTACAGTATTCACAACCCATCTCAACCCTGCCGTGTTCGGCGATGACGCTGTCAATTTCTTCTTTAGCGATAGTTAAAATCGCCCGCGCCGTGCGTTCTCTTGAGCAGCGGCATTTAAAACTCACCTCATCGGGTTCGAATAAACGAACTTGCTCCTGATGATATAAACGGTGCAGGACATCAGCGGCCGGCAGCGATAAAATCTCTTCCTGTTTAACGGTTGCCGTAAGCTGATCTAAATGCTCAAAATCTCCGCCGCGCGCTTTTTCTGAGGGCAGTATCTGTAAGAACATACCGCCGGCGCGTTTACCGTCCGCGAATAAGTACAGGCGGGTCGGCAGTTGCTCTGACTGCATAAAGTAATCCTCGAGGCAGCCCGCTAACCCCGGCTTTTCTATGGCGACCACACCCTGATATCGCTCACCGTCCTGCGCTGTTAAGGTGATGACAATATAACCTTTGCCGAACAATTCCTGTAAACCGGCCTCATCCGCCAGCGCGCCCCGCCAGCGCGCGACACCGCGCAGCCGCTGCTGATCGTTACCGTTGATCACCGCGAGCGAAACCGGGCCGTCACCTTGAATTTGTACCGCGATGTCACCTTTAAACTTCAGCGTGGCCGTTAATAACGCGCTGGCGGCCATCAGCTCACCGAGCAGCAGTTGCAGTGCTTTGGGGTATTCGTGAGCCGAAAGCACCTGCTGGTAACTCTCCTCTAACTGAACTAATTGGCCTCTCACGTCGGCGTTTTCGAACAAATAGCGGTGTAACTTATCTATACTCATGTCTGGATCTCATTCGCTGCCGTTTTGAATCGCTTTGTGTTTAAAGCGCACAATTTGACGGCGTTGTTTTTTATCGGGTTTATGATCAGGTATCGGGTTATTTAAGCGGTTAAGGCGTCTGGCTTCAGCGGCTGATTCACGTTTTTTAATGCTGGTTTCCGTTTCCTGATACAGTTTCTGAGCCGTATCGGCGTTACCGCGCCGATCAGAAAGCGCCAGAATTATGATTTCTTTTTCATCAAAACCCTGGCGTAATCGGATCCGGGCTCCGATTTCGACATTCTTACTGGATTTCGCACGCTGACCGTTGTAGTGTACTTTTCCGCCGTCGATCATCTGTTTCGCGGTAGCCCGGGTTTTATAAAAGCGTGCTGCCCATAACCATTTATCGAGACGAACGGCGAGCTGAGGGGGATTTTGCTGGTTCATGTCCTCTCCTAAATATCAGTCTGAGAAATAATAGATAACGGATCAGCTGGGATTCAGTAATTATTTGTAAAGTTATTCACTAATTTGGGTTAATGTATATAACCATGAATCAGGCTGGCAAAGTTATCATAATCGGCTAATTTTAGCCAATGAGTCATGTGTTAAAGACTTGTTGCTATTCGTCGTCTGGGTTAGCATGGTCAGGATTTTTTGATCTGAAACCGGACAAGCGTTTTTCGCGCCGGGCATTAATTAATCCGCGGAATCAGATTAGTGCTATTTTTAATAGAAGCGGATATTTCGCTGTGTTTCGCTCAGCTGCTTTTTAGGTTCAAATCGGATAAAGAAGGTTAATATCACAGGTTGCCAATGATATGGATGCACTTGATAAAGTAATAACAAAAGTAATTGGTTTGCCCCACCGGCCGCTCAGTAACGCCGTTTTTTGGCTGGGACTGGTATTCATTATCTATTTGATGGCTCAGATCACCTGGCGGTTAGTGCCGACATCCGCCCGGGCGGTAAGTTGGCAGCCTACGCCGATATTATCCGGTCGCGGCAGTGCTGAGAGCATTGATATGAAGCGCTTAAAGCAGCTGGATTTGTTTGGTAAATACGACGAGCGGCAAACAAAATCCGAACAAGATACCGCGCCGGTGATGATGACGGACGCGCCCAAATCCTCTCTGTCTATTCAGCTTACCGGTGTGGTCGCTTCTACAGCCGAGAAAAAAGGGTTAGCGATTATCGCGTCAGGCGGTACTCAGGCGACTTACGGTATAGGCGACAAAATAAAGGGTACGTCAGCGTCACTGAAAGACGTTTACGCCGACCGAATCATCATTACTAATGCCGGTCGTTATGAAACTGTCATGCTGGATGGTCTGAAATTTACCACAGACGCGGCGGACAACGCGCGATTACAGAACGCGTCTCGTAAACAAACCATTGTGATTGACAAATCAGAGGACAGAAAAGTCAGTGATGATCTCGCTAAGACACGAAGAGAAGTGCTGGCGGATCCGAATTCTATTACCGATTATTTATCCATTTCACCGAAAACGGTGAACGGCGAGCTGCAGGGATACCGCTTAAATCCCGGCAAGGATCGCCGGTTATTCGCAGAGGCCGGATTTAAGCCGAACGATTTAGCGAAATCGCTGAACGGATATGATCTCACTGATATCTCACAGGCGCTGGAAGTCATGTCGCAGTTACCGGAGTTAAGTCAGGTGACGATTGTTGTTGAGCGCGAAGGACAACTCGTCGAGCTTACATTCGGTTTACCGCAATAGCATTTAAGGCTAGGGGAAATTAAATAATGAAGAACAACAAACTCGGACGTAAATTATTAGCCGGCGTATTCGCCGGCGCCGTCCTAATGTCACCGGCCTTGAGTTGGGCCGCGCAATACGCCGCCAACTTCAAAGGCACTGATATTCAGGAGTTTATCAATATTGTTGGTAAAAATTTAAATAAAACCATCATTATTGATCCGACTGTCCGCGGTAAAATTAATGTTCGCAGTTACGATTTGCTCAATGATGAGCAATATTACCAATTCTTCCTTAATGTACTGCAGGTCTACGGCTACGCGGTCGTGAAGATGGATAACGACATCATCAAAGTCATCAAAGATAAAGACGCGAAAACGTCCAACATTCCCGTTGTCGATGATAAATCACCGGGGCAGGGTGATGAAATGGTGACCCGCATCGTGGCGTTATACAACACTGAAGCTAAGCAGCTCGCGCCGCTTTTGCGCCAGTTAAACGACAACGCCGGCGGCGGTAATGTGGTCAACTATGACCCGTCTAACGTGCTGATGATCTCCGGTCGCGCGGCGGTGGTCAATAAGCTGGTGGAAATCGTTCGCCGCGTCGATAAACAAGGCGACACCTCGGTTCAGGTCATTCCGCTTAATTTCGCGTCCGCCAGCGAGATTGTTCGTATCATTGAAACCCTCTATCGTCAGACCGGCGGCTCATCAGGCATGCAGGATCAGGCGCCCAAACTCGTGGCTGATGAGCGCACCAATTCCGTTGTCGTCAGCGGTGATGACAAGAGCCGGACGCGTGTGGCGAGCTTAGTGAAAAAGCTGGATGAGGAGCAGGCGTCAACGGGCAACACCCGCGTACGCTATCTGCGCTATGCCAAAGCGGAAGATTTAGTCGAGGTGCTTAACGGTTTCGCCGATAAAATCGCCGCCAATACGCCGGGCGCGAAAAAAACGGTTTCAGGTTCTTCCCGCAGACTGACCTCATCCTCAAGAAATTCATCCTCAAGATCAAACCGCGGCGGCGGCCGCATCGGCGGCAACAGCACCGGTGATATCAATATCGTAGCCGATAAGGAAACAAACTCATTAGTTATCACCGCGCAGCCCGCTGAGATGCGCACGCTCAACAGTGTCATCGACCAGCTGGATATTCGCCGCGCGCAGGTACTGGTCCAGGCGATTATTGTTGAAATCGGCGAAGGCGATGATGTCGGTTTAGGCGTCCAGTGGGGCACGACCGCCGGCGGCGGAACTCAGTTTAATAATTTTGGCGCGTCAATCGGTCAAATCGGCGCCGGCGTCTGGGCCGCGAGGGATCAACCCGCATCTCAGACCTGTTCCGGAGCCGGTGATAATCAAGTCTGTACCGATAACCCGGATACTCCGGGTGATATCACTCTTCTCGCCCAAGCCCTCGGCCGGATCAACGGTGCCGCCTGGGGGGTATGGACCGGCGATTTCGGCGCGCTGGTGCAGGCGATTTCGAGCGATACTAACTCAAACGTATTGTCGACTCCGTCAATCACTACCCTGGATAACCAGGAAGCCAATTTTATTGTCGGTGACGAAGTCCCGGTGATTACCGGCTCTACGGCGAGCTCGAACAACAGCAACCCCTTCCAGACCATTGAGCGTAAAGAAGTGGGTGTGAAGCTCAAGGTGACGCCGCAAATTAACGAAGGCGGCTCCGCGGTTAAACTGACCATTGAACAAGAGGTTTCCGGCGTTAACGGTAATACCGGTGTTGATATTTCATTCTCTACCCGCCGTTTGACCACTACCGTGCTGGCGGATGACGGTCAGGTTGTGGTGCTCGGTGGTCTGATCACTGAAAACGTTCAGGAAAGCGTGCAAAAGGTACCGCTGCTGGGTGACATTCCGGTGTTAGGGCATTTGTTCAGATCGTCCTCAAGCCGGAAGACCAAACGCAATCTGATGGTATTTATCAAGCCGACGATTGTCCGTGACAAAATGACCATGAACGGCCTGACCGGCCGTAAGTACAATTACTTCCGCGCCCTGCAGTTAGAGCAGCAAGAACGCGGCATCAATCTCATGCCGGATACCGAAGTGCCGGTCTTGGAGCAATGGCAGAATCAATCCGTTGTGCCGCAGGAAGTGCAGGAAATTTTACGGCGTCATGAAGAAGGTAAAGGGTTAGCCATGCCGATGCGCCGGACAGACTCAACCCTTAAAGCTTTATCTGAGAGCAAAGAAAAAGACAAAGCCGGACAAGCGAAACCAGACGAAAAGAAGTAGCTCATGAGTGAAATGCGATTAGACGATACTGAATTATCGAAAGTGTCCACCGAACTGGGCATGGATGTCGAGCAGCGGGAAGATGAGGTGTTTCACTCCAGCAGCAAAGAGCGCCTGCCTTTTGCCTTCGCTCACCGTCACGCCGTGGTGTTAGACAAAGACGCGGAGGATAACCTGACGCTGTTTCATACGCCGGCTACGACGGCTGAAATGATCCTGGAAGCCCGCCGCTATGCCGGTGAGCCGCTTAAACTGGTTGAGCTTGATAATCAGCAATTTGAAGTGAGATTAACACAGGCTTATCAGACCAACTCTTCTGAAGCGCAGCAGCTGATGGAAGATATCGGTAATGAAATGGACTTGTTTACCCTCGCTGAAGAACTGCCGCAGACGGAAGACTTACTCGAAGGTGATGATGACGCGCCGATCATCAAGTTAATCAACGCCTTGCTTTCTGAAGCGATCAAAGAAGAAGCGTCGGATATTCACGTTGAGACCTACGAGAAACAGCTTGTCGTTCGATTTCGTGTTGACGGCGTTCTTAAAGAAGTCCTGAAACCTAACCGTAAGCTGTCGTCGTTACTGGTCTCACGTATCAAGGTAATGGCGAGACTGGACATCGCCGAAAAACGGATCCCTCAGGACGGCCGTATTTCCCTGCGTATCGCCGGTCGCGCGGTAGACGTGCGTGTGTCAACCATGCCGTCGAGTCACGGTGAGCGAGTGGTGCTGCGTCTGCTGGATAAAAATGCCGGTAACCTTGATTTACAGCAATTGGGGATGACGGAAAAGGTCCGGGTTGAGTTTGACAGTTTGATCCGTAAGCCGCACGGCATTATTCTGGTGACCGGTCCGACGGGGTCGGGTAAATCGACCACGCTCTACGCCGGTTTAACTGAAATTAACTCCCGTGACACCAACATCCTGACGGTAGAGGATCCGATTGAATATGAGCTTGACGGTATCGGTCAGACTCAGGTGAATACCAAAGTGGATATGACCTTTGCCCGTGGTTTACGCGCGATTTTGCGTCAGGATCCTGATGTGGTAATGATAGGTGAAATCCGTGATTTAGAAACCGCGCAGATTGCCGTTCAAGCCTCGTTAACCGGTCACTTAGTATTATCAACGCTTCACACCAATACCGCGTCAGGAGCGATTACCCGTCTGCAGGATATGGGCGTTGAGCCGTTTTTGGTGTCATCAAGCCTGCTGGGCGTATTGGCGCAGCGACTGGTGCGGACGCTGTGTAAAGACTGCCGTCTGGAGCATACGCCTGACGTGCGCGAGCGGGAGCTTTTAGGTCTGCAAAAAGATGATAACCGTTTGATTTACCGGGCTAACGGCTGTAAGAAATGCGGCCATAACGGTTACCGGGGACGTACGGGTATTCATGAGTTACTGGTGGTTGACGACAATATCCGCGAGTTAATCCATCACGGTAAAGGTGAGTTAGCCATTGAAAAATACGTTCGCGGCCGCGTTCCGAGTATCCGCCACGACGGTATGAGTAAAGTGTTAGCGGGTATTACAACACTTGAGGAAGTCCTGCGTGTCACCCGCGAGGAGTAATCGATGGCGGCATTTGAATATAAAGCGTTAGACGTAAGTACGGGCAAACAAACCAAAGGGGTTGTTGAGGCTGATACCGCCCGGCATGCCCGGAGCCAGCTGCGTGAAATGCGCCTGACGCCCTTTTCCATTGAGCCGGTGACGGAAAAAGAAGCCAGACAGTCCGGATTCTCGTTATTCAAAAAGCGTATCTCGGTCGCTGAGCTGGCGTTGATCACCCGTCAAATCGCCACCTTAGTGGCGGCCGGTCTGCCGATTGAAGAAGCGTTAAAAGCGGTCGGCCAGCAGTGTGAGAAAGAGCGTCTGGCCAGCATGATTATGGCGGTGCGTTCCAGAGTGGTTGAAGGTTACAGTCTCGCGGATTCCATGGCCGAATTTGCGCATATTTTTGATGATCTGTACCGTGCTATGGTCGCCTCGGGTGAAAAATCCGGCCACCTTGACGTGGTGCTCAATCGTCTGGCGGATTACACCGAGCGCCGTCAGCAGCTTAAATCTAAGTTGCAGCAGGCTATGATTTATCCGACGGCGTTGACGATTGTGGCGATTTTGGTGGTCTCAATTCTTCTTGCTGTTGTGGTGCCGCAAGTCGCGAGCCAGTTCCAGCATATGGGGCAGCAGCTGCCGTGGGCGACGCAGACTTTGATTTCGATGTCGGATTTTGTGCGTGATTACGGGATTGGCATTGTCGTCACCGTTCTTGTGGTTCTGGCGCTCTTTGGGCGAGCGATTCAAAAACCTGATATCCGGATGAAATATCACACCGCTCTGCTGAAATTGCCGGTGGTGGGCAAGGTGAGTAAAAGTCTCAATACCGCGAGATTCGCCCGAACCTTAAGTATTTTATCGGCCAGCTCCGTGCCGCTGCTCGACGGTATGCGCATCGCCAGTGATGTACTGCTTAACGTCAGAGTAAAGCAAGCGGTAGAAGAGGCGACATCTAAGGTTCGTGAGGGCAGCAGCTTAGGCGCGTCACTGACGGCCACCAAACTGTTTCCGCCGATGATGCTTTATATGATCTCATCGGGTGAGAAAAGCGGTGAGCTTGAGCAGATGCTCGAGCGCGCCGCCGATAACCAGGACAGACAATTTGAAGCTAACGTGACCATAGCTCTCGGTGTTTTTGAGCCCGCGCTGGTGATCAGCATGGCGGTGGTCGTATTATTCATTGTATTAGCCATTCTGCAGCCGATCCTGGCATTGAATAATCTGGTGAGCGGCTGACACAGACAAGTTTTACATTAAGGAGTGTTCAATGAAACAACAAAGACGTCAACGGGGATTTACGTTACTTGAAATCATGGTCGTAGTGGTCATTTTAGGTCTGCTCGCGGCGATGGTTTTACCGAACGTACTGGGTAACAAAGAAAAAGCGGATAAACAAAAAGCGGTAGCCGATATTGTTTCAATTGAAAACGCGCTCGATATGTATAAGTTGGATAACGGAGTTTACCCGACAACAGAGCAGGGTTTAGACGCATTAGTAAGTAAACCTACGATTTCTCCTGAGCCCAGAAACTACCGTGAAGACGGTTACATCAAGCGGTTACCGCAGGATCCGTGGAGAAACGATTATCTTTATCTGAGTCCGGGTGAGCACGGTAAAGTTGACGTGTTCAGCGCCGGCCCCTCAGGTCAGCCGGGTACGGATGATGACATCGGTAACTGGAACTTGAGCGATTATCAATAACATGAGATTACGTCAGCCCCGGGGGTTCACGCTTCTTGAAATGATGATCGTGGTGGTTCTTATGGGGCTGATGGCGGTTGCCGTTATCCCTTCAGTCAGTACGGCCGGTTCTCAGAAGAAACTCGAGGAGCAGGCGAAAAAGTTTGTGGCTATAACCGAACTTGTGATGAACGAGACTGTGCTCAGCGGTCAGTTTCTCGGCATTGTCGTTGATCCCGATGGTTATCACTTTGTGGTTTATAAAGATGAAAACTGGCGGCCGATGACGTCTGACAGGCTGGTGTCAGAGCATCATATGGATCAGGGTATCACCCTTGAGGTCATTGTCGACGGTTTACCGTTGCAGCAAAGTGATGAAGAGAATGAGTCATGGTTTGATGACGATGATCCGTTCGCCGATCAGGATGCTTCCGGCTTCGATAAAGACAAGAAAAAATATCCGCAGCCGCAGATTATGCTGTTCCCCAGCGGTGAAATCAGCCCTTTTGAATTGCGCTTCATCAGTAAAGACGGCGACGGAAATGACATCGAAGAGTCAGTGACGGGCTCGGCTTTAGGTCAGCTGGCGCTCGGGAGGCCTGATGAGAAGTCATAAAGGGATGACGTTACTGGAAGTCATGGTCGCGCTGGTGATATTTGCCGTAGCCGCCGTGGCGATCACCAAAAGTCTCGGTGAGCTGATCTCCAATATGCCCGTGCTGGAGGAGCGCACTTATGCTCAGTGGGTGGCCGATGACGTGTTAGTTGATGCCAGGCTGGATCCCGTTTTTCCCGATGTCGGCAAAAAAGAAGGCCGGATGGAGATGGCGGGTAAAGAGTGGTACTGGCGAAAAGAAGTGATCAAAACCGCGGATGATGACGATTTTCGTTTAATTAAAGTCAGTGTGAGTGACGATGACCGCTATAAGCGGATCATAGCCCAGGTAAATACCTATGTTTATAAATCAAGCTGAACAACCAAGGGGGTTTACCTTACTCGAAATGCTGATTGCGATCGCTATCTTCGCCATGCTGGGGATAGCGGCCAATTCAGTGTTAAGCATCGTGCTGACCAATGATGACACAACCAAGCAATTCGCTCAAAAGCTGAAATCACTGCAGCAGGGATTCGGCATTATTCAGCGGGATATGGGGCAGATGGTCGCCCGAACGCCAAGACTGATTGAGGGCGGGCGCGGGAATACCGTTATTCAGGTGGGTAACATTATTCCCAATGTCGATGGCAAGGCCTTGGTTTTCTATCGTCTGGGATGGTTAAACCCTGACGGAATGCTGCCAAGAGGCAGCATTCAGTCCGTGGCTTACGTGATGACCAACGATGAATTAGAGCGCTGGTATTTTCCTTATCCTGAGCCGGAGATCGGTGCCGAGCCGATTAAAACGGTCATCATCAAAAACGTTAATGATATTGATTATTCGTTTTTTGACGGTCAGAGCTGGCAAAAACAATTTGACGCCACCCATTTGCCGAAAGCGATCGCGATTGAGGTTGATATTGAGGGCTTAGGTAAAATCACCCGTAAATTCCTGTTGCCGGTAGGAGCGAAAGCCGAGGACGCCGATCGTAATAATCCGGATAATAACGCCGGCGGTAACGGCAATAATAACGGCGGTAATAACAATAACGGCAACAAGGGTAATAACGGCGATAACAACGGCCGCAATAACGGCGGCGGCAATGACAACGGTGAACAGAACAATGGTTAACTTCTCAGGCTCACCCTCGGGTTCAGGTCGGCCGTCATGAGAGCGGCGATACGAATTAACGTTACCGGCAGGCAGCGGGGTATCGCGCTGATTGTGGTGCTGCTTATTGTCGCGGTTGTCTCGGTGGTCGCGGCGAACATCACCACCCGTAATCAAATCGCGGTAAAACGCACCATTAACTTAGCCGATTATGATCAGGCCTACTGGTATGCGATTTCCGCGGAAGAGTTAGCCAAAAAAGTACTGAAGCAGGATTTAGATGATTCCGAAGGGAAGGTGCATTTACAGCAGTACTGGGCGCAGTCGGACGTGATTTTTCCTGTTGAGAACGGGCAGATCAAAGGAACGATTACCGATATGCGTTCCTGTTTTAATGTTAACGCCTTAAGTGTGAACGCCCCCAGGCCTGATCAAATCGGCGGCCGGCAGAAAAAGCCGCTGGCGGTAGAGCAGTTTACGGATTTATTAATCAATCTCGGAATGGAGCCGTTTAACGCCGAAAAACTGGCTTATAACATTAAAGATTATATCGATGACGGCACCCGGCCCAATCCTTTCGGCGGCGGTGACGCGGTTTACGAATCGAGGGATGTTCCGTACCGGGCGGCAAGAACGTTAATGAGTCATCGCAGTGAGTTAAGAGCCGTGATTGGTGTTACCCGGGATGTGTATCGTAAGCTTGAGCCTTATGTCTGCGCCATCCCGGGGAATAATCAGCAAGTGCTGAACGTAAATACCATAAAAGCGGATCATGCGGCGCTGCTGGCGGCCATGCTGAAGAACAAGATTTCAGTCGGTGAGGCCCAAAGCGTCATCAACCAGAGAAACGCTGACGGTTATGATGATATCAGTGACTTCTGGGCAACGCCGGAGCTCAGCGGCGAGGCGGGAGATCAACTGCTGAAATCGGCCTTTGCCGTCAAAAGCGACTATTTCGCGCTGGATGCGGCCGCCAAAGTGGATGATGCCGTTTTCCGGCTGGAAAGTGTTCTCAAAGTCGGTAAAAATAATATTGCTGAAGTGTTAACACGTCAATACGGCGGACAAAAATAATCAGCGGCTGTGCCGGAGATTATCTAAGAATAAAACCAAGGTGGAGAAACACAGTGAGTGAACGCCTTTTTATACGTTTGGGCTCTAATGTTGAGGATACCTGTTCCTGGCTGGTCTGGTCTGAGCAGGAACAGGAAATCATCGCGTCCGGTGAATTGCCCGGTGCCGGTCAGCTGAGCACGCTAGCTGAACGCGCGGGCAACCGCCCGGTTGATGTATTAGCCCCCGCTTCCGCGATGGTGTTAACTCAGGTGAGCCTGCCTGAAAAAGGTCAGCGTCAGGCCTTGAAAGCGCTGCCGTACATGCTTGAGGAGTCCATCGCTCAGGATGTGGAGCGGATGCATTTTGTGACCGGCGCGCGAGAGGGGAATAACATAACCGTCGCCGTTGTAGCGCACGATCAAATGTCACGGTGGTTAGGCTGGCTGAAGGACGCGGGTTTAATCGTCAAACGCTTACTGCCTGATTGCCTGTCTCTGCCGAGAACGGAGTGTGAATGGGCGGCGTTGTCCATCGGTAACGAATTATTGCTTCGAACCGCCAACGGTCTGGGCTGCAGTATACCGGCGGACTGGCGGCAAGTGGTTTTACCGCGTTTACTGCCGGTACAGGACGCTGAGGATGAGCAAGACAAAATCACCGTCGCCAATTACGGTGAGCTTGAACTGGACGGCGCGCAATTGCATCCGCAGCCGCTTGAGCTGCCGATGCTGACGCTGGCAAAAGGCGCGCTGCAAAACCCGATTAACCTGCTTACGGGGTCTTATCGCCCGAAACGTGAGTACAGTAAAAATCTGCTGCTGTGGAAAAACGCCGCCATCACCCTGGGTGTCGCCATCGTGCTCGGGCTCGTCAGTAAAGGCATCAATATTTATCAGCTGCATCAGCAAATCGATGAACTGAAAGCGCAGCAAGTTGAAATATACAAGCGCACAACGGGTCTGAGAAACACGACCAGCTTAATTTTCCAGATGAATAAGTTGCTGGAAAGGCTCCAGGGCTCGGGCAAGTCATCGGATTTCTTTGGCATCCTGGATAAGCTGCGGCCTGTTTTCTCTGAGTTAAAAAACGTTAAACCGACTTCGCTGAGTTTTGACTCTCGTCGTAATGAGCTGAGAATGCGGATCAGCGCTAAAGACTATGCGGAGGTGGACAAGTTTAAAGACGGTCTGCGGGCCGGTTTCGACTTTGACGCCGGTGTGATCAGCAATGAAGATAACCGGGTGACCACGTCACTGACCTTAAGGAGCAAGTAAATGAAGGATAATTTGCTGGCCTGGTGGAATGGCTTGGCTTACCGCGAGCAGCAGTTACTGGGCGTGTGTTCGGTTATTCTGGTGATCGGCGTCTTTTATTGGGGCATCTGGAGCCCGATAAATAATGCTGAATACGAATTGCTGCAGGATGTGCAAAAACAACAGCGAACACTGACTGAGATAAAGCAGAAGGGAAATCGCATTTTAGCCCTGAAAAAGTCGGGCGCGAAAACCGCTCGTGACGGCAGTCTCAGCAGTATCGTAAACTCTACCGCGCGCGCTTACGGATTAACCATTACCCGCATGCAGCCCCAGGGTAACAAGATCCAGGTGTGGATGGACGAAGTTCCGTTTGATGATCTGCTGGGTTATCTGGATGACGTGGTGCAGAAGAAAGGCTTGTCGCTGGATAATCTTGATATTGCCGAAACCGACGCGGCGGGCATCGTTAAAGTCAGACGTATTCAGTTTTCCCGGTAAGGAAGGAACATAACGTGAGTTTATCGACGAAAATCATCATCGGAGTTTTGGTTTACCTGATGTTCCTGGTGGCGCTGATTCCGGCAAAAGTCGTGTTAGCCTTTATTCCGCTGGCGGATAATGTCAAAGTGGCCAATATTAACGGCAGCATCTGGCAGGGCAGCGTCAGCAGTGTTGAGGCTGAGGGTAAAACCTTTGATCAGGTTCGCTGGGATGTAAACCCCTGGGCGCTGCTCACGGGCAGGGCGAGCGCCGATATTGTGATTGGCAGTAAAGCCACCTCATTTCATACTAAAGGCCGTATCAGTTATTCATTCTCCGGGTTGAATATCAGTAAGTTAAACTTAGGAACCGACGCTGACTTTTTACTCGCCGGGCAGCGCCTGCCTTTCGGTACCAAAGCGGGCGGTGAAGTTACTGTGCACGTCGCGGACTTTTCCCAGGGTGAGCCTTTGTGTGACTCATTAGACGGTAAGGTGTTATTGCATCACGTTAACGTGAAAAACCAATTCGGCGACTTTCCGCTGGGTGAGCTGGAATTTGCCCTGGCCTGCGAACAAGGAGAAGTGGTATTAACGGCGGCGGAATCGGGTAATAAACTCGGCGTATCCGGCCAGGTTCATATCGGTAAGGGCAACCGTTATAAAGTGGACGCTAAGCTCAGGCCGACGGCAGACATGCCTGAGATGATCAGGAGTAATCTTAAGTATTTAGGCCGGCCGGACAGTAAGGGCTATTACTCGATTAAATATCAAGGCAAGCTTCCTGTTTAATCATTCTCGCGTCAGCTGAAATTCAAATCCGGGCGCCCCGCGGCGGCTTCTTCAGTTTTTACGCCCGCAAAATCCGGGCGCCGGGATAACCCTAAAAAGCTCAGCGGGACATGTTCTCAAGCGCGGAAAAATTACCGGCATAAAAAGCTGTCGTTACTCCGTTTGTTAACGGCAAGGGCGAAGCCCGCGGCAAGCGGTTATTCTGCCCGCAAAAGCTGCGACGCGGCCGGCACCGATTCAGGCAAGCCTGTGAGCGTTCGGCGGTGCACTCTTCGGTTGAATTGTACTTATCCTGCTTTTCGGTAAATTAACATGAGTTAAAGCAATTTAAAGCGGTCAGCTGAGTTTTTTTAGGATAATAAAGCGACCGCAACACGGTAAGAATTAAAAGCCGACCGTAATTTAGAGCAATAAACCTAAATACTGTGCGGCACGTCAGAATTTAACGCATTTAACCTTGCGCGGGACAAATTTAACTCTAGGATACCGCAGCGAAATCCTCTTCAATTTTTTAGAAATACTCTTGAGTAACGTGCTCATGCCACGGGATATGCGATGCGTCTAAAAACAAAACTTCTCACCTGTTGCCTGGCTATCGGTTGCGTTCCCGCGATCATTGTCGGGCTGATATCGGTATATCAGAGCCAGACGGCAATCAAAGAACAAGTTTACAATCAGCTGGATGCGGTACGCGCCATAAAAACCAGTCAGATTAACCGCTATCTGCATCAGAGTAAAAGTGATGTTGAGCTGGCCGCCTCAATACTGCGGCAGAGCCTTCAAGAGGATAACGGTGAAATGACCGGGGAATTGCTTGAGCGCCAGCATGAGCTCTTCAGCGATTTTACGGAGCTTAAAAGCTATTATGACTTTTTTATTATTGACGCTGAGGGCACGGTGATCTACACCGCGGAAAAAGAACCGGATTACCTGACCAGCCTGGTCAGCGGTCCGTACCGGGACTCCGGACTGGCGGATTTATATAATCAAATAATAGCTGACCGTCAGTTAGGCGTCTCTGATTTCAGACCTTACGCGCCGAGCGGCGGTAGTCCTCAGGCGTTTATCGGTATGCCGGTTAAAATCAACGGTGAGATTAAGGCCGTGGTCGCGCTGCAGTTCTCCATCGATGATATCAACAGCATAATGCAGCGGCGTCAGGGAATGGGGGAGACGGGTGAAACCTATCTGGTGGGCTCAGATTACCGTATGCGGTCAGATTCTTACCTCGACCCCGCCGGACATACAGTAAAAGCCAGTTTTAAAGGCAGTATCGCCGATAACGGCGTTCAAACTGAATCAGTAAAAAAGGCGTTAGCCGGTAAAACAGGCGCTGAGATTATTCTTGACTACAACGGTCATCCCGTATTGTCCGCGTTCGGCCCCGTTGACTTTTACGGTGCCCGCTGGGCGTTAATCGCGGAAATTGACGAGGCGGAGGCCTTTGCCGCTACCCGGGATTTAGTTATCGAGGTTTTACTGTTGATCCTCGCGGCATTAATTGCCGTTGTGTTGTCAGCGCTTAATATCACCCGCGGTATCGCCCGGCCGATCGGCGGTGAGCCGCAAGCCATGCAAAGTATGGCCGAGAGAATCGCCGACGGTATTTTACACAAAGAGCCTGAGGATCCGAACGCGACGGGCGTTTATCGCGCGATGCAACGAATGACGGTTAAGCTCTGTGACATGATCAATAACATTCAGGCGTCAAGCGTGCAGCTCGCGGGTACATCAGAAGAAACCAGCGCCGTGAGTTTACAAGCGAAAGAAGGTCTGAAATCGCAACAAGTCAGTATCGAAAATGTTTCTGTCGCCATGAATGAAATGACCGCCACCATTGATGACGTGGCGTCAAACACGGTTAATGTGGCTGACTTGTCCGGTCAGGCTCAGGCGACCTCCGCACATGCCAATGAAAACGTACAAAAAACCATTAGCAGTATGGAAAATCTGGCAAAAGAAGTGATTACGGCAACGGGCACTATTGAGCAGGTTGAGCAGCATTCACAGCAAATCGGCGGCGTACTTGAGGTGATTCAGGGCATCGCTGAACAAACAAACCTGCTGGCTTTAAACGCCGCGATTGAGGCGGCAAGGGCGGGCGAGCAAGGCCGCGGTTTTGCCGTTGTGGCTGATGAGGTAAGACAGCTCGCCCAAAAAACGCAGCAGTCAACCAGCCACATTGAGCAGATGATCCTTGAGCTGCAGCAGGGCACAGGCAAAGCCGTTAAAGTGATGGATGAGTCAACCAGACTTGCGAAGCTGACGATTAACTCAGCGATGGAAAGCGCGACCTCCATTGCCAGCGCGTTAGATGAAATCAATCATATCGCTCAAAACGCGGAGCAAATCGCGGCGGCGGTAACTCAGCAGTCAAGCACCGCCGAAGAAATTAATCGCAGTATTGTTTCTGTTCGCGAAACTGCGATTGAAAATGCCGCCGGCGCGGAGCAGGTGGCGCAGGCCAGCGTTGAACTCAGCGCTTTGGCCGGCCAGTTACAGGAAATCACCGCTTCATTCGAATTAACCCAGAGCAGATGAGCGGATTCACTTGTCTGGTGAATGCCGGGCGCCCGTAAACCGGCTAAAATCACTCAGCCGCGCAGCTCGCGGCGAGTGGTTATTCTTGCCCGGGAAGGCCTCAACACAGGCGGCGCGATTTCGGCGGGCTTGTGAGCGTATAGCGGTTGACTCTTAGGGTGAATGACAGTTTCTAAGCTAAGACTGACGTAAGATCGTCAGTTGACGGAAACTCATCAAAGTGTTTTAACCCGCCCTGACTGTCAGGATTAATAACGCCCAGCTGGAAACCGACGCCGGCTTGTTCAGACGCCGCTAAAATATGCTCATTATCATCGATAAACAAACTGCGCTGAGGGTTGATGTCGCATCGCTGATACAGCCATTCCCAAAATCTCGGATCCTCTTTCGGATGGCCCGACTGATGACTGGAAATAATCAAATCAAGACCGGACGCCAGGTTCGTGCGCTTCAGTTTTAAGGCCAGACTGTCCGGATGAGCGTTCGTGACCAGAACGCGCTGTTTACCCATAGTATGCAGCTGATTTAAAAACGGCATACAGTCATCACGAAGCCGAATCCGCTCGGCACAAGCTTCATGCAGAGCGATAATGTCGATATCAAAATATCGCCGCCAGTGATCCAAACAATACCAGTTCAGAGTGCCGGACACTTGTTCATAAGATTGCTCCACAAGCTGTTTCGCCCGCTCAATACTTATGCGCTTCGCCGCCGCGATAGCGACGGGAACCGTGGTTAACCACAGGTGGTTATCAAAGTGTAAATCCAGCAGCGTGCCGTCCATATCGAGCAGCACGGTATCAATCACTTGCCAATCAAGCATAAAGTTCCTATTGTAGTCCTTAAATTCCTGTTGTGTAATTGTAACGGAAAACGTTATCCGCGGCGGATAAAAATTGAGGTGGCAGTGTCTAAAGTTCATCAAAAACCCGTAATCAATGATTCAAAAATCGTGGCCAGAAGCCGCTTATTTACCATTGAACAGATTGAACTTACGTTCTCTAACGGGGCGGTTCGTCATTATGAGCGTATGAGAGGATCCGGTTGCGGCGCCGTTATGGTGGTTCCCGTTAAAGACGGAAAGCTTCTTTTGGCGCGTGAGTACGCGGCCGGCACTCATGACTATGAGCTGGGTTTTCCCAAGGGCTTAATTGACCCCGGGGAAACGCCGGAGCAGGCGGCAGACCGTGAGCTGCAGGAGGAAATCGGTTTTGCCGCGAATAAGCTCACATTTTTGAAAGAAGTCAGTCTGGCGCCGAGTTATTTTTCCAGTAAAATGAAATTGTTTATCGCTGAAGAACTGACTGAAAGTCATTTAGAAGGCGATGAACCTGAGCCGATTGAAATTGTGCCCTGGACGATTTCAGACTGGAAAAAATTGCTTGAAGCCTCACACTTCACAGAAGCGAGAAGTGTAAGCGCGTTATTTCTGGCAATGGCGTATTTAGATAATCAGTCGTGTTAGGAGTTAGTTTTTATGGTGAGTGCTGTGTCGCAACCGCAGGCATTGCTTGAGGATGTTATTGCCGTTGCCGTGAAAGCGGGTGAGGCCATCAAAGCCATATACACATCCGGTGATTTTGAGAAACAAGTGAAGCGTGATGAGACGCCGGTGACATCGGCCGATCTTGCCGCTCACGACATCATCTGTCAAAACCTGGCGGATCTCACTCCGGGGTTTCCGATCTTATCTGAAGAGGAGGCCGATATTCCGTTATCTGAGCGAAAAGCATGGCGGCGATACTGGCTGGTGGATCCGCTGGACGGTACCGGTGAGTTTATCGCCGGCAGCGGCGATTTCTCGGTATTAATCGCCTTAGTTGAGAATAACCGGCCTGTGATGGGTATTGTGCATGTGCCGATGACTGACATCAGTTATTTCGCGGTTTCCGGCAGAGGCGCGTTTAAACGTCAGGACGGTAACGACATGAGAATTCTCACCGAGCAACAAGAGTGGCACGAGAATCAGCCGCTTAAAGTGGCCGTGAGCCGCCGCCAGGATCCGCGGTCGGTGTTAAAGCTGTTTGATGACGATCATATCTATGAGCTGATTCGTCTCGGAGGCGCCGCTCTGAAAAGCTGTTTAGTGGCGGAAGGTCAGGCTCATTGTTACGTCCGGGTCGGGCCGACCGGTGAGTGGGATACGGGAGCGGCGCAAGTGATCATTGAGGAGGCGGGCGGCAAGGTGATGGATATTAATTTAAAACCGCTGACCTATAACGAACGTGAGACATTGGAAAATCCCGATTTTATCGTGGTGGGGCAGCCGCAAATAAACTGGAAACAACTGCTTGGTTCAGCCTCTTAATCATATTTCATTTCCGGCTGAGGCGCCGCTGTCAGCCGCTGCCGTTAAAAATTTCATTAATCCAAGATGATAAACAGACTGTAAATTACCTTTGATTTCGTTATGGTGATTATCTTACCGGTCTTAGCAGGGAACACTATGATACTTTCACGTCGCTTTCTGCCTTATTTCATTACTCAATGTCTGGGGGTGCTGAATGATAACCTCTATAAAAACGTATTGATTCTTTTTGTGACCTATACCCGGATGGGTGAGCCGCCGATGGCAACCAGCCTGTTTCTGAATGTAGCGGCGGGGCTATTCATTCTGCCGTTTTTTCTGTTTTCAGCGCATGCCGGCGCGATTGCCGATAACTCTGATAAATCCCGGTTAATCAGGCGCCTGAAAATACTGGAAGTGATTATTATGCTGTGCGCCGCTGCCGCTATGGTGCTGCACAGTTATCTGATCTTACTCGTACTATTATTTCTGACGGGCAGTCAGTCCGCGTACTTCGGATCGGTAAAATACTCGCTATTACCGCAAGCGTTAAAAGAGCGGGAGCTGGTTTCCGGCAATGCCCGGGTAGAGATGGGGACGTTTATCGCCATACTCGCCGGGACGTTAAGCGCCGGATTAATTGCCGGCTATGATCACAGTCCGCGACTGGCGGCCTGTATTGTTGTTGCGATTGCGGTCTTAGGTTACCTGTCAAGCCGGGCCATTCCCGCGTTAACCGCCGCTGGGTGAACCCGCAAAAGCAGCCTTTAATCCGTTAGCGGGTACGGTAAGGATCATCAAAAAAGTTCACGGTCAGACAAGCATCTGGAACGCGATTTTAGCCATCAGCTGGTTCTGGTTTTTAGGCGCCACCTATTTAACTCACTCATGTTACGCACCGCCTCAAAATTAGTGGCATAATCATGCTATGAACGATGAATTGCTAGAGCTGTATAGCGACTACCAACTATCTAGCTTTGGACAGGTAACAGCAACAGGGATGTCAGACTTACTAGATGGTGCTTACAGTCATGATCAGGTAACAAGGCTCCTTTCTACTAACGAGTTCACCAGTAAAACTCTTTGGGGAATCGTTAAATCTACTGTAAGACAGGTCGAAGAAGATGATGCCGTTCTTATTTTCGATGATACGATTGAAGAAAAACCTTATACGGACGAAAGCGACTTAATCGCATACCACTACGACCACACAAACGAACCGTTAAGGGGATTAACCTTCTTAATTGTCTTTACTACTCCCAAGGTGTATCAATTCCAGTATCTTACAAGTTGATCACTAAGCCAGTTCTCTATTGTGATCTGAAGACTAAGAAAGTTCGCAGAATGTCTGAAACAACTAAAAATGAAGACTTTAGAGAGCTTTTACACATCAGTTACCAAAAGCAACTTAAATTCAAATATGTTCTAGCCGACAGCTGGTTCTGTTCAAATGAAAATATGATGTTTATCAAACACAAATGCCACAAAGATTTTATCATGGCATGCAAATCTAATCGTCTTGTTTCTTTGAGTGAAGATGATAAGAAACATAAGAAATCACAACGGGTTGATACACTTAAATTTCAAGAGGAGCAGTCTGTAAAAGTTTGGATATCTGGAGTAGATTTTGAGTTACAGTTATCCAAGAAAGTCTTTAAAAACAAAGATGGAAGTACAGGCGAGCTTTACTTGTTATGCAGTGATTTAAGTTGTGATGATGAGTTCATTCAAGCGGTCTATCAAAAACGATGGAACGTGGAACTCTTCCATAAAAATCTGAAGTCAAATGCGGCAATTACCCGTTCTCCAGCTCATACAGTTAAAACACAAAGTAATCATCAATTTTTATCAATTTATAGTGCATTTAGGCTTGAAACCTTAGCTTTAAAACTGAAAATGAATAAATTTCAATTGAGGGCGAAATTGTATATAAAAGCATTAAAAACAGCCTTTACAGAACTTCAAACTCTAAAAGCTGTTAGTGCGTAACATGAGTAACTCAGTTTCCTGACTTCGCTAAATTGTTCTTGTACGCCGATGCCTCGGTCGTATCATTACTTCCGGCTCTGTTTTCCGCCGGTATTGCCGCCGGATCTTTTGTGTGTGAGCGAATCTCATTCGGGCAGGTAGAGCCTGGCGTACTGCCGTTTGGTGTGCTGGGATTAACTATTTTCGGTTTGGATTTGATGTGGGCGCTGCCGGACGCGCCCGCTGATCCTGATTTTGTTTATGGGTTTTCAGCATTTATTTCCGACAGCCGGCATTATCGTTTAATGTTTGATTTAGCCATGACAGGCGTCAGCGGCGGTCTGTTTATCGTGCCGCTTTACGCTTTTATTCAGACCCGCGCTGACAAAGAAAGCCGCGCGCAAGCCATTGCCGCCAACAACATCATCAACGCGCTGTTTATGGTGGGCTCAGCGGCGTCGGGTATTGTTTTGCTCACTGTCCTTGAGTGGAGTATTCCTGAGTTGTTCACTCTGCCGGCGGCGCTAAATTTATTGGTGGCTGTTTACGTTTATTCTCAGGTGCCGGAATTTGCGCAGCGCTTTTTAAGCTATGTTCTCAGTCACATTCTGTACCGGGTTACGGTGTCCGGTCGTGAATACATTCCGGCTAAAGGATCGGCGGTGATCGTTTGTAACCATGTCACCTATATAGACGCCTTAATCATTATGGGCGCGTCAACCAGACCGATTCGCTTTGTGATGGATAAATCCGTCAGTGAGATACCATTACTTAGTCGGTACTGAAAAACATAACTTCAAGATTTAAAATGTACGGCATCTGATTTACGCAAAATTCAGAGCCGTACCCAAAAGCAACATTTCTTATATTTCGCATCAATTTCACTACAAAATAGCCAAAACTCACCATCTTTTTCGAGCAAAAAGAAAATGGCTAACCACTTTCTCAAGTTCCAGGCACACGCAGCCATTAGAAGGTTTATTGAGTCGCCAACACTGCCCTTTAACCAGTTCTTACACAGCCTAAAATCACTCTTCAAATGCCCGATTACTGGTTCAATTGTTGCCCGTTTTTTACAGAGTTCACTTTTGCGTTTTCTCTTTGCTTGCGAGTCCCGTTTTAATGGCCGGCTAGGGATAACAACTTCTTGGTCAACATACTGCTTACACCCTTTATAGCCTTTATCTACAACGGCTGTAGTGATTTTACTCTTTCGGTGTTTATGGGCATGGTCAAGTGCAGGTCTAAGCAATTTTGAGTCGTGTTCATGCTCGTCATGACTGGTTACACCAATGATTAATTGACTCTGCTCTGTGAGCACGACAGAAGCCTTTTTACCATACTCGTATGGCTTATGGTCTTTGCCTTTCCCTACGCAGTAAACATCGGGTTCATGAAGGCTGTAAATCTTGTTCTTGTCTTTACGTTGCTGTGTAATAGCTTTTTCATAATTGGAAAAATTCTCTTTTTGTAAATCAAGGACATCTTGTGGAAGTTTGCGTTGTAGCTCCCTTAAAAGCTTACCTGCGATAACACGTAACCTTTTTAACGCTCTTCTGGCTTTGCTTCGATTTTTGGCATGTCTAAAGCTTCGACAGTCAATGCGTAGCTGTTTGACTTCTTTGACATAAGTACGTCTTTGCTTGATCCCAAATACTTTGGCTAGTTTATTGAGTCGGTTAACCACCTTGATGGCAAGCTTGCTATCTGTCGGATAAGTAATGGCTTTTTCTTGGACGGTTGTATCAACGTACACGGTGTCATCTTCAGCTTTGTCACCGTGTAAAGCCACAGATAATGCAAAGATTTTTTCACAGCCTTTTTCACCGATGCGCTTACGAAAAACACTGAGTTCACTGGCATCACAAGGGCGTGCTGTTTGAAACTCTGTCTCACCACAAAACACTTGAAAATACACGTTCATCAGCCACTCATCGACCAAGGCTTCATCGCTGAGTTTGTAAAGTTGTTTGAGTATTAGCAAACCGCACATCAACCGAATTGGCTTCGCTTTACGGCCTAATTTTTTGTATAACGGCTTGAACTCTTCTTCTAATGCTTGCCAATCAAAGGCATTAGCTAAAATGAGTAAAGGGTGAGTTTGCAGAAGCTGTTCTGTGATATCAAACAGACTGTCGTGAGGTAAATTTGACGGACTTTCTTTGAGCACTTTTAGCACCAAAACGACCAGAAACCGTAGGTTCACTATATCATTTCTGGTCGAAATTGAATGTATCAAATAGCTATATTTTATTAGCGATCAGAATGTTAGATGTTTTTCATGACCGACTACTTAACTACCTGTTTCGCCATGCGGGCGTTATTCCGATCTGCTCCGCAAAACAGTGTGAGAAAACCTATAATCAGGCTTTTGAATCCGTCCATCAGGCTCTGAATAATGAGGAGCTGGTGTGCGTTTTCCCCGAAGGCCGGCTCTTTCCCGACGGGAACATCGGTGAATTCAGACCGGGCATCAATAAAATTCTGCAGCGGGATCCTGTTTCCGTTGTCCCGATGGCGCTGCAGGGGCTTTGGGATCGTACTTCAGTCATAAAGACGGACATGCGCTCACCACGCAGCCAAAGCGTTTCAGGTCAAAGATCGGGGGTACGGTTATCCAAGAGAGACAAGAGGGAAATTTGTTACGTCAGCATGTAAGTAACCTTTTTGCTGATAAATTGTAAATTATATAGTCTGACGGCGCTCAGGACGCTCAGGAACCGCTCCGGAATAACCCTCATATTTGTTACTGCTTAACATTGCCGATATTCAGGCGCGAAGAATGAAGTTCAGTCATTCTGACCCCGGTACGACAGCTGTGTATGCCGGTAATAACTGCATCACGCTTTCTTCTGCTTGTATAAGCAGCTGAGCATAAGTTTTCTGACATTTTTTGATGCCCGTCTTTACCGCGCTACGGCGTCGCGACTTCGGTCACATAGCCGCGGCTATGCTCCCTGCGCCGCGCCCTTGTATCGCACCGAATCTGAGCGCCAAAATTCCGAAGAAACTTATCGTCAGCTACCTGCTTGAGTCAGCTTTCTGTTCAGCTGATATTCATACATAGGATCATAATACTTCTCAAGCAGTAATCGGATCGCGTCGAAATAAAGAGCGACTTCGCCTTGGCTTCGCTGCTCTTTTAATGCCGCGAGTAAAATTTTCCTGATCTGCCGGTGGAGCTGACCGCCTAAACGCTTTTGAATTTTGTCTACGCTATTGAGCAGATGGTTCGCGAAAGCGTCAAAACCCGCCGCCTCGCCGAATCGCTGAATATATCGATCGCAAGTCTTAATGACATAATCATCAGCAATCCGCCGCATACGCTCATCTAAGCTGGCTTCAATAATCATAACTGACGCGGCTTGCATCGCCTGATAAAAACATCCGGGGATCGCACTGCGACCGATTAAATAGCTTTCGTCTTCAAGCACCAGAGTGTCATGGCCGTCAGCCTGGTGATTAAGCAGCGCTACCGCCAGCTGATTCTCAAAATTAATCTGTGTCGGCTGCGGAGTGATACTTTCACCAAAGCTTGATCCGCGGTGATTGGCGATGCCTTCCAAATCGATGGCGTCTTTTCTAGAATGAATATATTCGGTTTTACCGCAACCCGTCTTTCCGCAGACGATCAGCATGGGGCGTTGGCCGGCCTGTTCGATAACCTCAATTAAAAACTGACGCATGGCCTTATAACCGCCTTCGATAAACGGCAGATCAAATCCCGCTTCGCACATCCAGGTTTGGGTGATCCGCGAGCGCAAGCCGCCGCGAAAACAATAAAAATAACCATCGGGATGAGCCTGATAAAAAGCGCGCCAGGAGTTAACGCGCTGTTGTTTGAGCTGTTCACTGACGAGTTTTTTGCCAAGCTCAATGGCGGCCTGCTGGCCGCGTTGTTTATAACACGTACCGACCTGAGCCCGCTCATTGTCGCTCATCAGCGGGTGATTTTGAGTATTGGGAAAAGCGCCTCTGGTAAATTCAACGGGAGCGCGCACGTCCATTAACTGGCGTCCTTCAGTAAAGAGTTTACGA
Source organism: Parashewanella sp. (assembly GCA_965200795.1). GTDB lineage: Bacteria > Pseudomonadota > Gammaproteobacteria > Enterobacterales > Shewanellaceae > Parashewanella. Next base: position 255,571 of record CBDAVB010000035.1, read on the forward strand.
TATTCAGATTTGAGAATGATCTTATGTTTCAAGTAGATTATTCCCTTATAAAATTAATAAGATAAGGCAGGCCAGAGCCGCTCAGCTGACCGATGCGGTGCACATTGATGTGATGTTGATTCAATAACGCTCTGACCGCGATTTCACTATCTTTAGATACGGCAATTAATAAGCCGCCGCTGGTCTGGGGATCACACACAATCGCTTTTTGCTTATCCGATAACGGCGAGATATGCTCACCATAACTGTCGAAGTTACGCCGGCTGCCGCCGGGTACGGCACCTTGTTCGAGGTAAAACTCAGTTCGCGGTAATAACGGAATGTCATCAAAACTGAGTTCAGCCTTCAATCCCGCGCCCTGACACATTTCAACTAAATGGCCGCCCAGACCAAATCCGGTTATATCGGTCATGGCGGTGACACCCCGGATTTTAGCGAGTTCAGCGCCGATATCATTAAGCCGGCACATGGCTTCAACGGCGATATGACCATCGCGCTGTCGCAGTTTTTGTTGTTTTTGCGCCGTAGTGTGAATTCCGATACCGATCGGTTTAGTTAAAAATAACTTATCGCCGGCCTGAGCCGTTGAGTTTTGTTTTAAATGGCTGAGCTCAACCTGCCCCGTGACCGCTAAACCAAAAATGGGTTCCGGAACGTCTATGCTGTGACCGCCGGCGAGCATGATCCCGGCATCCTTACACGCCTGGCGACCACCGTCAATTACCTGTGAGGCAATATCTGAACTGAGCGCCTTGATCGGCCAGCCGAGTATCGCGACGGCCATGATTGGTATACCGCCCATGGCGTAGATATCACTGATGGCATTGGTGGCCGCGATGCGGCCGAAGGTGAAGGGATCATCAACAATCGGCATAAAAAAATCAGTGGTGCTGATGATGCCCGTGCGTTCATTCAGCCGGTAAACGGCGGCGTCGTCACGGGTGTCATTACCGACAATGAGATTGTCATCTGAAAAGCGGGGGAGCTGAGTAGACAGAATCTGAGACAGAACTTTAGGAGATATCTTACAGCCGCAGCCGGCACCGTGGCTGTACCGGGTTAACTTCACATTCACTTTATTCTCTGTCATGGCAGCAAGTTACAGGATGAGTGGGATGACCATCATAACCAAAGCCCGAAAAAAAAGCACTGATAAAATCATCACTGCTTTTTGACTGTCAGGGCTTGGTGAGCCGTTAACTGTAACTCGCTTGCAAAGTGCGCCATTGCTTCTTCTTAAGCTTAAAGTTCGCTTTTAAATCGGCTACTTGCTCAGCCAGTTCAGAATACGCCATTTGCTGACGTTTAGCGTCCAGCAATACTTTTTTAGCCGTGTAATAGTCAACAAGGTATGATTTGAGCAGTTCGTACTCAGCCTGCAGTTTAGACATGACTTCCTCGGCGTTCGGAAGGTGAGCGATTTTATTCTGAGTTTGTAACATCTGCATTCGCAACTTAGCGGCTTCAATGCGTTCTTGCGGCACTTTACGTAAATCCGACGCGAGTCCGGCGTAACTTAAGGCTTTGATCAGCCATTTTGTCGGATCGTAATGCCACCAGCGAATGCCGTTACGATAATCGTTTTCAAAAATGTGATGGAAATTATGGTAGCCTTCGCCGTAAGTCAGTACGGCTAAGATACCGTTATCACGGGCGGTGTTTTTATTGGTGTAAGGTTGGCTGCCCCAGATGTGCGCTAATGAATTAATCAAGAAAGTGCAGTGATGAACCACGACTAAACGAAGTACGCCCGCTATTAATATCATGGAGATAACGTCACCGTTTAACCAGCCCAGTAACAACGGCAAACCAAGATTCATAAGCACGGCAAGCGCCACATAGTGTCTGTGCTGCCAGATAACTATCTTATCTTTTTGCAGGTCACGCACATTGCTGTAGTCGTGGTAGCGTGAAGCCTGATATTCACGCAGCATCCATCCGATATGGCTGTACCAGAATCCCATTTTTGCCGAGTAAGGATCTTTATCGTTGTTATCGACATGCTTGTGATGAATACGATGATCCGAAGACCAGTGCAGAGCGCTGTTCTGTAGTGCCAGAGCCCCGCCCAGCGCATAAAAGAAGCGAACAACGGTATTGGCTTTATAAGCTTTGTGCGACCAGAGGCGGTGATAACCGGCTGTGATAGATAAACCGCTATAGAAAGCTAAGCCTGCAAATGTCAGCCATTCAGTATTTTCAAAGCCATGGGCGAGTCCGCGCCAAGGTACTAATACCAAAGCGACAGTAAAGGTCGTGATAAATATGGTGGTATTTAACCAGATAAGGGGAGGTTTTTTCATTTTGCTATTTAATTGATTATTTAGACTGAGCGTACACCTGTTCGCTAATTTACTTCATAGTATAGTATCCGGTCAAGAAAAAGCACTTATCTAAATTAAAGCCGGTCAGCGATTTTTGAGATGCCAAAGGCTGTGTTTTTATAAGCTTCAGGTTATCATTTGAGCGGGAATAAAAATCGAGGGCAGAGATGGGAATTCGAGCACAGCAAAAAGAAAAAACGCGCCGGGCTTTGGTGGATGCGGCTTTTAATCAGCTGAGCGCTGAGCGTAGTTTTTCCAGCTTAAGCTTGCGCGAAGTGGCAAGGGAAGCTCAGATTGCGCCGACATCATTTTATCGTCACTTTAAAGATATGAATGAGTTAGGTCTTACTATGGTTGACGAAGGCGGCTTAACCTTAAGACAGCTGATGCGAAAAGGACGTCAACGCGCCGAAGAGGGCGGCAGTATCGTGCGGATCTCGGTCGACACTTTTATGGAAGTGCTTGAGTCTAACCCTAACGTGTTCCGGATTTTACTGCACGAGCGCTCAGGGACTTCAGCCCCGTTTCGTGCCGCCGTAGCCAGGGAAATTGAACACTTTACCGCTGAGCTGGCTCACTATACTGAGCTTACGACTAAACTCACTAACGCGTTGGCCAGGGCACAGGCTGAGGCCCTGGTTACCTTGGTTTTTAATGCCGGCGCCGAAGCGTTAGATATGAAAAAGGCGGAGCGTAAGAAAATCGCTGATTTATTGGTGCTGAAACTCACGGTGGTGATTAAAGGCGTGCAAGCGCTGAAGCATAAGACTGAAACCGCGGCCAAAAGCTAAAAGGACTCCAGCGCCGGCACAAACCGGCGTTTAACCCAAACGTTCATAAGAACCATGATTACTATGAACGTTTAGGTTTTCCGGTATCACCGCGCCAGAGCGCCTTGCGGATCGCTTGATCTGAGCGCCGCAGATATCGAAAAACTTATAGTCGGCTACTTATTCTTTGATTACAATCGTTCGAGCAGCACGCCCGCTTCCGTATGATCGGTATACGGGAATTGATCAAACAAGGCAAAGCGGCTGATTTTGTGGCTTTGACTCAATGTCTTTAAGTTGTCTTCCAATGTGGCCGGATTACAAGAGACATATAAAATTCGCTCATAACCCTGCGCTAACGCCAGCGTGTTGTCGTCCAGGCCGGCGCGGGGCGGGTCAACGAAAATGGTACTGAAGTCGTAACTGTCCAAATTAACATTTTTTAAGCGTCTGAAGCGGCGCTTTTTGGTCATAGCGTCACTGAAGTCCTCGGCTGACATTCTGATGATGGTTATGTTATCGATATTGTTTTCTTCAATATTATACTGCGCTGAATCTACAGATGGTTTGGCCAGCTCGGTCGCTAACACTTTATTAAAATTCTGTGCCAGAGCAATCGAGAAATTGCCGTTGCCGCAGTACAGCTCTAACAAATCCCCCGCGCAATTCTTGGTGGTATCAATCGCCCACTCCAGCATCTTGCAAGCGACAGCTGCATTGGGCTGCGTAAAACTGTTTTCCACCTGCTTATAAATAAGGTTTTGATTATTCACGGGCAGAGTCTCAATCACGAAGTCTTGATTAAGCGTGAGCTTTTGCTTGCGAGCCCGGCCGATGAAATTAATATTGAATTTTTCAGTTAATCCGGCTTTCAGTGCCGCGGCCTGCCGTTGCCAGTCATCGTCCAGTTGACGATGATAAAGCAGTGAGACCAAAATCTCACCGCTCAATGTTGATAAAAAATCGACCTGAAACAGCTTGTGACGCAAACTCAGGTTCGACTTTAACTCCTCAATAAGAACCGGCATCAGTTCGTTGATTAACGCACTGGCCGGTAAATAGGTATCGCAGCGAACCTTTTGCTTTTCGACATTATCAAACATGCAGTAATACAAATCATCACCATCGTGCCACACACGAAATTCAGCACGCATACGGTAGTGCCGGGTCGGAGACGCAAAAACCTCAAGCTCAGGGGCGGAATAAGAGCTGAATAAATCTTTTAATTTTTGTGCCTTAGCATTGAGCTGCTCTTCATATAAAGAAGGATCCATTGCTGCGAAATTCATATACTGCAATACCGTGATGTGTAAATTCGGGCGCAAATTATTATACTACTGGGGAGTAAAGTCCAATATAAGGTTATAAATTGACAAAACCCATTCTTGTTTTTGATTCCGGTATCGGTGGATTATCGGTACTTGAAGATATCCGCAACCAGCTCCCGGCACATGATTATGTGTATTTATTTGATAATAAACGCTTGCCTTACGGTGAGCTGGAGGAAACGGAGCTCAAGCAAGGCGCGGTTAAACTTATTACCGAAACAGCAAAAAAGACGAATGCTATTCTGGTCGTGGTTGCGTGCAATACAGCAAGCACAGTGATCTTACCGAGTCTAAGAGCCGCGTTATCTATACCTGTTGTGGGCGTCGTACCCGCAATCAAACCGGCGAGCGCTAAAACCAGGACTAAACATATTGCCTTACTGGCAACACCCGCGACGGTAACACGGGAATACACTCAAGCGCTGATTTCATCATTTGCGAAAGAATGTCATGTAGATCTAATAGCATCATCAAAGCTCGTTCAAATCGCAGAGGATAAATTAAGGTGTAAAAAGATAGACCAAACTGAAATTGATAAAATTGTTAAGCCGATTATAAACAAAAATATTGATACTTTGGTTTTAGGCTGCACACATTTCCCATTGTTAAAAGAAGAGTTAACAAAATCGCTTGGAGATGAGGTTGAATTGTTAGATTCAGGAGTGGCCATAGCGAATAGAGTCGTTTATTTGTTAAATGATCATGAAAATACGGAAACGACAACCTCAGACGGGACGATTATCGGAATTCATACAACCAGATGCCTGAACCATGAGCTAGCAAACTCATTATTCAGGAAAGGTTTTACCAGAATTATTCCTCACCAATAAAAAAGCCCGCTTAGGTAGCGGACTTTTTAGATAAAGAAGACAATATATTAAACGTCTTGAGGACCAGGTTCTTGTGACTTAGCTTCTCTTACCTTTAATGTGCGCTCTTGGAATTCGTAATCGTTCAGTTTTTTCATGGCCTTACCTGCACCTGAAGCCGCCATCTCAACGAAACCGAACCCTTTACGGCGACCTGTTTTTCTGTCACGAACTAAACGAACCGAAGTTACGGCACCAAATCCTTCGAATAACTCTTTTACTTCGTTTTCATCTACCCGGTAAGGAAGATTGCCAACATAAAGCGTTTTAGTTGGACCTTTGTAAGGAGCGTTAGAAAGAGCTGAGCCTGAACCTAATGCGACAAAAACGATGCTGGATAATACGACACCAATGATAAAAGCTGCATAGGCAGGAAGTTCAGGACTGAATCGGAAAATCGCAAATACGCCTAACACTGCGACAATCAATACAATAAGAAGTGACTTCTGCATAGAATGATCTCTGATCTGAAATAATATTAAGTGTTAAATAACTTAACTATAGTAATGAAAAATTAACCCATAGACCATAGTCTTGTTGAAAAAATAAACGTTTTATGTAACAAAATAGGAATTTTTGTACCTAAAAGATCTTCAAATGTGTCAAATTGAGAAAATTCATTGCTAATCGAACAAAACCTCAGCAGTCATAAATGAAATATCAAAAAAGCCCTTGCGCAAAATTCTAAGCTCCCTATAATGCGCCGCCACTGACACGGCGCGGCGGGCAACGCTCCTCAAACAAAGGGCGATGCGGCAAAGCCGGACGAGTCAGGGTTTGAAGAAAATGTAATCAAATTCAAATCGGTCGAAACTCTCTTTTAAAATAACTTTAAAAAAGGTGTTGACGACCACGGGGAAATGCGTAGAATACGCAGCCCTGACCCGCTGAGAACAACGATTCGAAAGCGGTTGCTCTTTAAAAATTTATCAAGCAAATCTGTGTGAGCACTCGCGGAGATAGAACATCCAAGTTACTGCTTTCTTGTACTCTTTGTTACAAAGAAAATCAGTAACCAAAAATTCTGTCAATGATGATGTTCACGCAAACTTTCAAAGTTTTAATTAACTTTGGACATGCAAAAACTTTTTGTTTTTATCTTTTTTCTAAAAAGATGAAGACCTAAAGCGACAGAATTCATTGAGTCGTTCAGATTAGGCTGAACACAAAAAAACTTTTAATTGAAGAGTTTGATCATGGCTCAGATTGAACGCTGGCGGCAGGCCTAACACATGCAAGTCGGGCGGAAACGAGTTGTCTGAACCTTCGGGGAACGATAACGGCGTCGAGCGGCGGACGGGTGAGTAATGCCTGGGAATTTGCCCGGTTGCGGGGGATAACAGTTGGAAACGACTGCTAATACCGCATAACCCCCAGCTTTCACAGAGAGCGGGGAAAAGGGGAGGCGCTGTTCTTTTTATAAAGAGCGGACTTCCCGCGGTCGGATAAGCCCAGGCGGGATTAGCTGGATGGTGAGGTAAAGGCTCACCATGGCGACGATCCCTAGCTGTTCTGAGAGGATGATCAGCCACACTGGGACTGAGACACGGCCCAGACTCCTACGGGAGGCAGCAGTGGGGAATATTGCACAATGGGGGAAACCCTGATGCAGCCATGCCGCGTGTGTGAAGAAGGCCCCAGGGTTGTAAAGCACTTTCAGTCAGGAGGAAAGGTGAGTAGTTAATACCTGCTCGCTGTGACGTTACTGACAGAAGAAGGACCGGCTAACTCCGTGCCAGCAGCCGCGGTAATACGGAGGGTCCGAGCGTTAATCGGAATTACTGGGCGTAAAGCGTGCGCAGGCGGTCTGTTAAGTCAGATGTGAAAGCCCCGGGCTCAACCCGGGAATCGCATTTGAAACTGGCGGACTAGAGTCTTGTAGAGGGGGGTGGAATTTCAGGTGTAGCGGTGAAATGCGTAGAGATCTGAAGGAATACCGGTGGCGAAGGCGGCCCCCTGGACAAAGACTGACGCTCAGGCACGAAAGCGTGGGGAGCAAACAGGATTAGATACCCTGGTAGTCCACGCCGTAAACGATGTCTACTCGGAATCTGGTCTCCTGAAGACCGGGTTCTCAAGCTAACGCATTAAGTAGACCGCCTGGGGAGTACGGCCGCAAGGTTAAAACTCAAATGAATTGACGGGGGCCCGCACAAGCGGTGGAGCATGTGGTTTAATTCGATGCAACGCGAAGAACCTTACCTACTCTTGACATCCTCAGAACTTTCCAGAGATGGACAGGTGCCTTCGGGAACTGAGAGACAGGTGCTGCATGGCTGTCGTCAGCTCGTGTTGTGAAATGTTGGGTTAAGTCCCGCAACGAGCGCAACCCTTATCCTTATTTGCCAGCACTTCGGGTGGGAACTTTAGGGAGACTGCCGGTGATAAACCGGAGGAAGGTGGGGACGACGTCAAGTCATCATGGCCCTTACGAGTAGGGCTACACACGTGCTACAATGGGCATTACAGAGGGTTGCGAAGCCGCGAGGCGAAGCTAATCTCACAAAGGTGCTCGTAGTCCGGATCGGAGTCTGCAACTCGGCTCCGTGAAGTCGGAATCGCTAGTAATCGCGGATCAGAATGCCGCGGTGAATACGTTCCCGGGCCTTGTACACACCGCCCGTCACACCATGGGAGTGGGCTGCAAAAGAAGTGGCTAGTCTAACCGCTTGCCTTCGGGGAAGGGGAGGACGGTCACCACTTTGTGGTTCATGACTGGGGTGAAGTCGTAACAAGGTAGCCCTAGGGGAACCTGGGGCTGGATCACCTCCTTACCGACACGATGTCTGCTTTGTGGAGTGTTCACACAGATATGCTTGTATGCATAAACACATCTTTACGGTGTTGTTTGTTCTTTAACAATTCGGAAAGCTGATAGTAATACCAGCGATTAATTTGATTAATTGTTGTGTAATACAAAATCTCAAAAATCCTTTAGTAATCGACTCTTTATTTAGAATCGGTTATTAAAACTAGTATTTTGACAAATACTAAAAGAAGTTCTCAGCACTTTATTAAGTGTCTTGAATATTCTAACTAAGGCGAACGTCGAAAGACGTTTATCAAACCAGCAAGTTGCGCTATTCACGCTAAGAGCTTGAGCTTTCTTTTATAGAAAGTAAGACTTATTAGTGTTGTATGGTTAAGCGACTAAGCGTATACGGTGGATGCCTTGGCAGTCAGAGGCGATGAAGGACGTGTTAATCTGCGATAAGCTGAGCTCAGGTGATAAAAACCGTTTCAGGCTCAGATTTCCGAATGGGGCAACCCGGTGTCATAAGACATCATCGCTACGTGAATACATAGCGTAGTGAGGCGAACGCGGGGAACTGAAACATCTAAGTACCCGCAGGAAAAGAAATCAACCGAGATTCCCCCAGTAGCGGCGAGCGAACGGGGATTAGCCCTTAAGTTTTTAAGGAGTCAGTGGAATGCGCTGGAAAGCGCGGCGGCACAGGGTGACAGCCCCGTACACGAAAACGACTTAAAGATGAAAACGAGTAGGACGGCACACGTGATATGTTGTCTGAAGCGTCTGTTAAAGACAAGGGGGGACCATCCTCCAAGGCTAAATACTCCTGACTGACCGATAGTGAACCAGTACCGTGAGGGAAAGGCGAAAAGAACCCCTGTGAGGGGAGTGAAACAGAACCTGAAACCGTATACGTACAAGCAGTGGGAGCGGCCCGACTCTTTACGGGTAAGAAGCCGTGACCGCGTACCTTTTGTATAATGGGTCAGCGACTTACATTTAGCAGCGAGGTTAAGCGAATAGCGGAGCCGTAGGGAAACCGAGTGTTAACCGCGCGAAGAGTTGCTGGGTGTAGACCCGAAACCCGGTGATCTAGCCATGGGCAGGTTGAAGGTTGAGTAACATCAACTGGAGGACCGAACACACGTATGTTGAAAAATGCGGTGATGACTTGTGGCTGGGGGTGAAAGGCCAATCAAACCGGGAGATATCTGGTTCTCCTCGAAAGCTATTTAGGTAGCGCCTCGGACGAACACCTTTGGGGGTAGAGCACTGTTAAGGCCAGGGGGTCATCCCGACTTACCAACCCTTTGCAAACTCCGAATACCAAAGAGTGCTGTCCGGGAGACACACGGCGGGTGCTAACGTCCGTCGCGGAAAGGGAAACAACCCAGACCGTCAGCTAAGGTCCCCAAGTATATGTTAAGTGGGAAACGATGTGGGAAGGCTCAGACAGCTAGGAGGTTGGCTTAGAAGCAGCCACCCTTTAAAGAAAGCGTAATAGCTCACTAGTCGAGTCGGCCCGCGCGGAAGATGTAACGGGGCTAAACATACCACCGAAGCTACGGGTTCAACACTTAGTGTTGAGCGGTAGAGGAGCGTTCTGTAAGCGGTTGAAGGTGAAGGGGTAACCCGCACTGGACGTATCAGAAGTGCGAATGCTGACATGAGTAACGATAAAGGGAGTGAAAAACTCCCTCGCCGAAAGACCAAGGGTTCCTGTCCAACGTTAATCGGGGCAGGGTGAGTCGACCCCTAAGGCGAGGCCGAAAGGCGTAGTCGATGGGAAACGGGTTAATATTCCCGTACTTGTGCTTACTGCGACGGAGAGACGGAGAAGGCTAGGTTAGCCGGGCGTTGGTAGTCCCGGTTTAAGGCTGTAGGTTGGCGGTTCAGGCAAATCCGGACCCCACTCTTTTAATAGAGAAAACTGAGAGCTGATGACGAGCTGCTAAGGCAGTGAAGTAACTGATGCCATGCTTCCGGGAAAAACTTCTAAGCTTCAGGTAAGCAGGAATCGTACCCCAAACCGACACAGGTGGTCGGGTAGAGAATACCAAGGCGCTTGAGAGAACTCGGCTGAAGGAACTAGGCAAAATGGTACCGTAACTTCGGGAGAAGGTACGCTGCCGGCGGTGACGGGACGAGCTCCCTGAGCGGCCGGCAGTCGCAGATACCAGGTGGCTGCAACTGTTTATCAAAAACACAGCACTGTGCAAAATCGCAAGATGACGTATACGGTGTGACGCCTGCCCGGTGCTTGAAGGTTAATTGATTGGGTTAGACTTTTGTCGAAGCTCATGATCGAAGCCCGAGTAAACGGCGGCCGTAACTATAACGGTCCTAAGGTAGCGAAATTCCTTGTCGGGTAAGTTCCGACCTGCACGAATGGCGTAATGATGGCCACGCTGTCTCCAGCCGAGACTCAGTGAAGTTGAAATTGCGGTGAAGATGCCGTATACCCGCGGCTAGACGGAAAGACCCCGTGAACCTTTACTACAGCTTGGCACTGAACATTGACCCTGCATGTGCAGGATAGGTGGGAGGCTTTGAAGCGCGGTCGCCAGATTGCGCGGAGCCGGCCTTGAAATACCACCCTTGTAGTGTTGATGTTCTAACTCGGCCCCGTTATCCGGGGTGAGGACAGTGCCTGGCGGGTAGTTTGACTGGGGCGGTCTCCTCCCAAAGAGTAACGGAGGAGCACGAAGGTCAGCTAAACACGGTCGGACATCGTGTGTTTAGTGCAATGGCATAAGCTGGCTTAACTGCGAGACAGACACGTCGGGCAGGTACGAAAGTAGGTCATAGTGATCCGGTGGTTCTGAATGGAAGGGCCATCGCTCAACGGATAAAAGGTACTCCGGGGATAACAGGCTGATACCGCCCAAGAGTTCATATCGACGGCGGTGTTTGGCACCTCGATGTCGGCTCATCACATCCTGGGGCTGAAGTCGGTCCCAAGGGTATGGCTGTTCGCCATTTAAAGTGGTACGCGAGCTGGGTTCAGAACGTCGTGAGACAGTTCGGTCCCTATCTGCCGTGGGCGCCGGATGATTGAAAGGGGCTGCTCCTAGTACGAGAGGACCGGAGTGGACGAACCGCTGGTGTTCGGGTTGTGATGCCAATCGCATTGCCCGGTAGCTACGTTCGGAATCGATAACCGCTGAAAGCATCTAAGCGGGAAGCGAGCCTTGAGATGAGTCATCCCTCAGACTTTAAGTCTGCTGAAGAGCCGTCCGAGACCAGGACGTTGATAGGCAGGGTGTGTAAGCGTTGCGAGGCGTTGAGCTAACCTGTACTAATGACTCGTGAGGCTTAACCATACAACCCTAATGGGTTTTGCGATAAGCTGACCTTAGCTGGATATCAGATACTTGATAAAGTAAGAACAAGATTTAAAGATTACTCTTTACGAAGAGATTAGCTTTCCGAATTTTTAAGCAGAATTTGTCTGGTGACAACAGAGCCGCGGCACCACCTGAATCCATCCCGAACTCAGAAGTGAAACGCGGCCTCGCCGATGGTAGTGTGGGGTCTCCCCATGTGAGAGTAGGTCATTGCCAGACGCCACTTTGGTTTTCACTTTTACCCGCGGTTATTACTTTTTATCAGAAAGTAATACAAAAAAGTGAAGCAAAAACAGTAAAAAAGCCCTGGCAGAAATGCTAGGGCTTTTTTCGTTTGTCCGGCAAACCCGACAGATTGAAAGGAACCTGTATCACCCCGGCCGAAGGGAAGATAATCCGACTGGCAAGGGTGTTTCGGGTCAACGGCAGGGCTGACTTTGTCAGGTATGTGTATTTAAACCTAAATAAATCAGTTGCCCTCCACCCTCAATATTCAGCGGCTCGATCTGAGCTTGATCATTTGGCTTTTTCTCTGAAAGTCGCTTAGGCCGACGAAGTTTTCGGTATTAATCCTCTTTTTGCTCCAATTTGCTCGATAATCTTTTCAATAATGAGTTCCCAATACTCTTTCTTCGTTAACTGCTGTTTAGTTGCTCAAAAAACAGCATAACCCTTTGATAAGCGCCTGCCACAGCCTCGTGATTAGCATGGCTATGAGTCAGCTTTAAGAATTTTTGTCTGCCTGATTTTGTCAGCTTTCAAATACTGCTTAATAATAACGGACGGCTGGTGATGGCTTCGAGGTGACTGTCAGGATTAATGAGTCTTACAAACAAACTCCACCAGTTGTAGATAAGTGCGACTATTCGAGCCATCATTTGAGTGGAATGCATCTTGTGTGTGGTAAAGCCACCCCAACCCCCAGTGATTTTTAAGCTCATCGAAGTTATTCTCACAGTCTGCTCTATCTCTGTAAAGTTGTACGATACTGATGACATCCTTATTTAAATCGGTAACCAGAACCGAGTATTCGTAAAGCTTAAATTCTTCGGGCTCCTCGATAAAACCGAATGATAGCTGACCGTTTACGTTATGTTCCAGCGCCAGTTCATCACTTTTTTGAAGCTTTCTTCTCATCAGGATGACACGCCGGGCATGTTTCCGGCAGCCTGGTTGAATTTCACTTTCTTTGACTTCCCAATGGCCGTTAAAGGCTTTCCAGCCGCCTTGTCCATGTTGCGAACGGATCAGTTTTTTTACGCCAGAGCCTTTCTTCATCTTGAAGAGGTACGATTGACAGACTTCTTCCAAAGCGGTCATTACTGAGTCAGCGCCCCGGTCACAATCACCACGAATGAATTCTGGTTTGCAATCTTCAGGAAATTGCTCAAGCAGCGATAATAATCGAGGCAAAGAGTGTGATGATGACGATTGATTTCCAGGCTGAACCTCCACATCTAACACCAGCCTTAAATTGGCAATAAGGTATAAATGATAAGCATGACATGGACGCCCTTGTTTATGAGGGTTATAGCCTTTGACTGCACCTTCTTGGAAACCGTAGAGGGGTTTAACAGTTACATCAACATCGAGGACCAACTGGTGCTGAGTAAAGGGAGGCAGCAAGAGTTGAGGTGAGCTTGAAGCCGAGTTGTGCCTTTATCCGCATCAATTTTTGACAGTGCTCTTCTGGCAGAGTCACAACCTATAATTTTTGACATACCTGACAGGCTGGAATTAACGGTATCGTTACGCAATGCAGTCATATGAATAAACCTTTGATGACCTGATAGCACACTCAGCAACAGTGAACCCAGAACATCTCTGACTTTGGGCGCATTATTACTCGTGTACTCTAAAGGGCATTCTTCAACCCAAGGGGCAAAGCGATGTCCAACTTTTAAAAACTGAATGAAAAAAGGAAGCTGACCATAAGGAGTCAGTTCAGCATCCGGATCCCACTCAACATGAACTTTGCCATCAAAATGAACTTTGCCATCAAAATGAACTTTGCCATCAAAGGTATCAAGTTCGATCTGAGGTCGATCTTCAAGGGGAATTTGGGGTGATAATTGAGTATTTTGGGCTTCACCTAATGGGTGAATGGTAGAACCTCGCAATTTCATAGACTCGGCCTATAAAAACATCAGGTTGTAGTGTTATGCCATTTATCAACTGATTTATCAAAGTTAAACAATCGGTTGCAGGGTTTAACGTTAGCGAATCAGGCGCTTTAAAAAAACTCGTGACCCTGAGTCAGTACTGCCCGACGGAGCGCGTTGAAGTGGCCTGTCGTTTTTTCGGATGCGGGCGTCAGTCAAAGAAAGCGAAAGATTGGCAACGACTTTTTCTGGGTTTAAGAACGTCACCAACCGCTTTTGCAGGATTATAGACAGTTTCTGGTTTCCGGGAGTTACAAATGGTAACTACTCAATAAGTTGTGGTAAGTACCCAGTCAAATGAAATCGAATATTTTTCTTTCTGAAACGCCAGTCAAGAGCGACTTCTTCAGATGAAAGCAATTGACTAGGTACTTAAGTCATCAAACTGTAAGATTTTGTAACGATCGTGCGATCAACTTGACTGCTTATTTTAAGGCTTCATACTCTCATCAAATTTAATTATACCACTTGATTTTGAAGCTAAAAATTCCTGATTTATCTGATTCAGCTTGCCCTGAATGTCGTCCAGTCGTTGAAGAACTACAGCAAACTATTGTAGAGCTGTCTGAGCGTGTTCAAATTTTAGAAGATGAAATCAAAGAGCTTAAGAATCAGAAAAAGAAACCCAAGTTCAAACCCAGCGGTATGGATGATAATACTGACCCTGACAACGATGAAAACGGTTCGAACAAAGGGAAGTCTGGCAAGCGAAAAGGAAAGCGCAGTAAAACCTCGAACCTGCGCATCCATAATGAAAAAGTCATAGAGCCGGAAGGTCACATTCCATCAAACGCTCAATTCATCGGCTATAAAACTTTTGTTGTTCAAGACATCGAAATTAACAACATCAATACTTGTTACAAGATGGCCCGCTACCGTCTCGCTGACGGCAAGATAGTATCAGGCCAACTCCCGGCAGAGCTCAAAGGCTCGCACTTTGGTACAACATTAAGAACTTATGTGCTGTATCAGCACCATCATTGTCAAGTGACTCAGTCGCTACTGCTCGAACAACTCAGAGAGTGGGGCGTCGATATTTCAGCAGGCCAACTCAATCGTTTGTTATCAGAAAAATATGATGACTTTCATCACGAGAAGGATGACTTATTGACTAAAGGGCTAAGCGGTACAGGTTACATTACGACCGATGATACAGGTGGACGTCATCAAGGCAAAAATGGGTTTGTCACTCATATCGGTAATGAGCTGTTTGCTTGGTTTCAAAGTTCAAAAAGCAAAAGCAGAGTAAATTTCTTGTCATTGCTGTGTGCGGATCAACTCGGGTATCGCATTAATACTGCGGCGCTGAATTATATGAAGCAACAAAGGTTACCCATGGCACAACGGGAAAGTCTTGCTAATCACCCATGTCAATTTTTTAATAATGAAGCACAATGGCTGGAGCATTTACAGCAGCTCGGATTTACCAGCGAACGTCATATTCGATGTGCGACCGAAGGGGCATTATTTGCTCAAGCCGTTGAAGTGCAACCTATCGAATCATTGGTGGTTGTCAGTGATGGCGCGGGACAATTTAAGGTACTCATTCACGCTCTGTGCTGGGTTCATGCTGAAAGGCTCATCCACAATCTTATTCCACTTTGCCCAGAACACCGTAGTGATATCAAAAAAGTGAGAGATGAGATTTGGGATTTTTACCGTGAGCTTAAACGTTATAAAGTTCAGCCTTGTATCAAGAAAGCAGAACAACTCTCTCAAAGGTTTGATGATATTTTTACGCAAAAGACCAGTTATCAAACCTTGAATCAACAGCTAAAGCGACTGCACAAACATAAGTCGTCGCTACTTCGAGTACTGGAACGACCTGAAATTCCGATACATACCAACGGCAGTGAAAACGATTTGCGAGAACATGTCAAAAGGCGAAAAGTCAGTGGTGGAACAAGAAGTGATTTAGGACGCCGATGCCGAGACACCTTTTCGAGTTTGCGCAAAACCTGCCAAAAACAAAACGTGTCATTTTGGGCGTTTTTAAATGACAGGCTTTCTCTTAAAAATACCATCCCTTTACTGGGAGACTTGGTGCTGCAAGGGTCTCGAACTACCACAACTTATTGAGTAGTTACTACAAATGTTGGTAACATGCTGATTTTACAAGCTTGTCATAAAGGGGTCGTATGCCAGATTTATGCAATGCCCTATAAGTGTCGTATGTGATTTTTATTTAAATGATTACAGTTGGTTCAACGTTCACAGTAAAGGAATAAATGATGAGTCAAGTAACACAATCAGAACATACAGCATCGCTAACCGAAGGCTACGCCTATGAGTTCGAAGTAAAGGGACATAAGATCACAGCATGGGGGTCGGCGTGGAACGGCCGTGAAATCATCAGGGTTGATGATGTCGTAGTGAGTGATCTGCGCAGTTATAAAAGAGTCGCTACTCATATGTTCAATATTGATGATATTAAGTATGAGATTGAATTCAGGATGGTCAATATTATTGCCGGAGAGCTGTATTGCACTTTGATTGAGGACGGAACCCATCTTGAAACCAAAAAACAGCTGCCTGATTTTGGCAATAACAGGGTGCTGAGCCGGACAGGAATCGCAGCCTTTTTTGTTGTCGGAATTGTTGCTGGTTTTGGCGGCATGCATCTGTTCGAACAATTATTTTTAAAATAAAGGGCTGGGTTCGGTAATGGATATTAACGCACAGAGGATCAAATCCCAGCGAAACCAAAGAGGCTGGACACAGCAACACCTTGCTGACGCATGCGGCGTAAGTTTACGGACTATTCAGCGGGTGGAGCGTTACGGCACGGCTTCAAATGATACCGCGATGAGTATCGCCTCAGCCTTCGAAATCAAAACCGCGGAAATATTGCGAACGCATTCCGAAGACGAGATGTTAACACAAAATCATGCCAGCTCAAATCTTAAATTGTTACCTTTCTTTTTTTCGTTATTGCTGGGTGCGTTATTAGGTTCCGCAATCACATTATTAGCGGTTTAATAATCCTAAAAAACTCAGTTGACCGCTTTAACTTGCTGTAACGCTTTTAAATATTTTTAAAAAATGTACAACTTTAATTCACCTTAAGAGTGAAACGCTATACGCTCACAAGCTTGCTAAAAGCGCTTGAAATCGTATTCAACTGAATTTTGCGGGATACCCATCAATCTCGTGATCTTCTCTGTCCGCTCAGACTTTTTGAGCGAACAGAAAGATTACAAACACGTGCCGTAAATTATTTACCATTTACCGGGGCGGAGAGGATTCCATATGTACTTGTGCATTGATTACTGATGTTCCGGCACTCACGCGAATAAAAAATCTGTCATTATCGGAAGGTGGTAAGTTACAAAAATAACTGGTTTTATTTTCAGATTTTTGCTGACATGGTTTCTCGCTCCCAAAAGATCCATCCGCGTTATAGGTTCTCATATAAACTGAAATTTTATCACCTTCAGCCGCTTTAACCGTGACAAATCCTTTGTAGGTGTCATAGCGTTTCTTGACATAAATGTATTTCGAGTGGCCTTGATTGCCCGAGATCAGAAGATCGCCGTTTTCTATCAATTTATAAGGGTCATAAATCTGCCCCTTCCTGCTAACGTCGAGTAAGTTGTAATTACTCGCGGCTTTATCAGCTAACGCCTGCCCGGTGACGAATATGCCGTTGATTGACAGACAAAATAATATGAACTTAATGAATTTCATTTCTATGCCTTAAGTTTTGATTAACTAAATACGCCGGCTTCAATTCTTGTGTTAATAAAATAGCCGGAAGGTGACAGACGGATCAGAAAGGCCGCGGCGGGGTGAGTCTTGTCAAAACCCTCAAACTTGCAGTTATAAAGATCATAATTCCCGTTTCCGTTATGCTGATTAAGAGGGCAGGCTTTCTGCTCGGTAATCACTCCGCTGGGCTCCACGGCAAAGATATAGGGCCGGACTTTCTCACCGTAATTGACGTAGACGGTAAATCCGGCATAAGGGAATCCTTTGACTTTATCCCAATCCCATCCATCAGGAATGGTAAAAAGCATAAATTGCGGTTCATCAGGCTTGCCTGATAAGTAGACGCTGCCGCCAAACATTTCATGCGCTCTGCTGACGAACTTAACCGGATTAAATAAATCACCAAAAGGCACAGGTTCCGAAGGCGTACATTGTTCAGGCGGATTATCATGTTGTGACGGGTAACCGGCTATTGCGATACCTTGCAATGCTAAGGCCGTGGCACAGGTACCGATTAATGTTTTTATATTCAGGCGCATAGACGCTCCTATTATTAAAATAGACGGTTATTATCATAACCTATCAATAAATTATGATAAGTAAGTGATAGATATATTGAATATTCGGATGTTATTAATCTTAAGAGCCACGGAAGACCGCTCGCTTTCTTAAGTTTATTACTGCAAAAGTATTGAATAGTCAGTAGAATAGCTTTTTTTACCGTTCATTAAGTGATTTGCCTTATGCCTAAGCCGCAGTTATCTTTATCTTCATTAAATACCTTAGGCGTTGATCAAAGCTGCGAACAGCTGGTTATCGCGACTGATACTGAATCGCTGATTTCAAGTACGCAGCAAGCTTACTCAGAACAGGTACCTTTGTTAATTCTCGGCGGTGGCAGCAATATTGTGTTAACTGACGATTTCAACGGCAGGGTTGTTAAAGTTGACACCAAAGGCATCGAGATCGCTGAAGACGACGAACATTATTATTTATCGGCGGCGGCCGGTGAAGATTGGCATCAGCTGGTGGCGTTGACGGTAGAGCGAGGTATTTGCGGGCTGGAAAACTTAGCCTTAATTCCGGGGACGATTGGCGCGGCGCCGATACAAAATATCGGCGCCTACGGTGTTGAGTTCGAAAAGGTGTGTGATTGGGTGGAGTATCATGATTTCACAACTCAATCGCAGCATCGCTTAACCGCCGAAGAATGCCGGTTTGCCTATCGGAACTCCATTTTTAAAGGTGAGCTAAACAATAAATATGTTATTGTCCGAGTGGGGTTAAAGCTTCGAAAACGATGGCGGCCCGAGATCGGTTACGGACCGCTCAGAGATTTTAACGCGGAAACGGTAACAGCAAAGGCTGTTTTTCAGCGGGTGTGTGACATTCGTAACAGTAAATTGCCGAACCCGGATGTAATCGGTAATGTCGGCAGCTTTTTCAAAAATCCTGTGGTTTCACGGGCTGAGCATAAAATTATGCTTGAGCGGTTTCCGAAAATCGTCGCTTACCCTGTTATCAACGGCATGAAATTAGCGGCGGGTTGGCTGATTGACCAGGCAGACCTTAAAGGTTACAAAATGAAGCGGGCGGGTGTCCATGATAAGCAGGCTCTGGTGTTAGTGAATCACGGAGGCGCTTCAGGCAAAGACATTATCGATTTAGCGTGCTTTGTAGCACAGACCGTCTTTAATAAGTTCGGCGTACAACTGGAGGTTGAGCCGCGTTTAATCGGAAAAAACGGGGAGATTGAATTTCATGGCTGAGCTATGGCGACGCCGCCGTCAAATCCTGACGGCATTGAATCGCGCACAAAGCTTTTTATCCGGTGAGGCGCTGGCACAACAGCTGGGTGTATCCAGAGCGACGATCAGCAACCATATTGACGCCTTAGAGCAAGCCGGCGTGGGCATTTACAGCGTAAAAGGTAAAGGATATAAGCTGGAAAAGCCGGTACCGCTTATTGACGGGGATAAGCTTATACACCAAGTGGAGAATCGATGCTTTTACTTTGATGAAATTGACTCCACCAACAGTTTTGTTTTAAAGCACGCTGAAGAATTAAAGTCGGGTGATATTTGTATCGCTGAATACCAGACCGCGGGCCGCGGACGTCGCGGGCGCAAATGGGCGTCACCTTACGGCAGCCACCTTTACGCGTCGATGATGTGGCAATTTCCGCGGGGAACGGCGCAGGCGACGGGCTTAAGCCTGGTAGCGGGCTGTTCACTGGCGGCGGTACTTCAACAGCTCGGGCTCAATGAAGTCGCGGTAAAATGGCCGAATGATATTTATCTTGAGGGCAAAAAACTGGCGGGCATTTTAGTCGAAATGACAGGTCAGGCGGACGGAGTATGCCTGGTGGTGATAGGCATAGGCGTAAACTTGTCTATGCCCGATACTGCGGCTGAGCAAATTGAACAGCCCTGGACCGATGTGTTGTCACAGCAGACGTTACCAGATAAAACCGAGTTTGCGCTGGCGCTTCATCAGCAGCTGAAAGCGGATGTTCAACGCTTTGAGCGGCTCGGCTTATCCGCGTTTGTTGAGCGTTGGCGGCAGGTGGATTTATATATTAATAAAACGGTTACATTGCTGATGGCGGATAATGAGGTCGAGGGCATTTGCCGAGGAATTGATAACCAAGGGGCGCTTTTACTTGAGGTCGCGGGTGAGGTAAAAAGTTTTACGGGTGGTGAAATCAGTGTCAGACCCGATAACTGATATTTTTGTTTGGCGGTTGAATGCGACCACCTTTTTCGGTTCTTTTTCGAATTAGGGGATCTCGCAGCTCAAAAGATACCGGTTTAACCTCAACGTTCATGAGAACCATGCTTATCATTAACGTTGAGGCATTAATTTCAACACTTCACTTATCATATCCGCGAAAGCAGGAAATGAAATAACGACAGTTTTGTATGACGGGCGACACGAATACTCCAGCTTACGACTGAGTGACGGCATAGGGCGTGACGGCATAGTTGGTACAACCCTTTCGCTGTATCCTTACTGTCTGTAAATTCGTTACTTTCGTAACAACACCTGATTCATCAGATGATCCCGCCCTTTACGAAGAATCAAATGCGCGCGCTCTCGGGTGGGTAAAATATTTTCCGTCAAATTGGGGCCGTTAATTGAGTCCCAGATATTTTCAGCGACATCTGTGGCGGCGGCGTCATTAAGCTCCGCATAGTGGTGAAAGTATGAATTGTTATCGGCAAACGCGCCGCTTCTGAAATGTAAAAAGCGTTCGACGTACCACTGTTTCAGCAAATCATAATCGGCGTCAACAAAAATAGAGAAGTCGACAAAATCAGAGACGAACGGGCGGTGAGTCGCAGAATGTTTATCTAACCCCGTTTGCAGTACGTTTAATCCCTCTAAAATCAGAATATCTGGCTGAGCGATCTTTTGAGTCTGGTTGTCAATGCGGTCATAGGTGACGTGAGAATAAAGCGGCGCGTGTACTTCTGACTTGCCCGATTTCACGTCAGAAATAAAATCGACCAGCATTTTCATGTCATAACTTTCAGGAAAACCTTTGCGCTGCATCAGACCCCGAGCTTTAAGCTCCGGCAGCGGATATAAAAAGCCGTCAGTGGTAACCAGCTCAACTTCGGGGTGTTCAGGCCAGTGTTGTAACAGGGCCTGCAGAATGCGCGCCGTGGTACTTTTACCGACCGCGACACTGCCGGCAATGCTGATAATGTACGGCGGTTTCGGGGTGTCATTAACCAGAAACTTATCCAGGATCTGGCTGCGTTGCTGTTTTGATTTAACGATTAAATTAAGTAAACGGCTTAATGGCAGGTAGATATCGGTGACTTCAGACAGCGACAGACGTTCGTTGATACCTTTCAGGTTCTCTAAGTCAGCCTCATTTAAAGTCAGCGGTACGGAGTTACGAAGATCGCTCCACTGATCACGACCGAACGCCATATATAAAGCTTGATGTGCCGACTTTGCTGAAATCATTGCTATTAATCCTAAACAGCAGCTGACCACACAAAGTTAATCACTGCTTTTAATACACCATAGAAAAACGAAATTCGTAGTTTTTCGCAACACTTGTCCCAAATAAACCGTGTGCACCTTACCTTATCGGG
The DNA here is from genome assembly GCA_965200795.1 of Parashewanella sp. GTDB lineage: Bacteria > Pseudomonadota > Gammaproteobacteria > Enterobacterales > Shewanellaceae > Parashewanella. The sequence goes on from CBDAVB010000035.1 coordinate 276,940, forward strand.
TAAGACAGCTCAATCTTTAGCGGCTGGCCTTGTGTTAAATCGTGTCAACTTGTTGTTCTTTAGAGCTGATTTTAAACAAAATGCTAAATTTGAGCTGAAAAAAACGTCATTTGAGATTTTTTTTTCGATAATTTGCATTTTGCTATTGCACTTACGGCCGCATTTACCTAATATCCCGTTCCGAAATGATACGCCGGCATAGCTCAGTTGGTAGAGCAACTGACTTGTAATCAGTAGGTCCCGAGTTCGACTCTTGGTGCCGGCACCATTGATGGAGGGGTTCCCGAGTGGCCAAAGGGATCAGACTGTAAATCTGACGGCACTGCCTTCGAAGGTTCGAATCCTTCTCCCTCCACCATCCCCATTTCAATAGGTAGTAGGTAGCCTATTAAGGTTGCGCGGGCGTCGTATAATGGTATTACTCCAGCCTTCCAAGCTGATAACGCGGGTTCGATTCCCGCCGCCCGCTCCAATTTAGTTGCTGATATGGCTCAGTTGGTAGAGCGCACCCTTGGTAAGGGTGAGGTCGGCAGTTCAAATCTGCCTATCAGCACCACGAATTCTTCCTTAACCTTGCTCCCGTTGCCTTATATAAATTAAAATTGAATTTTTTCGATGCGTAGCTGCGTCGAATTTTTGCTATATAACTTTCACTACCTGATAAATAAGGTTGAACTGAGGCATATCATGGCTAAAGAAAAATTTGAACGTAGCAAACCGCACGTTAACGTTGGTACAATCGGTCACGTTGACCACGGTAAAACTACTCTTACTGCAGCGATCTCACACGTTTTAACTAAAAAGTTCGGTGGTGAGACAAAAGATTTCGCGCAAATCGATAACGCTCCGGAAGAGCGTGAGCGCGGTATTACCATTAATACCTCTCACATCGAATATGACACGCAAACCCGTCACTATGCGCACGTAGACTGCCCGGGTCACGCTGACTATGTTAAAAACATGATCACCGGAGCGGCGCAGATGGACGGCGCGATTCTGGTGGTGGCGTCCACAGACGGTCCGATGCCGCAGACCCGTGAGCACATCCTGCTGTCTCGTCAGGTCGGCGTGCCGTACATCATCGTCTTCATGAACAAGTGTGACATGGTCGACGATGAAGAGCTTCTGGAGCTGGTGGAAATGGAAGTCCGTGAACTGCTGTCTGAATATGAATTCCCGGGTGATGACTTACCGGTTATCCAAGGCAGCGCGCTGGGCGCGTTAAACGGTGAGGCGCAGTGGGAAGAGAAAATTCTTGAGCTGGCCAACGCGCTGGACACTTACATCCCGGAGCCGGAGCGGGCCATCGACGGAGCGTTCATTCTGCCGATTGAAGACGTATTCTCAATCCAGGGCCGCGGTACGGTAGTAACAGGTCGTGTTGAGCGCGGTATCATCAAAGTGGGTGACGAAGTAGAAATCGTAGGTATCAAAGACACAACCGCCACAACCTGTACCGGCGTGGAAATGTTCCGTAAGCTGCTTGACGAAGGTCGTGCCGGCGAGAACTGCGGTATCCTGCTGCGCGGTACTAAGCGTGACGAGGTAGAGCGCGGTCAGGTACTGGCGCAGCCGGGCTCAATCACGCCGCACACGACTTTCGAGTCGGAAGTCTACGTACTGTCAAAAGAAGAGGGCGGCCGTCATACGCCGTTCTTCAAAGGTTACCGTCCGCAGTTCTACTTCCGCACCACTGACGTAACGGGTACCATCGAGCTGCCGGAAGGCGTTGAGATGGTCATGCCGGGCGACAACATCAAGATGGTCGTCACGCTGATCTGCCCGATTGCGATGGACGAAGGTCTGCGTTTCGCAATCCGTGAAGGCGGCCGCACGGTAGGCGCGGGTGTCGTAGCTAAAATCGTTGAGTGATATCGGCGTTGAGTTAACACAGAAAAAGGTCGCTTAGGCGGCCTTTTTTAATGCCTGTCTTTTATATCCTAAATCGCCATACAAGCTGGCGTTCAACTCACTTCGTGCTTTTGAGCACTCTCAGGCACCTAAACAAGCTATTTTTAATACGCGAATAGGATCACTACTTTTTTTTCATGCAGTTAAAATGAACCTTAGGTTAACTATTGTTAAGCTTTATTGAACAGCAGCTAAAAATTGATATGTTGAACCTATGGTGTCAATTGTTGAGAGATATTTAAAATGTTAAGTAAGTTAAATTGTATATGGGGGTGTTTTGGAGGGAACTCCGCGGAAAGGGAAGCTCTAATTTCTCATAAACAGGGAGGTGTACAAGATGAAAATAATTTAAGTTATTTGCACTCTGAACCCGCGAATAGTCATGTAAGTCAGTTTATTGCTGACGAAAGAGAGCAGAGTTCGAATTTTCAACAATCAATGTCTCCTGACCAGCCCTTTTTATCGCGATACGCTGTTTCTATTCCAAATCAAACTCCGTCAGCAACGAATTATGCTGAAAGTTTAAAAGAAAATCCTGATGGTGAAATGAGCCGAATAGTCCAGACGCAAGATAAGAGGGCGCTTGAGGCTATTTGTAATGAAGATTTATCTTTAATAAACAATCCTGAATATCAAAACGAGGATGGTCAATGTTTATTACAGCTAATGATACAGAGCAAGTGGTTTGATGGGATAGGTTATGTTTTAGAGCTTGATGATATTGCTTCAGTAATTAATGACACCAAAGATTCTGACCTGCAACCTCTTGTGTTACTTACAAAAATGCTAGCAACAAACAATAACGACTCAGAAACAGCTAAGCTTGTGGAATTTGTTGCCCGTATGCTTGATTTAGGAGTAGATCCGAACGGGTATAACACTTTGACTATCAACCATCAAAAAGTATGGAGTGATTCACAAAAAACACCCTCAACTGGTCGCTCTCCAGATGTCAGTACAATAGCTGCAGCTAAAAAGTTCTTATATCGAAAGGAGCTAAACATTAGAGGGCGAGTTAAAAGTTGTACATTAAAGAAGCGGGCAACCACACCGATTGTTCACCTTTGTGAAAATATCAGGGCGGAGCATGTCCCTCTAATAAAAAAATTTATTGAAAAGGGGGCTGATGCTAATACAAGTGTAATAGCTAAGAGTAATGCCAGTGCCCTAACTGTCGCTTTAAAATTTCTTAATGGCGTTGAAGAGCAATCGTGTGATAAAGGAAACAGTAAGTTAGAAGTAGTTTTTGAAGTTATTGACTTGTTGCTATCAGCCGGAGCTGAGTTTGATTCTTCCAGTCAAACCCAAGCCGATTATATTGAACCGTATGGACTTGATCGTTGGGATAAAATAAAAGCTGAACATAATTTGTCATATACGCAACCAAGTAAGTGTTTATCAAACGAAAGTACAAAAGTCACAAGAGAAGACGGTACAACTTATTATGATATAAGGAGTAAAAAAAGAAATACGAATTATACATAACGATTCAATAAGGCTCATTTATTTCATGCTAAGCTTGCTCTTGAAGGGGCTCAATTTCCGAAAGTGTTTGCTCATCAGGCCGGTCATCAAAATGAAAAGTTATTCTGCATTAGTGGGCAGTCGGACAGTTTATGGCGCAACACTGTGAATACCATTAACACAAAAACAAGCGAAGCGAGTCAATATAAATATGGTGAGTCATTCCTCGTTGAAGAGCATGTGCCTGTTATCACCAAGGCGGGGAATCAATATCTGACGGGGACAGCACTTCATATTCCCAGCAAACGAGCATGTTTAAGTATTTTTCAGGCAAATAACCTTGCTGGCGGCCCAATAGCGAGAGCTTGGCTTGATTATCACTTGCCGATTGGATTTCACGGGAGTTTTGGATTATCTGTTGATTAGAAAATTAATTCATTAAAGCAGGTAAAAATGAAAACAAAATAAATTAATTTATGCGGTTAAGTTTTTAGAGAATTTTGTTGTGGAACACGACTTTCAGTGATTAATAACATATTAATTGAGCGTGAAAAAAACTTAATTAGAGTTCTTGGGGTCTCAGCGGTATTATTAAATTACCGATAAATAGTTAAACCTAAAAAGGAGCGCCTAATGGTAACCTTGAAATATAATGCGGGAAGTACTGCTTGTTATGATTATAGCATGCCGTACCCAAAGGGGACTAGTGTAAAAATGCCTCCTTCTGTAACGGGAAAAGAATTCTCAGTAAGAAGGGCTGTAAATGTTAAAAGTGCACATAGTTTTGTTCAAGGTAAGAATCAGAGCTTCAATGTCACAGAAGCTGAACAAGCTGGAATGAATTATCTTTCTGATATCAGTGAGCATGTTGACCTGAGCGTTACTCAGCTGAATGTGACTAAAAAGGATCGGCTTGTAATTAAGCTGATTCAACTACCAGCTGATTCAATTAAAGGCTGGAAATGTCATTCTTGTTTGGCGACACTAAAGATTATGATTCCAGTCTTTGTATTCCATAACCAAGAAAAAGTATTAAAAGAAGATATCTTTAAAGAACACTTTAGTGAGTTGCTAAAAAACCTTGAAACTGAAGCAAAAAACATAAACGCATCTTACGACATAGATAAACTTATTTGCATTTTAAGAGGTATCAAGGACATTTATTTGAATTACGGAAACGACATAGCCCGAGCTGCTGAGGTTGGAGGCGCAGCTCTAAAGAATGATTTAATATGTGTATCTGACAAGTTTTTTCTTATGCTCCAAAATGTACCATCATTGTACGAAAATAAAGACAATAAACGCGAGCTTCTCGGGCACCAAAGGGAAATAGACCTTGGCGGTCCAGAGACCAGAAAATTGTATCGGATGATTAGTTAAATTATTTTCACAGATGAGCGTAAGCCTCTCAAATAACGAAAAGTCTAGCTGTCGATTCAGCTGTAAATTCCGCTTGTTCTGCCGTCACTGGCGGCTGTAAGCCCATTAATTGTGGCCAAAAACAATGGGTCTTTACTAATCCGTGGATTTGCTGATAAGTAAATTCAATATCATCAAAATCAAACTCACCACGGCCATTGTATTTTTCAAGCCACAATTGCAAAGGCGTTAACTTGATGTGTTTCGACATGAAATGCTTTTGCAGTTCTTCAGGTCTATGCAGGAAGTGACCAAAAGCGATTCGAGTCAGCGTCAGATATTCTGAGTTACGATAAATTTCAATTTCAGCCAATAAAATCTGAATGAGTTGTTGTTTGATTGGTAGGTGAGCGACTTCATCTAATAGTGAGTTATCAGGATCTTGCTGCCAGAAATGGCTGAATATGGCGACAACCAGTGCTTCTTTAGATTCGAAATGATTGTAAACCGTACGTTTTGAAACTTGCGCGACAGCGGCAATTTTATCCATGCTGGTTTGCTTCACCCCTGATTCTAAAAAGGTTTGCTTGGCAGCGTTTAATATATCAATACGCTTTTGTTCACTTCGAGTTTTCATGATGCTCAGTAACCGCTTAAAATAAAATTAACATTATTTTACACTGTTCAGTTTACTTTTTATACTTTATGAGTACACTAAACTGTGCAGTTTACTTTTGGAGCCGACTATGAACAAGCTAGCGCTGATTTTTTTACTCGTTTTCACGACCGGGTTATTAATAACCTCTTGTATGAGCCGGGACGGCGCGGAAAAACAACACAAAAAAAAATTCCAAAACAGTGAGGCGGATTATCAGTCCGGTTTTGGTGATGTCATCGCGATTATGAAAGACTATGTCACGACCAAACGTTTCAGGCCTGAGCCCACTTTCAAACTGCCGGTCAAACCCGTCTTCGCGGAACAATTACAGCAAGAAACGCAGGATGTGGTGTACCGTTTAGGGCATTCAAGCCTGCTGTTTAAATTATCGGGTAAATTGGTTCTTGCCGATCCGGTTTTCAGCGAGCGAGCCTCGCCGTTTTCCTGGGCCGGGCCAAAGCGTTTTCATCCTACGCCAATCAGTTTAGATGAGCTGCCGGCGGTTGATGTCGTAGTCATCAGCCATGATCATTATGATCACCTCGACAAAGAAAGTACAATAAAATTAGCCGCAAAAGTTAAGCGTTTTCTTGTACCTGAAAAAGTAGGTCAGTACTTGGCTGATTGGGGGGTGAATAAAGATAAGATCACCGAGTTTGAATGGTGGGAAAGCAGGCGTTTCAGTGATATTGATTTTACCTTTACGCCGACTCAGCATTTCTCCGGTCGCGGATTATTTGACAGAGATTCAACTTTGTGGGGCAGCTGGGTCATTAACTCAGGCGCTAAAAATCTGTATTTCAGCGGTGACACCGGTTATTTTTCTGGGTTTAAAGAGATCGGTAAGCGCTTTGGGCCGTTTGACGCCACATTCATCGAAACGGGCGCTTATAACGAGAAATGGAGTCAAATCCACATGTTTCCCGAGCAAAGCGTGCAAGCCCATAAGGATTTAAACGGCGGCGTTATGATGCCGATCCATAACAGTACCTTTGACCTAGCCTTACATGACTGGGACGAGCCGCTCAATCGAGTTCATGCCGCGGCGGCGCGTGAAGGCGTTGAATTAGCGACACCGGTTATCGGCCAGCGTATCGAGTTAGGGCGGCCGTTATCAGCCGCACATAAGCGGCAGTGGTGGCTGGAGGCCGAAAATGTAAAAGATGATGTCCTGGCCGCTGAATAGCGGAGCTGAGAATTGCCGCGAACATTTTCCGGTTTGTTACCGCTTAGTATCTGACCCTAAGTTTTTCGATAATTTTGGCGTTCAGGTGTGAGATTTTAATTCTTGAGGAAATAGCCTTGTCGCTTCAGTCCATTGTCCGGATGAGTGATTAAAGGCGACTAAATACATATTATCTGAACTGCAATTTTGCGGAAGATGCTTAACTGAAAACTTAAGTATCTTACATTTTTCAGGCTCAGAGCGAAATTCCGGGGCAATCGCCCCAAAAAAAATAACACGTATGGCAGCCGTCTGAGTCATTAATATATCGATAAGCTCCTGGTCCGCTCGCTCAGCAAAATATAACACCTTCTTTTCTGGATATTTTTTGAGTTGCCCGGCATACTGTTTGAACATTTTCTTTAATTTAAAATCAGAGTAATACCTTATTTTCGGCACCTTGCTTGACATAGAAACAGAAAACAGCTTCATAATTTCCTCTGAAATTAACCTGTCCACGGTTAGCCCTTTTTTTTTCAGCAAATTCGACAACTGGCCGTCAACTGAATTCAATTCCACTAATTTAGCCCTGGGCAGTTTACCGATAATTTCTATAAATTCAGTAAGAAACACGTCAGTATAAAAGTAGGCTTGAAAATTATATGCCCGGAAAAGATTTATGTATTTGAAGAACATCGCAATTATTAAGCATCCGTTATAATCGACTTCCCTTATGCCTTTATGATTGATATGGATAATTTCTTTTAAACCTGCATCTTGTTTATACTGAGCGATTGATTTTGACTCCCTGGTAACGCTATGCCTTAAATGAAGCAAAACAGCGTTAAACAACTCAGTGGCGGCTCGCTTATTATTATCCGGCAGACTTGAAGTGCATATATGTCTTTTTGTCACTGACAGCATTGAAACAATATATAAAATATTTACGGCTCGTAACACCCGTTCACAGAGCTTCTCGGCGATTTTTTTAGGATTGAAAACATCATTGCTGACAGCTGAAAGATTTTTATGAACCTGCTGTCTGTCGTCATTAAAATAGAAGTTTTTTATTTCAGTACTAATAAAAGCCTTGGTCGTTTCAGTCCGGCCGGATTCAGTGGCGAGATAGTCCGCAACCGCGGATTGATACTCCTTAATTTCAGCAAGTAACTCTCCGTGATCAGTCAAAACCGGAGACGAGTAATTCCTGAAGGAGAGACACCACTTTGCGTAAGGTAAATAACGTATTGATGTTAAGCAAGGAAAAATAGTCAAGAGGAGTTCCGAATAAATGCGTTGAAAACTTTCTTGCGTTAACGCTCCGTCATTATCATTTTCGATGCCGCAAACAGCATGCCTCAGGGAGTCTTGTTCAGCTTCGTTAACTGGCCGGTGACTCAAAAACATTAAAAAATTTTTATCGGAGATTTTGATCTTATACTGGTAGTAGCAGCAACTGTACGGTTTACCGATCCGCAAACGTTTCGTTTCATCTTCATTGCTGTTAAGCACATCAGGCCGCAGGCCGCTGGCTATGCCGCTGACGGACGCAATGCTCATAAAAAAGTCCTTGGATGATGAAACATTAAACGGAATGTAACTCTTAATCCGTGTTCAGACAACCCTGTTTACCGTGCGAGATTGCCTTGCCGCTGAGGAATTGTCTTTATTGTTTCACGCCATAATTCGTCTGAGTAATTAAAGGCTACAAGGTACATTTTTTCGAAACTGAAATTTCGCGGAAAATGCTTCACTGAAAACTCTAGTATCTTACATATATGAGGGTTAGTGCGGAATAAGGTTAAAACCTCCCCGAAAAAAATAACAAGTACAGGCACGGTCTGATTCATTAATATATAGAAAGCATCATAACAGAGTTCAATACCATCCTCTACGAACTCAACCAGGTATAAAACTTTTTGCTTGGAATGCCCTGAAATTTCGCCGCCGTACTGTCGAAACATTTTTTCGAGCTTCTCCGCAGTCAAATATTTCACTTTTTCTAGCATCTTATTCAGGTTTTTTAAGGTCTTTAATTTTTTTTCAGAAACTAACGCGGCCACCTTTAGCCCGTTTTTTTCCAGCAAACTGGAAAACAGGCCGCAAGATGAATTCAACCCCAGCAATTTAAACCCGGGAAAACAGGCGGTGATAATGTCTTTAAATTCTTTGAGAAATTGTTCGGAATGAAAGAATTCCATCAACAAGAAAATCTTAACCAGTTCTATATACTGGACAAACAGTATAAGCGTCGAGCAACCGTTATAGTTAAGATGACTTGTACCTTCGTCATCGATATGAGTAACTTCTTCCATACCTAAAAGTTGTTTAAACTCAAACAGTGATTTTGATTCCCTGAAAGTGCCGGACGTTAAATAACTCAAAACATTAGCAAATAACTCAGCGGTGACCCGTTTCCTATTCGCGTCTACCGAACCCGAGGCAGCTATTTTCTCTGTTAAAACGTCCAGAGCTGAAATAAGAAATAATAAATGTCTGGCTCGTAACCCGGGATCTCTGATCTTATCGGCTGTTTTGTTGAAAACATGACGAAAAGAGGTCATATTATCCAAGACCTTTTTAACATCATAACCGAAAAAGAAATCTCGCAGTTCCTTTTTAATTAACTCATTATTTTTCGGTTCTAAACCAAATTCAGCGTCAATATAATTTTCAACTACTGGAAGATGTTTTTTAGCCTGACATAATACTTTAGGTAAATATGATTCATACGGAGATACCTCATTCTTAAAGTTAGATGCCCATTTATCGAGAGTTGAAATACAAAAATGTGTTACCGAATAGAATTCCAGAAATTTATCTTCAGCCAGTCTGGAATTTTTAATATCATCCGTTGATACATCCTCTGTTTTGATAAAATTAATGAGAACCTTAACTTTACCTTGTTCAATAGCTGTAAGTGGTCTGAGACTCAAAAACGCGATAAATTTTTTATCGGATAGTTTGATATTATACTGATATTCACAGCAAACGTCCTCTTGACTTACCTGGAGATATTCCGGTTCTTTTTTCTCTTTGGCTTTCTCTTTGAAATAGATTGACTCAAGCTTTTCCGTGATGCCGGAAGTGCCCGGATTCGCAATAGCCATATAATGCCACCGGCTGTCAGAACATTAAACAAATGTAACCGTTAATCCGTTGTCCGGCAATCCCGGGGCATTAAAAGTGTTATAACCATTGAGCATATGAACTTTGCAGAGGAAATATCTAAAATTAACGGGGTCAGAGCTAAAGTCTGAACGGTCATAACCGTGCCGTCGGTTCGTGAATAAGACCCGCCGATAAGCTTTGTCACTTTTTTGACGTCCATCTTAAGTACTCCACAGCGTCATTCTTGCTTGAAAGACCGCCGGTATTACCGCGCGAGAGCGCCTTGCGGAGAACTTAACCTGAACGCCAAAAATATCGGACAACTTATAGCCGGGTACTTAATTTGAACCGCGGCATCCCTAACCCGGTTGCCGCCGCGTTAAATCGCGGTCAAGGTTATAGGGGCATCTTGATAACGTCAGCCATAAAGAATACAATCTATGGCCGATTTTTTACCCGGTAACTAATATACTTGCGAAAATCCGGCACACAGGTACGGGTAGTTCGGATACTAGACCATGTTTCACCGGGCATTTTGAGGCCGTAAGCAGCTGTCCATAAGATTTTACTAAATACTGGCGTTAAGATTCAGCGCGGCTCGGCGCCGTAAGGTACTGAAGCCGTACGCCAGACAGTCTGAGATTTTATGGTCAGATACTCAAACCTTGAAATGCCAGCGTTAAAGACAAATACACTCGTCGTAAAGAGTAACGGAAACAACCGATGACAGCGAATACTGAAAATCAGGGTAACTCTCTGGATATAGTAAAATGGGGTTTAGCGGTAATTTTAGTCGCCGCGGCCGTAGTAGGTAATCAGTTTTACAGTGAAGAAAGCGTACTAGTACGTGCTATCGCTGTGATTGCGGCGTTCGCCATTGCAGGTGTTATTGCATTGCGGACCGTTAAAGGAAAGAAAGCCCTTGAGTTTGCCCGTGAAGCGCGAATTGAAGTGCGTAAAGTGATCTGGCCGACTCGTCAGGAAGCGCTGAATACGACGTTTATTGTCCTGGCCGCCACCGCGATCCTGGCTCTTGTACTATGGTTACTGGATATGGGGCTGTTAAAAATCATCAATTTCATTACTGGCGTATAGGCATCAACAATGACAGAAGCTACTGAAGCTAAAAAGAGATGGTATGTGGTTCAGGCATTCTCAGGCTACGAAAGCCGGGTATGCAAGTCTCTTATCGAGCACATCAAAATGCACAACATGGAACATTACTTCGGTGAAATATTAGTTCCGACTGAGGAAGTCATTGAAATGCGCGCGGGTCAGCGTCGTAAGAGCGAGCGTAAGTTCTTCCCGGGTTACGTGCTTGTGCAAATGGAAATGAACGATGAAAGCTGGCATCTGGTGAAAAGCATCCCCAGAGTGATGGGCTTCATTGGCGGCACGTCTGATCGTCCCGCGCCTATTACAGACCGAGAAGCTGACGCCATCCTCGCCCGTCTTCAGGAGACGACAGACTCTCCGACCCACCGCGTTATGTTTGAGCCGGGCGAGGTGGTTCGTGTTACCGACGGCCCGTTCGCTGACTTTAACGGCACCGTTGAAGAAGTGGACTACGAAAAGAGCCGCTTGAAGGTTTCTGTCATGATCTTCGGCCGTTCCACACCAGTAGAGCTGGACTTCAGCCAAGTCGAGAAGACCTGATTCCGGACTCGTATCGAGCTTGAATTTAATACAAACTGAATTTGTAAAGGGGGGCGGATGACTGTATAATCCGCCTCCGTTATTTTTCGGGGAGCTGCGGGCATGTTGCCTTACAGCGTTTGAACCCAAATTGAGGAAAGTCAAATGGCTAAGAAAATTGATGGCTACATCAAGCTGCAAGTAAAATCCGGCTCTGCCAACCCGTCACCGCCAGTAGGTCCTGCTCTGGGCCAGAAAGGTGTCAACATCATGGAATTCTGTAAAGCTTTTAACGCACGTACGGAAAAGATGGAAAAGGGCATGCCGATCCCTGTTGTTATTACTGTGTATAACGACCGGTCGTTCACTTTCGAAACTAAGACTCCGCCCGCGTCTTTCTTACTTAAGAAAGCGGCTAAGATTAAGTCTGGCTCAGGTCGTCCGCACGAGGAAAAAGTGGGAACGGTTACCCGCGCTCAACTTATCGAAATCGTTGAGATTAAAGCGGCCGACATGACGGGTGCTGACGAAGAAGCGATGATCCGCTCTATCGAAGGTACCGCACGTTCAATGGGTTTGGAAGTAGAGGGTTAATACAATGGCAAAGCTTACTAAACGCATGCGCGTGATCCGCGGAAAAGTAGATTCTACTAAAGCATACGAAATCAACGAAGCGGTCGCTCTTCTTAAAGAACTGGCGACGGTTAAGTTCGTTGAGAGTGTAGACGTTGCTGTAAATCTGGGTATTGACGCTCGTAAATCTGATCAAAACGTACGTGGCGCGACTGTACTGCCGCACGGTACCGGTCGTGAAGTTCGTGTTGCCGTGTTCACTCAGGGCGCTAACGCGGACGCGGCTAAAGAAGCGGGTGCTGAATTAGTCGGTATGGACGAGCTTGCCGCGCAGGTCAAAGCGGGTGAAATGAACTTTGACGTTGTTATCGCTTCTCCGGACGCGATGCGCGTTGTTGGTCAGTTAGGTCAAATCTTAGGTCCGCGCGGTCTGATGCCTAACCCGAAAACGGGTACGGTAACGCCGAACGTCGCGCAAGCCGTTAAGAACGCTAAAGCGGGTCAGATCCGTTACCGTAACGACAAGAACGGTATCATCCACACTACCATCGGTAAAGTGGACTTCGAACCGGCTCAACTGAAAGAAAACCTGGAAGCGCTATTAGCGGCGCTTAAAAAAGCCAAGCCTGCTTCCGCGAAAGGCACTTTCATGAAGAAAATAAGCATCTCTACCACTATGGGCGCGGGTGTCGCTGTTGATCAGGGTTCTCTGGAAATCGCTTAATGCCGTTTCCGCTGTCATGCCTGCTCATGCAGGTATAACAAACAACAGCTTTACAAGTCGCATTGATTGTTTTATAATACTGCGCCCTGAATTTGAGTTTGTAAAAACAATAATCAGGTATAGGGTTGAAGCTTGCCGCTTTTAACGAGGTTCAAAGTAAGTGAGTTTCCGTCCGAGACCGTAGGTGTTATCACTATATATATGATGGTAGCTTAATATTTCCTGCGTAGACGGTGTCAGACCCCGGAACGAATTCATTTCTTCTGGATATTCTGCACCGTAAGTTGCTGTTTGTCCGCTTAAAATAAGTGAGGTGAACGGCATGGTTAATACTGGGGATCATCCCCAGGTAGAATCCAGGAGCATAAAGCCAATGGCATTAAATCTCGAAGACAAAAAAGCGATTGTTGCTGAAGTCAACGAAGTTGCCAAAGGCGCGCTTTCCGCAGTTGTTGCCGATTCACGCGGCGTAACTGTAGGTGATATGACCGGTTTACGTAAAGCCGCCCGCGAAAATGGTGTTTACCTGCGTGTTGTTCGTAACACGCTGGCACGCCGTGCGGTGGAAGGTACTGATTACGAGTGCCTCGGCGAGAGTTTTACCGGTCCGACTTTGATTGCTTTCTCTAACGAGCACCCGGGTGCCGCGGCGCGTCTACTTAAAGACTTCGCTAAAGAGCAGGACAACTTCGAAGTTAAAGGCGCGGCCTTTGAGGGAGATTTCATCCCCGCAGCGGAAATTGATCGTTTAGCGAAACTACCAACTTACGAAGAAGCACTGGCACAGTTCATGATGACTCTCAAAGAAGCGTCCGCCGGCAAGCTTGTACGTACATTGGCCGCTCTGCGCGATCAAAAAGAAGAAGCCGCTTAATACAAAGCGCTCTGCTTAATAAAATTGAATTCAGAACAATAGGAAATATTTCTAATGTCTATCACTAAAGATGAAATCTTAGAAGCACTTGCTGAAATGTCAGTAATGGAAGTTGTTGAACTCGTTGAAGCAATGGAAGAGAAGTTCGGCGTGTCCGCTGCCGCCGCGGTAGTTGCCGGTGGCGCCGGTGAAGGTGCCGCTGCCGAAGAGAAGACAGAATTCGACGTAATTCTGACTTCTCATGGCGCAAACAAAGTTGCGGTAATTAAAGCTCTGCGCGGCGCGACTGGTCTCGGCCTGAAAGAAGCGAAAGCGATGGCTGAGTCTGCTCCGGCAACGGTTAAAGAAGGCGTCTCTAAAGAAGAAGCTGAAGCGGTAGCTAAAGATCTGCAAGCAGCCGGTGCTGAAGTAGAAATCAAGTAAGCTATTTTTATAGACTTACTCACTCAACCCGTATAGGATTGAGTGGAGGCTGGCGGTCTTTTGACCGTTGGCCTTTTTTGCGCTAAATGCCTGTGTAAAATTTAACGGTTTTAAACAGGTATCAAGTAAGTCGCAGGCGAATTTTTTTCACCGTTTGTCGCCAGAGTGGTACTGACCAATTATCCGTATGGTTAGAATAAGTATCTAACGATGAATCTGTCAGGGTTTTATGCAACTGAGTTTAGCGCGATACAAGGCGCGGCCCAGAGCGCATAGCTCCGCTATGTAACCGAAGTCGCAACACAGTAGAGTGCTGAAATCAGGCAGCGGAAAACCAACAGGATTTACGGGGCAGATACTTTGACACCCCAGCAGAGATTACTGGCTGGTCTCGTGTTATCAACGGTGATGGACAAACGTGCTGTTGGTTATAAACCTTCAGTGTTGGTCACATCTGCTAGCAGAGGAAACCCATGGTTTACTCCTATTCTGAAAAGAAGCGTATCCGCAAAGATTTCGGTAAACGTCCTCAAGTTTTGGACATTCCGTACCTGTTGTCTATTCAGTTAGACTCTTTTAAGAAATTCACCGATCAGGATCCAACGGGTGAGCGTGGTTTTGAAGCCGCTTTCCGTAGCGTTTTTCCCATCAAGAGCTTCTCAGGTAACTCTGAGTTACAGTATGTAAGCTACACTCTGGGTGAGCCGGAATTTGATGTGAAAGAATGTCAGATCCGTGGTGTTACTTACTCCGCGCCGTTGCGCGTAAAACTGCGTCTTGTATTGTATGACCGCGAAGCGGCCGCGGGCACAGTTAAAGACATCAAAGAACAAGATGTCTACATGGGTGATATCCCGTTGATGACCGACAACGGTACCTTCGTTATTAACGGTACAGAGCGTGTTATCGTTTCTCAGTTACACCGCAGCCCCGGGGTGTTTTTCGATCACGACCGCGGTAAAACCCACTCTTCCGGTAAGGTGCTTTATAACGCGCGTGTTATTCCTTACCGCGGTTCATGGCTGGATTTCGAATTCGATCCTAAAGATGCGTTATTCGTACGTATTGACCGTCGCCGTAAGCTTCCCGCGACTATCATTCTTCGCGCGCTTGAGTTCTCAACTCAGGAAATCTTGGATCTGTTCTTCGACCGCATTAACTTCAGCGTTAAGAAAGATTCTCTTGTCATGGATCTTAACCCTGAGCGACTGCGCGGCGAAACGGCGAGCTTTGATATTAAAGACGCGGAAGGTAACGTACTGGCTGAATCCGGTAAGCGTATTACCGCGCGTCATATCCGTCAGCTCGCGAAAACCAATACGACTCACCTTGAGGTTCCGGTTGAGTACATTGTCGGTAAGATCGCCGCGCAGGATTACATTGATCCTGATACCGGTGAAGTGCTGGTTTCCGCTAACGCTGAAATCAGCTTAGAAGATCTGGCGAATCTGTCGCTTGCCGGCATCAAAGAAGTATCAACGCTGTACATCAATGACCTTGATCACGGCGCGTACATCTCAGATACGCTGAAACTTGACCCGACGACTAACCGCCTGGAAGCATTGGTGGAAATCTACCGTATGATGCGCCCGGGTGAGCCGCCGACCAAAGAAGCGGCTGAAGGTTTATTCCAAAACCTGTTCTTCTCAGATGAACGTTATGATCTGTCTAAAGTCGGTCGTATGAAGTTCAACCGCCGTTTAGGTATGGAGTCTGAAGAAGGCGAAGGCACGCTTTCCAGCGATGATATCGTCGCGGTAATGAAGAAAATCATTGAAATCCGTAACGGTAACGACGAAGTCGATGATATCGACCACTTAGGTAACCGTCGTATCCGCAGCGTCGGAGAGATGGCGGAAAACCAATTCCGTGTCGGTCTTGTTCGTGTTGAGCGTGCGGTGCGTGAGCGTCTGAGTCTCGGTGATTTAGCTGAGCTGATGCCGCAGGATCTGATCAACGCTAAGCCTATTTCCGCGGCGGTGAAAGAATTCTTCGGTTCTTCGCAGTTATCTCAGTTCATGGATCAAAACAACCCGCTGTCAGAAGTCACGCATAAGCGTCGTATTTCCGCGTTAGGGCCGGGCGGGTTGACTCGTGAGCGCGCGGGCTTCGAAGTGCGTGACGTACACCCGACTCACTACGGTCGTCTGTGTCCGATTGAAACGCCTGAGGGTCCGAACATCGGTCTTATCAATTCGTTAGCGTCATTCGCTCGTACTAACTCTTACGGTTTCCTTGAAACGCCATACCGTAAAGTGGTTGACGGTGTCATCACAGACGAAGTGGAATACCTGTCGGCGATCGAAGAAGGTCGTTTCGTCATCGCCCAGGCCAACATCGGAGTTGACGCTGACGGGCGTATGGTTGAAGCGCAGATTGCCTGTCGTCACCGCGGTGAATCTACGTTCATGCCGGCGCACGAAGTACAGTATATGGACGTATCGCCGCAGCAGATCATCTCGGTTGCCGCCTCACTGATTCCCTTCCTGGAACACGATGACGCGAACCGCGCCTTGATGGGCGCCAACATGCAACGTCAGGCGGTACCGACATTAGTCGCCGAGAAGCCGCTGGTGGGCACGGGCATTGAGCGCACGCTAGCGGTTGACTCCGGTGTTGTTGTCGCGGCGAAACGCGGCGGCGTTATCGATTACGTTGACGCGTCCCGCATCGTCGTTAAGGTGAACGAGGCTGAGCTGCAAGCGGGTGAGGCGGGCATCGACATCTATAACCTGACTAAGTACACACGTTCAAACCAGAACACCTGTATCAACCAGCGTCCTTGCTGTTCCGTCGGTGATCCGGTAGTTCGTGGTGATGTACTGGCTGACGGTCCGTCGACTGACTTAGGTGATCTGGCGCTGGGTCAGAACATGCGTATCGCCTTTATGCCCTGGAACGGTTATAACTTCGAGGATTCGATCTTAATTTCTGAGCGCGTGGCGCAAGAAGACCGTTTCTCAACGATTCACATTCAGGAGCTTTCTTGTATCGCCCGTGACACTAAGCTGGGCAGCGAAGAAATAACGGCGGATATTCCGAACGTCGGTGAGTCCGCACTGTCTAAGCTTGATGAATCCGGTATCGTTTACATCGGCGCTGAAGTTAAGGGCGGTGACATCCTTGTCGGTAAAGTAACCCCGAAAGGTGAAACTCAGCTGACGCCAGAAGAGAAGCTGCTGCGCGCTATCTTCGGTGAAAAAGCCTCTGACGTTAAAGACAGCTCACTGCGTGTACCTAACTCTGTTAAAGGTACCATCATTGACGTTCAGGTCTTCACTCGCGACGGCGTGGAGAAAGACAAGCGTGCGGTAGAAATTGAAGAAATGCACATGGCTCAGGCTCGTAAGGACATGAGCGAGGAGTTCAAGATCCTTGAGGAAGGCATCTTCGAGCGCGCGCGTAACCTGCTCTCCGCGCAGGGCGTAAAGCTTGCCGCCGTTGCCGGTAAGGATCTTCTGACTCAGGTGTTGAGTGACGAAGACAAGCAGGCAGAATTAGAACAGCTGGCTGAGCAGCACGCTGAGCTTAAGACTGATTTCGAAAACCGTTTGGACATCAAGCGCCGAAAGATTTCTAAAGGCGATGACTTAGCGCCGGGCGTACTGAAGATCGTGAAGGTTTACCTCGCGGTTAAACGTACTATCCAGCCGGGTGATAAGATGGCGGGGCGTCACGGTAACAAAGGTGTTATCTCTAAGATCTGTCCTATCGAAGACATGCCGTACGATGAGCACGGTAACCCGGTTGATATCGTACTTAATCCACTGGGTGTACCGTCGCGTATGAACATCGGTCAGGTACTGGAAGTTCATATGGGCGCGGCGGCGAAAGGCATAGGTAACAAGATCAACGACATGCTCGCCGAGCAGCGTCAGCTTGCCGAAGTCCGCGGTTACATCAGGCAGGTTTATGAGCTTGGTCACGGCATCCAGCAGAAAGTGGACATCGACAGCTTCACTGATGACGAAGTGATGCGTCTGGCGAAGAACCTGAAAGGTGGTCTGCCGATCGCGACCCCGGCGTTTGACGGTGCGAAAGAGAAAGAGATCAAGCAAATGCTTGAGCTCGCGGACTTACCAACATCAGGTCAGGTTGACTTATTCGACGGCCGTACCGGTGATAAGTTTGAGCGTCCGGTGACGGTTGGTTACATGTACATGCTGAAACTGAACCACTTGGTTGACGATAAGATGCACGCCCGTTCGACGGGTTCGTACAGCCTGGTCACTCAGCAGCCGCTTGGTGGTAAAGCGCAATTCGGTGGTCAGCGTTTCGGTGAGATGGAAGTGTGGGCACTTGAAGCATACGGTGCCGCCTATACGCTCCAGGAAATGCTGACCGTGAAATCGGATGACGTTAACGGTCGAACTCAGATGTATAAAAACATCGTCGACGGTAACCATCAGATGCAGCCCGGTATGCCTGAATCCTTCAACGTATTACTGAAGGAAATCCGTTCGCTTGGTATTAATATCGAGTTAGATCAGGAATAAACGCGAGACCGCGTTTGGCTAAATAATGGTGTCCCGCTTTGCGGGGCACCCGGTTTAACTCCTTCAGGAGAGAAACGTGAAAGATTTATTAAAGTTTCTGAAACAGCAAAACAAGACCGAAGAATTTGAAGGCATCAAGATCGGCCTGGCGTCGCCGGATCTGATCCGCTCTTGGTCTTTTGGCGAAGTTAAAAAGCCAGAAACCATTAACTACCGTACCTTCAAGCCTGAGCGTGAAGGTCTGTTCTGTGCCCGTATCTTCGGCCCGGTTAAAGATTACGAATGTTTGTGCGGTAAGTACAAGCGTCTTAAGCACCGCGGCGTGATCTGTGAGAAGTGCGGCGTGGAAGTTACCCAGACTAAAGTCCGTCGTGAGCGTATGGGTCACATCGAGCTCGCAAGCCCGGTTGCCCACATCTGGTTCCTCAAGTCGCTGCCGTCCCGTATCGGTTTGATGCTCGATATGACACTGCGTGACATTGAGCGCGTGTTGTACTTCGAATCATACGTAGTGACTGAGGGCGGCATGACCAGCCTTGAGCGCGGCCAGATGCTGACTGAAGAAGCGTATCTGGACGCGCTGGAAGAGTACGGTGATGAGTTTGAAGCGAAAATGGGCGCGGAAGCGGTTCTGAATCTATTAAGCGCCATTGATGTTGAACAAGACATCGAAGAGATGCGTGAGGAGTTACCGTCAATTAACTCTGAAACTCGTCGCAAGAAGATCACTAAGCGTCTTAAATTACTTGAAGCGTTCCAGCTTTCCGGCAACAAGCCGGAGTGGATGATCTTAAAAGTTCTGCCGGTTCTGCCGCCGGATCTGCGTCCGCTAGTACCCCTGGACGGCGGCCGGTTCGCGACTTCGGATCTGAACGATTTATATCGCCGTGTGATCAACCGTAACAACCGTTTGAAGCGTCTTTTAGACCTGGCGGCGCCCGACATCATCGTACGTAACGAAAAACGTATGTTACAGGAGTCCGTGGACGCGCTGTTAGATAACGGTCGCCGCGGTCGCGCTATCACAGGTTCAAACAAGCGTCCGCTTAAATCTCTGGCGGACATGATCAAAGGCAAGCAAGGCCGTTTCCGTCAGAACCTGCTCGGTAAGCGTGTTGACTACTCAGGTCGCTCGGTGATTACCGTAGGTCCTACCCTGCGTCTTCACCAATGCGGTCTGCCCAAGAAAATGGCGCTTGAGCTGTTCAAGCCGTTCATCTACGGCAAGCTCGAAGGTCGCGGTCTGGCGACAACCATTAAAGCGGCGAAGAAAATGGTTGAGCGCGAAATCGGTGAAGTCTGGGACGTGTTAGACGAAGTCATTCGTGAGCACCCGGTACTGCTTAACCGAGCGCCGACACTTCACAGACTCGGTATTCAGGCCTTTGAACCGGTACTGATTGAAGGTAAAGCGATTCAGCTTCACCCGCTCGTTTGCGCGGCGTATAACGCGGACTTCGACGGTGACCAGATGGCGGTTCACGTTCCGTTAACGCTGGAAGCTCAGTTAGAAGCCCGCGCCTTAATGATGTCAACCAACAACATTCTGTCACCGGCAAACGGTGAGCCGGTCATTACCCCGTCTCAGGACGTGGTATTGGGTCTGTACTACACCAGCCGTGAGAAAATCAACGGTAAAGGCGAGGGCATGGCGTTCGCTAACACTGACGAAGTGGAAAAAGCCTACGCGACAGGTGCCGCCGAGCTGCACGCCCGCATTAAGGTTCGTTTAACCGAAACGGAATTTGACGCGGACGGTGAAGCGACCGAGACAACTCGCATTGTGGATACCACTGTCGGCCGCGCGTTGCTATCGCTATTACTGCCGAAAGGTTTGTCTTTTGACCTTGTTAACCAAAACATGGGTAAGAAGCAAATCTCTAAACTGCTGAACACCTGCTACCGTCAGCTCGGTCTAAAAGATACGGTAATCTTCGCTGATCAGCTGATGTACGCCGGTTTCCGGTACGCCACTAAGTCCGGCGCTTCCGTCGGTATCGATGACATGGTCATCCCGGCTGAGAAGTACTCCATCGTCGCTGACGCCGAAGCTGAGGTCCGCGAGATCCAGGAGCAGTTCCAGTCGGGTCTGGTAACCGCGGGTGAGCGTTACAACAAAGTCATCGATATCTGGGCGAGCGCGAACGAGCGCGTATCGAAAGCGATGATGGAAAACCTGTCTTCTGAACTCGTTATCAACCGTGACGGTGAAGAAGAAACCCAGGCGTCGTTTAACAGCATCTATATGATGGCGGACTCAGGCGCCCGTGGCAGCGCGGCGCAGATCCGGCAGCTGGCGGGGATGCGCGGTCTGATGGCGAAACCGGACGGCTCTATCATCGAAACGCCGATTGTGGCGAACTTCCGTGAAGGTCTGAACGTACTTCAGTACTTTATCTCAACCCACGGTGCCCGTAAGGGTCTGGCGGATACCGCGCTTAAGACGGCGAACTCGGGTTACCTGACGCGCCGTCTGGTAGACGTCGCGCAGGACTTAGTGGTTATCGAAGACGATTGCGGCACGTACGAAGGTCTGACCATGAAGCCGCTGATTGAAGGCGGTGACGTTGTTGAGCCTCTGCGTGAGCGTGTACTGGGGCGCGTGGTCGCCCGGGACGTCTACTACCCGGGTACTGAGAAAGTACTCGCGCCGCGTAACACACTGCTAAACGAGGCATGGTGTGACAGGTTAGAGGAAAACTCGGTCGATGAGGTTATCGTCCGTTCGGTGATTACCTGTGAAACGGACTTCGGAGTTTGCGCCAACTGTTACGGCCGTGATCTTGCCCGTGGTCATATCATTAACCACGGTGAGTCAATCGGTGTCGTGGCCGCTCAGTCAATCGGTGAGCCGGGCACGCAGCTTACGATGCGTACCTTCCACATCGGCGGCGCGGCGTCCAGAGCGTCCGCGGAAAACAGCGTTCAGGTTAAGAACGCGGGCACGCTGAAACTGCATAACGCTAAACATGTTACCAACAGCGAAGGCAGGCTGGTCATCGTTTCCCGTTCATCCGAGCTTGCGATCATCGATGAGATGGGCCGTGAGAAAGAGCGTTACAAAGTGCCGTACGGTACCGTGCTTGAAGCGCAAGAAGACGCGGCGGTTGAAGCGGGTAACATCATCGCGAACTGGGATCCGCATACTCACCCGATCGTTTCTGAGGTAGCGGGTAAGGTGAAATTCGTG
Source organism: Parashewanella sp. (assembly GCA_965200795.1). Lineage (GTDB taxonomy): Bacteria > Pseudomonadota > Gammaproteobacteria > Enterobacterales > Shewanellaceae > Parashewanella. Next base: position 298,523 of record CBDAVB010000035.1, read on the forward strand.
GACATGATTGAAGGCGTAACCATGACCCGTCAAACCGATGAGTTAACCGGCCTCTCTTCGATTGAGGTTATCGATCCCGCTGAGCGTTCGTCTTCGGGTAAAGAGCTGCGCCCGATGGTCCGTCTGGTTGACGCTAACGGTAACGACCTGATGATCCCGGGTACTGACGTGGTCGCGCAATACTTTTTACCGGGTAAGGCCCTGGTTAACCTGGAAGATAACGCGGACATCAACGTGGGTGACGCGTTAGCGCGTATTCCGCAGGAGTCCTCTAAGACTCGTGATATTACCGGTGGTCTGCCGAGGGTGGCTGATCTGTTCGAAGCGCGCAAGCCTAAAGAGCCGGCCATTCTCGCGGAAATCTCAGGTACGATTGCGTTCGGTAAAGAAACTAAGGGTAAACGTCGTCTGCAAATCACGCCTACGGAGGGCGGTGATACCTACGAAGAGATGATCCCTAAGTGGCGTAATCTGAACGTGTTCGAGGGTGAGAAAGTAGAGAAGGGTGAAGTGATCGCTGACGGTCCTGAAGCGGCGCACGATATTCTGCGTCTGCGTGGGATTCACCATGTCGCTAATTACATCGTTAATGAGGTCCAGGACGTTTACCGTCTGCAAGGCGTGAAAATTAACGATAAGCACATTGAGGTGATCATCCGTCAGATGCTGCGTAAGTGTACTATCATATCGGCCGGTGACTCTGAGTTCCTGGAAGGTGAGCAGGCTGAGGTGGCGCGCGTGAATATCGCTAACCGTGAGCTTGAGGCGCAAGGCAAAGTCCCGGCGGCGTTTGAACGTGACCTGTTAGGTATCACTAAAGCGTCGCTGGCTACTGAGTCGTTCATCTCCGCGGCCTCGTTCCAGGAGACAACACGTGTTCTTACCGAGGCGGCGGTCGGCGGCAAGTCCGACACATTACGCGGCCTGAAAGAGAACGTAATCGTCGGTCGTCTGATCCCGGCGGGTACGGGTTACGCGTATCATGAGAGCCGTAACCAGGCGCAGGTTGAGGAAGAAACTGAAGTCGCGCCGATTTCGGCAAGTGAGGCTGAGCAGAACTTAGCGGATCTTCTGAACTTAGCGGGCGCTCAGGAGTAGTCTCGCAGACCGGATCTGAAAAGGCGCCGACAGGCGCCTTTTTTGTTTGCCCAGCGAAGCTGGCAAACCCGACAGATTGAAAGAAGTCTGTATCACCCTGACTGAGGGGAAGATAATCTGAATGGCAAGGGCGTTGTTGGCTAACGGCAGGGTCTGAAGGAAGCCATAGGAAGTTAGAGGTACACAGCGAAAGCGAACCTGATTCGGCAAGGTAGAGAGGTAAGCGTGCGAAATAGCGCAACGCCATATACTCAGTCAGCTCTATCATGTGATTGAGGGTGGAATTTCTAACAGGGAGCCAGTGCAGTAACCGGGGAAGCCTGACACCAAATCTGGAATCAACCAGAAACTTTTATACAAGAGGAAACTCAAGATAAAAGTTGGTGCGAGGTGGCAGATGAGCCCGCAGTAGTGAGTAAAATCCAGCCGATGAAAGCCGGTAATGGTGCGGAGGGTAAAACTGGATTGACCAATGATGTAGTTCATTGGCGGCATCAATAGCCAAAAGCCTTGATGTCGGCGAAGGGGTGAAGCTTAATTGAAGCTTGTGATGGACAGGATTTTTTTTCACAGGTATAGAAAATCACTTTAGCGAGTGAGGTAATTCCGACTGGAGCCACTAGGAATAATGGCTCTGGAGACAGAAACCGTACATGGGAGTAATTCAGTTAATATCAAAGTATATTACCAAGTGCTAGAAGGCTTTGACGCTGAATGAAATATACCAACTGATGAAAACATGAAACTGAACCCAAACAACGCACACAGAGGAGTCAATGAGAGTTCATTACAGCCTGTACGGTCGCTTACTCAATAAGGAAGCACTGTACGACGGATTTAAGAAAGTTTGGAGAGCCAAAGGCGCTGCTGGTATAGATGAGCAGAGCTTAGAGCAATTCGCTTCAAATCTGAGCAATGAACTTGATAAACTTCTTATCGAACTTAAAACCAAGCAATACCGGCCTTCAGCCGTCAAACGGGCAGAAATCCCGAAAGATGACGGTGGAGTGAGAAAGCTTGGTATACCAACAGTTCGAGACCGAATCGTACAACAGTGCCTAAACGATATACTGAGTCCGATATTTGAAGAGCAGTTCCATCCGTCAAGCTATGGATATCGACCTAATAGAAGCTGTCACGATGCCATTAATAAAGCCACGATGTTTATTCGTCAATATGATTTAAAACATGTGGTGGATATGGATTTATCCAAATGCTTTGACTTACTCGACCAAGAGTTAATCTTATCGAGCATAAGCAAAAGGGTAAAAGATGGCAGCATCTTAAAGTTGATAAAATTGTTTCTTGAAAGTGGAGTCATTGTAGAAGGCAACTGGCAAGCAACAGTAACAGGAAGTCCGCAAGGCGGGGTGATCAGTCCGCTGATAGCGAACATCTACCTTGATGCCTTTGACCAAGAGATGAAACGTCGAAACCATCGACTGGTCAGGTATGCCGACGATATCCTGATATTGTGTCGCAGCCGCAAAGGTGCAGAAAACGCCTTGAAGCAAGCGACAAATCTACTCGAAAAAGACTTAAAGTTGACGGTAAATCGAAGTAAAACCCATATTACGCATAGTGATGATGGGGTAAAGTTTCTCGGAGTAGAGATTGGCAGTAAATACACGACCATCCAATCCAAGAAGCTGAATAGCTTCAAAGCGCAGCTAAAAGCTCTCACTAAGCGCAATGGTGGCAAGCCACTGCAACGAGTGATACAAGAGTTAAATCCGAAATTAAGAGGGTTTAGTCAATACTTTCGAATAGCGAATGTTGGTAGTGAATTCAAGAAACTAGCCACATGGCTAAGACGAAGACTGAGAAGTATTCAACTGCGACTATGGAAAAAACCGAAAAGGTTACATAGGAGACTGAAGCAGCTTGGCTTTAAGCCACCATTTAAGTATATCCATATGAGACGGTGGAAGAACTCAAAGAGTCCGCTAGCTCACTATTCGATGCCGAATAAATGGTTTACAGAGATGGGGCTATACAGTCTTGAAGAAGTACGGACGGGCTATGTGCTCAGTACAAAATAATAGAGTACAAATAAAATTAAGCAGGAGCCGTATACGAGACCCGTACGTACGGTTCTGTGAGAGGGATGGGGCATTAACGCCTCACCCTACTCGATTGGTTTCACCCCGAACGCTCATTACATCTGTGCCTGTTATGAAGGTTCAGGGGCATTGTGATGAGACAATTATCCGAAAAAAAACTTACAGCCGGCTCTGGCAAGCGCGAACATTGACAAACCGCTCGGGATATCACCCAAAGCGGCGGAGGTATCCCGCGCTTTGCAAAGCGCTCTTACTGTCGTGTCATAAGCCAGCGCCGGGATCAATACCTCTGATACGTAGCTCAGGTCAATATATAATCCGCCGTCAGCTTCTGGGTGTGTTCTGAGGTTTACAAAAATGCCCTGACGAAAAAATATGAGTAATGGAATAACGTATCGTAAAAGTTGATACCCCATTTCATATTGCACCTGTGTGTGTTTAAAGTTTTTTGAATAAACTTCTGGTAACTGTTTAGCGTGCTCTTCACATCGATGGGATGAATAAATGGGCTCTTCGTCGTTTCATATGGATTTGAGTAGATCTGATACAGGGCTAGCAATCATAAAAATCATGGTAATAAATGTTCCTGTATTACGATACCCTCTGGCTCGTGCTCTAGCCGCTTGAAATAGACTATTTAAACCTTCCATACGAGCATTCGTATAAGTGGATGACCAGCGCTGTAAAATTCTCTCTGCATGCCTTTCCACAGTTGCAAGTGCTTTTCGAACGGGTTCTAACATCTCAATATCACCCAACTGCTCTTTTGCAAAATTAATGAAATACGTCAGCCTCCAGCGTGCAGCATGAGCGGTTTCAGCTTGACGTATCCACCTAAGTTGTTCCTTAATCCGCCAAGCTGTTGCTGTATTCAGGTCGCTGGATTCTAGCTCTGCAAGTGCTTCTTTTTGTTTCTCAGTAAATGAGCCATCTGCATTTTTTAGTACTGCCCAGCGCAGGCTCTTTGGATGCGGTTGGATTTTTCTCTCCGTTTTACGTACTTCATCAACCGCTTTAGTAAACAGTTGCACAACATGGAACCAATCAACCGTTACGTTAGCATCCGGGAACTCTTCCTCTGTTGCTGACAGAAAGGCTCTTGACATATCACACACGACTTCAAGTACATTATCTGCTTTGCCTTGATGCTCTGTCAGAAAGGACTTAAATCGCTTAACGGTTTCCTTACCTTTTCCGGGCGTAGCGAACACAACAGGCTTGTCTTTCTTGTCCATATCAATGAAAACAGTAACATAGTTGTGGCCACGTTTAGCCGCCGTTTCATCGAATCCAATAGCTTTAAGTGCTGACAAGTCCATCAATGCTAATGCCTTGCTGACGTAGTGTTTGATGATGCGCCAAATACGTTTGTCACGAATTCCAACATATTCAGCACATGCCTTAACCGGCATTTCACGAGCCGGTACCAATACAGATTGTTCGAACAATAACGTGAATTTACTACCCGCTCTCGCCCAAGGGACATTGACACGCTTAACGCCATGCTCAGCACATCGAGTTCTCGGGACGTTTGCTTTGATATAACAGTGATGCTGAAAGAAATTGAGATGACGCCAAGTCAGCGATTTAAAGTCATGTGCCGGACAAGCTTTTGAGCAAGTCGGGCAGGGATACAAGCTTCCTCGTTCAGCTTCAATTTCGAGAACAAGTTCATTAGGTGAGGCTAATATATCCAGGTGTTGGTTAACCAACTTCCAAGGCGCTTCTATACCAAGGCCGAGCATCAAAACTTGATTTCCATCCATGTATTTACTTCCAACTCTTGACTGCAAAACTGGGTTTATTATCTCAGAAATAAATCCATTAAATCCACACTAAACGACGAAGAGCCAATAAATGTCGCTCGCGAAAAAATGTAACACCGAGGCAGCGACGGCAGATACCGGCCCCCCGACTGATAATCCCGCTATAAAAAAAGGCGCGGCATCACTCAGGTTCTGAAGATAGCGGTTGCAACTATAAGACCTGCCGATACATTTTGCATGAGATCTTTTTTCATATTCCTTATTTTCAGTTGAATCATCGCAGATGTTGTTACAAAAAATCGGATTTTCGGGGTTTGCTGTAGCTGAAGTTGTAGCTGTCGTGGTCATGAACTTATTCTCTGTTTTAACGGTGAGTAAAACAAAAATATACGATTAATCATAAATAAATGTACAATTAATTATTGTTCATACAGAGACTTAAAATACGTTGTAAGCGGGGGCTGTAACCATCGGTTTTCAATTCATTTCATGACATTCGCTATTTTCCTTAATATTTCAGATAAAAACTGGCTAAATCTTGACAGCTGCTCATTAGCTTTCTAAAATTCTGCGTCCCGCTGTCAGATCCTCTGTCACCGGAGCGATAGATTTTTCATACCTTATGTGTCGATGTTATATCGGCAAAGATCGGAGCTATTACATGGCAACTGTTAACCAGTTGGTACGTAAGCCGCGCAAGCCTAAAGTTGTTAAAACTAATGTGCCTGCGTTAAACGCGTGCCCGCAAAAGCGTGGTGTATGTACTCGTGTTTACACTACTACACCTAAAAAACCTAACTCAGCTCTACGTAAAGTAGCGCGTGTGCGTCTGACTAACGGTTTTGAAGTTACTTCATACATCGGTGGTGAGGGTCACAACCTGCAGGAGCACAGCGTGATCCTGATCCGCGGCGGTCGTGTTAAGGACTTGCCGGGTGTTCGTTATCACACTGTTCGCGGCGCTTTAGACTGCGCGGGTGTTACCGCGCGTCGTCAGGGTCGTTCTAAGTACGGCGCTAAGCGTCCTAAGTCTTAACTTTTACCGTTAAAGTAAGGCCAAGCTAAATAAATTTGTAGTTCCAGTTTTGGAAATACCTGAAGCATACGGAGAAAAGTTATGCCAAGACGTCGCGTTGTAGGACAACGTAAAATCCTACCAGATCCAAAATTTCAAAGTGAGTTGCTGGCTAAGTTCATCAACGTACTGATGCAAGACGGTAAAAAGTCTGTCGCGGAAAAAATCATCTACAAGGCACTGGATGTTGTCGCTGAAAAGAAAAGCGAAGAGCACCTGGTTATCCTTGAAACCGCTCTGGAAAATGTCCGCCCGGCGGTAGAGGTTAAGTCTCGCCGTGTCGGTGGTTCAACATACCAGGTTCCATGTGAAGTACGTCCGGTTCGTCGTAATGCGTTAGCAATGCGCTGGCTGGTTGAAGCCGCACGTAAGCGTGGTGAAAAATCTATGGCTTTGCGTTTAGCCGGTGAAATGCTGGATGCGTCTGAAAACAAAGGTACTGCTGTTAAGAAGCGCGAGGACGTGCATCGTATGGCAGAAGCGAACAAAGCATTCGCGCATTACCGCTGGTAATTGCCTTGGCGCGGATCTTCGGATCCGCGCTTTTTTCGAATCCGCTGAAATTAACATTTTAGCAAAGAGGGTATATTCGTGGCTCGTAACACTCCTATTGAGCGCTACCGTAACATCGGTATCTGCGCTCACGTAGATGCAGGTAAGACCACCACCACAGAACGTGTTCTGTTTTACACCGGTCTTTGTCACAAGATCGGTGAAGTACATGACGGCGCTGCGACCATGGACTGGATGGAGCAAGAGCAAGAACGTGGTATTACCATCACTTCAGCGGCTACCACCACTTTCTGGCGTGGTATGGACGCTCAGTTTTCTGAACATCGTATCAATATTATCGACACCCCGGGCCACGTTGACTTTACCATTGAGGTAGAGCGTTCATTACGTGTGTTAGATGGCGCGGTCGTGGTTTTCTGCGGTGCATCAGGTGTCGAGCCTCAATCAGAAACCGTTTGGCGTCAGGCTGACAAATACGGTGTTCCGCGTCTGGTGTTTGTCAACAAGATGGACAGAGCGGGTGCCGACTTTGACCGTGTTGTTGATCAAATTCGCAATCGCTTAGGCGCGACTTGTGTACCTATCCAGTTAAATATCGGCGCGGAAGAAAACTTCAAAGGCGTGATCGACCTCATCAAAATGAAGGCGATTAACTGGAACGAGGATGACCAGGGAGCTTCATTTACTTATGAGGAGATCCCGGCGGATCTCGCTGATAAAGCGCAAGAGATGCGTGAATACCTGGTTGAGGCCGCGGCCGATGCTTCAGAGGAGCTGATGGACAAGTACCTTGAAGAAGGTGAATTGTCAGAAGAAGACATCAAAGGCGCTCTTCGCCAACGCACAATTGACAATGAAATCGTCTTAGCGACTTGCGGTAGCGCGTTTAAAAACAAAGGGGTACAAGCGGTATTGGATGCCGTGGTAGAATATCTGCCGGCGCCGATCGATGTCCCCGCGATTAAAGGTATTGATGACCGTGAGAAAGAAGTAGAGCGTCACAGCGACGACAAAGAGCCTTTCTCAGCGCTTGCCTTTAAAATCGCCACCGACCCGTTCGTGGGCACGTTAACCTTCGTGCGTGTGTATTCAGGCGTTCTGGATGCCGGTGCCATGGTGTACAACTCGGTGAAACAGAAAAAAGAACGTATCGGCCGTATCGTGCAGATGCACGCCAATGACCGTAACGAGCTGAAAGAAGTTCATGCCGGTGATATCGCCGCCCTGATTGGTCTTAAAGATGTGACCACGGGTGACACCCTGTGTGACGGTCAGCACAAAGTGATCCTGGAGCGTATGGAGTTCCCCGACCCGGTCATCACTATCGCGGTTGAACCACGCTCAAAAGCGGATCAAGAAAAAATGGCGATTGCGCTGCAAAAACTGGCCGCGGAGGATCCGTCGTTCCGCGTTGAAACAGACCAGGAATCAGGGCAGACCTTGATTTCCGGTATGGGTGAATTACACCTGGATATTATTGTCGACCGCATGCGTCGTGAGTTTAAAGTTGAATGTAACGTCGGTAAGCCTCAGGTAGCGTACCGTGAAACCATCGGCAAAGTCGTTGAAGTCGAAGGTAAGTTCGTACGTCAATCGGGCGGTCGCGGTCAGTACGGGCATGTGTGGTTGAAACTTGAGCCTCAGGAGCAGGGCGCGGGTTATGAATTCGTCAACGAAATTGTGGGTGGTGTGGTTCCGCGTGAATACATTCCCGCCGTTGACAAAGGTATCCAAGAGCAGATGAAGAGCGGCGTTTTGGCCGGCTTCCCTGTGTTGGACGTGAAAGTCACTTTATTCGACGGCTCGTTCCACGATGTTGACTCGAATGAAATGGCGTTCAAGATTGCTGGTTCTATGGGCTTCAAGAAGGGTGCGATCGAAGCGGATCCTGTGTTGCTCGAACCATGCATGAAGGTAGAAGTGACTACCCCAGAAGAGTACATGGGTGATGTCGTGGGTGACTTAAACCGTCGCCGCGGCCTGATCGATGGAATGGATGACGGCGTAGCCGGCATCAAAATCGTTCGTGCCGTAGTACCTCTATCTGAAATGTTTGGTTATGCGACCGACTTGCGATCAGCGACTCAAGGTCGTGCTTCTTACTCCATGGAGTTCCTGAAGTACACCGAGGCGCCGCAAAACATCGCAAAAGCGATGATGGAAGCTCGAGGCTAAGCATCGGGTTCCGACACCTGTTTGTTGACAGGAAAACATTGACTAATTTATGCCGTCCGTTTTGCTTATTCATTTAAGTGGCGGACATCCTGATAAGAAAGGAAGATAAAGTGGCTAAAGAAAAATTTGAACGTAGCAAACCGCACGTTAACGTTGGTACAATCGGTCACGTTGACCACGGTAAAACTACTCTTACTGCAGCGATCTCACACGTTTTAACTAAAAAGTTCGGTGGTGAGACAAAAGATTTCGCGCAAATCGATAACGCTCCGGAAGAGCGTGAGCGCGGTATTACCATTAATACCTCTCACATCGAATATGACACGCAAACTCGTCACTATGCGCACGTAGACTGCCCGGGTCACGCTGACTATGTTAAAAACATGATCACCGGAGCGGCGCAGATGGACGGCGCGATTCTGGTGGTGGCGTCCACAGACGGTCCGATGCCGCAGACCCGTGAGCACATCCTGCTGTCTCGTCAGGTCGGCGTGCCGTACATCATCGTCTTCATGAACAAGTGTGACATGGTCGACGATGAAGAGCTTCTGGAGCTGGTGGAAATGGAAGTCCGTGAACTGCTGTCTGAATACGAGTTTCCGGGTGATGACTTACCGGTTATCCAAGGCAGCGCCCTGGGCGCGTTAAACGGTGAGGCGCAGTGGGAAGAGAAAATTCTTGAGCTGGCCAACGCGCTGGACACTTACATCCCGGAGCCGGAGCGGGCCATCGACGGAGCGTTCATTCTGCCGATTGAAGACGTATTCTCAATTCAGGGCCGCGGTACGGTAGTAACAGGTCGTGTTGAGCGCGGTATCATCAAAGTGGGTGACGAAGTAGAAATCGTAGGTATCAAAGACACAACCGCCACAACCTGTACCGGCGTGGAAATGTTCCGTAAGCTGCTTGACGAAGGTCGTGCCGGCGAGAACTGCGGTATCCTGCTGCGCGGTACTAAGCGTGACGAGGTAGAGCGCGGTCAGGTACTGGCGCAGCCTGGCTCAATCACGCCGCACACGACTTTCGAGTCGGAAGTCTACGTACTGTCAAAAGAAGAGGGCGGCCGTCATACGCCGTTCTTCAAAGGTTACCGTCCGCAGTTCTACTTCCGCACCACTGACGTAACGGGTACCATCGAGCTGCCGGAAGGCGTTGAGATGGTCATGCCGGGCGACAACATCAAGATGGTCGTCACGCTGATCTGCCCGATTGCGATGGACGAAGGTCTGCGTTTCGCAATCCGTGAAGGCGGCCGCACGGTAGGCGCGGGTGTCGTAGCTAAAATCGTTGAGTGATATCGGTGTTGAGTTAGTATTAAAAAAAAACCGCTTTCGAGCGGTTTTTTTGTGCGTTGTAAATGTGATTAAGGCGGAATTTATTAATAAATGAATCTGACAAGTGGCAAGAAAAACATCCATTCAATTAAAGACCGCATACCCGTTGCTGTTAAATTAATGTTCCGTTGATCATTATCAAGCAAAATTTCATACAAATTTTAGAGTTAAGTCACAAATAATATTATTAGTTACTGTTGATTTATAAGTAATTGTTAAATTAATTTTGTGTGATCAAAGTTTTGTTTTTGTTGATGCTTCGCTCTATTTATTAAAGGTATAATAGAGTTCTTCAGGAACTATCCCCTGCTCTATTCCGAGCAGGATTAGGTTATAACAGTATGAGTTTAGGAACGCATAACAAGGATTACACCAAAGGCGAACGTATCAAGATTCATCAGCCGGACGCACATAAAGCTGATAAATTTAGTCCAAGTAATCAAATTTATGTTCGGGCAGTTCAAGGCTTATGGACGACGGTACGTCGCCGTATGGGCTGGGTGGCTATGTTGTCTTTTATGTTGCTGCCTTGGATTTCGTGGGGAGACCGCCAGGCGGTTTACTTTAATCTGGCAGAACAAAAGTTTCATATTTTTGGTTTAATAATCTGGCCTCAGGATCTGACATTGCTTGCGGCACTGTTAATGATCGCTGCTTTTGGTTTGTTTTTTATCACTACTTATTTGGGGCGGGTATGGTGCGGCTACACTTGCCCTCAAACAGTATGGACATTCATTTTCATCTGGTTCGAAGAAAAACTGGAAGGGCCACGCAATAAACGTATCAAGCTCGACAAGATGCCGTGGAGCTTCAATAAGCTCTGGCGCAAAACTGCCAAGCATGCGGCGTGGTTGGGGTTTTCATTGCTGACATCGATGACTTTCATGTCATACTTTATACCGACCAATGAAATCTACTATGAAATCTTTACCCTGCAAGCATCAGGATTAATTTATTTCTGGGTGCTGTTCTTCATGTTCGCTACTTATGGTAATGCGGGCTGGATGCGAGAAATCATGTGTATTCATATGTGTCCATACGCGCGTTTCCAGTCGGCGATGTTTGATAAGAACACCTTTATCGTAGGCTATGACGCAGCACGAGGTGAATCACGCGGCCCTCGTTCTCGCAAAGCTGATCCCAAAGAGCTGGGTTTAGGTGACTGTATCGACTGTGACTTATGCGTTCAGGTTTGCCCTACTGGAATCGACATCCGTAATGGTCTGCAATACGAATGTATTAACTGCGGTTCATGTATTGACGCCTGTGATCAAACCATGGACAGAATGGGCTATGACAAAGGCCTGATCAGTTATACCACTGAGAACAAGCTAGAGGGAAAAACGGAACATGTCGCCAGACCGAAACTGATTGGCTACGGCATCGTGATGGTGGCAATGATAGGGGTATTTTTACTTGCCTTTGCTCATGTTCAGCCAATTCGTATCGATATCTTACGTGACAGAAATCAACTGTATCGTGAAAATGTAGACGGATTGATTGAGAATACTTTTACGCTGAAAATCCTTAATAAGACAGAAGAGCAACACACGTATACATTAAGTGCTAAACAGCTGGAGGATTATCAGTGGATTGGTCCTAAGACAGTAACGGTTGAATCAGGGCAAGTGTTCACGCTGCCAATCAGTATTGCGATTGACCCGGCTGACTTACACCAGATTGTGACTGACTTTAAAATAGAAGTGACTACAAAGGTCAACGGTGAAAAGGTGAGTGTAGATCAAGAAACACGCTTCTTTGCACCGTAAACTTATCCATAAACAGAGTTATTTCTGTAATTGACCAACAAAAAAAGGGCTTTTCAGCCCTTTTTTTGTACGTAACGTTCAATAAAAAAAACACCCGAACGCATTTTTGTATTTTTCTTTCAAAAAGCCCTTGCGCAAAATTTTAAGCTGCCTATAATTCGCCGCCACTGGCACGGCACGGCGGGCAACGCTCCGCAAACAGAGGGCGATGCGGCAAAGCCTGACGAGTCAGGGTTTGAAGAAGATGTAATCAAATTCAAATCGGTCAAAACTTCTTTTGAAATTAATTGAAAAAAGGTGTTGACGACCACGGGGAAATGCGTAGAATACGCAGCCCTGACCCGCTGAGGATAACGAATCAGGCGGTTGTTCTTAAAAGCAGCCTTGAGCGCTAAAGAACGTGTTCTTTAAAAATTTATCAAGCAAATCTGTGTGAGCACTCGCGGAGATAGAACATCCAAGTTACTGCTTTCTTGTACTCTTTGTTACAAAGAAAATCAGTAACCAAAAAATTCTGTCAATGATGATGTTCACGCAAACTTTCAAAGTTTTAATTAACTTTGGACATGCAAAAACTTTTTGTTTTTATCTTTTTTCTAAAAAGATGAAGACCTAAAGCGACAGAATTCATTGAGTCGTTCAGCCTAGACTGAACAACAAAAAAACTTTTAATTGAAGAGTTTGATCATGGCTCAGATTGAACGCTGGCGGCAGGCCTAACACATGCAAGTCGGGCGGAAACGAGTTGTCTGAACCTTCGGGGAACGATAACGGCGTCGAGCGGCGGACGGGTGAGTAATGCCTGGGAATTTGCCCGGTTGCGGGGGATAACAGTTGGAAACGACTGCTAATACCGCATAACCCCCAGCTTTCACAGAGAGCGGGGAAAAGGGGAGGCGCTGTTCTTTTTATAAAGAGCGGACTTCCCGCGGTCGGATAAGCCCAGGCGGGATTAGCTGGATGGTGAGGTAAAGGCTCACCATGGCGACGATCCCTAGCTGTTCTGAGAGGATGATCAGCCACACTGGGACTGAGACACGGCCCAGACTCCTACGGGAGGCAGCAGTGGGGAATATTGCACAATGGGGGAAACCCTGATGCAGCCATGCCGCGTGTGTGAAGAAGGCCCCAGGGTTGTAAAGCACTTTCAGTCAGGAGGAAAGGTGAGTAGTTAATACCTGCTCGCTGTGACGTTACTGACAGAAGAAGGACCGGCTAACTCCGTGCCAGCAGCCGCGGTAATACGGAGGGTCCGAGCGTTAATCGGAATTACTGGGCGTAAAGCGTGCGCAGGCGGTCTGTTAAGTCAGATGTGAAAGCCCCGGGCTCAACCCGGGAATCGCATTTGAAACTGGCGGACTAGAGTCTTGTAGAGGGGGGTGGAATTTCAGGTGTAGCGGTGAAATGCGTAGAGATCTGAAGGAATACCGGTGGCGAAGGCGGCCCCCTGGACAAAGACTGACGCTCAGGCACGAAAGCGTGGGGAGCAAACAGGATTAGATACCCTGGTAGTCCACGCCGTAAACGATGTCTACTCGGAATCTGGTCTCCTGAAGACCGGGTTCTCAAGCTAACGCATTAAGTAGACCGCCTGGGGAGTACGGCCGCAAGGTTAAAACTCAAATGAATTGACGGGGGCCCGCACAAGCGGTGGAGCATGTGGTTTAATTCGATGCAACGCGAAGAACCTTACCTACTCTTGACATCCTCAGAACTTTCCAGAGATGGACAGGTGCCTTCGGGAACTGAGAGACAGGTGCTGCATGGCTGTCGTCAGCTCGTGTTGTGAAATGTTGGGTTAAGTCCCGCAACGAGCGCAACCCTTATCCTTATTTGCCAGCACTTCGGGTGGGAACTTTAGGGAGACTGCCGGTGATAAACCGGAGGAAGGTGAGGACGACGTCAAGTCATCATGGCCCTTACGAGTAGGGCTACACACGTGCTACAATGGGCATTACAGAGGGTTGCGAAGCCGCGAGGCGAAGCTAATCTCACAAAGGTGCTCGTAGTCCGGATCGGAGTCTGCAACTCGGCTCCGTGAAGTCGGAATCGCTAGTAATCGCGGATCAGAATGCCGCGGTGAATACGTTCCCGGGCCTTGTACACACCGCCCGTCACACCATGGGAGTGGGCTGCAAAAGAAGTGGCTAGTCTAACCGCTTGCCTTCGGGGAAGGGGAGGACGGTCACCACTTTGTGGTTCATGACTGGGGTGAAGTCGTAACAAGGTAGCCCTAGGGGAACCTGGGGCTGGATCACCTCCTTACCGACACGATGTCTGCTTTGTGGAGTGTTCACACAGATATGCTTGTATGCATAAACACATCTTTACGGTGTTGTTTGTTCTTTAACAATTCGGAAAGCTGATAGTAATACCAGCGATTAATTTGATTAATTGTTGTGTAATACAAAATCTCAAAAATCCTTTAGTAATCGACTCTTTATTTAGAATCGGTTATTAAAACTAGTATTTTGACAAATACTAAAAGAAGTTCTCAGCACTTTATTAAGTGTCTTGAATATTCTAACTAAGGCGAACGTCGAAAGACGTTTATCAAACCAGCAAGTTGCGCTATTCACGCTAAGAGCTTGAGCTTTCTTTTATAGAAAGTAAGACTTATTAGTGTTGTATGGTTAAGCGACTAAGCGTATACGGTGGATGCCTTGGCAGTCAGAGGCGATGAAGGACGTGTTAATCTGCGTTAAGCTGAGCTCAGGTGATAAAAACCGTTTCAGGCTCAGATTTCCGAATGGGGCAACCCGGTGTCATAAGACATCATCGCTACGTGAATACATAGCGTAGTGAGGCGAACGCGGGGAACTGAAACATCTAAGTACCCGCAGGAAAAGAAATCAACCGAGATTCCCCCAGTAGCGGCGAGCGAACGGGGATTAGCCCTTAAGTTTTTAAGGAGTCAGTGGAATGCGCTGGAAAGCGCGGCGGCACAGGGTGACAGCCCCGTACACGAAAACGACTTAAAGATGAAAACGAGTAGGACGGCACACGTGATATGTTGTCTGAAGCGTCTGTTAAAGACAAGGGGGGACCATCCTCCAAGGCTAAATACTCCTGACTGACCGATAGTGAACCAGTACCGTGAGGGAAAGGCGAAAAGAACCCCTGTGAGGGGAGTGAAACAGAACCTGAAACCGTATACGTACAAGCAGTGGGAGCGGCCCGACTCTTTACGGGTAAGAAGCCGTGACCGCGTACCTTTTGTATAATGGGTCAGCGACTTACATTTAGCAGCGAGGTTAAGCGAATAGCGGAGCCGTAGGGAAACCGAGTGTTAACTGCGCGAAGAGTTGCTGGATGTAGACCCGAAACCCGGTGATCTAGCCATGGGCAGGTTGAAGGTTGAGTAACATCAACTGGAGGACCGAACACACGTATGTTGAAAAATGCGGTGATGACTTGTGGCTGGGGGTGAAAGGCCAATCAAACCGGGAGATATCTGGTTCTCCTCGAAAGCTATTTAGGTAGCGCCTCGGACGAACACCTTTGGGGGTAGAGCACTGTTAAGGCCAGGGGGTCATCCCGACTTACCAACCCTTTGCAAACTCCGAATACCAAAGAGTGCTGTCCGGGAGACACACGGCGGGTGCTAACGTCCGTCGCGGAAAGGGAAACAACCCAGACCGTCAGCTAAGGTCCCCAAGTATATGTTAAGTGGGAAACGATGTGGGAAGGCTCAGACAGCTAGGAGGTTGGCTTAGAAGCAGCCACCCTTTAAAGAAAGCGTAATAGCTCACTAGTCGAGTCGGCCCGCGCGGAAGATGTAACGGGGCTAAACATACCACCGAAGCTACGGGTTCAACACTTAGTGTTGAGCGGTAGAGGAGCGTTCTGTAAGCGGTTGAAGGTGAAGGGGTAACCCGCACTGGACGTATCAGAAGTGCGAATGCTGACATGAGTAACGATAAAGGGAGTGAAAAACTCCCTCGCCGAAAGACCAAGGGTTCCTGTCCAACGTTAATCGGGGCAGGGTGAGTCGACCCCTAAGGCGAGGCCGAAAGGCGTAGTCGATGGGAAACGGGTTAATATTCCCGTACTTGTGCTTACTGCGACGGAGAGACGGAGAAGGCTAGGTTAGCCGGGCGTTGGTAGTCCCGGTTTAAGGCTGTAGGTTGGCGGTTCAGGCAAATCCGGACCCCACTCTTTTAATAGAGAAAACTGAGAGCTGATGACGAGCTGCTAAGGCAGTGAAGTAACTGATGCCATGCTTCCGGGAAAAACTTCTAAGCTTCAGGTAAGCAGGAATCGTACCCCAAACCGACACAGGTGGTCGGGTAGAGAATACCAAGGCGCTTGAGAGAACTCGGCTGAAGGAACTAGGCAAAATGGTACCGTAACTTCGGGAGAAGGTACGCTGCCGGCGGTGACGGGACGAGCTCCCTGAGCGGCCGGCAGTCGCAGATACCAGGTGGCTGCAACTGTTTATCAAAAACACAGCACTGTGCAAAATCGCAAGATGACGTATACGGTGTGACGCCTGCCCGGTGCTTGAAGGTTAATTGATTGGGTTAGACTTTTGTCGAAGCTCATGATCGAAGCCCGAGTAAACGGCGGCCGTAACTATAACGGTCCTAAGGTAGCGAAATTCCTTGTCGGGTAAGTTCCGACCTGCACGAATGGCGTAATGATGGCCACGCTGTCTCCAGCCGAGACTCAGTGAAGTTGAAATTGCGGTGAAGATGCCGTATACCCGCGGCTAGACGGAAAGACCCCGTGAACCTTTACTACAGCTTGGCACTGAACATTGACCCTGCATGTGCAGGATAGGTGGGAGGCTTTGAAGCGCGGTCGCCAGATTGCGCGGAGCCGGCCTTGAAATACCACCCTTGTAGTGTTGATGTTCTAACTCGGCCCCGTTATCCGGGGTGAGGACAGTGCCTGGCGGGTAGTTTGACTGGGGCGGTCTCCTCCCAAAGAGTAACGGAGGAGCACGAAGGTCAGCTAAACACGGTCGGACATCGTGTGTTTAGTGCAATGGCATAAGCTGGCTTAACTGCGAGACAGACACGTCGGGCAGGTACGAAAGTAGGTCATAGTGATCCGGTGGTTCTGAATGGAAGGGCCATCGCTCAACGGATAAAAGGTACTCCGGGGATAACAGGCTGATACCGCCCAAGAGTTCATATCGACGGCGGTGTTTGGCACCTCGATGTCGGCTCATCACATCCTGGGGCTGAAGTCGGTCCCAAGGGTATGGCTGTTCGCCATTTAAAGTGGTACGCGAGCTGGGTTCAGAACGTCGTGAGACAGTTCGGTCCCTATCTGCCGTGGGCGCCGGATGATTGAAAGGGGCTGCTCCTAGTACGAGAGGACCGGAGTGGACGAACCGCTGGTGTTCGGGTTGTGATGCCAATCGCATTGCCCGGTAGCTACGTTCGGAATCGATAACCGCTGAAAGCATCTAAGCGGGAAGCGAGCCTTGAGATGAGTCATCCCTCAGACTTTAAGTCTGCTGAAGAGCCGTCCGAGACCAGGACGTTGATAGGCAGGGTGTGTAAGCGTTGCGAGGCGTTGAGCTAACCTGTACTAATGACTCGTGAGGCTTAACCATACAACCCTAATGGGTTTTGCGATAAGCTGACCTTAGCTGGATATCAGATACTTGATAAAGTAAGAACTGAAAAAGATTAAACATTGGCTTTCCGGATTAACTTTGTTTTTAAGAGATTAAAAGCAAAAGCAGAATTTGTCTGGTGACAACAGAGCCGCGGCACCACCTGAATCCATCCCGAACTCAGAAGTGAAACGCGGCCTCGCCGATGGTAGTGTGGGGTCTCCCCATGTGAGAGTAGGTCATTGCCAGACGCCGAATACGCAAATCCCCTTAGCGAAAGCTGTGGGGATTTTTGCGTTTTGGAGGCTATAATAATCTCTTACTTGTGGTTCCATAGTCTGAATGATTTATTGTGCATTTCACTGCTATTTAATTGATTATAATTATTTTATGATTAATCCCAGCTGTGACATTGTTTAGCGCTGCAAGTTAACCCTCTCATGTCCACTACTTGATTGTCGAAAAGTGTCTCATCTGAATTTTTATTTGTCACTTCTGCGTGAATTATCCCCGGGTTTTCCCCGGGGTGCTTAACTGCTACAACCTGTCTTGGTTTGATTTCATATCTTGAGTAATCGTCAAATTTTAAACACAAGTAATCGTTTTTCGTAAGATTTTGAAAGGCATAGCAGTTTTGAAAGTAGCCAATTTGATAACAATACAGCTCGCCGCCTGAAATAGGGTCTGAATATGAAAAGGTATTGAGTTCTTTTTTAGGTGACAGTTTGGTGATTGCTGATTGGTTTATAAAGGAATTGTGCCGATTAGTTTGAGCCATTGTCACTGAGGTGTGCGCACTTACTAATATAAACAATAGCCCGTAATTATGAAGAGTCTGATAATTCATAATCAAATAACCTTATTAAGTCGATCAATTATTTGACCGCTAAAAATACTCTCATTAAATAACATATTGCTTAAAGAACTTTTTTTTTAGGAATATGTTTTTTTTGATATAAAAGAAATGAAATACCATGAAACAATCATTATAGACAGTGACTAAATATTCAGTGCAAACAGTTGTAAAATGCTATCCAATCTCGCTGTGCCTCAACCCTTGAAATAATGGTAAATTCCTCGGCTTGATGCCCTTTGGCTGAGCTATTTTAAAGAGGGAATCTTGCTTTGTACGGGCGTTCACGGGTCTGCTGTAACGATCATCAGTATATCGTTACTTTTTATAAAACAGCTGATTTTATCTCTTATCACCGCGGATTGACTTTTTTATAAACGATGTTTTTATGCCGCCTCAAAAGGTTAAATAGTTTATCTGTCCTGTGCGCGGTGACGCTGTCTCAAGTGTCTGTCCGCTTCTAGCTTGATGAACTTTGGACAATTGTTTTGTTTCATCATCGGAGAAAATGGAATATTAGCCGCCGTTAGTGCTATTTGTGTGTCATTGAGGGTTTAATTTCAGGTTAGTCTTTACCATTTACAGTATCGCCGCCGTTGAAGGGCTGCTTAACAGTTTGTCGGCCCGGCATAAAGCGTGAAAATCAAGCGCTCCTCCTTGAGTTAGCCTAAGTGACCGGCTCCGAAGCGTCCGATATATTGAATTGTTGCCGGATATTTTGCTTCTGTAACCATAAACGTTTCATAATTGACCGCCTAACGCTAAAAATTCCCCATGACTGGCGGGGAAGAATTTGCCGTTTTCGCCAATTGCAAATGGTGTCACCGGTTGGTTATTTGGTTGATAAAGTGTCAGCGGACAATTAACGATAATTTTCCGCCCGCCGGGTGAGTCATTTGGATAGACCGCCGTTTGATTTCCAGCGATGCCGATACTGCCTGCTTTAATTTTAGGACGTGGTCAGGTGTGTCTGGTAGCGGCGATTGATGGCGCGACTTTCGCTGAAAAAGCAAAACCAGGGGCAAATAAGATGACGTACATTAAATAAGTTTTCTCACTGTAAGGGATCTGGCAGTTCATAAGATACCAATTTAAATTTCAGCACTTCAATTGTCATACCTGCGAAAGCAGATATAAAGCGACTTTTGCAAAATTAACCAAAGAAAACGGACTCCAGCTTTCGCTGGAGTGACGGCATATTTGGTATGAACTCTTCTGCGACGTCCCTAACTGAATAACTTCACCGACAGAGAGTCTTTTTCCGCAGCTGAAGTTGATAAATCCGCGGCGACACTCGGGTGGTAAAAGGCCGGCGGTTCAATGAGTTTAATCTTATCAATATTATTCCGGAAAGTTAGTATGATTAAATAATAAGATGGTTTATTAATTAAACAGCATTCAGGTTAAAATATTATCAGACCGCCTCCAAATTAGTTACAATGAAAAAAAATCATCTTGGAATCGGTTGAATGTCTGTTACCTTACGCAATGCTCAATGGCCGCTTGATGGCGAACTTCCGCCTTTAGTTATTTCTAAACTCTCACATTTAGGTCTGATTCACCTTGAAGGCGATCAGGCTGAGAGCTTTTTACAAGGACAGGTTACCGCTGACGTGGTGGGTCTTGATAAACAAAACTGGTGCTGGGGTGCGCATTGTGACCCTAAAGGTAAAATGCTGGCGAGTTTTCGTCTGTTTAAATCCGCGGACGGTTTATGGATGTTAATGCCGAAAACCACGGTTGCCGCTGATTTGCCTCAGTTGCGAAAATACGCGGTCTTCAGTAAGGTAACGTTAGCTGATGCGACGCCGCTCAGGCAGATTTACGGTATCGGAGGCGCTGACGCGAGGTCTTTTGTTTGCGAGCACTTCGGTGAGATCACTCAGGCCGTTACCGAAACTGAATACGCGGTTATTATCCGGGATACTGATCGGTTCATAATAATTGCTGACGCGAGCGCTGATCATGATTTTCTGTTACAACGAGATATTTATGAATCAAGCTGCTGGCAGGCGCTTGAAATTGAATCGGGGTATCCGAATATTTCGGAAAATCACAGCGGTGAATACATTCCGCAAATGTGCAATTTAGACGCGCTTGAAGGCATCAGCTTCAGCAAAGGTTGTTATATGGGACAGGAAACCGTAGCCCGTATGAAGTACCGCGGCGGTAATAAGCGAGCTTTATATATCTTAAAAGGTAACGTTTCTGATCAATTAACAAAAGACGGTTTTGTGGAGATTAAGCTAGAAAGCGGCTACCGGAAAGCGGGCAATATCATTGAATACGCGCGGCGAGATGAGCTGGTAATAATGACGGTTGTTTTGGCCAATGATACCGATTCGGATGCCCAGTTTCGGGTAGCCGGTGATACCGGCAGTTTACTGACTGTAAAGCCTCTGCCTTATGAGCTGAATGCTTCTGAATAGCGCACAGAACAAAAAGGGAATGCGGATTTGTATTGTCATTCCCTTTGTGATGACGTTAACTTACCAGATTGCGCTCTTTTTTCAGTTGTAAAAACGCCTTCCACTTTCGCACTTCCGGTGGCAGTTCGGGTCGCGGCTGATCGAATCCGGAAGCGTTTACCACGTTTTCAGTCGGCACTTGGTGACGTTTATGAATAAACAAGCCGCGAATATGCACAATGCAGTGCAGGCCTCTGGCGGTTGAGAAGCGCTGCTCAATGTAAAAGTATTTTTCATCCCAGCCGACAATTTTGGATTCGATCCAAAACTTCTCAAAAGGTTTGATATCGCGGATGAAAGTGAACTCTGTGGCGTTGACGATTGGCATCCATTTCATTTTCAGAAACTTTTTCAGCAGTCCCATTTCAGCCAGCATATAAGTTCGCGCCAAGTCCATAAAGGCCGCATAACGGGAATTCGTGAGGTGAAAGTTGATGTCACAATCACTGGGCAGCACTCGATAACTGATTTTACTGCTGTCGAGAAAGCCGATTTTCCGGCAGTGTCTTATTCGCCAAAACAGTAATAAAAATAAGCGAAAATAGAGGTTCACGATTGTCCTTGTATTCATTATTTTCTAACAACATCAGAGTTAAAAGGCTAGCAGAGGTCTGACCTTTCAGCAATAAAAAAGGCGCCGTTAACCGGCGCCCGGTACACAGTTAATGTTTTGTTTTAAGCCGCGATGCCTGAGTGACGCAGCAAAGCGTCGATTTTAGGCTCCCGGCCTCTGAAACGCTTAAAGAGTTCCATCGGATCTTCAGAGCCGCCCATTTCAAGAATGTTGTTTAGGAAGCTCTTACCGGTTTCGGGGTTGAAAATGCCTTCCTCCTCAAAGCGTGAGAACGCGTCCGCCGATAGGACTTCTGCCCACTTGTAGCTGTAATAACCCGCGGCGTAGCCGCCGGCGAAGATATGAGCGAAGCTGTGCTGGAAACGATTAAATTCAGGCGGAATCACCACGGAAACCTGTGAGCGGATCTGATCCAACGTCGGCTGAATTCGCGCGCCCCGGTCCGGGTCAAAGTCCATATGCAGTGTAAAGTCGAACAGTGAGAACTCAAGCTGACGAACCATCATCATCGCTGACTGGAAGTTTCTCGCCGCCAGCATGTTTTCGAGTAAGTGATCAGGCAGCGGCTCACCGGTTTCAAAGTGACCTGAGATATGGGCAAGCGCTTCGTGTTCCCAGCACCAGTTTTCCAGAAACTGGCTCGGAAGCTCAACCGCGTCCCAAGGCACGCCGTTGATGCCTGAGACATCGGCGACATCGATTTGAGTCAGCATATGGTGAATGCCGTGACCGAACTCGTGGAATAGGGTAATGACTTCATCATGGGTAAATAACGCCGGTTTGCCGTCAACCGGAGAATTGAAATTACAGGTTAAGTAGGCAATGGGTTTTTGCAGACCCGAAGCCGTATTACGACGAACACGACAGTCGTCCATCCAGGCGCCGCCGCGTTTACCGCTCCGGGCGTATAAATCTAAATAAAAGCTGCCTCTGCGGGTGCCGCCCGCGTCGCTGATGCTGAAGAACCGTACGTCGTCATGCCAGGTGTCAACACCCGTCCGCTCTTCAATCGTCAGTCCGAACAAGCGGTTAACGGTATAAAATAAGCCTGACAGCACTTTGTCCTCAGGGAAATACGGGCGCAGCATTTCTTGTGACACCTGATACTTATGTTGCTGCAGTTTCTCGCCGTAATACGCCATATCCCACGCTTTTAATTCGCCGGCGTCAAAATTGTCTTTGGCGAAGGCTCGCAGCTCAGCCAGCTCTTTTTCGGCCTGAGGTTTGGATTTGGCCGCCAGCTGATTTAAAAACGCCGTCACCTGCGCCGGGTTTCGCGCCATTTTAGTGGCCAGCGATTTTTCGGCGAAATTGCTGAAACCGAGTAATCCGGAAAGCTCATGACGCAGGGTCACGATTTCATTCATTAACTCACTGTTATCGAACTCACCGGCATTCGGGCCCTGATCAGAGGCCCGGGTGCAGAAGGCGGTATACATTTCCTCTCGCAATGCCCGATTATCGCTGTAGGTCATAACCGGTAAATATGACGGGAAATCAAGCGTGAATAACCAGCCCCGCCGCTCTTTTTCCGCGGCCGCGGCTTTAGCCGCCGCCAGCGCGGATTCCGGCAGACCCGATAATTCGGTCTCATCGGTAATCAATTTGCTCCAAGCGTGTGTCGCGTCAAGCAATTGATTAGAGAACCGGCTGGTTAATTCAGATAAGCGTTTTTTGATTTCACCGTAGCGTTGTTTGGCGTCATCTTTAAGGCCGATGCCTGAGAGTCTGAAGTCACGAATCGCATGCTCGATCATCGTTTTTTGCGCTCGGGTCAGGCCGGTGAATTCTTGTGAGTCCCGCAGTGATACGTACGCGTCAAATAACCCTTGATGCTGGCCGGCAAAGGTACCGTAATCCGACAGTAAAGGCAAGCAGGCATCGTGAGCCGCGCGCCATTCATCATTGCTCACGACAGAATTCATATGTGATACCGGCGACCAGACCTGGCTGAGCTCATCATCGGCCTGCTCTAACGGGGCGATTAACGAGTCCCACGTGAATGGCGCTCCTTTGGCTAAAACTGAGTCAATGGTTTGACGGCATTTTGCTATCGCCCGCTCAACGGCCGGCTGAATATGCCGTGGCTCAATGGAGGAAAATACAGGAAGTTCAGATTTAGTCAGAAGCGGGTTACTCATTCGTCGACCTTAATAAATTGGCTGTGATTCTTATTAGATAAGGGCAAATCAGCGTAATATCAAGTTCCTCTGGGAATTTGCATGGGTTACATAAAAATCATTGCTTTCGCTCAATCCAGAACATGACCTTAAAATAGGGGTTTAGTAATAAGTGAGCTCTTACTTACCCTGTTTACTCGGCTTTGAAAAATTATTTGAAAGCGAGAAAATACCCGTCGCCGGAAATATAATGTTATTGCCGCTGACTGGCAGCGGCACCGCTGTGGCGGCAGACGCCGGCGGGCTCAACCGAAGAATCAATGAGCTGGAACATAAGCTGATGAGTCAGGAGCAACGGCCGGGTATCCGTGACTACGCTGTCTGTCAATTCAGGCGTTAGATTTTCTCTTAAACTCCGGTCACTTCAGTTAAGCGAACAGCAAGCTTAGCTATTGTTTCTTCCCCGTTTTCAGAATAAGGTGAGCAACCATCGGCCGAGTTCAGTCTTGAAAGGTTTTAAGGAGAGTTTTTATGACACAGCATTTTGACTATATCTGTTTAGGCGCGGGCAGCGGCGGTATCGCATCGGCAAACCGCGCTGCGATGCGAGGCGCGAAGGTTCTGCTGATTGAGGCGAAACACCTTGGCGGTACCTGTGTAAATGTCGGCTGTGTACCTAAAAAAGTCATGTGGTACGGCGCTCAAGTGGCTGAGGCGCTGTACCTGTATGCTAAAGATTACGGGTTTGACGTTTCAGTTAATAAATTTAACTGGCAAACGCTTGTTGATAGCCGGGAGGCTTATATTGAGCGCATTCACGGAGCTTATGATCGCGGCCTGGCCGCCCGCGGGGTAACTTTAGTAAACGGTTACGGTAAATTTGTCGGTAACCGCACCATTGAAGTTAACGGCGAGCGTTACACCGCCGATCATATTTTAATCGCGACCGGCGGCGCTCCGGCGATTCCTGATATTCCGGGCGCGGGGTATGGTATCGACTCAGACGGTTTTTTTGCGCTGACAGAGCAGCCTGAGCGAGTCGCCGTTGTCGGTGCCGGTTATATCGCGGTGGAGCTTGCCGGCGTGCTGCACGGCCTCGGAAGTGAGACTCACCTGTTTGTTCGTAAACACTTACCTCTGCGTAATTTTGACCCGATGCTGTCTGAGGCTCTGGCAGAGGCGATGGAAACAGAGGGGCCGAGCCTTCATACTCACAGCGTTCCGTCGCGGGTGGATAAAAACGCTGACGGCAGCCTGACCCTGCGCCTTGAAAATGGTGAGTCGTATCAGGTTGACTGCCTGATTTGGGCTATCGGGCGCCATCCTTCTACAGATAACATCGGTCTGGAACATACCGGCGTTGAGCGTGATGAACGGGGCTATATCATTACCGATGACCGGCAGAATACATCCGCAAAAGGGATTTACTGTGTCGGCGACATTATGCAGCGCGGTATTGAGCTGACGCCGGTCGCGGTGAAGGCCGGGCGTTTGTTATCGGAGCGGCTTTTCAATAGCATGACCGACGCGAAAATGGACTATACCAATGTGCCGACCGTGGTCTTTAGTCATCCTCCCGTCGGCACTATGGGACTTACAGAGCCGCAAGCGATTGAACAATACGGCAGTGAAAACGTAAAAGTTTATACTTCCGCTTTTACATCCATGTATACCGCGGTAACGGCACACCGTCAGCCGTGTAAAATGAAACTTGTGTGCGCGGGTGAGAATGAAAAGGTTGTCGGTATCCACGGAATCGGCTTCGCGATGGATGAAATTCTGCAGGGGTTCGGCGTTGCGATGAAGATGGGAGCGACAAAATCAGACTTTGATGCCGTGGTTGCCATTCATCCTACGGGGGCTGAAGAGTTTGTTACCATGACGGGTTAGTTAATTCATTTTAATTTACCGAAAGCATGACAACGATAACTCACAAAAATTTTTACCCTTGAGAACGTATCCAGCTGAGTTTTTTCAGGGTTATCGCTCAGGGTGTGAATTTGAGCCGCGGGGCGGGGGTGAGGCCGCAGTTATCAAATTTGATAAAAAAGTGATTTACTAAGGGATCTCGAAGTTAAGATTCTACCGCTCTGGCATAATAAGCAGATCCCACTTAGGTAACTCACTATTTCGGATGATTTTATCTTCGACATCTTCTTTTTCACTTTTTGTTAACTTGACTCCTTTTGAGTAAACTTTATCGATTAAATTTACAAATGGAGTCATAGCCTTCCAAGTCATTGTTTTCGTCGACTCCAGAACAGTATTCACTGAACTCAGTAATGTCTGTCTCTTGATCAGATCATTAAATTAATACTGATTTGAGCCTGATTACGGACTTTACGGAAGAGATTGAACAAGTAGAAGAGCAGCGTTCAGATGCTAATAAAGAATATGAGTTAGCAGATATTATTTTTCTTACCATCGCAGCGGTACTCTGTGGCGCAAGGAGCCGGAAAGCAATAAATATTTTCGGTGAAGCTCAATTGGACTGGTTAAGGCAGTATCGCTCGTTTAGTAACGGAATCCCCGCAAGACACTCAACAGGAAGGATCATAAGAGGCATCAAAGCCGAGAGTTTAATTTCTTGTTTTATTAATTTTTCAAACGCTATGCGGGAAAAAAGCGGCAAAGAGCACATTAGCTTTGATGGTAAAGCGGCCTGCGGCTCCAGACATGGTGATGACATTGACGCGCTTCAATTTATGACAGCTATGGTTGCAGATAACGGACTCATTATTTATCAAAAAGAAACGCCTGACAAAACCAGCGAAATACCCGTGATGCAATCCGTGCTCAAAAAGATGGATATTGAAAACGCGGTGATTACCGCTGATGCCATGCATGGCCGGAAAGAAACAACGAGCTTAATACGTCAGGGGAAAGGAGACTACGTTCTTCAGGTAAAAAAGAACCAGGGTAAATTGCCCGCCGGAATCGAAGCGTATTTCCATAAAGGCTGCCGAGACACACCGGAACTTGTAAAACAGAATCATTTTAGGGCTCTTCGTCGTTTAGTGTGGATTTAATGGATTTATTTCTGAGATAATAAACCCAGTTTTGCAGTCAAGAGTTGGAAGTAAATACATGGATGGAAATCAAGTTTTGATGCTCGGCCTTGGTATAGAAGCGCCTTGGAAGTTGGTTAACCAACACCTGGATATATCAGCCTCACCTAATGAACTTGTTCTCGAAATTGAAGCTGAACGAGGAAGCTTGTATCCCTGCCCGACTTGCTCAAAAGCTTGTCCGGCACATGACTTTAAATCGCTGACTTGGCGTCATCTCAATTTCTTTCAGCATCACTGTTATATCAAAGCAAACGTCCCGAGAACTCGATGTGCTGAGCATGGCGTTAAGCGTGTCAATGTCCCTTGGGCGAGAGCGGGTAGTAAATTCACGTTATTGTTCGAACAATCTGTATTGGTACCGGCTCGTGAAATGCCGGTTAAGGCATGTGCTGAATATGTTGGAATTCGTGACAAACGTATTTGGCGCATCATCAAACACTACGTCAGCAAGGCATTAGCATTGATGGACTTGTCAGCACTTAAAGCTATTGGATTCGATGAAACGGCGGCTAAACGTGGCCACAACTATGTTACTGTTTTCATTGATATGGACAAGAAAGACAAGCCTGTTGTGTTCGCTACGCCCGGAAAAGGTAAGGAAACCGTTAAGCGATTTAAGTCCTTTCTGACAGAGCATCAAGGCAAAGCAGATAATGTACTTGAAGTCGTGTGTGATATGTCAAGAGCCTTTCTGTCAGCAACAGAGGAAGAGTTCCCGGATGCTAACGTAACGGTTGATTGGTTCCATGTTGTGCAACTGTTTACTAAAGCGGTTGATGAAGTACGTAAAACGGAGAGAAAAATCCAACCGCATCCAAAGAGCCTGCGCTGGGCAGTACTAAAAAATGCAGATGGCTCATTTACTGAGAAACAAAAAGAAGCACTTGCAGAGCTAGAATCCAGCGACCTGAATACAGCAACAGCTTGGCGGATTAAGGAACAACTTAGGTGGATACGTCAAGCTGAAACCGCTCATGCTGCACGCTGGAGGCTGACGTATTTCATTAATTTTGCAAAAGAGCAGTTGGGTGATATTGAGATGTTAGAACCCGTTCGAAAAGCACTTGCAACTGTGGAAAGGCATGCAGAGAGAATTTTACAGCGCTGGTCATCCACTTATACGAATGCTCGTATGGAAGGTTTAAATAGTCTATTTCAAGCGGCTAGAGCACGAGCCAGAGGGTATCGTAATACAGGAACATTTATTACCATGATTTTTATGATTGCTAGCCCTGTATCAGATCTACTCAAATCCATATGAAACGACGAAGAGCCCATTTTAGGAACTGTCCCGAAATAACTTCCCGATTTGTTACTGCTTAAAATTGCCAATATCAAGGCACGAAGAATGAAGTTTAGTCATTCTAAATGAATGATGAGTAACGCAGAGAGTGGCAATTTTAAGCGCAACCCTTTGGGCTGTGTTTATTTTTGCGTTCTTTGAATAAAGAGTTACGGCGTTGTCTAAAGCTTATGTAGAATGACTGCACCTCGCTTTCTGTGCCTTGTATAAGCCAAAAATAAACGACAGCAAAACAGGGAAGTTATTTTGGGACAGTTCCTTATGGAGTTAGATGGTGAGCAAGGGCGGATAAATGAAAGGCACTATCGCCTGTTACCGATAACAGACCGGTTTGATAAAACTGCTGATTTTCAAGACAGCCGCGCCGTTATCGAAGTGACTCGCACAAGAGAGATGAAAGATAAAGTCAGCCGGGAAACGTCTTACTATATCACTTCATTAACAAGTGATGTGAAAGAGGTGGCTCAGTACATCCGAAGACACTGGTCAATCGAGAACAGTCAGCACCGGGTACTCGATGTCACTTTTAAAGAGGATGACGGTAAGATTTATGCAGATGATGGAGCCAAGAATTTAGCGACAATCAGGCGGAAGAGACTTGCTTAACTTGGTAAAAAGTCATTCTTCCAAAGACAGCGTTGCCGGAAAGATGCAAAGAGCGAGTCGGGATGCAAAATTTAGGGCTGAGATTCTATTTGGTGAAACAAAACCTAACCGCTCAAGCAGGGCTGCGCTTCTTGTATTTTCCGGTACATAGTTAGCCATAATTCGATGAAGCCCTGTCTCATTGAATATATAGGATATGCCTGCATCCAAAACTTCGTACATTAAACCTTGGCCTTCATATTTTTGGCTTATCGAATAACCAAGATTACAAGCTTGGAATACACCTCGAATGATGTTGGAAAAATTACAAACACCAATAACTTCAGTGTGTTCTTGATTGAGTGCGATCAATTTTACAGAGCCACCGGTATCAAATTCTTTTCGGCTTGCTCTAAGCAACCTTTGCCAGGTTTTAACTTCATAGAAGGATGGCTCTCGAACAGGCTCCCGCTTCGACAAGTGAGATTTGTTGTTTAGGTAATAGTCACAAACCAGTCTTGCATCGTATTCTGTGGGTAAAACTAAGTGAGTCCGCTGAGTTTCAGTAATGATGTTTCCTTTCATTCTTATTATGAACTTCCTTTTGTTGATTATAAACAGTTAGGACTTACGCATTGATGGCACTGTGCAATTTTGGTAAGAGTGGCTCTTTGCCTTTCGCAAAATGTTCAATGAAAGCACCAACAACATCTTTAAACAGTTCACGTTGGTGCTGATAAATATTGGTGAACTCTTGCGCTATCCGCATTTTTTGTAGATAAACAAAACTCAAAATGCTTGAGAAGATGTGATTTCGTACAGGTCGCTCACTACGCACTTGAAAATGCTCAATATGACAGACTTGCTTGATTGCTCTGTGATATTGTTCAATTTGCCAGTGTTGATCATGAATGGCTTTAAAGTCATCATGCTGAAAAGGTTCTTCCTCTGGCAAGTAAACCACGTAGTAGCGATGCTGGTCTTTTAGCGTCGTTCTAAACAACCTGACCTTGCCAAAATCTTTAAGCCAAACCTCCAAACCGTCACAAGGAACGTCAAGGTGCTGAATTTGCAGCCATTGGCCTTTTTCCTGCGATACTGTTCTGTTTTTCTCGACAGCAAACATGAATCCTGTCTGATGGTTTTTAATCGTCTTCAGATTCCTGACGCAGCTGTACCAAGAGTCTCCCGTTACAAACTTTGGCTTGAGTCCCCAATCCAGTACTTCTGCCAGCATTTCACGAAAATAGTCATTTTTAGTCTTGCCTTCGGATTTATCGCATATCCTGTAATTGACGGGCATATGGCGACCAGTCATGTCGGTGTAATAAAGGGTTACGAGGTTAATCCCTTTGACTGCTCGATGGTGTTTCCCTGACCAAAAATGACTCACCAGTTCTACGTGATGACTGTAAGGTTTATCAAGTACGCTATCATCAACACTCAAAGTACCACCAACAAGACATAGATCTTGAGCGGCCTCATCAAATAAGTCTTTCGGTTGATAATCTTCACGGTGAAGAAAGCGGTTAACGCTATCGTGAGATATACCCGTCACTTCTGCCAATCTTGTGCATGTTGATGATTTTGGCTCACTTATCAAAAATCCCATGTATTGCGGAAGAGTACATCTGGCTGTCGTTGGGCGAGTAGTTTTTCTCACTTCCATCCCTGAAAATGATCATTTTACCCGATATCAAATTTCAAAACACTCTGTCAATGCGTAAGTCCTAACAGTCATCATGACTGGCAATGCTGAAGCAAAATGCATAATTCGGAGCAATTCGATCACTGAATTCGGTATTATCCGATCACCTGTTTCGGCATAATCCGATCGCCGAATCCGCTATTATCCGATCAATTTTGGCCTAAATCCGAAATGAGTGATCGGATAAGCCGAAATGCGCAGCAAAAGCTATCTTATTGATAAATTATTAATTTCTAATAAACATCATCATGAGTACCGATATCAACCAAGATAATGGTTCCGTCTTCCTGAACTTTTAATGTCAGTAAGATTCGATAGCTCATGTTGATTGAAACTGACCATAGGGCATTTGATAGCTTGCGCAGGCGTAATGATGGGTGAGTATGATTGATTTGTAGAAGCTTAATGACCTTTGTATATTGCTTAATAATCTCCGGTCGTTTCTTTAAAAATTTACTCGCTCGTTTTGAGTAGCTTTTGGTTTCTACAATTTTATTCACGATTCTCGCTCACTCAGCAAAGCTGCGACATGAGCATCTACATCATCAATAATCTTGTAATCCCCAGCTTCTAGATCAGCTTCGCATTCTGCTAGAGCTTGGCTCAGCTCCCATTCTCTGAACTTTTGATATTGTTCAATATCAATCGCGGCAATAATCGGCTTACCACGACTCGACACAATACATACACCATCTGTATCAATCGCATCTGAAAGCGCTTTTACACCTTTCACTTTTACATCGTTTGCTTGTACGTTCATAGCAACCTCAAGAACACTTTTAAAAGTATGATTAATAATACTCTAACATTGTAGTGGTGACCAATTAAGCTTAATTGATTGAGAACGCCTGAGAAATAATTAATTCACGAGTTGATATATAGGGCAATAGAAAATAATCCCAACCATACCAGTTGCATACCATAAGCCAAACGCTGATACAGTCCTGCTGCTCCTTTATTTTTAAATTCCTTAGCCATTTTCACTTACAAAATCATTTAGATAACAACACTGGCAATTGAAGCTACCTTAAAGCTTAAATTGATAGCTCTTACTTCCGTTGTAAACACTACAAAAAGTGGAACGATAAGCAGTGATATCAGCACAAAGAATCCAGCCCATAAGTGAACCTTACATTGAAGACTAGTAGTCCATTCAAAAGCAAATAATGGCCTGATAGTTTATCCTAACAGTTCCTGAACACAACGAATACAGGAGCTGTTATGAGGATTAAATACCATGTCCGTTTGAGTAATGAAGAGCGTTCAATGCTTGAAGCTTTGATAAAGCAGAAGAAACCACGTGTTGCTCAACATAAGAAACGACACGCCCAAATTTTACTTGCTATTGATGAGAATAATTCGCCACTGACCAATCAACAGATTGCTAAGGCGCTAAACATCTCACCACTTGCAGTAACGAGCCTCAGAAAGCGTTTTGTCGAGGAAGGATTAGAAGTCGCTGTTAATAGCAAACACAGCCATCAAGGCCGCAGACGCATAATGGATGGTGAAGCCGAAGCACACCTAATTGCGCTGACCTGCTCTGCGCCTCCGGAAGGACGTTGCCGTTGGACATTAAATCTTCTTAGAGACAAGATGATTGAACTCAAATATGTCGATAGCATATCGAGAACCTCTGTTCATTACGCGTTAAAAAAAATGAACTTAAACCCTGGCTTAAAGAAGAGTGGTGTATACCTGAAGAGGAAAACGCTGCCTTCGTGAGCGCTATGGAAGATATATTAGAACTCTATAAACTTCCTTACGATCCCAAGCGTCCTTTAGTATGCCTTGATGAAACCAGCAAACAACAAGTTAAAGAAGTTCGCAACCCGTTACCTTTAGTTTCAGGTTATCCGGAGCGATACGATACGGAATATGAGCGTAACGGTGTCAGCAACCTGTTCATGATATTTGAGCCTTTAGCGGGCTGGCGGCATGTTGAGGTCACAGAGCACAGAACGGCCGTTGATTGGGCTCATCAGGTAAAAGCCTTAGCAGACGGGCGTTATAAGGATGCTGAGACAATTGTGTTGGTTGAGGATAACCTGAATACTCATACCCCGGCTTCATTTTATAAGGCCTTCGAACCAGAAGAAGCTCGCAGGCTGATCAATAAAATCGAATTTCATTACACGCCAAAACACGGAAGCTGGTTGGATATGGCTGAAATTGAATTAAGTATCTTGAGCAGACAATGCTTAAACCGAAGAATACCGGATCAGGAAACACTAAATTGTGAAGTTGAAGCCTGGGTCACCCAACGCAATGAGTCCAAGGCTAAGATGATTTGGCAGTTCACAACTGAGGAGGCACGTATCAAGTTAAAGAAGCTTTACCCCGTCCTTCCAGGGTACAGTTAGCCTTTTAACAGAATTAAACTGATTAACGAAATCCTGTTACACTTTCGTTAATCAAAATGAAAAAAGCTAGAGTCCTACTGGCTTGCCAAAGGGTGGGAGGAAGCATTTTGTTCAGAAATTACAGACTTATTAATTAGTTGTGAATAAAAGTTGTATAAGAGTTTAAAACAATAAAAATCAATACAAGATTTTTAGCTCTCCTATGACTAAGGCTTAGCAAAAGAGCTTGAAGTATTGAATTCAAATGGACGGAGTACTAGGTTTTTTAGTATAAGGATCGGCATCCATTGGATAGTAGCCTGCGACTAAGGTTCCAATTCCGTGAACAACCACCATCACTCCCGTTAAGGTTAGTGGCAACGAGTCTGAAATATTAAAAATGTACCAGCCGAAAATACAAGACAATAATCCCAATGGATAAATATTTATCAGCGGTGAAAGCCTGTCTCTTGGAGGGCGTTCAAAATTCTGTGTCAGCCTAAATTCTAAATTTCTAATACGTTATCCAATCTGCCTTCAAAATGGATTGCAAATTGTGACAATGCTAGCCTCCAATTTTGGACTGGCATTGTCCACTTTTTAGAGGCATTCAATATTCCCGCATAAAGCAATTTTAGCAAGCTGTTTTCATTTGGAAATGCCCCTTTTGTTTTGGTGAGTTTCCTAAACTGGCGATGTACGGCTTCAATCGCATTGGTCGTGTAAATCACTCGACGTACATATTCTGGATATTTGAAGTAAACGGACAAGTTCTCCCACTTTCTGCGCCAAGAGTCGATAACGATTGGATACTGGCTACCCCATTTGTTTTCCAGCTCATCTAAAGCCGTTTCAGCAGCCGATTTACTTGTCGCTCTGTAAACCGGCTTTAAATCAGCCATAAACGCCTTTTGATGCTTAGATGCCACATACTTCATTGAGTTGCGTACCTGATGAATTACGCAAAGCTGAACTTCTGTCTCCGGGTAAATGCTGGCAATAGCTTCAGGAAAACCGTTTAACCCGTCAACACAAGCAATTAAGATATCCTTAACACCACGATTATGAAGATCGGTCAGTACCGAAAGCCAATAATTAGCACCTTCTGACTCTGAAAGATACAGGCCAAGTAACTCTTTCTTACCTTCGAGATTAACGCCTAGAATCGTGTAAATAGCCTTACTGACATAGCGACCATTGTCTTTGACTTTATAGTGAATCGCATCCAGCCAAATAATTGGATAGACCTCGTCTAAACTGCGTTGCTGCCATTCTTTGAGCTGAGGAATAAGCTGATCGGTCACAGCCGTCAAACTGGCTTCTGAAAGCTCTAAACCATACAAATCAGCCACATGAGATTTGATATCACGATAACTCATACCCATTGAAAACATTGACAAAATCTTACGATCAATTTCATCAGAGAGCTTAGTTTGATTTTTTTTGACAAGCTGAGGCTCAAAGTTGCCGGCTCTGTCTCTTGGCGTTTCTAACTCAAATTCGCCAACTGAAGATTTAACGGTTTTTTTACTAAAACCATTTCTTCGATTGGGCTCAAGATCTGAGTCTAAATGTTGATCAAGTTCTGCTTTAAGCGCTGCTTCTGTTAGTTGTTTGATTAAAGGGGTGAGAACACCATCCGCACCAGTTAAACCTTTACCTGATTGAAGTTGTTCTAAAGCTTTATTGAAATCGAAATTTTGAGTCATTATGTCATTCCTGTTTTTGACATTTTACCGAAATGACACAGATTTCTAAACACTACCGTCTCTTGATCAGATCTCAAAGCATTTCACCATCAGCTAGCATTTCTTTTGCTGTCCGATATCCTACGACATAAGACTGAAGGGTACTCCAGCCTTCCCGGATGGTTTCCCAACCCGCGATACCCGTACGTTTGGTGTCTGTAAAACCGCCCGGTTTTGCGAGCGATTGATAAGCCCATTTCAAGCTCGGGACATCTTTGCCGTTCCAGCCCCCTGGCTTTTTCACCTTCATCAATACCTTCCGTTCATCTTCTTCGAATACGGTTTCGCAGCTTTGATTTTCCAGTTCATTAGCCGCTTCGGCTAACCCTTTTTTACGTAAATAATACGGGATAGTTATTGCCTCCCTTAATTGCAGCAACCGAACACCGATAAAAGCGAGAATCGATAACGCTCTTTCTAAGTTTTTGGGGTCAGTCATCCTCTGACGCTCGGCACCGGCGCCTGTTTTTCACGCCTTATGAAAATCTTCAATCCGCCACCTTGCGGTATAAATATCAATAACACGCAAGGCCTGCGATAAGGTTCCTGCAGGCTCTGTTGTCAGCAACACCCAACGCAACGGCTCTACCTCTTTTTTTGAGGTTTTCTCTTGAGCATAAACCAGGTTAACCGGCTTCATCTCACCCTCAGACTTCAGGGTGACCGTCGCCGCTTTTACCGTCAATTTGGCTTTTCCGGCTTTTCGATTAACGGGTTTCCCTTTACTGTCTTTCATTCCTTTTTGCGGGATATCTATCGTGTATGACCCCAGCTCTGGCTGGGTTTCAAGATATTCAAATAAGGGTAATTCAGACTCAAGGATCTTTCTGTTATGCTTCGCCCGCACGACAAAACGTTCATTATGGGCTTGCTTATCTCGCAGATAGCTTTGTATGTCCGCCTCTGTGTCACAGACCGAAATAACCCGGGACATAGTGTCACCTAAGCGTCGGCGGCAAAAGTGCGACGCATCCGCCCATTTTCCGCTTTCTTTTTCATCGGCGTCTGCGGGGTCGTCAGGACGGCACCACCAGTCCTGATGAATAAGCCCAATGGTTTTTGTGGTAAAGGCATCTAACAATAAGGTTGAGTGAATCCACCACCCGCGGGATTTATCTTTGACGCTGCCAAGTTTCCCTAGCTCTGATGCGACCTTATGTTTAAAGCCGGCTGAAGTCGTATCATCCATAGCCAAAATTTCTGTATATGACTTGGCTTGTTCGGCTGTGTAGTCAAAGCCTGAGCAGCGTATCACCTCCGGTGAAACTTTATCATTACGAATTAACCGATAAGCCCCTTCTTGCTTAGCTTCGTCTCCCTGACAGGATGAAGCGATAGACTTCCCGCTGCAGCGAGCCATGTCAGCAGCGGTTTCCGCTAGTCTTTCAGTTCGTCCGGAATCACCAAGCTTTGCATTTTGAAAGTGGTCTTGCGCCCATTGTTTATGATCAAAAATTGACATTATTCGCTACTCTTTGTGAAGGAATTTCTTGATCAGATCAACGGGGTTTAAAAAAGTTTAATTTAATTTAGATTTGTGTAGAAAGGGTCAGGGTGAATACCTGCCCAAATTGCGGAGCAATGATCTGCGAAACCATCATTACGTTATTCGGGAGAGGACAATGAGATTAATCTTTAGAGCCAAGAAGCTGGTTGCTGTGGCATAACAGTATCTGAAAGGTATTGTTTGTGCCGTGCTCTGGATTAAGAACTAAGGTAACTGCGAAAATGTTGATCACGGTCTACAGAACTTAGACCCTATCAATAAACTCACCGGCATGACCGATGTTGGTTTCAAAAAGTACGATAGCGTGATTGTTTTTGGTAGTCGCAATCATACCTGAGGTATAAACGCCGCTGCGAAGCTGGGTTTTATCGCTGTTTCGTCTGGTTTTTTCTATTACGAGCCATCAGCGCTTCTAAGGCTTTTTGGTCGATGTCGTTTATTTCATTGGACTTGAATTTTACGCTCGCCATCACCACTGAGAATGTGCCGTAACTGCATCGCAAGCAGTGGCTGAACAGCGTCATTAGAGCTAGGCCAGCCTTGGAATCTCCCCTTGGATAAACGCTTGGTCATCAGCCAAAAGCTGCTGCCATCATAGGTCAAAGCCCGCGCCATAGTCCGGCTGCGGTTAATGAGCACAAAAATGGCGTCAGAGCGGGGCTCAGAAGATAACTTCTGCTTACAAACCGCGGCTAAGCCGTCGATGCCTTGCTCTGTTAACTTGAGTTATCAATTCCAAGTTTGGCACATTGCGATGCCGTTGAGAGGAGGAGACCATTTCATCACTGGACACCCGCTTTCGCCGGACTGACGATGGAACCGGTATACTTTCTTACGCCACGTCCCTAAAAACAAAAATAGCATGACCCGAAGAGTCCGGGAAAGAAACGCTTTGAAGAGAAAACCGTAAATGACTTGCCAGCAACTTAAATCCTGTGGTGCGCGGGTCTTTTTGAATGGATGTGCCGAAACAGAAGCTTCGCCGCTTTTTTATGACCGTACCTGACGGCTGAGGCCAAAGCAGTGAAGCCGTAGCTGCTCTTGTGATTGACGTCGGCGCCCCGCCGGAGCAGGAGGTTTACCACTTCGGTATGGCCGTGCCTGGCGGCTGAGATAAGAGCGGTGAAGCCTTCTTCGTTCTGGCTGTTGACGTCGGCGCCCCGCCGGAGCAGGAGGTTTACCACTTCGGTATGGCCGTTCTTGGCGGCTGAGACAAGGGCGGTGAAGCCGTTGCTGGTCTTATGATTGACGTCGGCGCCCCGCCGTAGCAGGAGGTTTACCACTTCGGTATGCCCGGAGCCGGCGGCTGAGATAAGGGCGGTGAAGCCGTTGCTGGTCTTATGATTGACGTCGGCGCCCCGCCGTAGCAGGAGGTTTACCACTTCGGTATGCCCGGAGCCGGCGGCTGAGATAAGGGCGGTTGAGCCGTTGCTGGTCTTATGATTGACGTCGGCGCCCCATTGGAGCAGGAGGTGTACCACTCCGGTATGGCCGTTTCTGGCGGCCAAGTGGAGGGTGTTTAAGCCGTCTCTGGACTGGTGATTGACAATGGCGCCCCCTTGGAGCAGAAGGTATACCGCTATGGTATGGCCGTTTTTAGCGGCTGAGTCGAGCACAGTGAAGCCTTCCTCGGTCTCGTGATTGACGTCGGCGCCCGAGTCGATCAGAAATCTCACCGCTTCGGTAAGGCCTCGCTTAGCGGCTGAGGTGAGGGCGGTAAAGCCTTTATCGGTCTGTTCATCGACGTCGGCGCCCAGGTTGATCAGGTGGATTATCATTTGGGTATGGCCGCCGTCAGCGGCTAAGATGGGGGCGGTTGAGCCGTCCGCGGTTTTGTGACGGATGTCGGCGCCCAGACAGAGCAGGAGGGTTACCATCTCCGTATGACCGTTCTTAGCGGCTGAGGTAAGGGGAGTGAAACCGTCTTTGGTCTGGTGATTGACATCGGCGCCCGACCGGAACAGGTAGTGTACCACTCCGATATGGCCGTTTTTAGCGGCTGAGGTAAGGGGAGTGAAGCCGTTTACGGTCTCATGATGAACGTCGGCGCCGGAGCGGATCAGGAGGAGTACCGTTTCGGTATGGCCGTTATTCGCGGCTAGGTTGAGCGCCGTGAAACCGTTTTCGGACTTGTGATTGACGTCGGCGCCCGACTGGATCAGGATTCTTACCGTGTCGGTATGGCCGCGCCCGGCGGCTGGAATAAGGTTTATGTTTCTTTTCTCCTGCAGTAAACTTCCCAGGTAACTTGAGTGACAGCCGAGTGATTGGTATTTTCCCCACATATTGAATTCACCGTAAACACCATCATGCTGAATAAACTCGTTAATTGCCGGGTTTTCCTTCGGATTTAATTGATAAACTTTCTCATTCAATATCGTTTTTTTTATGAGGGGGGCTTGTGAGATTGAGTCGCTTAAACCGGCGGATTCAATTGACAGTTTTATTAGTGGTGTAGTCAATTAATTAAACGGTCTTTCTTTTGAGAGTTAACAGCTAACTTACATAAAAAATAAAAATTTTCTAGATTACATACGGTATTCCTCACCTGCCCGCGCCTGAGAAATTAATTATTAATCTATAATTCAGATGGTTGAAGACGATAATTCCGCACCGGTTAATTTTTCCGCAAATCGGTGCTATCAAGGCTCAAAATCAGGACAAGTAGCGGGAAATCACAATTTCCCCGGCCTTATTGGGTAAACCTTTGCGGATTTATTTCAGATCCCGCCTGTACGGGTGTTTGCGTACCATGAGGTAATATACTGAATAATAAAGGGACTGTATTTAACCGTACCGTTCCTTTTAACTTGTCGTCATAAGTTATTCAACTAAAATTTTGTTAATTGTCTTGAGTCGGTGAATACTAAACCGCACAACATTTTCTCAGTAGTATCAGGAGCAGTGAGTATGCGGTATTCACCTATCTCTTTGACAAAAACCCTTTTGGTTCTCGCAACGGCGCCCGTTTTTGCTCATGCGGTCAGCGTCAAAACGGATTTATCACAAGTTAATCCTGCCGACGGGCGGTATATTGTTGTACTGAAGAAGCCCGCTCGGGTTGAGGGCATGTCGCAACAAGCTTTTGACAGCTTAAACGTAAACTTTGTTAACAATCAGGCGCTACGGCTTTCACAGCGGGCGGGTTCGGCAGTTACACAAACCTACAGCCGGTTGCTTGACGGTTTTGTTGTTAAAGCCGCTAAGGCGCAGGCGCGGCTGCTGTCCGAGCAGGCTGCTGTCGATTATGTAGTGCCCGACGGTCAGGTCAGTATCACACCTGCCAGTCCGCTTCTTAAGAGGCACAAACGACATAAACCGCGCAATCAAATAGACGTCAAGAATTGGGGGTTATCCCGGATTGATAATCATGAGCTTAACCTTGACGGCACTTACACTTACAGATACCAGGGGACAGGGATTACGGCGTATGTGGTTGACACGGGGCTGAATTACGCTCACCAAGAATTTAACGGACGAGCATCAGTTTATATTGACCAGCATGACGGTAATGGATATCAATTGAACCCGGCCGGTGTTGAGGGTGATGATAACGGCCATGCTACTCATGTCGCGGGCATTATCGGCGGTGAAACCACGGGTGTCGCTAAAAATGTCAACTTGGTTGGTGTTAAGGTGTTGAATAAAGAAGGCTCCGGTTTTTACAGCGATGTGATCGCGGGATTAGAGGAGGTTCAAAAACTGGCGGACGATCCGAAAAACTCAGGTCAGCGTGCGATTGTCAATATGAGCTTAGGGGGGAAATTCAATCAGGCTCTTGAAGATGCCATTGACGCTCTTGTTAAAGACAATATTCCTGTCGTCGCCGCCGCGGGTAATGGTGCGCATGACGCATGCAAAGATTCTCCCGCTCATGATCCGAATGATATTGCGGTGGGAGCCACGGACAGGGATGATGATTTAGCCTATTATTCCAGTTTCGGGAGCTGCGTTCAAATACTGGCTCCCGGGAGCGGTATTTATTCCGCTTACAAAGGAAGTGATCACGCGTATACAACACTCAGCGGCACATCTATGGCCACGCCTTTTGTTGTTGGTGTATCAGCCTTGTATTTGGAACAAAATCCGCACTTAACGCCTAAGAAGCTGTTGAAAAAGCTGCTGAAACTCTCTACCGCAGATGTGATTAAGAATGTGCCTGACCAAACTCCGAATAAGTTAGTTTATTCATTAGCGGATTAACTCTGTTAATGATCGCCGGAGCCGTTTAACCATGGCTCCGTATTTTTCTTTAACACCGTCAAACATTGGTATTTTAAATTTTCTTGTTGCTTATAATAATGAAATCTTTTTGTTACAAAATTGTAGTATGAACAAACGCTTGCGGTGATTATTGATAATTCAAGGCATAAGTTATAAGAAATTAGGTTTGTATAAATTATGTTCACTGTGAATACTGTAAAATCAGAAACCACTTTTAAAATATGATGTTAGGAGAAGTGAGTATGCAGTATAAAGCTTTCACAACACTACTTTTAGCTGTAGGATTAGCGCCGTCCTTTGCGCATGCGGCAAGTTCAGCAAAGGAATCTTCTCAACCCGTTACCAGCGGTCATTATATCGTAGTGTTAAAATCACCTCAGAAATTATCTTTTATGACAACCCCGGGCTTCAGTAGCAGGCAAGCTGACTTTGTCGCCGATCAGGCACTGCGAGCAACGAATGAGGTAGGCGCTCAGGTGACAAAGAAGTTTCACAATATCATTGACGGTTATGTGGTTAAAGCGAATAAACAACAAGCTCAAGAACTCGCGAAACAGCCGGATGTGGCCTACGTTGAGCCTGATTATCCGCTGTCACTTTCTCCGGCTGAGATGTCATCTGTTAATTCCAGAAGCGCCGGTACAGAACAAGATGCTGACTGGGGGTTAGCGAGAATCGATCAAGGGCGAGAATATAATCCTTATGATAATTCGTATCTATATGAATACCTTGGTAAAGGTGTCGACGCTTATGTTTTGGATACCGGTGTCAACATCACGCATAGTGAGTTTGACGGACGCGCCGATCTCTATGTAAATATCAATGATCAAAATCAAGAGGAAGAACCGCGATATGTTCAGGATACTCAAAATGAAATCGGAGACTGTAACGGTCACGGTACTCATGTGGCCGGAACGATAGGCGGCAGTCAGTATGGTGTGGCGAAAGGCGTCCGTATTATCGGAGTTAAGGTACTAAATTGTAAAGGTCACGGCTCCGCGAGCGGTCTTATCGCCGGTTTGAGTGAGGTTTTACGGTTAGCGCGTAAATCGGGTCACCCGAGTGTGGTAAATATGAGTTTGGGCTTCCAGGGACACATTGACGTGGTTGATCAGGCTGTACAGACCCTGATAGATAACGGTATTACGGTGGTTGCCGCCGCCGGAAATAAAAACCCTGATCGCCCCGGGGCAGTTCCTGACGCCTGCTTATATTCTCCCGCTGACATCGGCGATGTCATCACTGTCGGCGCGACGGATGAGTATGATGAGCGAGCGGAGTTCTCATACTTGGGATCATGCACGGATATTTTCGCTCCCGGAACCGATATCACATCAGCATGGAAAGGCGGAGATTACTCTATTAATACGATCAGCGGCACTTCTATGGCTTCACCGCATGTCGCGGGCGTGGTCGCTCTTTATTTAGAAGAAAACCCGGATTTATCTCCGGCAGAGGTTAAGCGTAAACTCATTCGTCATTCAACTAAAAACGCGATAGATATTATAGGTCAATACCCGGATCGTTACGGATATGATCAGCGGCTGGCTCCTGAGACATCAAATAATTTGTTGTATTCCTTAACGAATTAATCATGGGGCAGAGGTCAGACACTAAAACGAGAGTTACTGATTCTTGTCTGACGCTTAACGAAACCCCTGCGCTGAGAAGACAGGGTTTTGTTTTGACATCTTGTCATGATCTCAGGCGTTCACCCGTAACATTGAGCCGCTGAGCAATATCGTCCGCTCCTTGTTTAAGACTCAATGAGATTGAAGCCGTCAGCGGTTTTACCGATAACAGTGAAATGAACGCAACTTTACATGTAAGAAATCAGTATAAATTATAACCAATAGAGTTTGTTTAAATCATGAACAAGATGAAATACTGATGAACTCAAAAATACGGCTCTAGGAGCATTGAATATGCAGCACAAAGCTTTCACAAAAATACTCTTAGCCATCGGACTGGCTCCTTTCTTTGCGCAAGCATCAGATATAACAAAGGATTATTCTCAGACCGTTACTAACGGTCATTATATCGTGGTGCTGAAATCACCGCAGAGATACTCGTTTATGACCACACCGGGCTTTAATCGTATTCAGGCTGACTTTGTAACCAGTCAGGCACAACAAGCGACTAACGAACTCGGCACTCAAGTGACAAAGACATTCCACAACATTATTGATGCTTTTGTGGTTAAAGCGAATAAGCAACAGATTCAGGAATTGGAAAAACGGCCTAACGTAGCTTTTGTTGAGTTAGATAAATCTGTATCGACAATGCCTGTATCTGACAGTGTTAACACTAACAGAAGCAGACAGGAAAACGCGGACTGGGGGCTGGCTCGTATCGTTAAGCATAACTTATCTGATGTCGACGGCGCATATGATTATCAATTCGACGGTAACGGTGTTACGGCGTATGTCGTTGATACCGGAGTAAATATTACTCATTCAGAGTTTGGGGGGCGTGCCTCGGTATATGTTGAAACGAACGGGAGTTACCAGGAAAACCCGCAACAAAGTGCTGACGTTCACTGGGATTGTAACGGACACGGCACGCACGTCTCCGGTACCATCGGGGGTAAGACCTATGGTGTCGCTAAACAAGTCAGTATTGTCGGTGTCAGTGTATTAAACTGCAAGGGAAGCGGTTCGGACAGCCAGGTTATAGCGGGGCTTGAAGAGGTGCTTAAACTGGCTCAGAAATCAGGTAAGCCTAGTGTGGTGAATATGAGTTTAGGCGGAGGCAAGAGTAAGGCTCTTGATCAGGCCGTAGATAAACTGGTCGCGGCTAACATACCTGTTGTCGTTGCGGCGGGTAATCGGACCAAGGCGTTTTTTGATTCATATAACGCCTGTAATGTCTCACCGGCAAGCAATAAAAATGCGATAACCGTGGGAG
This sequence comes from Parashewanella sp., assembly GCA_965200795.1. Taxonomy (GTDB): domain Bacteria; phylum Pseudomonadota; class Gammaproteobacteria; order Enterobacterales; family Shewanellaceae; genus Parashewanella. Next base: position 341,295 of record CBDAVB010000035.1, read on the forward strand.
CAACGGATATTAACGATAATCGCGCCGGGTACTCGTATTTCGGCAAGTGTACCGATATTTTCGCGCCAGGTACTCGCATTAAATCCGCCTGGATAGGCAGCGATGACGCGACCAATACTATCAGCGGTACCTCTATGGCGACACCGCATGTTGCCGGTGTGATTGCGCTGTATTTACAGGAAAATCCGAACCGGACTCCTCAAGAGTTAAAGAACGAATTACGAGATCGCTCCACAACCGATGCCATTGATATGAACGTGAATTGGTGGTCGCTTCCTTATATGAAAAGTTTAGCTAAGTCCTCACCGAACAATTTACTATACGCGTTTGCGGATTAAACGAAGTCATAAAACCAAAAGCCGGAGCATAATGCCCCGGCTTTTAGTGTCTCTCCATTATTTGTGAAATATCACTGATCAGAGTTTTGGTTTTGATTTGTGGTACCTTACCCGGTTTCTCTGATTTGGGTTTCACCATGGCAAAGCGTTCTCCTTCGGGAGAGATCAGCACTAAAGACGCACTGTGATCAACCAGATAATTGTCACCGTCTCCAACCATGGAATAAGCCATACCCAAACTTCTGGTAACCGGAATGAGATGTTTATGCTCCGCGGTTACCGCGACAAACTCGGGATTAAAAAACTCGATATATGAATTCAGTTTATTGCGCGTGTCACGCTGAGGATCGACCGAAACCAGAACCACTTGCAACGGCGCGATTTGCTTAAGTTTCGGATAGGCGTTACTGAGTTTGGTCATGGTTGTCGGGCAGATGTCCGGACAAGATGTGTAACCGGCAAACAGGATACTCCACTTACCCTTTAAATTATCATGAGTGAAATCGTTTCCCTTATGGTCGGTCATCGAAAACTCGATAACGGTTCGCGGAGCCGGGAATAACTGAGTGGTTTCCAGTTTAAGCGCCGGCTTTTGCGTCATAAACCATGCCGACGCGCCGCCCGTCAGCATAATTATAGCTAAGGCGCCGAGTTGATAAGCTTTTTTCATTTTAACCAGCTCCAAAGATAATGATCGGCTAATATCACCATAAACAACAGCATCAGGTGATAAACGGATACTTTAAACACCTTCATTGCCAGCCCCGGATAATCGGCGTATTTAAGCTGCCACGCTTTATAGATAAACCATGCGCTTAACAGGCTGGAACCCGCTAAATAAATACCGCCGCTCATGCCGACAATAACAGGCAGCACACAAGCGACAGCCAGTAAAATAGTATAAAGGAAAATACAGGTTTTAGTGAACTCAATGCCATGGGTTACCGGCAGCATGGGTACATCCACTTTGGCGTATTCTTTCTGCCTGTGAATGGCCAGCGCCCAAAAGTGGGGCGGTGTCCAGGTGAAGATGATGATCACCAGCAGTAACGCGCTGCCGTGAAACTCGTTCGTCATGGCCGTCCAGCCTAAAAGCGGCGGCATGGCTCCGGCAAGACCGCCAATCACAATATTTTGCGAGGTGGCGCGCTTTAAGTAGGCGGTATAAATGACGGCGTAACCGATAAGACTGGCAAAGGTTAACCATGCGGTCAGCGGGTTGGTAAACGCATACAAAATGACAAAACCGAGAATACCGATTGTCACGGCGAAGGATACGGCTTTAGCGGCAGACACCCGGCCTTTAGGTAAGGGACGGTGATAGGTGCGAGCCATAATGCCGTCAATCCGGCGATCAATCAGATGATTAAATGCCGCTGCCGAGCCGGCCATCATGCCGATACCCGTTAAGCCGCTGATCACAGGAATAACAGCTAAACTCCCTCGTGTTGTCAGGCACATGCCGACTAACACGGTAAGCAGCATTAAAGCCACGACCTTAGGTTTGGTCATTTCCAGATAATCACGCCAGTTAAAGACGAGATAAGCATGTTGAGTCAGGGTGATATTTTTATTCATGTAACGCTCCTTGCTCATGTTTTTTGCCTGACGGCGTAATTAATGAAAACCAGTGATAACAGCAGCAGGGCCGCGACTCCGTTGTGGGCTACGGCGACCGGTAGCGGCAGCATAAACACGATATTACTGATGCCAAGTAACACCTGAATGACAAGCAGCGCCGTCATCACGAATACGGCTTGCTTGATGATTTTGGTTCGGCTGCGAAGCAGTCTAAACCCGAGCCAAAGGATAAGCAGGCTGGTGACAATAGCCCAGATCCTGTGGGCAACGTGTATTGTCATTCGGGTATAGTGATCCAGCACGCCATATTCGAAACTGATATGATCGCCCTGAAACGGTGAGAACGCCTTAGCTAAACTGAGGTTGTTCCACCAGTTACCCTGGCAGATAGGAAGTGACGTACAGCTTAAGGCCGCGTAATTTGATGACGTCCAGCCGCCCAGCATGATCTGACCGATTAGGGCGATTACTGCGATTAATGCCAGCCGGGCAAAGCTTTTCGCATAAGGATCGCTGTCAGGCGGCGTTAACGGTCTCACTCTGAGATACATTAAAAACAGCAGTGAAATCAGAGTAAAGCCGCCCAGCAAATGCGACATTACGATAACAGGCATCAGCATCATGGTGACGGTCCACATGCCGAGCAGTGCCTGAAAAACAATCAGGGCGCTGATGATTATCGCCAGCTTTTTGGGTGCCTTTTGCTGACGCAGACACCAGATTAAAATGCCGAAAACCATTACCCCCAGTATGCCGGCGAGATAACGATGGATCATTTCCAGCCAGGCTTTTTTCGGATCCAGTTCCATACCGGGAAAATGCTGCCGCGCTCTGGCAAGCTCATCCCCGGCACTCGGGACTTTTAACTGACCATAGCATCCGGGCCAGTCCGGACACCCGAGACCCGCGTCGGCTAATCGGGTGTAGGCGCCCATCAGAATCACGATAAAAGTAAAGACGACAGATATTTTTAAAACGGTTTTTAACGTCATTAACCCACCCTCGATAATCTCAGCATTTTTCTTAAATCATTCATCATGGCTTTGCCCTGCAATAGACGTTGTCTTTCATCGGCTTTGAGCTCATAGCGAGTGACCAGCTTACCGAGCGGATCGGCGATAATAATTTGCTGACCGTTGAGCTGTTGCCGCAGTTGCTCGCTGGCCGTGGCCGTGGTGAATTGAAGCGAAATTAACGCGGATTGATCACTGTTATTTGACAGTAAAACAACAGGCTCGACCCTGTCCCGCTCACGACCCAGAGCGGTATGTGTCTGTTTGATCAAAAACAGCTGCTGCCGGCAGGCCTGAGTGCAGTGCTCAGGTAATAAAAAAATCAGCTGCCACTTCTGAGGCTTCGGGTTTTTCATACCCAGAGCGTCATAAGCCAGCTCCGCCGGCAGCAGTTCGCCTTTATTGGTTGACGCGCCATCATACAGATTGAGCGATAACACCAGCTTGGCGGCGATGACGGGTAAGGCGAAAACGGCAATCAGAGCGATTAGCGCTTTTTTATTTTTTCGGTCTGGAGAATTCATCCTTGCTCCTTTTCATGCTCAGGATTGAAGAAAAACAGGTAAGATTTCGTCTTATTAAAATTAACCCGATGATGAGTAAGCCAAGCGCCATCGAAAACCACTGCATAGCGTAACCGAAGTGTTTTTTCGCCGGCATCGGAAGCGGATTCCAGGGTTTGGCGAGCGGGCGCCGCTGCTGATCGAAACTGACGGCCTCAGGCTGAAACACTACCGGGAAGACGGGGTTCTGAATTAACCGGCTTAACTCCGGGATATTTAAGTTTTGAATTCGCGTCGGTGAGCCCGGTTCGGCAAAAAGCCGGTGGCTTACCGGATTGCGCAGACGGTGATAAAGCCGACCTTGTAACCTCCGTTTATTTGTAAGCGGCAGTACTTGAGGTAACTGAGTTCGATCCGGGTTTGCCGGTGCAAAACCCAGCTCAATAAGTAACAGAGGAGAGTCAGGCGCGACGGCCGTCAGCTGAAACACCAGATAGCCGGCCCGCCCCTGATAGACCTGATTGTCAAGCGCGAGTAATGGTTTTGATGTCGGCGTTACCTCAATGGACAGTCGTCTTCCGGGCAGAGAGTCAAAGTCGCTGGTTTTTATAAATTCCTGTTGTGTCAGTGCGGCTTGATTCTGTGTTATTTGAAGCCGTTGTTCATATCGTTGTTTTTCATAACCCCGGTTCAGTTGCCAAGAGCCTAATTTTATTAATAAGATAAGCGAGAAAATAAATAACACACAGACCGATATTTTACTTTGAGACAGCCTGAAGGGAGGTAACCCGTTGGATACCCTACTGCTTTTTAAAGTCGTACTTGTTTTACTGCTGCTGTTCATCATTTTTAACTTGGGCCGCGCCTTATTTATTATGGTTAAAAGTGATAACAAACAATCGATGAGCCGTTATTTGGGGCGTCGAGTGATGTTTTCCGCGCTGGTGGTCATAGCGTTAATTTTGGCGATCGGGTTTGGCTGGATTCAACCTAACCCTACGCCTTACTAGGTTCAGTTAAAGTACGTATACAAATACGAACAAACATAGCCAGACCACATCGACGAAATGCCAATACCAGCTGCCGGCTTGAAACGCAAAGTGGTTTTCCGGCGCGAAGTGACCTTTCAGGATCCTGATAAACAGCGTTATCAAGAAAATACTGCCTATGGTCACGTGCAAGCCGTGAAAACCGGTCAGCATAAAGAAGGTATTGCCGTAAACGCCTGACTCCAGCGTCAGTCCGAGCTCGGTATAAGCGTGCATATATTCATGAACTTGCAAATACAAGAAGCTCAGTCCGAGCACAATCGTCAGTGCCAGCCAGGCTTTTAACCCCCCGCGGTTATTTTTCTCCAGGGCCACGTGAGCAAAGTGCAGCGTGACCGATGACACGAGAAGAATGACGGTGTTATAAAGCGGCAGTCCGTGCCAGGGCATCGCCTGTGTGGTATCACCTTTTGGTGTTGTCGTCAGCGGCCAGACAGCTTCAAAGTTCGGCCATAACACTTCATGCGTGGCTGTTGAATGATACTCACCGCCGAGCCAGGGTACTGAAAACATCCGTATGAAGAATAAGGCACCGAAAAACGCCCCGAAGAACATTACCTCAGAGAAAATAAACCAGCTCATTCCCTGACGAAACGAGCGATCCATTTGCGCGGAATACAATCCGCTCCGGGATTCTTGAATGACCGCTTTAAACCAGCCGAACATCAAAAAGATGATGGTCAGCAGTCCCGCCCCTAAAGCGATTAAACCAATCGGGCTTGCGTGAGTCTCTAGCTCAGCTATGAAATGTCCGGCACCAAAGGCTGTTAAGAACAGACCGATTGCGCCGATTATCGGCCAGCCACTCTGAGCCGGCACATAATAATGTTGATGGGTACTCATTTTGTCGCTCCTTGCACTTTCGCTAACGCGCCTTCAGAAGACTCAGTGACATCAAAAAGCGTGTAAGAAAGTGTCAGAGTATTTATAGAGGAAGGTAAATCCGGATCGATAAAAAAGATAAGCGGCAGTTCGCTGTTCGCGCCCGCTGCCAGGGGCTGCCGGTTAAAGCAGAAGCACTCGGTTTTATGGAAGTAAAGCGCGCCCCGGCCCGGTGAGACCGACGGCACCGCCTGTCCGACGACGGCGTCAGTCGATAAGTTTCTGGCGATATAGTGAGTGCGGATCAGCTCACCCGGGTGAACTTTCATCGTGTTAACCTCGGGTCTGAATTCCCAGGCCATGCCGGGGCTGATCTGAGATATGAACTCAATATTAACCAGGCGGTTTTCATTCACCGCTTGTTCCGGCGTGTAGGCTTTGGCCGAAGTGGCGGTCTTGCCGTTAATCCCGAGTGCCTGGCACATGATGTCATACAGCGGAACTAACGCGAACCCAAACCCGAACATCGCAAATGAGCCCGCGGTCAGCCAAATTACCAGCTTATTATTGGATTTCGTTTTGGCGTTTGGATTCGCTGTCATCTTATTTTATCTCCGGGGGTGTGGTGAATGAGTGATACGGAGCCGGGCTCGGGATTGTCCATTCCAGACCTTCCGCACCATCCCAGGGTTTTGCCGGGGCTTTTTCGCCACCACGGACGCACCTGATCACCAGCACCAGGAAAATCAGCTGTGAAAGACCGAAAGCAAAACCGCCGACAGAGACTATTTCATTGATATTCGCAAACTGAATGTTGTAATCCGGAATCCTCCGGGGCATGCCGGCAAGACCGACAAAATGCATCGGGAAAAACAGGACGTTTACTGAAATCAGCGAGCACCAGAAATGCCATTTAGCCAAGGTGTTGCTGTACATGTGTCCTGTCCACTTCGGCAGCCAGTGGTAGGCGGCCGCCATAATTGAGAACACGGCTCCGGTCACCAGTACATAGTGGAAATGCGCGACAACGAAATAAGTGTCGTGGTATTGGAAGTCAGCCGGTGTTATCGCCAGCATTAACCCTGAGAATCCGCCGATGGTAAACAAGATCACAAAGGCGATGGCAAACAGCATCGGCGGCTCATAGGAAATGGAACCTTTCCACATGGTGGCCACCCAGTTAAAGACTTTAACTCCGGTGGGTACGGCAATCAGCATGGTGCAATACATGAAAAACAGTTCGGCGACTAAAGGCATGCCGGTGGTGAACATGTGATGCGCCCAGACTAAGAAAGACAGGACCGCAATACTGGCTACTGCATACACCATTGAGGAATAGCCGAACAGCTTCTTACGGCTGAACGTCGGAATGATCGCCGAGATAATGCCGAACGCCGGCAGAATCATGATGTAAACCTCAGGGTGACCAAAGAACCAGAAAATGTGCTGGAACATCACGGGATCACCGCCGCCCGCGGCATCGAAGAAACTGGTACCGAAGAATTTATCGGTCAGAACCATGGTAACCGCCCCGGCTAACACAGGCATAACCGCAATCAGTAAGAACGCCGTGACTAACCATGTCCAAACGAATAAAGGCAGCTTCATCCATGTCATGCCCGGAGCGCGCAGGTTGAAAATAGTCACAATCACATTGATGGCGCCCATAATTGAGCTGATCCCCATAATATGAATGGCAAACACGAACAACGCGGTACTGTCACCGCTGTAGTGAGTGGATAGCGGCGCATAGAAAGTCCAGCCGAAATTAGGGCCGCCGCCCTCCATAAACAACGAGCTGAGCAGGATTAAAAACGCGAAGGGTAAAATCCAGAAACTTAAGTTATTCATTCGCGGGAGCGCCATATCCGGCGCTCCGATCATCATTGGGATCAGCCAGTTGGCAAGCCCGGTAAAGGCCGGCATAACGGCACCGAATACCATAATCAAGCCGTGAACCGTAGTCATCTGATTAAAGAAATTAGGTTCAACGAGCTGCAGACCGGGTTCAAACAGCTCGGCGCGGATCACCATTGCCATTGCGCCGCCGGTTAAGAACATAATAAAACTGAGCCACAGATACAAGGTGCCGATGTCTTTGTGGTTGGTGGTTAATACCCAGCGCATCAAACCTTTTGGCGGCTGGTGGTGAGCATGATCATGGAAATGTTCAGCTTTCGGCTCGGTTTCAAGCTGATCATTTTGAGGGTTTAATGTTGTCATCGTATTTCCCTACTTTTCTTTTTCGACTTTAACGACGTCAGCGGCCTGAACCGCGTCGCCTGTGTTATTACCCCAGGCATTTCGCTCGTAAGTGACAACAGCGGCAATTTCTTCGGCCGTTAACTGCTTATCAAAGGCCGGCATCGCGGAGCCCGGGAAGCCGTGCGTCACAATGTAAATATGACCATGAACAGGCCCTGTGGCGACCGGGCTTCCTTTTAAGTGAGGGAATATGCCCGCAAGCCCCATGCCGTTGGGCTGGTGGCAAACGGCGCAGTGCGCCATATAGACTTTTTCGCCTTTGGCGTAAAGCTCATCTTTAGAGAGAGTTTTAGTGAGGGAGGCTTTGGCTTTTTGTTCGGCGGCTTTGGCTTCCGATCTTTGGGTGACGAGCCATTCATCAAATTTGTCACCGGAAATGGCTTTTACGACGATGGGCATAAAGCCGTGACCTTTTCCGCAGAGCTCGGTACATTGGCCGCGGTAGACACCTTCTTCGTCGATTTTGGCCCAGGTTTCATTGATGAATCCCGGATTCGCGTCTTTTTTAACCGCAAACGCCGGCATCCACCAAGAGTGGATCACGTCGTCTGAAGTAACTAAAAAACGTATCTTGCGGTTCGTAGGCAGTACGAGCGGTTTGTCGACTTCGAGTAAGTAATGCTCGTCTTTCTCTTTTTTATTGTCGATTTCATCTTGCGGGGTCGTCAGCAAACTATAAAAGCTCACTCCCTCATTAAAATAATCATAATGCCATTTCCATTGCGAGCCGGTTATTACCACGGTCAGATCTGAATTACTCGGATCTTCCATCGCAACCAGAGTTTTGGTGGCCGGTATCGCCATGCTGATCAGAATAACGAACGGAATTATGGTCCAGAGAATTTCCACTTTAGTACTCTCGTGGAAATTGGCGGCGACAGCCCCTTTAGATTTGCGGTGTGTGATCATGGCATAAATCATTATGCCGAAAACAATTACCCCGATTACGCAACAGATATAAAAAATGGTCATGTGCAGGTGGTATACCCGATGACTGATCTCTGTTACCCCTTGAGCCATGTTGAACCGCATTTCCTCCGCCCGGACGTCCGGGGCCAGGAATGCCGCTAACAAACAATACAACAATTGCTTCACTAGACGTCTCCTCTGTCAATTGCAAAAGCAACTACAAAGAAAAGTCACACGTTACGGCTTTGCTCCATGCTAACTTTTCAGCTCCCTAAAAAGCTTACGATATCAAAGTGCAGTGGTGGTCGCTGACTCTCCGCTTCGATTGACCGGTTCAACATCAGCTGATAAATCAATCCGGTAATACCGTTATACGGCTATGGGTGTAACCACTCGTGCGCTTACTGCCGACGTGTTTCGGCGAATCTGCCGAAACATCAGCTTTATAAAACAGGGTCGTTTATAGAATTTCTGTTCTTTAAATTTAGCGAAATCTTCGCAAATTTGTAACATTCAGATTCATGTTACTGTCTTTACATTACTGATTGTTTAAAGATTGATCAAGTTCATGTTTTATCTAATCAGATGAAAAGTTGGTTAAATTTTCCCGTGTCTGATTTTTTATTTTATCCGCAACAGGGTCATCGGCCTTAACAAGTTTATGTTAATGAAATGATCTTTCAGGCTGGGACGGGGCATTGAAACGGGGTTTGAGCCAGTACTCCGCACAGTCGCATCTGATGTTTTCAGCGGTTTGTAAGGCGGTCAAATGCAAGGCGGATTTGTGCGCACGCAGCTATTATTCTTCGCCAATCAAATCTGCCGCCGTCATACGGCCGTTTTATGAATCACCCTTTGGGTTCAAGGAAAGACGCCTGCCCGTATTCTTCGTAGCACCGGCCTGAAATACTCCGGTGTATCTTTTCACGGCGCCTTGAACCGGAGGCTCTGCCTTGAGCTGAAGCTAAAAAAACGCAATCGGACGGAGTTTGACCGCTTCTGTGCTCGTCGCTTTAAGCTCCTCATCACCGAAACCGCCGGCAAATCGTGCTTGAATGTTTTGAATCCGCTCAGAGTTAAGTAGCTGTCCATAAGTTTTCTGATATTTTTTTGATGTCCACCTTTAGCGCATTACAGCGTTGCAACTCAGGTTACATAGCTGAAGAAACTTATCGTCAGCTACTTAGAAGAGTCAGGTTGGGTTCTTACTCCGGGGTGACGCGCTGGTGATGAAGTCACTCACAGCCATTCTCCGTTTCGTATGACGCCGACAGCCAGACCTTCGATGGTGAGGTGCTGATGACTGAGGTCAACTTCTATCGGCCGGTATTCTTCATTTTCGGCATGAAGATATACGACATTGCCTTTTTGCTCAAAACGCTTAACCGTTACCTCATCCTCAACACGGGCGACGACAACCTGACCGTTTGATGCTCGTTGCTGTTTATGAACCGCCAATAAATCGCCTTCAAGAATGCCGATGTCTTTCATACTGTCACCTTTCACACGCAGTAAAAAATCAGCGTTAGGTTTAAATAAACCGCCGTCAACCTGATAGTACTGTTCGACATGTTGCTGGGCTAAAATCGGTTCGCCCGCCGCGACCTGCCCGATGAGCGGTAAGCCGTTCTCTTGCGCTTCTAACTCCGCGCAGAGCCGGATACCCCTTGATGTTCCGGGTATTATCTCAATGTAATCTTTTTTCGCGAGTGCTTTTAAATGCTCTTCGGCGGCGTTGGTACTGCGAAACCCGAGGCGTTTGGCGATTTCGGCACGGGTAGGCGGCATACCGGTCTCAGCGATATTTTGACGGATAAACGTTAAAATCTCGGCTTGTCTCGGGGTTAAGGGTCTCATGCTTAGATACTCGCTGTTCGCTTATACAGTTACTGTTATTATATACAGTGATGTTGCGCGCGCAACTAATAAATAAGCAATTAATTTCGGTAATCGTCTTTAGCTGTTCCGCGATTAATTTGCTATCCTATCGTTTTGACTCTTTTGTATTTCAAACGCTAAGAAGAATGACTAAGCATAATTCCTGGTTTCATAATGCGCTGCGTACCATTCAAAAATGGTTTGTTCATAGTGTCGCTGTTCCGCAACAGCCTTTCTCAGATTTAAACCTTAACGCTCACAAGCCCATCGTTTATGTGATGAAGACGCAATCCATCAGTGATATGGCGGCGCTGAGTGAGGTCACCCGGAAACTCGGCCTGCCTGATCCCTATGATGATATTCAGCTGAACAATGAAACTGTGCCCAGGGTGGTGAGCTTAAGCTCCGCTCAGCCGTTGTTCGGCCGTAAATCTGAGGCGAACGTTTTTCTTAAAAACTTCAAACAGCTGCTCAGGCTTCATAAGCAAGACTCAACATTAGATGCGCAGCTGCTGCCGGTGAGTGTTTACTGGGGACGGACTCCGGGTAAAGAGGACGATACCATGAAAGCCGCGGTGCTTGAGCGTGAGAGCCCGACATGGCTGCGTAAATGTCTGATGATTCTGTTCCTCGGCCGCCATAACTTTATTCGGTTTTCTAACGCGGTGTCATTGCGATATATGACGGATGAGCACGGCTCAGATGACAGTATCGCTCATAAGCTCGCCAGAGTGGCGCGAGTTCATTTCCGTCGCCAGCGCAAAGTGATGACCGGACCTGACTTACCTAATCGCCAGACGATGTTTAAAGAATTACTTAACTCTGAAGGTGTTCAAAAGGCCATCGCCGAGGAGGCGGCCGGTAAAAAGGTATCAAAAGAGCAGGCCAGAACGACGGCTGAAAATTACCTGGATGAAATCGCGGCTAACTATTCTGACAGCATGATTCGAATCGCGGAGCGCTTACTGACATGGCTTTGGAATAAGCTTTACAAAGGCATCAATATCCGGGGGGCGGAGCTGGTTCGTAAGCTGCATCATGACGGCCATGAAATCATTTATGTACCTTGCCACCGCAGTCATATGGACTATCTGCTGCTCTCGTACATCCTTTACTATGAGGGCATGGTGCCGCCGCACATCGCGGCCGGGATTAATTTGAACTTCTGGCCCGCGGGGTCGATATTCCGTAAAGGCGGCGCCTTTTTTATCCGCCGCAGCTTTAACGGTAATAAGCTGTATACGGCCGTATTCAAAGGTTATTTAGACTTGCTGTTTAATAAAGGTTATTCGGTGGAGTATTTTACCGAAGGCGGCCGCTCCAGAACGGGTCGGTTATTAAACCCTAAAACCGGAATGTTAGCGATGACTGTCAGCAGCGTACTGCGTGGTATTGAGCGTCCGGTGACCTTAGTGCCCGTTTACCTCGGTTACGATCATGTAATGGAGGTGGCTACTTACCACAAGGAGCTCAGCGGTAAGAAAAAGAAAAAAGAGTCGGTATGGCAAGTGTTCGGCGCGCTCAGAAAACTGAGCAATTTCGGACAAGGTTATGTCAACTTTGGTGAGCCGATTAATATTCAGCAGCACCTTTCGCATATTGAGCCGGGCTGGCGTGAGTTAATGACGAGTGATCCCGAGCAAAAACCTAAGTGGTTAACACCTGCGGTAAATAGTCTCGCTAATAAGGTCATGACCAAAATTAACGGTGCCGCGGCAGTGAGCTCTATTTCACTGATGAGTTTAATTGTCCTGGCGTCTGAGCAAAAATCATTAGAACGGTCAGTGGCAAAGCAGCAGCTCGATTTTTACTTGAAACTACTTACGGATCTGCCGTTTACGGCTTATTCGACGGTGCCTGAAGGTAAAGCCGAAAAGTTACTCTCTCAGGCGTTAGAACTGAATAAGTTTACCGTTGAGGTCGATCCTCTGGGAGATATTCTGTCGCTGGATGAGACTCAAGCCCGGAACATGACGTATTATCGCAATAACATTGTTCACCTGTTTATGGTGCCGTCACTTACCGCGACGCTGATCCTTAAGCAATCAAGTGTTACTCGTTACGGTATCAGTGAATTTATTGAGCGGGTTTTCCCGCTTATTCAGGCCGAGCTGTTTGTCGAGGCGCCTGATTTAAAAGTTTATATCAGCCAATTGATTGATCTGATGCTTGAACAAGGTGTTTTAATCGAGCGGGACGGTTTGTTAAGTGCCGGCGATGAGCATCAAAACCAGCTGCATCTCTTAGCGAACACATGCGGTGAGATGCTGAAACGCTATGCCATTATTTTCAGTCTGTTAAGTTTGAAGCCGAAAATTGAGCGCGGCGATTTAGAACGGGAAAGTCACCGGCTGGCTAAGCACATAGGATCTTTACATGGCGTCACCGCGCCAGAGTTTTATGACAAGAAAATCTATGCGACCCTGACCGTTAAACTTAAAGATATGGGGCTTATTGGCCGGGATGACGTTAACCCTGTGATTCATCAGCTTAGCAAAGCGTTAACCGCATTATTGGACGCGCGGGTACGGCAGGCGGTACTTAACGGCGTAAGGCAAACAAAAGGAGATTAATCACCCGATGCAGCGGCCGGATTCTGAGAATAAAAAATATCCCTCTATTTTAGGCGGCGCCATGATTGTCGCGGGAACCGCCGTAGGCGCGGGCATGTTTTCACTTCCCGTCGCCGCCGCGGGCATGTGGTTCGGTTACTCTGTATTAATGCTCGTTGCCGTGTGGTTTTGTATGGTCACGGGCGGGCTGTTGCTGTTAGAGGCCAATCTGCATTATGAGGCCGGTGTCAGTTTTGACAGCTTAACCAGCCGGATTCTGGGGTCGTTTTGGCGGGTGGTGAGCGGAGTATCCGTCGTCTTTTTACTTTATATTCTTACCTACGCTTATGTCAGCGGCGGAGGCTCAATCGTCAATCACAGCTTATCGGTCATTGATATCGCTTTTTCCGAGCAAGCGGCGGCTTTGATTTTTGCTTTAGTTTTAGCGACAGCCGTCGTGACCGGCACCAGGCACGTCAGCCGAATTTCCACCGTTATGCTGGGTGGTATGGTGATCACCTTTTTACTCGCGGTCAGCGGTTTAATGGCGGAAGTGAAGCCGGCGAAATTATGGATGCCCGACGGTCAGCAGGAGTACGCGCCGTATATTCTGGCGGCGCTTCCTGTCGGTTTAGCCAGTTTCGGATACCAGGGAGTTATTCCGAGTTTAGTTAAATTTTACGATAAATCCACTGCCCATGTGGTTCGGGCGGTGCTCGCGGGCACCTTATTAGCCCTGGCCATTTATGTCAGCTGGTTAATTGTGACCATGGGGAATATTCATCGCAGCGCATTTAGCGATATCATCGCTCAGGGCGGTAATATCGGGGCTTTGGTTGCCGGCTTAGGATCAGGGATCTCAGAGGATTCCTTAAATCATTTATTAACCTTATTCGCTAACTTAGCCGTGGCCTCGTCATTTTTAGGGGTGACACTCGGTTTGTTTGATTATTTGGCGGATTTATTTGGCCTTGATGACTCATGGCCCGGCCGCGTCAAAACGGGTTTCGTGACCTTTACGCCACCCACGGTTCTGGGCGTTTTATATCCGGACGGCTTTATCTGGGCGATAGGTTACGCAGCTCTGGCAGGTGCGGTTTCGGTCGCGGTGATACCGGCCATAATGGCAATGAAAGTCCGAACGATGTTCCCGGATAACAGAGGTTTCAAAGTTGCCGGCGGCGCATTCACACCGATGTTAGTGCTTGCGTTTGGTATAACCGTGATTGTCTGTCATATTCTCAATTTATTAAATTTACTGCCTGTATTTAAGTGAATAAGCGGAGGAAAGACTGAATATCTTTCCTCTTAATAATTTCCGCAATGATCAATCAAAGTCTGAATGTTATGTTGTCCGTCTGTAATCAAACCTTGCTGTCTTTTGTCTGTTTTTCTCATTGATTGTGAATACTGCATGATTACCATATTTCATATTATTAATAAGCCTCGCCCAATTGCCCCGGATGCTATTTCCAAGCCTTTTAGATTTAGCTTTAAGTCAGAAATAACCTTCCGATTTTGGCGCAAATGATTTTCATTCTGTGCGGTGATAGAAAAATCAAGGTCACATTAAACGCTCATGACGCCTGTGCCTGCCATGAACGTTTAGGTTTAAGACGATTCATTTTTCGTTAGAATAAAGCCGGCTTGTGACCTGCCCCGCCGATTTTTCTTTTAGCGGGCGCCAACCTCGAGGCGCGGTAATACGAGTCAGCTCAGATTCAGTTTCGACGTAAATCAACGCGTCATCGGCCAGCCAGGGTTGCTTAACCAGTTTCTGTATGACAGGTTCGACTAAGCCTTTACGAAACGGAGGATCAATAAATACCAAATCAAACGGCTGCCGCGGCGCCTGATCCAGTAAGATTAACGCATTACCTTGAGACACCGCGGCATTGTCGCATTTCAGTGTCTCCAGATTTGACGTCAGTTGTTCAGCGGCCTGCGGACTTAGTTCGAAAAACTGGGTGAAATCAGCGTGACGGGACAAGGCCTCAAAACCTAAGCTGCCGCTGCCGGCGAAGCAATCCAATACCCGGGCGTTTCTCACGTCTGTCATTAACCAGTTGAAGACAGTTTCTCTGATACGATCCGTAGTCGGTCTCAGACCTTCAATATCAGGGACCGGCAGTTTGCGACCGCGCCACTGACCCGAAATAATACGAATGTGATTAGAAGCCGATTTATTTTTAGCCATGAAGCTCCCGCAGTGTTTCGAAACTCAAGAAGGTGATATTATTGCCCGAATCTGATTATTTTAAATGAATCTGGCTTAAGACTTAAGTAAATATCGCCAGAGACTTAATTTAACGTGTGCTAGGAAACGCAATGGCAAAGAAAGGCTTTTTCTCTTGGTTCCGTCCGGACAAATCCGGACAGCAGACTCAAGAAGAGTCGCAACCCCCGGGAACTCAGCAAGTTGAAAAAAACTCCGCAAACGAAGCGGAGCAGACAGCGACAACGCGGCAGACCCGCGCTGAATCAGATGTTCAGCGCGGGCCTGCCCGGGAACTGAAGGATGAGGCGGAACCCGCGGCGCCGACTGAATCACGACAAGTACCGCAGGAAACTGAAGCTCAGCCGCGGCAAACACTTTCGCCGGAGAATGATATCACTCATGTCACCGCGGAGCCGCCGGCTGTAGCCGGGCGCGAAGCGAGTACTGAAACTCAAATTAAGGCGTCAGATAAAGAATCTGTCGCTGAAACGCAGGCTGAGCTTCAGCCTGAGCCGCGACAAAAGCCGAGTAAAGAAGGCCTGTTCGCTCGTCTCAGGCGCGGCCTTAAACGCACCAGTGTAAATATCGGCAGCGGTTTTATCGGCTTGTTTAAAGGTAAAAAAATTGATGACGAGCTGTTTGAGGAGCTGGAAGAGCAGCTTTTGATTGCCGATGCCGGCGTCGAAACCACCACGCGTTTAATCGGCCGGTTGACCGAACACGCCTCACGCAAGCAGCTTAAAGACGCCGAAGCTTTATATGAGCTGATGCGTAAAGAAATGCGCAATACGCTGGAGCCGGTATCTGAGCCGTTAGTACCCGAGTTACCGCAAGGCCGGGAAGGACCGTTTGTGATCTTAATGGTCGGCGTTAACGGCGTGGGTAAAACCACCACTATCGGTAAGTTAGCCGAACAGTATCAAAGGCAGGGGAAATCTGTGATGTTAGCGGCGGGTGACACCTTCCGCGCCGCGGCGGTTGAGCAGCTTCAGATCTGGGGACAGCGCAGTCGCATCCCTGTTATCGCACAGCACACGGGCGCGGACAGCGCTTCAGTATTGTTTGACGCTCTGCAGGCGGCGAAAGCGCGCGACGCGGATGTGCTGATCGCCGATACAGCGGGTCGTCTGCAAAACAAGTCACACCTGATGGAAGAACTGAAGAAAGTCGTTCGCGTGATGAAAAAGCTGGACGAGACCGCGCCTCACGAAGTGATGTTGACCTTAGACGCAAGTACAGGTCAAAATGCCCTCAGCCAGGCACAGCTTTTCCGCGAAGCTGTCGGCGTGACAGGTATTACGCTGACGAAAATGGACGGTACCGCCAAAGGCGGGGTGATTTTCGCGATTGCCGATAAATTTAAGCTGCCGATCCGTTATATCGGTGTCGGTGAGCGGATTGATGATTTACGTCCGTTTGTCGCCGAAGACTTTATTGACGCGCTGTTCAGCGCCGAAGGGCAAGAATCAGACAGCGGGCGGGCAAAATAAACAGGCTCTTCGTCGTTTAGTGTGGATTTAATGGATTTATTTCTGAGATAATAAACCCAGTTTTGCAGTCAAGAGTTGGAAGTAAATACATGGATGGAAATCAAGTTTTGATGCTCGGCCTTGGTATAGAAGCGCCTTGGAAGTTGGTTAACCAACACCTGGATATATCAGCCTCACCTAATGAACTTGTTCTCGAAATTGAAGCTGAACGAGGAAGCTTGTATCCCTGCCCGACTTGCTCAAAAGCTTGTCCGGCACATGACTTTAAATCGCTGACCTGGCGTCATCTCAATTTCTTTCAGCATCACTGTTATATCAAAGCAAACGTCCCGAGAACTCGATGTGCTGAGCATGGCGTTAAGCGTGTCAATGTCCCTTGGGCGAGAGCGGGTAGTAAATTCACGTTATTGTTCGAACAATCTGTATTGGTACCGGCTCGTGAAATGCCGGTTAAGGCATGTGCTGAATATGTTGGAATTCGTGACAAACGTATTTGGCGCATCATCAAACACTACGTCAGCAAGGCATTAGCATTGATGGACTTGTCAGCACTTAAAGCTATTGGATTCGATGAAACGGCGGCTAAACGTGGCCACAACTATGTTACTGTTTTCATTGATATGGACAAGAAAGACAAGCCTGTTGTGTTCGCTACGCCCGGAAAAGGTAAGGAAACCGTTAAGCGATTTAAGTCCTTTCTGACAGAGCATCAAGGCAAAGCAGATAATGTACTTGAAGTCGTGTGTGATATGTCAAGAGCCTTTCTGTCAGCAACAGAGGAAGAGTTCCCGGATGCTAACGTAACGGTTGATTGGTTCCATGTTGTGCAACTGTTTACTAAAGCGGTTGATGAAGTACGTAAAACGGAGAGAAAAATCCAACCGCATCCAAAGAGCCTGCGCTGGGCAGTACTAAAAAATGCAGATGGCTCATTTACTGAGAAACAAAAAGAAGCACTTGCAGAGCTAGAATCCAGCGACCTGAATACAGCAACAGCTTGGCGGATTAAGGAACAACTTAGGTGGATACGTCAAGCTGAAACCGCTCATGCTGCACGCTGGAGGCTGACGTATTTCATTAATTTTGCAAAAGAGCAGTTGGGTGATATTGAGATGTTAGAACCCGTTCGAAAAGCACTTGCAACTGTGGAAAGGCATGCAGAGAGAATTTTACAGCGCTGGTCATCCACTTATACGAATGCTCGTATGGAAGGTTTAAATAGTCTATTTCAAGCGGCTAGAGCACGAGCCAGAGGGTATCGTAATACAGGAACATTTATTACCATGATTTTTATGATTGCTAGCCCTGTATCAGATCTACTCAAATCCATATGAAACGACGAAGAGCCAATAAACAATACGGGAACTATGATTTTATTTGAGCAGGTAAGCAAAATATACTCAGGCGGTCAAAAAGCCTTGACCGAAGTGAATTTTCACCTGACAAAAGGTGAAATGGCATTTTTAACCGGCCACAGCGGCGCCGGTAAAAGTACTCTGCTCAAATTGATCACGGCGATTGAAAAGCCCAGTGCCGGTGTCGTTGTTATTGACGGTTTTGATATTTCCCGCCTAAAACGCGGACAAACGCCGTATTTGCGCCGCAAGATAGGAATGATTTTTCAAAATCATAAACTGCTGGCGGATAAAACCGTGTTTGATAATGTCGCCTTGCCTTTGATTATTGAGGGTTACTCAATCGCCGAAATTCGCAAACGGGTCGCGGGCGCTTTGGATATGGTGGGTTTATTCGGCAAAGAAAAACACATGCCGATGATGCTGTCCGGCGGTGAGCAGCAGCGGGTGGGAATTGCCCGCGCCATTGTGAATAAGCCGCCGTTATTGCTGGCCGATGAACCGACGGGAAATCTTGACCCTAAACTGTCGGTGGACATTCTCAGCTTATTTGAGGTGCTGAACGACGCGGGCACCAGCGTACTGATTGCGACCCACGATCTTGGCTTAATCGCTCGCATGAAATACCGTACTCTGACCCTGAGGCGGGGACGGTTGCTGGGAGGTGAGTCGTATGAGTAACCGAAAATCAGCGACCGGTCAGCTTCATCAGAGTAAATTGCCGATTTCCGGTCGCATTGTGATGTTTTTCGTGCGCCATCTGCAGCAGGCCGTCGCCAGTATGGGCGAGGTGTGGCGCAATCCGGTTTCCTCCGTCATGACCATGGCGGTTTTAGGTGTCAGTTTAAGCCTGCCGGCGGCGTTGCAGGTTTTGGTCAAAAACGCCGAAATCGTGACTCACTCCTGGGATAACGCCGCGCAAATTTCGTTATTTATTGAGCCGAAACGCGGTGAGAGATCCATTAAAAGCTTTATCACCCGAGTTGAGGCTTACCCCGAGGTCAGTGAGGTCGGTTACATCAGCCGCAAACAAGCTTTGGATGAATTTCAGCGTTTATCGGGCTTCGGAGACGCTTTGGCCTATCTGGATGGCAACCCGTTACCCGCCGTCGTGACGGTAACACCGACGTTAAGTAATGCCAGCCCTAACCGGGCCAAAGATCTGCTGGCTAAATTACAGCAGGAGCCGGAAGTCAGTTTCGGTCGTCTGGACATCGAGTGGCTGGAGCGCCTGCAAGCCATCGTTAACGTGGTTAAAAGCGCGGTATTTGCCATTGCTGTGTTATTAGTCGGCGCGGTGATTTTAGTTATCGGCAACACGATCCGCCTCGCGATTATGAATCGCCGCGGTGAAATTGAAATTATGAAGCTGGTGGGGGCGACCGAAGCCTTTATTCAGCGGCCATTTTTGTATACCGGCATCTGGTACGGCGTGATTGCCGGGCTGATAGCGGGTTTCATTGTAAATTTATTAGTGTGGTATCTGGATAATTCGATTTTAGAGCTGTTAAATCTTTATGACACTTCCGGCTCACTTAAGTCTCTCTCAGGCCGTGAAATGTTATTACTGATTTTATTCGCGTCATTTTTGGGCTGGCTCGGGTCTTATATATCCGTCAAACAACACTTAAGGCGTATTGAGCCGAGTTGATTCTGACATATGGATTAATTAAATTTAATCTGGAACTTGTATGAAAATTTGACTGTTCCGGGCGATATCGTAAACTTATGGAGGGTACTGGTTTACCTGTTGACATATTTTGTCAAATATCGGATAGTGCGGGTTCAAACAAGCCCGGCACTTGTTTTTTAGTGATAAAACATTTTTAGTGATCAAACAAAGCAGGAGAGTAAATGACCGATAAAACGCAATCAATGGCATTGATGGTTCCGCAGGGAAGCAGCAGTCTTGAAGCTTACGTTCAGTCTGTTAACAGTATTCCGATGCTGGATGCTGAGACAGAGTATGAACTGGCAAAGCGTTTACAAGAAACGGGTGATTTACAAGCGGCGAGAAAATTAGTTATGTCGCATTTACGGTTTGTCGCGCATGTTGCAAAAGGCTATGCCGGCTATGGTCTTCCCCAGGCCGATTTAATTCAAGAAGGTAATATCGGTTTGATGAAAGCGGTTAAACGCTTTGATCCGACGGTGGGAGTCCGCCTGGTTTCTTTCGCCGTGCACTGGATTAAAGCCGAAATTCATGAATACGTACTGAGAAACTGGCGTATCGTGAAAGTGGCGACCACCAAAGCGCAGCGCAAATTGTTCTTTAATCTTCGTAAAGCCAAGAAGCGTCTGGGCTGGTTTAACGACGAAGAAGTGGAAATGGTGGCGGACAATCTGGGTGTCAGTAAAAAAGACGTGATGGAAATGGAATCACGTATGGCAGCGCAAGATCCGGCCTTTGACTTAGCCAGTGATAACGATGACGAGCAGGACTTCGCTCCGATGCAGTATCTTGAGGATCAGACGTCAGATGTGGCTTCTATTGTTGAAGCGGACAACTGGGAAGCCAATGCTCAAGCCCGCTTATTTTCAGCGATTAAAACTCTGGACGAACGCAGTCAGCACATTCTGCGGGTGCGCTGGTTAGATGAGGATAAAACCACATTACAGGAACTGGCCGCGCAGTATGAGGTTTCGGCTGAGCGTATCCGCCAGCTTGAAAAAAATGCGATGAATAAGCTGAAAACGTGCATGCTTGATTGATTCAGCTTTATATCGGATTGATAAGAAAGCCCGCGAATACGCGGGTTTTTTGTGTCCGTTTTTAATCAGAATCTTGTTATGTTTAAAGCCAAATTCGACCTAGTATGTCTAACACTGCGATTTGAATTATATAAAATGCAATAGTTAATAAACATGCCCATTTAAATTCTATACCTAGAATTTTATAGTAGACGTAAGAGATCAAAAGATAGGTTAAAATAACACCCAAAAAATTATGAAAAAAATCAAGTACAACTGATGCGATAACAGCACACAAAATAAGAGCAATTATACAGTGTACGAAAGAATTGTTTTCAGCTCTAAATATATATTCGCCAATTTTTATGGGTAAAACTAAAATTGCAAACGCAATTAGCCAAAATTCAATAGAGAACGTTCAAAATTCTGTGTCAGCCTAAATTCTAAATTTCTAATACGTTATCCAATCTGCCTTCAAAATGGATTGCAAATTGCGACAATGCCAGGCTCCAATTTTGAACCGGCATTGTCCACTTTTTAGAGGCATTCAATATGCCCGCATAAAGCAATTTTAGCAAGCTGTTTTCATTCGGAAATGCCTCTTTTGTTTTAGTGAGTTTCCTAAACTGGCGATGTACGGCTTCAATCGCATTGGTCGTGTAAATTACTCGACGGATATATTCTGGATATTTGAAGTAAACGGACAAGTTCTCCCACTTTCTGCGCCAAGAGTCGATAACGATCGGATACCGGCTGCCCCATTTGCTTTCCAGCTGGGTGTTCAGCCTAAATAATGTAATAACCTGTTTCAAATAACTCGATTACAACCGCAATCAAATATTGTGCATTGCCGGAAAGCCGTAATTACTAACCTTGAGGGCGTTCAAAATTCTGTGTCAGCCTAAATTCTAAATTTCTAATACGTTATCCAATCTGCCTTCAAAATGGATTGCAAATTGTGACAATGCTAGCCTCCAATTTTGGACTGGCATTGTCCACTTTTTAGAGGCATTCAATATTCCCGCATAAAGCAATTTTAGCAAGCTGTTTTCATTTGGAAATGCCCCTTTTGTTTTGGTGAGTTTCCTAAACTGGCGATGTACGGCTTCAATCGCATTGGTCGTGTAAATCACTCGACGTACATATTCTGGATATTTGAAGTAAACGGACAAGTTCTCCCACTTTCTGCGCCAAGAGTCGATAACGATTGGATACTGGCTACCCCATTTGTTTTCCAGCTCATCTAAAGCCGTTTCAGCAGCCGATTTACTTGTCGCTCTGTAAACCGGCTTTAAATCAGCCATAAACGCCTTTTGATGCTTAGATGCCACATACTTCATTGAGTTGCGTACCTGATGAATTACGCAAAGCTGAACTTCTGTCTCCGGGTAAATGCTGGCAATAGCTTCAGGAAAACCGTTTAACCCGTCAACACAAGCAATTAAGATATCCTTAACACCACGATTATGAAGATCGGTCAGTACCGAAAGCCAATAATTAGCACCTTCTGACTCTGAAAGATACAGGCCAAGTAACTCTTTCTTACCTTCGAGATTAACGCCTAGAATCGTGTAAATAGCCTTACTGACATAGCGACCATTGTCTTTGACTTTATAGTGAATCGCATCCAGCCAAATAATTGGATAGACCTCGTCTAAACTGCGTTGCTGCCATTCTTTGAGCTGAGGAATAAGCTGATCGGTCACAGCCGTCAAACTGGCTTCTGAAAGCTCTAAACCATACAAATCAGCCACATGAGATTTGATATCACGATAACTCATACCCATTGAAAACATTGACAAAATCTTACGATCAATTTCATCAGAGAGCTTAGTTTGATTTTTTTTGACAAGCTGAGGCTCAAAGTTGCCGGCTCTGTCTCTTGGCGTTTCTAACTCAAATTCGCCAACTGAAGATTTAACGGTTTTTTTACTAAAACCATTTCTTCGATTGGGCTCAAGATCTGAGTCTAAATGTTGATCAAGTTCTGCTTTAAGCGCTGCTTCTGTTAGTTGTTTGATTAAAGGGGTGAGAACACCATCCGCACCAGTTAAACCTTTACCTGATTGAAGTTGTTCTAAAGCTTTATTGAAATCGAAATTTTGAGTCATTATGTCATTCCTGTTTTTGACATTTTACCGAAATGACACAGATTTCTAAACACTACCCTAACCTTTACCCAAAATTTATCCCAAACCCCGGTCGAGCAAACTAAAGCTCTTAATGTCAGTAACATCGACGCCCCTTTTTTCTTCCACCTCATTCCTGAACGACACATTCTACTTTTTATCAACGTCTTGCATGCCGCTTCAGTCACCCCTGAACCTATCGGGTAATTATTTTCTAACGCTTGAGCATAGTTCATTTGTCGCCAGTGATTTTTAAAATAGGTTTTTACTTTTTCTAATTTTGTTATCGTTTTGGAATAGCGGTTTGAAGGCCGCGCTTTTTGCAATTCTTGATTAAGACGTTCAGCCTCCCCTTTGTTATGCTTTAAATTGCGGAGCGTCTCTTTAAGCCGTATTTGACGTTTGGCTGTTTTCGTTTTTCCCGCATAGAGAACATCTGCCGCATCAGCGACATATTCTGAAACGTGATAGAAATCCAAAATGCATTCCTCTGCAAAAGGCTTAAGAAACAGCCAATTGTCAGGGGCACCATCTGCCACCCCAACATAAACCGCATCATGAAATCTGTGTTTAAATTTGTCGATTCCCCGTGTAAACCTTTCAATAAATGAAGCTTTTCCGTGCTCTGGCGCTTCGGCGCAGTAAGACGAAAACATTCGTTTCCCCTCAGCATCATAAAGCGTAACTGAACCGCACATCGCCTCTCGATAGCAACCGTCACGGTAAAGCATAATGGCACCATCAAGACCTGTTGATATGGTTGCAACAGGGGCAGGCAACTCAGGAATCGCATAAGTCCATGACTCTTCTTGAGCTTGAGCTATCGCTCCGACCTCGTCCGCAATATCCCTTAATGTTGCTCGGCTTGCAGAACGTTTATGATTTTGTTGGAAATCTTTTTGGACTTGTGGCGCAGCCATTTCCGCATATTTCCAACTCACCATTTGGGCAAACTTAGGCGTTGAATTCACCACAATCCGAGCATCGTGATCGAGGGGGCTATAAGTTGAACCGCCTTGCGAGTTTTGATAAACCCATCGGGGAACTTTTACAGCACCGTAAGGCGTTTCATAGACTTTAAGCTGTTTATCCTTCTTACTGGTCATTTTTACATTGGCAAGAAAAGTCGGAGAGCCGTCAGTGTCGCGGTTTTCCAATTGCTTACGCTCTGCTAACATTCCTGCTGCATTTAGCTCTTCCTGAAGGTTATCTTCGAAAGAGAGCATATTGCGGTTATGTTTAATGGTTAGCAGAATTTGAGTTTCAGAGGAGTTCGAAGATATGATTACTGAAGACATAACATTAAAACACTACGGGCTAAACCTGTCTGTTATATTACTCCAAATTTAAATTTAAACCTTACATTATTAAGGCTGAGCACCCGTTCAACTTGATAATCAGTTACCTCTCTGAACTGGTCGCCGTTCAAATTGCCAATGGCTCTTCGTAGTTGATGATAAGCTTCACCACGGTTTAAGGCTTGTTGTATAAATTGTCGCAAGTCTTTGCTATCAATGTAGTCAAGCAAGTAAATGCACTTAATCAGCCGATCTTACTCACGCAAAGCGGCGAGTGTTTTACCACCTCTTTTGGTGTTGGGGTTTGATGCCCAACAGTACGAAAACCTACGCTAAGGGCTAAATTTCTTGTCCATAAACTCGATTCATAGACAAAGTTGTCTTATATGTGCCCAAAAACGATTTAATAGACAGTTTTTAGAGCCAATTTTCACTGTTAATAATGTGGACAAACTGTGTAGATACCTATGCCCCAGAGGGGCGAGGAATTAACCCCTAAGAGATTAAATTTGGTTCAGTCGCCTTTTTTATACTTTTTAAACAACAATTCAGCCTGCTCCAAAAAAGGTTTGGCTTCAGTGCAACCATCAGCTAACAAGCGCCTAAATATAAGTACTGGCATCTCAATCCACTCATGATCGGTTCTAGCTAGTTCTAGATATCGCTTACCGTTCAACAATTCAGCCTGCTCCAAAAAAGGTTTGGCTTCAGTGCAACCATCAGCTAACAAGCGCCTAAATATAAGTACTGGCATCTCAATCCACTCATGATCGGTTCTAGCTAGTTCTAGATATCGCTTACCGTTCAACAATTCAGCCTTAACCAAAAAAGGCTTGGCTTCAGTGCAACCACTAGCTAATAAGCGCCTTAATAAATGTACTGCCGCCTCGGCCCATTTAAGATTGTTACCAGCTAGTTCTAGATATCGTTTACCGTTCAACAATTCAGCCTGAGCCAAAAAAGGCTTGGCTTCAGTGCAACCTCCATTTAATGAGCGCTCTAATACAGGTACTGCCGCCTCGGCCCATTTAAGATCGTTAATAGCTAGTTCTATATATCGTTTACCGTTCAACAATTCAGCCTGAGCCAAAAAAGGCTTGGCTTCAGTGCAACCTCCATCTAATGACATTCTTAGCCGATTTACAGCATTCCTAATACAAGTATGGTCAGAGTGGGCTTTTTCTAAATCCTTTTTCCCTAAAAGAAAATATTTATTGGCTTTCTCTAGATCTTTTTTTGGATCAAATGAAAATATTTTTAACGCATACCCCATACTTAAAAGGTCGGCTCGACATACTGGACAGGTGAACTTATTATCTCTACTAAACTTGAGCTCTGAAAGAGCATACGCTTGTAAACAATGAAAATGAAAATAATGAGCTATAGAGCAAGAGGTTGTTTTGGTTATTGCGTATGCTTTATTGTGTAATGTTTCCAAACAAATAGGGCAATCTGAGTCATTATCTATAGAGTTTATATCGTCATCTGTAACTTTCTTCAGCGTAAAAGTTTCAGTAGCACTTGAATATAATTGAATTTGTAACATTTTAATCTTTTCGGGTTTAATTCCTCGCCCATTGGGGCGGACTAACTTTGTACTTTTGCGGCGTACTTGTTGTCATATCCGCAAAGGCAGCCATATATGACTTTCTCTAGAGAACCTCAATGCCGTAATACTCTGTATCGTATTTTTTTGTATTTACCGATAAAAGCTGACCAATGAGTTTGAAAAATGGATTTAAAGAGTGACAACTTATCTTTGAGCTTATGAAACCACATGCTATCAGTGACAGAATTAAGTGACTCTCAATTACTACACAGACACAAGCCGATTTCAAGCCAAAATTATAAGAAAGCCTATTAACATGCACCTTTCAGGAGGAATTTCCTAGGAGGAACAAGAAGATAGTGGCTTTCGTGCTCATTCGCTCCAATTACCTTAATGCTGATAGGAATATTATTGGCATTTAAGGTTACGATAACGATACCTGTGGTGTCTTGATTTCATAATTGGTTTGTCTTGCTTTTATCGGTCATTTTTGTCCCGAATTAAATGACATTATAAAATCAGGCTGTCCAGCATTAATTGACGCTATAAATTTTGTGTCTCGAATTAAGTGACTCTATAGCCAATTTGTCCAGCATTAAATGACTCATAATATAACGCATTAAAACTAATGAAAAATTGTGTATGGTAGTTAGTTGTCTCACTCCTGGGCAATTTCTTACCTGTACAGAATTATTTGACTCTATAATCAAGCGTCAATTTTTACCATTTGGTGAGACAACCAGAACGGAGAAGAAAACTAAATATTCGGCTTTTTTGGTAGCGAAAAGCGATCATGATACTCAGGCCATTTCTTTTTAAGAAAGAGCCATTAAAAATGATCGTTTTTGGTATTTTTAGGCTCTTCGTCGTTTCATATGGATTTGAGTAGATCTGATACAGGGCTAGCAATCATAAAAATCATGGTAATAAATGTTCCTGTATTACGATACCCTCTGGCTCGTGCTCTAGCCGCTTGAAATAGACTATTTAAACCTTCCATACGAGCATTCGTATAAGTGGATGACCAGCGCTGTAAAATTCTCTCTGCATGCCTTTCCACAGTTGCAAGTGCTTTTCGAACGGGTTCTAACATCTCAATATCACCCAACTGCTCTTTTGCAAAATTAATGAAATACGTCAGCCTCCAGCGTGCAGCATGAGCGGTTTCAGCTTGACGTATCCACCTAAGTTGTTCCTTAATCCGCCAAGCTGTTGCTGTATTCAGGTCACTGGATTCTAGCTCTGCAAGTGCTTCTTTTTGTTTCTCAGTAAATGAGCCATCTGCATTTTTTAGTACTGCCCAGCGCAGGCTCTTTGGATGCGGTTGGATTTTTCTCTCCGTTTTACGTACTTCATCAACCGCTTTAGTAAACAGTTGCACAACATGGAACCAATCAACCGTTACGTTAGCATCCGGGAACTCTTCCTCTGTTGCTGACAGAAAGGCTCTTGACATATCACACACGACTTCAAGTACATTATCTGCTTTGCCTTGATGCTCTGTCAGAAAGGACTTAAATCGCTTAACGGTTTCCTTACCTTTTCCGGGCGTAGCGAACACAACAGGCTTGTCTTTCTTGTCCATATCAATGAAAACAGTAACATAGTTGTGGCCACGTTTAGCCGCCGTTTCATCGAATCCAATAGCTTTAAGTGCTGACAAGTCCATCAATGCTAATGCCTTGCTGACGTAGTGTTTGATGATGCGCCAAATACGTTTGTCACGAATTCCAACATATTCAGCACATGCCTTAACCGGCATTTCACGAGCCGGTACCAATACAGATTGTTCGAACAATAACGTGAATTTACTACCCGCTCTCGCCCAAGGGACATTGACACGCTTAACGCCATGCTCAGCACATCGAGTTCTCGGGACGTTTGCTTTGATATAACAGTGATGCTGAAAGAAATTGAGATGACGCCAAGTCAGCGATTTAAAGTCATGTGCCGGACAAGCTTTTGAGCAAGTCGGGCAGGGATACAAGCTTCCTCGTTCAGCTTCAATTTCGAGAACAAGTTCATTAGGTGAGGCTGATATATCCAGGTGTTGGTTAACCAACTTCCAAGGCGCTTCTATACCAAGGCCGAGCATCAAAACTTGATTTCCATCCATGTATTTACTTCCAACTCTTGACTGCAAAACTGGGTTTATTATCTCAGAAATAAATCCATTAAATCCACACTAAACGACGAAGAGCCAAAAAAACAAAACATCTTCGCCCTTCTCCGCCCTGCTTTGAATACCATGCAAGCCCGTCAGGATTTGTATCCTCCGCAATTAACAATGCAAGAGCTTGTGTATTGAGATACGCACTCTCGCCCATTTGCATATAGGCATCCATATCCGGCATTGCGCTCACATCAGCCATTACCAGCTCTTTTTTTAGGTCAAGCTCAGCGAAACCATTAATACTGGGTCTCCGCTAAAAATACGTTCTCAAGTTGAATCATTTTCACGCATTATCGTCTCTACTATTGCATCACTGACATTTAACGCTGTGTAATAGCTGGGAATGACATTTCCCCCAATGTGAATTGGGTCAAACCTTCGATCTCCCAAGCCTGAGGCGTTAAAACTTTTAGAACCATAGTTTTTATTAAAAATAATCTAATGTGTGATTTTATAACTCATTGAAATTGTTTGTTTCGTCATTCCTGCGAAGGCAGGAATCCAGCGTCTTTTTCTTTTTCCGAGCAAAAAGGCACTGGATTCCCGCTTACAACATGCGGGAATGACGGGGGTTGCAAGTTCAGTAGCGTAATTAGATTGCCAACATCTCCTCAAATTTCATTGCATCTCTGCCAAACTCGATATTGAAGTAAGCCCCAATGGTTAAGCTTAATACCTTTCTTCCCATTCGACTGGTTAAGTGCCATAAGTCTCGACAGTTAACATGTTCAATATCAAAATATTTAACAAGTTGCCCTATGGTTGTTTCAACCCTTCTTCGAACATTCATTAGTTGTTTAACCGCCCACTTAGGACGATTATCTTTCATGTTTTTCCGTAATGGAGTTTGTAAGTCAATATCAGCTTCAGAGCAGTCGTTATTGAGTATTGGTCTAATAAGCCCTTTATCACCAATTAAAAGTCCTTTGATATTATTGATGATTTCATAGGCGGCATCACGTTCATCAACATTTGCGGCGGTTAAAGTCAATTCCACAGGGATACCTCTTTCATCTACAAGAAGGTGACCATGAAATCCGTAATACTTCATATCCTTAGAGGCGCAGTAGCCATAACTTGCATATCCCTTAAAACTTTTACATTTTCTGACACGAGTAAGTTTACAAAACTCAATGGGAAACCCATCAATTAAATGAACATCACAAGTATCTGCTCTGAGTTGATGACATAAGTACTGATGAAATAATTGCTTCACTTTCCAAAGGTTACTTGCTTGTCTGGCAAACTGTGAACGAGCAGGTAAATCGGGAAACAAGGGTAACCAATACCCTTTGAAATACTCCCAAATTCCTTTATCTGTGTGATGCCCAGTCCATTCCCCAACAATTTCCATTGTAATTACTTCAGAATCAGTGAGTTTAGGAGCTCTACCACGGGTTCTTAAGGGAGTGGTTATTTCTCTCTGGTAAAAATCATCAACTAAACAGTAAACATAAATGATAAAATCTTCGACAGGCATGATCGTATCCTTCAGATAGGATTTTTTAGAACCAAACATTCTAAGGTATGGTCATGCCTACCAAAAATTAATCACACATCAGGTAAAAATATGATGTAATCGAGTGCCTTTAGCCAGAATGTATTTCGGGATGGAATCTTCATCTAGCATCAGTACCACTCTTATTCGTATCAAGCTCTCTGGTCTTAATGTTCATGCCGTCTGGTGCGAGCCACCTTTGAACAAAGAGGTGGAAAATGTCATTTTGTCCCTTTGATAAAGCATCCGCAGGACGTATTTCTACCCGCCTTGTTTTCTCCCTCGCTTTATCGGCCAACACATCATGGCTTCTTTTATTGACTTGCCTTTTAGATCATCAGATGAAGCAGCAACTCGTTCTGTTATGACATTTTGAAGATCAGTTAACCAAAAACAGACATCCCAGTTTGAACGGCCAGCCTTATAGAATTTAGACCATGACTTGACTAAAGCTTTATACGGCTTATTTTCTCTGTCAAGCTGGAAAGCAGGATACAGCTTTTTGCCACCAGCTTCGACTGAAAAGATCTTGTGACTTTTCTCTTGGTTCGAAACCCAGCGGCTATGATTTGTGTCCTTACCACCCATAAGCTCAAACAACTCTTTTGCTTCAACAAAAGGATGTTCTGTTAATACTTTTTCTCTTTTCTGAGCAAAACGATGAAGCAATACCAATTCATTTTCTGAGGCACTAAAAAACTCTTTTAAGTTTGTTAAGCGCTGGAGTTCTCTCTTATGCTTTTCATGCTCTACGCACATCCAAGTAATTAGTCGGTACTGAAAAACATAACTTCAAGATTTAAAATGTACGGCATCTGATTTACGCAAAATTCAGAGCCGTACCCAAAAGCAACATTTCTTATATTTCGCATCAATTTCACTACAAAATAGCCAAAACTCACCATCTTTTTCGAGCAAAAAGAAAATGGCTAACCACTTTCTCAGGTTCCAGGCACACGCAGCCATTAGAAGGTTTATTGAGTCGCCAACACTGCCCTTTAACCAGTTCTTACACAGCCTAAAATCACTCTTCAAATGCCCGATTACTGGTTCAATTGTTGCCCGTTTTTTACAGAGTTCACTTTTGCGTTTTCTCTTTGCTTGCGAGTCCCGTTTTAATGGCCGGCTAGGGATAACAACTTCTTGGTCAACATACTGCATACACCCTTTATAGCCTTTATCTACAACGGCTGTAGTGATTTTACTCTTTCGGTGTTTATGGGCATGGTCAAGTGCAGGTCTAAGCAATTTTGAGTCGTGTTCATGTTTGTCATGACTGGTTACACCGATGATTAATTGACTCTGCTCTGTGAGCACGACAGAAGCCTTTTTACCATACTCGTATGGCTTATGGTCTTTGCCTTTCCCTACGCAGTAAACATCGGGTTCATGAAGGCTGTAAATCTTGTTCTTGTCTTTACGTTGCTGTGTAATGGCTTTTTCATAATTGGAAAAATTCTCTTTTTGTAAATCAAGGACATCTTGTGGAAGTTTGCGTTGTAGCTCCCTTAAAAGCTTACCTGCGATAACACGCAACCTTTTTAACGCTCTTCTGGCTTTGCTTCGATTTTTGGCATGTCTAAAGCTTCGACAGTCAATGCGTAGCTGTTTGACTTCTTTGACATAAGTACGTCTTTGCTTGATCCCAAATACTTTGGCTAGTTTATTGAGTCGGTTAACCACCTTGATGGCAAGCTTGCTATCTGTCGGATAAGTAATGGCTTTTTCTTGGACGGTTGTATCAACGTACACGGTGTCATCTTCAGCTTTGTCACCGTGTAAAGCCACAGATAATGCAAAGATTTTTTCACAGCCTTTTTCACCGATGCGCTTACGAAAAACACTGAGTTCACTGGCATCACAAGGGCGTGCTGTTTGAAACTCTGTCTCACCACAAAACACTTGAAAATACACGTTCATCAGCCACTCATCGACCAAGGCTTCATCGCTGAGTTTGTAAAGTTGCTTGAGTATTAGCAAACCGCACATCAACCGAATTGGCTTCGCTTTACGGCCTAATTTTTTGTATAACGGCTTGAACTCTTCTTCCAATGCTCGCCAATCAAAGGCATTAGCTAAAATGAGTAAAGGGTGAGTTTGCAGAAGTTGGTCTGTGATATTAAACAGACTGGCATGAGGTAAATTTGACGGACTTTCTTTGAGCACTTTTAGCACCAAAACGACCAGAAACCGTAGGTTCACTATATCATTTCTGGTCGAAATTGAATGTATCAAATAGCTATATTTTATTATCGATCAGAATGTTAGATGTTTTTCATGGCCGACTAATTAAGCGCATCAATGAACGCACTGTCTTCAGGTTCCAGTCCGACTTTGCAGGTTAAATAAGCCGGTGCATTAAGTGGGTAGTAGTCCATTCAAAAGCAAATAATGGCCTGATAGTTTATCCTAACAGTTCCTGAACACAACGAATACAGGAGCTGTTATGAGGATTAAATACCATGTCCGTTTGAGTAATGAAGAGCGT
This sequence comes from Parashewanella sp., assembly GCA_965200795.1. Taxonomy (GTDB): domain Bacteria; phylum Pseudomonadota; class Gammaproteobacteria; order Enterobacterales; family Shewanellaceae; genus Parashewanella. Next base: position 373,094 of record CBDAVB010000035.1, read on the forward strand.
TCAATGCTTGAAGCTTTGATAAAGCAGAAGAAACCACGTGTTGCTCAACATAAGAAACGACACGCCCAAATTTTACTTGCTATTGATGAGAATAATTCGCCACTGACCAATCAACAGATTGCTAAGGCGCTAAACATCTCACCACTTGCAGTAACGAGCCTCAGAAAGCGTTTTGTCGAGGAAGGATTAGAAGTCGCTGTTAATAGCAAACACAGCCATCAAGGCCGCAGACGCATAATGGATGGTGAAGCCGAAGCACACCTAATTGCGCTGACCTGCTCTGCGCCTCCGGAAGGACGTTGCCGTTGGACATTAAATCTTCTTAGAGACAAGATGATTGAACTCAAATATGTCGATAGCATATCGAGAACCTCTGTTCATTATGCGTTAAAAAAAATGAACTTAAACCCTGGCTTAAAGAAGAGTGGTGTATACCTGAAGAGGAAAACGCTGCCTTCGTGAGCGCTATGGAAGATATATTAGAACTCTATAAACTTCCTTACGATCCCAAGCGTCCTTTAGTATGCCTTGATGAAACCAGCAAACAACAAGTTAAAGAAGTTCGCAACCCGTTACCTTTAGTTTCAGGTTATCCGGAGCGATACGATACGGAATATGAGCGTAACGGTGTCAGCAACCTGTTCATGATATTTGAGCCTTTAGCGGGCTGGCGGCATGTTGAGGTCACAGAGCACAGAACGGCCGTTGATTGGGCTCATCAAGTAAAAGCCTTAGTAGACGGGCGTTATAAGGATGCTGGGACAATTGTGTTGGTTGAGGATAACCTGAATACTCATACCCCGGCTTCATTTTATAAGGCCTTCGAACCAGAAGAAGCTCGTAGGCTGATCAATAAAATCGAATTTCATTACACGCCAAAACACGGAAGCTGGTTGGATATGGCTGAAATTGAATTAAGTATCTTGAGCAGACAATGCTTAAACCGAAGAATACCGGATCAGGAAACACTAAATTGTGAAGTTGAAGCCTGGGTCACCCAACGCAATGAGTCCAAGGCTAAGATGATTTGGCAGTTCACAACTGAGGAGGCACGTATCAAGTTAAAGAAGCTTTATCCCGTCCTTCCAGGGTACAGTTAGCCTTTTAACAGAATTAAACTGATTAACGAAATCCTGTTACACTTTCGTTAATCAAAATGAAAAAAGCTAGAGTCCTACTGGCTTGCCAAAGGGTGGGAGGAAGCATTTTGTTCAGAAATTACAGACTTATTAATTAGTTGTGAATAAAAGTTGTATAAGAGTTTAAAACAATAAAAATCAATACAAGATTTTTAGCTCTCCTATGACTAAGGCTTAGCAAAAGAGCTTGAAGTATTGAATTCAAATGGACGGAGTACTAGTAGTCCATTCAAAAGCAAATAATGGCCTGATAGTTTATCCTAACAGTTTCTGAACACAACGAATACAGGAGCTGTTATGAGGATTAAATACCATGTCCGTTTGAGTAATGAAGAGCGTTCAATGCTTGAAGCTTTGATAAAGCAGAAGAAACCACGTGTTGCTCAACATAAGAAACGACACGCCCAAATTTTACTTGCTATTGATGAGAATAATTCGCCACTGACCAATCAACAGATTGCTAAGGCGCTAAACATCTCACCACTTGCAGTAACGAGCCTCAGAAAGCGTTTTGTCGAGGAAGGATTAGAAGTCGCTGTTAATAGCAAACACAGCCATCAAGGCCGCAGACGCATAATGGATGGTGAAGCCGAAGCACACCTAATTGCGCTGACCTGCTCTGCGCCTCCGGAAGGACGTTGCCGTTGGACATTAAATCTTCTTAGAGACAAGATGATTGAACTCAAATATGTCGATAGCATATCGAGAACCTCTGTTCATTATGCGTTAAAAAAAATGAACTTAAACCCTGGCTTAAAGAAGAGTGGTGTATACCTGAAGAGGAAAACGCTGCCTTCGTGAGCGCTATGGAAGATATATTAGAACTCTATAAACTTCCTTACGATCCCAAGCGTCCTTTAGTATGCCTTGATGAAACCAGCAAACAACAAGTTAAAGAAGTTCGCAACCCGTTACCTTTAGTTTCAGGTTATCCGGAGCGATACGATGCGGAATATGAGCGTAACGGTGTCAGCAACCTGTTCATGATATTTGAGCCTTTAGCGGGCTGGCGGCATGTTGAGGTCACAGAGCACAGAACGGCCGTTGATTGGGCTCATCAAGTAAAAGCCTTAGTAGACGGGCGTTATAAGGATGCTGAGACAATTGTGTTGGTTGAGGATAACCTGAATACTCATACCCCGGCTTCATTTTATAAGGCCTTCGAACCAGAAGAAGCTCGTGGGCTGATCAATAAAATCGAATTTCATTACACGCCAAAACACGGAAGCTGGTTGGATATGGCTGAAATTGAATTAAGTATCTTGAGCAGACAATGCTTAAACCGAAGAATACCGGATCAGGAAACACTAAATTGTGAAGTTGAAGCCTGGGTCACCCAACGCAATGAGTCCAAGGCTAAGATGATTTGGCAGTTCACAACTGAGGAGGCACGTATCAAGTTAAAGAAGCTTTATCCCGTCCTTCCAGGGTACAGTTAGCCTTTTAACAGAATTAAACTGATTAACGAAATCCTGTTACACTTTCGTTAATCAAAATGAAAAAAGCTAGAGTCCTACTGGCTTGCCAAAGGGTGGGAGGAAGCATTTTGTTCAGAAATTACAGACTTATTAATTAGTTGTGAATAAAAGTTGTATAAGAGTTTAAAACAATAAAAATCAATACAAGATTTTTAGCTCTCCTATGACTAAGGCTTAGCAAAAGAGCTTGAAGTATTGAATTCAAATGGACGGAGTACTAGTTGATGGTAGAGTAAGAGGTCAGGCGTAGTCGAACTATTTCTCAACCTCTCCTCCCCTGAACCGTACGTGCACCTTTCAGCGCATACGGCTCTCCACTTAATTGTGGCTAACAGCAATCGCAACGTCACTGTACTCCATGTTGCTAATTTACGTTGCATTTCACTGATTATCATAGGTCTTCACCTCATTGGAGTCAGCTAGTTATGTTTAGTAAATCAATTAAGCTGTGTTCCTTCGCCATGTAATGGGCTTTCCCCACATCAGACTACTACGAACACTCCGCCAGCTTGTTTGTCATCGGGGTCGTGCTCCCTTAACATTCAAACAAACCTTCCTCGGTTCACCTACCTGAACTCAAACATATTGGGGTGGATGCCGATCGCAGTCTTTAACCTTATCGTTCTGTAAGGTGATGATGCTTAAACGCAGAATTGTGGTATAACGTTTATCCCATAATGAGCAGCTACATGTTACTCATTAATTCGGTAACAACCACCATACCTATATGGTTATCACAGCAACATACTGCCTGTTAACTCGTGTAGGCAGTGGCGACATTTCAGCCCATAGATGCGGGTTAATCGGTTCATGTTCTTCATCCGTCCAATACTCAGCCTGGAAGAGCATCTTAGCGTAACGAGTTCGCTTCATTCCCCGTTGTCAGCGAGTTACATCACCTTACCAGCATACGGTAAGTCACTGTCGCTCAGGCTCTACTATCTGCACAACCAGATAGCGCCATGAAAAAAACTAGATTCTTTCTAGCTTCTTTATGGATTTCAGATAGACTCGTGGTTCATTTAAGCAGTCCTTGCTAGTGCTGAACTCCGAGCACACTGCAACGGATATCGCAGCACCCTAACGCTCAGGTGGAAGAGCTGATTCCGAGTAAATGGTAAGCAAAGTTAACGAATGTCGCCTTTACATCTGATTTAACGAAGTAAAACGAACAAATCTTGAAATTGATGCAACCCCATGCACATGCAAATGTAAAAATGAATTTTTATTAATGTTTCTTAAAAAGAGTTTTAAAGTACCTTAATATTGATAATAAGTTTTAAGTTGCCGGAACACTATCAATGCAGCCACTTGTATCCCAGCCACAAATTATATTTTTGATTTCACAACCACAACCACAACCACAACTACAACCACAACTTGTGATGATTAACCATCAAGTGCATACGGTTGATGCTCAACCGAGGTTACAACTGCAAGAGTTTTATAATCAACCTTTGTTGTATCCCAGTGAATTACCTGCTGTTCAAGTGAATAATATGGTGGAGCCTCAAAGTGAAGATATCACCCAAAAAGAACAAGTAACGACTCCTGAAATTACAGAGTCTAAACCTGAACGAGTAAGGTTAGATTATCAAACCAGAAAAACAATTTATTCACAACTCAGAGAAAAGCAAATCTCAGAGAAGGAGTTAAGAGATCAAGGGCTCTCTAATAGGCAAATTTCATACCTTAAACTCGATGCTGCAGTTTTTAGAGCTTGATAAAAAATTGATTTAGCTATAGGTCAAACTACTGCTGCGACTCCATGCTAAGGCATCCGAAGCATAATCAGCATCACAACAGCAGTCTGAAGTGTTAGAGTGAACTCAAAGCTTATACTCGTCAAGCAGTTCATTATGTTTATTCGTAGCCTTTCAATTGTTACTCAATTTTTTGATGCATTAAATGTTTCGTTATCCTTGATTAAACCCTCATTAAAATTAACAAGAACTCAAAAAATAGTATTAGGAGCGATGATCACTGGAGTTATCATGACTGAGGCTTTGAACTGGGCAGCTTTTGAACGGAGAAGTTTAGGCGTTTTCAAGTCAACGGGCTTATGCTGGATATTCTACAAAGCTAAAATCCCTTGGCAGTACCTACTTCAAGCGAGTATTTGCAATATATTCAAACATTATCAATTAACAAACGGCCATTTAGATATTGATGATACCCATAAACACCGAGCTAAAAAAACGACTTGTATTGCAGGTGCACATAAAATCAAAGACAAACCGACAGGTGGGTATATCAATGGGCAAGAGCTGATATTCATGGTACTTGTCACCGATACGGTAACCTTTCCAGTTGGGTTTAGGTTTTATACCCCCGATCCGAATCTCGCCATTTGGAGCAAACGGGATAAAGAGCTGCAACGACAAGGTATCGCTAAAAAAGAGCGACCACAAAGACCCATGCCTGACCATGTTAACTATCCGACTAAACAAGCGCTTGCACTAGAAATGCTAAGAGAATTTACCACCGCCTTTCCAAACTTTAAAATCAAGAGCGTATTAGCCGATGCATTATATGGGACTGCTGATTTCATGGATAAAGCTGAAGAAATCACTCATCACGCTCAAATAGTCAGTCAATTAAGAACAAATCAACGAGTGAGCAGCAAGAACTCAAAAGCACGAGTTGATACCTATTTTAATCGTCAAAAAGGTGTTGAACTTCAACTGTCTATTCGCGGTGGTGAAGAGAAGAAAGTCACCATGATGGCTGCGAGGCTATATGTTAATGCGCATAGTAAACGGAGATTTGTTGTGGCGCTAAAATATGAAGGAGAAGAAGAATATCGTTACTTGATCGCTAGCAATATGTCATGGCATCACCATGATATAGCAAGACTTTATACATTAAGGTGGTTAGTAGAGGTTTTTATCCAAGATTGGAAAGCTCATTGCGGTTGGAACAAGTTGAGCAAACAGCAAGGTGTCGATGGTTCGGAGCATGGCCTGATCTTAAGCCTTCTGTGCGAGCATTTACTGTTGCAACATCCTGAGCAGTCTGTCCGGCTTAAAAACAAACACCCTGGGATGCCTGTGGGTTGCCTAATTGAACGCCTAAAAGTTGAAGCGCTTGTTGCTACGATTCAAGAAGTGGTATGTGCCAATGATCCAAATGCAGCATTAGAGAGCTTAATTACGGCACTCCATGATTCCTTACCAGAACGAGACTCTAGCAGGCATATGGCAGGTAGAGATTTAGGTCGTCAGGAAGAAATTCCTTCATTAAAATCCCATGCAAAAACATTTCAGAATATGGGTTATGCTGCATGATTGTCAATTAAGAAAAACTGCAGCATCGAGTTTTAGGCTTATTATCCGGAAGAAATGCTTTAATTATTCAATTGCTTTACGGTAGCGGTCTCAGAATTACAGAGTGTTTACGTCTGAGGATCCAAGATATTGATCTAAAGAATCTTTCTGTCACTGTAAAAGATGGTAAGGGTAAAAAAGACAGGCGGACAATCTTAAGTCATCACTGCGCCAAACAATTAAAACCGATTATTGAAGAAGCGATACAATTGCAGAAAATTGACAACAGGCAAGGCATCGGCCCCTCATTACCGTTTGCTTTGTCTAAGAAATATCCGAACGCTTTCAGGCAGACTGCCTGGATGTATATTTTTCCTTCTTTATCACTCTGTCCGCATCCTGATACTGGTGAAGTTGTCCGCCATCATTTACATGCAAGCTCTATCAGAAAAGCCTTACAAACTGCAGTTAAGATGTCCGAAATAAGAAAGAAGATCAACTGCCATACGTTCAGGCATTCATTTGCGACTCACCTTTTAGAGCAAGGACAGGATATTAGAACCGTTCAAGAATTACTGGGTCATAATGATCTGAATACTACTCAGATTTATACTCATGTTATTGGACAGCACTTCGCCGGTGCAGTAAGCACTCTCGACAGGTTAGGATTATGAAGGTAAAAATCACATCGGCGGGTTAGCTTTATTTTCGCTTATATACAGTGATAAGTTTCAGAAAAAAATGCAGAATTTGTTATTGGCTTTTCTTGCATAGCCGGATGATGTTTACATTAGATAATTTTATGCTTATATCAAAGGTCAACAACACCTTAGATTGAACGCTTTAAGTGGAAACGGGGCATAAGCGTGTTACATGTCCCACGCTCTTGAATGATAAGTTTCAATCTTTAATGCCCCTGTTTCACATTTTATTGTTTAGTTTTTAACTTTGATGTATTGCGACATCTGCTTGCAAAGTGGCAATAGTTGTTTCAAAAAAGGAAACTGAGAAGTTAATGAAAGTATATGTAAAATCAGCTTTTGATAGAGTTGCGAAGAAGTTCCCAAACGATGCGGATTCTATCATGTGCATAATTCGGAGCAATCCGGATACTGAATTCGGTATTCTCCGGACGCTCATTTCGGGATAATTCCGGATCCCACATTTTTCTCTTTTTAAATCAATCGATAACCATCCTTAATCTTGATTATTCATGGCTTAAGGAAAGAGTTAATGTCTAAAAAGAGAACGACGATGAAAAAAGTACGAGAAATATTACGATTAAGATTTGAGTGTCAACTATCACTCAGGAACTGTCCCGGAATAACTTCCCGATTTGTTACTGCTTAAAATTGCCAATATCAAGGCACGAAGAATGAAGTTTAGTCATTCTAAATCAATGATGAGTAATGCAGAGAGTAGCAATGTTAAGCGTAACCCTTTGGGCTGTGTTTATTTTTGGCTTCTACGGCGTTGTCGAAAGCTTATGTAGAAACGAAGTAACGACAGTTTTGTATGTCGGTAATGACTACACCTCGCTTTCTGTGCATTGTATAAGCCAAAAATAAACGACAGCAAAACAAGGAAGTTATTTTGGGACAGTTCCTCAGAAACATCGGTACTTGCCTAAAGGTCGGAAGATCGACTGTCTCAGAGATCCTCAGCCGCTTTAAATTGAGTGAGCTGTGCTGGCCATTACCTGACGGTATATCTGATCTGGAATTATCAAAAGCCCTGCACCATCCCAAAGCAGCTTCAAGTGGCAAAGTCATGCCGGACTTTACAAAAGGTTCGTAAGAGCTTAAACGTAAAGGCATGACAAAGCGCTTGCTCTGGGAAGGGTGTCAAAGTGAGTATCCTTATGGCTATACGCGATTCTGTGAGTACTGCATGCGTTGGCTTAAATCTCAAAAACGAAGCATGCGACAGCTGCATGCTGCCGGTGAGAAGCTGTTTATGGATTTCTGTGGTTCAGCTGTGCCCGTGATTAACCCTGATACAGGAGAAGTCAAAGACGCTGTAAAATTGATCGAACAAGCGGTCACGGTGCTCGCCAGTCGAAAGCCTGTCAGGCACTCGGGATGTCAGAAAGAAGGGTTCAACGCCGGATGCAAGGGTACCTGGTATAGACATATACAGTCGTATGATTGTCACCTGGGAAATTCATGAGACAGAATCGGCGGAGCATGCGTCAGAAATGATTACCAGAGCCTGCATCAACCATCCTGAGCGTTGGGGCAAAAGGCCAATAAGGGATTGGGATCCGGACAACGAAGTCTGGCTGAATCCAGATCGGTCTGATGCTGATCAACTAAAGAAAGTTGCATAAGGTGAGGCGACAACTATGTTGACAAACACCGGAACTAGGGCGCAAGGGTGATGAAGTCAATGACACAGGCCTGCGCTTTGATGACAGTGTGCCCCGTGAAATAATTGATATGCCTGCGCCAGAGCTGGCCGAAGGTGATGAAATCTTCGATTACAAAGAAACCTGCCGCTTAGCGCAGCGCCCGGGCAGTTATGTGGTACTGGTTTATCGCCGTCCCGTGATTAAGCGTAAATCAGAGCAAAGCATAACGGCTTCATCCGCGCCAGCGGCGGTGCCGGATGGCTGTTATTGTGATGTATCCTTGCTTGCGGGGCTGATGGTCGATAAAGCCATTTATCATTTACCGCTTTATCGTCAGCATCAGCGGATGCTCGACAGAGGTGTGAAAGTCAGCCGGGCCACGCTAATCAGCCTAGACTTTTAGCGACTTAACGTTAGCTCACCTAAAGGATGCGGAAATAATGTCCACATAATACGGATGTGAACATAATTCCTGTTATGTGTACGTACACATAAGCGGAAAAACTACCTCTTTTGCTGGTCAGAAATGGGGGCGGAGCAACTGGGTATGCTGAAAGTTTGATGGTGACTTGTCGCATGCATGGCATTAATCCTTATGAATATTTGGTTGATGTTCAGCAGCGAATATCGACACATCCCAATTCACAAGTCGAAGAATAATTCCAGGTAAATGCAAAGCCAAATTCGAAGGTAAAATTTTCAAATCAGATTTGGCGAAAGTGGGGTGATCTGAGAGCATATTGATCGCTTACGTTGGAACTGAACTATAACACGCTGCTGGTTATTAAAGATTTTAAAGCTTTCACCATATTCAGTCTGGTTGTTTTGTGCCGTACGCATTCCAAGTAACAAAGGTTTAGGATTTTGATTTAGTCAATTTTGCTAACCAGTCATTTAAATCAATGTTTAGGCGCTTGAGTATCTTAATAATCAAGAAAGCCGCGGTTTTCGGGTCTTTCTTGCGTTTTCCGATGGTATAAATATGCGAACCATCACGCCATATCTTCATTTCACAGCCCTTACCTTCCTCAATGTTGCAAGCTATCCGGCCAATCGCAGCTCCGGCATTTCCTGAGCGGTCGGGATTGTCATAGTATTGAACCGTTTTCCGTTGCCTATCCGACAAACCGTCGTTTGCAATAATGATTTCAGTTATCTGCCATCAATCAGAATATCTTGTGGTAAAAATCTCGGTTTAGAGCTTACATCCCCCATATTGCAGAACTGACTTGACGGGATTATTTATTGACCTTGCTGAGCAAAAACCCTCAAGTCCATCTATACTTCATTTGAATCTATATGTTAACAAATGGTTTTAGGTAGTTAAGATGAATGTCATAAAAAGAGTCTTAATAAGTTGTATGTTTATTACTTTCTCTTCCGGTGTTTTTGCCGCAAAATCTAGTGAAATTGTTTTTCAAAACTATAGTTCTAAAGATATCAGATTCGAATTCAATGGCGACGAATCGAAATGCTGGGAGAGGGTTGGAAAAAAAACCGGGACAACGGAACCTTTTACAGTAGCACCCGGACAAGAACTGAAGTCCTCTAAACGAGACAGTAATGAATTCTCAAAATGTACCAGTAAAGATAAAATTTTTACTTGGCATGTATATGAAGGCCCGAATCATTTAGCTAAAATTCAAGTAAAACGTCATCGTAATAAGCATGGCACCTGGCACTCGTATGCACTCATTGATTACTATACAGATGATTTCATATTTAAAGCCTACTGTACTTATAGAAATAGAATTGTACCTAAACCTTTTGGCCCAGCTGCAATCCCCGGAAGACAAAAATATCAAAGCATTCCTCGTAGCGGTAACGATTGCTCAGTCCCTGATTCATCAAAGAAAGATTATATTGGTACAATCAGAGTGCTCGATAGTGAACATAGCTCTAATTTTTCGAATTGAACGTAAGGGACGTCGCAGAAGAGTTCATACCAAATATGCCGTCACTCCGTAAGCATCTGCTAAACCCCGTATTTTCTGTTTAATTTTTCCTTGCCATTATTGCTCCGTCCTAATAATTCGGGGTTTTACAATGCATTTTCCACATTCTGATGACTGGCCGCGGCTCATTGAAGCTCAACACGCTTCGGGGTTATCTGTGTCTGAGTTTTGCGCGCGGCAAAACATCCGTGCCAGAGATTTCTACCTTCAGCATTACCGATTGCACCAGTTTTCAACGGTACACCAACAGGCTCAGACTTCCTCTTTTGTCCGTGTCGAAAAATCCCCAAAAAAAGTGACTCAGGAATGGCGTGATACACCCGAAACACCTTGGGTATTTCTTTGCCGAGGTCAAACTCAACTCAAACTTCCCTTGACGGCATCTCCCATCCGGCTTTCAACGCTGGTTAAGGAGCTGAACTCATGAAAATGTTTGTTGATGTACCGCTCATTTACCTGCATCGTCAGCCCGTTGATTTTCGTAAATCCATTAACGGGTTAACCCTAATCGTCGAAACTGAAATGCAGCTTTCTCCGTTTAGCGAGGCAGTATTCCTGTTCGTCAACTCAGCGTTCGACAAACTCAAGCTGCTTTACCGGGATAACAACGGCTTTGTGCTGTTTTACAAACGCCTTGAGCAAACCCGGTTCAGCTGGCCGAAATTCAGTGATGCCGGGCAAATCATGCTGACCGGGCAGGAGCTTATCGCCTTGCCTGACGCTGACAAAGATTGACCCTGGCAGCAGATAAACACCGATGAGATTGAGCTTTGACCGTTATGATCCCGGGTTATGCCTGATCAGCTTTTGGTCTGAGTCAGGCCGTTGTTTAATGGTAAAATTTGTCTCATGAAAACACGTAATGCGCCACTTCCTGATACCGTCGCCGAGCTGCAAGCCCAATTACTCGCGGAGCGCAGAATGGTGCCGGAAAGACTCAAGCTGATTAAGCAACTTCGCCGCAAAATCGAAGCGGATGCGGAGTGGTTAACCCAAAAAGATACTGAGCTCACCGTCAAGGATAATCAACTCAAAGAAAAAGACAAAAAGGCAGTAACGGTGATGAGGATGAAACTCAAACCATCACTTATGAGCGTAGGAAACCAAAACGCCAACCCTTATCCAAAAACCTGCCGAGAGAAACGGTTATCCATGATGTCGATGACAAGCACCGCGACTGTCGCGGACACGAGCTTCATAAAATAGGCGAGGATATCAGCGAAAAGCTGGAGATTATCCCGGCTCAGCTGAAAGTTATCGAGCACGTCCGCCCTAAATATGCCTGCTCACACTGCGAACAGCACGGCACCGAAAACCACATCAAGCAGCAAAAAATGCCCGGGTGTGTGATAGACAAAGGCATTGCCACCCCGAGCTTGCTCAGCTTTATCATTACCAATAAATATCAGTTCAGTTTACCGCTTTATCGCCAGTCAATGATGCTGAAGCAGCTTGATATTGAGCTCAGCCATAAAACCATGAGTGAACGGATGCTCAAATGCGGTGATTTTTGCAAACCGATTATCGGCTACCGGCACCGGATCTTACTGAAACAAGACCACATTTTTGCCGATGAGACCACGCACACGGTCAACAGTGTTGATAAAACGAACTGTTACATGTGGGTTTACTGCTGTGGCGCGGATTCACCGCCGGAAAATACTCACGAAAACAGTCCGCCGCACATCGTGTTATTTGACTATCATGACAGCCGCAAGGCCCGGTGTACCGCGGACTTTTTAGACGGATTCAAAGGCTATCTTCAAGTCGATGGTTATCAGGCTTATGAGAAGACCCAAGCCAAGCTTGTAGGGTGCTGGTCACACGGCCGCCGTGGTTTTGTGAAGGCAATAAAAATACAGCCGGAAGGGAAAACAGGCAAAGCGGATCAGGGGCTGAGTTATATCCAAAAACTGTACGCGATTGAATCGAGCCTCAAAGGTAAATCAGCGGCTGAGAAATATCGAGTCAGGCAGCAGCAGTCTAAGCCAATACTCGAAGCCTTTAAGAAATGGCTGGATAAAGCCGTCAACCAGACCTTGCCGAAATCCGCACCCGGTAAAGCGGTCAGGTATTGCCTGAATCAATGGGATAAGCTGGTGCGCTACCTTGAGGATGGCAGGCTGAATATTGATAACAACCGAGCCGAGCGAGCCAATAAAGCTTATGTTATCGGACGTAAAAATTGGATGTTCTCACAAACGGAGCGTGGTGCTAACGCCAGCGCAATGCTTTACAGCTTGGTGGAAACCGCAAAAGCCAACGGCGTGAATGTTTATGACTACATCATTTTCCTGTTTGAAGAACTCGTAAAAAATCCTACCGACCTGGAGCCGTTAATGCCTTGGAATTTCGCCAAGCGCTAGACGGTGTTAGCCAGATGTTTACAGCTAACCGAAGTTGTTTCACAGTCCGCTCTCTCTTTGTAAAGCTGTACAATGCTGATGACCCCCTTGATAACACCCAGTGATAACAGACCATTTCCATTGTGCTCCGGCACCTGAGATCAACGTAAAACAAAAATCGTTCGAATCCGGTAAAAATTTCTGGTCAAGGCGTTGATTTCATTTTAGGATCGTCCGGGTTTGCGCAAATGTTGTCTGATGTGGAGTGTTATCTTATGGGAATTCGAGCTTTAGTTGTTGATACCGCCGGCACAACAACCTGTCTATCGTTTATTGAAGAGGTGTTATTTCCGTACTCTTCCGAAAAGTTAGCCGACTTTTTACATGAAAATCAACATAATGTGTTAGTCGAAAATTGCATTTCAGACGTTAAAGAAATGGCGCTTGAGCCTGAGGCTGATCTTGAGCGTGTTGTCGCAATTCTCAGGCTGTGGATCGCAGAAGATCGCAAAGCGACGCCGCTCAAAACCCTGCAAGGTCTGATCTGGAAACAAGGTTATGCTGAAAACGCCTTTACCGGCCACATTTATCCTGATTTTATTGATGCCATCCGGCAGTATTCGCAAAACGGTATTCGCATTTACAGCTTTTCCTCCGGTTCGGTTGACGCGCAAAAAATGCTGTTCAGCCACAGCGACGGCGGCGATTTAACGCCGCTGTTCAGCGGCCATTTTGATACTCGTACCGGCAGCAAGACCTACAAACAGGCTTACTTAAATATTCTCAACACCGTGAGCCTGACGCCGAAGCAGGTGTTATTTATTTCCGACCGAATCGAAGAATTAAAAGCGGCTGACGACGCGGGTCTGAACGTGGTTTACATGAAACGTTCCGCAGAGCAAGCGGATTCAAACTACAAAACGGTGGGCAGTTTTAACGAGCTGAAACTCTAGCTGTTACTCTCATGTTTGCCGGATCCGCCCGGCAAACGTTTAATCCGCCCATTGCCGCGTTCCCGCAGACGAGCTGGGATTTATCTTTCGTACATCATACGGATTTCATCGGCGTATTTGTTATAAATCACTTTACGGCGCAGTTTTAACGTCGGTGTGATCAATCCGTCTTCCATGGAAAACGCGTCAGGTAACAAAGTGAACTTCTTGATTTTCTCAAAATACGCCAGGTCGGTTTGCAGCTCTGATAATTTTTCCTCAAAGTGTTTCACCACTTGCGAATGTCGCAATAACTCCATGGTATTACAGTATTTCAAACCTTGCTCGTTTGCCCACTGCTCAAGAATTTCAAAGGCCGGAACAATCAAGGCGGTCACATAATTTTTCGAATCGGCAATCACGGCCACCTGTTCAATGAGCGGGCTGCAACCCACTTTTCCCTCGACACGCTGCGGCGCGATATACTTACCCGTTGAGGTTTTCATCAGCTCTTTAATGCGGTCGGTGATGTATAAATTGCCCTGCGCGTCAAACTGTCCGGCGTCGCCGGTTTTGAACCAGCCGTCCTCAAAGGATCGCTCATTTTCTTCCGGCCGGTTGTAATATCCGCGCGTCACGCTGTCACCGCGAACCAGAATTTCATTGTTGTCGCCGATCTTAACCCGGGTATCCGGCAGCGGCCGGCCATTCGAACCCGGCACGCGGCTTTCAAGTGTGTTACAGGTGATCGTTGCCGTGGTTTCCGTCATACCGTAACCGCATAACACAGGCACATTCACCGCCTGGAAAAAACGCTCGACACCGGCGTCTAACGCCGCGCCGCCGCAAGGCATAAAGCGAAGATTCCCGCCCAGCGCCGCCGTCAGTTTTTCAAACACTAATCTATTGGCTATCCGCCACTTCAGGGTTAACAACAGGCTGTGCGGTCGGCGTCCTTGTCCGGCTTCAAATTGCTGATAACCGACGGCCACTGACCAGTTAAAAATGCGTTTTTTGGTTTTTGAGGATTTAATAACTTTATCCTGAATGGCGCCGTACACTTTTTCCAAAAATCTTGGCACAACGCATAAAGTGTCAGGCTTCACATCCGCCATGGCCTCTTTGACACGACTGGTATCGGTTAAGTAAACGTTTCGCATACCCCGGCACAAGGCATAGAAAGTCCAGCCGCGCTCGAAAATATGACTCAGAGGTAAAAAAGCCAGAGAGACTTCGCCCGCTTTGACATTAAACCTCTTGTCATGCTGAGAGACAGTTGAAGCAAGGTTGCGGTAATCGAGCATTACCCCTTTGGGCTCGCCTGTTGTGCCTGAAGTGTAGATCAGCGTCAATAAGTCATCCAAATTACCGCCTTGCAAACGGGCTTTAAGCCCGGCGTCCTGCTCGATATCAGTAACGACTTTTGTCAGCGCGTCAATATGGGTATGGGTATCATCAGCCAGCGCGATACTCGCGTCAAACACCACGATCCGCCTCAGACTCGGACAGGATGATTGCAGCTGTTTCGCCATGTCATAACCGGCTTCATCGTCCACGAAAATGACACTCGCTTCAGCGTCATTAATGATGAACGCCGCTTGTTTAATCGTGCTGGTCGGATAAATGGGTACCACCACACCACGGGCTTTAAGAATACCGACATCGGTACACGTCCACTGCGGGCAGTTTTTCGACATAATGGCGCATCTGTCCTGAATTTGCAGACCACTTTTAATCAGCCAGCCGGCAATTTGATTGGTGATATCCTCAAATTGCTGCCAGGTAACGGTTTTCCAGTTTTTGGCGGCGTCGTAACCTTCAAGGGCAAGGTCATTACAAAGAGTGCGGGATTGCTGATGAAGTAAAGAGATTAAATGGTACTGCTCAAGAGACATATTTTCCGGCTTGCAACTGTTTCGCTTTTTTGCCATTGTATCCGAAGCACGGGTGATCACCCAAGAGCTTTTACTCTAAGCTTTATTAAGTAGCTGACGATAAGTTTCTTCAAAATTTTGGCGCTCAGATTTGGTGCGGTACAAGGTGCGTAGAATGAAGTTTAGTCCCTGTAAACGAAGTAACGACAGGTAACGGGCTAAATGTGTGTGTTTTATTTTAACCGCCTGAAATTAATTGAGAAAAATCCTCAATCACCATTTTCAACCCGCCGCTCTTTAACGCCGCCACTTCAGCCGTCGCTTGCTGAAAACGCTTATCAAGCTTGTTAAACGATAAAATCGCTTGCTCTTGTTCCGTGTTTTGCTATCCCTGCCATTTTTTCGCTATGGCTTGTTGCAGATCCTCAGGTGACACACCGAGCTGCCGGGTCTGTTCCAGCAACTCATCAATCGGCTTTTGCAGTAACTCAATACCCGAACGAAAGTGATCCGGCGCAGTGGCCGCCACTCGTGTCGGCTGACCGCGATGACGCACAATCCAGCCTTGCTCAACCAGCTGCTGAATGGCTCTGGATACCGTCATCGGGTTTACCGATAAGGACTCAGCCAGCCGGCGTACTGAAGGCAGCGCCTGATCCGGTTGTAACTGACCGCCCACAATTAAGCGCACGATCTGTTCGTGTAATTGCCGGTAAATCGGTTCCCCGCTGCCAGGGTTGACAGAAATTGATTCTAGTGCAGTGATTTAAATTGATTTATTAAACAGAGTTTTTTAAAATAACTAATTGATTTAAATTGATATTATAAAATAACATGCCAGCTCAAATTACTGTTGATTTAACCCCGGAAATCCGTCAGCAACTGGAAAAATTCGTTAGGAGCAGAACCACCCCTGTTCGCCTTGTTCAGCGCTCCCGAATCATCTTACTCGCGGCTGACAATACACCAAACTATAAAATCGCGGAACAGCCCGGGCTCAACATTAATACGGCCTGGCATGGAGAAATCGTTTTGTTTCCGAGGGGATAGAAAGCATCAAGAAAGACAGACCCCGCGGTGCTAATCATGGTGGTAAAAATACGCAAAAACAACAAGAGATCCGAGCCCAGATCATCCGAATCACCACCACTGAAAAACCCGGCAACGCCACTCACTGGTCAACACGGACGTTAGCTAAATATACGGGGATTTCACCTTCTTGGTTAAAAAGAAACAAACGTGTTCATTTGCACTTTATTCCGACAAGTTCCTCCCGGCTCAATTTAGTCGAACGTTTTTTTGGTCTGCTTACGGAAAAGCAACTCAAACGAGGGGCGCGCACATCAGTAGCGGAATTGGAGACCTGCATAATGAATTATATAGAGGCGCACAATGACGGATGTGAACCTTTTGTCTGGACAAAATCAGCCGATGTTATTATGGAAAAAGTCGAGAGGGCAAGAAAGGCATTAAATATCACAGATTAATTTGATGCACTACACTAGCATTAGCCTATATTTATTGGCATTAGCCTATATTTATTGTATTAATATATTAATACGCCGATACACCAATACACTTAGAGTAACACAGTCCTGTTTCATTGCAAAAGTGTGTTGAAACAGTGAGCGGCAAAAGGAACTTACAATGAAATCACGGAACCGAGTTTGCGGAACAACACCGCAGCAACGCTGGATTTTGATTCTGGCGGCGCTGTCTGTTGTAACGTTTTCGCAATACTCAAAAGCGGAATCGGCCGAGCCGGTTGAAAAAACACACAGTTGTTATCTAAAAGGGATTTCCGATCGTCTGCGATGCGGCAAACTCGCGGTACCTGAAAACCCGGACAAGCCGAACGGCAAAAAAATAGATATTCATTTTACGATTCTGCCGGCCGTTAAAAACACGCATCCGCGAGAGGCTATGCTGGGCATCGCCGGCGGGCCGGGACAATCGGCCATCGATAATGCCGCCCTGTTCAATAAGATTTTAAGTAAGGTACGAGAAAACCGGGATATTCTGTTAATTGATCAGCGCGGCACGGGTCGCTCCAACATACTGTCCTGCAGTGAGGAACATCTTTCCGCGCTTGCCTTTAATGATGAGGATGTCGATACGAAGACGGAAACCGAAAAGTGTCTTAAGCAAAACAAAGGCACTGATATCACGCAATACGGCAGTGATATCGCGGTTACCGACTTTGAAGCCGTCCGTGAATACTCAGGCTATCAGAAACTGCATTTATACGGCGTGTCTTACGGTACCCGTATGGCGCAGTTATACATGCGCCGTTTTCCGGAAAGCTTAGCGACGGTGACGCTGGATGGCGTTGTGCCGATGCAGCAAAGCGTATTAGCCATCGGTGACGCTGTTGAGCGGGCGCTGAATTTACTCCTGCGCGATTGCAGGCGGTCGGCGAACTGTGAGCAGGCGTTTGCGAACTTAGCGCGAGAATTACAACAGGTTTCCCGACGCCTGCGACAAAAACCGTATCAAAGCACGGTATCCGATCCGTACACGGGCGAGCCGACTGAGCTACTGCTGACCGACAGCAAGTTTAAAGGCAGCGTGCGCTTAGCTTTATACAGCCCGGGCACCCGAGCCCTGCTGCCTTATGCGATCCATCAAGCGGCGAAAGACAATTATCAACCTATTTTAGGCTTATATTCATTAACTCTTGGTAGCTTAGACATTGCCCTGGGTATGCACTCTTGCGTCGTTTGCGGTGAGGACTTCCCGAGATTGACGGATGCGATATACCAAAGCGCCAAGCACGGCTTTTTCGGCGCTGATATGCTTGATGATCTGAAACAGGGCTGCGCGATCTGGAAAATGCCGGCCGTAAGCGCTGATTTTTCGCAACCCGTTGCCAGCGATATTCCGACTTTATTGCTCTCCGGTGAGTTAGACCCGGCCACCCCGCCCGCCTGGGGTGATTTAGCGACCGAAAAATTAACTCATGCCGTTCACTTTGTCGCCCCTTACGCGACCCACGGCGTGGCGGCGCAATCCTGTGGCGGCGATCTTATCGCTGATCTGGTCAAATCCGGCTCGGTAAAAGAACTTGACGGTAAATGCCTGGATAAAGACGTGCGCCGCAGTTTTTATCTTAATGCCAGCGGTGTTGAAGCCGCCGGGGATAAGGAATAAATCATGATTAAGGTATCCAGCTTAAAGAAGAAAATCGGCGATGTGCAAGCGCTCGATGACTTAAGTTTCAGCGCCGAAAACGGCCAGATTACCGGACTGCTCGGCCCAAACGGCGCCGGTAAGACCACCTGCTTACGCACCTTATTCGGTTTGCTCAAACCCGATGAGGGCAGCGCTGAAATCGAGCAAATTGATGTCGCCGCAGATCCGATTGCCGCTAAGCGGCAACTGGGGCTGTTCCCCGATCCGTTCGGATTATATGAACGTCTGACGCCGAGAGAATACATTCAGTATTTCGCGCAGCTCAGCGGTCTGACGGCGATTGAAGCTGAACAAGCCGCTACGGATGTGATTACTCAGTTAAGCCTTGAGGACATCGCCGATCGCCGCTGTAAGGGGTTTTCCCAGGGGCAGCGAATGAAAACCGCTTTAGCGCAGGCGATTGTGCATAAACCAAGTAACATCATTTTAGATGAGCCCACCCGCGGCCTTGATGTCATGAGCACCCGCCAGCTGCGTGACTGCTTGCGTGAGCTTAAAGCTCAGGGGCATTGCGTGTTGTTCTCAAGCCATGTGATGCAGGAAGTGGCGGCGCTTTGCGACAAGGTCATCGTCATGGCAAAAGGTAAAGTGGTCGCCGAAGGCAGCCCCGCGCGGCTGTGTCGATTAACAGCAAAACCATCACTCGAGGACGCCTTTATCGCGCTGATCGGAACGGACGAAGGAATCGCCGCATAATGAACATGTTTACCACCTTAGTGAAAAAAGAGCTGATCGACGCCGTTCGCGACAAGCGTTCGGTCATAGCCGGCTTATGGTACGCCGTCGGCTCACCTGTGATGACCGCCGTTTTGTTTGTGGTATTAATCGGTCAGATGTCGAGCCCTGAAAACCTCAATATCAGGATTGACAATGCCGAGGGCGCGCCTGATTTAGTGCGTTTTCTTGATAACGCGGGGATCACCCATTCAGATGAAGAAAAGCGCAAAGACATTAGTTTGGTGATCAGTGACGACTACGCTGAAAACATGTCTCAGGGCAGGCCCGCTGAAGTGATCATCATCGCCGATACCTCTGAGCAGAAACTGAAGTCCTCTATTGCCCGTTTAAGGCGTAATCTGCAGGTTTACGGCGCTGAGATGGGCGGCCTGCGCCTGATTGCCCGCGGCATCAATCCCAGCGTGGTTCAGCCGTTAAGCGTGCAAGTGGAGGATAAATCGACCCCGGATTCAAAAGGCGGTTTCGTGCTTCGGTTAGCGATTTTTATGATGCTGTACGCCGTATTTATCTCAGGCATGAACTTAGCCATTGACACCAGCGCCGGCGAACGTGAGCGAAACTCGCTCGCCCTGCTGCTGAGTCACCCGCTGACCACGGGTCAGATTGTGATGTCTAAAATCGCCGCGGTATCGATTTTCGCCCTCGGCGGACTGCTGCTGACTTTAATTGTGTCAAAGCTGGTTTTTCCTGTGGTGCCCTGGGAAGAGCTGGGCTTTAACATCAACTTCAGCCTTGAATTTACGGTGATGATGTTTGCGGCAGCGATTCCGGTCGCGCTGATGGCGGCGACACTGCAACTTTTTGTATCATTTTTGTCAAAGACCTTTAAAGAAGCGCAGTCATACATCACGCTGGTGCTGATTATTCCTATGATGGTTTCGATGGCGGCGGCGTACAACATCGCCCCGGACGTCATGCAATGGCTGCCGCTGTCCGGTCAGCAGCAGGCGATGACGTCATTTATCAGAGGAAACGGACTGCCGCTGCCTCAGCTTCTGGTCTCAACGGCGTCCACCTTGCTGATCGCGTTCGCGCTGTGGCTGGGTATGAGGCAATCCCTTAAAAGTGAAAAGATTGTATTCGGGCTGTAAATGAACGCTATTGACGGCATGTCTGATCAGACATATCGTCTGACTGTTTTTTCCGGGCCGCGGAAAAGAGCGCGCGGCTTAAACTCAGGATTAAATTCGCTTAATAAACCGTTTTCCCGCGGATAAAAGGTGTACATTTTACGTACAACTTTTATGAGATTCGCAAGGAGTAATTTATGACCACCGGGGTGCGGCAGCAACAATGCATGAGTTTTCGCGATGCGATGTGGCAAGCCGGGGGAAACCTGGCAGAACTGAAAAATCAGACATTCATGGACTCACAGGGAAACACGTTTAAGATCATCCCGAATCTTGTCACCTGTGATTTCGATATATCCTTAGTCAGCATGAAGCAAAAGGTTGAATACGGGAGCCTGGCTAAAGTTCACCTGACACTCAGTAAGTTTCTGGATCGGAGATTTAATTCGAAGACACACGAAGCCGTTCAAAAGCACTATAGAAACAAGACGGTCAAAGCGATAAAATCACGGCAAAAAGCAGAAGTAATGCGCTCAGGATTTTACATTTGTCACGACTATACTGCCAGTACAAATTTTGGCAGAATCGGGTTAAAGGAACATAGCAGTAAAAAAACCAGCTTAAGCCAGTTAATCGAACATGCTCACGGTCACGGCATAAGCGCTAATAAAATGACAAAATTAGTGAATGACACTGAGAAGCTGAACAGCGTCTCAATTAATAAGCTGCCTCCCATGCGCTGCGCTTTCAGCGACAAAAGCCAGCCGGAAATACTCGCCCCTGACAATGCCGTTCAGCTGGAAGTTCAACTGAGTGCGAAAAACTTTTTCAGCAGCGAAACTTCTCCTTCCGCGACGGTAAAAAGAGACGCTCTACCTGAAACTATGAATATAGCCGTGAGTAAAAACGGGTTCTCAAAATTACTCATCTCGTCGAACATTATTAAATACAACGGCTATAGGATAATTATAGACCCCACAGATATAATTTCAGTTAAAGCAATCTCGCCGGAAAACGGCGAAATCTACGGATGCCGCGTAAATGGGGGCTTTCAGCGAATAAAAACAAGACGATAAAGCTGAATCGCCGGCTAAGACCGATAAGAATCAATACCGATCCGCGTCCGATACCGCTCGTTACGCTCGTTCAGCAACGACATTCTCACAGATGCCGCGGCTCTGAAAAACGCCGTTTACATTTCAGCGCTTCATTTGCCGTACCCGGCACTCCGTCCCTCCGCTTTCGCCGGGGTGGCGAACTGGTGCGCTTTGCCGCGCCGCGACCCTTAAGCTTTTATTAAAAGAAGATTAAGTTTTCTTAATAATCATGACTTATTGAATAACAAAGGCGTAAAGTTACGGATATTGATTCTTAAATGGACCGCGTTTCATGTTTAGTTATACTTCGGAACATACGAACATCCGCGAGGTGCTGTGGCAATGCGAAGGCGATTTAGGAAAAGTCAATCAAACAGGGATTAAAGACAACTCAGGGAATAAATTCAGATTAACGATTGACAAGGACGCTGATTTAAAATTAAACGTAACAGCTATCCGTGAGGAAATAACATTACCCGCACTAGAAAGGTATGTTGTTAAATTTATCAAAGCAATCCCCGGAGCGTCCCGGCTAGGCGCGTGGTTTGAACAACGCTTGCGTGAAAGTCTTGTTAACAGCAGACACCAGGACTGCCGGACGTTGCCGGGGTTTAAAATCAATCAGCCACCCGGCTCGGCTCGCCCCGAAAATAATATCCAAACTCTGTTTACTCAGGGCGGTGACTACAGCCGCAGAGCAAAAGACAAAATGAGCGATATAGAGAAAATACCCGCAAGCGCGCTGAGACTTGAGGCGAACGATTTCCGATGCCCTCTGTGCGGTGAGACGCTTACTTCCGCAAATGCGGTATTACTGAAAGTCACGGTTAATTTAGACGATATCGACAAGCCCCTGAAAGCGCGGCGCAAGGCCGGACATGAAGCCAGTCAATATGTTAAAAATAAGGTCAGAGAATGTAATGCACAGCTCAGTAATGAACAGCTCAATAGCGCTAAAGCGCGCCAAAGCGTCTCAGAGCAACCTGATGACCCCGGGGTTCAGCCTGTCTCAGCCCTCAAACCGAAACAAAACCATAAACAACTGCTCATCGCGGTAAGTAAAAACGGGTTATCCGCCGCCTTAGCGAATAAAAAAGCGGAGATTCACAGCCGCTGCAAATTCGAAGATCAAAATTACAGCATACCGATTTCAGGTGACGATATTCTTGACGGGGAAGTCGAACAATTAACCGCCGGTCATGAGTTAATTTATATGAAAAATACTTATTACAATTCCTTAGGCAAGTTATACAACGGACAGGATTACAAGGATAACTGGCCGGGGGGGTTTGCGTTTGCTGATTTAGACCCGGTACGACCAGAAGCCGATACCCCGGGTCGAGGCTAAAACAGCTCAATTCAATCGCGATTGCCGCTTTACGGCAATTTCCCGGTAATAAAATTACGTCTTTAACATCATACAGTCGTGCGGTTTTGTAATAAAAGCTTAGCGGAACATTGAAACCGATATTAAGTTAAATCAGCCTGTCGCCGTAAATTTTACCGGCAACCTCCCGCCCGCTTTTTCTCAACCCCGCCCGCCGGATTAAATTACCGCGAGCCCCTGATATCAGCGGGTCTGAAACCGGATAAAACCGCATTATTCACAACATAAAGTTTAGCTGAATACTGTATTAATAAAACTTCATAAACCACAATTTTAAAAAAAAAGGCATAAAATAAAAACATAAGTTAACAAATGTCGAGGACCATAATTATGACAGCAGTTTATTCAGCTCAGAGTCCGTACAAGACGTTTCGCGAGGAAGCCTGGCATCCCCAAGCCGATTTAGGACAGCTTAGCGGCAAAACATTCAGAGATAGCAGAGGAAATACTTTTAAAATAATTCCTCGTAAGGATAAACGTGATGTAGAAATACAGCTGGTACAGAGGAATGAAAATCCCGCTATTAAGCGTAAGCGGATGTTTATACATAAAATTCATGTGGTTATCTGCAAGTTTGTAGACAGGCTTTTAAAAACGAATAAAGAAGCTGAACTCATGAATAAGCTGACTGAGAAAGCTGAAAATGATTTACGGGCAAGACTGAAACAAGAGATAGACAAAACCGGATGGTTCATTACAGACCCTAAAACCGGGCAAACCAATATAACGCGGTTGCACAAAGAGGCTGAGCGGGCAGAAACCGCTCAAAAGCCGGCAAATCGACAAGCCGAAGATGAGACGGACTCACCGCAGGCCGGGGTAACGACGAGTCATCGAGTTAAGGCGTTAATGGAGTTTGCGCTACGGCTTGATGAATCAGATCCGCAAAAAGCAAAACAGAAAAGGGAAGAAGCGCGATCAATCGAGGCCGAGGAAAAGCAAAAGCGTGCGACAAAAGAGTCAAAAACAACACAAAAACTAAAACAAAACGCGGAATTATTTGAGGACGCCAAAAGATCTGATAAAGACTATCCGGCTGCGGCAAGAAGGTTTCGTACGCTTGCGGAATGGAATATAGAAAAAATCGCCGCCGGCATGAGTCATGAAGAATTAATCGCGCAGGCACAGGCTTTTAAGGAGGATTGCCCTGAGATGTCATCCAACTTAGCCTTCCAAGCAAGATTAAAGACGCAGCCGGATTTAAAGCAGCAACCGCCAGAAACTGAACAACAATGTGCTCGAAGAGCCATGGCAATGAGACATGAAGAAATCATGAGGCACGCGCGAGAGTTAACGCGCATGCATGAAATGCATGAAAGGCATGATGTACAAGGCAACCCTGAAAAACTCATCGCTCAGGCGGAAATCTATAAAAAAGAGAGCAACATATTATCTAAGCTGTTGTGGAGGCAGGCAGAATTGCTGAAAGGTATAAACTTAAATGACGATTCGCTACAACTTAACGCTCAGTCAGTGACGGATGAAAAGACAAAGGCTGAGGAACTGGCGGATCATGAAGATATAATGCGGCAGATTAAAGAAATTAAAGGACAAAGCCGGCTTTCAGACGAGTTTACGAAGCTGGCGGAATCAATGAAGCATAAAGACTCGCTAACGCATCCGGAGCTTAAAACTTTAGCCGCGAACGAATTTCTCGGTGAAGCAAATGCGCATATAACAAATAGTTTTAAGAGGTTTGAGGAGCTGACAAGGCAAGCGGAAGCATTAAAGGAAGCGAAGGAAGCGGCGGCAGGACAAATGACTAAGGCATACGCCCGGGAATCATTAAGGTTAAGGGACTTAATGAGACAGGCTGAAGCATTCGACTCTCCCGCGGTAAATTTCACGCGTCCGATGACATGCCCTGTTGCCGGCGATACGATTACGCCCGAGAATGCTGTCGTGGTGACCTTATATCTGGGCGCCGAAAACTTCTCTTCCTCCGCTAAGGCGCGGAAGACATTCGGCGATTCACAGGTGAGACTCGTCGTAAGCAAAAACGGATTATCTAAATTAATCTCTGAAAGAGACGGTGGTATTGAGATTAAAGGACGAGGTAAGAGCGAAAATGAACATTATACGGTAACGATCGCCGCGGGTAATGTAAAGTCTGTCGACATGTTTGATATTGACGCGCTTTTTGATTACATAAACAACAGACCAGTGCCCGGAGATCATTTATTCCAGAAAAAAGTATTCGCTCAAAACCCGGAAGGCCGATTTGTGCTGGCGGGCTGAAAATGGTGGTTGGTTTTCCCCTTCAAGCTCAACCGGTTAACATAAAAAACACAGATTAAGCCTGCTCCCGGACGGTTCTTCTACCCGCGAAAGCTGCAATTACCCGCGAAAGCTACAATGCATGGGGTCAGCTGAGTTTTCCGGACTTAAGAAAGGCTACGGAAAATTGTTCGGACAAATGTTGTGAACGCTGCAAACATGATCTAAGACAAATCGAGTAGGGTGAGGCGTTAATGCCCCATCCCTCTCACAGAACCGTACGTACGGGTCTCGTATACGGCTCCTGCTTAATTTTATTTGTACTCTATTATTTTGTAACCTGATGTGTGATTAATTTTTGGTAGGCATGACCATACCTTAGAATGTTTGGTTCTAAAAAATCCTATCTGAAGGATACGATCATGCCTGTCGAAGATTTTATCATTTATGTTTACTGTTTAGTTGATGATTTTTACCAGAGAGAAATAACCACTCCCTTAAGAACCCGTGGTAGAGCTCCTAAACTCACTGATTCTGAAGTAATTACAATGGAAATTGTTGGGGAATGGACTGGGCATCACACAGATAAAGGAATTTGGGAGTATTTCAAAGGGTATTGGTTACCCTTGTTTCCCGATTTACCTGCTCGTTCACAGTTTGCCAGACAAGCAAGTAACCTTTGGAAAGTGAAGCAATTATTTCATCAGTACTTATGTCATCAACTCAGAGCAGATACTTGTGATGTTCATTTGATTGATGGGTTTCCCATTGAGTTTTGTAAACTTACTCGTGTCAGAAAATGTAAAAGTTTTAAGGGATATGCAAGTTATGGCTACTGCGCCTCTAAGGATATGAAGTATTACGGATTTCATGGTCACCTTCTTGTAGATGAAAGAGGTATCCCTGTGGAATTGACTTTAACCGCCGCAAATGTTGATGAACGTGATGCCGCCTATGAAATCATCAATAATATCAAAGGACTTTTAATTGGTGATAAAGGGCTTATTAGACCAATACTCAATAACGACTGCTCTGAAGCTGATATTGACTTACAAACTCCATTACGGAAAAACATGAAAGATAATCGTCCTAAGTGGGCGGTTAAACAACTAATGAATGTTCGAAGAAGGGTTGAAACAACCATAGGGCAACTTGTTAAATATTTTGATATTGAACATGTTAACTGTCGAGACTTATGGCACTTAACCAGTCGAATGGGAAGAAAGGTATTAAGCTTAACCATTGGGGCTTACTTCAATATCGAGTTTGGCAGAGATGCAATGAAATTTGAGGAGATGTTGGCAATCTAATTACGCTACTGAACTTGCAACCCCCGTCATTCCCGCATGTTGTAAGCGGGAATCCAGTGCCTTTTTGCTCGGAAAAAGAAAAAGACGCTGGATTCCTGCCTTCGCAGGAATGACGAAACAAACAATTTCAATGAGTTATAAAATCACACATTAGATTTTGTACTGAGCACATAGCCCGTCCGTACTTCTTCAAGACTGTATAGCCCCATCTCTGTAAACCATTTATTCGGCATCGAATAGTGAGCTAGCGGACTCTTTGAGTTCTTCCACCGTCTCATATGGATATACTTAAATGGTGGCTTAAAGCCAAGCTGTTTCAGTCTCCTATGTAACCTTTTCGGTTTTTTCCATAGTCGCAGTTGAATACTTCTCAGTCTTCGTCTTAGCCATGTGGCTAGTTTCTTGAATTCACTACCAACATTCGCTATTCGAAAGTATTGACTAAACCCTCTTAATTTCGGATTTAACTCTTGTATCACTCGTTGCAGTGGCTTGCCACCATTGCGCTTAGTGAGAGCTTTTAGCTGCGCTTTGAAGCTATTCAGCTTCTTGGATTGGATGGTCGTGTATTTACTGCCAATCTCTACTCCGAGAAACTTTACCCCATCATCACTATGCGTAATATGGGTTTTACTTCGATTTACCGTCAACTTTAAGTCTTTTTCGAGTAGCTTTGTCGCTTGCTTCAAGGCGTTTTCTGCACCTTTGCGGCTGCGACACAATATCAGGATATCGTCGGCATACCTGACCAGTCGATGGTTTCGGCGTTTCATCTCTTGGTCAAAGGCATCAAGGCAGATGTTCGCTATCAGCGGTCTGATCACCCCGCCTTGCGGACTTCCTGTTACTGTTGCTTGCCAGTTGCCTTCTACAATGACTCCACTTTCAAGAAACAATTTTATCAACTTTAAGATGCTGCCATCTTTTACCCTTTTGCTTATGCCCGATAAGATTAACTCTTGGTAGAGTAAGTCAAAGCATTTGGATAAATCCATATCCACCACATGTTTTAAATCATATTGACGAATAAACATCGTGGCTTTATTAATGGCATCGTGACAGCTTCTATTAGGTCGGTATCCATAGCTTGACGGATGGAACTGCTCTTCAAATATCGGACTCAGTATATCGTTTAGGCACTGTTGTACGATTCGGTCTCGAACTGTTGGTATACCAGGCTTTCTCACTCCGCCGTCATCTTTCGGGATTTCTACCCAGTTCGATAAGAAGTTTATCAGGTTCATTGCTCAGATTTGAAGCGAATTGCTCTAAGCTCTGCTCATCTATACCAGCAGCGCCTTTGGCTCTCCAAACTTTCTTAAATCCGTCGTACAGTGCTTCCTTATTGAGTAAGCGACCGTACAGGCTGTAATGAACTCTCATTGACTCCTCTGTGTGCGTTGTTTGGGTTCAGTTTCATGTTTTCATCAGTTGGTATATTTCTTTCAGCGTCAAAGCCTTCTAGCACTTGGCAATATACTTTGATATTAACTGAATTACTCCCATGTACGGTTTCTGTCTCCAGAGCCATTATTCCTAGTGGCTCCAGTCGGAATTACCTCACTCGCTAAAGTGATTTTCTATACCTGTGAAAAAAAAATCCTGTCCATCACAAGCTTCAATTAAGCTTCACCCCTTCGCCGACATCAAGGCTTTTGGCTATTGATGTCGCCAATGAACTACATCACTGGTCAATCCAGTTTTACCCTCCACACCATTACTGGCTTTCATCGGCTGGATTTTACTCACTACTACGGGCTCATCTGCCACCTCGCACCAGCTTTTATCTTGAGTTTCCTCTTGTATAAAAGTTTCTGGTTGATTCCGGATTTGGTGTCAGGCTTCCCCAGTTACTGCACTGGCTCCCTGTTAGAAATTCCACCCTCAATCACATGATAGAGCTGACTGAGTATATGGCGTTGCGCTATTTCGCACGCTTACCTCTCTACCTTGCCGAATCAGGTTCGCTTTCGCTGTGTACCTCTAACTTCCTATGGCTTCCTTCAGACCCTGCCGTTAGCCAACAACGCCCTTGCCATTCAGATTATCTTCCCCTCAGTCAGGGTGATACAGACTTCTTTCAATCTGTCGGGTTTGCCAGCTTCGCTGGGCAAACAAAAAGCCAACGCTATCCGCGCCGGCTCATATCTGAATCACGCATTATTTTTTAATGTCAAAACCAGTCAATCCCAGGAAATTATATTGTCCGGCGTTGCCGCGAGCTTCCGCCGTTTCGCTGAATACGTACTGGCCGGTATATTTCAGACCCGCGTCAGTCACCGCGAAGCGGTTAACCGTGTAAGTATTAAAAGCGCCTAACACATATAAATAGTGATTATCCGGACTGATATACATATCTTTAAAATCCGGATTGTTATTAATATCATCCGGGTCACCGCTTACCGCTCTGGCCGCGTAAGGCAGCGCTTTATCAATGGTACCGTCAGGTTTGGTGGTATAGGGTGTCACTTCATTGGTTCTGAAGCTTGCCACATAAACGCGGTCACCGGACGGGCTCAGTAGTGACCAGCAGGCCGCGTCGTTCATTTCAGGATTGCCGGTATCAAAATGCTGATCTAATGTTACCTTGCCGTCAGCGTCTTTGAGCACGGTCAGACCATACCCCTCTAATTTACGTTTATACGTAAGGTTGGCATTGGAGGCATGGATAATAGTGTCGCTGTCTTTAGCCCAGTTAATCCCGACCGTCGCGGCAATTCCGCCTTGGATGAACTGAAACTGCCTGTCATCGGTATTGGTATTTTTAATCTGGCCGGTACCCGTATCAAAGTCATACACGAAAACATGACTGGGAATTTGTAACATGGCGGACGGCTGAGCGGAAATGTGAGCCACGCCCCAGGTTGATACCGCTAATTTAGTGCCGTCGCCGGTAAATACCGCGTCAGCGGGACCTCCGTCACCACGCTCATAGGTTCTTAACGCCTTTTCAGTGGTCAGCGAGCCGTTACTGCTGTCAAAATTAAATAAGGTGATGTTTCTGCCGTCATCTTTCTCCTTAGGATCAGTAATCGTACAATCATCATTAAAAAAACCCTTTTGGGGATAACAGACTCGATCCAGAACCGTTCCCTGTATGTTCGGGTTTCCCCACTGATTGGCGACGACAACCCAGTAATCCCCGTTTACGCTTGAGTTCTTAGTGACGGCAATGCTGACGGGCAGCTGCCCTCCGGAGTCAACACTTTCCATAAAGCTTAAATCGCCGTTGGTTTTATCAACTTTAAATACGGTGACGGTATTACTTCCGGCGTTCACGACCAGCATATAATCGCCGATGATTTTGATCGCGTCCTGGCTGTCGAAATCCCCTCTGGCCTCACCGCCGGCTGCGGTATCACCGGCTCCGGTTCCGTGAGTATCAAAGACCTTCTCATCTCCGAGCGTTCCGTCACTATAGCGAGTCAGACGAAGGACTTTATTCGCGCCTTTATCACTGCGCTGACCGTTGGTTGACGTGTAAACATAACCCGCGACTGCTACGTCGTGATGGTCATGGTGACGGTGGTGATGTGAATTACATGCGTTAAGCATTAGACCGAGCACTCCGATTGCGACGACTTTACTTCCCTGAGAAAACATACGACGACTGATATTCATAGGCTTCTCACTTGATTATCGGCTGACGAATAAAAAGTCAAATCTTGTTATTACGTCAGAAAGTAAAAGAGCAGAATACCAGCTTACATAAGCGGCTAGATCTGAAGCTGATATTCCGAGGAAAGATGTTTTGGAAAAAAATTTATCTTCCAAATCACTAAATAACAGAAGCAAAGATCCATTACCCGGCAATTCAAGTCAAAGATTATTTGGATATAAGAGAAGAGTAACTGCGATAAGCGATTGAAGTTAGCGTCAGGCAGACCACGATAGTCGCTCCGCTCGGTAAGTCCCAACTCGCTGAAACAGACAGACCGGATACAAAGCCGGCAAAGCCGACAACATAAGCTTTAAATAACGCCTTATCCGCAACATCACGGTTTACCGCCAGCGCCGGCAGAATCAGGCTGCTGAATACCAGGTAAACGCCGACCATTTCAACGGACAGCGTTATGACAACGGCAAACAGCAGATAAAACGCGCCGCCGTTCATTAACTGAGGTTTCAGCCGCAGCGTGAGCAATACCAGAGCATAAACCACTGCCGGCAAAATTAACTGCGACCAGTCAACCCACAAAATCTGCCCCGACATTAACTGCTTTAACAGCTCGGCGCCGTGCGGATCATTCGCCAAAATCAGCATCGCCGCCACGGCGCAAAGCACATATAAGCAGCCGATCATGGCCTCCAGCTCCTGCTTAAATCGCTGAGCTAAAAAAGCGATAACAATCGCGCCGGCAATGGCGAACAACGCGGGCAGCCAGACATGAATATAAGGCACGGATTCCAGCTGATGACTGGTTTTAGCCAAGATCGCACCTAACGCCGCCACCTGAGCGATGGCAAGATCAATAAAGATAATGCCGCGCTTGAGTACCTGACGGCCGAGCAATACATGGGTTGAAAGCACCAGCATGCCGGCCGCGAAGGCCGGCGACAGGATCATAATCAGCTCTAAATCCATCAGAGTTTACCCGCGAGCTGATTGATCAGGTCATCGTAAAGCCTGTATAGGTCTGTGCTTTGCTGATTTCCGCCCACTGAGAGCGGCAATATCAGCAGCGGCAAGTCCGCTCTTTTCGCTAACCACTGACCGCCGCGCTCATCCTGATATGAGGCGACAATCACACCGGCGACGGGCTGCCGTCTGGTCAGCTTCAATAACTCAGCTAAATGTCCCGTGGTCGGCGCAAGCCCCGGCTTAGGCTCTAAATCACCGACCTGCTCCATATCTAACCAATCGAATAAGTAGCGAAAACTTGAATGGTAAGCGATGACTTTCTTGCCTTTTAAGCCTTCAGCCCGCCGCTCCCAGCGTTTAACGGCATGCCGCCATTTTTGCTCAAAAGCGTTAAAGCTGGTTTGATATCGCCGGGCATTATGACTGTCAAGCTGAGCTAATCTTTGGGTTAACGCCTTGCCGATTTCGAGGATGCGATAAGGGTCTAAATGCACATGCGGGTTACCCTTGGCATGTACATCACCCATACTGCGATCGACTTTATCCAGTTTATCTAAAGTGTCAGTATGCTCAGCCGCTAAAAACAACCCTGTCTGATGATTGCGCATTTTTGGGTTTGCTGATTTTAGCTGTAGCATTGGCAACCAACCAATTTCTAAGT
Organism: Parashewanella sp.; assembly: GCA_965200795.1. GTDB lineage: Bacteria > Pseudomonadota > Gammaproteobacteria > Enterobacterales > Shewanellaceae > Parashewanella. Next base: position 404,687 of record CBDAVB010000035.1, read on the forward strand.
CAGCTCCGGCACACACAGCAAGATCAGCACGACGCATTTTCGCAATCAAACTTGGTCGAGCTTGAATTTGATGCGGATCCTGCATTGCCGTAGTTGCGGAATATACATTCGCGTCTGGTGCAATCTCTTTAGTCAGCGCGGCATATTCCGGTTCACAGGCAAATACGTTCAGTGACGCATTTGCCATATTGCTCAGCCCAAGCAGAGCTGAAACAAAGAATAATTTAGAACTGATGCGCACCGTGAGCTCCTAACGTCATATTAAATTGAAGCGTGATGCTGTTGTCATCAATTGGCATAAAAATTTCGTTACCATCTTGATGTGTGTATTGCAAACGGATCACAGAGAAGTGGCTGTGATGATAAGCAATTTCAAATTCAGTCTCTTTCAGGCTCGCTTTTTCTAACTCTTCTTCATGTAACGGGTAAGTGTCGATACGCCCATAACGAACACCAGTAGACCATTTCGGTGACCATTGATATACGCCGCTTACGTACCAACCCTGATGATCTTTATCGAATTCCGGTTGGTGTTCGGCCTCATCAGCTAAGAAAGTATCTGTTAGACGGAAGTACTCACCACTTAATGTCAGGCTTCGATACTTGTAATTACCTTGTGGCGCCCATTTATAGACAAAGTCAGCACCGTATAAATTCTTACCCGTAAACGCAGCGTTATGGCTATGACCTTCATCGCCGTGTTCTGGCTCTTCATGACCGTGAACATCATGATCTTCGTGCTCATGCTCGTCATGATCCATATCTTCGTGGTGACCATGTTCTTCAATTAAGCTGTGACCATTTTCATTACGTAAATAGCTTAAGCCCAATTGCCATGAGCTGCTGTCACCGATATCGCCGCCCAATTTAGTGTAAAACGTGTAAGCGCCGACTGATTTAACATCACCTTCATGCTCTTCAGAGCTGAATGACTCAGACTGTAATTTTTCACCTTTAAAGGCTTCAAAACCCATTGCCCAATAGATATCCGTTGGCGCAACGTAATCTAAACGGACACCGTCATCGAAATAGTGACTGCCTAAAAAAGCACGATAAACGGCCGGACGGTCAACAAATGAATCCGTATGCAAATGCTGATTATTTAAATAACCGATATCAGACATGAAGCGACCCGCTCTTACCGAAAAACCGTAAGGTAAAGAAAGGGTTTGCAAAAACGCTTCTTCCAGCTCTAATTCAGTTTCGCCATGCGCCGATTCAATAACGCTGGTTACTTTGCCGTAAAAGGCGTCATCAATCGCGCCGCTGAAGGCCAGTTCAGTCTCACCTAAACCGAAGCCTTTTTCTTTTTCGGAAAGCACCTTGTGATCTGTACTTTGGTAATAACCGTTTAATACGGCGCTGATGTTCAGACTTGGTTTATCTTGCGCGTAAGCGCTGGTTACCAGAACACCCGCTAAAACTGATAATGTTGTACGAACCAGTGTTTTCATTTTCATTCTCCAATGACTCAACGACCGCCGTCCCGGCAAGAAAAAATTGAGTCAGTTTTTTATTCTACGGAGATATCAGAACATCACGCACCGCAAGCGGACGCGCTTACATTAGGCTTTATGACGGCGAATACTTTGTATGCTCAACAAAGAACTCAGTCGCAGTCGCAGTCAGCCGACGCAAGCCGGCTCTGATATCTTTTAATCAGTAAATTGTAAAATCAGGAAAATGTATAACCCGGCGGGGCGCGGCTGCGGTAAAGCGCCGCAAATGGCGTTTCACAAACCGCGGCGGTAAATTCACAGGTAATGACCCGCTGAATTTTTACCGGAAGTTTCGGGGCTGACGCACAAAGACCACCGGCGAACTGATGCTGATGAAAGGCGAGCGTACAGTGCTCGGTAAGATTGTGATTAAGGTGTTTAACACTGTGAGCGGACGCGGCGACGGACAACAGCAGCACCAGAGCACTGAGCCCGACTGCCGTCCATTGTTGTATCCGTCTGAATCGCTGCATCACACTTAAGCACTTATTCTCTGAAGTCAGAGAAATAAATAAATTCCGTTATCCCTTTTCAAGCCAAAGAGTGTAACGTAACAGAATCGATAAATTCAATGTCAATTTTGTTACTTTGTATTTTGCCGCGCTTTTTCGTGCCACTGAACTAACCAGTCCATGATATTCACCGAATCACTTAATGTCGCGCACGGACGCTCCGGCTGAGTTTTTCGCAGGTTAACCGCGTCAACAATATGCCGCGCCTGATAATAGAAAGCGTCACCGTCCGCCGACACCTGAACCTCAACTTCTTGTTGTTCATAAAGCGCATAACGTAATTGATTTGCGGCTTGAGGTAACCAAGGGTTGCTGTCAAACGTCAGGTAACCTTTATCACCTAAAATCCGCAGACTTGATTTCATGCCGTAATCTTCCGCGCAATGAAGCTGAACTTGAATTTGGTCGTCAAACGTTAAACTTGCCGAGGTTTCACAGACATTACCGTCAGAACCCAGACGGCCAACGGCGTTAATACCGAACTTGTCAGCGGCAACGCAAGTCGCGGCTTCGATACAGCGATAAGCAACGGACGCGGGGTAACAGCCTAAGTTGTAAATCGCGCCGCCGCCCCGCGGGTTAACGAACTCACTGATGGGCGCGCAGTAGCCGGCATTAATTTGTCTGATGTTACCGATGACGCCTTGCTTGAGTAAATCCAGTAATTTACTGATCACCGGATGATGCAGATACATCAATCCCTCAGCAAAAAATACCGGATTCTCAGCTAATGCCTTTCGTACGAGTTCAGTTTGCTTTTGGGTTACCGTCAGTGATTTTTCGCACAGGATCGCTTTGCCCGCCCGCGCCGCTTTCTCAATATAAATGTGATGCAAATGATTTGGCAGCGCGATGTAAATGATGTCTATATCAGCGTCATTAATCAGCGCGTCATAGTCCGTATATTGCTTTTCAATGCTATGCCGCTGAGCGAGCGCCGCCAGTCTTTCCTGATTGCGGCCCGCGGCAGCAATCACTTTACTGCGACCCTCTTTAGCGACGGCGTTGGCCATTTCACCGGAAATAAAGCTTGTGCCTAAAATGCCCCAGGTTAATGTTTTCATTATTTTTCCCCTACCGCCCGGCTTTGGCAACCTGAGATAAACGTGGTTTGATTTGAGTTAATAAAGGCTTGGGTGTGAGGCATATTGAAGTGGGCTTCTATCGCTTGCTGATCACGATAAATTTCCCACAAAATGACTTGCCGGGGTTGCTGTAAATTCTGACTCGCCTGAGCAAACAGACAGCCCTCTTCTGATTCCATCTGCTGACAAAAAACCTGGATATTTTCCAGCACCTTATTTATATCCCGGTCTTGGTTGATTTCGATGATCCCCGTAACTCTGATCCCGTTTTCAGACAACATATCGCGCACCTGATCAAAAACCTCAGTGTATTACTGACACATTAACGGATAAACCCGTTATCATGCACCTCTCTTATCAACTCACGGTTTACAATCGGCGGTATGGATAAACTAAAGAGCATGCAAGTGTTTATCGACATTGCCGAAAAAGGCAGCCTGATCAAAGCGGCGGATATGCATCGAATCAGCGCCACCATGGTGGGTAAACATCTGAAGTCGCTTGAGAACGAGCTCAGCACCTCATTAATCAATCGCACCACGCGCCGATTATCGCTGACTGAAGCGGGACAGCTTTATTATCAGAGCTGTAAGCAAATTCAGCGGACTATCGTCAGCACTGAAAACCAGCTGCAACAACTGCAACACAAACCCGGCGGCCGGGTCAGGATTAACGCGCCGGTGACTTTTGCCGAACAGGTATTGGCTCCTCTGCTGCCGGGATTTCTGACGCGATATCCTGATATTGAACTCAATATTATGTGCGATAACCAGCGGGTTGATCCGCTGCGGGTCGACGCCGATGTTTTTATCCGTATCGGTGAATTGGAAAATTCTCATTTATACGCGCGGTATTTAGGCGGGTATCAGCTGATTTACGCGGCTTCACCGGGTTATCTGAATCAATATTCAGCGCCGGCAGATTTACAAGAACTCAGACAACACCGTTGTTTAGGCTTTCTGTTTAATCAGTCACATCCGCAGCAAATGAACGCTGACCGCATGCCGGTACAGAGTAATTCAGGGCAGTTGTTACAGCAAACGGCTGTGGCGGGCTGCGGCATAATTTTACAACCTAAGATGCTGCTGGACTCCGCTTTAGCTTCAGGGTGGTTAATTCAAATCTTACACCATGAATGCCCGCCGGCGAAACCGGTACACGCCATTTATAAACAGCGCCCGCTACCTCTGAAATGTAAAGTTTTTATTGACTATATCAAAGCAAACTATAGCCATGAAGCAACTGATAGTTAACACCATTGGCTGACAATACGGAGCGATATAAACCGAACGATGTTACTTTAAATTTCGACTGATGGCCGGCGAATGAACCATGAAAAGTCTTGAGCTGAGCATCGGTAAAGGTGTGATGCCTGAGCAAACTGATATGAGGAATGAAGCTGCGGTTACTTTTTATATCGACAACGGACTTTATCTGCTCCCGGATCTGCTGTTGTAACTCAAGCAGAGCTGAGTCCGGCTCCGCGCCGGCCCACACGATATGCTTATTTTTAACACTAAAGTGCCCGCTTGCCCTCAGGTTAACCGAAAATCGCGGCAATCTGATTTTACCGAGACTATCATGCAGCGCCTGTACTTGATCCAAAGTTACATCACCGATAAAGACCAGGGTGATATGAGGCTGTCTGAGCACTGAATGAGGGCTGAGCTCCGCCAGGGTGTGATACCAGTCTTTAAGGCTCTGCTCCGGTACGGCTATGCCAGCGTAAACCCGGTATTTGTCAGGCATAATCCTCACCTTTCAGCGTCAGAATAACGGAATAATTTAACAACAAGGATTCATCCGAAATCACTTTTGCTCCTCAAAGATTAATTCTTCCGGCCGCGATTTGCACAATTAAAAAAGCCTTTCTACGCTTAATCAGCGAGTTTATCTATTTGTAATACGTTGTACGTACTCGATAAGTCAGAAGGAGCGACTTAATGAAAGTTAAACATTTCCTGTTATCCGGTGTCACGCTTGCCTTATTAGCGGCCTGCGGCAGTGATAATAACAGCAGAACAAAATCAGAACCTCAAATTCCGTCCGATCCGGTCCAGCCTGAGGAAACCGTTGAAAAAGCGGGGCGTATTATCGGCGCGGGTGAAGACGTAGCCGACGCTACCGTATTCTATGATCTTGACGGCGACTTGATCGCCGATGAGGCGGAAGCCGTATCCGCGGTAGACGCGAGAGGAAATTACAAGCTCAGGGTTAAAAAGTCGAATTCAGGTCGGGGTAAAATTGTCGCCAGAATAAATGACTATCCCGAAGAATGTTTGTTATATGAAGACCTATGCGGTTACGCGCTTGTCAGTCCCTACGATGACGGCATTGTATCCGGCTTAACCACTATGCTTGATCATATGGCCGCGATGAATCCGGGCACAGCCGCGACCTCGCCGGAAAATATCGCCAGATTAAAATCCACTTACGATCTGCATGAAGCGCCGGACGTCGATTTTGAAACTCTGCAATCCGCGCCGCAGGCGACACCGGAGAAAAGACAACGCATAAGACGTTCGAAGCGTGTTGACGGCGTTATTCAGGAAATGCTGAAAACCTTTACGACACCAAGCGAAGTCAACATCAATATCGGTAACCTCAATCTGAACGGCGACACTGAAATTGAAACCGAAATTAATCCGAAAGTTGATGTGCACAACACGATATTACATCATCTTACGACTGAATCCGGCAAAAAACTCATCACAAAAGCGATGAAATTCCATGAGCAGCACGAAGATTACGCGGACATGGATTACGGCAGCTGGCCGAAGAATATTCAGGATCTATTCACGCTTAAGCCTGAGCATATGCCACAGCTTTTACCGCTCACCAAAGCCATGATGACCGGTGAGAAGGGTAATTTAGCTGAGTATATTTCAACTGACGGTTTTAACACGCTCGGTTACGGTGATCCTGAAGGCGATGAGCACGCGCCGTCCCGCAGCGTAGCTCACTACGATAAAGAGAACGAGAAAACGCATCTGGCCAATTACTACCTCAAACACGAGTCGGGTAATATTTATTTTCAGGCGACATCAGAGCCAAGACCTGAGGATCATTTTGTTCTTGACACTACCGCCGTTGAGTGGAAAAAGTCTAAGCACCGGTGGGATGTGAAAGAGTTTGATTTAAACACGGGCAGGGTCGTGCTGAACAACCCGTATAATACTTTTGTCAGCCGCACGCCGACTTCTCAGCTGCATGATCTTTCCGGTCAGTCTTTAAATATGTACTTGCAGAGAAACCCGGAACTTAACAAAACCTGGGGGCACTTAGTTGACGGTGACGCCGAATTTGCCGAAGGTTCGAAAGTTCACAGGATCTCGGTGACCAATAACAAGCAGGTATTCCTGATCCCGGATTTCAACGACTGTAAATCAGACGATGACGTTTATTTCGCCGTTCTCTCTGACGGCGGCGACAAGAAAAAGCTGTGTAACTTTGTACTGACCACCGAAGAGGATCAGGACGGCAATAAAGAACTGGCGAAAAGCTTTGACGACATTTTCGTTCCTGAATTCAGCTCCGCTGAAGATATCGAGAACGCAAACGTTGACGGCGTCATCGTCGGCATGGACGGTTCGACTTATCTGATAGCTCAGCTCAAGCGAGCGAATGATGAAAAGCGCGGTAACATCAAGTTCTTCAAGTCAACACCGAAGATTCAGGAAGACGGTGAATTTAAACACGTCATCACTGAGTTCCCGACCAGCGTCGCTACCACATGGGAAACACAAACCATCGGTAGTGACGGCGATGCTATTGAACTTTGCCGGGTGACAGTGCCGGAAGAAGTACTCAGTTTCGGCCGTGAGGTGAAAATGGCATCCAAGCACGCGTTTTTAGCGGCGCAGGGCGAAGGTAATGCCAGAGCGTTACGTCACGGTATTGAACTGCAGGCGGGTATGATACTGCCTGAAACCCCGTACGGCCTGAACGCGATCGCAGTGAACAGTCTTCTGGATAATGTTGATCCTGAGAAATTCAAGACCCATGAGCACAAAGAGTTTTACGCCGAGGAACTTTGTCACGCCGGTAACTCTTTGATGAAAGACAAGGCGACAAGGCAGGCTCATGACAAATCGATGAAGACTCGTGACCAGTATCATGAAGCGGCCAGACAATGTAAGTCTCATGATGAGAAGGACTTTAAGATAAGTGAATTATCAGAACAGCGCCTGACTCTGAGCAAGCATATCGAAGATCCGATCCGTAAAATTGAGTTCGCTAAATACGATGAAGGCAACAATACCGGTAAGGCAAAAATCTTTAAAGAGATGGGAGCGCCGATACTGTATGAGTTTGACGCGACCTATTTGTATGATGCTGATTCTGACTCGGCGAAAGTGACTTACACCACACCGGAAGACGGTAAAAAGCGTCACTTATACCTGACATTAATCAAGCGTGTTGAAAAAGAAGATGACATTCCCGCCAAGCTTCACTTTAAAACACTGCATATTATTGACGGTGAAAAAACAGGTGTTGTCGGTCATCAAGTTTATCTGATTGACGAGAATCCGACACCGACTGACGGATAACCCAAACACCGCTTAACAAAAAGGCCCGGATTCCGGGCCTTTTTTTATTGCTGAAAAATTTACGCGGCCCGCGGATCGGGTTCGGGGTTCTTATCGTGCTCCGCCGCCAGATAAGAATAAATCACCGGCAGCACAAACAAGGTAAAGAAAGTACCGATAATCATACCCGCCACCAGAATCAGACCGATACTGTTACGTGCCGCCGCGCCGGCGCCGGTGACCAGCACCAGAGGGAAATGCCCTAAAACCGTCGCGGCGGTTGTCATCAGCACGGGACGTAAACGCACGCCGGCCGCCTGAATCACCGCCTCGCTTCGGCTCACGCCTTCCAGTTGCAGATGTCGGGCGAACTCGACGATCAGAATGCCGTTTTTCGCCACTAAGCCCACCAAGGTGATCAGGCCGATTTGCGAGTAAATATTAATGGTGGTGAAGTTCATAAAGGACAGCAATAACGCCCCGGATAAGGCTAACGGCACCGAGCCGAGCAATACCACTAACGGATCTCTGAAGCTGTTGAACTGAATCGCCAATACAAAGAATACAAACACCAGGGCGACACCAAGCACACCGATCAGGGTATTCCCCTCCTGACGTAACTGCCGCGACTCACCGACGTAATCAACAGAATAACCTTCCGGCAGGATCCGCGCCGCCGCCCGCTCTAATGCCGCGAGCCCCTCTTCTTTGGTGCTGCCCGCATTAACGCCGCCGAACACTCGGAATGAATTACGCTGACCAAATTTGGTTAACTGGCGCGGCGCCGCTTTAGACCGCACGGTTGCGATGCTTGATAACGGGATCAGCTCCCCGGACGGCGTAGTCAGCTGCAGCTGTAAAATCGCCTGCTGATCTTTTCTGAAACGTTCTTCAACCTGCGCGATGACCCGGTAAGCCTTTCCGTCTAAATTAAAGCGGTTGGTATAGTTATCCGACAGCAGAAACGACAACTGCTCATTGACGTCACTGATGGTCATGCCAAAGTCCGCGATTTTAGCTTTATCAAACGCAAAGCTTATCTGCGGTAAATCCACTTTTAAGTCGGTATCGGCAAACATAAATTTACCGCTGCCGAAGGCCGCGTAAACCAGTTGCTGAGCGTAAGCCGCCATTTCGGCCTGCGGCACAGATGAGGTCACCACCATTTCCACGTCAAACTGCCCGGAGGTCGGCAGCGCCGCGGGCAGATTCGGGAACGCCGTCACCTGCGGAAACCGGGCTAACATGCCGTAAATCTGACCCAGCAGTTCCTGAGTGCTTTTGTCACGCTCACCGACCGGGTTAAAAATCACCCCGCCGAAACCGAAGGTCGGGAATGAGATATGCCACATGCCCTCACTGTCCGGTGTTCGCATCGCCGCTTTAGCCACGTTCAGCATCTGGCCGCTGGTGTATTCCAGCGTCGATTCCGGCGGTGTTTCGATGTACATCTGGATCATTGACTGATCCTCAGTCGGCGCCAGCTCAGATTTTGAGAACAGATACATCGGCACAATTAAGCCGGTCATAAACAGCGCGATCACAATCACCTGCGGACGGTAGTTAAAGGTGCGGGTCAAAATACCACGGTAGATTTCTTCTAGACGGGTAAAACGGCCATTGATGAATTGAGTGAATTTACCTTCTTTGCCGCCTTCGGGTGACACTTTGGCGCTCATGATCGGCGATAAGGTTAAGGCGACTAAACCGGACATCAGCACCGCGATCGCCAGCGTGAATACGAACTCTTTAAACAGTACGCCGGTTAAACCTGACAAAAAGCCAATCGGGGCATACACAGCGGCCAAAGTGATGGTCATACCGATAATCGGTGTGAATAACTGGCGGGAGCTGAGCAACGCCGCTTTAGGACCGCTCATGCCGCTGCGCATGTGACGAGCCACGTTTTCAACCACAACAATAGCGTCATCCACAACCAGGCCGACAGACAGAACAATCGCTAACAGCGTCAGCAGGTTTAATGAGAACCCCATCAGCGTCATGGCCGCGACGGCGCCTAAAATTGATATCGGAATGGTCACTAACGGCACTAATGCGGTGCGGAACGAGCCCATCATCAGCAGAATGACAATCCCCACCAGCAATACGGTTTCCAGCAAAGTGGTGAACACCTCCCGGATCGAGTCACGCATGTAGCGGGTCGCGTCGTAAGCCATGTTAAGCTTAAGATCTTTCGGCAGCGACTGATTCAGCGTTGCTAAACGCTTATAAAGCGCGTCGCCGATAGCAATCTCATTGGCGCCGGGTTGAGTAAATACCGAAACATAAACCGAATTACGATCTCTAAAACCCGCTTCTGCTGTCGCTTCAACGGCACTTAAATCGATTTGCGCCACATCACCTAACTTAATGCTGCGACCATCGACTTCTTTAATGGTGATTTGCTCAAACGCCGGTTTATCTTCCAGCAGCGTATTAGCGACAAGATCGATGCTTTGCACCGAGTTTTTGGTGTTACCTATGGTGGCGGCCACGTTATTACGCAGTAACGCCCGCTGAATATCGCCGCTGCTGACCTTCAGCATCGCCATCTTGCCGGGGTCGAGCCAGATACGCATGGCGGGCGAGCGACCACCTTCAACACCGACCCTTTGTACACCGGCAAGCGCGTTTAACAACGGGTTCACCTGACGCTCAAGATAGTCGCTCAATTCAGCCCGGCTGAATTCTCTGGTGTCGGCCCACAGATAAAACGAGGCGTACGGTCTGTCGGCGCGGGTCACGGTAATACTCGGATCCTGCGACTGCCGAGGCAGCTCAAAGCGGATCTGACTCAGGCGGGTATTTAACTCCGCTAACGCTTTGGTGCTGTCAGCATTTAAAACCAACTGCACGGTAACCTGGCTGGAACCCGCCGAAGATTGCGAGCTGATGAAATCCACGCCGGAAATGGTCGCCGCCGCTTTCTCTATCGGCTCGGTGACGAAACCCTGAATTTCCTCCGCCGACGCGCCGACGTAAATGGTATCAATGACTAATTGTGAGCTCTCGATTTGCGGATACTGCAATACGGGCAATTTCATCGCCGAGATACCGCCGATAAGCACTAACGCTAAAGACAGAATCACCGCCAGTATCGGGCGGGTGACAAACACGTCAGTGACGCGTTTCGGATAACTGTGTTGTGACATGCTGTTTCCTTACTTCGCCGCGGTTTGCTGACCTGTGGTGACTAACTTATCCGGGAACAGCTTAAACGCGCCCGTGGTCACCACTTGCTCACCTGCTTTTAAGCCGTCCGCGATATAGCTGTATTCACCGTCTTCCCGGAATAATTTAATATCACGGCGCTGAGCTCGATAAGTCCCTTCGCCTTGCGGAACCATCACATAAACGTAACGCATCGACTGCTGACGCAGAATCGCTTGCTTAGGCAGGCGGATCACCGGCCTGGCGTTGCCTTGTTTCACCAAAACTTCAACAAAAGCGCCGGGCGTGAATACGTATTCCTTTGTCGGTTTTAACAAGGCGCGGTGTCTTAGGCTGCGAGCCGACGTTTCGATTAACGGCGATTTAGCGATGACCTCAGCGGTAACAGGTAATACCCGGCCGTCAACAACCAGAGTGAAGGTGTCGTCAGTTAATAAACGCGCTTGTGTCTGTGATAAACTGACGTCAACCCAAAGATGTCCCTGATTCGCCACCAGACTGGTGATCTCGCTGTTAGCCGCCAAATATTCACCCACGGAATATTCATGCAGTCCTAACATGCCGTCAAACGGGGCAACTACGGTTTTTTTCGCAATCACCGCCTGAATGCGCTCCACTTCCGCCTGACTTACCTTAACTTCGGCAACGGCTCTGTCCAGGGCGTCTTGCGCCGCGAGTTTTTTCTTATGCAGGGCGCGGATACGTTTTAAGTCAGCTTTGGCCAGTTCAGTCCGGGCCCTGGCGGTTTTCAGACCGGCCCGCTCTTCGCTGATATCCAGCTGCATTAATAACTGCCCTTTTTTTACCATGCTACCGTGCTTTAAATTGAGCCTGACGATTTTGCCCGCCAGCTCATTGGTGAGCGTCACCGAATCCGGCGCGGTAATTTCCGCGGGCACTCTTACAAGCTCCTTGTAATCGACATAGTGAGCGCGCTCAGCGCCGACTAACTCAGGGTATTCGGGCATGATCCTCGCCGCTTGCGCCGAGAGTTGTGATGATTTATAGGAATAAAGCCCCGCGCCTGTCGCGGCGACGGCGATCAGGGTCAGGCTCCAGACTTTGAGCTGCTTTGCGGCTGACATAATGTGTTTCCTTGTTGTCATTACTGAATCATTCAGTAAAAATTCTCTTTTGTTTTTTTTGCGTCCGACGGCTTTTCTGGCTCAGCGTAAGCCCAGTCTGATTAAGTTCCGTTTCGCTCTTTCGATACCCTCATCGGTAAGCGGGGTTTTCCAGCGGTAGGCGTTGATGTAGTTTTTCACCGCTTTTACCGCCGCGTCACTTGAAAAACAGGCCTCATCGTCTTTGCGGCAATGATTGCTCATATTTTTCATGTGGCTGCGCACTTGCTTCATGCCGACAGATATCGCCCAGTTACCCAGTGACATTTCAAACACTTCATCCAGATCGCCGAGATAGTCACCCGACCCGAAGCAATCCCGGGTTTTTTGCTGGCACATGGAATCCATCTTGTTTTCAAGCTCCAGCATGGTGATTTTCCAGTGCGCTGAGCAGCGTCTGAGTACGGGATCACTGGTGGCCAGGATCTCCAGATCCAGATCAAAACTGAAACGGTTCGCTTTTTCCGGCTCCAGCAGCATAAATGACACCAGTTTCTCCGGCATGCTGAGATCCGACGCGTAAACGGCTTCAGCCACATCGCAGAATTTTTCAAACATTTCGCAGGCCAGCGCGATAATGACGTCTTCTTTGGTTTGAACATATTTATACAAAGAACCCACGGACAAGCCCGCTTCTTCGGCGATGGCGGTCATCTTAAAGTCCAGTAACGATGACGCCTCAATAACCTTGACAGCGGCGTTACGGATCATGATCGCCTGTTGTTCCGGGGAATATTTAGGAGCGGGGCACATAATAAAATCTCATTCGAACTATATTCGAATAAGATTTTTGATCGCTGGCACTGATAATGCAAGGAAAAAATGAAAAATGCTGACAAGCTTTAAACTTATTCTGACAATAAACAGAGGATTAATTATGGTTAACTGTTCTGGATTTGCCCCGGGAGAAAATTGATAATGGATACAAAGTTGACTTATTACGGGCGGCGAGATGATAAATACTACTACTGACTTTTCAGTTCTAGCGCAAAGTCTTAGGGACGTTACGCTAGAAGATGCACCTCAGGATGGTGTTGAAAAAAATACATACCGGCATAAGATCAAGTTAAATGATCACCTCTGGTATGTAGACTTACCTCAAGACGGCATAAACAACATACAAGTGAATGAATGTTACTTATGTACTTCGCTGTTCGGCACTGTCAGCTACTGCGGAAAACGAAACCACTTGTTCTGTGCCGGATGCGTTAAAAATATGGATTCTAAACAGATAATTTGCCCCGTGTGTGAAGATTCAATGGCGAACAGAGATGCATACTTTTTAATGTTAACTCGTAAAGATATCGAAAACCAAGTTGGAGAAAGTCTCCTGGCTTTCAAGGTGATCTGCGCGGAGTGTAATCAGCTTGTTTCATTTTTAGATGCTGAAGAACACGCTTTGGATCATAAAATTGATACAGAATCGGTGAATATTGAAGAAAAAGAACCGGCTGACAGCATTGATGACACTGATACACCGGATTTACCAGTCACGGGTAAAGCCGAAGCCAGAACCAGAGACAAAAAATCATATCTATCATGCACAATTTCATAAGAGCGCAGTATCTTTCATCCCGGAAAGCTCAGCTGGATACTTTCAGCGGGTTTGTGAGACCGCGGCGTTTCACTGTTCAGATGAATGAATTGACGTTGCGCGTCTTTTAAATAAATTTAAACGAGTTACGGCAGGTCAGGAACTGTCCCGGAATAACTTCCCGATTTATGACTGCTTAACCTTAAAGCGGTCAGCTGAGTTTTTCAGGATTATCCGACCGGTATCTCTGAGCCGCGGGATCCCTGACGGTATTTTTTGACCCGGCGCTCACATCTTGCCGCGGCGGTCTTTCAACGGTAAATAAATGATCCATAAAATGGCTGATCATCAGACCGATACCGGCAAAAATACCCGGCACGACCGCGGCGGCCTTAAACTGCGGCATGAAATAAGCCGCGGCGATAAAGCCAATCAACGCGTAAAAGCTGATCAGCTTCATTCTGGCAACCTTAACGCTTTTACCCAGCCACGCGTCACAATGGTAGCAGCGGATCTGAGTCGCTAAACCTTCACCGCGCCGCTCGGCGATCTTAGTGACTTTAATTGTTTTATTGCAATGAGAACACACTAAACTCATAACCGCTCTCTATCCTCCCGCCGCGGCGCGTTGCTTTTTATCAGCGCTGAACGGCTTATTCTTACCAAACGGCGCCCGGCGTCCGGAACGCGGTTTTGATTTGCCGCGTCCCCGGGTCTCCTGTCTGTCACCGGACTCATCTGACCGCGGCTTACGCTTTGCGGCCGGCTTATTTTTAAACTGATTATCGCTGAACCGTGTCAGCCCTTTTTCGCCCGGGCCGGCTTTTTTGCCTTTTTGTTTGGCAATGGCATTGCGTTCATGACGACCTTCTTCTGGTACTAATTGGTGCGCGCCGTTACCGATTAAATCTTCACGCCCCATGTTACGCAGCGCCTCACGAATAAGCGGCCAGCCCGCCGGATCGTGATAACGCAGTAAGGTTTTATGTAACCGGCGGGTGCGGCCTTTTTTCGGCACCGGCACCGTCTCACTGTCATGCCTGATGTTTTTCAGCGAGTTAAGTCCGGTGTGGTAAATGGTCGTCGCGCTGGCCATCGGTGACGGATAGAAATTCTGCACCTGATCTAACTTGAACTTATGCTGTTTCAGCCACAAGGCCAGATTAAGCATATCCTCATCTTCGGTGCCCGGATGCGCCGAGATAAAGTACGGGATCAAATACTGCTCTTTGCCCGCCTCACGGGAAAACTTATCAAACAACGCCTTGAACTTGTCATAGGAGCCCATGCCCGGCTTCATCATCTTACTCAGCGGCCCTTCCTCGGTATGCTCCGGCGCGATTTTTAAATAGCCGCCCACATGATGCCGCGCCAGCTCTTTCACGTAAGCCGGATCTTCGGTCGCCAGGTCATAACGCACGCCGGAGGCAATCATCACCTTTCTGATACCCGGCACCGCGCGCGCGGCGCGGTACAGGTCAATGGTGTGTTTATGATCGGTGTCAAGGTGACCGCAAATGCCCGGAAAAACGCAGGACAAACGCCGGCACGTGGTTTCCGCTTTCTCGCTGGAGCAGCCTAAGCGGTACATGTTAGCCGTCGGGCCGCCTAAGTCAGAAATCACGCCGGTAAAGCCCGGCACTTTTTCCTGAATATCTCTGATTTCTCTGATGATCGACGCTTGCGAGCGACTTTGAATAATGCGTCCCTCGTGCTCGGTAATCGAGCAGAACGAGCAACCGCCGAAGCAGCCGCGCATAATATTGACCGAGGTTTTGATCATGTCATACGCCGGGATCCCGGCTTTGCCGTATGACGGATGCGGTACACGCTGATAAGGTAAGTCAAACACCGCGTCCATTTCATCGGTATTTAACGGCCGCGCCGGCGGGTTGACCCATACGCCGCGGGCGCCGTGCATTTGAAATAACGCCCGGCCGCAACCGGGATTTTGCTCCTGATGCAGGATCCGCGAAGCGTGCGCGTACTTAAACTTATCGGTTTTTACCTTCTCAAAATCCGGCAGTAACACATAGGTTTTCTCCCACGGCTTAGGGCGGGGCGGCTGCACTGAAACCGGCTTCGGCGCGTCGTTAACGAAGATTTTATTGTCCGTCGGGCCGGATAAATTTTTACAGCCGACGTCGTCCGCGCCGTAAGGGTTGGGGATGGGATCAATTTTACGCAGCTGATCAATTTCTTTTGAGTCGACGCCTTTCCATTCCGGCAACGCCGTTTTTCGGATCACGGCCGTGCCGCGAATATCCTGCATTCGCTCAACGGTCTGCCCGGCGGCGAACCGGTGCGCGACTTCCGCCAGCGGGCGCTCAGCGTTACCGTAAATCAAAATATCGGCTTTGGCGTTAAAAATCACGCTCTGACGTACCGTGTCAGACCAGTAATCATAATGCGCGACGCGGCGTAAACTGGCCTCAATACCACCGATGACCACGGGAATATTTTTATATGCTTCTTTACAGCGCTGGGTGTAAACCGTTACCGCGCGATCCGGACGCTTACCGCCCTCGTTATCGGGCGTGTAAGCGTCATCGGTACGAATTTTTCTGTCGGCGGTATAACGGTTGATCATCGAATCCATATTGCCGGCGGTAACACCGAAAAACAGCTTAGGTCTGCCCAGCCGCGTAAAGGCGTCTTTGCTCTTCCAGTCCGGCTGGGCGATGATACCGACCCGAAATCCCTGCGCCTCCAGCATACGGCCGATCACCGCCATGCCGAAACTCGGATGATCCACGTAAGCGTCACCCGTTACCAGAATAATGTCGCAGCTGTCCCAGCCAAGTTCAGCCATCTCCTTTTCGGACATAGGTAAAAACGGTGCCGTGCCGAAGGGTTCGGCCCGGTACTTTTTGTAGGAAAATAAAGTGGATTCAACTCGCATGGATAACCTGTGGTAGCCGGGGCGGCCGGTAAAAACACGCCGCATAAGTAAAAAGGCAGCGCATTATAACAGAAATACACGGGAACTGACTAAAGCCCGGATTCATCCGCGCCGGCTTTCGGGCGCTGTGGTTTTAATTTTTCACGCAACTCCCGGAACATTCTCTGAATTCGCGGCATCATTGCGGTGACCGTCCGCCGGCGGAGGGGCATGATCCCGGTCATCACTTGCGGCATTTTATTTCGGGACAGTTGTTAGCCCTGAAAATAATACGGCACTGGTTATCTTTTTCATGTGTCTTTCTTTGCATACAATCCTGTTCAATCTACTGATTTTGAATATCTTTATCACCCCATAATATGACGACATAATCGCCATAAATATACTGTATCGGCCGCTTTTTCATTTCGTTCTTAAAATCATCCGGCAGGCTTTTATCATCTAAATATACTTTATACTTTTCTGTCAGGTACAACTCTGTTAATTTTTCGGAGTCTTCCTCAGTTACCGGCTGATCCTGACCAAAAAAAAGGTTCTGACGGGTTCAGTTTTCTCTTTTAACTGATTAACAAGAAAATTGTCTGATGACTCAAGAGCAGGATTTGATTTAAATAATAAGTAAGCGAAATAAAACATTTTATTTTCATAAGCATAAGTCAGAGCCTGATTGATATTGCCGGGTAAAATACGATGTAACTCAGAAATAAAATTGTCTTTTAACTCTGATTCACACAGACGCTGATACTTATCCGCGGCTGAGGTCGGCTTAGCGACTTCTGAAGCCGCCGGTTCAGCGTCCTGCGCTTTCAGCTTTTCTGTCCATCGGCCGACCAGCTCTTGGTACAGCCGGTTATAACCGGCTACGGCCGTGGATGTGAAAGCCAGCGGCTTCAGTCCGCAATGATTTGTTAAGTTATAATCCGCCTGCTTTCTGAGCAGCCAGATTACATTATCAAAATCCGTTTTTTTAAAAGCCAGATGCAGCAGCGTATCACCTTGATCATCAGCATAATTTAAATCAATCGTTTCAGGAAGGATGTTCTCTATATCAGCTAACGCGCACTGCCTGATCATCCGGTGAAGATCTTTACCGCAGGATTCTGAAACAGGGCTCAGCCTTATTTCTTCATCTTCCAGGGCATCAATGATATCCAGATAGTCATATTTTATCGCTGCTGATAAAACGTTTAGGTTTACCATTTTACTGAAGCCTCTATGAATCAGCGTCTTAGCCATCATCACAATAAGGCTTGAATCCTTTTTAATTTTCAGCATTTCAATCAGAATATTTTCTCCGTTTTTATGAAAACATTCAGGGTTGACCCTGAAAAATCCGTCAAAAATCTCCAGACTGCTTTTACAAGATAAAACTTCGCTGATCAGCTTTGACATAAAATCCGCGGCTTTTATTTCATTAACCGGGCAACAGTCATTTACTAAAGGCACTGCCCGGACTAACTCATTACGGCATACGAACAACCACAGTCCGGCGCTGAATTCATTTAATTTATCGGCGTCCATTGCTTCTGTCATTTGTGTAAATAACCAGGTGAAGGTATCTTTTTTATGATTTAACAGCGCACGCTCAATTGGCGTAAACCCGTTTGAATCAGCGTAGGTTAAATAATCGTAAGCGGCGGCACTGTTTTTTGACAGCGATTGTTTTATGGAAAATAAATCTCCGGCCTGCGCGAACTGATTTAACCTGTAAATTAAATTAACCTGGTCAAAAAATGTTTTAATCAGATTAAGATGCTGCTCAGAAATCTCTTGTATCGCGGAAGCTTGAAAAAAAGTCCGCACCCAGTCTTCATCCTGGATTACCGGGAAGTTGCCTTCAGCGGCGGGATCATCGTCAATGTTATCCGCGGTCTCACCCGTGACTTCTTCAATCAAAACCAGCGGGCATTCATCCTCTTCAGGAATCGCCGGTTCAACCGGGGTTTGTGACGGCATGTCGAATTGTTTCACCGCAAGCAGACCGGTGGACGAACCGGACGACATATCAGCGGAGTTAATTTTCGCCGATACAGGGCTGCTCAGGTAAACAGATGTGGTATTAAAAGAAGTTGAGGTTTCCCGCCGGGAAAAACCGGCGGATTTGCAGTTCTTGCGGTGCATCTCTTGTGCTTGTGATATGGCAAGAGGCGCGCTGGCTTTACGCTCCTTACATCTGAAAATCTGATAGTCAAACTCAAACCATTTTTTTGAAAAAAATCTGAAATAACTGTTTGCCCGGGATTGACGCGAGATGAGAACAAAGTAGTCATCTACTTTTATTTCCCGCCCTTCAGCTATTTCACGCCCTTCAGCTATTTCACGCCCTTCAGCTGTTTCCCGCTCTTCAGCTGCGGTAACCAGAAATCTGACGAACGAGCGGCGGCTGGGATTAACGGAAATAGCGCTGCTGACAACTTTATACATCTCCGCGTTAATTTCAGTGCCTTGTGCCTCATCAGGCCGATGCCGTAAAAGAATATAACCATTCATCAGCTCAGGCTTAAATTGAACGTTATTTGATGTCACCATAACCCACCTACCTGATAATAAAAATATATCTAATAAAATTAATTAAATAACCAGCATTAGATCCATAAAAACAGAATATTAGTTATTAGTAAAATTAATAAATTTTAATCTTGCGGACTTATATCCTTTGAAATAAATACGGAAAAGTAACGTGCGAAGAGGTTGTATGACAGCCGCTGAAACATGCTCGGTTATTAGGCGAGTTTGCCCGGGAAAATATCTTAAGTAGCTGACCATAAGTACCCGACCATAAGTTTTTCGATATTTTCGGCGTTCAGGTTAAATGCTCCGAGAGGCGCGCATAGCCTCAGAGCCGTGTAACCGGAGCCGTAACACGGCACAGCGCTGAAGCCGGGCGTAAGAAAATCTGAAAAAAACGGACAGCCGCTTATTTTGCTTTTGGTCTGAACGGCTTTATTACCGAATCATCACACTCCAGGAACGGGCCGCCCGTTAAGTCGATACAATACGGAATCGCCGGGAATACCGCGTCTAAACATTCACGAATTGACTTTGGTTTACCCGGAAGGTTTACAATTAACGAGCTGCCGCGAAGTCCCGCGGTCTGACGGGATAAAATCGCGGTCGGCACAAACTTTAATGACTCCGCGCGCATCCGCTCACCGAAACCCGGCATCATACGATCACAGACCGCCTCGGTAGCCTCAGGAGTTACGTCACGCGCGGCCGGTCCTGTTCCGCCTGTGGTAACCACTAATGAACATTGTTCATTATCGACCATATCTTTAAGCGCCGATTCAATGAGTGCCTGTTCGTCCGGGATCACCTGATATACCGGCTCCCACTCTGACGTGAGATATTCACTTAACGTATCAATGATCGCATGGCCGGATAAATCTTCATATTCGCCCCGGCTGGCGCGATCGCTGACGGTTACAACGCCGATTTTTGCGACTGTCATAATGGGTTCCACCTGCTGCGTTGTTAATGATGCCATAGCATAATCGGCTTTTTATTACCGATGCAATATAAACCGCGGTGATATTGACTTAA
The DNA here is from genome assembly GCA_965200795.1 of Parashewanella sp. GTDB lineage: Bacteria > Pseudomonadota > Gammaproteobacteria > Enterobacterales > Shewanellaceae > Parashewanella. The sequence goes on from CBDAVB010000035.1 coordinate 424,586, forward strand.
GAACTGTCTCATAACCCTGAAAAGGCCCGGACGAACAGGTTCTCAGGCGGCTCACGCTTCAGGTGAATGATAAATAAAAATCAATTAAAGCGATTTAACGCGGTCAACTTTGATTTTCAGGCTGATAACGTCCCTGTCTCGCTGTCGTTTATTTATGGCTTATACCAGTCGGAGAAAGCATGACGTAACAAACCGGGAGGTTATTTCGGGACGGTTCTTACTTTCGCCTGCCCGTAAAAAAATATCACCCGATAAATCAGACAAGATTTCCGGCGTTTAATTGAGATAAGATACTCATTAACGATTTCAAGACGATAACGACAATAATGGATACTCAAGCAGCGGCGCACTTACCAACCGTTTTATGCGGCCCGGTTTTAAGACATTGCGGTCAGCGACAATTAACCATCTGGTTTGTCAGCGCTCGCCCCCTGCGTGAGTTACGGTTACAGTTACGCTTTGATGATCAGATCCGCGATATTGATCTTGAGGACCGGCAGCTCGGCCACGTTCAGCTGGGTGAGCGGGCACATCATTATTTAGTCTCAGTCGTACCGGCCGCGGCGCTGCCGCAGGATAAAATCATCAGTTACGAGCTATTTTGCGGTGACAGCCGACCGCTTTTTTCAACGCTGAGAGAAATCAGTTACCCGCCGGCACAAACGCCCGACTTTGTGCTGAAATCCCGGGTTGACAGCATACTGCACGGCTCCTGCCGTAATCCGCATCACTCAAGCAAAGACGCGCTGGTAACCGCTGATAACCAATTTGCGCATCAGCTGGCGGCGGATGAGCGCCCCGCACTGTTAATGATGAGCGGCGATCAGGTTTACATTGACGATATCGCGGGGCCCGTGCTTTATGCGATTAACCAGGTGATTTCAGCGCTCGGCCTGATCCATGAGGATTTCACTGACGCCAATATCGCCTCAAGTAAAGATATTTCCTACGACAGCCGCCTGATGTATTTAAGGGACAGTAAGCTGCTGCCGCATAATGAGTTTCCGGTTGGTTTTCACTTTCTGCGCTGGTATCACAAACAGCCGGTCTTTACTTCCCGCCTGTCTTGCAATCACTTAGTCAGCTTAGCTGAAGTGATTGCGCTGTATTTGTTGATCTGGTCACCGGAGCTTTGGGATTTGGTTGATATTCCGGAGAAACTGGACGGCCTGAGCCCGGGACATCAAAAGCAGTGGCTTGATGAATATAACGCCTTGATGACGTTTAAAGACGGACTGGCAAAAGTCAGGCGCCTGATGGCGCACATTCCGACCTATATGATTTTTGACGATCATGACGTGACCGACGACTGGAACTTAAGCGCGAGATGGGAAGTCGCCGCCTATGAAAATCCGTTTTCTAAACGCATCATCGGTAACGCGCTGATCGGGTACGCCCTGTTTCAGGGGATGGGCAACGCCCCGGAAAAATTCGCCCGTTTACAGCGGGAGTTATCCGCCTTTTTCAAACAGCCGAACAGCGATAAGCAAGACGAACTGATCCATCAGCTATTGCGATTTGAGGGCTGGCATTATCATTTAGACACGTCACCGAGAATCGTGGTGCTTGATACGCGCACCCGCCGCTGGCGCAGTGAAGTCAATCCCGCCAGACCTTCGGGTTTAATGGATTGGGAAGCGCTGATGGAGACGCAGCATTTACTGCTGGGGCAGGATAAAGTCATTATTGTCTCAGCGGCGCCCATGTTCGGCGTCAAACTGATCGAAACCATTCAGCGGATTGCCGCTTACTGCGGCTTATCATTGCTTGTCGACGCTGAAAACTGGATGGCTCACCAAGGCTCCGCCAGCAGCTTGCTTAACATTTTCAGTCACCGCAAAACACCGCAGGAATTTGTGATTTTATCCGGCGATGTGCATTACTCTTTCGCTTATGATGTGAACGTACGCTTTCGCCATTGCAGCCCTAATATTTATCAGATTTGCAGCAGCGGCATTAAAAATCAGTTCCCGGAAAAACTGCTGCCGGTATTTAACCGTCTTAACGGCTGGCTGTTTGGTCATTTTTCACCGCTTAACTTATTCACCAAACGCAAACGTATGCTGATTCGCGGCCGTCGCCCGAACGGTCACCGCAGCAGCCGTCTGGTTAACAATAGCGGAATAGGTCTGGTCAGAATCGCCGGCGATGGCGCGCCCTCTGAGATAAGTGTTTTACACAGTGACGGCTCAAAAACCACTTTTGAACCGCCGCGTAACACTTACTGGGATTAAACGCGCGAACCTTTTGCTTGATGCGGCGGTTTTTCTTCACTGACAATTACGCAGCATTATCCGTATCCCGGAATTTTTCGCTTGAGATTTCAGTGTTCCCGCCGCTTGCGTTTTACCGGGCTCTCTTCCTGTCATAAGCAGCTGACGATCAGTTTCTTCAGCATTTCGGCGCTCAGATCCGGCGTTACAAGGCGCAGCGCAGCTATGTAACCGGAGTTGCGACGCCGTAGCGCGGTAAAGACGGGCATCAGAAATGTCAGTAAACCCGGCTCTTCGTCGTTTCATATGGATTTAAGCAGTTCTGGCGCAGAACCGGCAATCATAAAAATCATCGCTATGAATATACCCGTATTACGATACCCTCCGGCCCGGGATCCGGCCGCCTGAAACAGACTGTTTAATCCTTCCGTCCGGGCATTGGTGCAAGTTTAAGTTGAAGTCCGGCGCAGCAAAACCGCTCCGCATGTCTTTCTAAGGTAGCTGTGACAGCTGTGACGTGTCTGCGTCCAACTTGGCCAAGCATTCCACGGTCTCTCGATGACCGTTCATGGCGGCGGCAATTAACAAGTTGATGCCACGGAAATCAGCGGCGTTGAGGTTCGCGCCCGACTCCGCCAAGAATTGCACCATCTTTGTGTCTCCTTTGGCGGCGGCTTCCGTTATCGGGTTGCATCCAATGCTTTCAGGATGTCGAGGATCAGCATTGCTTCCAATAGGCATTTCGCTAAATCTGTGTCACTTACTCCGGCGTCGCTGGCAGCGAGCACGAACGGGGCGATCCCCAGGGTGTTGAGAACCGTGCCTTGCCGCAGTCGGTCTCGCACTATCTCTGTATTACCTCCTCTGTCGGCGGCCATTAACGGGGTTATTTTCATGTCATCTTCATTTCCGGGGTGGTCTGAGCATTGCGTCACCCGATATTGCGCGCTCTTCTTTTGACCTCCTTCGGTGCCGGCGTTTAACGGGGCGGCCGGTTCAGCCGTTGAATTTATGGGAAAAGGATCGGTTGATTCTTTTCCTGAAACCAGGTAACTTCCTCCGTTTATTTCTAAAACCGGATTCAGTGCGCTGTTACCCTGAATATCAGATAAATGCGTTTGGTTTATATTCGTAGTTCCTGTCGTAGCTGCTGGTATATTTAAAGACATGACGTATCCTTATAACCTGAATTCAAGTAATAAATAATAGTTAATCAGTCAGAGTTATGAATTTAGAATAATCGGGAAATATTTACTAATTAATTATTATTAACTCTTAGATCCTAACAGCAACTGACACATTTTAATATAGAACCGAGGAGAGGAAGCTTGTAAACCTCTTTACCTCAATGTGAAATAAGGGTTTGAAGTGAAATCTAAATACAACCAACTCACATTAAAAGACAGACATCAGATTGAAGTATTATCAGGTTTAATAAACTTGTGGTCAGCTGCTTATATCCTTGCCGGTAACGGATCTTTTAATGCCGCGGCAAACTGATTCAACCCGGTTTGCGGGTCATCGGCAGAAACAACCTCTCTTACTGTATCGGTAACCGCTTCAGATTTCAGAAAAAATAATGAAATCAAAGTACCCGGCTGTAAGTTTTTTCACTTTTCTGACGCCCGTCGTAGAACGCCGAACATATCTAAAAACTTACTAGCCGGAGACTTACGCCGGCCGCCTGTAGCACGGCGTTTTATTAACTTGACCGGAAACTATGAATGTTACCGGGATCCAAAAAGACTGATTTTGAATAAGGGATCTCGCAGTTCATAAGATACCAATTTAAATTTCAGCACTTCATTTGTCATACCTGCGAAAGCAGGTATATAAAGCGACTTTTGCAAAATTAACCAAAGAAACCGGACTCCAGCTTTCGCTGGAGTGACGGCATATTTGGTATGAACTCTTCTGCGACGTCCCTAAGTTATAGCGCGGCGGGTAAAGGGCTCTGAAATCGATTTTCCTTTAACAGCCCGCCACAGCAAGGGTTACACAGATCCGATCAAACAGATCGTACTTTAATTTATCAGACCGGCATGCTCCGCGTCCTTCAGATATCAGTCAGAAGAGTCAGTCAGTAGTAAGTTCCGCCGCCTTAAACTAAACACTGTAAATTCGGATTTAAGATAAACTATCTTCAGCGTAGGAGAAAACTTATGACTTCATTCCCGCCAATTCAGACTACTGATTCCGGAACATCACAATACATGATTATTCCCAGCGGCTATATCGGTACTGAGGCCGTTCAGGTTAACGGCTTAAATTATCAGCTTAAGATACCGGGAAATACGCCTCATACAATTCAGAGACAAGATCAGGCCGCCGGTGTTTCTGATTTCCACCGGCCGGTTCAGGCGTCGCGCGAAGCTGATAAATTAAGCCCTGCTCAGCCGCCGGTGCCGGAGACGGACAATGAGCCCAACGGGCTTAATATGAAGCGTAAAACCGATGACAACCAGGATGAGCTCAGCGAGCCCCCAAGGAAGAAATATAATGCTTTATCAGAAAAGAAACTAGCAGAACTGAGGCGGGAGTTAAATCAGTCCGGAAATGAGCGCCATTCAGATAGCAAACTGGCTCTCAGGTTCGGGGTAACCGAAAACACGATATATAAGCAAAGATGCAAAATGGCAAATTTTAAGGAACCGGCTTCGAGAAAGAAGCCTGTATTTTTACCACCAGAAAAAGAATTAAAGCTGATGGAGGAGCTCGAAAAGATCGGCAATATGCGCCCGCCATTAGAAAAACTGGCTGTCAAGTACGGGCAAAGCTCGTACGCAATACGTAGACGCCTCACTAAAATGACAGAATCACCGCAACTAGCGGTTAAACTAAAAAGCGAACTACAACAAAGAATAAATTTGGAGAATGAATTCAAAAAGATAACCGACGGTACTTCAAGGAAATTAATTAGACAAATTAGCTATAATTTTGGTCTAAAATCTACTGTAGTAGAGTCGCGTTGGCGTAAGTGGCTCAAAAGAAGACAAATAAAACCGGCGGAGCCGGCGAAGACAGTCCCCGGAACCACCGGAAAGGAGGCAGCAAAACTTATGAAGTCAGTCCCGGTCTCCGAAACCACTGAAAAGAGGACGGCAAAACCGCCGAAGCCAGTCCCCGCAACCACCGGAAAGGAGGCAGCAAAACCGACGAAGCCAGTCCCGGTCTCCGAACCCACTGAAAAGAGGACGGCAAAACCGCCGAAGTCAGTCCCCGCAACCACCGGAAAGGAGGCAGCAAAACCGACGAAGCCAGTCTCCGGAACCTCCGGAAAGGGAGCAGCACAACCGCCGATAGTAAATTGGCTGATTAATGATTTATAAGGGACGTCGCAGAAGAGTTCATACCAAATATGCCGTCACTCCGGCGAAAGCCGGAGTCCGGTTTCTCTGGTTAATTTTGCAAAAGTCGCTTTATGTCCGCTTTCGCAGGTATAACAAATGAAGCGCTGAAATTTAAACTGGTATCTTATGAACTGCGAGATCCCTAAGCCCCGCCGCCTCCCCGGCAAAAACTTTATCCGTACTCATTGACCCGTACAAAGTGATACTCAATTTTGTATTTTGTGCTTGTCTTGTTTGTACCGCGTCCGGACATAATAAAGGCGGCCGCTAACTGAAAGGCGGGGGTTGACTTTATGCGAGACCGGCAAAAAATGCTCAGTAAAACCGACAGCCGTAATCTTTGATGTTCGCGAAATCAGGGTATCAAAGCGGATTAATGTCCGGTATGAGCAAGGCGTATCAGGCCTGTTTGATGACCGACTTATCGTCAGCCGATTGGTGATGCTGTAAGCGCGGGATTGCCGGCCGCTGAGCTCGCCCGTAAACGCGCGGGATCGCGCCGCCTACTTGTTCAAGAGCATTTCTCGTATGCTGTCAGAAAGAGGCAGCGCCATTAGCGCTTCAGGCAGCGGCTTATTTTGCTTATTTGCTTTTACGGCATTGATCACTGTCCTTCGGGCCTGCATTTTTAATGTCAAACGATGAGGGAAACGAGATACCTGAGCAGATCCGGGACGATTAACGGCCTCAAGAACGTTATTGATATCATAATCTTTACTTAATCGGACAATTTTATCTTTAATGGTCAGTCCGGCTCCGGGATTTGCTTCATCTTCCCATTTTCCGGTTATATCCGCTCCGTTCGCTAACAGTAACTCCATTGCTTCTATGAGTCCCGCCCTGTTGTGTTCATTACTTTTTATCAGCTCGCGGATAGTACAGGTCAGCGGGCTTTTTGTATTTTCGGACTGATTCGGATCAGCGCCGTAATCGAGCAGCAGTTCGACGATTTTTGAATGACCGTTGGCGGCGGCTGTTGTTAACGGGGTGTGGCCTTGGTTGTCAGCGGCGTCAACGTCAGCGCCGCTTCGCAGGAGCAATTCCGCGATTTCCGCGATTTTCGCAGTTTCGATTCCGGTATGAACGATGGAGGCGGTGAGTATTAATTCGGTGCAGCCGTTTTCGTCACGGCTGTCAACGCCGGCGCCGTTTATAAGGAGTAATCTCACGATATCGGTACGACCCAAGATTAAGGCTTTCATTAACGGAGAGCAGCCGTTGTAACGGTTGTCAACGTCGGCGCCGTTTATAAGGAGTAATCTCACCATATCGGTACGACCCAAGATTAAGGTATTCATTAACGGGGAGCGGCCGTCGTTGTCACTGACGTTAACGTTTGCGCCTTTTTGCAGAAGTAATTCCACGACTTCGGTATAACCTTTGGCGGCGGCGCTCATTAACGGGGTCCAGCCGCAGTTGTCACTGACGTTAACGTTTGCGCCATTTTGAAGGAGTAATGCCACGATTTGGGAATGACCTTTGGCGGCGGCGCTCATTAACGCAGTGTGGCATCCGGTGTTACGGGCGTTAACGTTCGCGCCTTGTTGCAGGAGTAATTCCGCGACTTCGGTATGACCTTTGGCGGCGGCGTTCATTAACGGGGTCCATTCAAAGGCGTCACGGGCGTCAAGTTCGGCGCCGTTTTGAAGGAGTACTGCCACGATTGCGGTATGACCTTCGGCGGCGGCGATCATTAACGCGGTGTGGCATCTGGTGTTACGGGCGTTAACGTTTGCGCCTTTTTGCAGGAGTAATATTGCGGTTTCGGTCTGACCTTTGGCGGCGGCGTTCATTAGCGGGGTCCAGTCAAAGGCGTCACGTGCGTCAAGTTCGGCGCCGTTTTGAAGGAGTAATGCCACGATTGCGGTATGACCTTCGGCGGCGGCGATCATTAATGCGTCGCGGCGGCTGTGGATACCGGCGTTAACGGCGGTGTCTGCCCGAAGGAGAAAACCCGCGGTTTCGGTCTGACCGGAGGCGGCGGCGGCTATTAACATGGCGCCGCGGCTGCGTTGACGGACGTAAACGCCGGTGACGTTTTGCAGGAAGAGTTTCACGATTTCGATCTGGCCGGAGGCGGCGGCGCCTGTTAACGGGTTGAGGCCGCTGCGGTCAGCGGGGTTAACGTCGACGCCTTGTTGCAGGAAGAGTTTCACAATTTCAATCTGACCGTTGATTACGGCTTGCATTAACGCACAGCGGCCGTCGTTGTCACGGGCGCCTAGGTCGGCGCCTTGTTGCAGGAGTAATCTCACGGTTTCGGTATGGCCTTCAGCGGCGGCGAGCATCAGCGGGGTGGAGCCGTCCGCGTCGGTGATGTCGGGATTGATGTTTTTTGATATCAATTCTTTTAAAACTTTGTTGTTTCCGTCAACCGCATGCCGGTGGATATTCAGTATATCCGATACAAGACGGCCTGTTTGGTGTTTTTCAATTCTAATTTTAATGCCGTATAAAGGTAATCTTCGCCTGGTCGGGCCTGTTTTCTCAGTCATGAACCGCACCGAAAAATAATCCTTATTTTTTGTAGCGGAAACCTGGTAAGTGATACCGCCGATGTCTAATTTCAGCGGGTCTGAAGGCGGCGTAAGTTTATTCCCGACGATAACCTGATCGAGTATTTGTTTTACCATCCCTTCTGGTTGTAACGCTGCCATAGCCTTATGAACAATGCTCAGAAGACTGTAAGTCATTAACGGAAAATATTTTTCCTCTTCCGAGCGCCGCTCCGGCTGTTATCACCGCTTGCGGCGGAGGATTACGTATAGTCCGGGGAAGACGATGATGAGCCCGCTGACACGCACGCATCGCCGGGGAGGCGTAAGAATCCATTACAAGTTCCCTGAGCGGATATTGTTTAATCATCCGACTTTCAACCTCAGATGACAATAAATAAAAGATTAATAATAATTCATCTTTGTACGGCGTAATGTGTGATTTTTGTAACTCGTTTTTTGCCGTTACACTTTGCTCCCCGACCTAAACTCAGCTACACCAAAGGTTTTGAGCATTATGTACTATCGCTTTCAGCTCTCAATATCACTATCAGCGATATCTCCGGGCTCTGTCATGTTGGCCGGGACACGGTCAAAGACATACAGAAGCGTTATCTGAGCAAAAAATATCAGCTTCCCGACCTGAAAAATGTGACACACAGGCATTGATGAAATTTACGGGTCATCGGCAGAAACAACCTCTTTTACTGTATCGGTAACCGCTTCAGATTTGAGAAAAAGTAATAAAGTAATGAAATCAAAAGTACCCGACCGTAAGTTTTTTCACTTTTCTGACGCCCGTCGAATAAAGCCTTATATATCAAAACTTACGCCGTCCGCCTGTAGCACGGCGTTTTATTAACCTGACCGGAAACTATGAATTTTACCGGGATCCGAAAAGACTGCTTTTGAATAAATTATAGCGCGGCGGGTAAAGGGCTCTGAAATCGATTTTCCTTTAACAGTCCGCCCCAGCAAGGGTTACACAGATCCGATTAAACAGATCGTACTTTAATTTATCAGACCGGCATGCTCCGCGTCCTTCAGATATCAGTCAGAAGAGTCAGTCAGTAGTAAGTTCCGCCGCCTTAAACTAACATACTGTAAATTCAGATTTAAGATAAACCAGCTTCAGCGTCGGAGGAAACTTATGACTTCATTTCCGCTAATTCAGACTACTGATCCCGGAACATCACAATACATGATTATTCCCAGCGGCTATATCGGTACTGAGGCCGTTCAGTATAACGGCTTAAATTATCAGCTTCAGATACCGGGAAATACGGCTCATACAATTCAGCGACAAGATCAGGCCGCCGGTGTTTCTGATTTCCTCCGGCCGGAACAGGCGTCGCGCGAAGCTGATAAATTAAGCCCTGCTCAGCCGCCGATGCCGGAGACGGACAATGAGCCCGCCGGGCTTAATATAAAGCGTAAAACCGATGACAACCAGGATGAGCTAGAGAGCCCAAAGAAGCGACATAATCCTTTATCAAAAGAGGAACCAGAAGAAATGAGGTTGGAGTCCGATAAGCCCGAAAACAAGATACGTAAGCAAAGGAACAAAACGGGAATATTTAAGAAACCGGCTTCGAAAAAAAAGCTTGTACGTTTACCACCGAAAAGAGAATTAGAGCTGACGGAGGAGCTCAAAATGACCGGCAATATGCGCCCAGTAAAAGAACTGGCTCAAAGTTACGGGCAATCCGAGAGCACGATATATCATCGCATCAGTAGAATGAGAAAATCACCGCAACTAGAGGTTAAACTAAAAAACAAAGTAAATCTGGAGAATGAATTCATGAAGAGGGTCGCCGGAACGGCAATGAAATCATTGAGACAACTGGCCGGTGAGTCTAATCTAACCTATCCTGCAGTAAAGAATCGTTGGCGAAGGTGGCACGAAAATAAACAAAAAAAACCGGCAAAACCGCCGAAGTCAGTCCCCGGAACCACCGGAAAGGGAGCGGTAAAACCGACGAAGCCAGTCCCCGGAACCACCAAGGAGGCAGCAAAACCGCCGAAGCCAGTCTCCGGAACCTCCGGCAAGGGAGCGGCACAACCGCCGGTGGTAAATTGGCTGATTAATGATTTAAGCCCCCGCCGCCTCCCCGGCAAGAACTTTATCCGTACTCAGTGAACCGTACAAAGTGATACTCAACCCTGTATTTTGCGCGGGTCTTGTTTACCGCATCCGGGCATAATAAAGGCGGCCGCCAGCTGAAAGACTGGGGTTAACTTTATGCGAGACCGGCAAAAAATGCTCAGTAAAACCTACAGCCGTAATCTTTGATGTTCGCGAAATCAGGGTATCAAAGCGGATTGTTGTCCGGTATGAGCAAGGCGTATCAGGCTTGTTTGATGACCGACTTATCGTCAGCCGATTGGTGATGCTGTAAGCGCGGGATTGCCGGCCGCTGAGCTCGCCCGTAAACGCGCGGGATCGCGCCGCCTACTTGTTCAAGAGCATTTCTCGTATGCCGTCAGAAAGAGGCAGCGCCATTAGCGCTTCAGGCAGCGGCTTATTTTGCTTATTTGCTTTTACGGCATTGATCACTGTCCTTCGGGCCTGCATTTTTAATGTCAAACGATGAGGGAAACGAGATACCTGAGCAGGCCCGGGACGATTAACGGCCTCAAGAACGTTATTGATATCATAATCTTTACTTAATCGGACAATTTTATCTTTAATGGTCAGTCCGGCTCCGGGATTTGCTTCATCTTCCCATTTTCCGGTTATATCCGCTCCGTTCGCTAACAGTAACCGCATTGCTTCTATGAGTCCCGCTCTGTTGTCTTCATTACTTTTTATCAGCTCGCGGATAGTACAGGTCAGCGGGCTTTTTGTATTTTCGGACTGATTCGGATCAGCGCCGTAATCGAGCAGCAGTTCGACGATTTTTGAATGACCGTTGGCGGCGGCTGTTGTTAACGGGGTGTGGCCGTGGTTGTCAGCGGCGTCAACGTCAGCGCCGCTTCGCAGGAGCAATTCCGCGATTTCGGTTTTACCGAAGGTGGCGGCCTCTATTATCAGGGAGAGGCCGTTTTTGTTAAGGGTGTCAGCGCCGGCGCCGTTTCCAAGGAGTAATCTCACGATATCGGTATAACCGTAGAATACAGCTCTTATTAACGGGGAGAAGCCTTGGTTGTCACTGATGTTAACGTTCGCGCCGCTTTGCAGGAGTAATTCCGCGACTTCGGTATGACCGAAAGCAGCGGCGTTTATTAACGGGGAGCGGCCGTTGTTGTCACGGGCGTTAACGTTCGCGCCTTGTTGCAGGAGTAATTCCGCGACTTCGGTATGACCGTTGGCGGCGGCCCCTATCAGCGGGGTGGCGCCGCCCGCGCCGGTGATGTCGGGATTAATGTATTTTAACGGCAATTCGTTTAAAACTCTTTTGTTTCCGATATGCGCGTGCCGGTGGATGTTCAGTATATTCTCCGCGAGAGCGATCGCGCGTTTTTTTTCTGTCTCAATGTCACGGGAGTCCCGGGAAGGTAATTCTCGCCGGGCCGCGTCTGTTTGCTCAGTCATGAACCGCGCCGAAAAATAACCATCATTTTTTGTAGCGGAAACCTGGTAAGTGATACCGCCGATGTCTAATTTCAGCGGTCCTGAAGGCGGCGTAAGTTTGTTCCCGACGATAACCTGATCGAGTATTTGTTTTATCATCCTTTCTGGTTGTAACGCTGCCATAACCTTATGAACAATGCTCAGAAGACTGTAAGTCATTAACGGAAAATATTTTTCCGCTTCCGAGCGCCGCTCCGGCTGTCATCACCGCTTGCGACGGAGGATTACGTATAGTCCGGGGAAGACGATGATGAGCCGGCTGACACGCACGCATCGCCGGGGAGGCGTAAGAATCCATTACAAGTTCCCTGAGCGGATATTATTTAATCATCCGACTTTCAACCTCAGATGACAATAAATAAAAGATTAATAATAATTCATCTTTGTACGGCGTAATGTGTGATTTTTGTGACTCGTTTTTTGCCGTTACACTTTGCTCCCCGACCTATACTCAGCTACACCAAAGGTTTTGAGCATTATGTACTATCGCTTTCAGCTCTCAATATCACTATCAGCGATATCTCCGGGCTCTGTCATGTTGGCCGGGACACGGTCAAAGACATACAGAAGCGTTATCTGAGCAAAAAATATCAGCTTCCCGACCTGAAAAATGTGACACACAGGCATTGATGAAATTTACGGGTCATCGGCAGAAACAACCTCTTTTACTGTATCGGTAACCGCTTCAGATTTCAGAAAAAGTAATAAAGTAATGAAATCAAAAGTACCCGACCGTAAGTTTTTTCACTTTTCTGACGCCCGTCGAATAAAGCCTTATATATCAAAACTTACGCCGGCCGCCTGTAGCACGGCGTTTTATTAACCTGACCGGAAACTATGAATTTTACCGGGATCCGAAAAGACTGATTTTGAATAAGTTATAGCGCGGCGGGTAAAGAGCCCTGAAATCGATTTCCCTCTGACAGCCCGCCACAGCAAGGGTTACACAGATCCGATCAAACAGATCGTACTTTAATTTATCAGACCGGCATGCTCCGCGTCCTTCAGATATCAGTCAGAAGAGTCAGTCAGTAGTAAGTTCCGCCGCCTTAAACTAAACACTGTAAATTCGGATTTAAGATAAACTATCTTCAGCGTAGGAGAAAACTTATGACTTCATTCCCGCCAATTCAGACTACTGATTCCGGAACATCACAATACATGATTATTCCCAGCGGCTATATCGGTACTGAGGCCGTTCAGGTTAACGGCTTAAATTATCAGCTTAAGATACCGGGAAATACGCCTCATACAATTCAGAGACAAGATCAGGCCGCCGGTGTTTCTGATTTCCACCGGCCGGTTCAGGCGTCGCGCGAAGCTGATAAATTAAGCCCTGCTCAGCCGCCGGTGCCGGAGACGGACAATGAGCCCAACGGGCTTAATATGAAGCGTAAAACCGATGACAACCAGGATGAGCTCAGCGTGCCCCCAAGGAAGAAATATAATGCTTTATCAGAAAAGAAACTAGCAGAACTGAGGCGGGAGTTAAATCAGTCCGGAAATGAGCGCCATTCAGATAGCAAACTGGCTCTCAGGTTCGGGGTAACCGAAAGCACGATATATAAGCAAAGATGCAAAATGGCAAATTTTAAGGAACCGGCTTCGAGAAAGAAGCCTGTATTTTTACCACCAGAAAAAGAATTAAAGCTGACGGAGGAGCTCGAAAAGATCGGCAATATGCGCCCGCCATTAGAAGAACTGGCTGTCAAGTACGGGCAAAGCTCGCACGCAATACGTAGACGCCTCACTAAAATGACAGAATCACCGCAACTAGCGGTTAAACTAAAAAGCGAACTACAACAAAGAATAAATTTGGAGAATGAATTCAAAAAGATAACCGACGGTACTTCAAGGAAATTAATTAGACAAATTAGCTATAATTTTGGTCTAAAATCTACTGTAGTAGAGTCGCGTTGGCGTAAGTGGCTCAAAAGAAGACAAATAAAACCGGCGGAGCCGGCGAAGACAGTCCCCGGAACCACCGGAAAGGAGGCAGCAAAACTTATGGAGTCAGTCTCCGGAACCACCGGAAAGGAGGTACCAAAACCGCCGGTAGTAAATTGACTGGTTCATAATTGGACCCGTGCAACCCGTACAAAGTGACACTCAACCCTGTATTTTGCGCGGGTCTTGTTTGTACCGCGTCCGGACATAACAAAGGCGGCCGCTAACTGAAAGACGGGGGTTAAATTGATGCGAGACCGGCAAAAAATGCTCAGTAAAACCTACAGCCGTAATCTTTGATGTTCGCGAAATTATGGTATCAAAGAGGATTGATGTCCGGGTCTGGTTTGAGGCAAGGCGTATCAGGCCTGTTTGATGACCGACGTTCCGCGCCCCGGAATTGACTCTCAAGATGAGGCTGTAAACAGCCGGCCATAAGTTTTCCGGCATTTTCTGATGCCCGTCTTTACCGCGCTGCGGCGTTGCGGCTTCGGTTACACAGCCGCGGCTATTTCCCGCGCCGCGCCTTGTATCGCACCAAATCTGAGCGCCGAAATCGCGAAGAAACTTATCGTCAGCGGTTTGGTGATGCTGTAAGCGCGGGATTACCGGCCGCCTGTAGCACGGCGTTTTATTAACCTGACCGGACACTATGAATTTTACCGGGATACGAAAAGACTGCTTTTGAATAAGTTATAGCGCGGCGGGTAAAGGGAACTGAAATCGATTTTCCTTTAACAGCCAGCCGCAGCAAGGGTTACACAGACCCGATCAAACAGGTCGTACTTTAATTTACCAGACCCGGCATGCTCCGCGTCCTTCAGATTCAGTCAGAAGAGTCAGTCAGTAGTAAGTTCCGCCGCCTTAAACTAAGACATTGTGAATTGAGATTTAAGATAAACCACCCTCAACGTCGGAGAAAACTTATGACTTCATTTCCACCAATTCAGACTACTGATTCCGGAACATCACAATACATGATTATTCCCGGCGGCTATATCGGTACTGAGGCCGTTCAGTATAACGGCTTAAATTATCAGCTTAAGACACCGGGAAATACGGCTCATACAAATCAGCGACAAGATCATGCCGCCGGTGTTTCTTATTTCCGCCGGCCGGTTCAGGCGTCGCGCGAAGCTGATAAATTAAGCCCTGCTCAGCCGCCGATGCCGGAGACGGACAATGAGCCCGCCGGGCTTAATATGAAGCGTAAAACCGATGACAACCAGGATGAGCTCAGCAGGCCAAAAGGGAAGCGAACATTTTTAACAGGAAAGCAACTAATAGAACTAATGAAGGATCTCGAAAAGCCCGAAAATGAGCGCCAGTCAGATACCGAACTGGCTATCAAGTTCGGGCAAGCCGAAACCACGATACGTAAGCAAAGAAACAAAATGAGAATACTTATGAACCCGGATTTGAAAAAAAAGAAGACTTATTTAACACCAGCAAAACAATTAGACCTGATGAATGATCTTGAAAAGACCGGCAATGACCGCTCATCAAATGAAGAACTGGCGCAAAAGTTCAATCAAACCGCGGACTCAATACGTAGTCGGTCATGAAAAACATCTAACATTCTGATCGCTAATAAAATATAGCTATTTGATACATTCAATTTCGACCAGAAATGATATAGTTAACCTATGGTTTCTGGTCGTTTTGGGTGCTAAAAATGCTCAAAGAAAGCCCGTCAAATTTACCTCATGCCAGTCTGTTTAATATCACAGACCAACTTCTGCAAACTCACCCTTTACTCATTTTAGCTAATGCCTTTGATTGGCGAGCGTTGGAAGAAGAGTTCAAGCCGTTATACAAAAAATTAGGTCGTAAAGCGAAGCCAATTCGGTTGATGTGCGGTTTGCTAATACTCAAGCAACTTTACAAACTCAGCGATGAAGCCTTGGTCGATGAGTGGCTGATGAACGTGTATTTTCAAGTGTTTTGTGGTGAGACAGAGTTTCAAACAGCACGCCCTTGTGATGCCAGTGAACTCAGTGTTTTTCGTAAGCGCATCGGTGAAAAAGGCTGTGAAAAAATCTTTGCATTATCTGTGGCTTTACACGGTGACAAAGCTGAAGATGACACCGTGTACGTTGATACAACCGTCCAAGAAAAAGCCATTACTTATCCGACAGATAGCAAGCTTGCCATCAAGGTGGTTAACCGACTCAATAAACTAGCCAAAGTATTTGGGATCAAGCAAAGACGTACTTATGTCAAAGAAGTCAAACAGCTACGCATTGACTGCCGAAGCTTTAGACATGCCAAAAATCGAAGCAAAGCCAGAAGAGCGTTAAAAAGGTTACGTGTTATCGCAGGTAAGCTTTTAAGGGAGCTACAACGCAAACTTCCACAAGATGTCCTTGATTTACAAAAAGAGAATTTTACTAATTATGAAAAAGCCATTACACAGCAACGTAAAGATAAAAATAAGATTTACAGTCTTCATGAACCCGATGTTTACTGCGTAGGGAAAGGCAAAGACCATAAGCCATACGAGTATGGTAAAAAGGCTTCTGTCGTGCTCACAGAGCAGAGTCAATTAATCATTGGTGTAACCAGTCATGACAAACATGAACACGACTCAAAATTGCTTAAGCCTGCACTTGACCATGCCCATAAACACCGAAAGAGTAAAATCACTACAGCCGTTGTAGATAAAGGCTATAAAGGGTGTATGCAGTATGTTGACCAAGAAGTTGTTATCCCTAGTCGGCCATTAAAACGGGACTCGCAAGCAAAGAGAAAACGCAAAAGTGAACTCTGTAAAAAACGGGCAACAATTGAACCAGTAATCGGGCATTTGAAGAGTGATTTTAGGCTGTGTAAGAACTGGTTAAAGGGCAGTGTTGGCGACTCAATAAACCTTCTAATGGCTGCGTGTGCCTGGAACTTGAGAAAGTGGTTAGCCATTTTCTTTTTGCTCGAAAAAGATGGTGAGTTTTGACTATTTTGTAGTGAAATTGATGCGAAATATAAGAAATGTTGCTTTTGGGTACGGTTCTGAATTTTGCGTAAATCAGATGCCGTACATTTTAAATCTTGAAGTTATGTTTTTCAGTACCGACTACGTATTCGCAGCAATACAATCAAACAATCACCGCAACGAGCGGTTAAACAAAAAAGCGAACTACAAAAAATAATAAATCTGGAGAATAAATTCATTGAGAAGGCCGCCGGTAAGGAAAAAAAATCATTGAAACAACTGGCCGGTGAGCTTAATCTAACCAATCGTGAAATAATGAATCTTTGGAGAAGGTGGCGCAGAAGAACACAAAAAGAACCGGCGGAGCCGGCGAAGACAGTCCCCGGAATCAGCGGAAAGGAGGCAGCAAAACTTATGAAGTCAGTCCCGGTCTCCGGAACCACTGAAAAGAGGGCGGCAGAGCCGACGAAGCCAGTCTCCGGAACCTCCGGAAAGGGAGCGGCACAACCGCCGGTGGTAAATTGGCTGATTAATGATTTAAGCCCCCGCCGCCTCCCCGGCAAGAACTTTATACTTTATATCCGTACTCAGTGACCCGTACAAAGTGATACTCAATCCTGTATTTTGTGCGAGTCTTGTTTGTACCGCGTCCGGACATAATAAAGGCGGCCGCTAACTGAAAGACAGGGGTTAACTTTATGCGAGACCGGCAAAAAATGCTGAGTAAAACCGACAGCCTTAATCTTTGATGTTCGCTAAATTAGGGTATCAAAGCGGATTGATGTCCGGGTCTGGTATGAGCAAGGCTATCAGGCTTGTTTGATGTCAGACGTTCCCGGCGCCCCGGAATTTCCTCTCAAGATAAGGCTGTAAGCAGCCGGCCATAAGTTTTCCGGCATTTTCTGATGCCCGTCTTTACCGCTGCGGTGCCGCGACTTGTATCGCGCCAAATCTGAGCGCCGAAATCGCGAAGAAACTTATCGTCAGCGGCTTGGTGATGCTGTAAGCACGGAACCGCGCCGCCTACCTGCTTGTTCAAGGGCGTTTCCCGCATGCGGTCAGGAAGAGGCAGCGCCTTTATCGCTTCAGGCAGCGGCCTATTTTGCTTATTTGCTTTTACGGCATTAATCAGTGTCCTTTCGGCCTGCATTTTTAATGTCATACGATAAGGGAAACGAGATGCCTGAACCGGTCCGGGACGATTGACGGCCTCAAGATTGATATCATAATCTTTACTTAACAGGACAATTTTATCTTTAATGGTCAGTCCGGTTCCGGGATTTGGTTCATCTTCCCATTTTCCGGTTATATCCGCTGCGCTTGCTAACAGTATAACTCCATTGCTTTTATGAGTGCTTTTATGCGTCCCGATGTATTGTATGTTTCTTTTGTCAGCCGGCGGATAATACAGGTCAGCGGGCTTTTTGTATTTTCGGACTGATTCGGATCAGCGCCGTAATCGAGCAGCAGTTCGACGATTTTTGAATGGCCGTTGGCGGCGGCTGTTGTTAACGGGGTGTGGCCGTGGTTGTCAGCGGCGTCAGCGTCAGCGCCGCTTTGCAGGAGCAGTTCCGCGATTTCGGTACTAACGATGGCGGCGGCGAGTATTAACCCGGTGGAGCCGTTTTTGTCACGGGTGTCAACGCCGGCGCCGTATCTGAGGAGTAATCTCACCATTTCGGTATGACCGTAGGTTACGGCTTTCATTAACGGGGAGCGGCCGTTGTTGTCAATGGCGTTAACGTTCGCACCTTGTCGCAGGAGTAATTCCGCGATTTTTGTATAACCGTTGAGTACGGCTTTCATTAACGGGGAGCGGCCGCTGTTGTCACGGGCGTTAACGTTTGCGCCTTGTCGCAGGAGTAATTTTTCCGCTTCCGAGCGCCGCTCCGGCTGTCATCGCCGCTTGCGGCGGAGGATTCCGTACGGTCCGGGGAAGACGATGACAAGCCCGCTGACACGCACGAATTGCCGGGGACGCATAAGAACTCATTATAAGTATCCTGAATATAAGTATCTTGAACGGATATTATTCGATGTTCCGACTTTCACCCTCAGATGACAATAACTAAAAGATTAATAATAATTCATCTTTGTAGGGCGTAATGTGTGATTTTTGTAACTCAGTTTTTGCCGGTTAAGGGTTCATTGTCGTGACTATAAGGAAACTCGTTTTTTGCCGTTACATTTTGCTCCTCGGCCTAAACTCAGCTACACCAAAGGTTTTGAGCGGTATGTACTGTCGCTTTCAGCTCTCAATATCACTATCAGCGATATCTCCGGGCTCAGTCATGCTGGCCGGGACACGGTCAAAGACATACAGAAGCGTTATCTGAGCAAAAAATATCAGCTTCCCGATCTGAAAGATGTGTTACTCTTGCCTGAAAGACCGCCGGTATTACCGCGAGGGAGCGCCTTGCGGGGCACTTAACCTGAACGCCGGACATATCGAAAAACTTACTAGCCGGGGACTTACGCCGGCCGCCTGTAGCACGGCGTTTTATTAACTCATGTTACGCACCGCCTCAAAATTAGTGGCATAATCATGCTATGAACGATGAATTGCTAGAGCTGTATAGCGACTACCAACTATCTAGCTTTGGACAGGTAACAGCAACAGGGATGTCAGACTTACTAGTACTCCGTTCAGTTGCATTTGATGTTTTCAGTGGTTCGTAAAGCGGCCATATGCAAGGCAGATTTGTGCAGGCGTAGCTATTCTACGTCAATCAAATCTAACGCAGCCAGATGGCCGCTTTACGAATCACCCTCCGGGCTCAAGGCAGAACGCCCATTTCTTCGTTGCAGTGACTTGAAATACTCCAGTATATCTTCGCCACTGCACCTTGAACTGGACGCTCTGCCTTGAGCTGAAGCTAACAAATGCAACTGGACGGAGTACTAGATGGTGCTTACAGTCATGATCAGGTAACAAGGCTCCTTTCTACTAACGAGTTCACCAGTAAAACTCTTTGGGGAATCGTTAAATCTACTGTAAGACAGGTCGAAGAAGATGATGCCGTTCTTATTTTCGATGATACGATTGAAGAAAAACCTTATACGGACGAAAGCGACTTAATCGCATACCACTACGACCACACAAAAAATCGAACCGTTAAGGGGATTAACCTTCTTAATTGTCTTTACTACTCCCAAGGTGTATCAATTCCAGTATCTTACAAGTTGATCACTAAGCCAGTTCTCTATTGTGATCTGAAGACTAAGAAAGTTCGCAGAATGTCTGAAACAACTAAAAATGAAGACTTTAGAGAGCTTTTACACATCAGTTACCAAAACCAACTTAAATTCAAATATGTTCTAGCCGACAGCTGGTTCTGTTCAAATGAAAATATGATGTTTATCAAACACAAATGCCACAAAGATTTTATCATGGCATGCAAATCTAATCGTCTTGTTTCTTTGAGTGAAGATGATAAGAAACATAAGAAATCACAACGGGTTGATACACTTAAATTTCAAGAGGAGCAGTCTGTAAAAGTTTGGATATCTGGAGTAGATTTTGAGTTACAGTTATCCAAGAAAGTCTTTAAAAACAAAGATGGAAGTACAGGCGAGCTTTACTTGTTATGCAGTGATTTAAGTTGTGATGATGAGTTCATTCAAGCGGTCTATCAAAAACGATGGAACGTGGAACTCTTCCATAAAAATCTGAAGTCAAATGCGGCAATTACCCGTTCTCCAGCTCATACAGTTAAAACACAAAGTAATCATCAATTTTTATCAATTTATAGTGCATTTAGGCTTGAAACCTTAGCTTTAAAACTGAAAATGAATAAATTTCAATTGAGGGCGAAATTGTATATAAAAGCATTAAAAACAGCCTTTACAGAACTTCAAACTCTAAAAGCTGTTAGTGCGTAACATGAGTTATTAACTTGACCGGAAACTATGAATTTTACCGAGACGCAAAAAGACTGATTTTGAATAAGTTATAGTGCGGCGGGTAAAGGACTCTGAAATCGATTTCCCTCTGACAGCCCGCCGAAGCAAGGGTTACACAGACCCGCTCAAACAGATCGTACGTTTATTTTCAGACCCGGCATGCTCCCCGTCCTTCAACGTCAGCCTGAAGAGTCAGTTAGAAGTAAGTTCCGCTGCCTTAAACTAAGACATTGTAAATTCGGATTTAAGATAAACCATCTTCAACGTCGGAGGAAACTTATGACTTCATTTCCACCAATTCAAACTACTGATTCCGGAACATCACAATACATGATTATTCCCGGCGGCTATATCGGTACTGAGGCCGTTCAGGTTAACGGCTTAAATTATCTGGTTATGATACCGGGAAATACGGCTCATACAATTCAGCGACAAGTTCAGGCCGCCGGTGTTTCTGATTTCCTCCGGCCGGAACAGGCGTCGCGCGAAGCTGATAAATTAAGCCCTGCTCAGCCGCCGATGCCGGAGACGGACAATGAGCCCGCCGGGCTTAATATAAAGCGTAAAACCGATGAAACCCGGCATGAGCTGTCAGGTCAAGTTTCCCGACCCGCGGTTGATCGCATGTCTCAGTCACCGGCAAAACAGAAATGCCCGATACCTAATTGGTGGCGATATAAGTTTTTATCAGAAGATGAACTAATAAAGCTGAAGAAGGAGCTCAACCAGCCCGAAGATAAGCGCAAGTCAGATACCGAACTGGCTATCTTGTTCAATCAAAAAGAAACCACGATACGTAGGCACAGGGAAAATTTGGGAATATCGACGAACCCGGCTAAGAAAAAAAAGTGTGTTTTTTTACAACCACAAGAAGAATTAGATCTGACGGAAGAGCTCGAAAATGTCTACGGTGATTTTCTATCAAAACAAGCAGAACAAGAACTGTCTCAAAGGTTCGGGCAGACTATGTCCGCAATAAATGATCGCTGGAGAAGAATGAAAAGATCACCGGAAATGGTGCTTGAGCTTAAAAAGAAGCTAAGAATAGCTATAAAGCTGGGGAATGAATTCAAGATGAGGATGAACGACGGTTCGACAACGAAATCACTTAAATTACTGGCTAAAGAGTATAATCTATCCGAAAAAGCAGTAGAGAAGCGTTGGGAAAGGTTCAAAAAAAAAGCACAAATAAAACCGGCAGAGCCGGCGAAGTCAGTTCCCGAAACCACTGCAAAGGGAGCAGCAAAACCGGAGGTCGTTCAGTTTAATGACTTCGATTATGAGGTTAAGAAACCGGAAGAGACGCCTCATACAAATCAGCGACAAGATCAGGCTGCCGGTGTTTCTGATTCCCGCCGTCCGGAAAAGGCGTCTCGCGAAGCTGATAAATTAAGCCCTGCTCAGCCGCCGATGCCGGAGACGGACAATGAGGAGCCCGCCGGGCTTAAGAGAAAGCCCGATGACAAACAGGATGAGCTCAGCAAGCCAGAAGAGCCCCCAAAGAGGCGACGTAAGTTTTTATCAGGACAGGAGCTAAAAGAACTGTTTAAGGATTTCAGCATGCCCAAAAATGAGCGCCTATCAAATGCCGAACTGTCTGAAAAGTACGGGCAAGCCGAAAGCACGATACGTAAGCGCAGGGGCAAATTCGAAAATTTTAAGACAACGGCTTCGAAAAGAAAGTGTATGTATTTACCACCAGAAAAAAAATCAGATCTGACGCAGGAGAATGAATTCAAGGAGATGACCGCCGTTCCGGCGAAGTCAGCCCCGGTCTCCGTAATCTTTGACAATAGGGCGGCAGAGCCGGCGAAGTCAGCCCCGGTCTCCGTAATCTTTGACAATAGGGCGGCAGAGCCGGCGAAGTCAGTTCCCGAAACCACTGCAAAGGGAGCAGCAATGACGGGGGTACCAAGTTGGATGCGGGTTATGTTCGGTAGTTGGAAGTCAGACTCCGAAACCACTGCAAAGGGGGCGGCAGAGCCGACGAAGTAAGTCCCAGTCTCCGAAACCGCTGGAAAGGGGGCAGGAAAACCGTGGAAAAAATGACTGCTTGATGATTAGAATTGAAGCTCCCGCCGCTTCCCCGGCAAGAACTTTATACTTTATATCCGTACTCATTGACCCGTACAAAGTGATACTCAACCCTGTATTTTGTGCTTGTCTTGTTTGTACCGCGTCCGGACATAATAAAGGCGGCCGCCAGCTGAAAGACAGGGGTTAACTTTATGCGAGACCGGCAAAAAATGCTCAGTAAAACCGACAGCCTTAATCTTTGATGTTCGCGAAATTAGGGTATCAAAGCGGATTGATGTCCGGATCTGGTTTGAGCAAGGCGTATCAGGCTTGTTTGATGTCAGACGTTCCCGGCGCCCCGGAATTTCCTCTCAAGATAAGGCTGTAAGCAACCGGCCATAAGTTTTCCGGCATTTTCTGATCCCCGTCTTTACCGCTGCGGTGCCGCGACTTGTATCGCGCCAAATCTGAGCGCCGAAATCGCGAAGAAACTTATCGTCAGCGGCTTGGTGATGCTGTAAGAACGGAACCGCGCCGCCTACCTACTTGTTCAAGAGCCTTTCCCGCATGAGGTCAGGAAGAGGCAGCGCCTTTAGCGCTTCAGGCAGCGGCCTATTTTGCTTATTTGCTTTTACGGCATTAATCACTGTCCTTTCGGCCTGCATTTTTAATGTCTTACAATGAGGGAAACGAGATGCCTGAGCAGATCCGGGACGATTGAGAGCCTTAGGATTGATATCATAATCATTACTTAACAGGACAATTTTATCTTTAATGGTCAGTCCGGCCTTGGGATTTGGTTCATCCTCCCATTTTCCGGTTATATCCGCTCCGCTTGCTAACAGTAACTCCATTGCTTCTATGAGTCCCGCTCTGTTGTCTTCATTACTTTTTATCAGCTCGCGGATAGTACAGGTCAGCGGGCTTTTTGTATTTTCGGACTGATTCGGATCAGCGCCGTAATCGAGCAGCAGTTCGACGATTTTTGAATGGCCGTTGGCGGCGGCTGTTGTTAACGAGGTGTTGCCGTGGTTGTCAGCGGCGTCAACGTCAGCGCCGCTTCGCAGGAGCAATTCCGCGATTTCCGCGATTTTCGCAGTTTCGATTCCGGTATGAACGATGGAGGCGGTGAGTATTAACTCGGTGCAGCCGGTTTCGTCACGGGTGTCAACGTCGGCGCCGTTTATAAGGAGTAATCTCACGATATCGGTACGACCCAAGATTAAGGCTTTCATTAACGGGGAGCAGCCGTTGTAACGGTTGTCAACGTCGGCGCCGTTTATAAGGAGTAATCTCACGATATCGGTACGACCCAAGATTAAGGCTTTCATTAACGGGGAGCAGCCGTTGTAACGGTTGTCAACGTCGGCGCCGTTTATAAGGAGTAATCTCACGATATCGGTACAATCGAAGATTATGGCTTTCATTAACGGGGAGCAGCCGTTGTTGTCACTGATGTTAACGTTTGCTCCTTTTTTCAGGAGTAATTCCACGACTTCGGTATCACCGTTGATGACGGCGTTTATTAACGGGAAGCAGCCGTTGTTGTCAATGGCGTTAACGTTTGCGCCGCTTTGCAGGAGTAATTTCACGATTTCGGTATAACCGCGGATTACGGCTTTCATTAACGGGGAGCGGCCGCCGTTGTCAATGGCGTTAACGTTTGCGCCTTTTTTCAGGAGTAATTCCACGACTTCGGTATTATACCCGTAGTCGGCGGCATATATTAACGGAGAGTGGCCGTAGTAGTCACTGACGTTAACGTTTGCGCCGCTTTGCAGGAGTAATTTCACGACGTTAGTGTGACCTGTGGCGTTTATTAACGGGGAGCGGCCGTCGTTGTCAAGGGCGTTAATGTTCGCGCCTTTTTGCAGGAGTAATTCCACGACTTCGGTATGACCGTTAGCGGCGGCCCATATCAGCGGGGTCGCGCCGTTCGCGCCGGTGATGTCGGGATTGATGTTTTTTAACGGTAATTCGTTTAAAACTCTTTTGCTTCCGATACTCGCATGCCTTTGAACATTCAGTATATCGTTTAAAACTCCTTTATTTCCGATACTCGCGTGCCAGTGGATGTTCAGTATATTCTCCGCAAGAGCGATCGCGCGTTTTTTTTCTGTCTCAATGTCCCGGGAAGGTAATTGTCGCCGGGCCGCGTCTGTTTGCTCAGACATGAACCGCGCCGAAAAATAACCATCATTTTCTGTAGCGGAAACCTGGTAAGTGATACCGCCGATGTCTAATTTCAGCGGGCCTGAAGGCGGCGTAAGTTTGTTCCCGACGATAACCTGATCGAGTATTTGTTTTACCATCCCTTCTGGTTGTACCGCTGCCATAATCTTATGAACAATGCTCAGAAGACTGTAAGTCATTAACGGAAAATATTTTTCCGCTTCCGAGCGCCGTTCCGGCTGTCATCGCCGCTTGCGGGAGAGAACCGTGAACAGTCTGAGGAAGGCGATGACAGGCCTGCCGGGGATCGGGAACTCACAAGAACTCATTACAAGTTCCCTGAGGATATTGATATTATTATTCAATGATCCGACTTTCATGACCGGATGACAATCAGGGTAAACGCATAATCAGAACTGCGTCACACTTTTGAAAAGGCGCAACACCTGACATCATGGAATTATGATTATTGTTATAGGCTATATAGCCACAAAAATGTGTTCTGCATTCATTCGTGCGTTCGCCCTGAGATGAGAATAAATAAAAGATTAATAATAATTCATCTTTGTACGGCGTAATGTGTGATTTTTGTAACTCGTTTTTTGCCGTTACACTTTGCTCCCCGACCTATACTCAGCTACACCAAAGGTTTTGAGCATTATGTACTATCGCTTTCAGCTCTCAATATCACTATCAGCGATATCTCCGGGCTCTGTCATGTTGGCCGGGACACGGTCAAAGACATACAGAAGCGTTATCTGAGCAAAAAATATCAGCTTCCCGACCTGAAAAATGTGACACACAGGCATTGATGAAATTTACGGGTCATCGGCAGAAACAACCTCTTTTACTGTATCGGTAACCGCTTCAGATTTGGGAAAAAGTAATAAAGTAATGAAATCAAAAGTACCCGGTCGTAAGTTTTTTCACTTTTCTGACGCCCGTCGCAGAAAGCCTGATATATCAAAACTTACGCCGGCCGCCTGTAGTACGGCGTTTTATTAACCTGACCGGACACTATGAATTTTACCGGGATCCGAAAAGACTGCTTTTGAATAAATTATAGCGCGGCGGGTAAAGAGCCCTGAAATCGATTTCCCTCTGACAGCCCGCCACAGCAAGGGTTACACAGATCCGATTAAACAGATCGTACTTTAATTTATCAGACCCGGCATGCTCCGCGTCCTTCAGAATCAGTCAGAAGAGTCAGTCAGAAGCAAGTTCCGCCGCCTTAAACTAAACACTGTAAATTCGGATTTAAGATAAACCACCCTAAATGTCGGAGGAAACTCATGACCTCATCTCCACCAATTCAGACTACTGATTCCGGAACATCACAATACATGATTATTCCCGGCGGCTATATCGGTACTGAGGCCGTTCAGTATAACGGCTTAAATTATCAGCTTAAGACACCGGGAAATACGCCTCATACAAATCAGCGACAAGATCATGCCGCCGGTGTTTCTGATTTCCACCGGCCGGTTCAGGCGTCGCGCGAAGCTGATAAATTAAGCCCTGCTCAGCCGCCGATGCCGGAGACGGAGACGGACAATGAGCCCGCCGGGCTTAAGAGAAAGCGTAAAACCGATGACAACCAGGATGAGCTCAGCAGTCTCCCAAGGAAGCAATATAATGCTTTATCAGAAAAGAAACTAGAAGAACTGAGGTTGGCGTTCAATCAGACCGGAAATGAGCGCCAGTCAAATATCAAACTGGCTCTCAGGTTCGGGGTAACCGAAAGCACGATATATAAGCATAGGAAAAAAATGACAAAATTTAAGAAACCGGCTTCGAAAAAGAAGCCTGTATTTTTACCACCAAAAAGAGAATTAGAGCTGACGGAGGAGCTCGAAAAGACCGGCAATATGCGCCTACCAATTGAAGAACTGGCTCACAAGTACGGGCAATCCTCGGAAACAATACGTAGACGCATCACTAAAATTAAAGAATCACCGCAACTAGCGGTTGAACTAAAAAGAAAACTACAAAAAAGAATAAATGTGGAGAATGAATTCAAAAAGAAAGCCGCCTGTAATACAAAATCATTGAGAAAAATTGGCAAAGAGTTTGGTATAGGACTTAGTGCAATGCAGACTCGTTGGAAGAGGTGGATCAAAAAAACACAAATAAAACCGGCGGAGCCGGCGAAGACAGTCCCCGGAACCACCGGAAAGGAGGCAGCAAAACTTATGGAGTCAGTCCCCGGAACCACCGGAAAGGAGGCAGCAAAACTTATGGAGTCAGTCTCCGGAACCACCGGAAAGGAGGTACCAAAACCGCCGGTAGTAAATTGACTGGTTCATAATTGGACCCGTGCAACCCGTACAAAGTGACACTCAACCCTGTATTTTGCGCGGGTCTTGTTTGTACCGCGTCCGGACATAACAAAGGCGGCCGCCAGCTGAAAGACGGGGGTTAAATTGATGCGAGACCGGCAAAAAATGCTCAGTAAAACCTACAGCCGTAATCTTTGATGTTCGCGAAATTATGGTATCAAAGAGGATTGATGTCCGGGTCTGGTTTGAGGCAAGGCGTATCAGGCCTGTTTGATGACCGACGTTCCGCGCCCCGGAATTGACTCTCAAGATGAGGCTGTAAACAGCCGGCCATAAGTTTTCCGGCATTTTCTGATGCCCGTCTTTACCGCGCTGCGGCGTTGCGGCTTCGGTTACACAGCCGCGGCTATTTCCCGCGCCGCGCCTTGTATCGCACCAAATCTGAGCGCCGAAATCGCGAAGAAACTTATCGTCAGCGGTTTGGTGATGCTGTAAGCGCGGGATTACCGGCCGCCTGTAGCACGGCGTTTTATTAACCTGACCGGACACTATGAATTTTACCGGGATACGAAAAGACTGCTTTTGAATAAGTTATAGCGCGGCGGGTAAAGGGAACTGAAATCGATTTTCCTTTAACAGCCAGCCGCAGCAAGGGTTACACAGACCCGATCAAACAGGTCGTACTTTAATTTACCAGACCCGGCATGCTCCGCGTCCTTCAGATTCAGTCAGAAGAGTCAGTCAGTAGTAAGTTCCGCCGCCTTAAACTAAGACATTGTGAATTGAGATTTAAGATAAACCACCCTCAACGTCGGAGAAAACTTATGACTTCATTTCCGCCAATTCAGACTACTGATTCCGGAACATCACAATACATGATTATTCCCGGCGGCTATATCGGTACTGAGGCCGTTCAGTATAACGGCTTAAATTATCAGCTTAAGACACCGGGAAATACGGCTCATACAAATCAGCGACAAGATCATGCCGCCGGTGTTTCTTATTTCCGCCGGCCGGTTCAGGCGTCGCGCGAAGCTGATAAATTAAGCCCTGCTCAGCCGCCGATGCCGGAGACGGACAATGAGCCCGCCGGGCTTAATATGAAGCGTAAAACCGATGACAACCAGGATGAGCTCAGCAGGCCAAAAGGGAAGCGAACATTTTTAACAGGAAAGCAACTAATAGAACTAATGAAGGATCTCGAAAAGCCCGAAAATGAGCGCCAGTCAGATACCGAACTGGCTATCAAGTTCGGGCTATGCGAAAACACGGTATATAAGCGCAGAACCAAAATGGGAATATATAAGGTGAGAGGAAAGTCTGTGCGTTTACCACTAGCAAAAGAATTAGAGCTGACGGAGGTGCTCGAAAAGCCCGAAAATGATCGCCCATCATATGAAGAACTGGCGCAACAGTTCAATCAAACCGCAATCTCAATACGTAAACGCAGCATTAGAATGAAAAGATCACCGCAACTAGCGGTTGCACAAAAAAGAAAACTACAAGAAAGAATAAATGTGGAGAATGAATTCAAAAAGAAAGTCGACGGTAAGGAAAAGAAATCATTGAAACAACTGGCCGGTGAGCTTAATCTAACCAAACGTGAAATAATGAATCTTTGGAGAATGTGGCGCAGAAGAACACAAAAAGAACCGGCGGAGCCGGCGAAGACAGTCCCCGGAACCACCGGAAAGGGAGCGGCAAAACCGACGAAGCCAGTCTCCGGAACCACTGAAAAGAGGACGGCAAAACCGACGAAGCCAGTCTCCGGAACCACTGAAAAGAGGACGGCAAAACCGACGAAGCCAGTCTCCGAAACCTCCGGAAAGGGAGCGGCACAACCGCCGATAGTAAATTGGCTGATTAATGATTTATAAGGGACGTCGCAGAAGAGTTCATACCAAATATGCCGTCACTCCGGCGAAAGCCGGAGTCCGGTTTCTCTGGTTAATTTTGCAAAAGTCGCTTTATGTCCGCTTTCGCAGGTATGACAAATGAAGTGCTGAAATTTAAACTGGTATCTTATGAACTGCGAGATCCCTAAGCCCCCGCCGCCTCCCCGGCAAGAACTTTATCCGTACTCAGTGACCCGTACAAAGTGATACTCAACCCTGTATTTTGCGCGGGTCTTGTTTACCGCATCCGGACATAATAAAGGCGTCCGCCAGCTGAAAGGCGGGGTTGATTTTATGCGAGACCGGCAAAAATGCTCTGTAAAACCGACAGCCGTAATCTTTGATGTTCGCGAAATCAGGGTATCAAAGCGGATTGATGTCCGGTATGAGCAAGGCGTATCAGGCCTGTTTGATGACCGACGTTCCGCGCCCCGGAATTGACTCTCAAGATAAGGCTGTAAACAGCCGGCCATAAGTTTTCCGGCATTTTCTGATGCCCGTCTTTACCGCGCTGCGGCGCCGCGCCTAGTATCGCACCAAATCTGAGCGCCGAAATCGCGGAGAAACTTATCGTCAGCGGTTTGGTGTGCTGTAAGCGCGGACTTCCCAGCCTGTAGCACGGCGTTTTATTAACCTGACAGGACACTATGAATTTTACCGGGATCCGAAAAGACAGATTTTGAATAAGTTATAGCGCGGCGGGTAAAGGGAACTGAAATCGATTTTCCTTTAACAGCCCGCCGCAGCAATAGTTACACAGACCCGCTCAAACAGATCGTACTTTAATTTATCAGACCCGGCATGCTCCGCGTCCTTCAGAATCAGTCAGAAGAGTCAGTCAGTAGTAAGTTTCGCCGCCTTAAACTAAGACACTTTAAATTCGGATTTAAGATAAACCAGCTTCAGCGTCGGAGGAAACTTATGACTTCATTTCCGCCAATTCAGACTACTGATTCCGGAACATCACAATACATGATTATTCCCAGCGGCTATATCGGTACTGAGGCCGTTCAGGTTAACGGCTTAAATTATCAGCTTAAGATACCGGGAAATACGCCTCATACAATTCAGCGACAAGATCATGCTGCCGGTGTTTCTGATTTCTACCGGCCGGTTCAGGCATCGCGCGAAGCTGATAAATTAAGCCCTGCTCAGCCGCCGATGCCGGAGACGGACAATGAGCCCGCCGGGCTTAAGAGAAAGCGTAAAACCGATGACAACCAGGATGAGCTCAGCAGGCTCCCAAGGAAGAAACTTAAGGTTTTATCAGAAAAGGAACAAGAAAAACTGAGGTTGGCGTTCAATCAGCCAGAAAATGAGCGCCAGTCAGATACCGAACTGGCTTTCAGGTTCGGGGTAGCCGAAAGTACGGTATATAAGCAAAGATGCAAAATGACAGAATGTAAGAAACCGGCTCCGAAAAAGAAGCATATATATTTACCACCAGAAAAAGAATTAGAGCAGATTGAGGAGCTCGAAAAGTTCGGCAATATGCGCCCGCCATTTGAAGAAATGGCTGACAAGTACGGGCAATGCTCGTGCACAATACGTAAACGCATCAATAAAATAAAAGAATCAACGCAACGAGTGGATGATCTAAAAAACAAAGTAAATCTGGAGAATGAATTCAAGAAGAAAGCCGACGGTAATTCAAAGAAAACAATTAGAGAAATTGGCGAGCAGTTTGGTCTAAAACTTCCTACAGTAACTAGTCGTTGGCGTAGGTGGCTCAAAAGAACAAAAATAAAACCGGCGAAGACAGTCCCCGGAACCACCGGAAAGGAGGCCGCAAAACTTATGAAGTCAGTCCCGGTCTCCGGAACCACCGGAAAGAGGGCGGCAGAGCCGACGAAGCCAGTCTCCGGAACCTCCGGAAAGGGAGCGGCACAACCGCCGGTGGTAAATTGGCTGATTAATGATTTAAGCCCCCGCCGCCTCCCCGGCAAGAACTTTATCCGTACTCAGTGACCCGTACAAAGTGACACTCAACCCTGTATTTTGCGCGGGTCTTGTTTGTACCGCATCCGGACATAATAAAGGCGGCCGCCAGCTGAAAGGCGGGGTTGACTTTATGCGAGACCGGAAAAAAATGCTCAGTAAAACCAACAGCCGTAATCTTTGATGTTCGCGAAATCAGGGTATCAAAGCGGATTGATGTCCGGTATGAGCAAGGCGTATCAGGCCTGTTTGATGACCGACGTTCCGCGCCCCGGAATTGACTCTCAAGATGAGGCTGTAAACAGCCGGCCATAAGTTTTCCGGCATTTTCTGATGCCCGTCTTTACCGCGCTGCGGCGTTGCGGCTTCGGTTACACAGCCGCGGCTATTTCCCGCGCCGCGCCTTGTATCGCACCAAATCTGAGCGCCGAAATCGCGAAGAAACTTATCGTCAGCGGTTTGGTGATGCTGTAAGCGCGGGATTACCGGCCGCCTGTAGCACGGCGTTTTATTAACCTGACCGGACACTATGAATTTTACCGGGATCCGAAAAGACTGGTTTTGAATAAGTTATAGCGCGGCGGGTAAAGAGCCCTGAAATCGATTTTCCTTTAACAGCCCGCCGCAGCAAGGGTTACACAGATCCGATCAAACAGCTCGTACTTTAATTTATCAGACCCGGCATGCTCCGCGTTCTTCAGAATCAGTCAGAAGAGTCAGTCAGTAGTAAGTTTCGCCGCCTTAAACTAAGACATTATACTCGATGCTGCAGTTTTTCTTAATTGACAATCATGCAGCATAACCCATATTCTGAAATGTTTTTGCATGGGATTTTAATGAAGGAATTTCTTCCTGACGACCTAAATCTCTACCTGCCATATGCCTGCTAGAGTCTCGTTCTGGTAAGGAATCATGGAGTGCCGTAATTAAGCTCTCTAATGCTGCATTTGGATCATTGGCACATACCACTTCTTGAATCGTAGCAACAAGCGCTTCAACTTTTAGGCGTTCAATTAGGCAACCCACAGGCATCCCAGGGTGTTTGTTTTTAAGCCGGACAGACTGCTCAGGATGTTGCAACAGTAAATGCTCGCACAGAAGGCTTAAGATCAGGCCATGCTCCGAACCATCGACACCTTGCTGTTTGCTCAACTTGTTCCAACCGCAATGAGCTTTCCAATCTTGGATAAAAACCTCTACTAACCACCTTAATGTATAAAGTCTTGCTATATCATGGTGATGCCATGACATATTGCTAGCGATCAAGTAACGATATTCTTCTTCTCCTTCATATTTTAGCGCCACAACAAATCTCCGTTTACTATGCGCATTAACATATAGCCTCGCAGCCATCATGGTGACTTTCTTCTCTTCACCACCGCGAATAGACAGTTGAAGTTCAACACCTTTTTGACGATTAAAATAGGTATCAACTCGTGCTTTTGAGTTCTTGCTGCTCACTCGTTGATTTGTTCTTAATTGACTGACTATTTGAGCGTGATGAGTGATTTCTTCAGCTTTATCCATGAAATCAGCAGTCCCATATAATGCATCGGCTAATACGCTCTTGATTTTAAAGTTTGGAAAGGCGGTGGTAAATTCTCTTAGCATTTCTAGTGCAAGCGCTTGTTTAGTCGGATAGTTAACATGGTCAGGCATGGGTCTTTGTGGTCGCTCTTTTTTAGCGATACCTTGTCGTTGCAGCTCTTTATCCCGTTTGCTCCAAATGGCGAGATTCGGATCGGGGGTATAAAACCTAAACCCAACTGGAAAGGTTACCGTATCGGTGACAAGTACCATGAATATCAGCTCTTGCCCATTGATATACCCACCTGTCGGTTTGTCTTTGATTTTATGTGCACCTGCAATACAAGTCGTTTTTTTAGCTCGGTGTTTATGGGTATCATCAATATCTAAATGGCCGTTTGTTAATTGATAATGTTTGAATATATTGCAAATACTCGCTTGAAGTAGGTACTGCCAAGGGATTTTAGCTTTGTAGAATATCCAGCATAAGCCCGTTGACTTGAAAACGCCTAAACTTCTCCGTTCAAAAGCTGCCCAGTTCAAAGCCTCAGTCATGATAACTCCAGTGATCATCGCTCCTAATACTATTTTTTGAGTTCTTGTTAATTTTAATGAGGGTTTAATCAAGGATAACGAAACATTTAATGCATCAAAAAATTGAGTAACAATTGAAAGGCTACGAATAAACATAATGAACTGCTTGACGAGTATAAGCTTTGAGTTCACTCTAACACTTCAGACTGCTGTTGTGATGCTGATTATGCTTCGGATGCCTTAGCATGGAGTCGCAGCAGTAGTTTGACCTATAGCTAAATCAATTTTTTATCAAGCTCTAAAAACTGCAGCATCGAGTTATAAATTCAGATTTAAGATAAACCAGCTTCAGCGTCGGAGGAAACTTATGACTTCATTTCCAGCAATTCAGACTACTGATTCTGGAATATCACAATACATGATTATTCCCGGCGGCTATATCTGTACTGAGGCCGTTCAGGTTAACGGCTTAAATTATCAGCTTAAAATACCGGGAAATACGCCTCATACAATTCAGCGACAAGATCAGGCCGCCGGTGTTTCTGATTTCTACCGGCCGGTTCAGGCGTCGAGCGAAGCTGATAAATTAAGCCCCGCTCAGCCGCCGGTGCCGGAGACGGACAATGAGCCCGCCGGGCTTAAGAGAAAGCGTAAAACCGATGACAACCAGGATGAGCTCAG
The DNA here is from genome assembly GCA_965200795.1 of Parashewanella sp. Classification (GTDB taxonomy): domain Bacteria; phylum Pseudomonadota; class Gammaproteobacteria; order Enterobacterales; family Shewanellaceae; genus Parashewanella. The sequence goes on from CBDAVB010000035.1 coordinate 458,039, forward strand.
CAGGCTCCCAAGGAAGCAATATAATGCTTTATCAGAAAAGAAACTAGAAGAACTGAGGTTGGCGTTCAATCAGACCGGAAATGAGCGCCAGTCAGATATCAAACTGGCTCTCAGGTTCGGGGTAACCGAAAGCACGATATATAAGCATAAGAAAAAAATGACAAAATTTAAGAAACCGGCTTCGAAAAAGAAGCCTGTATTTTTACCACCAAAAAGAGAATTAGAGCTGACGGAGGAGCTCGAAAAGACCGGCAATATGCGCCCACCAATTGAAGAACTGGCTCACAAGTACGGGCAATCCTCGGAAACAATACGTAGACGCATCACTAAAATTAAAGAATCACCGCAACTAGCGGTTGAACTAAAAAGAAAACTACAAAAAAGAATAAATGTGGAGAATGAATTCAAAAAGAAAGCCGACGGTACTTCAAAGAAATCAATTAGAGAAATTGGCAAAAAGTTTGGTCTAAAAGATCCTAAAGTAGATGGTCGTTGGCGTAGGTGGCGCGAAAGAACACGAATAAAACCGGCGGATCCGCCGAAGACAGTCCCCGGAGCCACCGGAAAGGAGGCGGCAAAACTTATGAAGTCAGTCTCCGGAACCACCGGAAAGGAGGTACCAAAACCGCCGGTAGTAAATTGACTGGTTCATAATTGGACCCGTGCAACCCGTACAAAGTGATACTCAACCCTGTATTTTGCGCGGGTCTTTTTTATACCGCATCCGGACATAATAAAGGCGGCCGCTAACTGAAAGGCGGGGTTAACTTTATGCGAGACCGGCAAAAAATGCTCAGTAAAACCGACAGCCGTAATCTTTGATGTCCGCGAAATCGGGGTATCAAAGCGGATTGATGTCCGGGTCTGGTTTGAGGCAAGGCGTATCAGGCCTGTTTGGCTTGTTTGATGTCAGACGTTCCCGGCGCCCCGGAATTCCCTCTCAAGATAAGGCCTTAGGTAATTGTGATACAGAACCGGCAATCATAAAAATCATTGCTATGAATGTACCCGTATTACGAGACCCTCCGGCCCGAGTTCTAGCCGCCTGAAACAGACTGTTCAATCCTTCCGTCCGGGCATTGGTGTAAGTTGAAGTCTGGCGCCGCAAAACCGCTCCGCATGTCTTTCAACGATCACAAGTGCCTTACGAACCGGCTTTGATATGTCAACCTCACTCAGTCAGGGGGCAAGGTCTTTGCTTAAATATTTGTTCCGCTATCTCTCTCTGCCCCAATGCGGCGGCGATCATTCTCGGAGTGTCCATCATGTAATGCCGGGTGTTGAGATCCGCGCCTTGCTGTGCGGTATGTTTTTCATCTGCTTCGGAGCCGGCCATTAACGGGGAGTTGTCAGGGGTGTACAGGTCGTCGTCTGAGCATTGCGTCACCCGATATTGTGCGCTCGTCTTTGTATGACCTCCGCTGGCGCCGGCGTTTAACTGGGCAGCCGGTTCAGATGTTGAATTTACGGTAACGGTAAAAGGAACGGTTGATTCTTTAGCCGAAACCAGGTAGCTTCCTCCGTTTATTTTTAAAACCGGATTCGGTGCGCTGTTAGCCTGAATATCAGATAATTGCGTTTGGTTTATATTCGTAGCTCCCGTTATACTTAAAGACATGACGTATCCTTATAAAAATAGCTAATGAATGAGGGTTATGAATTTAGAATAAACGGGAAATATTTACTAATTAATTATTATTAATTCAGGTTTAATAAGCTTGTGGTCAGCTGCTTATATCCCTTGCCGGTAACGGATGTTTTAATGCCGCGGCAAACTGATTAAACCCGGTTTGCGGGTCATCGGCGGAAACAACCTCTTTGACTGTATCGATAACCGCTTCAGCTTTCAGAAAAAATAATGAAATCAAAAGTACCCGACTGTAAGTTTTTCACTTTTCGACGCCCGTCGTAAACGCTCTACGGCGTTACTCTTGCCTGAAAGACCGCCGGTATTGCCGTGCGGGATCGCCTTGCGGGGCACTTATACCTGAACGCCGAACATATCTATAAACTTACTAGCCGGAGACTTACGCCGGCCGCCTGTAGCACGGCGTTTTATTAACCTGACCGGACACTATGAATTTTACCGGGATCCGAAAAGACTGCTTTTGAATAAATTATAGCGCGGCGGGTAAAGGGCTCTGAAATCGATTTTCCTTTAACAGTCCGCCCCAGCAAGGGTTACACAGATCCGATCAAACAGATCGTACTTTAATTTATCAGACCCGGCATGCTCAGCGTTCTTCAGAATCAGTCAGAAGAGTCAGTCAGTAGTAAGTTTCGCCGCCTTAAACTAAACACTGTAAATTCGGATTTAAGATAAACTATCTTCAGCGTCGGAGGAAACTTATGACTTCATTTCCGCTAATTCAGACTACTGATCCCGGAACATCACAATACATGATTATTCCCGGCGGCTATATCTGTACTGAGGCCGTTCAGGTTAACGGCTTAAATTATCTGGTTATGATACCGGGAAATACGGCTCATACAATTCAGCGACAAGATCAGGCCGCCGGTGTTTCTGATTTCCTCCGGCCGGTTCAGGCGTCGCACGAAGCTGATAAATTAAGCCCTGCTCAGCCGCCGATGCCGGAGACGGACAATGAGCCCGCCGGGCTTAAGAGAAAGCGTAAAACCGATGACAACCAGGATGAGCTCAGCAGGCTCCCAAGGAAGCAACTTAAGGTTTTATCAGAAAAGGAACTAGAAGAACTGAGGTCGGCGTTCAATCAGCCCGGAAATGAGCGCCGGTCAGATACCGAACTGGCTGTCAGGTACGGGGTAGCCGAAAACACGATATATAAGTACAGGAACAAAATGAAAATATTTAAGGAACCGGCTTCGGAAAAGAAGCACGTATTTTTACCACCAGAAAAAGAATTAGAGCTGATGGAGGAGCTCGAAAAGACCGGCAATATGCCCTCATCAATTGAAGAACTGGCTGACAAGTACGGGCAATGCACGCTCACAATGCGTAAACGCATCATTAAAATTAAACATTCACCGCAACTAGCGGTTGAACTAAAAAAAAGAGAACTACAAAGAAGAATAAATGTGGAGAATGAATTCAAAAAGATAGCCGACGGTACTGCAAAGAAATCAATTAGAGAAATTGGCAAAGAGTTTGGTCTAAGAGATCCTGAAGTAGAAGGTCAATGGCGTAAGTGGCGCAAAAAAACACAAATAAAACCGGCGGAGCCGGCGAAGACAGTCCCCGGAACCACCGGAAAGGAGGCCGCAAAACTTATGAAGTCAGTCTCAGGAACCACTGTAAAGGGCACAGCAAAACCGCCGAAGCCAGTCTCCGGAACCGCTGGAGACAGCAAAACCGACGAGCCAGTCTCCGGAACCTCCGGAAAGGGAGCGGCACAACCGCCGGTGGTAAATTGGCTGATTAATGATTTAAGCCCCGCCGTCTCCCCGGCAAGAACTTTATCTGTACTCAGTGACCCGCACAAAGTGATACTCAACCCTGTATTTTGCGCGGGTCTTGTTTGTACCGCATCCGGACATAATAAAGGCGGCCGCTAACTGAAAGGCGGGGGTTAACTTTATGCGAGACCGGCAAAAAATGCTCAGTAAAACCGACAGCCGTAATCTTTGACGTTCGCGAAATCAGGGTATCAAAGCGGATTGATGTCCGGTATGAGCAAGGCGTATCAGGCTTGTTTGATGACCGACTTATCGTCAGCCGATTGGTGATGCTGTAAACGCGGGATTGCCGGCCGCTGAGCTCGCCCGTAAACGCGCGGGATCGCCGCCTACTTGTTCAAGAGCATTTCTCGTATGCTGTCAGAAAGAGGCAGCGCCTTTAGCGCTTCAGGCAGCGGCTTATTTTGCTTATTTGCTTTTACGGCATTAATCACTGTCCTTGCGGCCTGCATTTTTAATGTCAAACGATGAGGGAAACGAGATGCCTGAGCAGATCCGGGACGATTAAGGGCCTCAAGAACGTTATTGATATCATAATCTTTACTTAATCGGACAATTTTATCTTTAATGGTCAGTCCGGCTCCGGGATTTGCTTCATCTTCCCATTTTCCGGTTATATCCGCTCCGTTCGCTAACAGTAACCGCATTGCTTCTATGAGTCCTGCTCTGTTGTCTTCATTACTTTTTATCAGCTCTCGGATAGTAAAGGTCAGCGGGCTTTTTGTATTTTCGGACTGATTCGGATCAGCGCCGTAATCGAGCAACAGTTCGACGATTTTTGAATGACCGTTGGCGGCGGCTGTTGTTAACGGGGTGTGGCCGTGGTTGTCAGCGGCGTCAACGTCAGCGCCGCTTCGCAGCAGCAATTCCGCGATTTTTGCGATTTTCGCAGTTTCGATTCCGGTATGAACGATGGAGGCGGTGAGTATTAACTCGGTGCAGCCGGTTTCGTTACGGGTGTCAACGCCGGCGCCGTTTCTAAGGAGTGATCTCACGATTTCGGTATGACCGTTGGTTACGGCTTTTGTTAACGGGGTGTGACCGTAGATGTCAATGATGTCAACGTTAGCGCCTTGTTGCAGGAGTAATTCCACGATTTTTGTATAACCGTTGGAGACGGCTCTCATTAACGGGGAGCGGCCCAAGTAGTCACTGACGTTAACGTTCGCGCCTTTTTGCAGGAGTAATTCCACGATTCTGGTATGACCGTTGGCAGCGGCTTTTGTTAACGGGGAGCGGCCGACGTTGTCACTGACGTTAACATCGGCGCCGCTTTGCAGGAGTAATTTCAGAATTTCGGTATGACCTAAGGCGGCGGCGTTTCTTAACGGGGAGTAGCCGTCGTTGTCAAGGGCGTTAACGTTCGCGCCTTGCAGCAGGAATAATTCCACGACTGCGGCGTAACCGGAGTTGACGGCGCATATCAGCGGGGTGGCGCCGTTCGCACCGGTGATGTCGGGATTGATGTATTTTAACGGTAATTCGTTTAAAACTCTTTTATTTCCGATACTCGCATGCCAGTGGATGTTCAGTATATTCTCCGCGAGAGCGATCGCGCGTTTTTTTTCTGTCTCAATGTCCCGGGAGTCCCGGGAAGGTAATTCTCGCCGGGCCGCGTCTGTTTGCTCAGTCATGAACCGCGCCGAAAAATAACCCATATTTTTTGTAGCGGAAACCTGGTAAGTGATACCGCCGATGTCTAATTTCAGCGGGCCTGAAGGCGGCGTAAGTTTGTTCCCGACGATAACCTGATCGAGTATTTGTTTTACCATCCCTTCTGGTTGTACCGCTGCCATAATCTTATGAACAATGCTCAGAAGACTGTAAGTCATTAACGGAAAATATTTTTCCGCTTCCGAGCGCCGCTCCGGCTGTCATCGCCGCTTGCGGGAGAGAACCGTGAACAGTCTGTCTGAGGAAGGCGATGACAGGCCTGCCGGGGATCGGGAACGCACAAGAACTCATTACAAGTTCCCTGAGGATATTGATATTATTATTCAATGATCCGACTTTCATGACCGGATGACAATCAGGGTAAACGCATAATCAGATCTGCGTCACACTTTTGAAAAGGCGCAACACCTGACATCATGGAATTATGATTATTGTTATAGGCTATATAGCCACAAAAATGTGTTCTGCATTCATTCGTGCGTTCGCCCTGAGATGAGAATAAATAAAAGATTAATAATAATTCATCTTTGTACGGCGTAATGTGTGATTTTTGTGATACGTTTTTTGCCTGTTGTTCCTCCCGGCTCCCGTCTGACTGAATTATCAAAAATTATAATCCGCGGTTTTGGGTTCCTGAAAAACACGGCGGCGGATCCGTCATAAGACAAGATTATCATTTTTGATGATTTTGATACGGATATAAGTACCCGGCTGTAAGTTTTTCGATATTTTCGGCGTTCAGGTTAAGTGCTCTGCAAGGCGCGCGCGGTAATACCGGCAGTCTCTCAGGCAAGAGTAACGCCGCTGAGTGCTTAAGACGGACGTCAGAAAAGTGAGAAAACTTATCGCCGGGACTTAAAACAAATCCGCGGCGCGGCTGCCCCGGAATTAAAGTCTTGCCTTGTCCGTCAATTTGTCGGATGCTGGCAGGCGGTACTTTTGGTTTATTTAATCAGCTGTTATCGATTTTATCGCCGGTAAATCGGCTGACCGTAAGCTTCATCAGCCTGTCATTATTACTGGTACGCGCCTCACGCCCGGCCGGGGTGGCGGGGCGGGTTCTAAAGCTGAATAAATAGGGAACTGACGTTTCTCTTCCTGAGCGTTTTTATCCTTTTCAGATCCCCGCGGGCGCGTTCATCAGGATGCCGCAAAAATTGATCAAATTAACTAGACTTATGGCATAACCTGAGGGTAAGTTTTTCGATATTTCCGGTGCTCAGCTTAAGCGCCCGACAAGGCGCTCGCGCGCGGCAATACCGGAAGTCTTTCAGGAGTAACGCCGTAAAGCGCTTAAGACGGGCTCAGAAAAGTGAGAAAACTTATCGACGGGACTTAAGGCTTTCCAGCAACTGATCAAACAGCATTAAATAGGAGACGGAAATGCAGAAACGGCTCGGTTCACTTTTGATTTTCCTTTTGGTGTCCTGCTCCGGTGATAACAATCAGGCTCTAGGCACTCTTGAGCGGGACCGAATCACGTTTGCGGCGACCGGTAATGAAATCATCCGACAGCAGCCCTTTAAAGAAGGAGCTCAGGTTAAAGTTGGTGATGTGTTAGTCAGACTTGATCCCGCCCATCAAAAAGCGATTACCGCTCAGGCCAGAGCCAATGTGGCGAGAGCCAACGCGGCGCTGTTAAAGCTGACAAACGGCGAACGTCCCGAGGATATCGCCGTTGCCAGAGCGAATGTTGAGAATGCCGAGGCGAGAGATGTTGAAGTCGAGAAAAACTATCGCCGGGTGTCAGATCTTTATCAGCGTAAGCTGATCAGCCGTTCTGACTTAGATGCCGCCAAAGCCGACCGGGACAGCGCCAGAGCCGGTCTGAGCTCGGCCAGCCAGGACTTCAGAAAATTAACCGCCGGTGCCAGAGTCGAAGACATTGATCAGGCGAAAGCCGAGCTGGACGCGGCCGAGGCCCGGTACCGACTGGAGCAACAGCGATTAGCCGATTTAACCGTGACCGCGACCCGAAACGGCGTACTTGACAGCTTGCCTTATAAACGCGGTGAACGGGTACCCGTCGGCGGAATCGTGGCCGTGGTTCTCGCTGATAACGCCCCGTACGCCAGAGTCTACGTTCCGTCCTCAAAGCGTTTAGGCTTTGTGGTGGGTAAACAGGTGCTGGTCAATGTTGACGGTGTCAAGCGTCCTTTCTTAGGGACGGTGCGCAAAATTTCCCGTGATCCGGCCTTTACTCCTTATTACGCGCTGACTGAGCAGGAACGTTCACGTTTAGTGTATTTAGCGGAAATCACATTACCTGAATCCGCCGAGAGCCTGCCTTCCGGTCTTCCCGTTCAGATTGATCTTACGAAAATCCGGGTTACGCCACCGCCGAGAATCAAAAAAAACACCACAGAACCTAAGCGGGTTGAACGTTCGGGGAAGGCGCTATGAATGAGGAATCAGCAATCATAGCCAGAGGAGTGGTAAAAAAGTTCGGTGATTTTACGGCGGTTAACGGTTTAAACCTCATGATCCCTAAAGGGAAAATTTACGGTTTTTTGGGTCCCAACGGCTGCGGAAAATCAACCAGTATCCGATTGCTGACCGGCCTGCTCGCGCCCACGGAAGGAGATATTGAAGTTTTAGGGCTTAAGGTGCCCAAAGAGGCGGAAGAGCTGAAAACTAAAATCGGCTATATGACGCAAAAGTTTTCTTTATATGAAGATCTTACCGTGGTTGAAAATCTCGAATTTATAGGGCGGATTTACGGTCTTGCGGAGTCGTATCTGAGCGGACGTCTGCGACAGCAGCTCAAGACCTTCGGCCTGGAAGATCTTAAAAGTAAACGTGTGAGCGGGATGAGCGGCGGACAGAAACAACGACTGGCGTTAGCGGCGGCCACCATTCATGAGCCCGAGCTGCTGTTTTTGGATGAACCCACTTCGGCGGTGGATCCTGAAAATCGCCGGGATTTCTGGGAGCAGCTTTTTGATTTATGTGAAAAGGGCACCACGATTTTAATTTCAACCCATTACATGGATGAAGCCGAGCGCTGCCATAATCTCGCCATTATGGAGGCGGGCGTCATCAGAGCCAGCGGCTTACCGGAAAAGCTGATGGATGAGCTCGGAGTGACGGTTGTTGAGGTGCTCGCGGATAATTTACGTCAGATCAAATCCCGGTTGCTGACGGATGAACACATTAAATCGGCCGCTCAGCAGGGGGTTCGCCTGAGGGTGCTGGTTAACAAGAAAATTGAACACCCCGTCGACTGGTTGAGGTCGCGGTTTAGCGAACTTGAGACCGCCGTGCTTGAAATCACACGGCCGAGTCTTGAGGATGTCTTTGTCGCGGTGACAGGGGAGGGCAGACAATGAAGGTAACCCGACGTATCGGCGCGATGATTTTTAAAGAGTTTCGACAGTTATTCCGGGACAGAATCACACTGGCGATGATTGTCATTATTCCCACCTTTCAGCTGCTGTTGTACGGCTATGCGATTAACACTGAAATTACCAATATTCCGGTCGGTGTTGTCGATCAAAGTCAGTCGGCGTTCGGCCGGCAGTTAGTTGAGACCGTTAAGGCTACAAAAATTCCTGACGTAAAATACCATTACGCGACGGTAAAAGAGGCGCAGGACGCAATTCGTCAGGGCCGGGTGCAGGCTGTGCTGGTATTGCCTGATGATTTAACGCAGCGCGCCGCGCAAGGTCGCACGCTGGGGCAGTGGCTGGTGGACGGTTCTGATACTGTGGTCAGCGGCGCGTTTAAGTCATTGCGGACAATGCCGTTAACTGATTTTGATATCCCGGTACGGATAAGCGGTCCGCAAAATACCTTTGAAATCGCGATCTTCTATAATCCGAATCAACGCAGTGCGGTGAGTATCGTGCCGGGACTATCGGGCGTGATTCTGACCATGACCATGGTGATGTTCACCAGTACGGCGATAGTCAGGGAAAAAGAGCGGGGGAATATCGAGTTATTGATCACCACGCCGATACAACCGGTAGAGTTAATGATAGCGAAAATCCTGCCTTATATCCTTGTGGGGTTAATCCAGGTCGGGATCATTCTCGGCGCCGGGCATTATTTATTTGATGTGCCGGTAAACGGCTCGATTGTGCAGATTTTGCTGGTTACCGTCACCTTTATCGCCGCCAGTCTGACCCTGGGGTTAATCTTCTCGACCATCGCGCGGACACAGATGCAGGCCATGCAGATGACCATTTTTATCATGCTGCCGTCGATTTTATTGTCCGGTTTTGTGTTTTCCTACGACGCGATGCCCCTGACCGCGCAATGGATTGCCGAAGCCTTACCGGCAACCCATTTTATGCGGATGATCCGAGGTGTGGTATTACGCGGCGCTGATGTTATTGATATGTGGCCTGATACCTTATGGATGTTAGGGTTTACCTTTATCGGCGTGTTAATCGCCGCCAAGCGTTTCAATAAATCACTGGATTGATCCCGTTCAAAAATAAACGGTTTTTTTAGCCTGATAACAGTGAGCGGCGGAACAACCGCTCACTGTTATTCAATTCAAGCCTTGCTGGCGGCGATGTTATTGGTGTCTAACCTAAGGGTTCATGACGCCCGCGCCTATCATGAACCTTTAGGTTCAAGGACGCCGCCCACCGCTTTTTCCGGGTTCACGGACTTACCTGAAAAATAGTCACGGGTCAGTTTGAATACCACGGGACTGAGTAACGCGAGCGCGGTTAAGTTCGGAATCGCCATCATGGCGTTCATGGTATCCGCCAGCAGCCAGACGAATTCCAGCGAGCCGGCGGCGCCGACCGGAACAATAATGACCCACAGAACACGGAAAGGTTTAACGGCTTTAACGCCGAAGAAGTATTGCACACACTTCTCGCCGTAAACACTCCAGCCCAGAATTGTAGTGAACGCGAATAGGGTCAGCGCGACGGCAACCAGATCATCACCGAAAGGAATCGCTGAGCTGAACGCTTTTGCTGTCAGCGCGGCGCCTGTCTCGCCTGACGTCCACTCGCCGGAAACCACAATCGCCAGACCTGTGATGGTACAGACGATCAGGGTATCAATAAAGGTACCGAGCATTGCCACCAGCCCCTGCGCCACGGGGTTATGTGTTCGCGCGGAAGCGTGAGCGATCGGCGCGCTGCCGAGCCCCGCTTCATTGGAGAATACGCCGCGTGCCACGCCGAAGTGAATCGCCGCCCAGACCGCCGCGCCGGCGAAGCCGCCCTGCGCCGCGGTGCCTGTAAAAGCCGAACTGATGATTAATGAGAACGCGTCTGGAATATCAGAAATGTGGAACGCCAGAACCGCGATACCGGCCGTGATGTAGAACATCGCCATCACAGGAACCAGTTTGCCCGCCACATCAGCGATTCGCTTAATGCCGCCCATAAGCACGGCGCCGACCAATACCATCAGAATTAAACCGGTAACGACCGGTGAGACACCAAAGGTTGATTCAAGGGCGCTGGCTACCGAGTTCGCCTGCACCGTGTTACCGATACCAAAGCCGGCGACGGAGCCGAATAACGCGAACGCGCCGCCTAACCATGACCACTTACTCTTCAGACCGTTTTTGATGTAATACATCGGGCCGCCGATGTGGTCGCCATGTTCATCGGTTTCACGGAATTTGACCGCCAGTACCGCTTCGGAGTACTTGGTCGCCATCCCCGCCAACGCGGTCACCCACATCCACAACAGCGCGCCCGGGCCGCCTAAGAATATCGCGGTGGCCACACCGGCGATGTTACCGGTGCCGATCGTCGCGGACAGAGAAGTCATCAGAGCGTTAAACGGGCTGATTTCCCCTTTAACGTCCTCATCTTTGCCGGGAACCCGGCCCTGCCACATCAGCTTGAAGCCGGTTCCCAGTTTAAGAACCGGCATCAGTTTCAAGCCGAAGGTTAAAAAGAGTCCGACTCCGAGAATCAGCGCCAGCATGGGAATACCCCACACGACACCATTAATGTGAGATATAAAATTACTTACCGAATCCATAGTAACCTCATTTTGTTGTTATTTTTTCCGTGATTTCGATATCACGTTATTGCGCATCTGTACTTGCCGCTTGCCGTATCGGTTCAGTTGAGCTGATCGCTTATGTGTTATTCCCTGAACACGACGCTCTTTTTTTACAAAAAGAATGGTTATTTATCATAATAGATACGATTTGATTTGACTATTGTTGTTATTTTGCCGTCGTTTGACCGCGGGAAAAAGATGAAAGCGAAAATCAACTTCGGCTGCCCTGCGGACACGTCCCGGGATTTTTCTATATTCGCGCGGCGCGGCAAAATGATCCCGGGCGGCCACATGACCTCGATTCAACTGAAGTTTAATGCCGACTTTCGTTACAAGTTTAACGCGGGTTTTGATTTCTGATTTCCTTTGCGTTCAACGCGGGCGACTTGCGCAGGCGCGCTTGCTTTTTCCCGGCGGCGGTGAGGCTCTTTTTTCTTAAAAGCGTTCCTTTATTAACAATCGCTAATCTTAAGTTATCCTTTAATCGCAGTGTATTAGCATAGAATCATTATTCTCAACCAGTTAAAAGCCTTCTTATATGATTAAAACAGCGGTTTGTCAAAATCTGTTCGATGTCTATCATCAGGAATCTCTGGCTTTACAGGCTCAGATACAGGCTTATATTACTCAGCAGCGCAGTAACTTCCCTTCTGAACCCGCTTCAGCCGCCTAAAGATTAACAGATAAACAGGCTTCAGCCCTTAACACTCAGAAGGCCGGTGTCGTAAAGGATGCGGAAGTTAAAGTCAAAACCCGAAAGAGAGTTAAATCTGAGCCTGATAGCGCTGACTTGTCATATATTCCGAGTTTCGGAAAAACGGGAGAAGCGCCTCCGGTAAAAGCAAAAAAACCAGTAAAAAAGAGCGTTGTTAAGCTTCCGGCAGCTAAAAGGAGTAAATGTAAGGTTACAACAGCGGCGGCGGATAAAAGACCTTATTATGTTCCTGATTCTTATGTTACGAATGCTACTCCGGTCAAGGTTAACGATTCGAAAAGCAGAGTAAAAACAGAAGCCCGGCGCGGGGCATCGGGTGTCAGAGCAAAGCCTCCCGCAAAGCGAGATCCGGGACAACTTAATGTCAGTCAAGAAACCGGTAAGGCAGGTTCTAAACGTAACAACAGGCTAAAAGACCCGCTTCACCTCCCCGCGCCCAAGCGCGGAAAAACCGCCTCAGCTCAGTCGCCGGGTACTGCTGAACAAACTAAAAAGAGACGGTCAGACGCTACGGAGGCGCTTAAAAAAAAATAGAAATGACGCCTGGTACCGCATGTTTATGTCAGAGCATGGATGAGATGATAAAGAAGGAAAACATAACACAAGCACAGACGGATAATATCTATCTGATGCTGGGAGAACAATTAAAAGACGTTAAGGACGATAAAAAAGTTAAGTCTGATCTCCTGCCCGCTGTTTTAATGTCTTATGGTCAGCGGCTTGAACAAAGAGCCGGAAATGAATACGGCAAATGGCTTGACAGGCAGAAAATGATTGCGGCGGCGCTCGGGGGTAAAAAAGACCACGGCCGAAGTCAGGAACTCAGTAAATCAGATAAAAAGTCCTCTGAATCCCGGCTTGAGTATGACTGTCGTCAGAATATTATAAAAAATAAAACGCTGATTGAGAAAGCCTATGTCTTCATTCAGCTGGCTTTCAGCTGTCACAGAGTCGCGTGCTTACTGCAAACAGGAGAGAAAAAAGGACACGCGGAATACGAACGACAAAAAGAATCATGCCGGAAAATCGTACACAAGTGCCGTGCTTTTGTCACTGAAAAGCCGGAAGATGTCATGAAACTGGCAACCGGCGGCGCTTTAGTATTTGACCGGGGAAAAGAAGCTCAGCCGGGAGAAACCCGAAGAGAAGCCGCCGAAAGAGAAAGACGAGAAATGAGGCCAGACTGCCGCAATCCCCTCAACAAGAAAAAACCAAAGAGCAGATACAAAGTGAGTACGATTCAGCTTTAACGGTAAATGAGGAAAAAACAGAATCACCGGTTACCGCTAAATACTCACAAAAGCAAAATGACTCTCATTTTAAGGACGAAGACAAAACGAAGAACACAAGCGTGTTGCTTAAAATGGCCGCGAAGACGGCCAGGGACAGACAACTTCATTATCAACGGTTTGACCCGGCGCGGGCAGATGCCCCTTCGATGGGAGCTGTGTCTGAAGATGTTAAAGCCCCGGAAATTGAGCAGGCCACTGAGACAGGCGACACGCCGCAGTGGAAGTATCTGCCTGTGATAAAAGATAATGAGCGGGAACGGTAGTGTTTAGAAATCTGTGTCATTTCGGTAAAATGTCAAAAACAGGAATGACATAATGACTCAAAATTTCGATTTCAATAAAGCTTTAGAACAACTTCAATCAGGTAAAGGTTTAACTGGTGCGGATGGTGTTCTCACCCCTTTAATCAAACAACTAACAGAAGCAGCGCTTAAAGCAGAACTTGATCAACATTTAGACTCAGATCTTGAGCCCAATCGAAGAAATGGTTTTAGTAAAAAAACCGTTAAATCTTCAGTTGGCGAATTTGAGTTAGAAACGCCAAGAGACAGAGCCGGCAACTTTGAGCCTCAGCTTGTCAAAAAAAATCAAACTAAGCTCTCTGATGAAATTGATCGTAAGATTTTGTCAATGTTTTCAATGGGTATGAGATCGTGATATCAAAATGTGGCTGATTTGTATGGTTTAGAGCTTTCAGAAGCCAGTTTGACGGCTGTGACCGATCAGCTTCAAAGAATGGCAGCAACGCAGTTTAGACGAGGTCTATCCGCTGGATGCGAGTCAAAGACGCTATGCAGTAAGGCACACGACAGTTAATCTCGAAGGTAAGAAAGAGTTACTTGGCCTGTATCTTTCAGATCAGAAGGTGCTAATTATTGGCTTTCACTGACCGATCTTCATAATCGTGGTGTTAAGGATATCTTAATTGCTTGTGTTGACGGGTTAAACGGTTTTCCGCTATTGCCAGCATTTACCCGGAGACAGATGCCCGTAATTCTTCGCAACTCAATGAAGTATGTGGCATCTAAGCATCAAAAGGCGTTTATGGCTGATTTAAAGCCGGTTTACAGAGCGACAAGTAAATCGGCTGCTGAAACGGCTTTAGATGAGCTGGAAAACAAATGGGGTAGCCAGTATCCAATCGTTATCGACTCTTGGCGCAGAAAGTGGGAGAACTTGTCCGTTTACTTCAAATATCCAGAATATGTACGTCGAGTGATTTACACGACCAATGCGATTGAAGCCGTACATCGCCAGTTTAGGAAACTCACCAAAACAAAAGGGGCATTTCCAAATGAAAACAGCTTGCTAAAATTGCTTTATGCGGGCATATTGAATGCCTCTAAAAAGTGGACAATGCCAGTCCAAAATTGGAGGCTAGCATTGTCACAATTTGCAATCCATTTTGAAGGCAGATTGGATAACGTATTAGAAATTTAGAATTTAGGCTGACACAGAATTTTGAACGCCCTCGCGGGAACGATTAAAGAAACTCCTCCGCGTCCGGCGTCGTTCTTAATCTTTGCCACCAGTCATCCGCGGCGATAATTTGTCCGTCATTACCCACGGCCGGATATTCAATGCCTTTTTTACGGCAGGCTTTGGCGTACCGCGGATGACCTTGCTCAAACAGTAATTTCTGGCAATAATCCTCAGGCAGTTTGCGTTCACCGTACATGCCCGCTTCCCCGCGCTGACGCTGTGCTTCAAATAACACTAACGCGGCGGCGACCGAAACATTTAACGACCGCACCATGCCCGCCGTCGGAATGATCACTTCATGATCGGCGGCGGCCGTCATCGGTTCACTTACGCCCGTTTTTTCATTGCCCATGACTAATGCGGTGGGTTTGGTGTAATCAATTTCACGGAAATCAACGGCATCCGGGCTGAAATTGGTGACGAGGATCCGCATGCCATGCCGCTTTAACGCCGCGACCGCTTCATCGGCGGTGTAATGCTTTTTTACCCGTACCCATTGCTGACTGCCGGCTGCGGTATTGCCGGACACTCGCATATCCGCGTCCGGCCAGACCGCGTGAATTTGATGAATCCCGATCGCATCCGCCGTACGTACAATCGCCGCGATATTGTTGGGCTTGTGTACGGTATCCAGACATACGGTGAGGTCGGGCTGGCGATTGTCAAGCATCTGATTGATGCGGGCAAAACGTTCCGGAGTCATAAAAGTGATTACCAGTAATGTTGTCAGCGACAAAAAAGCGCCTTCAGCGTTTCTTTCTCAATCTTCGGGTTATTAAGCTTACAACGCTATAACGGCGTCCATTTCCACCTTCGAACCTTTGGGCAGCGCTTTTACACCAATTGCCGCGCGGGCCGGATACGGCTCGGAGAAGTAACGGCTCATGATGTCATTGACCGTGGCGAAGTGAGACAGGTCGGTAAGGAAGATATTCAGCTTAGCGATATCCGCTAAACTGCCGCCGGCGGCTTCACAAACGGCTTTCATATTTTCAAACACCCGCACGGTTTGCTCGGCAAAGTCGTCACTGACCATTTCCATCGTACCCGGCACCAGCGGAATCTGCCCTGAAAGATAAACCGTATCACCCACTTTTACCGCCTGCGAGTAAGTGCCGATTGCCGCCGGAGCCTTGTCAGTGGCGATGATTTGTTTTTCCGTCATGATATTCTCTCTTTATTGATTGCGTTACTTGTTGCGTGAGGTTCGCAGTACTTCCGGCAATACACGGATCCGGCGCATCACATTCGCGAGATGAATACGATCCGTCACTGAAATCCGCAGATTAATCAAATAGACCCTGCCGTCACGTTCCTCGGTGCTGATGTTGTGAATGTTCGATTTTTCCGCTGATACAATGGAGGTGATTTTTGCCAGAGCGCCTTGGTGGTTGACAATCTCGATGCGCAGGTTCGCCTGGAATTCAGCGCCTTCGGCATTATCCCATTGCACGGGAATATACTTATCCGGCTCAGAGTCATAGCCGCGGATATTTTTACAGTTTTCCATGTGAACCACTAAGCCTTTGCCCGGGCTGACGTGAGCGATCACCGCATCACCGGGAATGGGCCGGCAACAGTTGGCGAACGAGACCAGCATGCCTTCCGCCCCGCGGATCGGCATCAGGTGCGAATCCCGGTTATCGTCGCTCTGCGCCGCGGCTTTATCGCCTAACAGACGCTGAGCAATAACGATACTCATCGCGTTACCCAGACCGATATCCGACAACAGAGAATCGAGCGAATCGTGTTTGGTATCTTCGAGCACCCGGTCAATTCGCGCCTGACCGATGGTTTCCAGATGATGACCTTCACCCAGAGCATGATTTAACAGGCGGCGGCCCAGGGCAATGGCGTCACGGCCTTTAACGGTTTTCAGAACCTGGCGTATCTTAGAGCGCGCTTTACCTGTTACCACAAAGTTCAGCCACGCCGCGTTCGGACGCGCGCCGCTGGCGGTGATGATCTCGACCGTCTGCCCTGACTCTAACGGCAGACTCATCGGATAAGCCATGCGGTTAATCTTAGCGCCGACACAGGTATTACCGATGTCAGTATGTACCTCGTAAGCAAAGTCAACCGCCGTAGCGCCTACCGGTAACTCCAGAATTCGGCCGTCAGGGGTGAAAACATAGATTTCGTCAGGGAATAAATCCGTTTTTACGTTTTCCACAAACTCAAACGATGAGCTGGCGCTTTGCTGAAGCTCAAGCAGGCTCTGCATCCACTTTCGGGCGCGCACCTGGCTGGTGGTGCCGGTGGCGCCTTTTTCATCGGCTTTGTACGCCCAGTGAGCGGCAACGCCTTTGTCCGCCATCTGATCCATATCTTCGGTACGGATCTGAATTTCCACGGGCACGCCGTGAGGACCGAGCAGGGAAGTATGCAATGACTGATAACCGTTGGCTTTCGGCATCGCGATATAGTCTTTAAAGCGACCCGGACGCGGCTTATACAAACCGTGCACGGCGCCAAGCACACGGTAACAGCAATCAATGGTTTTCACGGTAATCCGGAAAGCATAGATGTCCATGACTTCCTGAAATTGGAGCTCTTTGTTGACCATTTTGTTGTAGATGGAAAATAAATTCTTTTCACGGCCTTTAACGCTGCCCTTAAGCCGCGTGTCCTCAAGACGGGTATTAATGGCGGCTTCGATACTTTGAATGATCTCCTTACGATTACCCCGGGCGGCTTTTACCACCGTTTTTAATACGCGGTAACGCATCGGGTAGTAGGCCTGAAAGCCGAGATCCTCAAGTTCGGTTTTGATGTTATGAATACCCAGCCGATTAGCGATCGGCGCGTAAATATCGAGGGTTTCGCGGGCAATGCGACGACGTTTATCGGGTCTTAGTGAACCCAGGGTGCGCATATTGTGAGTGCGGTCAGCCAGCTTAATTAAAATCACCCGGATATCCTGGGTCATGGCCAGCATCATTTTGCGGAAGTTTTCCGCCTGCGCTTCTTTTTTATCTCTGAATTTCAGCTTATCCAGTTTCGATACGCCTTCCACCAGCTCGGCGACATCATGACCGAATAAATCGCTGAGTTGTTCTTTGGTAACGGGAGTGTCTTCGATGGTGTCGTGCAGAAGGGCGGCCATGAGGGATTCATGATCCAGCCGCATTTCCGCGAGAATGGTCGCCACGGCGACAGGATGAGTGATATAGGGCTCGCCGCTGGATCGCATCTGACCTTCATGGGCGTCTCTTGCGACGACAAAAGCCTGTTTGAGTAAGGCGATCTGCTCCTTGGTTAAGTAACCGGACGCGACGTCATTTAAACCTTCAAACAGATACAAGTGCCGATACTCCTATAAACTATCCAAACTAAGGGCTGACACAGGATCAGCCTCATTAAGCAGCTGACCATAAGTTTTCTGACATTTTTTTGATGCCCGCCTTTACCGCGGCGTTGCGACTTCGGTTACAAAGCCGCGGCTGTGCTCCCTGCGCCGCGCTTTGTATCGCACCAAATCTGAGCACCAAAATTCCGAAGAAACTTATCGTCAGCTACTTATATCTGTTTTTAAAACAGCGCTTACAGCGAACGGCCTTCGGCAATCGCCGCCACCGCCGCGATTTCAGCGGCCTCACGCTCACGTACGGACTGACGCTCCGCGGCGTCAAGGGTACCGGCGTTAACTAAACCTAATTCGATTTCGCGCAGTGCGATAACCGTCGGTTTGTCGTTTTCTTTCTCGACCATCGGGTCTTTGCCCTGTACTGCGATTTGGCGGGCACGACGGGCCGCGACCAAGATCATGTCAAAACGGTTGCCGATTTGTTCAACGGCGTCTTCTACAGTTACACGAGCCATGTAATGAAACTCCAATCCAAAGTTATCGGTTAAAAAATGACGCGAAATTGCACACCATGACAATTAATCCGCCAACAGACCCCTTAGCATACCATCATGAGCACGGGTCTGACTAGCTCGAGTCAGACGCCGGGAGCGGATGATCGCCTTTAAATCACCCAGAGCGTTGTCAAAATCGTCATTGACGATGACGTACTCATATTCATTGTAGTGTGACATTTCTGAAACGGCTTGCGCCATACGTCCCGCAATCACTCCGGCGCTGTCCTGGCCGCGGCCCGTTAACCGGCGTTTAAGCTCTTCTTTAGACGGCGGCAAGATGAATACGCCCACGGCCCGGGGCATGAGCTTCTTAACCTGCCGGGCGCCCTGCCAGTCGATATCTAAAAATACGTCAATACCCAGAGCCAGTGTCCGTTCGATGACTGTTTTTGAGGTGCCGTAGTAGTTACCGAATACCTCAGCCCACTCGGCGAAGTTATCTTTTTCGATAAGCCGCTTAAATTCATCCCGGCTGACAAAGTGATAATGTTTGCCGTTTTCCTCACCGCGGCGCGGCGCGCGCGTGGTATGAGAAACTGAAAGCCGCATGTCACCGGGTTCATCTTTCAGCAGTGATGAAATCAGCGAGGATTTGCCCGCTCCGCTCGGGGCTGAAATGATATAAAGAGTTCCTTGGGCGCTCATAGGTTCCTTATCCGGTAGTGAATAAAAAGAGTTGAAGCCGAATTTGCGACAAAATCGACGATACGTTTACGTTTTTAAATATTAAAAGGTTATTATACTCTCTATATCAGCGAGTGAGAAAGGGGATAGGGTTTAATAAGTGCTGCTAGATTCACTAATTTGTTTAAAAGGCCGGGATACGGGGCTGAGAATAATGGCTGTTACCGCCGGTTGTTATTCAGCGATCGTGTTATGGGTAGGGTTATTCGGCAGTAACGCGAGCGCGCTTATTCCTGCCTTTGCCGGCGCGCCGGTTCTGTTTTTAACCGGGCAGCGACGTTGTCGTGACGCCGGTAAACCGCAATGGGCGGGAACCTTAACTCAGGTGCCCTGGTGGTTACTGGCCGTTACGGTGAGCGTTTCCGTTTCAGCCGTCTGGTGGCTGGTCATCGCGCTAACCGGCATCATCGGCAGTATGCTGTTAGCCGTCTTTCCGAGCCGCGGCGCGGCGCGCTTTGAATACGGCTATCACGGCCCGGCGACGGCAGATACCGTAACCGCGAAAACCTCGCGCAGAGTCGAGCCCTCACTTAACGGTGAAATCAGTCACGCGCAAGCGCCGGTGACGCCGGGCTCTGTTCCGAATGACTTATCAACCGGCGCCCGGTCGCGAGAGGTCACGGCACAAGCGCCGCTTAATCAAAAACAGTGGCTTTTGGCCGGTGCCGGGGTGCTGAGCCTGGTGGTTATCGGACTGCTGGTGAGTCCGCTGTTTACCGGCGAAAGCCAGCCTGACGCTCAAGCGGCTGATGAGCCGCGGCCGGAGGCGGTCAGCGCGCCTGAAGTAAGCGTTTCTTTCCGGGACGGATTCAAGCTGTCACTGCAAGGTGATAAGTTATCCCTGAGCTGGCTGGGTGATGACGGTGACAATGAGGTGCTCTGGGACTTAGCCGACGCTAAAGGTGATCGCGGCTGTCGTGAGCTGCGCTTCAACAACGGCGCCGCGTATCGTCCGATGAAAGTGGAGCGGCTGGCGGATCAGAATAACAGTACTCAGGCTGAGTTCACGCCGCTGGACACCCAAGCCATCATTAAAGATATCGCCCGCCGGGGCAAAATGAGCTTGTGCGGTTACACCTTCAGCCTCAAAGGCTCGCGGGCGGATATGTCAAAAAACCGGGTGTTCAGAGCTTATATTGAATGACCGAACGGATTGAGAAACATATTCTGCCTCATTTTACTGATGAGGCGTTGATTAAGGGCAGTCGTATATCTCAAATGGGGAACGGCCACATCAACCGGACCTGGTTAGTGCAAACGGCAACCGGTAAGTTTGTTCTGCAGCAGGTCAATGACCGCGTATTCCCTGAGCCAAGACTGCTGATTAATAACTTACAAAATCTGCATCAGCATCTGTCAGCCAAAGCTGAGCTGGGTGAGTATCAGTTTCAAAGCATAGGTTGTCAGCCGACGCTGAGCGGTCAGGCCGTGTTAGAAGATAAAAAACTGGGCGTCTGGCGAGCGCTGGATTTCGTTGATAACAGCTACAGTATCGATACCGTTGATTCCGCTAAGCAGGCTTATCAGGCGGCGAAAGCCTTCGGGCATTTTTCGGCGGTCGCTTCTGAGCGGCCGCTGAGCGAATTTGAAGAAGTCATTGCTGATTTTCACAATCCGGCGCAGCGTTTCCGGCAATTAACCGCGGCTGTTGAGCTGAATAAAGCGGGGAGATCAGCGTATTGTCATTCACTGACAGAAAAACTGCTCCGACAGCGATGGTTAGTCACTGATATCGAAGCCATCGCGGATAAACTGCCGGTTCGAATTTGCCACAATGATACCAAAATCAATAATCTGCTGTTTGACAGGTCAACGCATCAGGTCAAAGCCGTCATCGATCTGGATACCACTATGGCCGGGCATCTGATGTATGACTTCGGCGATATGGTGCGTACTTTCTGCAGCGCTGAGGCTGAGGACAGCACCCGGTATCATAAGGTCGAGGCCAGAGCCGATATTTTTGAGGCGATTGTTAAAGGGTATCTCAGTGAGCTTAATGAGATTATCACACCACCAGAACGTCAGAGCCTTTGGTTAGGGGCGTTAGCCATGCCGTTAATGCTGTCGGTGCGTTTCATCACTGATTATTTAAATGGTGATGAATATTTTAACGTCAGCCGGGCTGAGCATAATTTGCAACGGGCGCGTAATCAGTGGCGTCTTTTTCGAAGTCTGGTTCATAAGAGAAAAACGCTCGGTTCAATCTTATTTGCCGGCGACGGAAAGTGACGTGAACAAAAGTCAATCATTTTTTGTTTTGTCAGATTATTTTTAGCGGTAATCTGAGTCCTGATTTAGGATCATCATTAATTCAGGCGGGCAATCATGTGCGAACCGTTACAACTCAGTATTCAGGAAGGTCATCACTCAGTAGTGACTGACGGCCGTTTAACGGCGGGAAGCCTGAGCCATGCGTCAGCTCATCATGAGGGAATCGGTGACAGTCTTCAACTCACTCCCGGCGGAACATTCTACTCCGTATCAGGGAACGCTTCTTTAGAATCGTGCTCGTCAACGGCTGACGCGCCGGCGCCTTTATTTACGCCGGACGTCAGCAAAGCCGGGGACTACGCCCGATTTTTTATGCGTGTGCCCGTTCATTTTGACGGAGAGTTAAAAAAGAATACATTGCCGGAAACCGTGGGTGAACGCAATAAACGGATACAAGACGAAACCGACCCCGAAAGACTTTATCAGTTAATTTTCAACCAGTTTTGTGCCGTGACCTCACATTTTAAAGCGCATGACTTAAGCGACAGACTCATTGAGTTTTTCAGCGGGCTGAATGATGAAAAAAAGCTGTTCAGCGGTGTTGATATGAACCGCTGGCTATCTCTGTCAGCCAAAGGCGATGAAGCTTGCATAACTGCCGCGCGAGCGCCCGCGGATGAGATAAGTTCACGCGATCAAGGGGTTCTGGTCTCACGTGCCGGCATTAATCTCAGAGATATCATCAGATTAAGTGAACCAGGTTTAGCGCGGTTTGACGGAAAAACAGATCTTGACACTTTTCAAAACATTGTGATGCTTCCCGGCTGCGGGGCGCTGGGTTTCACTTATGATGATATGACGGACGCGTTGATTAAACTTGAAAGTATACCGAAAGACATCTCAGCCGGTGACTCTCTGAATTTAAGGTATGCATTGATCATAAAAGTGATCGCTGAGATTCGTAAACAGAAAAACCAAGCGTTTTTGCTGTCAGATCTTCAAAATCTGCTCTGTGTGTGTTCGGACAGATGTCAAAAATACGGAGTAATATCTGAAGACTGTTTCACACACATGATAACAGTCATTAAAACCTATACCGATAAAGCCGGAGGTGAAACTTTAAATTTACCTATTATTATACCAGATGAGGACATCAGCGCTTGGGATCTGTTAACGATAGATAAAGTGAATAAGCCGCGGCTTACGACCCCCCTGAGTATGGAGCAGCTGCCTGTTATTCTCAGGTTTGTGCTGGACAGCGTCTCACCAAAAGCTTTTGAATTTGGCTGTGCTTTAGGACTGAAACCGCAAGAGCTGAGTATATTAGAACAAAATCATTCCGCTGACGGTAAGAGATTCGCGCAAGAGGTTTTAATTAAGTGGTTTTTATCCGCCGGCAGAAACGACGTGACACCTGAACGCCTTATTAAGGCCTTAGAAAGCAAAATTGTCAGTCAAGGTCGATTAGCCGAGAATTTTCGTAAGGCAATCATATCTGAGGAATTACTGGTATTGCCTTCTTACCTTAAGTCAACCAGAGAAGAATTAGATAAACTCGATGCGTTAATTTCACGACAAGAAATGTTTAGTATGACCCGCAAATGGTTTGATTTAGGGTTGATGCTCGCTATTCACCCCGATAAGTTATATCAGATAGAGCAAGAAAAACGGTCATATGAGGAAAAGTTATATAATGTTTTAACAACGTACCGGCAGCGGCGGGCGGGCGCCGCGACCTGGGCCGAGTTAAAGCGGGCAATCATTGATGTCAACTCCTTGAGAACAGTTCAGGACATTGAAAGAAAATACGGTCAGGATCTGTGCGGTTTAAAATTGCCTGCGGACCTCAAAGCGCCATCCTAAACCGCCGACCTCCGGGCCTGACGTAAAAGGGTAAGTTAAATCAATATGAGCGACATTACCGTAACTGGCTTTTGATGAATAGAGCCGGGCACCGATACCTACGCTGCCGATGACGCCCTGCTCTTCGTTAAACTCAGCTCTGCCGCCCGAGGCTCTGCCGATGTCGGTGAACAAGGCCCAGCCGAGATCGGCAAGCTGATAGAGATTAATGTTGGGGATGTAGCGCAGCTCCGCGCTCGCTACCCAGACATTATCACCATGCTGGTAATCATCAGGATAGCCGCGGACGCCGGTTTCATCGCCGAGAGTGTTAAGTTGATCCAAAGGCAGATCTCTGGAAGCGGTAAATCTCGCTTTACCGTATCCTATCCATTTTGAAGTAAACTGATAATAATACTCACCCTGTAAATCGACCCGGTAATAGTCTTTCTCGCCGGTGTTAAAGTGGCCGTTGCCGCTCAGGTTCAGGAAAACTAACTGTTTGTTAAATTGGTAACCCTTAGAGGTCGACCAATCGACATGATAACCTAAATCCCCCGAATGCCGCGTATCTCTGGTTTCAATTCCTAAAGTGACACTGTGCGTCCAGCCTAAGTTAATGTCTTCTTTTTTGCGGATCAGACGGATGTTCTCAAATACCCGGTAATCATCCTGAATAAACTGATAGTTGATCCACGGGTACAAATAATCACGATCGGCGGGAGTAAGATCATCGTCGGTTTCAGGTGAGAAGACATGCTTATCCTGCGAAATACCAATCATTAACCGTGACAGCTCATTATTCCCGTGATGCAACAGCCAGCCGTAATTAACATTGAACTGAGAAATATCATGGTCAAACTTTTCGGCTTCAACGCCATTCTGGCGAATGGTATCGACACGCCGCTGATCGTTATAATCGGCTGAGTAACTATGAGTGCCGTCCAGGGTATAAAACGGCTTCTCAAAGGCCAGACTCAGTGCCTTACCGTCACTGTTGTCGTAATAATCGGCACTGACATCAGCATGTTTAACCCATTTAATCGGCGCGGAAACACCAAATAAATATCCGCTGCGATCCCTTTCTTTTTGGTACTGAAAATCAGTACCGATACCCGTACCTAATAAATTATCTTCTTTTATGCCGAAGGCAGAGCGGCTTTCGCCGTTACTGCGACTGAAATTAACGGTAGGCAGAAGTGACCAGTTATCCCACACTTCGACGACAATGGTTTTGCCTTTGGTTTTTACGTCAGCCTGAGGATCGGGCCGCGCCACATACACCTTGGCGTCACTGATATAAGGCAGTCTTCGTAATACCCGCTGCGCTTCGGCGATATCATCTGAGTCAATCGCGTCATTTTCCTTAAAATTTAATCTGTCCAGTATAACTTCGTTCCGGGTGTCCACATGAAGTTTATTCGCCCAGTGATGAATAAAAATGCTGTTATCGGCACTTTCATCAAAGATAGAGTGATTGACGATGATAATCTCAGATACGACAAAATGAGGTTGTGTTTTCGGGGCGGCAATCCCCGGAGACGTTGAGAAAAGGGACAGCAACAACGAAGTCATCATAAGATAGCGACGAATTGCCATAACTGCTCCTGTTCTCGTTAGATGTTCAAATAACACACATTTATTAAATTGATCAATATTGTTGTTCTTAGCGGTTCGTGACAGTCTTTTATTTCAACGTAACGTATTGTTCCAAAAGAATCTGCTGTAAATCTTGTTCCTGGCTGTTCTCTCTTGTTCTTACTCGTGCACAAAAATGTGTTTGCACCGTGTGCAGCAAAAAAGGAGATAACAATGGGATCAATTAACCAAATTTCTTCGGTTTCTCTTCGTAATATTTACTGTAGACCATATTCAGGCAAAACGACCATTTCCGATGGCGGAGGCCTTTCTGCGCGTATATCCCCAAACGGTAAAATCAGCTGGATTTTTAGGTATAGATTAGGAGGTCGGGAAAGCAACCCCCAATGGATCGGTTTAGGAAAATATCCAGAAATATCATTACAAAAAGCTAGAGATAAAAGAGAACAATATAGAGCTTGGGTTGAAAATGGTAAAGACCCTAAAGTTGAAGTTTTGAGATTAAAATCAGCTATGTTAGAGCCTGTGACCAATTATGACGCACTTGAATATTGGCTTGTAGAATATGTCAGTGAAAACCGCAAGAATGTGTCTCATATGCGTGCATGATTCAATAAACATATTTATCCATTTATTGGTGATGTCGCTGTTAATGATACTGAGACACGACATTGGGTCGAGTGTTTTGATAGAGCCAGAAAAGGGGTTAAAGGTAAACAAAATCCAGCCCTGTAACAGCAGGCTATTTATTGCAAAACGCTAAGCAAGCCATGCGATTCTGCAAAGCAAGACATTATGCTTTTTCGATAGTTCTTGAAGACTTAACAGTAATGGATGTGGGTAAAAAGCAAAGAAAAAAGGACAGGGTGCTATCAAACGCAGAGCTTAACCAGTTATGGCAGCTCATTAACGGTGATAACTATAGCTTATATCATCGAAATCTAATGCGCCTGCTGTTAGTTTTTGGCTGCCGTACTCAAGAAGTCCGTTTATCAACTTGGAAGGAATGGGATTTGAAGTCAGGGTTGTGGGAAGTGCCAGTTATAAACAGCAAGTCCAAGCGAAAGATTATTAGACCGATCCCTGAACAGCTAATAGATTGGCTGGTTATTTTAAGAGGTGATGCTCAGGATTCCGACCGTCCATTTTGAAGGCAGATTGGATAACGTATTAGAAATTTTGAAGTTAGGCTGACACAGAATTTTGAACGCTCTCAAAAAATCCATCATTTGATATTATCCAATCCAATTACTCGCTAACTGAAGATAACCAAACTGTCATCAACCCCTGATTTGAAGTATCTGTCTCATATCGAGCAACCCGACTTTGCCTCCGGAGCACCACCTCAAAAGCCGCGCGGTAATGAATGCCATGCCGATACCCCGTAATTAAGCTGAGCATGTTAATATTTTTTTGGTCTTTTGTACTATTCAGGTGCTTCACTAAAACAGCGACGGCCACATCCGTGGTGATAATCTCGCTAATTTTCGGGACACCCGCTTTTCCCGTTAATGCGCTGTGGTGAAAATCAATTGTCAAACTCGGCTTTGATTCACCTTCTTGTATGCCAAGGGTACCGCATAAGACCTTCTTCTCCACAAGGTTGTCTAAAAGGGCAAAAGCACGAGACTGGTATTTTTCCGCTGTATCTTTTATTGAACAAAATAAGGCGACATTAGCATAAGCGCTTATCAGCGCTTCCAAGGTGGTGACGTTTTGCGTCAGCTTTAACGTCTCGAACAAGGCCGCCGCGTCTTCTGCTTTTTGTATCCAGTAAAGCCCGGCATCGTGGCGGGCCGCGTTACCATAGGCCGTAATACGAGCATTCAAGGTGGTGACGTTTTGCGTCAGTTTTAACTTCTCGAACAAGGCCGCCGCGTCTTCTGCTTTTTTTATCCAGTAAAGCCCGGCATCGTGGCGGGCCGCGTTACCATAGGCCGTAATACGAGCATTCAAGGTGGTGACGTTTTGCGTCAGTTTTAACTTCTCGAACAAGGCCGCCGCGTCTTCTGCTTTTTTTATCCAGTAAAGCCCGGCATCGTGGCGGGCCGCATTGCCATAGGCTGTGACGCAGGCACTTAAAATAGGAACATCAACAGGAATACCCGCATGCAACGCATATCGGATAAGGCACTCGACAATAACGGGGGAACCATTGTAATCTGCTTTTTTTATGTTGGAATTTAACACCTTCAGTACATTGCGGTTGCCATAATCCGAACTATGACGACTTAATATTCTCTTTATATCGTAACCGAGGAAATCCCGATATACCGCTCTTTGTTCAGAAGGCTGAAGAAATGAGCGTGTAAAGGCATTGAACTCTTCAAATGAAGTGCGTGTTGACCATTGAAAGCCGTCTCTGCTTTGCATTGAACGATGAGAATACTGTGCTCCCCGCGGTTCAATACGTCGATAGCCTTGATGAAAATGTTTCGCTCGGGCAGCGCCGGCCTTTTCGGGGACGTAGCTCTCATTAGAACGGCGTCCCAATCGGACGAGTTTTTGTTCTTTACCTTTATCTTGATATGTTTTCACTAAGTGTTGATAGGTATATAATCTAACCAAGATTTCCCAGCAGGATTCAGTTATCAAAACTCCATTATTTCATAAGCTGATGAAAAGCTTACAAGGATTGACTGACAAACAACGTTCGGAAGTTGAATCAGCACTTCATCAAGAACCATCTACAACCTCAATTTCACACTTATTAGAACAGCGATTAATAGAAAATCCTGAATGCCCTCATTGTCATAGTGCAGTGATCAATAAATTCGGCAAAGCTAAAGGAACTCAACGATATCGTTGTAAAAACTGCTTGAAAACATTTGTAGCATCGACTGGTACTCCTCTTGCTCGCCTCAGACACAAAGAGCACTGGCTAGACTATTTTCATTGCATGACTAAAAGTATGAGTCTAAGAGAATCAGCAGCACAATGTCATATAGACTTAAAAACATCTTTTAACTGGAGGCATCGATTTTTACAGATACCGACCATACTTCAGCCTTCTATGCTTGAAGGGATTATCGAAGCAGATGAGACCTTTTATCCATAATCCGAAAAAGGCAGTCGCCAACTGAACCGTCAGCCTAAAAAGCGTGGAACTCCTGCAAAAAAGCCAGGTCGCTGAAACGATGATTGGGTCAAGATAGTCACTGTACGAGACAGAAATCAGCACACCTATGATAATTGCTTTGCTCATGTAACCAGTGAAGCTCTGACTAAAGAATTAGAGGGCAAAGTACACAAAGACAGCGTGTTATGTACCGATGGCTATAAAGCTTACATCAAGTTCAGTCATGATAATGAATTGACCCAAAGCAGCTCAACGTTTCAGCAGGTGTAAGAGTCATTGAAAATGTATTTCATATACAAAATGTCAATGCTTACCATAGCAGGCTTCAGACTTGGTTAGTTAAATTTCGGCTCTTCGTCGTTTAGTGTGGATTTAATGGATTTATTTCTGAGATAATAAACCCAGTTTTGCAGTCAAGAGTTGGAAGTAAATACATGGATGGAAATCAAGTTTTGATGCTCGGTCTTGGTATAGAAGCGCCTTGGAAGTTGGTTAACCAACACCTGGATATATCAGCCTCACCTAATGAACTTGTTCTCGAAATTGAAGCTGAACGAGGAAGCTTGTATCCCTGCCCGACTTGCTCAAAAGCTTGTCCGGCACATGACTTTAAATCGCTGACTTGGCGTCATCTCAATTTCTTTCAGCATCACTGTTATATCAAAGCAAACGTCCCGAGAACTCGATGTGCTGAGCATGGCGTTAAGCGTGTCAATGTCCCTTGGGCGAGAGCGGGTAGTAAATTCACGTTATTGTTCGAACAATCTGTATTGGTACTGGCTCGTGAAATGCCGGTTAAGGCATGTGCTGAATATGTTGGAATTCGTGACAAACGTATTTGGCGCATCATCAAACACTACGTCAGCAAGGCATTAGCATTGATGGACTTGTCAGCACTTAAAGCTATTGGATTCGATGAAACGGCGGCTAAACGTGGCCACAACTATGTTACTGTTTTCATTGATATGGACAAGAAAGACAAGCCTGTTGTGTTCGCTACGCCCGGAAAAGGTAAGGAAACCGTTAAGCGATTTAAGTCCTTTCTGACAGAGCATCAAGGCAAAGCAGATAATGTACTTGAAGTCGTGTGTGATATGTCAAGAGCCTTTCTGTCAGCAACAGAGGAAGAGTTCCCGGATGCTAACGTAACGGTTGATTGGTTCCATGTTGTGCAACTGTTTACTAAAGCGGTTGATGAAGTACGTAAAACGGAGAGAAAAATCCAACCGCATCCAAAGAGCCTGCGCTGGGCAGTACTAAAAAATGCAGATGGCTCATTTACTGAGAAACAAAAAGAAGCACTTGCAGAGCTAGAATCCAGCGACCTGAATACAGCAACAGCTTGGCGGATTAAGGAACAACTTAGGTGGATACGTCAAGCTGAAACCGCTCATGCTGCACGCTGGAGGCTGACGTATTTCATTAATTTTGCAAAAGAGCAGTTGGGTGATATTGAGATGTTAGAACCCGTTCGAAAAGCACTTGCAACTGTGGAAAGGCATGCAGAGAGAATTTTACAGCGCTGGTCATCCACTTATACGAATGCTCGTATGGAAGGTTTAAATAGTCTATTTCAAGCGGCTAGAGCACGAGCCAGAGGGTATCGTAATACAGGAACATTTATTACCATGATTTTTATGATTGCTAGCCCTGTATCAGATCTACTCAAATCCATATGAAACGACGAAGAGCCTAAATTTCATGGAGTTGCAACAAAATACTTGAATCATTATTTAGGATGGTTTCGGCTGATGGAAAGAGAAGGAAAATGTTGTGAAAACAGCTTGTTCCAAGCTCAACAACATTTAATACAAACATAGCCAAAATGAAAAAGAAGATGTCGAAGGTAAAATCATCCGAAATTGTGAATTAACTAAGTGGGATCTGCTTATTATGCCAGAGGAAGTGGTAAATTCTTAACTGCGAGATCCCTTAGATAAAAAGTAAGTTTTCTGCGATTAAGGCGCCGCCCGCGTCTGGCTGGTGTCTGACCGCAAAAGTCCGCGAATGTCTTTTCTGACGCCCGTCTTAAGCGCTCTACGGCCTTTCTCTTACTTGAAATACCGCCGGTATTACCGCGCGAGAGCGCCTTGCCGGGCGCTTAAGGCGCTTAACCTGAACGCCGGAAATATCAAAAAACGTATTGTCGGGTGCTTATGTGTGACAAAAGCATTCACCTCTGACAGGCGGATATTTTTAACCGCCCGATTTATAAGCGTAAAATTTCACAATTTGTCATCGAAAAAGAACCGCGTCCAAAGTCTTCTCGTGAGAGGATGTTTGATAGCCGGTTCTTCTTAAGCGTGAGCAGATAAGAGACAAAAATTATATTGACATCGCTGGCTTGAAATTTAAGCTATGCACAGGTACGAAAAATTAAGGTAATTAAATATTATGAAGCGCTTAGTCGTCTGTTCTGCGTTATGCCTTTTATCCGCGTCAGTCTCGGCAGACAGTAACTGGGTAGAAGGTGACTCGACTTTTGGCGGTAGTGTTGAGGCCGGAGCCACATTTACCAGAGGTAATACTGAAACCTCCTCTTTCAAAGCAAAAGCGGATTTAAAGCAAGAGCTGAGTAACTGGGAAAATGAATATATCCTTGAAGGGCTTTATACCAAAGATGACGAGGAAGTTACCGCCAAACGTTATCAAGTGGGTGCTCAGGGTAACTATCAACTTGATGACAGTGATTATGTATTCGCTAATACCAGTTATGAGGTTGACGAATTCAGGGGGTTTGATTATCAGCTCGCCGGTGCCGCGGGTTACGGTCATAAATTTTTTGACGACGGCGGTGATCTGCTGCGGGCGGAAATCGGCCCCGGTTATATCTATCAGAGACTGACGGAGGAGCAAAGAACCGAATCCGGTGAGAACTCAAATACAACATTAGTCGCTCATACGGTAATTGAGTACACTAAAAAAGTCAGTGATACCTCGACGTTTCAATCTAAGCTGGTCTCTGATTTCGGCGACAAGATCCTTTCGCGACTGGACACGTCGATTACGGCAAAAGTCGCGGATTCGCTGGCAATGAGCTTTGGTGTTACGGTTCGTTATAACAGTGAACCGCTTGCTGACGTGAAAAATACGGATACCGAAACCACGCTGACTCTGCTTTACTCATTCTGAGTTTTTTCTGAGCGGCCGGCGCCGCTCTTTTTTCCTATCTGTAAATATTATGGTAACCAGGAAAGCGCGGCAGCCGCGGTATGTCTGATTCAGATCTTCAGCTCAGGAAATGAGATAATCCCGCTCTTGGCGTGAGCCATACCTTTGAATGCGGAGATGAACGCCAGCTTGATATTTATTTCTCTCTTCCGGCCGAAATGGGCGTCAACCCCGAAACGATGAATGAAGAAAACTACTTTTACACTGAAAAAGCTTACAACCGCTTTAGCCATGGCGTTTGTGATGTTATTTATCACAATAATGGTATTGGCGGTTAAAGCTGAGTTCAGTAATCTGACTCTGGCTTTGGTGATGTCTGTGGCCGCCATTTACGGGCTCAGGGAAGTCTTTAAAGATGATGTTAAACGGCTTCTTTGGCGCCGGGTGAGAAAAGGGCGTCCGAAATGGTCTCAAGACTTAAAAGACCCGAACTCTAAACAGCACATCGCTAAGCAAGTTTATCTGGCTGGATTATGCCGGCGAAGCCGCTATTCCAAAAGCGGTGAGGCAAATTTTTTCCCGAAGAAAAACACAAAATAAACAAGACGCGCATATCTTACATTACCGGATTAAAACGCAGGTGATGAGGACTCGGTTTCCGTTGGAGTATTCAAAATTTAAGGAGCAGGTTCAATTCAGTTTTATACCGTTGACGCAATATCCGCTACGGGAAAAAAAGCAAATTTATACAGAGCATGACGGAGAGATAAACTGTGAGGCGGTCGAAAAGCGTTATCAGGTCAATATGGTTATCGCGGTTAAAAAAATAACCATAACATGACGCAATATTTTCGCTATAAAATCACGGTAAATCGAAAAAGTATCGTTGATGTGTCGCGGGCTGAGCTGCCGATGGCTCGCAATTAAAATCTTAACCTTATTGAATCAGCGGGATATCCGGCTGCTTTGAACTTATTTATTTTAGAACCGTGCCCGGGTATCCCGGGCAGTCACCTCAAATCTCCCCGGCTCGCAAAGTTTGTAAAAACTTTGCGGTGTCTCATAAAATTTAATTTCAGAACATAGTACCCTCACAAGCTGAACAACTTGGGCCGGGTCGGGATCAAGCTGACAAAGCCGGTATCGGGAGAGCCCGCCGACACTTTATCGCGGCGTTACTCGCCGGTATTACCGGTGATGTAAATCAAGCCTTGTCGCGGTTCTGATCATTATCGAAAATCATACGAGTAAATCAGCCTTATAAATTAAATAAGCTGACTCTGAGGGAGATCAGCGGGCTGTTATTCATTAATTTTTCTGGAGTTAAGATGCTCAATCAACTAAGTTCCGGCGATGTGAAATTGAATCTCTATAGTGATGACCCGCCGTCTTCGCCGGTCACTATTGTGAACTGGAAGGTGCTGGAAGGTATTGAGGACAAAGGATTATCACTGTTTCGGGTCTATAACAAATTGAATCAGTATAAGAGGACGCGTCAACTTCAGCCGCTCATCACTGAGATGACAAAGCACTTTGAAGCCGGTGATTTTCCGGTGATTTTCAGTCAGCGGTACTTAACTGACAGTATGTCACAGACCGGTGTTTCAATTGACAATTTATTGTACCAATTCGCCAAAGCCGGCCTTGATGAAGGAAAGCCCGGTGAGACACTGAGCCTGGATGCCTGTAACATGTGCCTGTATCTCGCGCATATCAGCCCGTTTTTATGCGATAAATTATTAAACGCGGTCAATACCGCGGGTTGTCAGGCCGAAGATGAGCACAAGCGCCTAATCGCGAGGGCTCAAGCCGCGTTAGGTAAATATGCCGCCTCAAAAAGTCAAGGGCGTCTTTTTGACGCCACACAGACCGCGTCCTCAAAAGCGGCTCAATTTCTGACTTCCGCTCCCGTCGCCGAAGATAAGGCGGATAAACTAGTAAAGGCCGCTGAAAATATGTCGCTTTCAGAGGCGGAAAAGGTTGAAAAGGCGGACGAGAAAACACCAATACACGCATTAATGGAGGAAAATAAACAGAATTACTCCGAAGACGATTGTAAACATGCCGTCATTAATTTCTGCGGTAAAAGTGAACAACTCCAAAAAGAGATCATGAAAATGAGCTTGCGGCCGTTATCAGAGGAGGTCTTTAACCTGTCTCTTTATCAGGATTTCAGCGCTGAAGATACATTCAGTGGTTATCGTGACTGGGTTGAACATTCGATTGGCTGGCACCTGGTCTTTACTGTTTTACAATCCGGGCGCGGGGATTTTGTCGACGTTAAAAAGACCGCTAACAAAGGGCAGGCCGCCGCTGAGCCGGAAAAACGCTACCATGTTAAATCAGATTCGCAGACGCCGCAGTTTAAATTTATACTTCACAGACGCAGCCTGTCGATTAGCGGACATCCGATTCATGAGACTGAAATATTGAACCGGCCAGCTAAAAGCAGCCCGGTGTCAGTTGAGCGTAAAAGCACGGCTGTACCTTTCCCGGCTGTACCTCTCCTGCGGCCTCAAAGCTATTCTTCGCGGCAATATCAGCAGGCGATTCTGCGTTGTGAGGACTATATCACCAAATATACAAATATTCTGTCTCTTCAACCGCATCTGATATCCAAATTTTTTTATAAAACCATTGATGAGAACGAGTATATGACTAATGCTCATCGTGACAGGAGTGAAAAAATCAGATATATCATTTCGATGATGAGAGAAAGCCCTGAACGTTGTGTCAGCTTCTATGAGGCGATTGAAAATGAGCGTGAGCATTTAGGTCATGAATGTATCCGGGAAAAAATAGATGAGAAATTGCGGGCGCCTGAGTCCTCAGGCCCTGAAACCGGCGCAGATTAAATTTTATTCATAATCCGCCGTGGAGCAGCCAAAGGATTATAATACCGCTCATCAACGCGTTTGATTCTTCACGCGAGTCATCGTTCTTTTTGGGGGGTGGAAAGTTGTCTTTATCTGGTGCGGCCCCAGCTTCGGGAGCAAATGGTTATCAAATCGACAGTCGTTATCCTGAACAACAAGTGGAGCAACAAAATTGGAATATTACCGCTGATGATGCTACTTCTGAGCGGCTGCGGTCGACTTTAACTGAGATGAATAAGCTGATGGAGACGGGGAATACTTCAGCGCTGAACGAGAAAATGAGATATTCGTTTGTCATAGGTTCTTTTCCGGTTATTTTTACGCATACTCATTTAGCAAGATCTGCTTGCCTAACCGACAGGCCTTCGATTTCACAGCTTATTCGTGATTACGGGCTGGCGCTGCATCAGTCGGTCGGCCCCCTGCGGGGAAGCCAAACAGCATGTGAGGTTTGCTTTTATCTGGCGATAGCTGATCCGGATTGTGGCCGCGAGCTCATGACTAAATTAAAGTCGTCCGGTCTGTATGAAACCGGGAATTATAAGGTTTTATTATGGAAAGCGGATTGTTATTCAACGCAACACGGCAGCGGACTGAACGTTTCTGATCACAGCGCTCGGGAAGCGGCTGATCCTCAAATCACGCAATTCCATAGTCAGACAGGAAAAAGTAAAAGTTCACCGTCCGAGCATCTCGCCTGTATCCCGCCGGCCCGCACGGCTAAAGCGGCGCAGCCCGGGCTAAAATCCGGACTTAAGCAAACTCCGGGGACGGGCTTTGTACCGGAGTCAGCGGCGGGCACTGATGTTTCTCTGTTAAAATCAGAAAAAAGCCAGTATCAGTATACAGAAGCTGAGTGCAAGAGTGCGGTATTAAAATATTGCTCAGATGACAAGACCAAACAAACGCTGATTGAAATGAACTTATCACCGGACGAATCCTTTAATTATTCAGTATACGAACTGTGCGAAACCGTGGCCTTATTCAGTTTTTATCAAGACTGGGTTGTAAATGGTGTAGGCTGGCGCAAAGTATGCGCCGTTTTAGAGAGTAAAGAAAAAGCGTTT
This sequence comes from Parashewanella sp., assembly GCA_965200795.1. Classification (GTDB taxonomy): domain Bacteria; phylum Pseudomonadota; class Gammaproteobacteria; order Enterobacterales; family Shewanellaceae; genus Parashewanella. The sequence continues at coordinate 492,955 of CBDAVB010000035.1, forward strand.
AAAATCAGTGACTATGTGTGTTCGGAACAAAAGTGCAAAGCTGAGATAGAGCGTTACTGCTCGACTGAAGAGAAAAAACTGCGGTTGATGCGTTTAGATCTATCCCCGCGGACAACAGAACAATTCTCGCATGATTCATTAGATTATCTCCCGGTAAAAGACAGATTTGAAGAATATAAGCTTTGGGTCAAAACCTGGGTCGGACAGGAAGACGGCTGGAGAAAGGTCTATGATGTTCTGAGAGAAAAAGATCCCCGGTTTGTTGGCGGTGAATCCAAGTCAGAGTCCGGATCAGGACTCAGAACCGGGTCACAGCCGAAGGTAAAACCCAGGTCAGTAGAAATCGGGATGTTTAAATTAAATCTTGGCGATAACCCGGCCGGACTATCTTCAGAGTCCTCACATTCCGCTCGCCCTAAAGTGGTTGCGCCGCCCGTTCATTCTAAGTCACCTGACACTTTTAAGGCGTTCAGCGATGAGGACTATCAGCGGGCGATTACGGGCTGCTGGAGTGAGATCAGATTGTCAATTAATACGGAAGAGTTAATCCCGTTCTTAAGCAGAAATGGTTTTTTTAACGGTGAAAATAATAACGGGCTTGCGATTCTCAGCAACTCAGTGTTATCGCCGATGGAAAAAGTTGAGCATGCTCTGCAAATGATGAAGTCCGACCCGAGGCGTTATAAAGTTTTTTATAATTCATTAACAGAAGAAAAGGAACACTCAGGTCATCAGTCAGTATTAGAAAAAATTGACCGTTCGTTGACTCGGCCGCGGTAATGAAGCGGTATCCCTTTCAAGCTTAAACGCGGATAAAATCACCGGCATAAAAAACTGCCGTTACTCCGTTTGCCGATAGCAAGTCTTGAATAACAGCCGGTAGTTATTTATTATGCCGGCTGTTATTCGTAACGCCGCTAGCGGTAATTTTAGCCGGTTAATGAGCGTCAGGCATTCGCCAAATAAGTGAAGTCGCTTAACCGCTTTTCTGATTAAAAATAATACGGTTATCGGATTTTTATGCGTCCGGCTGCTTTTTTCAGGAGCATTCTGGCCGGGACAAAAATTTTCAATACCCGCCTATTTTTGATACTCTCGGTTTCCACAGTACAAATCAACTACAATAAAAAGAGTACGGAAGTTTCGATGTCAGATAAAGAGCGGCCCGAATATCCGCCGATGGCGCTGATCAAAACCTGGGTATGGATGTTGGTGGAGTCTAACGTTCCTGAGATCAGAGAAAAAGGGCGTAATAATTTAATCAGTTCATTTGGTAGTCTCGCTAACGCCGATGACTATATTTCTAAGATTTTAAATAAGCCGTAAAGTCATTTGATCACTGAGGAAAGCTCTATGAAAAACAGGGTGTTACTGATTGCCGCTCTGAGTCTTGGGGCGTGCGGCTCAGCGCCGGAACCAATCGTGCTTGCTCCGGATGTGCCGCTGTCACGGCAGCAAATTAATGCCTTATCGCCGATCAGCCTTCAGGTTATCGATCACCGTAAAGCGAATTATCTGGTTGAAATCAGCGGTTCTGAGGCAGAAAAACGCCTGCTGGCGCCCGCCCTGCCGCCGGGGCGGGTTCTGCGAAAGGCCTTGACGGCGGGGTTTAACCGGGCGAATGTCAGCGTCCGCGGGCAGGCTCCGGTGACCTTAGATTTTTATCTTGATCAATTGCTGGTGCGAGCGGAGCAGAGCACGTTTGATTACACGGCGAAAACCTCGCTGATTTTAAAACTGAGAGGAAAGTCAGCGACGCGTACCTTTACCCGGGATTATAAGATTTCCGGTACCATGAGCGGGGCGTTCAAACTGAATAACGCCGCCATAGAGCGCGAGCTGAACAGCTTGATCGATAAGCTGACTGCTGACATCATTAACGATCAAGGGTTACATGAGTTTTTAAGTGAAAAATAAACAGATTAAGGACAGCATTATGTTACGTGCTCTGCTCGTTACGATCTTTTTGAGCGTAAGCCAGTTCGCCGCGGCCGTTGATATTCAGAAAAACACCTTATACCCCAGAGTGGAGCTGGATACGTCGATGGGAAAAATCGTGGTTGAACTGAACCGCGCCCGCGCGCCGATCACCGTGGATAACTTCTTAACTTATGTCGTTAAGGGTGAGTACGACAATACGATATTTCACCGTATTATTCCTGAGTTCGTGGTGCAGGGCGGAGGGTTAGATCCCGAACTCAAAGCAAAGAAAGAAATGGATCCTATCGTCAATGAGTCGGGTAACGGTCTTTCAAACGCGACGGGCACCATTGCGATGGCCAGAGACAATTCACCTCACACGGCGACCAGACAATTCTATTTTAACGTCGCCGATAACGAGCGTTTAGACCCGTCCGCAAGACGCTGGGGATACGCGGTTTTCGGCGAAGTTACCCAAGGTCTGAAAGTATTAGAAAAGATGTCGCGGGTGAAAACCGAGTTTAATAAGACATTAGAATGGCCTGACGTACCGGTTGAGGTCATTATTCTGAAAAGGGCAATATTGTTGCCGAGGGAATAAACACTTTTTCCGTAAAAAAACGACGGCGATCGCAATCTAATGGTTATACTGGATAAGCTATAAAAACATAAAATTGAGGCGAGCGATGAAAAGGCAAAAATTCATCGATGAAAAAGCGCCCCAGCTTGCTCATTACGGCAAGGCATTTCTTTGTCAGCAGATTGATTACAATGAAGTAAAAATGTATTTATGGGACACACTGGAAGAGTGGCAGCAGTATAATTTTCAGAGTGAAACACAATCAGATTCAGACATCGAGACCGTTTTCTGGCATTTACTTTACAGTTTTGAAAAGTGGCCGGCCTGGGCAATCCGGGGTAATATAGTTTTGCGAGAACAAATCAAAGAATGTTGTGACTTTTTGAGCGAAAACGGCGAAGTCCCGAAAGGTGTAATCGGGATCAGTCCGGAAACAGCAGAGCTTCATCGAGTTTGATAATAAAAACAAAAAACCCGCGCTTAACTGCGCGGGTTTTTTGTTTGTGGTCTTGAATATCAGCTGAGCCCCGCGTAAGCTTGCCGGGAGTTTTCTTTTTATTGGTTTTTTTTATCGTGCCTTTAGCGTCACGCATGTCGAATGCGTTTTCTGTTTATGCCCATAAGCGGGTCGTCAGTATGTTATTTCTGGGTTTTTCCTCCGGCCTGCCTTTGATGCTGGTATTTTCAACCTTATCTTTCTGGTTGCGCGAGGCGGGCATTGATCGCACCGCTATCGGCTATTTTAGCTGGATTGCCTTAGTTTACGGCTTTAAATGGTTATGGTCGCCGTTGGTTGACCGGTTGCGGATCCCGTTTATCGGTAAGCGTTTCGGTCAGCGGCGAAGCTGGATTTTATTAGCGCAGTTTGCTTTGTTGTTCGCGATATTGGGTATGTCAGCGAGCGATCCCGTCAAAGACATTCAGCATCTTGCCTTATGCGCGTTAATTGTGGCTTTCGCCTCAACCACCCAGGATATTGTTATCGACGCCTTTCGAATTGAGTCGGCGCCGGAAAATATGCAGGCGGCCCTCGCCGCGGCTTATTTAGTGGGATACCGGGGGGCGATGATCATCTCCACCGCCGGCGCGCTGTCCATCGCGGCCTGGATTGAACCTGGCAATGACGCTTATAATCTGCGGGCCTGGCAGGTGTCTTATCAGGTTATGGCAGGCTTGATGCTGTTTGGTGTTGCGGCAACCTTACTCAGCAAAGAACCACAAATCGATAAAACAGCGATTACCGAAAACCAGCTGCGGTTACAGCAACAATATCGTCAACGCTTACCGAATCATTTAGCCGATCTCGCCGCCTGGTTTCATCAGGCCTGTATCACCCCGTTCGCGGCGTTTTTCAAACGCTACGGTAAACAGGCGATTCTGATTTTGTTGTTGATCTCCTGCTACCGGATTTCCGATATCGTAATGGGGATTATGGCCAATGTATTTTATGTCGATATGGGATTTTCAAAGCAAGAAATCGCCGCCGTCAGTAAAGTGTTCGGCGTGATTATGACGCTGGCGGGCGCCGGAGCCGGAGGGTTACTGATTGCCCGTTACGGCATTATCAAGATCCTGTTTTTAGGGGCTCTGCTGGTGATTATCACTAATACTCTGTTCGCCATACAGGCGGTTGCGGGACACAATGTGCCTTTGTTAACCGTGATTATTTCACTGGATAACTTTACTCAGGGCATCGCCATTTCCTCCTTTATCGCTTATTTATCCGGCTTAACCGACTCAGGTTACAGCGCCACCCAGTACGCGCTGTTGTCTTCGATTATGCAGCTGTTTCCGAAGTTCATCGCCGGATTCTCCGGCGCCTATGTCGATAGCTTCGGTTACGTGAGTTTCTTCTTAGCGTCCAGTGCCGCGGGTTTACCGGTGCTGATTTTGATCTATCTGGTCTCTGAGACCGAAAAACGCCGATAGTCACTTGCCTTATCGGACGATTTCACCCAGTATAGCGGTACTTTTTTGCATTAATAAACGGAGCTTATAATGAAAAAAACGGCTATTGCCGTCGCCGTTATCGCGGCGGCGGGCGCGGCTGGTTATTTTCTTTCGCGGAATTCAACCGAATCGGATTTAACTTATCTTGAGTATATCCCCGCGGACACCTTAGTTTTTTCCGGCGCGCTTGACGATTTTCCGTTAAAAAAATTTATGAGCTATTCCGCCGGCGGCATGATGCCGGCGGACTCAGAAGCGTTTGATAAATTACAGCGGCATGAAACGACGCACACTAAGTTTTTTACGGCCTTGCTAAAGCAATTTCAGCGGGCGATGTCAGAGCCGGAGACTTTTACTCAGGCTTACGGCTTAGCCGATTCGGGGAAATCATTTTTCTATACCATAGGCGCGGTACCGGTTGTTAAAGCGGAGCTGGCTTCACCGGACGCCTTTTGGAAACAGCTGGACGACGCTGAAAAAGACAGCGGCTTTACCCATCAGATCAAAGAAACCGACGGCATGATTTACCGTGCTTACACATTGACGGATAAAGGCGTCAACGGTCAGTCGACGGAGTTGGTGTTCGCTGAAAAGGGTAAGGTGTTAACGGCCACTCTGACCGGTTTAAGCGATGATCCTAAGACTCTCAGGCAAGCGCTGGGACTTGAAAAGCCGGAGCGTTCACTCGCTGATTCCGGTGAAGTTGATGACATTATCAATCAATATCACTTCGACCCGAGAAGCGTCAGCTATATCAATCAAGTTGAGCTGGTTAAAGGCCTGACTACCCGCGACGGCAATGAACTGGCGAAACAGCTTTCAGCGTTAACGGCGCTGACCGGCGAGAATCCGCTGTCAGAATTTCAAACTCCGGAGTGCGCTGGAGAATTGCGGGGCGTCGCCAGAAACTGGCCTCGGACTGTTATCGGCTTAACGTCGCTTGATATCACAGCCGACCGGGCCGATATGGATGTGAAGGTGATTGCGGAGTCTAACAACAAAACCATTATTAACGGGCTTAAACAGCTCAGAGGTTTTATTCCCGGCTTTGTGGCTGATAATAAAGACAGCCTGATGTCGCTGGGGTTAGCGCTCAATAGTGATGACGCCGTGTCAGGGTTAACCGATGTGTGGTCAGATTTACAAACGCCCGCTTATCAATGCGAGCCTTTAGCGCAAACGCAGCGCCGGTTATCACAGCAAAGTCCCGCAATGCTCGGTATGGTAACCGGGATGACATCGGGTCTCAAAGGCATTGCGACCTCAATTCTCGGTCTTGAGTTAGAAACCACTCAAGGGCTTTCTGTCCGTCAGCTTGACGCCTTAGTCAGTGTTTCTGCCGAAAAGCCTGAGCAACTGTTTAACACGCTGAAAACCTTTGTTCCTATGTTGGCTGACGTTGAGCTTAAGCCAAACGGCGAGCCGGTTGACTTAACGACTTTATTGCCGATCCCGGCTCAGGTGAAAGTGAAGCCGATGTTAGCGTTAAAAGGTCAGCATCTGGTGATTTATACCCAAGGAAAAAGCCGAAAGCTTGCTGATGATTTAAGCACTGAGGCGGTGACTGACAACGGCGTTTTGAGCGTGACCATGGATCAGGGTAAATTGATGAAGCGCCTTGCCAGAGCGGCGGAAATCTCAGGTCAGCCCGTGCCTGAAGAGCTTGACGCGCTTAAAGCCGATAATCATTTTTCAGTAAGCCTTGACGTTCAGGATGAAGGGATTGTCATCAAAGAATCCATCGTCTACAAAAAATAAAAGTAGTTGTTGTAAGTACCTGACTATAAGTTTTTCGATATTTTGGCGTTCAGGTTAACTAATCCGCAAGGCGCTCTCGCGCGGTAGGTAATAGCGGCGGTCTTTCAAGCAAGAGTAACGCCGCAGAGTGCTTAAGACGGGCGTCAGAAAAGTGAAAACTTATAGTCGGGTACTTATTATGCCGGTGACTTTGGTTTTCAGGCTGAACTCATCGGTTTTTAAGCTAAAGTCACCGGTATTTTTTCTGTCAGGTTTCCAATCTTGCGTTATCGCTTTTACCGATTACGTCAATCTATATAGATCGTTTTATTTAGTGCTTGTGATCGCCTATCTTTAAGTTATCGAGACAAAACAATCAAAGGTAAAAATTATGTCAGTTCATAGAGCAGAATTTCGTGATGTACAGAGAGCCGTAGCGCAATTGGTCGGTAAAAATCAACTTAGCAAGTTAGAAGACGGACAAGTGATTACATTTCCTAAAACTAATAAGCAATACAAACTTTGTGTTGACAGTCAAAAACATGTGGTTGTGCAGAGAGCCTCTGAGTTTTTAAATCAGAAAGTCTCTGTGTTTAAAAGATTGAGTCATTCCGTTTCAGATTTGTTTGGTATCAGTACCACAAAAAGGCTCGCTAAAATCCTTAATGATGATCTTGTGCAAGGCGTTTTGAAGCGCTTAGAGTCTCATGAGCAAGCTGAATCAGAGATGCGTTCTGATGATAATAAATTAGCCAGAGATTCCGAGGAAGATAAATCGACGGATCGGCAAATTTACAATAAAAAAGTTGAAGTCAAACCAACAGGAAAAACGGGATACCCGAATACACTTGACAGATATGATCTTGATGAGCAAATCGCTATCGCAAAAGTGAATAAGGAAGTAAATGAAGAAATAAAAGAAAACAGTTCATTAACAGAAAGTCAAACTCAATCTGACCCTGAAAATAAACCGCTCTTTGAAAAAACAACTCAAGTGAGATTCAATGATAAACCTATAATCCATGTGCTTGAAAAAGGACACAAAGATGTTGTCATAGCCAATACATATTCCAAACCGTCACCATATACTCCTGAAGAGGCGAGGCAGGACTTGAATTCCGTTTTTATAGCTAATAACAAGGGATACAAGCCCAGAAGATTGATTATGTGGGGATAACGACCGTTTAACAGGTTTAGAGCGTCATGGAAAAAGAGCTATGTATTGGGCAGATTTGCAATCACTAAAGTTCGTTTTGCCGGTGTCAGCGAGTAAACTGACTTTAGTGATTTTGCGGTTAACGAGCGTGTCACGGACTTCTGTCCGTTACTTATTTCTCAACGTTATAACTTCAGTTAAAAAATATCGTTAATCGAAACACCAATACCGACACGATTCGTATTCACATTGTAATCAATCAAACTCTCACCGTAACCATTAAAATATTGAGCGTAAATCCGGATATTACCCACAAGCGGGTAACTGTAAGTCGCTTCAATCGCCCCGCGGTTTTTCTTGCGCAGATTATTTCTCAGCAGCAGCGTAAAACGGTGTTTATCCGCGGCGTAAGCGCCGTAAACCTCAAAGTTACCCATGTATCTGCTGATGTCCGGGTTATCATCGCCGCCGGCGTCATCAGGCGTTTCTTTTGGGTCTTCAGGGATCCGCCACCAAATCTTTGTCGCGAACGCGAACGGGCCTTTATCGAATACCGCAATACCGTAAATACGATTCCAGCTGCGCGATAAACTGCCGCCGCGGCCGTTAGACTGATGGTTGACGCCCAAACCTAAAAACGCGTTTTTAAAGCCGCCGGCTTGCCGGTCATTATTAAACAGTAACAGCGCTTCCGGCTCATGGTTGGTCTCACGGAACGGCGAGGAATGATCCTGATTATAAACCTGCCAGTAAGACTGGTTGGTATAAGCGAAATACAGATGACCGTTGTCACCGAACATCTTGTACCAGACCGGAAACTTCAGACTGATCTGAAACTTGGCCTCAAGCTTATCAAACGGATAATAATCCTCCCGTCCGGCAAACGGCGCTTCATCAGGAGAGCTGTTGTAAGTCACGGGTAAGATGTAATTGACTTTATGCGGGCTCAGGGCAAACGGGTTGTCCGCCGTCTGCCTTTCTTTTTCTACCCGATGTTCAAGGAATGAGTCTGCCGCTTCAGGGGGAGGTGAAATCAAAGAGCAGGGTAGCGCGAATAAAATCCGTTTTTTCATATTGCTTAGAGGAATTATTTTTTAAGTTGGCAGCTACTATACGGATTTTAAACAAAGCCGCAATATGGTGAGAGTTGTAAACAGCAATAAATACCCGACGATAAGTTTTCTCGCTTTTCTGACGCCCGTCTTAAGCACTCTAAGGCGTGACTCCTGCCTGAAAGACCGCCGGTATAAACGTGCGAGAAAGCCTTGCGGGGCACTTAACCTGAGCGCCAAAAATAACGAAAAACTTATAGTCAGGTACTTATGTTATCCCTATAAAGCACACTGATCAGTCTCAATATTGTTATTAAAACAAATCTTATATAACTAAATATTATAACTACTCTGTTTTTTATATTTAAAGGAATATAAAAGCTTCGCTATATTTCAGTAATTAATTTGAGTTTACCGGAATGGAATGATGGAACTGGTGCCGCTTTCGCATGAGAGCGCGAAAGGGAAAGTATATATAGTTGGTGCCGGTCCCGGCGATATCGAATTACTTACCCTTAAAGCGTGGCGTTTAATCAAAAAAGCTGATGTGATCCTTTACGACGCTTTAGTCAGTGAGGACATTTTGCGGGTGTTCCCGGGCCGCTGCGAGGCCATCGCGGTGGGTAAGCGCTCCGGCCGGCACAGCGCGGCGCAGGAAGACATCAATCAGCTGATGATCACCAAAGCTTATCATCATAACAATGTGGTGCGTCTGAAAGGCGGCGACCCTTATATTTTCGGCCGCGGCGGTGAGGAGGTGATGGCGCTGGCGGCGGCGGATATTGATTTTGAGGTGGTGCCGGCGGTGACCGCCGCGGCGGGCGCGTCATCTTACGCCGGTATTCCGCTGACCCATCGTGAATTAGCCCAAAGCGTTACTTTTATCACAGGTCACTGCAAAGCGGGCGCCGGCGATAAAGTGAAATGGCGTGAATACGCGCGGCCCAATCACACCCTTGCTATTTATATGGGCAAGGCTCAGGCCCGGAATATTCAGACGGGTCTGCTTGAAGGCGGCCGGGCGCCCGATACGCCCGTCGCGTTAATTTATTCGGCTACCACCCGCCGGCAGCAAGTTACTCAAGGCCGGTTGTCGATGTTAGCCGAGCTGGTCGCCGCGACCGACAATCGTAAACCGGCGCTGATCATCGTCGGTGAGGTGGCGGCCTTACACCGGCGGTTGAACTGGTTTCAGCCGCGGCCGGAAAGCCGGGCGTCCTGCGCCTCTTACTACGATAAACAGGAGCAAATGTTATGAAGCGGCGAATGAGTCACCTGCGGCAGCTGGAAGACGAGAGTATTTTCATATTGAGGGAGGTGGCGGCTGAGTTTGACAGCCCCGTGATGCTGTATTCGATCGGTAAGGATTCATCGGTGATGCTGCATCTGGCTCGTAAGGCGTTTTATCCGGGAAAAATCCCGTTTCCTCTGCTGCATGTGGATACCACATGGAAGTTCAGACAGATGATTGAATTTCGTGACCGCCAGGCGCGAAAATTTGGTCTGAGGCTCATAATCCACTCCAATCAGGACGGCCTGGCGCGGGGCATCAATCCCATTGATCACGGCAGCGCCAAACACACCGACATCATGAAAACGCAGGCGTTAAAACAGGCGCTGGATCAGTACGGGTTTGACGCCGCCTTCGGCGGCGCCCGTCGTGACGAGGAAAAATCCCGCGCCAAAGAGCGCGTTTATTCCTTCCGTGACCAAAACCACCGCTGGGATCCTAAAAACCAGCGTCCTGAGCTTTGGCGAAACTTCAACGGCGCCATCAACAAGGGCGAGAGCATTCGTGTTTTTCCGTTGTCCAACTGGACCGAGCTGGATATCTGGCAGTACATCAGGCAGGAAAACATCGAGATCGTGCCTTTGTATTACGCGGCTGAGCGTCCGGTGGTTGAACGTGACGGGATGATGATCATGGTGGATGACGATCGTCTGCCGCACACCGAAGAGGAAGTGCGCTATGAGCGGGTCAGATTTCGTACTTTAGGCTGTTACCCGCTGACGGCGGCGATGCGTTCGGATGCCGATGATCCCGATAAAATCATCACTGAAATGCTGGTGACCCGCTCCAGTGAGCGGCAGGGGCGGCTGATTGACAGCGATCAGTCAGGATCAATGGAACTGAAAAAACGTCAGGGGTACTTCTGATGGCAGCGCGAAAAGCCGGGCCCGGCATTGAACAATACGCGCGACCTCAGCGACAGAAACAGCTGTTACGATTCCTGACCTGCGGCAGCGTTGATGACGGAAAAAGCACCTTGATCGGGCGTCTGCTGCATGACAGCGCCCAGATCTATGACGACCAGCTCGCGACGCTGAGACAGGAAAGCGCCAGAATCGGCAACGCGGGTGAGGCGCTGGATCTGGCACTGCTGGTGGACGGCTTGCAGGCCGAGCGCGAGCAGGGGATTACCATTGATGTCGCCTACCGTTATTTCAGCGGTGAAAAGCGTAAATTCATCATCGCCGATACCCCGGGGCATGAGCAGTACACCCGTAACATGGCGACGGGCGCGTCGACCTGTGACGCGGCGGTGATCCTGATTGACGCCAGACACGGCGTGCGAACGCAGACCAAACGTCATGCTTATATCGCCGGTTTGTTAGGAATTAAGCAGTTAGTCATTGCGGTTAACAAAATGGACTTGGCAGATTATCAGCAGCCGACTTTTGAAGATATCAAAACGCAATTTGCTCAGTTCGCTGCAGCATTGGGTGAGCTGAACCTTCAGTTTATTCCGTTATCGGCACTGGCCGGCGACAACGTGGTGACGCCGTCGGCGAATATGCCGTGGTATCAGGGTGAGCCGTTACTTGCCGTGCTCGAAAATATTGATATTGAAGATGAGCCGCGGGCGTTTCGTTTTCCGGTGCAATACGTTCAGCGCCCGGATCTTAATTTCCGCGGTTTCTCCGGTACCGTTGCCGGCGGTCAGATTCAGGTCGGCGATACCGTTACCGCCCTGCCTTCGGGCAGGTCATCAAAAATAAAACGGATCGTGACTTTTGATGAGCTTAAATCAGTCGCCGGTAAAGGCGAGGCGGTGACGCTGGTCTTAGAAGATGAAATCGATATCTCACGGGGTGACGTGCTGGTGAACGCCGCCGATGATGAAGCGCCGGTGGCGACAACACGGTTCAGCGCCGAAATGGTATGGATGCAGGAATCGCCGCTGGTTACGGATAGGCTTTATGATGTCAAAGTGGCGGGTAAAGTGACTCAGGTAAAAGTGACTCACATTGAGCATGTGACCGACGTGAATACCCTTGAGCGCCGGCAGTCGTCTTCTGTCGGTTTAAATACCATAGCGAAAGTCCGGCTGACCAGCGCCGAGCCTTTGATTGTCGAGCCTTACCGGCAAAATCGCACCACGGGCGCGTTGATCTTAATCGATCGCCTGAGCAACGCGACGGCGGCGGCGCTGATGGTAACCGACGTCAGCACCGAAGCGGAGCGGACGACAACGGAATATTCAGACGCTGAGCTTGAGCTCAACGCGTGGATCAGAAAAAACTACCCGCACTGGCGGGCGCTTGACATCAGCAAACGCGGCAGCGGTAAATAAGATGACGGACGCGGCGTGGTTAACTGTCATATTAGCCGGATTACTGCTCGGGCTGTTTTCCGGTAAGGCCTCGCCGGCCGTGTGTTTCGCCGGCGCGGTGATTGCCTGTTATCTGCTCGGACTGACGGACATTTCCCGTGCCTTAACCAGCTTCACGAACAGCGGCCTGATCACTCTGGTATTATTGATCCTGACCGCCGGCGTGTTAGAAAAGACTTACCTTCTGGCGGCATTAAGTCAGCTGATCGCTAAAGGCTCTTTTACCTCAACGCTGGCCAGGCTGGGTCTTTCGACCGCCGTGCTGTCTTCTTTCACCAACAATACCGCCGTGGTGGCGTCCTTAATCGGGCCGGTACAGCGCAATCAGTCCCACGCGGCGTCTAAACTATTGCTGCCTTTAAATTACGCCGCCATTTTAGGCGGCACTCTGACCTTAATCGGTACCTCAACCAATCTGATCGTTAACTCGTTTGCTGAGCACGCCGGACTTGAGCCGCTGGGTTTTTTTGAGTTTACCCGGGTCGGCGTCGTGCTGGTGGCGGCGGGAATGGCTTTACTGTTAGTTATCTCCCGCTGGCTGCCGGAGCGGGCGCATCAGGATCAGCAGGCTGATTTGCCGTTTCTGCTGGAGGCGAAGGTCAGCCCGGGTTCAAAACTTATCGGTCACAGCGTCCGTGACAATCAGCTGCGCTCGCTGAAAAAGCTGTATCTGGTTGAGCTTGAGCGTAACGGGGTCAGCATGTCTCCGGTTCCGCCCGCTATGGTGTTAGCGGACGGTGACAGGCTCAGATTCAGCGGCGCTGTCGATGCCGTTGAATTATTGCTGCGGTTTGACGGGCTGGAATGGTTCGGTAAGTGTCAGGCTAACGGGCAGAACCTCATTGAACTGGTGATTGCGCCGGGCAGTAATCTGGTCGGCCGGTCGCTCAGACAAGCTCAGTTCAGAGAAACGTTCTCAGCCGCGGTATTAGGTATCCGCCGGGGCAATCAGGTATTAAAAGGCGGTCTGGGTGACGTGATGTTACAGGCGGGAGATTTACTGCTGATCACCCCGGGAGCCGGGTTTAAACGTCAGCTGTCAAGACAGGAATTCGCGTCGGTTAACGCGCTGGATTTGTCGGTGCAACTGACAGAAAAACACAGTCACCGGGTGATGGCGAGTTTTGCCGTCGCATTGGGCGTGAGTTTATTGGGCTTGATTTCTTTAACCAAAAGCTTAATGATTTTGCTGCTGTTGTTTTTATTCACTAAGGTGTTAGATCTTGAACAAATCCGCAGACGTTTTCCGACGGCGTTACTGATCATCGTCGGCGGCGCCCTGTGTTTAGCTGATTTGATGATGAGCACCGGGCTGGCGGCTCAGCTGTCGGATACTTTAATGTCAGTATTTCATGGTTACGGCACTTTAGGGGCGTTCATCGGCGTGTATCTGATGACACTGATTTTAACGGAGCTCATCACCAATAACGCCGCCGCCGCATTGTCTTTTCCGGTTGCGTCAGCGATTTCAGAAACCCTGGGCGCTGACGCCAAGCCGTTCATCTTAGCCGTGGTATTCGGCGCCAGCGCCAGCTTTATCTCACCTTACGGTTATCAGACCAATTTAATGGTGTTTAACGCCGGCAATTACCGGTTTACCGATTTTGTGAGGCTGGGGCTGCCGTTGTCATTCTTGTATTCGATGTTAGTGATTGTACTCGTACCCGCGTGGTTTCCGTTCTCGTGAACATTAAAGCTTACAAGGAGTTTATTTTATGCCTGACATTATCTGGCATCATCATCAGGTCGATAAAGCTCAGCGCCGGAAACTGCTGAGGCAGAAACCGAGATTATTGTGGTTTACGGGGTTATCCGGCTCGGGAAAATCGACCTTAGCGGGCGCGTTAGAGTCGGTTCTGCATCAGAAAGGCTTCGCCACTTACCTGCTGGACGGCGATAACGTCCGTCACGGTCTTTGTGCCGATCTCGGCTTTTCGCAAACCGACCGCGATGAAAATATGCGCCGGGTGACTGAGGTCAGCAAACTGATGCTGGACGCCGGCGTGATTGTGCTGGCGGCGTTTGTGTCACCGTCAAGACAGCAGCGTGAACGGATCCGCGGCCGGTTTAATGAACATGAGTTTATCGAGATCTATGTCGCCACGCCGTTAGCCGTGTGTGAGCGGCGCGATCCGAAGGGCTTATACCGAAAAGCGAGAGCCGGAGAAATTAAGGGGTTCACGGGGATCGACGCCGAATACGAACCCCCCGCCGCCGCGGAGCTGACCATCAATACCGATGAGGGCGATTTAGGACGCCAGGTGGGCGCGATCCTAGAATACTTACTGGCGTTAGATGAGGCTCCGGCGGCCTGATTTCAGGCGGATTATGAGCTTTTGATAGTATCCACTTGATTTATCAGATGTAAATATAAGTCAGGATTCATATGATGCACATTGTGATGCACATCTATTTTTTGAACGATTTGAATATCTTAAATTGAAAGGTTATAAGGATTGATCTGATAAGAAATTACATCTTGTCTCATATGGAGCACACGAGCAATCACAATTGTTTCTCGTTTGATATAGTAATTAGTCGGTACTGAAAAACATAACTTCAAGATTTAAAATGTACGGCATCTGATTTACGCAAAATTCAGAGCCGTACCCAAAAGCAACATTTCTTATATTTCGCATCAATTTCACTACAAAATAGCCAAAACTCACCATCTTTTTCGAGCAAAAAGAAAATGGCTAACCACTTTCTCAGGTTCCAGGCACACGCAGCCATTAGAAGGTTTATTGAGTCGCCAACACTGCCTTTTAACCAGTTCTTACAGAGCCTAAAATCACTCTTCAAATGCCCGATTACAGGCTCAATAGTTGCCCGTTTTTTACAGAGTTCACTTTTACGTTTTCTCTTAGCTTTCGAGTCTCGTTTTAATGGTCGATTTAGGATAACAACTTCTTGGTCAACATACTGCTTACACCCTTTATAGCCTTTATCTACAACGGCTGTAGTGATTTTATTGTTTCGATGTTTATGGGCATGGTCAAGTGCAGGCTTAAGCAATTTTGAGTCGTGTTCATGCTCGTCATGACTGGCGACACCGATGATTAATTGACTCTGCTCTGTGAGCACGACAGAAGCCTTCTTACCATACTCGTAAGGCTTGTGGTCTTTGCCTTTCCCTACGCAGTAAACATCGGGTTCATGAAGGCTGTAAATCTTGTTCTTGTCTTTACTAGGACTTACGCATTGATGGTACTGTGCAATTTTGGTAGGAGTTGCTCTTTGCCTTTCGCAAAATGTTCAATGAAAGCATCAACAACGTCTTTAAACAGTTCACGGTTGGTGCTGATAAATATTGGTGAACTCTTGCGCTATCTGCATTTTTTGTAGATAAACAAAACTCAAAATGCTTGAGAAGATGTGATTTCGTACAGGTCGCTCACTACGCACTTGAAAATGCTCAATATGACAGACTTGCTTGATTGCTCTGTGATATTGTTCTATTTGCCAGTGTTGATCATGAATGGCTTTAAAGTCATCATGCTGAAAAGATTCGTCCTCTGGCAAGTAAATCACGTAGTAGCGATGCTGGTCTTTTAGCGTCGTTCTAAACAACCTGACCTTGCCAAAATCTTTAAGCCAAACCTCCGAACCGTCACAAGGAACGTCAAGGTGCTGAATTTGCAGCCATTGGCCTTTTTCCTGCGATACTGTCCTGTTTTTCTCGACAGCAAACATGAATCCTGTCTGATGGTTTTTAATCGTCTTCAGATTCCTGACGCAGCTGTACCAAGAGTCACCCGTTACAAACTTGGGCTTTAGTCCCCAATCCAGTACTTCTGCCAGCATTTCACGAAAATAGTCATTTTTAGTCTTGCCTTCGGATTTATCGCATATCCTGTAATTGACGGGCATATGGCGACCAGTCATGTCGGTGTAATAAGGGTTACGAGGTTAATCCCTTTGACTGCTCGATGGTGTTTCCCTGACCAAAAATGACTCACCAGTTCTACGTGATGACTGTAAGGTTTATCAAGTACGCTATCATCAACACTCAAAGTACCACCAACAAGACATAGATCTTGAGCGGCTTCATCAAAGTAAGTCTTTCGGTTGATAATCTTCACGATGAAGAAAGCGGTTAACGCTATCGTGAGAGATACCCGTCACTTCTGCCAATCTTGTGCATGTTGATGATTTTGGCTCACTTATCAAAAATCCCATGTATTGCGGAAGAGTACATCTGGCTGTCGTTGGGCGAGTAGTTTTTCTCACTTCCATCCCTGAAAATGATCATTTTACCCGATATAAAATTTCAAAACACTCTGTCAATGCATAAGTCCTATTTACGTTGCTGTGTAATGGCTTTTTCATAATTGGAAAAATTCTCTTTTTTTAAATCAAGAACTTCTTGTGGAAGTTTGCGTTGTAGCTCCCTTAAAAGCTTACCTGCGATAACACGCAACCTTTTTAACGCTCTTCTGGCTTTGCTTCGATTTTTGGCATGTCTAAAGCTTCGACAGTCAATGCGTAGCTGTTTGACTTCTTTGACATAAGTACGTCTTTGCTTGATCCCAGTGACTTGATATTTCTCAGTTTACTGTCTGTAAGAGCCATAAAATGTACCTCCAAGTCTTTATATATTTGATGCACATTTTACACTTTTTTGATGCACAATTTTGATGCACATTTTTTAATGTTACTAGCCGAACAAACTCGAACAACATAGAACAGCGATGAACATCAAGTTGTTATTAACCAATAAGTTAAAGATTAACCGCCAACAATAAAGGACAACCATGAACCACAGCGAACAGCCAACTTTATTTTCAGGCGATTATGAAATCTTTGGCTAAGGTCTGACGGACGGCGTCAAAAATAGCGTTTTCCGCTTTCGGTGTCACCAGTTGCGCCAGCTCGTTACCGGTGTCGGTAAAACGATAATAACCGAACACGATATGGGGTATTTTCGGCCGCAGGGTAAATTGACGACGCGGGTAAGTGAGTTTAACCCATTCGCCTTTGGCGAGTTTTCCGGTTTCAAATTCCTCCGGGTGAAGTATTCCGGCCTGAATTAAGGTCAGAATCCCGGAATAAGGTAAACCGAATTTCGATAAATCGAAAAGCTGAATTGAATTACCCCTGAAATAAGTTATCCATCCGCCCGTCAGGCGATAACGGCTCAGCAGTTTCAGGCGGGCTTCGCCGTTAAAGGTTGAGGCCAGGCCGAGGGTCCGCTCAAAAATCAGCGCTTCTCTGTGAGTGAGCTTTTTTAAGGTAACCAGAGTCTCAATCGTAAAATTACCCGGGCTCACGATTTCCTTAGCGAGGATTCTCCCCCACAGATCCTGCATTTTAGGGTTATGAATTTTTTCCGCCATCTCAAAAAAGTGATATAGCCAGTCAGGGTCGGGTTCGATGCCGGTCACATCAGAAGGCGTATGCTCAAGCGCGATCTGATAGACGGATTCGAGGTTTTTCTGGTAACCGGCGATTTGCCTGCGCTGCCGGTATTCGCCGCGGGCGGCGACGGAGGCGTTAGCGGGGTTATAATCGCCGTCGGCCGCCAGTCCCAGCCGGCTTCCTAAATTCAACGTCTTACGCCGCGCCGATACGTCACTGCTTTGGTTTACTGTCGTTAATTTCTTTTCCATTCGCCCCGTCCTTTATCCCGGAAAAGCAGTTCATGAGCGTCAGGCATTCACTGCATAAATGAAGCCGCTTAACCGCTTTTGTGATTAAACATGATGCAGTTACCGGACTTTTACTCGTCCGGCTGTTCTTTTCAGGTTTATAGTTGACATCCCGTAAAGGTTTATCGGCTGAAACCGGTTTTTATTTGGGAATTTTTTCTCAGCTTTTATCTCAAAGAATGAAAAAAGCGGCTGTCCCGTAAAACAAAGAAAACACTGAAACCGGAAATATCGCCGGCATATCGCCGAATTAAGTTAACCGGCTCAGCCGAGATGCGGTAAAATAACCGTCCGGGTCTGAGACGCGACCTGGCTTCTCACGGATCGGCTGAACCTGAAAAACTCAGTTGAGCGGGTTAAATTGCTTTAATTCATTTTAATTTACTGAAAAGCGCGACATGTATCATTCACCCGGAGAGTGAACCGCCGTACGCGCAAGATTGCTGAAACCGCTGCCGGCCGTGTCGTGACCTCACGGGCAGAATAAACTGCCCGCCGCGGGCCGCGCCCCGCTGTCAGCGCTTTTTTCCGCTGAAGGTATTCAACTGAGCGTTTAGGCTGAAGATAACAACAATTGGGGGTCAACCTGTGACAGAAAAACATTATATTAGCGCCCGGCAGCTGCTTGAAGATTCATTTCGTGTAGCCGCTCAGGTGTATGAAAGCGGTTTCAGGCCGGATTATATCGTCGGCATCTGGCGCGGCGGCGCGCCGATCGGCATCGCGGTACAGGAATTTTTTGATTATAAACAGGTGGATACCGATCACATCGCCGTTCGGACTTCTTCGTATTACGGCATGGGCACCGATAAACAAAATAAAGAAATCCGGGTTCACGGCCTGCATTACATCATTGAGAACGCTGATGCCGGTGAAAGCATTTTAATTGTGGATGACGTATTTGATTCAGGTCGCAGCGTTCACGCGCTGCTTGAGAAATTAAAGCAGCAGATGCGTTTAAATCTGCCGCGGGATATTCGTATCGCCTGCCCCTACTACAAACCTAAAAACACTAAGGTGCCGTTAAAACCGGATTATTTTATCCATGAAACGGACGACTGGCTGGTGTTTCCTCATGAGGTTTCAGGGTTAACGCCGCGGGAGATTGCCTCAGGCAAAGGCGACTTAGCTAACATTAAGCATTTGTTTTGATAATTATTTGTTTTGATAATTATTTGTTTTCATAATCATAAACCCGGCGGCTTGGGTTAATTTTGCGAAAGCCGCCGGATAGCCGGCATACGCGGCTGTCGTTATTTCATTTTCCGCCTTTCGCGGGTATAGGGTATAACAAATCAAGCGCATAAATTTAAGCCGGATCCTCTTGAACGGCGGGATTGTCGAATTTCATGACATCCAGCTCCAATAAACCTTTGGCTGACAGCCGGCAGTGGGCTTTGACCTGCAGACACTTCACAACTAAATCGACTAACTGCGGCATATCGCCGTAGTATTTTCGTAACTCCTTTAATTTTATGATTTTATTGTACAGGGGTTCAGCATAAGGCTGTTCCTGGGCTGAAAGCAGCAGACTGGCTTCCCCCCGCTGCTTCAGCGGCCCGGATTTTCCGATAAGAATATTCAGCACCAGACAGCCGAATGACCAGATGTCAACCGCCGTGGTATAAAGCACCTCATAAGGGCCTGAGAGCACCACATTCATGCAGACTTCCGGCGCCCGGTAACCTATTGTGCCCAGCGCCAGAATTGAGGCGTACCTGATAATGCTATCGGGTCCGATTTCCACCCCGTAACCCGGGACTGTGGTGCTTGAGTCAAAATCACCCAGTTTGACGGCGTATTTTTTCGGGCAGGCGCACAGCAGCATGTCCTCACATTTACAGTGTTTTTTTAACAGAATGTTACTGGCTTTCACATCCCGGTGTACTAAACCCTGCCCGTGCATATAATCTAAAGCTTTTAACACTGAACGTAACACGTATTTGACATTCACCGTCACCAGCTGCCAGTTGTCTGGTTGATTGGAAATCCGCGTCTTTAAATGTTTCAGACAGCCGTGTTCTTTAGTGCTAATGACGCTTCTGAAATCCAAATCACACTTGGTCATAAAATAAAAACAGTAGAATTTATCTCTGCTCTTTTCATGCCTATCGCCGATTAACGCCGCGTCAAGATTAACCAGATTGGCATGATTCAGATTCGAGTGAAGCTCAAACTCATTCTTCCGGTAAACGGTTTTTTTCACCGCATACTCTTTACCGTTATGAAAGATGGTGAACACAAAGCCGTTGCCGCCTTTACCGATTCGATTCGCCATTGCCTTTTTGTTCGGAAGCGGATACTTCATGCCGCCGCTAAAACGGGTAAGATCCGAGCTGAAGACCACGAAACCCGTTTCTTTTAAGTTCTGCATGAAGAATTCACGTTTAGTAACGGCACCGTCGTTATCTCCAGCTGATTCAGCGACTATCGCCGCGGCTCGCGACCTCTGCGCCGCCGGTATTGCAGCGGGGGCGTTGTCATTTACGTCATGCCGATCCAGATCTGAATGGCGCAGACATAACTTGGTGAGAAAATGGTTCGGTGTGATTTCCTCCCGTTCTTTTACAAAATAGTGATCCATACGCGGCTGGATAACTAATTCGCTTCTTAAGGGATATTTTTCAGAGCCCCCGAAAAAACAAGCTTTTTTGGCTAACGGCTTAGGTTTGAAATCCGTGAGCTGAGTGTTACCGGTCTTACTTACAAGGTAATCCGTGTAATTGTACCGACTAAGATTTTGTGATCCTGTTTCAAAATTATTATTTTTATTAGACGGTGGATCATAAGCAAAATCTGAAAAAACGTTCTTAGTCTGTTGCTTTGGCTGTTTCGTAGTCTGTTGCTTTGGCTGTTTCGTAGTCTGTTGCTTTGGCTGTTTCGTAGTCTGTTGGTTTAACTCACCCTGAGAATATACTGTTTGGTTTTTCGGATTCGTGAATATCTCATTGATTGGATATGTTGCGACCGAAGCCGCCCCCTTTTGACAGCTGTCAAAATTTGAGGGCCCATCCTCCCGTGACGATTTGGGGTTATCGCTGTTAGCTTTACCGCCGACGGGTCTTGCGGTGCTGGTGTGGTTCGGTGAAACGCCGTAAGTTATCCGGCCGTTATCGTCCCGGCCGACATAAAACTCACTGGTTTTTAAGACAAGCTTACCGTGCTCTAAGGAAGACGCGGCGCACTGATAACTATGGTCACCGAATACAGCCTTGTTGTCGTGCTCGCTCCGGGACGGGTTGTCCCCGTCCCGCACGTACGGGTCGTGGGACGCTCGCGGAGCCTGTGCCGCGGAGATTAGAGATTGCGTAGTCAAAATGATTAACCGAATATTAATTATGACAAATCCATAATAGGGGTGATTTTATGCCGTTAGCAAAGTTTTTCTATTTATTATGAACAAAGATTAATGTTTGATTTAAATAACAGACAACGAACCTTGTTTCCGGCTGCTTTTTTCAAATGATGAATGTCTTAAAATCCTGAGTCCCTCATAACAGGGTAACGTTAATCTGTTGGTTTATCGGTGAGAAATCCTAAATCCGGTGTTTTAACCCGACCGAGGCCATTATATTTTCCGCACGCAATAGCGGAAATAGCGTAAGAGTGACTTAGGTTTTTATTGAAGCTGAACGAACGCGATTTTCATTCTTCAGGGTGACAGGAAATTGAACCCGGATTTGTGAGTAACGGGATAAAAAATTAAATTATCGCTTAATATACAAGCAAACCCTGCCACATATGCCATGTAGCCGCCGGATAAAAATGTGTATTATTATTTATCCCGTCATTCTGTTCTGAACTGAAAAAGCGTAGAATTTTTCCAGCGAGCCAGCTTATTGCCCGGTTAATACGCCAGCTTTTTTTTTGCACGGCAAGTGACTCATCTCTTTGTTGATTAAAAATATTTGTTATTCCTGAGTCGATTTCATCAGCATTTTTATATACATATTCTTTATTGCCAAGTGTACGGGTACAGGGTAAGGCCTGGGCATAGAGTTCAGACTCATCGGCAGTATAAGAAACCGAAGGCGCTTGTTTGTAAGAGTAAGACTTCGCGGGATAATTCGTATCTGAGTCATACACCACACGACACCCGGGTAAGGGGGTTTGATGAGCCTCAGCCTGAGCATTCCTGAGGTAATCCGCTCCCGTATCAGGTGACAGACCAGAATAATATCGATCTACATGAAACAATTTAATTCTCCTCATTCTTAATTCATTTAACTGACAATTGATGACAGTCACATTTGTGCTTCAATTGCCTCAATTGCCTCAATTGCCTCAATTGCTTCAATTATAACGCCTTTATAAAGTTAACGTACGGTTTTTAAACAAAATTTAATCTGATGTTTCCCTGTTGCACTTGATGCTTTCTGTGACTCGTAAAGCGGTCATAAAATACCCGGCTATAAGTTTTTCGTTATTTTCGGCGTTCAGGGTAAGCCCGGCAAGGCGTTCTCGCATGCTAATAGCGGCAGTCTCTCAGGCAGGAGTAACGCTGTAGAGTGCTTAAGACGAACATCAAAAAAGTGAAAAAAATTATAGTCGGGTACTTTCAAACCGCCCTGAAATAACTTGCCGATTTGTTACTGCTTAAAATTGCCGCTCTGTGCGTGCGTTACAGATGATTCACTCAGAATGACTGAACTTCATGCATCCTGCCCTGATACCGGCAATTTAAGCGGTAATCCTGAAAAACGTCTACAAACCTAAGAAGGACTTGGTACGGGTTTTACGGATTTCTTTTTCGTCAGACCACTCAATCAGACCGGTTCGCAGATCCATTAAACGCATGGTCATTTTGTAGTAAACATCTTTGGTGCTGCCGCCTTGTTTGACGATGCTCGACAAGTTGCCGTAAAGCATATACCGAGCGCCGATCTGGCGGCCGAATTTAATGGCTGTCGAGGGATCGACTAAGCCTGAGTTGTTCTGGTAATCCAGCTGCTTACGTACCGAATCCACTCTGGTCATATCCACAAAACGGAATTTACCGGAGCGTAACAGGCGGTTACTGATAGAGTCAGTGATGGACTCCGTGTCAATGTGCTCTGACGTTTTATTCTTAATGCTGTCTACGAAAATGATCGGGCGGTTGTTGTTCGCCGTCAGTGCGAGCACGGGCGGGAAGGTCAGCATACTTTCAACCATTTTGGTGGTGATCGCCTGCAGATCCGTTGAACCGAAATTAGCGTTTACCGTTTCAACCTCTCTGGCATCACCATATTCTACTTTTGACTGACATGCCGAAAGCCCGAGAACGGCGGCAAGTATCAATACAGATTTTAAATGTTTCATAGTCAGTTCCATATGTTGCGGTTAAATAATTATTGAATAAAAACGAGTGATTTTTCCGGTTCTTATTACCCAGACCAGAGTCTTACGACCGGCTTCAACTCTAACTGAATGCGGATTACTGTTATCGACGGACAGAGAATAGTCACCAAAGTTCAGGTTAACACGGGCGATCTGAGCCTGGTTCGGCAGTGTAAGCCAGCTGCGTCTGTCGGCCCGCTCGGTGACCACATTGAAAATTTGTGCCGCGATTGAGCCTAAATCTAATTGGTCGTTACGCCTTTTACTGTTATCGGTGCTTTTTCTCGCAAGCTCGGCTTTAACGGCGATGCGTGCCGCCTGTCTGGCGAGCGCGTAGGGTAAGTCCTGTTTCAGCGCGTTAATCGCTAACGAATCAATATTGGTGATCGGGCTGGCTTCAATGGTTTCAGTGCCGTTAATGGTGACAACAGCGGGAAGGATAGTGACCGCCGGATACCGGTAAGTCGCCAGTGACGCTGTCTGCCAGTTGCCGTTAATCTTAAAAGGAACGGTAAAGTCTCGTTTTTCCTGCACGAACCCTTTTTCGTAGACGACGATCATCTCACCCTGATTGTCCGCCGGCGGCCTGATTTCGCCCCAGCGTTTTTTAAACTCCGCGTATTGCGGCATTGAAAGCTGTTTTGCCAGCCTCACTAATGAATGCTCGAGATAAGGGTTTCCCGGCCATATCTGCGCCGCTTTGCGGTAATCAATAAAGGCGTCGTTCGGCTGCCTGAGCATTTCATGCAGTAAGCCGGTCATAAAAAAGCTGTAGGCGTTGAGGTAAGCGCTGGTCACGGAACCCGCGCTGGCCGACAGGCGGCGTTGTTCCGCGGTTACCGCGCCGTTTTCCAGCGGGCGGACCGATTTTACCGACTGAGCGAATTTATCCTGTTCGGTTTGCTGAAGATCGTTAGCCCGCCGGACTTCAACCAAAGCGCCCTGAAAGTCATTTTCAAATAAATAATTCAGCGCCTGATACTGGCGCATCAGAATGCGCTCATAACCCGGGCCGCGGTAGGGGATGACGTTATCGTTCAGTAATAACGAACCGGCATCGGCTCCTACGCTCGATAAACTGATGACCGCTTTATCATCAAAAGCCTGATAATCCTTAACGGCCCGCTGATAAAACCTTTTACTTTGCGCGAACTCTCCGGCCACCTGTGCGATACGGCCGGCCTCAAGCGCGTAAAGTAATCCGTCATTACCGGAAATATTATCAGAAACGGCCTCAATGGATTTCAGCGGCCGGGTACTGGCTAACGCATGCCGCTGCTTATTGAGCTGAGAAGGGTAACTGACAAATAAACTGCTGGTGGCACAACCGCTTAAGGTTGTCAGCAAAAATAAGCCGGTGATCGCTCGCCTCATGACCGCTGTCCCGTCCGATCAAAAGTTGCCGACGTGCCGCTGTTTTGCTCAGGCATTTGAGAACGCTCTAAAACCGTTATCCCGAGCAAATGATCGTATTCATGTTGAAACACTCTGGCCGGAAAGCCTGTGAGCGTTTGTTTTATTACATGACCCTGTAGATCCTGGTACTCCACGTCAATACCGGCATAGCGGGCGATAGGCAGACGTTGATTGGCCACCGATAAGCAGCCTTCCTCATCGACAAGCATTGCCTCGCCGGACGCGACAATCTTCGGGTTAATCACCACTGCCGGCTCCGTGACCGGCGCGTCGGGATAACGCGATGTCGGCCTTGACGCCATAATAAACATCGCGACGGAGTGACGAACCTGAGGGGCGGCGATGCCGAGGCCTTCGGCCGCGATCATGGTTGTCATCATTTGTTCCGCCAGCTGTGCCAGCCGGTCATTAAACTCAGTGACGGGTTTGGCGGCTTGTGTTAACACTGGTTCACCTGCCTGAGCAATCTCAAGAATCTCTGCTTTCATGACTTACTCCTGTTTCACGTGCGGTAAATGAGGCTAATAATGCGGCGGCGGTGTTTCCTCCGCTTGCGTCGCGATATTACTCGGCTCCGTCGCCGAGAGCTTTTGTATGATCAATTGTAGCTTATGCTGCTGATCGGCGACGAGGTCGTTCAAACGAATGACTTCCTGATTGAGCGCTTCTATGGTTAGTTCCTGAAAACTCAATTTAGTTTCCAGATCATCAACTTGTTTTTGTAATTCAGACATTAGTTTCTTAAAATTAATAAATAGTGAATTATAATGGTAATATTGTACTTAAATGACTGAATTAATGCTGAACTTCTTACGACCTGCGTACTCTAAAACCTTGACATGGCCGGTCGTGGCCGTTAGAACAGTAACTTACAAAATTTTATTCTATTAATGACACCGAACCTTGATAACCATCAATAATAGTTTTAAGCCGCTGAAAATCGGCGGTATTGTTATAATTCTAAGAAGGTTAATAAGGTTTTTAAATCACGCTGAGGAAGCATTTACATGAAATCTGTTTACAAATTGTCGTTAGTCGCGTTGGCTGTGATTGGGCTTTGCGCATGTAATCAAGAGCAAAAAAACAACAAACAATCAACGGGCACTGAGTTAACGACTCCGGCACAAAAAGAGTCATACAGTGTAGGCGCTTCAATCGGTAAATACATGGCCGGTCACATCAAAGAGCAGGAGGAACTCGGTATGCCGGTGGACCGCGCCTTAATTACCGAAGGTTTCTCTGATGGTTTGCACGACAAAGTCAAGCTCACGGAAGAAGACATGCAAAAGCTGCTTCAGGGCTTAGATAAGCGCCTGGCTGAAAAACGTGAGGCGCACGCCAAAGCCGAAGCGGCTAAAAATAAAGCGGCGGGTGAAAAATACCTGGCGGAGAATGCCAAAAAGCCGGGCGTGAAAACAACGGCCTCCGGTCTTCAGTACGAAGTACTTCGCAAAGGTAATGGTGAGCATCCGAAAGCTACCGATACGGTTGAAGTTAATTACAAAGGAACGCTGATTGACGGTACTGTGTTTGACAGCTCATACAAGCGTAAGCAAACGGCCAAATTCCCGCTGAATCGGGTTATTCCCGGTTGGACCGAGGGGGTTCAGCTAATGACAGTTGGTTCTAAGTACCGTTTTGTGATTCCCGCGGACTTAGCTTACGGTGACCGTGACAGCGGGACTATTCCGCCTGACTCGACTTTGATTTTTGAAGTTGAGCTGATTTCAATCGAGAAACCAAAAACGGCTGAGTCTGAAGCGGATAAGAAAGCGGATAAGAAAGCGGAAAAGAAAGCGGAAAAGCCAAAAACTGAGACGAAATAAACTCTCAGCCTGAGTACTTCTGAAGAGCGCGAATTAGCGCTCTTTTTCGTTTTAAACGAAAAATAAAGTTTTGTAGAATAGCGTACGAGTTTTCTGCCGCAGGTTGTACTTCCCATGGATTTTGAATTTCGCCGTAATACCCTTGATGGCGGTGTCATTGCCTTTTTCTCAATGGAGCACCGGATCATCGGCCGCTGGTTTACTGAAGAGCTCAGCACAGATAAAGCAAAGCTTTCGGAAATTAAGTCCGCAATGGACGACGTTGGACGACAAACACTCCATGACTGGCGTTTAGTGGGTAAAGAGTCGACCATTGAAATTAACAAAGAGCAAGTTACGGTTTTTGAGAATAGCCTGGATATCGGTGAGGATCTTACCCAGGAGTTAGAGGAAGGGTTCAGTTTATATAGTGCTGAGTCTATAGCTGTTTGCGGCTTTGAAGATTTCCGAAATGCTTTGGAAAGCTTCGAAGCGTTTCTCTGTCCTTAACCGGCTTTTATCACTGTTTAAAAATTGACTCAGATCAACAGTAAATTCGATCTCCGCGTAATTTATAAGGATAAGGAATAGAGTTTGATCCTGATCATGAGTTAAGCGAACGCGATGTTCTAAAATCAGGCTGAATTACAACGAAAGGGGATTTCAGCTATGGCATTCTGGTTAGAACTAATGTTCGGGAATTGGATCGGTTTATTATCAATGATCGTGATCTTTTCCACTCTGGGCATAGTGTCTTGCATACTGTGGATGTTCGTGCGCAAGTCACGTCAGGAACCTGAAAGTAAGTAATTCTCGCCTGCCCGATGACGGATATGCGTGACAATTAAGCGGTATTACTGTCACGACGATAAGAAACCGCGCCGAAATCACTTCCCTGTTCTGCTGTCGTATATTTGGGGGCCGCTCTAAGCGCCCCGCGGCGTAAAAAATCAGTTGACCGCTTTACGGACCACTGAAAACATCAAACGCAACCGCGGTAACAGCGCCTTTGGTTAATCCGGCGCAAGCCGCTGATTAATTTTCCTGTAAAACCAAGAGCCATTCAACCGAATGGCTTTGTTTGTCAGCAAGGTAAATTACAAGTTGATCTTAGGATCTAACTCACCTGATTGATACGCTTTATACATGGCTTGCAGCGATTTAGGCTTGATTTTAGACGCCATGCCCGCCGTACCGAAGGCTTCATAACGCTGAACACATATGTCAGCCATGGCTTCCATAGACGCTTTCAGGAATTTACGCGGGTCGAATTCGCTCGGATTTTCAGCCAGGAACTTACGAACCGCCCCCGTAGACGCCAGGCGTAAATCCGTATCGATGTTCACTTTACGGACACCGTGCCTGATGCCTTCGACGATTTCCTCAACCGGCACACCGTAGGTTTGCGGCATGTCACCGCCGTATTGGTTGATCACTTTCAGCCATTCTTGCGGCACGGAGGATGAACCGTGCATGACAAGGTGAGTGTCCGGAATACGAGCGTGAATTTCTTTGATGCGGTCAATACGCAACACGTCACCCGTAGGCTTTTTAGTGAACTTGTAGGCACCGTGGCTGGTACCGATCGCAATCGCTAACGCGTCAACGTGAGTGTCCGCCACAAACCGCGCCGCTTCTTCCGGACTGGTCAGCATTTGATCCATGCTTAAAGTGCCCTCAGCGCCGATGCCGTCCTCCTCACCCGCCTGCCCGGTTTCCAGGCTACCCAGACAGCCGATTTCACCTTCTACTGACACACCGCAGGCGTGAGCGAACGCCACGGTTTTGCGAGTCACATCAACGTTGTACTCATAGCTTGCCGGTGTTTTACCGTCAGCCATCAGCGAGCCGTCCATCATCACCGAAGACATGCCAAGCTGAATCGAGCGCTGACACACATCAGGGTGCGTACCGTGATCCTGATGAATACACACCGGAATATCCGGATACTGCTCCAGCGCGGCGTTCATCAGATATTTCAGGAATTGCGGACGGGCATACTTACGAGCGCCGGCAGATGCCTGTACGATTACCGGACTGTCGGTCGCTTCAGCGGCTTGCATGATCGCGCGCATTTGCTCAAGGTTGTTCACGTTAAACGCGGGTACGCCGTAACCGTGCTCCGCAGCGTGATCCAGTAACTGTCTTAAAGATATTAATGCCATTTTATCGCTCCGTTCAGGGCCGTCGGGTGTGTTCAAGCTCATCTTGAAAACACGCTAAACCGGATGTCTTTAAAAAATCACGACTCATCATTGTGAGTCGCTTAAATCTCATTGTTATTATTTTTGCTGTCACACCGGAAAGCCGGACTGACAATCTCATTCACGTCTTTCAGGCGTGAGAATATTTTTAAGCGCCGCGCTCTTCAAGCATAGCGACAGCCGGCAGGGTTTTGCCCTCCAGGAACTCAAGGAACGCACCGCCGCCCGTTGAAATGTATGACACTTTATCGGCGATATCATACTTGTCTACCGCCGCTAATGTGTCACCGCCTCCGGCAATAGAGAACGCGTCGGACTCGGCAATCGCCTGAGCGATGCGCTTCGTACCCTCACCGAATTGATCAAATTCAAATACGCCCACAGGACCGTTCCAGACGATAGTGCCCGCTTTCTTAAGGATTTCAGCCAGCGCCGCCGCGCTGTCCGGACCGATATCGAAAATCATGTCCTCATCGGTGACGTCAGCGACCTTCTTAAGTGTCGCCGCGGCCGCCGGGCTGAACTCACCCGCGACAACCACGTCTGTCGGCACCGGAATGTCACCGCCGCGGTTTTGAGCGTTATTGACCAGACGAGTCGCTTCTTCAACAAAATCTTCCTCAAACAGTGACTTACCCACGTTATGGCCGGCGGCGGCGATAAAGGTGTTAGCGATACCGCCGCCCACAACGAGCCGGTCAACCTTAGCGGACAGGCTTTCAAGCACCGTAAGCTTGGTCGATACCTTAGAGCCGCCGACAATCGCGACCAGCGGGCGAGCCGGGTTATCTAAGGCTTTACCTAAGGCGTCTAACTCACCGACGAGAAGCGGGCCGGCGCAGGCAACGCCGGCGTGCAGACCAACGCCGTGAGTGGACGCCTGAGCGCGGTGAGCGGTGCCGAACGCATCCATCACATATACGTCACACAGTGCCGCCATTTTCATAGACAGCGCTTCGTCGTTTTTCTTCTCACCTGCGTTGAAACGTACGTTTTCAAATACAACGACTTCCCCCTGTTTTGCCGCAACACCGTCTAAGTAGTCCGAAGCCAGAGTCACATCGCAATCAAGCGCGCCGTTTAAATAATCAGCCACCGGCCGCATAGAGAATTCCGCGTTGAACTCACCTTCATCCGGGCGGCCTAAGTGAGACATCACCATGACCGCCGCGCCTTTTTCCAGCGCCAGCCTGATGGTCGGCATCGCCGCGCGCAAACGCGCGTCACTGGTTACTTTACCGTCCGCGACGGGTACGTTTAAATCTTCACGGATAAGCACTCGCTTACCCTGAAGATCTAAATCTGACATACGAATAATTGCCATTTTTACTTCCTATCTAATCAATCAAAAATTCTGTGGATGACGCTTTTTCGGGTTCAAGCTTGCCTTATCTTTGCCATAGTCAGGGCGGTATCAAGCATCCGGTTGACAAAGCCCCACTCGTTATCGCACCAAAGTAGTAATTTCACTAAATGGCCGTCACTGACGCGGGTTTGAGTACCGTCAACAATGCTTGAGCGCGGGTCATGATTAAAATCACATGAAACGAGCGGCTCACGGGTAAAGCCCAGCATGGCGGAAAAACGTCCTGTCGCCGCGGATTCTAATACATTATTCACAGTTTCAATATCGACACGTTTCGCAAGTGTGACCGATAAATCAATCGCGGTCACATTAATTGTGGGAACCCGTACCGAAATAGCTTCAAATTTATCCTCTAAATGCGGCAGAATACGCTCGATGCCGCGGGCTAATTTGGTATCAACGGGAATGATTGACTGCCCGGCGGCGCGGGTCCGCCTTAGATCATCATGATAAGCGTCGATAACCGGCTGATCATGCATCGCCGAATGAATAGTGGTAATCGCGCCGCTTTTGACGTCAAAATGCCTATCAAGAATATCAATCACCGGCACGGTGCAGTTTGTGGTGCAGGAACCGTTCGATACCACGGTATCTTCCGCGCTTAATGAATGCTGATTGACACCGTAAATTATGGTCGCGTCAACATCGGGCGTTGAAGGATGGCTGATCAGAACTCGCTTAGCGCCGGCACGCAGGTGCGCCTCGCATTCACCGCGGGTTTTTAGCGCGCCCGTGGCCTCAAAAACCAGATCAACATTGAGATCTTTCCAGGGTAATCGGCCGGCATCGGCTTCGTGCAGCAGTTTCATCTCATCGTTATTGATTCTCAGCGTTTCGCCGTCGTGTCCGACCATGCCGGGAAAGCGTCCGTGAGTGGTGTCATATCTGGTCAGATGGACAATGGCGCCGGGTTTGGCCAGCTCGTTAATGGCGACAATTTGCATGTGCTGGTTTTTTCCTGATTCATACAGGGCACGAAGCAGTGTGCGGCCTATTCGGCCGTAACCATTGATTGCTACTCGGATCATCGAATCAGTTATTCCTTTACTCTGGCATAAAAAATCGGCCTGCATACGAATGCAGGCCGATTATAGCGATTTACGTCATAAAAGTTTAGCTTTTCAGGTGACTTATCACGCAATCACTCCGCTTTCGGTCATTAAAGCGAGTTCGCTTTGTCAACCACGTTTTCAACGGTAAAGCCGAAGTGCCTCATCAACGCGCCGCCCGGCGCGGACTCTCCGAAGGTGCGCATGCCGACGACAGCGCCGTTCATCCCCACGTACTTGTACCAGAAATCCGTGTGCGCCGCTTCGACGGCTAAACGCTTGGTGACCGCCGCCGGAAGGATCTGCTCTTTGTACTGTGCTGACTGCTTGTCAAACTCAGTGGTAGACGGCATAGAAACCACACGTACCCGCTTACCCTGAGCGGTTAATTCCGCCGCTGAATCTAACGCCAGCTGAACCTCGGAGCCTGTGGCAATAAGAATGAGATCCGGCTTACCGTTACTGTCTTTCAGGGTGTACGCGCCTTTGGCGATATCAGCGACCTGCTGAGGGTCACGAGCCTGCGCCGGCAGTCCCTGACGGCTGAAGATTAAAGACGTCGGCGCGTCCTGACGCTCAACGGCGGCTTTCCAAGCCACGGCGGTTTCAGTCGCGTCACACGGTCGCCATACCGCCATGTTCGGCGTCATCCGTAAATTAGCGATCTGCTCGACCGGCTGGTGAGTCGGGCCGTCCTCGCCCTGACCGATTGAGTCATGGGTGAAGACGAAAATGTTTTGAATCCCCATTAACGCGGACATACGTACGGCGTTGCGGGCGTACTCCATAAACATCAGGAAGGTCGCGCCGTAGTTAACGAAACCGCCGTGCAGTGACAGACCGTTCATGATGCCGCTCATACCGAATTCACGCACACCGTAGAAGATATAATTACCGTCAGCATGTTCGTGAATGCCTTTTGCGCCGGACCACAGGGTTAAGTTAGAACCCGCCAGATCAGCCGAGCCGCCCATTATTTCAGGAAGGATAGCGCCGAAAGCGCCGATCGCGTTTTGTGACGCTTTTCGCGACGCGATAGACTCACCTTTTTGCTGGCATTCCTGAATGTAAGCCCGCGCTTTTTCTGCGAAGTCGGCCGGCAGGTCACCTTTTATAACACGGCGTTCAAATTCAGCCGCCAGTTCCGGGTGCGCCGCTTTATAAGCGGCGAATTTCGCATTCCACCGCATCTGACGATCCCGGCCCGCGTCTTTCGCGTCCCAGCCAGCGTAAACGTCAGACGGAATTTCAAACGGCTTGCCGTCCCAGCCTAAGAATTCGCGCGCGGCGGCGATTTCCTCATCGCCTAACGGAGCGCCGTGACAGTCGTGTGAGCCGGATTTGTTCGGCGAACCGAAACCAATCACGGTTTTAGCGCAAATCAGGGTCGGCTTATCGGTAACTGATTTCGCTTCTACAATCGCCGCTTTAACCGCTTGCGGGTCATGTCCGTCAACATCAGCGATGACGTGCCAGCCGTAGGACTCAAAACGCTTCGGCGTGTTATCGGTAAACCAGCCCTCTACCTCACCGTCGATGGAGATGCCGTTGTCATCCCAGAACGCAATCAGCTTACCTAACTTTAACGTCCCCGCCAGAGAACAGGACTCATGGGAAATGCCTTCCATCATGCAGCCGTCACCCAAGAAACAGTAGGTGTGGTGATCAACAATATCATGACCGTCACGGTTAAACTGCGCCGCCAGTGTTTTCTCGGCGATTGCCATACCAACGGCGTTACTGATCCCCGCGCCTAAAGGGCCGGTCGTGGTTTCAACCCCCGGCGTGTAACCGTACTCCGGGTGACCCGGCGTTTTAGAGTGAAGCTGACGGAACTGCTCGAGCTCTGACATCGGCAGATCATAACCTGTAAGATGAAGCAGAGAATAAATCAGCATGGAACCGTGACCGTTAGAAAGAATGAAGCGGTCTCTGTCCGCCCAGTTCGGGTTGTTCGGGTTGTGTTTAAGGAAATCATTCCACAGCACTTCAGCGATATCGGCCATGCCGAGCGGCGCGCCCGGGTGGCCGGATTTTGCTTTTTGAACTGCATCCATACTCAGGATGCGAATTGCGTTTGCGAGTACTTTACGGGAAGACATGCTCTCTCCTGCTGATTTTCGTGGGACAGTCTGCTGCCTGATCGGCATCATGACGAATTCGGGTGCGTATTTTCGCTTAAGCGCAGTTGTGAAGCAAATGATAATTGAGAGTTAAGTAGCTGACGATAAGTTTCTTCGGAATTTTGGTGCTCAGATTTGGTGCAATACAAGGCGCGACGCAGGGAGCATAGCCGTAGCGATGTAACCGAAGTTGCAACGCCGAAGTGCGGTAAAGATGGGCATCAAAAAATGTTAGAAAACTCATGGTCAGCTACTTATATCACGGTATGTTTGAACTGAGTGTTTTGAATCAGAGTCTTAAGTAACCGACGATAAGTTTTTTCACTTTTCTGACTCCGTCTTAAGCGCTCCGCGGCGTTACTCTCGCTTGAAAGACTGCCATTAGCGCGCGAGAGCGCCTTGCGGAGCTCTTAATCTGAACGCCGCAAATACCGAAAAGCTTACACTCAGGTACTTGACAATAAAAAATGTACAGCGATCCGATCACACTTAACCGTTTATTTATGAGGTAAATTAAAAATTAAGATGAAAACGGCTAAAATCTCATTTAGAATAGACGTCTAGATGTAAAAGCTTCCAGTAAAACAGGGTTATTTTTAGCCCGGTGAAGTTAAGTTAACCCTAATTTATGCAGAGATCCCCCAATTATGGCAAATCACTTGTTTACCTCTGAGTCAGTGTCAGAAGGTCATCCGGATAAAATCGCAGATCAAATTTCAGACGCCGTATTAGACGCAATCTTAGCGCAAGATCCTAAAGCCCGTGTCGCTTGCGAGACTTACGTGAAAACCGGCATGGTTATGGTCGGCGGTGAAGTCACAACCTCTGCCTGGGTCGATATCGAGGAGCTGACACGTAAAACCGTACGTGAGATTGGTTACACTCACTCGGATACGGGTTTTGACGCTGACTCGTGCGCGGTTCTGAATACCATCGGTAAACAGTCACCTGACATTAAACGGGGGGTTGACCGCGGCGATCCCCTTGAACAGGGCGCCGGTGATCAGGGTTTAATGTTCGGTTATGCCAGCAACGAAACTGACGTGTTAATGCCCGCGCCAATCACCTATTCTCACGCTTTGGTTAAGCGCCAGTCGGAAGTGCGCAAAGACGGTACCTTACCTTGGTTACGTCCTGACGCCAAAAGTCAGGTTACCTTCGCTTATGATGAAGGTAAAATCGCCGGTATCGACGCCGTGGTGCTTTCTACTCAGCACGCTGAAGACGTAAAACAGGCTGACTTAGTTGAAGCGGTGATGGAAACCGTCATTAAGCCGGTTTTACCCTCTAAGTGGTTAAATCAGAACACTAAATACTTCATCAATCCGACAGGACGTTTTGTTGTCGGCGGTCCTATGGGGGACTGCGGTCTTACCGGTCGTAAGATCATCGTTGATACCTACGGCGGTATGGCTCGTCACGGCGGCGGCGCTTTCTCCGGTAAAGATCCGTCAAAGGTTGATCGCAGCGCCGCTTACGCCGCGCGTTACGTGGCTAAGAACATAGTAGCGGCCGGCCTGGCCGATCGCTGTGAGATTCAAGTGTCTTACGCCATCGGTGTGGCGGAGCCGACGTCTATCAGCGTTGAGACCTTCGGTACGGGCAAAGTCTCTGAGGCGGTACTGGTCGGTTTAGTACGTCAGCACTTTGACCTGCGCCCGTACGGCTTAACTGAAATGCTGAACCTTGAGCGCCCGATTTACCTGGAAACGGCGGCTTACGGTCACTTCGGCCGTAACCGGTTCCCCTGGGAAGCAACCGGTAAAGCTGAGGCGTTAAGGGCTGACGCCGGTCTTTAAGTGCCTGACTGTAAATGTCGTCGTTACTCCGGCGAAGGCCGGAGTCCGGTGCCCTTATAGTTTTACGGATAAGTTTGATTTTACTGAATAAGTACCCGGCGATAAGTTTTTCACTTTTCTGACGCCCGTCTTAAGCACTGCGCGGCGTTACTCCCGCCTGAAAGACTGCCGGTATCTTTTGAGCGGCGGTATCCCTTCATAAGATCTTAAACGCCGCTGAATTTGTCATAAAATCCTTGCGGGTCAGTCTGGATATGTCGCAGCAGGTTTTCGGGGGTTAACTCACCTTTTGGTAACGCCTCATTCCGCGTAGCGGTTCCGCTGGAACCCTCAATATCATAAAGCGCCGCTAAATCAGGCGTATGATGTGCCAGTAGCTCTTTTGCGATGGCGATTTGTCCGTCGCAGCACGCCTTACAGATTACCGCTGATCTGTGATCAACCGTTTTATGCGCATCGAAAAAGTGGTTATCCAGTCTGAGAATTTCGAGCACAACCGCAGGCTGAAGAAAGTCGCTCATCCCTTTTAATAAGTTTTTATTCATTTTAGCGATTTCAACCAGGGCGCAAGCCGTAATTTTAGCTTCGGGGCTCCACTTGAGCAGCGCGGTTAATGTCTCAAGCTTTTGATCTTGTGAAGAGTCTCTGTCCTTTGCGATGCCTTTAATCCACTGTGTGACGGTTTTGATATCTCCCTGTTGCCTCAGGTGATTAAACAATTGAGCTTTTACCGTATTTAAACGGGTAATATTCCCGTCTTCCGCAACCCTGAGAGAAGCACACAGCTCAAATAACCGGACGCTATTCTTAGATCCCAACAGCAACTGACACATTTTAACATTTTAATATAGAACCGAGGAGAGGAAGTTTGTAAACTTCTTTCCCTCAAAGTGAAATGAGGTTTTGAAGTGAAATCTAAATACAACCAACTCACATTAAAAGACAGACATCAGATTGAAGTGTTAAAGGCAGAAGGTAAAAGTGCCAGAAGTATCGCTAAGCTGTTAGGTCGTGGCAACGGAACCATATCTAAGGAGCTGAGGCGTTGTCCTTCTGAAGCTTATTGCGCTGAAACCGCTCATCTGGATGCGATAAGTAACAGGCAGACGGCTTTCAAAGCGACAAAAATCACTGATGACATCATAAACACTATAAAGTCATTGCTTAATTTCGGGCTAAGCCCGGAGCAAATTTCAGGTCGGATGAAACAGGAGAAAACCAGCGTAACGTTATCCGCGAACACGATTTACGGTGTGGTAAAACAACAAGGTCTGGAAAAGCTATTGCCCCGAGGCGGCAAGAAATACAAGCGGCGGCAGGGAATTGAAGCGGGAGCCCGTTTAATTCCGGAGCGAATAGATATCAGTGAAAGGCCGGCAATTGTCGATGAAAAAGTTGAGATAGGTCACTGGGAAGGTGATACGGTGCATGGTAAAGATTGCTACTTAGTCACGTTGGTAGAGCGAGTGTCCAAGTGTTTACTGGTAAAGCGTGTTAAAAGTAAATCTAAGGTTGAAGTCACCAAGGCGATAAAGAGTATGCTTAAGCCTTTTGCCGCGATTTGCAAGACTATCACTTTTGATAATGGTGGCGAATTCGCCGGACATAAAAAGGTTTCTGAGGCACTTAAATGCGATATCTACTTTGCGAAGCCTTATCATTCATGGCAGAGGGGGCTTAATGAGAATACCAACGGATTACTGCGGCGTTTTTTCCCGAAAGGCATGGCTATAGGCTCGGTAAGTGAGCAAGAAATTAAAAATGCGGAATTTTCGATTAACACAAGACCGAGAAAAGCGTTAGACTATCTCAGTCCTTACGAATTTTTAACAGGTAAGAGTGTGCCGCTTATTGCTGAGATCTAGGTCGACCTTAATTCCGCCTTACACCCGTGCACTCTCGATTTGGATGGAGTGCATCTTACTTTTGCTCAGCTTGAGTACTCGGCCAATAATTTAACTTACATTGATGTCTGGGTCTGGTATGAGCAAGACGTATCAGGCTTGTTTGATGTCAGACGTTGCGGACGCCCCGGAATTCCCTCTCAAGATAAGGCCTTAAGCAATTGTGATACAGAACCGGCAATCATAAAAATCATTGCTATGAATGTACCCGTATTACGAGACCCCGCGGCCCGAGTTCCGGCCGCCTGAAACAGGCTGTTCAATCCTTCCGTCCGGGAATTGGCGTAAGTTGAAGTCCGGCGCCGCAAAACCGCTCCGCATGTGTTTCAACGGTCACGTGCCTTACGAACCGGCTCTGATATGTCAACCTCACTCAGTCAGGGGTTGAGGTCTGTGTTGCCGCGATATGTGTTCCGCGCCTTGCTTCACCTGGAATTGCGCGCTCGTCCGTGTATGACCTCCTTCGGTGCCGGCGTTTAACGGGGCGGCCGGTTTAGCTGTTGAATTTTTGGGAAAATAACCAGATGATTCTTTAAAGGAAACCCGGTAACTTCCTCCGTTTATTTCTAAAACCGGATTCAGTGCGGTGTTACCCTGAATATCAGATAAATGCGTTTGGTTTATATTCGTATCGTAGCTCCTGTTATATTGAGAGACATGACGTATCCTTATAAAAATAGTTAATGAATCAGAGTTATAAAATTAGAATAAACGGGAAATATTTACTAATTATTTATTATTAATGCAGGTTTAACAATACTTCGGGCAGTTTTGATTTTTATAGATTTGAAATCAAATAACTCGTTGAATTTAAATGAATCTTCACTTTAAAAATCAAGCGGATTCAATGGATTGCAAAGGCGGCCGAACCATTGATTGCTTTAACAACTTGAAAAAGAATTTTACTCAAACTCAATTCGTGAGACCTTATTTTTTAGATACTAAAACCTGCATAATAAAAGAAATATTTCAGAGTAAAATAGCATGTTTAGTTTTATATTCAGATTAATAAATGATGAATGTTCTTTAATGTGAATAATGATGATGCACAACGTAAACCTCTGGAAAAGACCACTACGCTTTATCAAAACTCCAAGGCATTAATGGTTCTAGTACTCCGTCCGGTTGCATTTGATGTTTTCAGTGGTTCGTAAAACGGCCATATGCAAGGAAGATTTGTGCGGGCGTAGCTATTCTAAGTCAATCAAATCTAACGCAGCCGGATGGCCGTTTTACGAATCACCCTCCGGGCTCAAGGCAGAACGCCGTATTTTTGTATTTGGTGATAAAAGCTGACTAATGAGTTTGAAAAACGGACTTAAAGAGAAACAACTTATCTTTGGGCTTATGAAACCGCATGATATCAGTGACAGAGTGAAGCGACGTTCAATAAATACACAGACACAAGCCGTTTTTCAAGCCAAAATTATAAGAAAGCCTATTAACACGCACCTTTGCACCTTATCAGGAGGAATTTCCTAGGTGGAAGAACAAGATATGGTTCGATTAAGTGCTTTATCCGTCACTATTGTGCATGAACTAACTTCTGATTTTATTATAGATTACACAGCTGAGCGTTGACCTTTATCTTAACTTTTGATGTCAGTTATCCTATGCTGGCGTTTCACAAGTCAGGAACCGATGATGTTGAAAGAGTCACAAGTTACCCGAAAATTGATTTATCCGAGATATATCGGCTGGCTGCTTCGCCTTGTGCTGACCTTTTTTGCCGCCGATACCTTCGGCTTAGACGTCAGCGCCGATACACTCGTCCCGTTTCTGATGTTTGATTTGATCTATCTCGGCATCAGTCATCACTTTCTTTTACGCGCCGATAAATTTAACGAGGGTTTATTCTTCTTGTTATTACTGGATAACGCCTGCTGGATCACCTGGCTGTCGTTAACAGGCGGCGCCACCAACGCGTTTATATCATCACTGCTGATTCCGATCGCCATCGCTGCCGTCGCGCTCCCGGTATGGGGGGCCGCGTTAATTAATATGATCAACTGCTCGGCTTACAGCTTAATGCTTTATTTCGAGACTGAGTCAGGCCACATGGCGCACGTGGACATGAGCGCGCATTACCTGGGGATGTGGTTAAACTTCATCTTATCAGCGTGTGTTATCAATATCAGTTTATCCCTGATCAGCCAAAAGCTGCGCCGCAGGGACAAACAACTGAGCCTGTTAAGAGAGTCGCAATTAAGGCAGGAGCAACTGGTCGCGCTCGGGGCTTCCTCCGCACAAATGGCGCATCAATTAGCTACGCCGTTATGCAGTATGCGCTTATGGTTAGACGAGCTGTCGGAACAGTACAGTCAGCAAGCCGTAGCGGAACTGAGCAGTAATCTGAGTCACTGCGAGCAAAGCCTGCAGGAATTAAGGCTGGCAACGGATGCCATCCGCGACGGTAAGAAACAACTGGTTCAGGTGCGGCAATTTATTGAGGACGTCAAAAGAAAAACTCAGTTACTTTTACCTGAGGCCGCCGTCAGCTGGTCCGCGTCAGATATCGCTCAGCAATCGATTAAAATTGATCAGGGCGTTTTGCCGGCCGTACTGACTCTGATTGATAACGCTCAAAAAGCCAGCGTTAATTCGGTAAAAACGCCTGAAGTTGAAATTAACACAAAGATAAAGGAGCGCTATCTTTACATTGATATCAGAGACTACGGCACCGGCATTGATGAGTCCTTAGCGCCTTATCTGGGTAAACGATTTGTCAGAAGCCCGGACGGATTAGGCATAGCCCTGGCCTTAACTCACGCCGGTTTAGAACGCAATAACGGCCGGTTAATCCTGCGGCAACACCCGCGTCAGGGTTCGATCGCTTCTGTAATATATCCTTTAGCTCATTGAGGTCAGCAAGGATGATTAACAATAGTTAATTTGCGAAGGATAATCCCGTTCAATATGATTACAGCAGGGTTAACAGACATCCGGTTTGAATTTAGGGGATGCTCCTATCAACATCAGAATACTTTCGCATCAACCGACCGCGGCATATGCCCCCGGCGATTCAGTAAATCAATCAGCACGAAGTTACGACAGTAAAACAAAATCCCGTGACGAACGAGGCCGGAATAAGCTGATTGGGCTTGCCTTTGAGATCAAAAATGATACCAGCCGGGCGCGGGATCACGACGCGCCTTTGCTGAATCAAATAGACGGCCGCTGCGCAGCGCTCGGTTATAACGCCGCTGAACAATGGAGCTGCTTATTTGAAGCGGCGACGGTGTTATTAACCCAAGGTATCAAAGACGGAGACATTCGCTTTGATAAGTCACATGATTACTGCCAGGCAGCCAGATATCTCATTGAAGAAATCAGGGGGAATAACAATCATCAAGGCTTCGTTCAGGACAGAACGTCATACAGTTAACTGGTCTGCACAGCGCTTCACCCTATAACTACGTGCTTCACAGAGCTTATGAGTTAGAATATAACGACACAAATTATTTATCAAAACCAGATCAGCGGCAATTAGATTATCTTCATAATCTTAGGTTACCTAGTGCTCCGGCGCATTACAAAAACCTGAAGTTTGGTCAGGTAACGGGAAAAATCGGTGACGAGTTAATTCCTCTTACCCTAAACGTTTTCTCTGAAAAAGCATCCTGTTATGAATATGATAAAGTCTTTGGTTTTACTGAAAATGCTTACTCCGGCGCCGCGGACGGAAAAAAAATTTCGGCCATTTGGCTGCATACGCATCATTCATTAATCCCGGTGGTGATGAGCCACATCAGAAGACTGATAGTTCAGGCGCTTGAGGGCGATCTGACGCAACTGGCGAGCATTCACTGGTGGTACTTGCCTTTATCGCCGATGAATCGGGGCTCGGGCGGGCTTGCCGAGCTGTTAATCCATACGATATGTCGTTACCATGGCATTACCCTGCCCGGCTGGGACAAAAATATTATGCCGTAATGTGAAGTTTATTTATCCGCTGACGAACACGCGTTTAAGGAAAAATATCATCAGTTGTTCGCGGGGTATCATAATGAGCGGCACGGCGATTTAAAACAGCTTTTCCAGAATGCTCATTACGGCCGCGGAGGTGATTCAAACCTACGCTGTTGTATTATCGCTTAAGCCGGCTTAATAAATAGTAATGACTAGCGCAATAAAAATGAAGAAATTATTGATCATTGAGGACGACATCAGTCTCGCCCAAATCCTGCGGCGGCGGCTGTCAAACCATGGTTTTGAGGTGAGAATCTGCCACGATAAAACTCAGGCTTTATTAAAAGCAAGAGAATGGCGGCCCGGCCACGTGCTGTTAGACATGAAGCTCGACGAGGAAAACGGCTTGAGTATAATTCAGCCGTTAAAACAAACGGTGCCAGACAGCATTTTAGTCTTACTCACAGGCTTTGCCAGCATCGCTACCGCCGTCGAGGCCATCCGCTTAGGTGCCGATAATTATCTGGCCAAGCCGGCTGATACTCAGACCCTGCTTCAGGCACTGTCTGTGGAACCGGCGGATATTGACGACCTGATTGAAGAGGAGCGGCCGATGTCCCCTAAACGTCTCGAATGGGAATATATTCAACAGGTGCTGACGGCCAATAACGGCAATGTATCAGCAACGGCCAGACAACTCGGCATGCACCGTCGCAGTCTGCAGAGAAAGCTCGCTAAAAAACCTTCGTCATAATTTTTAACTCAGCAATCGAGTAGGGTGAGGCGTTAATGCCCCATCCCTCTCACAGAACCGTACGTACGGGTCTCGTATACGGCTCCTGCTTAATTTTATTTGTACTCTATTATTTTGTACTGAGCACATAGCCCGTCCGTACTTCTTCAAGACTGTATAGCCCCATCTCTGTAAACCATTTATTCGGCATCGAATAGTGAGCTAGCGGACTCTTTGAGTTCTTCCACCGTCTCATATGGATATACTTAAATGGTGGCTTAAAGCCAAGCTGCTTCAGTCTCCTATGTAACCTTTTCGGTTTTTTCCATAGTCGCAGTTGAATACTTCTCAGTCTTCGTCTTAGCCATGTGGCTAGTTTCTTGAATTCACTACCAACATTCGCTATTCGAAAGTATTGACTAAACCCTCTTAATTTCGGATTTAACTCTTGTATCACTCGTTGCAGTGGCTTGCCACCATTGCGCTTAGTGAGAGCTTTTAGCTGCGCTTTGAAGCTATTCAGCTTCTTGGATTGGATGGTCGTGTATTTACTGCCAATCTCTACTCCGAGAAACTTTACCCCATCATCACTATGCGTAATATGGGTTTTACTTCGATTTACCGTCAACTTTAAGTCTTTTTCGAGTAGCTTTGTCGCTTGCTTCAAGGCGTTTTCTGCACCTTTGCGGCTGCGACACAATATCAGGATATCGTCGGCATACCTGACCAGTCGATGGTTTCGACGTTTCATCTCTTGGTCAAAGGCATCAAGGTAGATGTTCGCTATCAGCGGACTGATCACCCCGCCTTGCGGACTTCCTGTTACTGTTGCTTGCCAGTTGCCTTCTACAATGACTCCACTTTCAAGAAACAATTTTATCAACTTTAACCTGATGTGTGATTAATTTTTGGTAGGCATGACCATACCTTAGAATGTTTGGTTCTAAAAAATCCTATCTGAAGGATACGATCATGCCTGTCGAAGATTTTATCATTTATGTTTACTGTTTAGTTGATGATTTTTACCAGAGAGAAATAACCACTCCCTTAAGAACCCGTGGTAGAGCTCCTAAACTCACTGATTCTGAAGTAATTACAATGGAAATTGTTGGGGAATGGACTGGGCATCACACAGATAAAGGAATTTGGGAGTATTTCAAAGGGTATTGGTTACCCTTGTTTCCCGATTTACCTGCTCGTTCACAGTTTGCCAGACAAGCAAGTAACCTTTGGAAAGTGAAGCAATTATTTCATCAGTACTTATGTCATCAACTCAGAGCAGATACTTGTGATGTTCATTTAATTGATGGGTTTCCCATTGAGTTTTGTAAACTTACTCGTGTCAGAAAATGTAAAAGTTTTAAGGGATATGCAAGTTATGGCTACTGCGCCTCTAAGGATATGAAGTATTACGGATTTCATGGTCACCTTCTTGTAGATGAAAGAGGTATCCCTGTGGAATTGACTTTAACCGCCGCAAATGTTGATGAACGTGATGCCGCCTATGAAATCATCAATAATATCAAAGGACTTTTAATTGGTGATAAAGGGCTTA
The DNA here is from genome assembly GCA_965200795.1 of Parashewanella sp. Lineage (GTDB taxonomy): Bacteria > Pseudomonadota > Gammaproteobacteria > Enterobacterales > Shewanellaceae > Parashewanella. The sequence continues at coordinate 535,794 of CBDAVB010000035.1, forward strand.
TTAGACCAATACTCAATAACGACTGCTCTGAAGCTGATATTGACTTACAAACTCCATTACGGAAAAACATGAAAGATAATCGTCCTAAGTGGGCGGTTAAACAACTAATGAATGTTCGAAGAAGGGTTGAAACAACCATAGGGCAACTTGTTAAATATTTTGATATTGAACATGTTAACTGTCGAGACTTATGGCACTTAACCAGTCGAATGGGAAGAAAGGTATTAAGCTTAACCATTGGGGCTTACTTCAATATCGAGTTTGGCAGAGATGCAATGAAATTTGAGGAGATGTTGGCAATCTAAGGTAGTGTTTAGAAATCTGTGTCATTTCGGTAAAATGTCAAAAACAGGAATGACATAATGACTCAAAATTTCGATTTCAATAAAGCTTTAGAACAACTTCAATCAGGTAAAGGTTTAACTGGTGCGGATGGTGTTCTCACCCCTTTAATCAAACAACTAACAGAAGCAGCGCTTAAAGCAGAACTTGATCAACATTTAGACTCAGATCTTGAGCCCAATCGAAGAAATGGTTTTAGTAAAAAAACCGTTAAATCTTCAGTTGGCGAATTTGAGTTAGAAACGCCAAGAGACAGAGCCGGCAACTTTGAGCCTCAGCTTGTCAAAAAAAATCAAACTAAGCTCTCTGATGAAATTGATCGTAAGATTTTGTCAATGTTTTCAATGGGTATGAGTTATCGTGATATCAAATCTCATGTGGCTGATTTGTATGGTTTAGAGCTTTCAGAAGCCAGTTTGACGGCTGTGACCGATCAGCTTATTCCTCAGCTCAAAGAATGGCAGCAACGCAGTTTAGACGAGGTCTATCCAATTATTTGGCTGGATGCGATTCACTATAAAGTCAAAGACAATGGTCGCTATGTCAGTAAGGCTATTTACACGATTCTAGGCGTTAATCTCGAAGGTAAGAAAGAGTTACTTGGCCTGTATCTTTCAGAGTCAGAAGGTGCTAATTATTGGCTTTCGGTACTGACCGATCTTCATAATCGTGGTGTTAAGGATATCTTAATTGCTTGTGTTGACGGGTTAAACGGTTTTCCTGAAGCTATTGCCAGCATTTACCCGGAGACAGAAGTTCAGCTTTGCGTAATTCATCAGGTACGCAACTCAATGAAGTATGTGGCATCTAAGCATCAAAAGGCGTTTATGGCTGATTTAAAGCCGGTTTACAGAGCGACAAGTAAATCGGCTGCTGAAACGGCTTTAGATGAGCTGGAAAACAAATGGGGTAGCCAGTATCCAATCGTTATCGACTCTTGGCGCAGAAAGTGGGAGAACTTGTCCGTTTACTTCAAATATCCAGAATATGTACGTCGAGTGATTTACACGACCAATGCGATTGAAGCCGTACATCGCCAGTTTAGGAAACTCACCAAAACAAAAGGGGCATTTCCAAATGAAAACAGCTTGCTAAAATTGCTTTATGCGGGCATATTGAATGCCTCTAAAAAGTGGACAATGCCAGTCCAAAATTGGAGGCTAGCATTGTCACAATTTGCAATCCATTTTGAAGGCAGATTGGATAACGTATTAGAAATTTAGAATTTAGGCTGACACAGAATTTTGAACGCCCTCCAATCTAATTACGCTACTGAACTTGCAACCCCCGTCATTCCCGCATGTTGTAAGCGGGAATCCAGTGCCTTTTTGCTCGGAAAAAGAAAAAGACGCTGGATTCCTGCCTTCGCAGGAATGACGAAACAAACAATTTCAATGAGTTATAAAATCACACATTAGATAACTTTAAGATGCTGCCATCTTTTACCCTTTTGCTTATGCTCGATAAGATTAACTCTTGGTCGAGTAAGTCAAAGCATTTGGATAAATCCATATCCACCACATGTTTTAAATCATATTGACGAATAAACATCGTGGCTTTATTAATGGCATCGTGACAGCTTCTATTAGGTCGATATCCATAGCTTGACGGATGGAACTGCTCTTCAAATATCGGACTCAGTATATCGTTTAGGCACTGTTGTACGATTCGGTCTCGAACTGATACCAAGCTTTCTCACTCCACCGTCATCTTTCGGGATTTCTGCCCGTTTGACGGCTGAAGGCCGGTATTGCTTGGTTTTAAGTTCGATAAGAAGTTTATCAAGTTCATTGCTCAGATTTGAAGCGAATTGCTCTAAGCTCTGCTCATCTATACCAGCAGCGCCTTTGGCTCTCCAAACTTTCTTAAATCCGTCGTACAGTGCTTCCTTATTGAGTAAGCGACCGTACAGGCTGTAATGAACTCTCATTGACTCCTCTGTGTGCGTTGTTTGGGTTCAGTTTCATGTTTTCATCAGTTGGTATATTTCATTCAGCGTCAAAGCCTTCTAGCACTTGGCAATATACTTTGATATTAACTTTTGATATTAACTGAATTACTCCCATGTACGGTTTCTGTCTCCAGAGCCATTATTCCTAGTGGCTCCAGTCGGAATTACCTCACTCGCTAAAGTGATTTTCTATACCTGTGAAAAAAAAATCCTGTCCATCACAAGCTTCAATTAAGCTTCACCCCTTCGCCGACATCAAGGCTTTTGGCTATTGATGTCGCCAATGAACTACATCACTGGTCAATCCAGTTTTACCCTCCACACCATTACTGGCTTTCATCGGCTGGATTTTACTCACTACTACGGGCTCATCTGCCACCTCGCACCAACTTTTATCTTGAGTTTCCTCTTGTATAAAAGTTTCTGGTTGATTCCGGATTTGGTGTCACTCGATGCTGCAGTTTTTAGAGCTTGATAAAAAATTGATTTAGCTATAGGTCAAACTACTGCTGCGACTCCATGCTAAGGCATCCGAAGCATAATCAGCATCACAACAGCAGTCTGAAGTGTTAGAGTGAACTCAAAGCTTATACTCGTCAAGCAGTTCATTATGTTTATTCGTAGCCTTTCAATTGTTACTCAATTTTTTGATGCATTAAATGTTTCGTTATCCTTGATTAAACCCTCATTAAAATTAACAAGAACTCAAAAAATAGTATTAGGAGCGATGATCACTGGAGTTATCATGACTGAGGCTTTGAACTGGGCAGCTTTTGAACGGAGAAGTTTAGGCGTTTTCAAGTCAACGGGCTTATGCTGGATATTCTACAAAGCTAAAATCCCTTGGCAGTACCTACTTCAAGCGAGTATTTGCAATATATTCAAACATTATCAATTAACAAACGGCCATTTAGATATTGATGATACCCATAAACACCGAGCTAAAAAAACGACTTGTATTGCAGGTGCACATAAAATCAAAGACAAACCGACAGGTGGGTATATCAATGGGCAAGAGCTGATATTCATGGTACTTGTCACCGATACGGTAACCTTTCCAGTTGGGTTTAGGTTTTATACCCCCGATCCGAATCTCGCCATTTGGAGCAAACGGGATAAAGAGCTGCAACGACAAGGTATCGCTAAAAAAGAGCGACCACAAAGACCCATGCCTGACCATGTTAACTATCCGACTAAACAAGCGCTTGCACTAGAAATGCTAAGAGAATTTACCACCGCCTTTCCAAACTTTAAAATCAAGAGCGTATTAGCCGATGCATTATATGGGACTGCTGATTTCATGGATAAAGCTGAAGAAATCACTCATCACGCTCAAATAGTCAGTCAATTAAGAACAAATCAACGAGTGAGCAGCAAGAACTCAAAAGCACGAGTTGATACCTATTTTAATCGTCAAAAAGGTGTTGAACTTCAACTGTCTATTCGCGGTGGTGAAGAGAAGAAAGTCACCATGATGGCTGCGAGGCTATATGTTAATGCGCATAGTAAACGGAGATTTGTTGTGGCGCTAAAATATGAAGGAGAAGAAGAATATCGTTACTTGATCGCTAGCAATATGTCATGGCATCACCATGATATAGCAAGACTTTATACATTAAGGTGGTTAGTAGAGGTTTTTATCCAAGATTGGAAAGCTCATTGCGGTTGGAACAAGTTGAGCAAACAGCAAGGTGTCGATGGTTCGGAGCATGGCCTGATCTTAAGCCTTCTGTGCGAGCATTTACTGTTGCAACATCCTGAGCAGTCTGTCCGGCTTAAAAACAAACACCCTGGGATGCCTGTGGGTTGCCTAATTGAACGCCTAAAAGTTGAAGCGCTTGTTGCTACGATTCAAGAAGTGGTATGTGCCAATGATCCAAATGCAGCATTAGAGAGCTTAATTACGGCACTCCATGATTCCTTACCAGAACGAGACTCTAGCAGGCATATGGCAGGTGGTAGTGTTTAGAAATCTGTGTCATTTCGGTAAAATGTCAAAAACAGGAATGACATAATGACTCAAAATTTCGATTTCAATAAAGCTTTAGAACAACTTCAATCAGGTAAAGGTTTAACTGGTGCGGATGGTGTTCTCACCCCTTTAATCAAACAACTAACAGAAGCAGCGCTTAAAGCAGAACTTGATCAACATTTAGACTCAGATCTTGAGCCCAATCGAAGAAATGGTTTTAGTAAAAAAACCGTTAAATCTTCAGTTGGCGAATTTGAGTTAGAAACGCCAAGAGACAGAGCCGGCAACTTTGAGCCTCAGCTTGTCAAAAAAAATCAAACTAAGCTCTCTGATGAAATTGATCGTAAGATTTTGTCAATGTTTTCAATGGGTATGAGTTATCGTGATATCAAATCTCATGTGGCTGATTTGTATGGTTTAGAGCTTTCAGAAGCCAGTTTGACGGCTGTGACCGATCAGCTTATTCCTCAGCTCAAAGAATGGCAGCAACGCAGTTTAGACGAGGTCTATCCAATTATTTGGCTGGATGCGATTCACTATAAAGTCAAAGACAATGGTCGCTATGTCAGTAAGGCTATTTACACGATTCTAGGCGTTAATCTCGAAGGTAAGAAAGAGTTACTTGGCCTGTATCTTTCAGAGTCAGAAGGTGCTAATTATTGGCTTTCGGTACTGACCGATCTTCATAATCGTGGTGTTAAGGATATCTTAATTGCTTGTGTTGACGGGTTAAACGGTTTTCCTGAAGCTATTGCCAGCATTTACCCGGAGACAGAAGTTCAGCTTTGCGTAATTCATCAGGTACGCAACTCAATGAAGTATGTGGCATCTAAGCATCAAAAGGCGTTTATGGCTGATTTAAAGCCGGTTTACAGAGCGACAAGTAAATCGGCTGCTGAAACGGCTTTAGATGAGCTGGAAAACAAATGGGGTAGCCAGTATCCAATCGTTATCGACTCTTGGCGCAGAAAGTGGGAGAACTTGTCCGTTTACTTCAAATATCCAGAATATGTACGTCGAGTGATTTACACGACCAATGCGATTGAAGCCGTACATCGCCAGTTTAGGAAACTCACCAAAACAAAAGGGGCATTTCCAAATGAAAACAGCTTGCTAAAATTGCTTTATGCGGGCATATTGAATGCCTCTAAAAAGTGGACAATGCCAGTCCAAAATTGGAGGCTAGCATTGTCACAATTTGCAATCCATTTTGAAGGCAGATTGGATAACGTATTAGAAATTTAGAATTTAGGCTGACACAGAATTTTGAACGCCCTCTGGCAGGTAGAGATTTAGGTCGTCAGGAAGAAATTCCTTCATTAAAATCCCATGCAAAAACGTTTCAGAATATGGGTTATGCTGCATGATTGTCAATTAAGAAAAACTGCAGCATCGAGTGTCAGGCTTCCCCAGTTACTGCACTGGCTCCCTGTTAGAAATTCCACCCTCAATCACATGATAGAGTTGACTGAGTATATGGCGTTGCGCTATTTCGCACGCTTACCTCTCTACCTTGCCGAATCAGGTTCGTTTTCGCTGTGTACCTCTAACTTCCTATGGCTTCCTTCAGACCCTGCCGTTAGCCAACAACGCCCTTGCCATTCAGATTATCTTCCCCTCAGTCAGGGTGATACAGACTTCTTTCAATCTGTCGGGTTTGCCAGCTTCGCTGGGCAAACAAAAAAGAGCCGGCATGGCCGGCTCAGGTACAGCGGAGGAGTTTAAGAAACTCACGACAACATATTACCAACTGATCAGCACCGATGCCCAGATCTGACGTCCGTATCCCGGTAAACGCTCACCCCGCGGAATATCCTGCCCCGTCACCCGGTTAACGCCGCCTAAATGATCGGCGTATTCTTTATCGAACAGATTGCTTACCCCGGCTTTCAGCAGCCAGCTGTCAGTTTCATAGGCCGTTAGGATATCAACCACGCCGTAGCCCGCTGAAGTTTGTTCTTTTTGAATGCTTGAAACTTTGTCCTGCTTAGCGGCGCCGCGGACGGCCAACTGAGTGCGCCAGGCGTCTTTTTGCCAGCTCAGCGCCATTTGTCCGCTGAGCGGGGCGACACGATATAAATTGTCATCAATATCCGTGCGCTCGCCACGAGTGTAAGTTGCCGTCATGGTTAAGCGCCAATTTTCACGCAGCTGATAGCTTGCGTCAACGTCCGTACCATAAAGCTCGGCATCAGTATTCGCGAACATCAGCGGATCGTTATCACCCATCATCCGCGCCACCATTAGGGCTTTAATATCCGTCAGGGGCACGCCTTGTACATAACCGTCAATTTTTTGCCAGAACAAGCGGGGGCTTAAGTTTAATTTGTCACCTGAATAATCAAAACCGAAATCAGTCTGATACGCTGTCTCTAAATCTAAATCGACATTACCGATGTAAGTACGGCCGTCAGCTAAACCACCTGTCGCCTGCATCGGAATCCATAAATAACGCTGCTGATAACCCGGGCTGGATTGCTTTCTCGCCACACCGGCACGCCAGTTAACGGTATCGCTTTGCTGATATAACCACTGAGCCGCAAGATCAACGCCGAATTGACTGGTGCTCTTGTCCTGCTGATTAAATTTATCCATTAAATATCTGATGTTCGGGTTCATCATCGCCATTGAATGACTGACATCACCGGCATCAAAGTTATACTGTTTGCCGCGAACACCAAGCTTGATGCTGTGCGCGCCAAAATCTTCAGTCCACTGCCCGTAGGCACTGATAATCCGGCTGTCAACATTGTTGAAATTATCCACCGCCATCATCGGATTATTCGGGTTGGTGATCAGTGAATCATGAGTACTTCGCTGATAATCAAGTCCGAACTGCCATCGCGCCATTTCAAACGCCAACGCGGCATCGACACCCGTGCTGTCCGCCCGGTTATACCGGGCCATCATTGGATCCGTCACCGGGCGAAGAATGTTGTTTCCCATGCCGTGACGTGCATTTTGCCATCCCGCGTGCCAGGTCATTTTATTCCGTCCGAACTGTGATTCACCCGCGACCTTGACTCTGTCGGTATCAATAAAGTCAATATCCATCGGCAGGGCGGGGGTTGCTGATTCACCCGTATTCACCCCCTGGTAACTGACCGTGATCTGATGATTAGCAGATAACTGATTTAAATACTTGATACCAAACTGCCGCTTGTCATAAACCGAGGGGACGATTTCACGGCCCGCGCCGTCCTCAATTTCATCATTACCCTTGTTTTGTTCGATATGCAGCAACAGCGCCTGTGACCTCAGGCCGATATTGGTCAGCGCGCCTAACTGTGATTGCGCCCCGTTTTGCGAAAACTGAGCTAAAACATGGCTGAAGTCGTGGTCGGTTTCAGCGTCGATAGTGTTCACTTTTAAGCTGCCGCCTATGGTGTCAATACCACTGCTGACAGGCGCGATCCCGCGGGTCATTTCAATCGACTCTGTGGTCAGCTGGCCGGCGTAACTCAGTGGCGCGTCCATGGCGTTGGGTCCGGCGCCGGGCAGCGATAAACCGTCAACGCTGGTCGCGATCTTGTCACCGTATAGACCACGATACTGGGCAATTTTACTGACAGGGCCGTTGGCGTTGACATTGGCGCCGGGAATCGATTTCAGCAGGTCGGCTAAATCACTGGTAGGAACCGCATAATTTGGTGTTGAAATAGAATCATCATCAACGCTTGTATGTTTTGCCATTTGGCCTTTAACAACAATCACTTCTATCGGATCCGCATCAGCCCGGGATGCACCGCTGACAGCATAGACTGAAATCAATAAACTGCTTAAGATGTTAAGACGCATTTAAAAAACTCCCTGAAAATTAGCCGCTGAATTTTGCGCTTTATTTGCAGGTGATTCAATTAAATAACAGCAAACCGCGACACTTTGCCGCACCATTTTTGCTTTTGTTTTTAGAGTATTAATAAAAATAAGGCATTAGTTTTCTACCTTGACAAAGGTCAAATTTCACTACCACTTTTTTGACTGAGAAACGATTGATAAATCTGGCTGACAAAGACGGCGATGGCTGATTTTCAGCCGCTTAACCCCGTTTTAGACAAAACAGTCATCAAAGCACTTGCCATTATATTAGGGGTGGGTATAATTTCGTTCCATTGTCAGAGACATACATAACTCAACAAGCAGTAAACGTTATCAAAGATGCCGGAGTGGTGGAATTGGTAGACACGACGGATTCAAAATCCGTTGCTTTCGAGCGTGACGGTTCAAGTCCGTCCTCCGGTACCATTCATCTTTAACTGCTCTTTTAAAAAGTAAGCCGACCTCGGAGTCGGTTTTTTGTGTCCGCGGCCTTAAGGAAGCTAAATTTACCGCAATAACGGTCATCGGCTTCTGAGTGTTGAATTATTTATTTGCGTATAACAATTTGAACACAAAAGAAGCCGTTTTTATTTTTTTATTCAGTAACGCTCGGCGCTAAAGATCCTGTCTCTGAATACGGCTTACGTCACCGCCTAAGCCGCGGAACTTATCTTCAATATGCTCGTAACCGCGATCGAGATGATAAATTCTGTCGACGGTTGTGGTTCCCTCGGCTTTTAAGCCCGCGATAACTAAACTGGCTGAAGCGCGTAAATCGGTAGCCATTACCGGCGCGCCTTTGAGTTGCGCTTTACCGTGAATGATACAAGTATGGCCTTCTAAATCCATGTCAGCGCCCATACGCATCAGCTCCGGTACGTGCATAAAACGGTTCTCAAAAATGGTTTCGGTAACCGTAGCGCTGCCTTCGGCCAGACAGTTCAATACACAAAACTGAGCCTGCATATCGGTCGGGAATCCCGGATAAACGGCGGTCTTGATATTCACGGCCTGCGGACGTTTGCCGTGCATGTCCAGCTCAATCCAGTCACTGCCTTTAGTGATTTGAGCGCCGGCTTCCTCAAGCTTCATCAACACCGATTCTAAAGAGTTCGGATCGGCATCCAGACAACGAATCCGCCCGCGAGTGATTGCGGCAGCGACTAAAAAGCTACCGGTTTCAATGCGATCCGGCATAACACGGTATTCACAGCTGTTGAGTTTTTCAACACCCTTAATAATCAGTGTCGCTGTGCCGATGCCTGAGATTTCAGCGCCCATCGCCGTTAAGCAGTTGGCCAGATCCACAACTTCAGGTTCACGGGCGGCATTTTCAATCGTAGTCGTACCTTCGGCTAAGACCGCGGCCATCAATAAGTTTTCAGTCGCGCCGACGCTGACCATTTCCATCAGAATATGAGCGCCTTTTAAACGGCCGTCGACGCGAGCTTTGATGTAACCTTCTTCAACTTCAATGTGAGCGCCCATCTGCTCAAGTCCGTGAAGGTGAAGGTTGACCGGACGGGCGCCGATGGCGCAACCGCCGGGAAGCGATACATCAGCTTTGCCGTAACGGGCTAAAAGCGGACCCAGCACCAGAATAGAGGCGCGCATGGTTTTCACTAATTCATACGGAGCGCGGAAATGGTCAAGATTTTTCGTTGAAATACGATAATGACCTTTATCGATTTCGAAGACCTCGGCACCAAGGCACCGCAGTAATTCGCAGCTGGTTGTCACGTCACGGAGTTCCGGAACGTTAGAAACGATAAAGTCAGTTTCCGGCAGAATACCCGCCATCAGAATCGGTAAGGCCGCGTTTTTAGCGCCGGAAATAACGACATTGCCGGCGAGCGGCCGGCTGGTTTGAATACTCAGTTTATCCACGATTATTCTCGAATTCAGAATGGTTACAACAAAGATTCCCTGTTTAACCTGAGTTTTGGATGACGAAACCCATAACTCCGTTATTACAAACAAAGTTTAACTTTTGATCTTCTGTGCCTCAGAGATTTGCTTCTCCAAGGCTCAGGTTAATCAGATATTGAAGATTTTTTCTTTCTTCCATTGCTCAGGCGTAAAAGTCTTAATCGTTAACGCATGCAGAGCACCACTGGCGATGTGTTCAGTCAGAGGCGCGTAAACGGCTTGCTGCCTCTTAACCGGTGACAGCCCGCCGAAGAACTCAGCCACGGCAATAACTTTATAATGAGTGCCGTCTTGCGTTACTCTGACTTCATCTAACTCCAGTTCTGCCTTCAGTAATGCTTCGATTTGTTGCGGTTCCATTGGTACTACCCTTAGCTTTTGCTGAAAAATGTCTGCAGGTTATACAGGGCGATCAAAGGTTGCAACTGCTTAGACGGGTTAATTAAGTCCAATGTGCGATCATTTTGGGTATTTACTTCAATCAAATGAAACAGGAACGCCACGCCTGAGCTGTCGACATAGTCAAGCTCTGACAAATCCAGTTGCTGAATATCCCTGTTTACTATGGTATTTCGTTCGGACCACAGTCTGATGACCTCAGGGCGGGATAATCGACCCTTAAGAAAACAGGTCGTCTGCTGATGCTGAAAATCCGCCATGTTTATTTCTCAGATCTTTTTGTCGTGTCGGTTTTGGTCGGTACGTCGGCTTCGGCTTTGCCCCTGAGCATCTTAATCACATGATCGATGCCTTCCCGCTGAATTAAGCCGCCGATTTCAGACTGCTTAGACTGAATCAAGCTTACGCCCTCGGCAACAAGATCATACACTTTCCAGGAGTTGTCTTTTTGGCGGCGAAGCTTAAAAGACAGTTTGATTGGCGGGCGGCCTTCTTCGGTCACCTGAACGGGAACCGTGACAAATTTTGAGTCAGTCAGCTTTTTCGCCGGCGGGAACTCTACTTTTTGATTGGTGTATTCGGTAAAAGCAGAAGCATAAGTGCTGACCATGTAACCTTTAAACGCATCGGTGAAGGCGTCGATTTTCGCCAGCACCCGGTCACGGGATTTAAGCTCTTTTTGTAAGGTCTTAATATTACGGCCTAATACTTTCAGCGAAGCGTAACGGTAATCGACATAAGGAAGCAGTTCTTGTTCAACAATGGTTTTTAAATGATTGGGATCCGCCTTGATTTTCGCCTGATCGGCATTAAAGCGCGCGAAGGTTTGATCGGCGACCTGTTTTATCATGGTGTACGGGTTTCGGGTATCGATTTTTGCCGCCATCGCCGCGCCCGCAAAACAACAAAGCACAGCCGTTACCAAAAATCCTCTGATGAGTTTAAGCATATTCGACTCTCCTACTTACTGTCTTTATCTTTGTCGCCGACGCTGTATAAGAACTGGCCGATCAAGTCTTCCAATACCAAGGCTGAATGGGTATCTTCAATTTTATCGCCGTTTTTTAGCATAGGCGTGTCATCATCTAACGCAAATCCGGGGGTTAACGCTAAGTATTGCTCGCCTAATAAACCGGAGGTCTGAATCGCCAGGCTGCTTGACTCCGGAAACTGGTTGTATCTCTTTTCAATTTTAAGGGTTACTAACGCGTCCAGCTGTCGCGGATCTAATGTGATATCACTCACGCGGCCGATAACGACACCGCCTACTTTTACCGGCGAGCGGACTTTCAGACCGCCGACATTACTGAAATGCGCGCTTAAGGTATAAGTATCGCTGTCGTTACTGACTTTGATGTTGGCAACATTAAACACCAGAACTAAAAAGGCACCGATACCCGCTAATAAAAATAAACCGACTAGAAATTCAATTTTTCGTGTCAACATAGTGTTTCTGATTCCATTAATCTTTTTAAGATCAACTGCCGAACATGAGCGCGGTCAGTAAGAAGTCTAGCGCGAGTACGGCTAAACTGGCTTGTACTACGGTTTGGGTTGTCGCCCGGCTGATCCCCTCGGGGTTCGGCACCACCTGATAACCCCGGTAAAGCGCGATCCAGGTCACGACCACCGCGAATACCGCGCTTTTGATCAGACAGTTTACGATGTCCTGGCGCCATTCAACCGAGGCCTGAAGAATCGACCAGAACGCGCCGTTATCAATGCCTTTCCATTCCACGCCCACTAAGTGACCGCCGTAAATACCGACCGCGCAGAAAATCATCGCCAGCAGCGGCATGCTGATCACACCCGCCCAGAATCGCGGGGCAATGACTTGCCTTAGCGGATCAACGGCCATCATCTCAAGACTGGAAAGCTGTTCGGTACTTTTCATCAGACCGATCTCAGCGGTTAAAGCCGAACCCGCGCGGCCCGCGAATAACAGCGCCGTCACCACCGGGCCTAACTCACGCAGTAAGCTGAGCGCGACCATCGGTCCTAAACTTTCTTCGGTACCGAAGTCGACGAGAATAATAAAACCTTGCAGCGCCAGCACCATACCGATAAACAGGCCTGAAATCGTGATAATACTTAAAGACTGCACACCGACAACATAAAGCTGTCTGACCAGCAGCGGCGTACCTTTTCGCATTCTCGGAAGATTAAAAATCGCGCCCCAGAGCATGATGCCCGCACGACCGTATCCGTGGACGATACCCAGGGTATTTCTTCCGAGATCAGCGATTGAATCAAACAGACTCACCGAGCAGCTCCTTTTTGTAATCCGCGGCCGGAAAATGGAAAGGCACGGGACCGTCCGGTTCGCCGCCCGTGAACTGCCGCAAACGCGGATTGTCCGATTCCGGAAGTGACGCCGGCGTGCCTTCGGCAATCACGGTTTTGTCCGCGACCACGTAAACGTAGTCAGCGATACTCAGCACTTCATCCACATCGTGGGAAACCACTACCGAAGTCAGGTTTAAAGAGTCAGACAAATCCTTAATCAGTTTAACCAGTACACCCATGGCAATCGGATCTTGTCCGGCAAACGGTTCGTCGTACATGACCAGCTCAGGTTCCAGGGCAATGGCACGCGCAAGTGCCGCGCGACGCTGCATACCGCCGGAAAGCTCATTAGGCATCAGTTTGCCCGCGCCGCGAAGACCTACGGCCTCGAGCTTCATGGCAACGATTTTTCTGATGAGCGGCTCAGGCAACTGAGAGTGCTCCCGCAGGGCAAAAGCAACGTTATCGCTCACATTCATATCGGTGAACAACGCGCCGCTTTGAAAGAGCATGCTCATGCGTTGTCTGAGCTGAAACAGACGGCCTCGTGAGATTTGATGAACGTCCTCACCGTCAAATAAGATCTGTCCGGAATCCGGCGTGAGTTGTCCGCCCATTAACTTGAGTAACGTGGTTTTACCGATACCGCTGGGACCCATAATGGCGGTTACTTTGCCCGAGGGGATCGTGAGATTCAGCTTATCGAAAATTTTCCGTTCGCCTCGACTGAAACTCATGTTGCGGACTTCAACCAGCGTTTGCGTGTGTTTCTCCATGCAGAGCCTTAAAATATCAATGAGTTAGCTCAAACGTTCTTTTTGAGCGAATAAAGTCGATTGTACGGAAATGTACGCTTATCTACAAGATTTAAAACGTATTACCTGAAACAGTTGGAAACCTGAACGCAGGAAAAAGTTCCGTATGATAACTGAGAATTCGGCTCTGGCTCTTTCAATTTATGTCAATACCAGCGAAAATGCGCCTAATCAGAAAAATTCACCACTTGATTGTTTTCGGTTGAGTTATCTTTGACCCGCGATTAAGTGAACCCTTATTATATCAAAGAGATGAATATGGCCGACAGCAAGCAGCTCCGCACCTGGGGTAAACAAGTCATCGATATTGAAAAAAGCGCCCTGGAGAATCTGTATCAGTACGTGGATTCTGACGCTTTTGTCGCCGTGTGTGACCTTATCCTTGACTGTAAAGGGAAAGTCATTGTCATGGGGATGGGAAAATCCGGCCATATCGGTAATAAAATCGCCGCGACCTTAGCCAGTACCGGTACGCCGGCGGTATTCGTGCATCCGGGGGAAGCCGGTCACGGGGATCTGGGCGTGCTGTCGAAAAACGACGTGGTGATCGCGATTTCAAATTCCGGTGAATCGAGCGAGATCTTAACCCTGTTCCCTGTCATTAAACGCTTAGGTCTGCCGTTAGTGTCCGTGACGGGCAAACCCGGTTCTACCATGGCGGCCAACGCGCTGCTGCATCTTTGTATCGGCTTACCCGAAGAGGCGTGTCCGCTGGGATTAGCGCCGACTTCCAGTACCACGGCGACTTTGGTTATGGGTGACGCGCTTGCGGTGGGTTTATTACAGGCCCGCGGTTTTACCGCCGATGATTTCGCGCTTTCGCATCCTGGCGGCAGTTTAGGTCGTAAGTTGCTGCTGAAGGTCGGGGATATCATGCATAAGGACGATCAATTACCTCTGGTTCATCAGGATACCGTCATTACTGAAGCCCTTTATGAAATTTCCCGTAAAAGCCTGGGGATGGCCGCGATTGTTGATGATTCAAAAAAACTGCTGGGCGTGTTCACCGACGGTGATTTAAGAAGAGTGATTGATGCCAAAGTGGATTTAACCACGGCCAGAATCTCGCAGGTGATGACGGCAAATTGCGTCACAGTCCGTCAAAATATTTTAGCCGCGGAAGCGCTGAAAATCATGGAACAAAAAAACATCAATGGACTCATAGTCGTAGATGAAGCACAATGTCCGGTCGGTGCGTTGAATATGTTAGATATGGTTAAGTCAGGAGTCATTTAAGGTGACTGAAACGGTAAAGCAGAGTTTATACGGTCCGGTATCTGAACAAAACTGGAATAAAGCCAGCAGGATCAGGCTGGTGATTTTTGATGTTGACGGCGTGTTTTCTGACGGCCGGATCTATCTGAGTAACAGCGGCGAGGAGCTGAAAGCGTTTCATACCCGTGACGGTTTCGGCGTAAAAGCGCTGCTGAACGCCGGTTTTGAACTGGCGGTGATCACAGGCCGTAAATCCGAGCTGCTTGAAAACCGCATGACGGCGCTGGGCGTAACCCGGGTTTATCAGGGTGTTGATGATAAGGTTGTCGCTTATCAGGCGTTATTACAGCAGCTTGATTTGACGCCCGAGCAAGTCGCTTACATCGGTGACGATATGGCGGATTTAGCTGTGATGCGCCAAGCGGGTTTTTCTGTATGTGTCGCTGACGGCCATCCTTATGTGAAGCGGCAGGCTGATATGGTTACCTTTACCCGGGGCGGTTTTGGCGCCGTGAGAGAGCTGGCGGATTTGATTTTACAAAGCCAGGGGTTATTCGGGTCAGCGCAGGGTATGAGTGTATGAGTCGGGTTACGATTGCGATTGCCGTCTTTTTCGGTACGGCGCTGTTACTATATTGGCAGGTGCAAGTTAAGCAAGGTCAGCGGCAGGTTCAGTCTCAAATTGATCTGCCTGATTACGTGGCGACCGGGCTCAGCAGTGTTACCTACGATAAAGAAGGGCGATTAAGCAGTCGTGTCTCCGCTGAGAATATGGCGTACTTTCAAGATAAGGATCTGACCGTATTCTCTGATCCGGAATATTTGCTTTATGGTGATGACGTTAACTCGCCGTGGAAAATCACGGCTCAGCGGGGCCGGCTCAGGAAAACACAAGGCGAGGTTTTTCTCGGCGACAAGGTGGAAATTCGCGCGGTCAACAAGCAAGAGCCGCTGCAAAGCGTGCTCACCAGTCACCTGCGGATGGATTTAAACGCTAAAACGATGGAGTCGGATGATATGGTGTACATCAGGGGTAATGGTTTCAAAAGCCAGGGACTTGGTCTTTACGCCGACTTTTATCAGGAAACAGTTCGCTTAAAAAGTCAGGTAACAGGAACTTATGAAGCTAAGAAATAACCTTTTTACCGCTATGTTATGTCTGGGGCTGGTGACACCGGGCTTCGCCAAACACAGTGACTTGTCTCAGGAGGTGGATATTCAGGCGCAAAGCTGGGACGGCTCTTTGAAGGACAACCAGATTAATTATTACGGCAATGTGATTGTTACCCAGGGCAGTATCAGGATTCTGGCGGATAAACTGCATGCGGCCAGAGATGAAAAAAACAGTAACCGAAAGTTTGTCGCGCTGGGTCAACCCGCTAAATTCAGCCAGGTGCTGGATGACGGTAAGTTAGCCGCCGCAAGCGCCGAAAAGGTCTCTTATGATCAAATCAGCGGTGACCTGGTGCTGAGCGGTGACGCCAGACTGGATGTCGGCGGCATTAAAATGCACGCCAGCCAGATCCGCTACAACATTGAAAATCAGCACGTTGCGGCGCAAGGCAGTATTAACGGTAAGGACAAAGGCCGGGTTCAGACCATTATTCCGGCAGGAACTTACCAGGATGGCGTGAACAAAAAAAATAAACCCGCTGAGCCGACCGAGAAAAAATAATGACCCGAAAGACGTTATCCGCAAAGCATCTGGCGAAAAGTTATAAAAACCGGCAGGTGGTCAAAGACGTAAGCCTGAGAGTAAAAACGGGACAAATAGTCGGTTTGCTCGGTCCTAACGGCGCCGGTAAAACCACGACGTTTTATATGGTCGTCGGCTTGGTGAAAAGCGATAAAGGGCGAATCTTTATCGATAACGATGATTTAACCTTAGATCCGATGCATTTACGCGCCAGAAAGGGCATAGGTTATCTGCCGCAGGAAGCCAGCATCTTCAGAAAGCTGACGGTTTACGACAACATCATGGCGGTACTGCAAACGCGTAAGGAACTGTCAAACCGCGAGCGTGAACAGCAGCTTGAGCACCTGCTTGAAGAGTTCAGCATCACCCATATCCGTGACAATCTCGGTATGTCACTGTCAGGCGGTGAGCGCCGCCGGGTTGAGATTGCCAGAGCTCTGGCCGCCGATCCGCGGTTTATTTTGCTGGATGAGCCGTTTGCCGGCGTCGATCCGATCTCAGTGAATGATATTAAAAAGATCATCGAGCAGCTCAGAGACCGGGATCTGGGGGTGTTAATTACCGACCACAACGTGCGCGAGACCCTGGATGTCTGTGAATATGCTTACATTGTGAGTCACGGTGATTTGATTGCCGAGGGTACGCCGGGTGAGATCCTTGACAACAAACACGTAAGAGCGGTGTACTTAGGGGAGCAATTCACGTTATAGTGAGCCGCGTTTAAGCCGTAAGCGGCTGTCGGTAAGATTCTGATGATTATGTCGTTCAGATGCAGTGCCGTACAAAGCTCGGGGCGCGTCGCCTCCGCTATGTAACCGAGGCCGCGGCGCAGGAGAGTTCTGACCCCGGGCGTCAGAAAATCTGAAAAATTTACGGTCAGGTACTTAACAAGAATAAAAAGGGATCAGCGGTAACATGAAAGCGTCACTCCAGCTCAAGTTAGGTCAAAGTCTGACGATGACGCCGCAGCTGCAACAAGCGATTCGTCTGCTGCAGCTTTCGACGTTAGAGCTGCAACAGGAAATTCAGCAAGCGTTAGAGTCCAATCCGCTACTGGAAACGGAGGATGAGCAGTTTGAATCGCTGGAGTCCGTCAAAGAGCGGCAAACGCGGGCCGAGTCAAAAGGCGGGGAGCCGGAAGCTCCCGCTGAAGCGGCGGCCGTTGAGACTTCCGAGACCATGACTCAGGAGACTATGCCGGACGAGCTGCCTGTCGATACCACATGGGACGAAGTGTATACCGCCGCGCCGAATTCCGGTTCAGGCGCTCTGATGCCTGATGATGAAACGCCGTTTCAAGGCGAGACCAGCCAGGGTTTATACGAGCATCTTGAATGGCAAAAAAATCTCACGCCTTTTTCTGACGTCGATTACGCCATCGCGACGGCCATTATTGACGCTGTTGATGAGCGCGGATATCTCACCCAGACCACCGAGGATATTCTTGCCGCGATGGGCGATCCTGAGATTGAGCCGGATGAAGTGGAAGCCGTGTTAAAACGGGTGCAGCACTTTGATCCGGTCGGTGTTGCAGCGCGGGATGTAAGTGACTGCCTGCACATTCAGCTTTCGCAACTGCAGGCTGATACGCCTTATCTTGAGGAAGCGAAATTAATGGTTTTAGAATATTTACCATTAATTGCCGTCCGGGACTTTCGCACTTTGATGAGAAAAACTAAGCTTAAAGAAGCACAGCTTAAAGATGCGGTGGCTCTGATTCAAACCTTAGACCCGAGACCGGGGTTATCGGTGGGTCAAAAAGAAGATGAATATGTGACGCCGGACGTATCCGTGTCTAAGAAAAACGGCCGCTGGACGGTGGAGCTTAATCCGCATACGCAGCCGAAGCTGAATGTGAATCAGCGTTACGCGGCACTGGCGAAAGGCGCGAGAAACTCAGTCGATGGTCAGTTTGTTCGCGGGCATCTGCAAGATGCGAAATGGTTTATTAAAAGTTTAGAAAGCCGTAACGATACCATTTTAAGAGTCTGCAACGAGATTGTGAAAAAGCAGCAGGGTTTTTTTGAATACGGCCCGGAAGCGATGAAAGCCTTAGTGCTTAATGACATTGCCGTAGAGCTGGATATGCATGAATCAACGATTTCGCGGGTGACCTCGAAAAAATACATGCATACCCCGAGAGGCATTTTTGAGCTCAAGTATTTTTTCTCCAGCCACGTAGGTACGGACGACGGCGGAGAATGCTCATCTACCGCTATTCGCGCTTTGATCAGAAAACTGGTGGATGCGGAAAATACGAAAAAGCCACTTAGTGATAACAAAATGGCTCAATTACTGAACGAACAGGGCATTAATGTTGCGCGAAGAACCATTGCCAAGTATCGTGAGGCGATGATGATTCCGCCGTCGAATCAAAGGAAGAGTTTGTAGAGAATACACAATTTTCATTCAAATAACATCGGGAGGCATAGGATATGCGGGTAGAGATAACTGGACAACAGGTCGAAGTTACCGAGTCGTTAAAAGAATACGTAAACACAAAATTTGCAAAACTTGAACGTGTGATCGATCAGATCAATAATGTGCGCGTCGTGCTGAACGTTGAGCGTTCAAGTCAGACCGCCGAAGCCAGAATCCAGCTGAACGGCAAAGAGGCATACGCGAAATCACAGCATAGTGACATGTATGCGGCGATTGACAATCTGATCGATAAACTCAATCGCCAAGTGGTTAAACATAAAGAAAAGCTGATCAAACATTAAAAATGGAATTACGCGTCATCCTCAAGCCGGAGTGTACCACCTGCGCTACACCCGGCAGTAAAAAGAAAGTGCTTGAGCTTATCAGTGATCTTATCGCCGCCAGGTATCCGCAACTTGCGGCACAAGAAATTTTCGAAAGCTTACTGAAACGTGAAAAGATGGGCAGTACCGGCATCGGTAACGGCATTGCGATCCCTCACGGCCGTTTAGACAGTATTGCCGAGCCGATCGCAGCTTTGATCAAATGCGAGCAGCCGGTCGCGTTTGAAGCTATCGATAAACAACCCGTTGATATTTTGTTTGCGTTGTTAGTGCCGTCGGATCAATGCCAGGAGCATTTAAGCACCTTATCGGCTATGGCTGAAAAGCTAAGTGACAAGCAAATCTTAAAACAACTGCGCAAAACCCACGATGAGCAAGAACTGTATCAGGTGATTACCGCATGAAGCTCGTTGTCGTTTCAGGACGCAGCGGTTCAGGAAAGTCCGTTGCTCTGAGGGTGCTTGAAGATTTAGGCTACTACTGTGTCGATAATTTACCCGTTCCGCTGCTGGGTGATTTAATCAATCAGCTTAAGCCTGATCGCGAGCTGGTCGCCATCAGTGTTGACGTGCGCAACTTACCCGAGCAAGACAAAATCTTAGAAAAGCAGCTGGAGCAGTTGGCCGATACCGAAGTCAGCAGCTTTTTCTTAAGCTCCAGCGACGAAACGCTGCTGCTACGATACAGCGAGACCCGTCGTCTGCACCCGCTGTCAAAAAATCATGTCACCCTGCCTGAGGCCATCGCGCTGGAAGGTGAACTACTGACGCCCGTTTCTAAAATGATGGATCACTATATTGATACCTCAAACCTCAATATTTACGAGCTCAGCGACAGAGTGCGTGAAATCCTGCTGGGGCATGTGGAGAAAGATTTAGTGATCAATGTTGAATCTTTTGGTTTTAAGCACGGTATGCCAAAAGACGCTGACTTTATGTTTGATGTTCGTTTTCTGCCGAACCCGCACTGGGAGCCGGTATTACGTCCCATGACAGGTCTTGATTTACCCGTCCAGGAATTTCTGCAACGTCAGCCTTTAGTCAACAAATTGATCTGGCAGGTGACCAAATTTATTGAAACGTGGATCCCGCAGCTTGAGCGCAACAACCGCAGTTACTTAACCATTGCCATCGGCTGCACGGGTGGCCAGCATCGGTCGGTATACGTCGCTGAGCAAATCGCCCGTCATTTATCAGCCGGCAAGCATAACGTCAGTGCCAGTCACCGTGAGTTAGATTCCGCCGGTGCTTAAGCGCGAAGTGGTCATCGCCAATAAGCTCGGCTTGCACGCTCGCGCGGCGACGAAACTGGCCAGCTTAGCCGCCACTTTTGACGCCGACGTCACTCTGAGGCAGGGTGACAAATCCGCTTCCGCTTCCAGCATTCTGGGTTTGCTGATGCTTGAGAGCGGCATGGGTAAGACGATTTGTGTGATTACGCAAGGCAGTGACGAACGATCGGCGTTGGATGCCGTTTGTCAGCTGATTGAAGATAAGTTCGAAGAGTCCTGCTGATCTTCTCTGAGCTTATCTTTGAGATTAATACCGGCAATTTAATCCGTTAATCCCGCTTTCTTAATTTACTTTCATTTAACCTGAACCTTCAGACAGGCGTTAGTCACATTGAGTGATAAGTTCACGCGGCGGCGCATTATTATGTTTTTCAAACAGCGTTTTTATATCTGTGGTATTTTCCGTCAGCCATTGACTAACTTCATTGTGAAGTTTCTTGTCGGTAGGTAAGCTGTTTACATACGGAAGAGTAAGTGGTTTTCTGGTCAACGGGCACACACATTTTTGAGTTCCAATATTATGTATTATTATATTATACAGAGTCGCTCGGTTCATCGCCGGCGTGTTATGACCGTCATTTATTATTCTGACCGGATCCGTCATTAATTCATATGTAACCGGACACGCTAACTGCTGCGGGATTTCCTTCGGGATATATTCATCAGAGCCTGTGATCCGTTTATATTGTTTACCGCCGATGGTCAGTATACCTTCACCGTCGCCGGCGGCGGCGCCGTTAATAAAACTCCCTTTATAAGTTACATTTTTACCTTCTGTTGTCCATTTTATCTCACCCTCGCCGGTGAGCGTTCCGCGGTCAAATACTCCGGATAACACTTTGTCCGCCTGAGTAAAGGTTCCTTTCCCTGAAAGCGTTTTAGGATCAATCTCTCCCTTATATGTATCCTTGTTGGCTAATACTATAACCTTGTACCCGGAGGGGGCGGGTTTACCGTTAACAAATTCTCCGGTGATTTTTTTACCCTGCTTCGTGATGAAGGTTCCCCGGCCGTTTATCCTGGCGTCCCGCAGAGCTCCAAAATAACGGCGTCCGTCAGCAAATTCAATTTCACATTGATCACAGCAAATCAGATCCCGTTCATTTCTGTAAAATTTACCTGTAAGTTTTACTGTTTGATCTTCCAGGATGATGGTTCCATCAACCAGGCTTCCTTTTTCAAACTTACCTTCACAGTATCCTAATGACTTAAAATCGCCCTTACCTTCACCGTTTGCGATAAGATTTTGTAAATATCCTTGATAAAATCCGTTAGGGTTTTTCAAAACACCATATGAATCACCTGTAAGACATCCTTTCGCAGCCACGACGCCGTTCCAATTAGGTGTTTTGCATTGTTGAGTAAAAATCTTGAGCGTGCGATGAATATCAGCTAAAAAATCCGGTGCGTTTGCCCGGGGATCATTAGATGCCCCGGAGCACTTAAAGCGCCGTAAACTATGCCGGCATAAAGCCAGAACAACGTGTCCTAAAGTATTACAGTCAGTATGCGTCAAATCATAGATAAGTGTTTGCTCCGGCTCAAGTTGCACCTTTTTTGTTTCTTCCTTCGAGAAATGATAATCACCCGAATTAATCATGGCGTTATTAGTTAACCTGACAATGTACTCTTTCATATCACAGAAAGTAGCGAAGTGCTCCGAGTGCTGCGAATGCTTTGCGTGTAATTGGGTACTCAAAAATTGAACCGGGGGATTCCAGGCTTTAACCGTCATAAATTTGCCTTCAATTAACTGAGAACTGAGAACGGTGAGGTAATCTTACCTGATAAATGTTTTACGGACGATTTCTGAAAATTAAATTTAATTAATAAAGATAGTAACCGCATAGCCCCGTATCCGGAATGTGGTTAACCTGAACACAGCCGGATACGCTCACAAGCCCGCTGAAATCGCCGCCGGCTGTGTTGCGGCTTTTGCAAGCGCGATAACCGCTTGCTGCGCCTTGCCGTCAGCGATTTTTCCGCGTCTGAGAACCTATCCGACTGAGCTTCCGGGATTATCGGGCAATCCCTCAGACGGCGCAATGCGGTTAACGGCAGTGACAGAGGCGGTTTGTCCGCGATTTTCAGGCTTGGCGGTTCCGGTATTGTTAAATTAATCCGCTCGTTCGGAAATTGTATACAATCCGCGTGAAATCCGGTAGTGTGTAACGAAATTGTAAAAAAAAGAATAATAACATGACACGCACTCTGAGTCTTATCACCGTAAGTCTCCGGCCTTCGGCGGTTTACGCCTCCGGCTGTGACATTCAGATTTATCCGCTGACGTACGATTCGGTCAGATCATCGCGGCCATCAGGTGAGAGTAAATCAATCATAAACCGCTCCGGTTATGCTAACCGGGCCGGTTTTACCCGTGACGATAAAGGGGAGATTTTCACCTCTGATCGCAGCGGTCAGATCAATGATATTTACCGGTGCGATATCGCTTCGGGGAAAATCACTCAGCTGACCGGTACGCCTGATGAAAGTGAGTTTTCGCCGGCGGATGAAAATGCCGGTGAGTGTCATTTTGCGGCGGCGGACGCGCGAAGAGGTATCCGTGTGATCCCGGAGCAGATCCGTTTCAGTTATGTTCATAAGACGTTGAACGGTGATAGAGTGGTCAGGATCTTTGATCCTGTCACCCGGTGGCATCAGGTTTTGGTCAGTTTGGGTTCAGGCAGTGAGGATTATGCTCTGTTCAGGAGTAAACCGAGCGGCTTATCCGGGTTGTTTAATGCCGGAAATATGACGTTACGGGCATGGCCTTTTCAGCAAGGTACTTCCGGCTCCTATGAGACTTCCCGGATACCGGTAACCGATTTGAAAACACCGGCGGATCAGCGTGTATCCGCGGGTCGTATGGCGGTGAGTCCGGATAATCAATTTATCATCATATGGACTCTCAGTCAGACTTTCAGCGGCAAGAGAGATGTGTAATGGGCAGATTTAACTCAATGATTTCCGGTGCCTTATATGTTGCCGGTATTACGGTGAGCGGCGGGGTGTCAGCCGGCGAGCCGTGGCGGGATCATACGGTGTTTGAAGAAAACAAATTACCGCCGCGTGCGAGTTTTTTTCCTTATTCCTCTAAGTCGAAAGCCATCCTTGACGATGAACGTTTAAGCCCGAATTATTTAAGCTTAAACGGGTATTGGCGGTTTCATTTCGCGGATAACCCCGGATCCGCGCCGGAGGGTATTTCAGATCAGCGGGCGCCTGACGCGCGGTGGACGCGGATCCGGGTGCCGGGTAACTGGGAAGCCCAAGGTTTCGGAAATGCGATTTATCTGGATGAGCGTTACCCGTTTGATACTGAGTGGCCTGACGCGCCGCGGGATTTTAATCCGACCGGCAGCTATCGTAAGCAGATTCAACTGCCTGAATCCTGGCGGAATAAACAAATCTTTTTTCATATCGGCGCCGCCCGTTCGGCCCTGACTCTTTTCATTAACGGTAAGCGTATCGGTTACAGCCAGGGCGCCAAGACGCCGGCTGAATTTGACGTGACCTCGGCATTACAACCGGGGCTTAACACCATCGGTATGCGAATTATTCGCTGGAGTGACGCCAGTTACCTGGAAAGCCAGGATATGCTGCGTTTGTCAGGCATTGAGCGGGAAGTATATCTGTACGCGACCGAAAAGCAGCGGATTGAAGACATTGCCGTTAAGCATCAGCTGAGCGCCGATCTGCGACGGGCACGGGTACAAGTTGAACTGGACTTACTCAATCACGCTGAGCCGGCGGAGGTTAAAGCTGAGCTGGAAGTCATTTCGCCCCGGGGTAAATCTTATCTTTCTCACCGGAATACCGGGCTTAACGGACAAGAGCGGTTAATCTTTGAGGCTGACATTGACCGGCCTCAGTTATGGAGCGCTGAAACGCCGCAACTGTATCAGGTGCTGGTTAATTTGTACGACGGTCAAGGCAGGCTGCTGCAAGCCATCGCCCAGCCGCTGGGCTTCAGGCGGGTGGAGATTAAAAACGGGCGGTTACTGGTCAATAATAAAGCCGTTACCATCCGCGGCGTGAATCGTCATGAAACCGATCCCGTTACCGCCCATGTCGTCAGCCGTCAGCGCATGGAGCAGGACATTCGCCTGATGAAGCAAAATAATATTAACGCCGTGCGCTCCAGTCATTATCCCAATGATCCCTACTGGCTCAAACTGACCGATAAATACGGCCTGTACGTCATTGATGAGGCTAATATCGAATCGCATCCGCTGGCGATCTCAGATAAAACGCAGATTGGTGATGAGCTCAGCTGGCTGCCGGCTCATTCAGCTCGTGTCGAGCGTATGGTTGAGCGGGATAAGAATCATCCGTCGGTGATCATCTGGTCGCTGGGCAATGAAGCGGGAGAAGGACGGGTATTTGAGTCTTTATCGCGGCGGATTAAACAGCTTGACACCTCTCGTCCGGTTCAGTATGAGCCGGCGGAGCATAAAGATTACGTTGATATTTACGCGCCGATGTATCCTTCGGTCGAGAAGATTGAAAACTACGCTAAAACCAATCCTGGTAAACCGCTGATCATGATTGAGTACGCTCACGCGATGGGTAACTCCGTGGGTAATTTACAAGATTACTGGAATGTCATTGAAAAGTACCCGGGCTTACAAGGTGGTTTTATCTGGGACTGGGTCGATCAGTCTCTTGAATTTACTAACGCGAACGGGCAGAAATTCTGGGCTTACGGTAAAGATTACCATCCGGCCATGCCGACGGACGGAAACTTTTTAAATAACGGTCTGGTGGATCCGAATCGCAACCCGTATCCGCATTTATCAGAGGTGAAAAAGGTTTATCAGCCGCTTGGGTTTATTAATTTCAAGCGACTTGAAAATTCAGTGAGTTTTGATTTAATCAACAAGTACGATTTCAAAACCACCCGGGGATTAAGCCTGATCTGGCAGGTGCAGCAGGACGGCTTAACCGTCAAGCGGGGGCAGATGCCTTTACCCGTTATCGCGGCCGGAGGGTCTGAAACCATTACCGTGCCGGCGGAATTTAACGCCGAGCCGGAGTATGAATATCATTTACTGCTTGAGGTGAAGGTTGATAAGCCGCAGCCGTTACTGCCGACGGGTCATCGCGTCGCCTTTGAGCAAACCAGGCTGAAAGAGCGTCAGCCGCGGCCTGAGTCAGCGAGTCAGTATAAATTACGGCAATTTGATGATTTCTGGCAGTTTGAGTCTGGCAGACACGGGTACCGGATCTCAAAGCGGCACGGCTGGCTGGATCAGATGTTTTTTGAGCGGAAGCCGCTGCTGCGTCTGCCGCTGGCGGTGAATTTCTGGCGCGCGCCTACCGACAACGATTTAGGAAACGGTATGCCGGAACGGGCGGGACAATGGCGGGACGCGGGGGCTGAATCGGAGCTGGTTTCGATTCAGCGTCAAGGTGAGCGGTTAATCGTTAAGCACCTTCATCCCGGCTTAAAATTCACCCTTGTCACAACTTATCAAATCGGCTCCGAAAACGATTTAGTGCTGTCGAGTCAGTACCTGCCGCCGGCCGGATCCCCCCTTGCCGATTTACCTAAATTCGGTTTTACCACCCGGCTGCCGTTCAAGTACCGCTTTATGCGCTATTTCGGCCGCGGTTCTGAGGAGACCTACGCGGATCGCAAAAGCGGAAACCCGTTAGGCTGGTACCGGTTGCCGTTAGAAAACGCCTTTCATCGTTATTCCCGCCCGCAAGAGACGGGACAGAGAACCGATGTTCGCTACGGCGCTGTCACAGACGTAAACGGCCGGGGCATTCTGGTCACGGCGGCGACGACATTACAAACCAGCTTTTGGCCGTTCGCTCTGGAGGATATCGACTTCAGAGCGGGTGACTCACAAGATTCGGCGTCAGGTCTGGTGCCGGTAACGCAAAATCACGGCGGTGAGATTCCACTTAGAGATTTTGTAACGTGGAACATAGACGCGAGGCAAATGGGAGTAGGCGGAGACACTTCATGGGGGCGTCCTGTTCATAAACCTTATCGTATCGTGTCAGAACCGATGCGATTTAGCTTTAGTTTACGACCGGTGACGGCCAGCGAGGATGTTCGACGTACCGCGCGGCAGGTTGGTCAGTTTAATGCTCTGATACAGGATTAAATCATGGATACAGCGATTCAATTATCAATTTTTATTCTTCTCACGGTCTTAGTGGCGATTGTCACTTATTTTAAGTGTAAGGGGTCGCCGCGGGATCAAAATGACACCAAAGAATACTTTCTCGCCGGCGGCGGGTTAAGTTGGGTGTTTATCGCCGGTTCGCTGGTGATGACCAATATCAGCGCCGAACAAATTGTCGGTATGAACGGCGCGCAAACTTTGCTCGTAGCCTGGTGGGAAATCGGCGCGGCACTGGGCATTTTGATTCTGGCGAAATGGCTGATCCCGATTTACTACAAATACAAATGTACCACCACCACAGAATTACTTGAGCGCAAGTATAATGACAAAGGCATCCGCACCATGGTATCGGTATTGTTCATGCTGGGGTACGCTTTCATTCTTCTGCCGGTGGTACTTTATACCGGCTCGCTGTTTATGAAATCCATGTTCGGCGTGCAGATGCCCGTGACGGTTATCGCGGTGCTGTTCGCGGTTGTCGGCGCCGTTTACGCTATTTTCGGCGGGCTGAGAGCGATTGCGATTTCAGATACTTTCAACGGCCTCGGCTTATTGATCATGGGCACCGTCGTTTCCTTTCTGGCTATGAATGCGATTAACTGGGATTTTTCAGGTATCCCGGCAGATCACCTTACCTTAATCGGCGATGATAATTCGGATATTCCCTGGTCTACCTTGTTCACCGGGATGATCTTTATTCAAATCTTTTACTGGGGCACGAATATGGTTATCACTCAGCGCGCCCTGGCCGCTGAGTCAGTAAAGGAGGCGCAAAAAGGTTTATACGCGGCCGTGGTAGCGAAATTACTGACACCTTTAATCGTTGTGCTGCCGGGTATCGTCGCGCTGAAACTTTACGGTGACGTGGGCGATACCGCTTACGGTAAGCTGGTGGGAGATTTGCTTCCTCACTGGATGTCCGGTGCTTTCGCCGCGGTTATCGCCGGCGCGGTACTGAGTTCGTTTAACTCATGCATTAACTCGGCGGCGGCGTTGTATACCTGCGATATTCACAAAAATTACATTAACCCGAACGCTGACGTCAAAAAAGTCGCGACTCGTGTAGCGTTATTTTTTACTGTGGTTTCGGTATTGCTGGTGCCGTTGTTCGCTAAGTCTGAAAGCATCATCGCATTGCTGCAAAAGCTCAACGGGCTTTATTCCATGCCTGTACTGGCCGCCTTTATCTGCGCGCTGTTATTTAAAAATGTCAGTGCGACGGCGATTAAGGTCGGGCTTGTGTTTGGTGTTGTTTTATATGCCGTTTTCACCTTTGTATGGAGTCCGCTGCACTATATTCATCTGATGGCTATTACCCTGCTGGCCACAGTTGTTTTTACTCTGGTGTTAAGTAAATGGTTAGGCGGCCGCAAAACAGTGGTCATGTCTGATTCAAACGACATTTCTCTTAACCGGGAAGAAATAACAACCTCGAACGGCTGACTTTCTGAGACTCGCCCTATCACTCTGTTTGTAGGGCGTTTAAAACTTCCTATCAACATTTATTTACAAATTTATTTCAGACGTGATATAACTCATAAATACCCTAAAATTATGTGCGGAAGTTGTATCAAGTATGTCAAGCCCGGCTCAGCGAGCGAAAAAGCTATTTACCAGAATATTCGGAACCAGTGCTGACGGCTTTTATCAGGCGCCGGGGCGCGTTAACCTTATGGGCGAGCATACGGACTATAACGAGGGGTTTGTGCTGCCCGCCGCAATCAACTTCCACGTCGTTATCGCCGCGAAAAAACGGGAGGACGGTTTATTCCGGGCGGTAACTGACATTTCACCTGATGAGTTTATCGAATGGCGGTTCGGCGCCGAAAATCAGCGGCAGGATGAATCCTCACATCTCAATCACTGGAGCCAGTACCTAAAAAGCTTTACGGCTACTCTGGCTCAGTCCGGTTTGTTCGCGTCAGGTATGGATGTCGCCATTGTCAGTGATGTTCCAGTTGAGCAGGGCTTTTCATCATCTTCAGCGTTAGAAATTGCCTTTGGTACGGCGGTCAATGACCTGCATCAGCTGCATCTGTCCCCTTTAGCCGTGGCGCAATTGGCTCAACGTGGTGAATTTCATTTAATGAAGCTCACCTGCGGTATGAAAGATCACATGATAAGTGCTCTCGCGGAGGAGGAGCGGGCGGTTTTAATCGATTGTTTGGATTTGGATTATGAATCCATTTCGCTGCCTAAGGATCTGAGTTTAATCATTGTTCACTCCGGTAAATACGCAAAAGATATCCAAGAGAAGTATTTGCTCAGGAAGCAGGAATGCCTGCGGGTAGCGGAGCATTTTGGTCTGGAAAGTCTCCGCCATGTGGAACTTGATCAGCTTGAAAGAGA
Source organism: Parashewanella sp. (assembly GCA_965200795.1). GTDB lineage: Bacteria > Pseudomonadota > Gammaproteobacteria > Enterobacterales > Shewanellaceae > Parashewanella. Next base: position 564,763 of record CBDAVB010000035.1, read on the forward strand.
GAAAGAGCATTTGGATGAGGCGCTTTATAAACGAGCGCGCCATGTCATTACCGAAAACCGCAGAACCCAACACGCGGCCCGCGCTCTTGAGCTTCATAATGTGAAAAAGCTCAGTCAGCTGATGGCCGAGTCACACCGCTCTATGAGCGAAGATTTCGAAATGAGTTTACCCGAAGTGGATATACTGGTGGATATCATTAATAAGCAGGTGGGTGATAAAGGCGGCGTTCGTCTGACCGGCAGCGGTTTCGGCGGCAGTGTCGTGGCTTTGGTCGAGCATGAGCTTACTGACGCCGTGGTGCTGGCGGTAGAGCGGGAATATTTTGAAAAAACGGGCATAGAAGCCCGGGTTTACCTTTGCTGCGCCACAAAGGGAGCGTGCAGAATCTGATGGTCAGGGAAATTTATTAATGGTCAGAGTCAGAGCGCTGGAGTCCTGGCAGGATCCCAGAGGCGGTGAGATAGACCGCGTTAGCATCGATAACGGCACGATTGCCCTGGAAGTATTAAGTCTCGGCGGTATAATCCGCAATTTATGGGTGCCGGATCGGGAAGGGGAACGCAGGAGTATTGTTTTAGGCTGTGATTCCGCCGAAGATTATCTGGCGCAGGACGCGCATTTAGGCGCCGTTGCCGGGCGGTTCGCTAACCGGATTGCCAACGGCAGAATATCTGACCGGCAACATGAGTATCAGCTGGATGTGAATCATTTTACCCATTGCCTGCACGGCGGCTCAGAGGGTTTCAATCGTAAAAACTGGCAAATGGGCAGCTTACCTGACGGCGTTCGTCTCACGCTCAGCAGTCCTGACGGTGATATGGGGTTTCCCGGTACTTGTCAGGTTCAGATTGATTATCGTCTGACCGGTAATAATCTTTTTATCGAGGCACAAGCAACCACGGACAAAGCTTGTCCGATCAATTTAACACAGCACAGTTACTTTAATCTTGACGGTTCGCGGCAGATACTTGAGCATGAGTTACAAGTCGGCTGCCGCGGGTATCTTGTTACCGATGAACAGGGGATCCCTGAGTCAGTCGCTGACGTTTCTCAAACGGTTTTAGATTTTTCAACGTCTAAGATGCTGGCTCGCGCGGTGCTGAGTGAGGAAGTATCAGGAACTCAGGGTTTGGATCACTGCTATGTGATGCCCCGCAATGACGGCCGGCAATTACATCGTTTTGGGCGACTGATCAGCCGGGAGTCAGGACGGTCGCTGACCTTGTATACTAATCAGCCCGGCGTTCAGGTGTATACGGCGAACTTTTTACAGAGCGCGACCGGCCGCAAAGGGGAAGCTATGGCTCAATATCAAGGGATTTGCCTGGAGCCCCAGCTACTCCCGGATTCACCAAATCAACCCGAGTTATTAGGAAACGGCTGGACGCGGGCGGATGAGGTTTATCACCATATCAGCCGCTATCAGTTTGATATCGTAAGTTAGTTTAAAGCGGTATTACGGACGCTTTGTTATTCGTACTCGTTGTCATTCCATTCATTCCGGTTGAAGTTGTCCTCTAAGCTTTCCTCATCCTCCTCAAAGTCTTTATCCGGATCGGCATCAGTTTTGTTGCCGGCTGCCTTTTCCGGCATTGACGCGATTTCTTCGGTAAACTGCAGATGACCTTTCTGACTTTTTAAAAAATCATTGCGTGCCGCTTTCCACGCTTCAGCGTAATTTTGCCGCGCTTGCCGCAGGCTGGCTTCGTCAAGATCATAAAGATTGGATTCAACAATATCCTTAACATACTCTATGATGGTATTCCGGTTTGAGTTATAAAGATAAATTCTGCCGGGAGTCGCTTCCGGTAATGCTTGATCATGAATAACGATACTGTTCCCCCTGGAACTGCGTAATTCACCATACCAAACTTTTTGTTTTGACATGCTGTTCATATATGCCAATGCCCTTAAATTAACACATACAATTCAGAACATACCTGATGAACTGTCAACAGGCACACTAATTTCAATAAAGTTCAATATATTAAATCGACCGAAAGCCGAATCCGTCAGTGTCCGGCTTAAGATCATAATTACGACTCTAGCTGATTTTTTTTGGGCTTCAAGTTTTTCTTAGTAAGTTTAATGTTAATTTAATTTGCGTTAATAATTAATTAATCAACGTAGTTATGCACTTTATTAATTGGTTACCGCAATTGCGTTACGTTAAGCGGCGACAAATCCAGTACTATTTTGCCGACATGTTGTCCCCGCTCCATCAATCTGTGAGCGTCCCGGACCCGGTCTATTGCGAAAACACTATGAATAAACGGCTTGATTAATCCCTGTTCCAGTAAAGGCCAGACGCGCTTTTTAAGTTGAGCCGCGATTTCAGCTTTCGCCTCATCGGATTGCGGTCTTAAAGTCGACCCCGTCCAGGTCAGACGTTTCGCCATGATGCGAGATACGTCAACCCGGGCTTTCGCGCCCCGTTTTAAGGCGACGGTTACCATGCGCCCGTCAAAGGCTGAAACTTTTAAATTCAGGTTTACGAAATCGCCCGCGGCCATATCAAATATCACGTCGACCCCCTTGTTACCGGTGGCATCTAAAATCTGCCGCTCAAGATCGCCGCCGTGATAATCAAGCGCGGTGTCCGCACCCAGATTTATGCAGTGCTCACACTTGGTTTCAGAGCCTGCCGTAACTATGACTTTAGCGCCGAACGCTTTTGCCAGCTGAATCGCGGTATTACCAAGTCCGCCGGATGCGCCGTGGATCAAGAGTGTCTCATCAGCGGTAAGTTTTGCTCTGATAAACAAATTGCCCCAGACCGTAAAAAAAGTCTCAGCAAGGGCCGCCGCCGACAACATATCAAAGGATCCGGGGACAGGTAAACAATGAGCCTCGTGGGTGGCAACATACTGGCCGTAACCGCCGCCGGGGACTAATGCGCAGACGTTATCGCCGACCTGCCACGACGTGACATTATCAGCGACCGCGACAATCTCACCCGAGACTTCCAATCCTAAAATCGGGGACGCTGAAGGGGGGGCGGGATATAAACCCTGCCGCTGGGCGATATCGGATCCGTTTACGCCCGCCGCGTGTACTTTTATCAGCACCTGGTTATTGCCGGCGGCGGGCACGGGTGAGCGGACGAGTTTTAAAGACTCAATGCTTCCGCAAGCATCAAAATCGATGTGTCGGTAGGTTTCAGGTACAGGCATAAGATAAAAAAATTTGAATGATAATTTCTCAATCATAGGTCTATTTCAAAGTTGAAATCAATCAACGGGTCAAATTCATTATTTTCGGGCATATAGAATAGGTTGAATGACGTTACGATTTATCAGTAAAAAAACTTTTTTAACAATAAAAAAAGCTCGCCGAGACGGTCAGCGGTCAGGCCATAAATGAAAAAATCCACCCGCTTAGTTTGATGACGCTGTCATCAATGGTTTTCGCCGCCGGTATAAGCCGCTGCGAAAGACCCGGGCATATTCCGTTTCCGGCTTCTGATCCATACCGCGTATCCGAGGAACTGTCACGAAACAGAGAGGTTATTTCGGGACAGTTTCTGACTTAAGTAACCTTGTCGTCGTCGCGGCGCAAACGGTGCAAAGAACGGAAAAACCTCAGAACGGAGTAACGTAAAGCTGTTGAACTCTGTCGGCAATGTTTCCAAAATGGTAAATCAGTTTAAGTTAAGTTGAGTGAGTCACTAGAGTTTAGTTTCAAAAAGTAGCGTTTTAGTAAAAACGCCGCTGTTTCTCCTGAATTCATTTCATCAATTAAATTAAGGGTATATAATTATTATCTTGTCATTTAGTTTTAAAATCCGAACAATTTAATTGTATCTTGTGCCATTTGAATAACGGAATATTCAGTATCAGAAGAGTAAGAAAGTGGAAGTAAGATTGCAGCATAAAGTTGAATTAGAACGATTGCCGTCACTCATAAATTTATATCGGAAGATCTTTTTCGGTCGCAAGCCCGGCTGGGATAATCAAGCGTTTCCGGATATTCAAGTTTCTTTGCCTAAGGTAAGCCTCAATTCAAGACAGGTTGATAAGTACGCCCGGGTCTGCGGGCTGAATTTTGACGGAACTCAACTGCCCGCGACATACCTTTATGTGGTTATGTTTCGCTTGCACGCTGAGATTTTTACTCAGGATATCGTGACGTTCCCGTTGCTGGGAATGATCCATTTAAGAAATACGATTAAGCACTATCGCCGGGTAAAAGTCAGTGAGCTGATTGATTGTGATTGCCGGATCGCTGATAGTGATATCACTGAGTCAGGGCTGGAATTCACGTTACGTTCACAGGCGAAAATCAACGGCGAGTTAGTATGGGAAGCCTTTTCTACATACTTGTATCGTGCTGAAGTGGGCAAACGAATGCGCCCTCCTCGCGGCGGTAAAATGGATTTTAGTGACGCGCAGCGATTCAGGATCTGTGCTGATTGCGGCCTGAGGTACGCCCGGGCTTCAGGTGATTTTAATTTAATTCACTTACATCCGTTTTTAGCCAGGCGCTTTGGCTTTGATAAGGTTCTGGCTCACGGTATGTGGTCTAAAGCCCGTTGTCTGTCGCTGCTTGAAAAGCAAATTACACAGGACGCTTTTACTATGAGTGTCCAGTTCAGGCTGCCTTTATTTATGCCCGCGGACGTGACCTTCAAAGCAATCGCGGAAGGTGAAGATATAGAATTTGAACTGCGTGACAAAAAAGCTAAACGTCCTCACCTTATCGGTCGTGTTGAATATTTTTAATATTTTGATCTACGCTTAGTTATGCGGTCAGAATATTAGGAGTGGTGAATGGCTTTCGATCGGATTAAAAGTATGAAAATCCTTGTGGTTGATGATCACTCTTTAATTTTCGACGGCTTACAAAGTTGCCTGGCTCCTTTTCCTGAGCTGCAACTGGTAGGTTTTGTCGAAGACGGACTCTCGGTTTACTCTGAGTGTATTCGGCTCGAGCCTGATCTCGTTTTTATGGATCTTAAATTGCCTAAAATGAACGGCATCGAGGTGATAAAACAACTTAAACAGCGCTGGCCTGATATTTTAATTATTATGCTTACCGCTGTCGAGGAGGAGAAAACCGCGAGACAAGCTCTGGATATCGGGGCTAACGGTTACCTGTTAAAAAACAGCCCGAAAAGCACCTTGTACGCGGCGATAAAAACCGTATCTAAAGGTAAGGTTTTCATTGACCCGAGCCTAAACGAAGAGCAGATCAAAGCACTGCAGCTGGAAGAGGAGAGCGACGTTCCTGTGCTCACTAACCGGGAAAAGCAGGTATTAACCTTAATTTGTGAGGGGCGTCGTAATCGGGATATCGCTGAGGATCTGGTGATCGGTCTTAAAACCGTAGAGACGCACAGAACCAATTTAATGAGAAAGCTGGGGGCTCACAATGTGGCTGAGCTGATGATCTGGGCTCAGCGGCTTGGTCTCAGATAGAGTCAAATTCCATCGCTTTTATTTGTTCGTTAAGCTCATTTAAGTCACTGACATGCAATGTTCCCTGATTAACAAGTTGAGCTTCTAATTCAGCGGCGCTTTCGGCTATTTTCATTAAGCCCGCTAATCCGCAACTTCCTTTGATGGTATGCAGAATATTCTTAGCGGCTTCCCAGTTATAAACCTCCAACGCCCCTTTCAGACTGAGCAGCATTTCTAACAATTGGGTATAAAGCTTCTTATTCAGATCTGATTCCATTATATCGATGAGAGGCGTGTCGTTATCGTTGTTGATGGTGAGTGATACTTCACGTTCCAGCTGAATGTCGGCGGCGATTTCCAACGCCTGATTCAGCTCCTTCAGGGTGACGGGTTTGGTCAGATAATAATCCATACCTGCTTTTTCTATGCTGGCCTGCTCTTTGGGTTCGGCATTAGCGGTAAGCGCTATAATCGGGCAGCGGTTATCTAACACTTCATCACTGTTACGCCATATCCGGGCTGCTTCATAGCCGTTGACTTCGGGCATTCGAATATCCATCAGCACCAAGTCGAAAATATTGCGTTTGCCCAGCTCTAAGGCCGACACCGCATTACCGGCGGTATAAACCGTCTGCCCGAGTTCGTGGAGCATTTTTGAGATGATATCCCGGTTAATATTGACATCATCCACTACTAACACCTTAAGTTTCCAGGGCAGTAATACCGGCATGATGCTTTGCGGAAAATGCGGGATATTATTGATGGCTTCTTGAATGCACTGCAAAAGTTTATTTGGCATATACAGAAGCTCCGGCGAATCTAAAATCTCATAATGCCGCCCGGTTAAAGGAATCGCCCCCCAGATTTGTAATTGCTGACGCAAATGCTCGGGGACTAAAACTTCCTGCCCGTTTAAATTGATAGCTTCACTGGCATCTATAACGGGAACGGAAAAAACAAAGCGGCTGCCCTGATTTTTAACGCTGGAAACGGTCAGATTTCCGGCCATCATCGCGGCGAGCTTTTTTGAGATAGGTAACCCGAGTCCCGAACCGAATTTCTGATGCTGTCCCTGAACATAAGGCTGAAAAATCGTGATGGTTTCTTTTTCTGTCATGCCAGATCCCGTATCATAAATCTGATACTCCAGCATTTGGTTTTTGATCGTTAAAACAACTTGAATTTCACCTTCCTCCGTAAATTTAACGGCGTTGCCGAGAAGGTTGACTAAAATCTGGCGAACTCTGAGCGGGTCTAACTGCATTTCCTCAGGAATGCCCGCGTCTACAATGGTGCTTAATCGGATCCCTTTATTAATGGCCTGAGATTCAATACTCACCATTGCCTCGTCAATGACGGCGATAGGTTTATAATTTATCGGTCTTAAAATGATTTCTCCCGCCTCAATTCTGGAAAAATCCAGCAGGTTATTAATAAGTGCAAGCAGCGAGTGGCAGCAGTCCGCCGCCGTAAGAATTAATCCTTTTTGTTTTTGGCTGATGTTGGTGGTTTGCAGCAATTCAAGCGCGCCCACAATGCCGTTGAGCGGCGTACGGATTTCATGACTGATACTGGTTAAGTGTTCGGTTTTTCTTTGATTCGCCGCTTCTGCCGCCTGAGAAGCTTCCAGCAGATCTCTGGTTCTGTCCGCGACTTGTCGTTCCAGCTCTGAATGACTTTTTTGCAGCTGATTGAGAAGATTATTATAAGCTGATGAGATTTGCCCGAGTTCGTCATTCCTGGTTTGCGGTAGTTTTTTGTCTAAGTTTGGTTTTTGCGGATCTGAAATGACGTTTACGATGCCGTTCAGCGGATTTCCCAGTAAGAATCTGAAAATCAGTAATAACACGGCGCTGATGAAGACTAACAAAAGTAAAGATGAGGGGAGTTTTTTTAGCAGCTGCTTCTCGGAACCCGTATAAATGGCTTTTTTAGAAATAACGCTGACCAGTCGCCAGTCCGGATCGGTTACGGTTTCTTTTAACAGGATAAAACTGTCGCTCATTAACACATGTTGACCGTCATCCGCCCCGGATAATAAGGTTTCTATTTCACTCAGTTTTTCCCGGCTGAGTGTAACGGATCCGGGGCTGAAGTAATGATTATCAGAAGTGAACAGCAATTGTAGCTGATCTTTACTCTGAGTCATTAACCTGTTCATCAGTCCGCTTAAGTTAATGACCAGCCCGATGCGGTGAATTCCGTTATGTTCTTGAGTATCAGTGAAAGTTGACCGTATGAACGCATAATGCTGATCGCCGGAGACGGAAATCGTTTTCCATTCATAGCTGGCATTTTCTATTAACAGAGGCGTAAAATTATGAGAGATAGTGTCTAATACTTTTACCGGCAGCTCGCTTTTGCTCAGAAGCTGCGCGTTGCCATCCGCCTGCTGAATAAACAGAGCCGTATATTCGGGTCTGATGATGTTGATAAGTCGGGCTGAGAGTAACGCTTTTTTGTCAGGCGTCGTTGCTCTGACAAACTGTTTTGATTGATTCAGGACATAGTGATATGACGATATTGCGGTAGATTTATGTTCTTTAATAATAAAGTCAGGGAATTTTTTGAGTAAATGGAAGGTATGTTCCAGATCATGCTGGCTTTGCCTGACGAAATCGTTAATTATATCAATACCCAGTTTATTAGAAATGTAATGATCAGTGATGAAGTCCTTAGTTTCAAACCGCAGCGTGTAGCGGTATGTCTGGTATTCATTAAGTACCCACCAGAATAAAAATAACAAGGTGACCGAAATGGTCAATTTACTGACCAGGGAAAGATGCTTCATACCCGAAGTCGCTCCTTATTAAATTAAGATCATAACCTTGATGACAGCGCGAGTCAGTCGTTGCCGGTTATTGTTTACTTTAGTCGTTTTAAAACAGATATCCATTTCAAGCGGAGAGTTACCTTAGAGCTGCGGTTGTTTTACCTTGTGACGTTCTGTATGTCTCCCTTATTTAAATAAATAAAAGTTATAAATTATCAATAAATTAGCTAAACATTATTTTAGTACCTCAAGTTTTTTTATTTCACATATACTAAGTAAATAGAAAAAGATAATGGTAACCGTGTTAAGGGTCAATTCTCAAAGTAAAACCAAACGGTAATGGTGGCTGCTGACGGGAGTGAAGTTATAAAAAAGTCATTATAAACTAGCCAGATAGAGGAACAAGAAATTCAATTAAGGTAAATACCGGATAGCAGAACAATCATTCGTAAACTAAAGTGCAAGTAAAGAGGGCGAAAGCGAACATGTTAAAGAGACTATTAGAAACCGGTTTTCTAAAAGCTCAAGCTGCCAGCCCGAAGTATGACCAATGGAAACTTGCCGAGCGAAATGCTCGAATTTTAGATCGAAACGGGATTTTCTCGGTCGCAATACAAATAAAACCCAAAATCGAACCTGATGAGACACTGCTATGGTTAAGGAAAGCAACGTTAGTTATGGCGGCCTACGATGGCGCCCGGGATTGCGGTTTACAGTTAGAAAATGATGTTTGGTTGCTATGGCGCTACTACGACGAACAGACAGATGAAAAAGAGTTACCCCAGCACGTCGTATCTCATTTAGCCATTGCGCAATATCTTGAGAAAGGGTTTAAAAAGAAAGTGGAAACTAAGCGCAACTTCGTAATGAGAATGAGAACATGAGAGCATTAACCGGTTTGACGCTGTTCTTGTTAACTACTTTGGTCCACGGCGCGACCCTGGATCAGATTCAGTGGCAAGGAAAGCCGTTTGTGATGATCAGCCGCGGGACACCGTTAACGGCGGTGCTGCGTGAGTTTGCCACCAATTATGGTGTTCCTATGGTTGTCAGCAGTCAGGTGAATGATGAATTCAGCGGCCGCATACAAAACCAGGAGCCCATGGATGTCGTTCAGCAATTATCCAGACGCTTCGGACTTATCTGGTATTACAATACCGGTGTTCTGTATGTTTACAAGACAACGGAGTTAAAAAGTGAAGTTATTCCGTTATCAAATATTTCGTCAATGAATGTACTCAGCTATTTAAACAGTACTGGTGTATTGGCCGATCATGCCTGTCAGGTTAAGCCGCAGGAAAGTATTGCCAGCGTGCAGCTCGTCGGTGTTCCGGTGTGTGTGGATAACGTAAGTAAACTGATAGCAAAATTGGATTCAAACGCTAAGCAAGCGGCGGTGAATCACGAAATCGTTAAGGTTTACCGCTTAAATTACGCGTCAGCTGATGACGCCGACTATAGTTATCGAAATCAGCCGGTTAAAGTGCCCGGGTTAGTGAGTGTTCTGCGTGATATGAGCGTTGAGCTGAAAAAATCCGCTGACGAGACAGGTCCTGTATTTGCCGCCGATCCCAGACAAAACGCCATTATTCTGAGAGGTAGCGCGGAAGATCAACAGACTTATTCAGCGATCATCAAGCAACTTGATGTTAAACCGCAGATGATTGAAATTTCAGTTTCCATCTTTGATGTTGACGCGTCCAATTTTCACCAGCTCGGAGTCAACTGGTCGGCGTCAGCGAGTTTAGGCGGCGGAACCGTCAGCTTTAACTCCGGGTCGGGTGATCAAGGATTCTCAACCGTAATCGGTAATACAGGTAACTTTTTGATCAAGCTGGACGCGCTGGAAAAAAACTCAAAGGCAAAGGTACTTTCCAGACCGTCCGTCGTGACCTTAAACAATGTGCAGGCCGTACTGGATAAAAATATTACTTTTTATACCAAAGTGAGCGGTGAGAAAGTAGCGAAGCTGGATTCGGTTACCACAGGTTCATTACTCAGAGTAACGCCAAGATTAATCAATGAAAAAGGACGTAAAGCGGTTAACCTGGTTTTGAATATTCAAGACGGTCAGCAGGCTCCGCCTGTGGGCGGTCAAGAGCCGTTACCGCAAGTACAAAATTCAGAAATATCAACTCAGGCGACCTTAACCTCCGGTGAAAGCTTATTGCTGGGTGGTTTCGTTCAGGATGTTGATCGTTCCACTAAAAATAAAATCCCATTGCTCGGTGATATTCCGGTTTTGGGTAAATTATTCAGCTCAACCAATCACGAGCGAGAAAGTGTGATGCGGTTGTTTTTAATTAAAGCCGAACCCGTAAATCAATGAGTGAGCTATGCCATCTAACTACAAAATTTTATGGCTAAACGGCCCGTTAAAAGGGCGTCAGTTAATACTTCCGCAAGGGAAGTTTACCGTCGGCCCTGATGGTGACGTATTAGCCGAACTTGAGTCCGCTGATCAGCTCGAGTTTAACATTGAGGAGGAAAGCGTCACTTTAGTGAATAAAGCGGATATATGGGTTGCTGGTGAGAAAAAAGAACAAATTGAAGCGCTTCCGCTATCGGAAGTCATCGAAATTGCCGGTTTGATTTTTGTACTCGGAAGCGCGGCTCAAGACATTGAAGAGCCTGAACTTCCGAAGAAAAAAAGCGGAAAAAAGAACTTATCTTATATTGCCTTACTTGGGATTTCGCTGATTTCAACTATATTGATCTTATTGCTCTTGATTGATCCCGCGCAAGCGCCGCAACATAAAATAACGCCCAAAGAGTGGGTTGCTGAGCAATTGACATTGAATGAGCTTGACGGCATTAAAGCTATCTGGGCAAGCAACGGCGTAGTGACTTTTAATGGTTTTTGTGAAAATTCAGGAAGACTGCGGCAATTTATCGAGGCGGTAAAAAGTCACGGCATTTTATTTATCGAGCATGCTGAATGTGCCGATCAACTGGTGACTGATGTTAAGCAGATACTGACACAAAATGGCTTCAAAGGAGTCACTGTACAACAAAATTTGACGCCGGGTAGTGTCACTATATCAGGAGCGATTCAAGCGGGTGACCAATGGGATAAGACCGTAAGTATGCTGAGAAACATTAACGGGCTGGTCAGTTGGCAGGTAATCAATGAGTCCGGTGCTCAAATTAAGCCGCTAATTGAAGAATTAAGAAAAGACGGTTTAATTCAGAACCTTATGCTATCTCAGCTGGATGATTCAATCGTAATTACCGGTGAGGTAAGCCAGGATAAACAACAGCAAATTGTACAGTTAGCAAGAAGTACAAAAACGATTCAGCAAACAGGGACTAAGATAGTATTTCAGAACATCCCTGTTCGCGAGGAAGTGAACAGAATACTGACATCTCCGGTTATCAGTTACGGAGGCAGTTCGGACGCGCCGTTTGTGGAATTAGAAAGCGGAATGAGGTTGTCCAAAGGCAGTCAGCTGGAAAACGGTTACAGTGTCGAGTACATCGATATTGACGGAATCGATTTAATGAAAAATGGCCAGATAACCCATGTGCCATTGTTATTTTAGGAATGTGAAATGCCGAGGATTACCAAGCTGGAAGATGACATAAAAGCCGGAGTCACTTCAGAACAGGAATATAAACTGCATTTCGCGGAAATGCGTAAGAGACTGAAAAAATCACAGTACAAAAACAGTCTGGATACAGAAGAAGCTGTTGATGCTGCCGAGAAAGTTATCGAACTCTTGTTTAAGAGATTTAAAAAATGACATTTAGAAGGCAAGGTTATGGACGTTTTTCAAGATTTAAAAGCGGTAATGAATGATATCAAGCAACGTAAGAACGCTATCAATGAGCAGTTGAAAGAATTTCAAAGCTTACAGGCGGAAATCAGAACCTTAGTTCAACGGGCAAAAACGGATCCGGAGGCAAGAGAAAAGCTCATTCGGCTGCAGAAGGCTTTCCCTCAGGGTTTTGAGCAACAGCAGGAGCGGGTCTTAGTTAAGGTCGCTGAGCTCGGAAAGAACTTTAAAAAACTGGAGCAGGAATTCGCCTATCTAGGCAGTAAGCCCAAAACCGCGGCGGAAATTAAAGAGCAGGAAGAACTGAAGGAAAAACAACAGCAGCCGGAAGCCGCCCGGGAGAAGGGCGGGGAGTCTCAGCAGGACAAGCCGGCGGTGAAAAAGAAAAAAGTCAGAAGTTATCTCTAGTTTCAACGGTCTGTTATTAAATACGCCGGGGAGCCGCAGAGTAAGGTGGTAGTATGTCTGTTAACAATATAAACACACAGCAAACGCATGCTCACTCTGATGTGAACACGACCGGTGCTGAGGGGACGGGTTCTAATGCACCGAACGGCCTGTTAGCCGGTCTGAACGGTGTGACCAACTCCTTATTCACTCACGGATTGTCTGTTTTATACGCCAATATGGAGATTGTACAAGATCAGGCGAATGATCAGTTTCATGAAATGTCCGTCCGTCAGCAAGATGCCCGTGTAACTCATGAGATGTCTGAAAGGGTGGGTAACCTAATCAAACAGCTGGGATCAAATCCTAAAACCACTACTGAATTACCGCCTGATATCATTAAGTATATGCAGCAGGCCAATATGACGGTCGCGGGTATGCCAATCAATGAATACCTCAAGAAATACAAGAAAAAGCTGAACAGCGGGCAGCTTGGAGATATTCAGGCGGCGCTGGACGCCAAAAACAGCGAAGACACTGATTTCGCGGCTCAGCAACAGTTAGTCATTCAGCAACAAATACAGAAATACAACAACATCGTGCAATACATTAACGCAATGCAGACCATGCTGTCAGAGTTGAACAAAAACATCGCCTCGAACATCAGATAACAGATGAAATATAGTAAAACCAGATAACTGCGTGCAAAATTCAGGGTAATACCCGATAACAATTATTGAGTTAACGACTAGACTGATAGAACAGCCTGAAGAAGTGAGTGTAAAAAAGGCCGGTATCAGTTCAAAGCAGAGGTTGCGGTTTAAATGAGTGCAATACAAGTTATTTTGTTCAAACACGACGGTAAGCTTCGCTGCCAGGGGGAAGTTATTGATGTTTCAGCAAATCAGCTTGTGATCACCGGTGAAGACGCCGCGGCCTCGGCGATAAGCCGGGATTGCTGGATAAACGTATATTGTTATCCGGGTGAAATGCATGAGCTTTATCACGAAGTCATGGATTTAATCGGTCCGGAAGTAAAAGACAAAACATTCAGAATCGGCGAAGCCAAAATCGTACCCGTGTACGACCAGCTAATCAGTGTTATCGAACAGATAAAAGACAACAAAAACATGATGATGAAGTTTGTAATGATCTACTGCCTGAGTATCGATAACGCTTATTTTTCAGGGATGCTGAGATACTTCTTAGCTCATAACGATAAGGTGTTGAGTTTTTTAGAATCTAACTTTATGAAGTCCTGGTCGGTATCGCAATTCGCCGAAGAGTTAAAGATGGAGGTCAGAAAGCTGAACTTCTTTTTTTATAAAAATTACGGTGTTTCCGCAAAACAGTGGATTCTGGAAAGACGATTAAGTTTCGCGAGACAGCAGCTGTTGCTGACGACAAGAAAAGTCGCTGACATTGCGCTGGATAGTGGTTTCAGTAATCACGCCCACTTCACAGACGCATTTAAGAAGCGCTATTCATGCAGTCCGACGGAGTTGCGGTCAACGGTGGCATAAGGAGGTCATTATGGACTTAGGTTCAATTGTTTATCAGTTATCACAAATGTCTGCGAAGTCAGCCCAGGACGTGCAGGGAAACATGCAGTCCGGGGATATTAACAACCCGGAGAAAATGATCAAAGCGCAGTTTGCCATTCAGCAGTACTCGAACTTTGTAGGTTACGAAAGTGCGATGATCAAAACGATCAAGGACATGATTCAGGGCATTATTTCTAAGATCTAATGCCGATGCCGCTGAAGGTGACGCGCGATGAAAAAGAAAGTCGACATTTTATTAAGTGAAGATAAGAGGCTTCTGGTTTCCGCGGCTGTCGCCGCGGGTAATCACGGGATGAAAGAGCAGGCTTACGCCATTCTCAGAATTTTCCCTGATCTGATTCATGACGAAGAAGACAGAAAGATTTGCGCCAGCGTTATTTATTTTGCGCTCAATGAAGCTTCTAAGGCGGTACGAGAGCTTAAATCTTGCCACAGCGAAGCGGCTCACGCGCTTGCCCTGCTGTTTTCCGGCCCGGTGATCAGTAAGAAGCAGAAAGAAATTTTAACTCAGAAATTAATTTCGGTCAGAAGTGAGTAGGAGGCTGTTATGTCAGTGACTGAAGCCGTAAATCAAGTACAGCAAATCGCATCGCAGAAAATGGTCAAGCAGCAGGTGCCAGATCCGGCGACGGATATGATTCAAAAATTCCAGAGCATGATGGATGCGGGTAATAGCCAGATGCAGCAAGCCGCGGCGGTCGGCGCTTTGGGATCCGACGAGGAACTGATCAAGAAAATGACGCCGAAAGATAAAACGGAATTTGAAAAAGCGGGGCAGGAGCTCTCGCCGCTTTCTTATCTTGAAGGGCAGCGTCTCATTATGAAAGGAATGGTTGAAGTTGATTTATTTGCCAAAATTGCTGGTTCATTATCTCAGTCAATCAACAAGTTAGCGAGTATGCAATGAGAATCAGGTATGCCTTGCTTATCGGCTTGGTTTTACTGCTTACGGGCTGTAAAACCGAGCTTTATCGCAATCTGCCGCAAGAAGAAGCCAATGAAATGGTGGCGTTACTGCGTCTTAATGATATTGACGCGGAGAATGAAATCGATCAGAAAACGGGTATGGCGACCCTGATGATCGATGAAGACAAATTTATTAACGCGGTAGCCCTGCTAAGGCAAAACGGTTTTCCGCGTCCCAAGTACGCGTCGATTGAAGATATGTTTCCTTCCGGGCAGTTAGTGACATCACCCGCGCAGGAACAAGCTAAAATCGCTTTTCTTAAAGAACAGCAGTTAGAAAGAACATTAACTAATATTGAAGGGGTGATCAGCGCCAGAGTCTCGATCGCTGAACCGACACAAGATGATGAATTTCAGGCTCAGCCGGAAAAGTCAGCCTCGGTTTATATTAAGTATTCTCCGCAAGCCAATTTAACAACCCAGGAAAACCAAATAAAAGGACTCATTCAAAACGCCATCCCGGGCTTATCTTACGATCGAATCAGTGTGTTCTTACAAGCCGCTAATTATGGCTACCAGTCAGCGCCGGCGCAACAACCTGAAGACAGCGGCGCCGGTTTTATCAAGAAAATAGAAGACAATAAATTACCGGTGATCATCGGCTTGGTGATACTTGTTCTGCTGAGTGTCTTTGGCTTCTTATTCTTAAGACGCAAATAAGTGAAATTCTGGAGGCGTTATGATTTCGGGATTTTTTTCACCCAACGAGGAAGAAAACGCGGAAATAAGGCAGTTTTATCAATTGCTCTGGCGTCCGACGGCTACTATGCATGAGAGCTGGTGGTCAAAGCTTGGTCTTCAGATGTGGAAAAAATACGCTGGACAAAACACTGTTCTTTCAAGGCGTATTGAGGCTTTAGTGGTTCGGCGTCTGGGGATCATCACCCGTGATCTGCCGGCGGCGTTTACCCCTGACGAGCGATTTTTACTGAACCGAAGAGAACGCTTACCGTCTTTATTAGCCGTGTTAGGACTGTATTGCTTAAATTGTCCCGATTACCTGTCACTCAAAGATTACCGCCTTCAGCTTGAAGCCCTGCTCACGCAGGAACAAATTCAGCAGGCCTGGGCGATGTGGCCGCAAAGACCGACCTCAGAAATGAAAGATGTCGTTGATGATATCAAGCCGGAACAGGTGCTTGAACAGGCTCAGAAACTCGCTGTCTTGTTACTGGAAAAAGAGCTCAGTGAAAGTCCGCTCTGGCAAAGCGTCGCTTTGACTTTACCCGCGGCGGAGGCGGAGCAAGAACCGCAGGAATTTAAACGGCAAGTCACTCTACTGCGGCAGGAACACCTCAATTTAGCGAGATGGTTAACTCGTTTGGAGCGCATGTTATGAATCCATTTTTTGTTGATATTCAGCCCTGTGAAATAGCTCGCGGAGACTCGGACATTATCTCCGCCGACGAGTTTGTAAAGTCGGTTGAACTGCAAACTATGGAGAGCCGGGTCAGAGAGCGGATTCAAACGGCGCTGAGAGAAGCGCACATGCAACGCGAACAATCCCGTCAGCAGGCTGAGCAGTATATTGTTGACGCGCAAAATGAAGCCCGGAATCTCATGACGCAATGGGAACAGGAAGCAAAATCACAAGCCGTCAGCGAGGCCGTGGAATGGATACAGGATGAGTTGCGGTTCAGGCATGAGTTGCATGAGGAATTGAGCGCCGGCATAGCCGGACAAATTCATTCTGTCATCGTCAACTGGGCCGGTGAGTTTGATAAAACGGATTTAATTGTTTCAAAACTGACCGAAGAGGTGGTGGAAAAGCTCGGCGAAGGCGCAATCACACTTCTGGTGGCGGAGACCGACTACGAGTCACTGAGCACTAAACTCGGTAAGGAATTTAAAATTAAGGTTGAGCCGGGCTTTGACTCCGGCATTGCCGAGCTGAAGTCCTCCGCGTTATCAGCCAGAATCGATTTAAATCAGCATCTGGAACTGCTGCTTGAAGCTTTTGTGATTCAAAAAGCGGGCGGGGTTAAAAAAGCGTCTCAGGTTGCTCAAGCCACCGCCGCGGATATGAGTGCCGGTGAGGCCGCCGGGCCGGAAGGTCTGCTTGCTGAAGAACATCATGAGCCGGAGGCGGAAACTGAGGCATTCTACGCCGATTCAGAATTTGAGGCGGGAGCTGACCTGGCCGGCGCCGGCTCAGAGTTTGAAGCGGATGACCCGGATTACAACGAGGCTTATTAGGCTGCAGGAAGGTGATATGAGAATTGACGGCGCGAATACGGTCAACTTTGAAACCCAGACGGAGTCAAATCCTGTTAACGGTCAGGTGCACCCTGCCCGCACGACTTCTTCCCTCGCGGCGGCTGAATTCGCGGAAATCGCTAATATCGCCAATGAGTCCATGGAAGAGGCGCTTGAGGATTTAAGCCTCGGCTTTAGTAATTACCTCAAGCGTCTGAACAGTAAAGAGCGCAAAGACGAGGCCAGACTCGGTGCCCTGGAAGAATTGATCGAGCAGATGGAAGGCGAGCAGGCCGACGGCATCCGCATTACCGCCGGTCAGCTTGCCCGGCTGGGCGACGCCGATTCTATTATGACCAATATCGGGCAGATGAACATGGATACCGGCAATGTGATGTTGATGCTCGCCAATGTCATTGCCCAGGCCGGCCTCAGTGAGGAAATCAAGAACAAACTCCGTAAGAAGCTCCAGGAAATGCTGGCCGAGGAAGGCGCTGAGCTGGCACTTATCGCCGCCATGGAAGGCTTACCTCTGGATCAGGCCGGTTTGGAATCACTCAAAGGGCTCTATCAGCGGGCAGCGAGAGGTGACGGTGGTTTAGCCAGGTGGTTTGGGTTATTGCGTGATATGCCCGACAGAAGAAAACGCATACGGGTATTATTAAGGGCGCTGTCCGGCTCCTTAAACGAGGAAAATACCGGCACGGATATGGTTAAGCTCATCACCGTGATTGATGATTTAAGACGTTTGTTACTGTTTATGAGTGTCGAGGATTATTGCAAAGCCTTATCCAGAGCCTGCCAGATTGACGACTCCGCGGTATTAGACGCAACCCTGGAGCTGGTTGAGCAATCTTGGGTCTACGCGGAATGGCTGGAGGAAAAAATACAAAAAATGAAAGTGTCGGAATTGAAGCAAATCGGCTTCCTGAGGCGCTGGCGTGATTTAATGCTGCAGTTACCGACCAAGTGTTACCGGGATCCTGAGCAGAAAGAGCACATAACCGACGCGATGATGGACTTACTGGATCGCTGGTGTGAAGAAGAATAAGTACCTTAGCGTAAGTTTTTCGATATTTTCGGCGTTCAGGCTGAGCGCCGCGCAAGGCGCTCGCGCGCAGCGGCGGTCTTTCAAGCAAGAGTAACGCCGCGGAGTGCTTAAAACCGGCGCCGGAAAAGTGGAAAAACTTATAGCCGGGTTCTTACTTTAACGGGCATGAATGAACATCTCGTCCTAAGCTTATCTGGACAGAGGAATTGATTTAACTGAAAAAGGTGAAAGTTAACAGTGGACTTACGTATAACACGGCATTTAGAGACCTTTTTTCAGCTGTTAAATCGCTGGCCGGTGAAATTGGAAGAGCAGATGGAATATCACTGGGCACCCTACGGGCTGATGCTTGAGGTCAAAGATGAGCGTTTACTGATGACATCCTGGCTGCTGGAAAATCAAGTGAGGGATTTAAAGCACTGGGTTGAGCATTGGCATCCCCGGGCTTTTATGGGCGTGCCGCAACGCCTGTTCATTATCAAACATAAGCTGATGATCAGCTGCTTGTGTCCTAAGAAGTGTGAGGGACGGGAGTGGTACAAAATGATCCGGTTACATCAACAGTTTTTAAGTAAGGTGAGTCGCGGAGGCCAATTTTGAATAAGATTCAGCAGCTGCTGGCCAAAGCCGCGGGCCGGCATGACATTATTCTGGCGATTATGCTGGTTGTCGCGGTGTTCATGATGATCATTCCGCTGCCGACGCCGCTGATCGATGTTCTGATCGCGATAAATTTAGCGTTATCCGTCATTCTGCTGATGATTGCGATTTATATCCGCGATCCGCTGGAATTTTCGGTTTTCCCGTCAGTGCTTCTGGTTACCACGCTTTACCGGTTAGCGCTGACGATCAGTACCTCACGTCTGATCCTGTTACAGCATGATGCCGGTCAGATCGTATTTACCTTCGGTAATTTTGTCGTGGGCGGCAATCTCGCTGTGGGTATCACCATTTTCGCCATTATCACCATTGTTCAGTTTATCGTAATTACCAAAGGTTCGGAGCGTGTGGCGGAAGTCAGCGCGCGTTTCTCACTTGACGGTATGCCGGGTAAGCAGATGAGTATCGACGGTGATATGCGCGCCGGAATCATCGACGCCAAAGACGCGAAGAAACTCAGGGCGAAAGTGCAAAAAGAAAGTCAGCTGTACGGGGCGATGGACGGGGCGATGAAATTCGTAAAAGGGGATGCGATCGCCAGTATCATCGTGATTTTCACCAACATCATCGGCGGTATCGCTATCGGGGTGATGCAAAAAGGGATGTCAGCCTCCCAAGCTCTGGATACCTACGCCGTATTGTCGGTGGGTGACGGCTTGATCGCGCAGATCCCGTCACTGCTCATTTCGATCACCGCAGGTCTTATTGTAACCCGTGTTCCGGGCGAAACCCGTCAGAACTTAGGTAAAGAAGTGGTCATGCAGGTGACTAAGCAGCCGTCATCACTGCAAATGGCGGGCTTAGTGATGATTACCTTTGCTCTTATTCCCGGCTTTCCGCTCTGGGTATTCGGCAGTTTAGGCGCGCTGACGTTTTTCTTAACCTGGTATCTGGGTAAAAAAAGCCGGAAACAGGCCGACGCGGCCGGTGATGAAAAGTCTTTCCCTAAAGAGGGAGAGGAGAGTTCTGATGACGCTAACATGCAGCCGGGGGCGGTGCCGCTGATGCTGATGCTGGGAGCCGATTATCCTCATCAGACCATGAAAGAAACCTTGCATCGGCTGCGCTGGTCATTGTTTGAAAAACTGGGTGTTCCGTTACCCGAAATTCAGCTGCAGGTCGTAAAAAGTACCAAGACCTGTCAGTGTGACGTGCTGTTGTACCAGGAACCGGTTTTACAACTTGAGCTCGATATTGATGAAGCCTTACTTAATGAGCGTTTTGTCGACACGGAAACCCGTGATGTGGTCACGTCATACAACGGCGAAAGCTTACATTGGATTAAAGACCCGCAAATTGATACGGCCAAAGAGCAGGGTCTGACCGTGGTTGAGGGTGAGGCGATACCGGCCTGCCTGATCAACAAGGTTGTCGATCGTTTTATCGGTGAGTTTATCGGGGTGCAGGAAACCCGGTATCTGATGGATGCGATGGAAAATAAATACGGTGAATTGATTCGGGAGCTGCAGCGCTTACTTTCAGTCGGAAAAGTCGCTGAAATTTTGCAGCGTCTCGTGGAGGAAGGCATATCCATTCGTGATCTGCGGACGATTTTCGAAACTCTGGTGGAATGGGTGCCTAAAGAGAAAGACGTCATTATGTTAACCGAATACGTGCGAATCGCTCTTCGCCGTCATATTCGCCGTAAATTTGCCACCCGTGAAGGTTGGATTTCGGCTCTGATGATTGGTGAGGGTATTGAAAATCTGATCCGTGAATCGATTCGTCAGTCCACGGCGGGCTCTTATTCAGTATTAAATACCACTCAAACTCACATGATCCTCACGGAAATTAAAACCCTGCTGCCGATGGATAAACCGTGTGTGTTACTGACCTCACTGGATGTGCGCCGCTACCTGCGTAAGATTGTTGAAAGAGAATTGTTCATGACGCCGGTGCTGTCCTATCAGGAGTTAGGTGACGACGTTGAAATCAAGGTGCTTGATCATTGCGACTTAGTCGGCGAAGCGCTTGATGAAGCGATGAATGCCGGCTAAGGGGGAAAATATGCGATTACCCGATAAAACAGAACTCGCGCGGGCCATTGAAGCTGAGGTTTACCTCAGCCCTTTTGATGTTGAGCGCACCATTCCCTGTGTTCGTTATTTCGGCCGGGTCAATGAAGTCGGCGCTACGTTAGTTCACTCCAGTTTGTCGGGCGCTCACCAGGGGGATTTATGCGTTATTGCCGGAAAACTTCAGGCGGAGGTGATCGGGGTCAAAGGTAATGAAACCATTCTGTCGCCCTTTGACGCTACCACGGGATTACAGGCGGGAGAGCCTGTTGAGCTGCTCGGGCACGGTCATCAGATAAATCTCGGTGACGGATTACTGGGGCGTGTGGTCGATGGTTTGGGCAGACCCATTGACGATAAGGGGGAGCTCACCGCCACTGAGATCAGAGATAACAAAGGTCAGGCGCCAAATCCGCTCAGCCGCAGCTTAATAGAGAATATTTTACCCATGGGCGTAAAAGCCATCGACAGTACGCTTACCTGCGGTGTGGGTCAGCGTGTCGGTATTTTCGCGGCCGCGGGCGGCGGTAAAAGTACGTTACTGGGAATGATAGCGTCTAACTGTGACGCCGAGGTGATTGTTCTGGCGCTGGTGGGGGAACGCGGACGTGAGGTCAGGGAATTTATGGAATACAACCTCACCGACAAAGCCCGCGCGCGAACGGTGATGGTGGTTTCGACTTCTGACAGACCGCCGCTCGAGCGGATGAAAGCGACTATGACGGCGACAACCATTGCTGAGTACTTTCGTGATAAAGGCCGGAACGTGCTGCTGATGGTGGACTCGTTAACCCGGTTTGCCCGCGCGGCGAGGGAAATCGGGCTTGCCGCCGGTGAGCCGCCGGTATCAAACGGTTTCCCCCCCAGTGTATTCGTAAAGTTATCTTCCCTGGTGGAAAGGGCAGGGCCCGCAAAGGTCGGCAGTATCACGGCGATTTATACCGTGCTGGTGGAAGGGGATGATATGAATGAGCCGATCGCCGATGAAGTCCGCTCATTGCTTGACGGTCATATCATTTTGTCACGTAAGTTAGCGGGCGCGGGGCACTACCCGGCTATTGACATCAACGCCAGCGTCAGCCGGATTATGGATATTATCGTTACGCCGGAACAGCGCAAGGCGGCGTCAAAGCTCAGAAAAATGTTAGCTAAATATGAAGAGGTACAATTGTTGATCCGGGTCGGCGAATATGAGTCCGGCCAGGATCCTGAGACTGACGAGGCGATTGAATTGCATCAAGGCATACTTGAATTTCTGCAGCAGGGAACGGATGAATTTACCCAGTATGACGAGGCGATTGCCATGATGAACAATGCGGTCGCCTACAATGGTTATTAGTAATGGTTATCAGGAAGCGCGATGGCAAGTTCACAGATTGACGCGAAAGATAAGGAGACACTGAAGCGGATACTCGAAATTCGCTCAAAAAAAGAAGATAAGCTCAGAAAACGACTGGGTGACACTAAAAAACAGGCGCAGCAGATGATTGATAACCGCCGCGGCAAAATAAAGCAGCGTCAGCAGGTCATCGAAGCCATCAGACAATTATCAATACCGGATAAGTCGTTAAATTACAGCGGCATGAATGAGTTTAAATTGAATCTGGTACGAAGCTATCAGTCCGAACGAGAGTTAGCGGAACAAATTATTCAGTTGCAGGAGCAAATTGAGGAAATCGGCCAAACCATTAGGCAATTAAATAAAGAGATTTTCCAGCTGGTTAAGGATCAGGAAAAACTACAGGCGGTGTTTGATGAGTAATACAGTGACAACAAGCGGTACCCAGTATACAAAACCCGCTGAGCATGATCACAAACAGCGGGAGGTTGATCCGCAGTCCCGACAGAAAGAGCTGTTCGAGGGAATGCTGATGACCAAAAAGTTTGATGACTCGGAGCCTGAGCTGTCAACGAAAAAAGTCTCAAAAGCCATGAAGCGGGTGTTAGCGAAAGACGGCGGCATGTGCAGGGTCGGCAATGCCGAAATCACTAACCGCAAGGATATGCTTTGCTACCGGCTGCTTAACGGACCGATGACGGGGTTGATTATTCAGGCGCACATTGACGACAGAAGAAGGCTGAGGATTAAATTATTTCCGCATAACTCACGCCAGGAATCCGCCGTCAAAAATATTATGGGGTCACTGGAGCAAAAGTTACGTACTCGCCCGTACCCGATCAAGCTTGAATGTGCCGCATCCGGATCATCAAGCTCTTCTCGCACGCAGATTTTTATGGGGTAATGTATGCAAAGCAGCCTACTAATCAAAATAAGTCAGATTATCGGTAAAGGATTAGAAGCGCAGAACTGCCGTCTGGAACTTAAACCCGTCTCAGGTGACGGTATGTTCTGGAAGCATCAGGATTACCCTGAAGGTGTCGGGGTCTGGATTCCGCTGGGTGACTGGAAAAAAGCGGTTCTTGAGCAAACCGGGGTGTCGATTCTGGAAAAATTGCCGGAGGACTTCGCGCCTTGTATCAGTGCCGCGATTTTTGAAATTGTCGGCAGCTGGATAGCCGAAGCGGTGGCGGAAAAGCCCGAGCCGTTTTACGTGGACGAAACCATAGCTCCTGTACTGACGCTCGGCGGCTGCCGTTGCGCGCTGATTAACTGGCCGACTCAAATGTGGCAGCCGATGGTGTCACACTGGGCTCCGTTTGCCGGTGAGTCTCCGCAAATTAAACTCAGCTTAATCGCCGGCTATTGTCAGCAGAAAAGCAAAGAACCCAAAATACCGGCTGTCGGTGAGGGCTTATGGATCGATAATGATTGTGAGGTTGAACAAGGGCAGGCGTTACTGTGGTGGCAAGGCCCGATTGCCAGGGTCAGAGTTAACGGTGAGCTGAGCGGCGGCAAGGGCTGTATAGTGGTTGATGACGTCTTACCCGAAGTCGATTTCCGCTACAGTCCTTTGCTGACGGAGCTGGCAAAAGTGGAAATGAACTTATCAGACATCGGCACCATGATGGTGGGCGATGAATTGCCCGTAAAAGTCTTCCAGCAAGGTGAGGCCAGACTGGTTAAACAGCCGGATGAACTTCATAGTCAGACACTGGCGTTAGTGTCCTTACTGCGAAGTCCGTCAGGGTTGATTGCCAGGATTGAATCAATCGAAGACAGGGATCCTCCGGCTTAGAAGCTGTCCCGCTCCGCGGCGGTTTATCAAAGCCCGCTCTGTGCCGCCGCCGTTACCATGGCTTTAATTTGATGAACGATATCAGCTTCGGTCTCAGGATCGTGATTTTTAACCCGCGGCGTATGAATATGACCGTTCGGAACAGATACATTCATTTGGTTCATTAACCGAATGGCGCGATAAGAAATCTCATTAGACAGATAACCGCCGCCTGAGCCCTGAACTGATGTCTGATCGTTCAGAGACGCTAGAGACCGCGCGATAATATCCCCTGACTCCAGGGTCGTCACTCGGGCGTTGTCATTCACCGGCCACTCACCGCTCACGTTTTGCATGGCTCTGACGGGCAGGGTAAATTCCACAAACTCATTTCCGTTTAAGGTTTTATTCCTCAGCCGCGGCGCCTGAGGGGTTTCTCTGGTGGCGCCGCTGTAAACATTTAAATTATCGGGTAATGCCGCGCTGCGATTGCGTCCGGGAAAACGTTCCAGATCAAAATCTTTACGTCCCATGCTTACGGTGAATAACATGTCGATATTTTTGTCTTTACCCGCGTGATTCCGATAGAGAGGCGTGAGAATCGATTCAATTAGGCCGTTATCAAAATCAGCGAAACGGACCGGGATCATCACGGTTTCGATTTGGGCCTGTTTACCATCAGCGTCGAAACGATAACCGTCTAAAGCCAGTGCGGCTAACCCTGACGGATTACTCTGGCCGATGTCTGTGTCCAACAAAAACGGATCAAATCCGGTAATAAGAATTTTGATATCGGTACTGTTATCAAATTTAATGTCGCTGATACCGCGGGAGGATTTTTCAGCGGCATTGACTAAAACCTTACGCTGCCAGTCCGCTAATTTGAAACCCGCCGGTTTAAGTTTCAGCGTTTCTCGCATGGCGAGGCGGGACCAGTATAAAGGCCGGTCGTCATAAGAGCCCGATTGCACGTCTCTGACGGCTTGCTGCCATAAACGCAGACCTTGTTTAGCGACCAGTTTTGTGAGCTGCCGCTCATCCTTACTGACCTTGAGCTTCTGAATGAGTTGATCATTAAGCGCATTATAGCGAAGCGCCGCCACAGGCAGTGCCTGAAGTGCTTTCGGGATCCGTTGCTCCTCAACATCGAGAGGTGTCGCCGTGACAGCGGTGCCGGCCAGTAATGACAGCGCAAGAAAGTATTTAATCATGTTGTTATCGATTCGGCTGGTGAGTTAAACGCATAATCCGTAAAGATGACATGATAGCGACAGAAAAGTAAACATAAAGTAATGTAAAAGTGAGTTTGCCGGGCCTCATTCTCACAAACCGTAAGAGTGAAGCCCGGCTTAAGGTGTCAGCTTAAAAGTGAAATCAACATTAACCTTAGCCTTAACCTTGATGAGCTGACGGGTTGAGATCTTTATAAGCCGCGTTAAATAATGAGTATTGGCCGTACTGCTGACCATAAATCAAAGCGTCGTTGGTTAAGGTCCAGAACCAGACGCCGCCTAACCCTTCAGGCTTAACAATGTTATCAATTTTATATTTTACCGTTGCCGGGGTTTCAAGCGTAAATACCGGATATGCATCGTATGTTTGAGCCGGGGCGTTAGTGAAACCCATCGGAACACTGCCTTGTTTCTGACTGTATGCCCAGGCGATCAGATCGCCGTCCTTTTTCAGATACTTCAATGTTAAGCCATCCGGTAAATTAGCCCCTTTGTTTCCCCGGTTGTCGGGAGACGAATTCGCTAAGCCCACAGGGCAGAGCGACGGTAAGTCAGCTTTACTTTGTTTCAGCAAAGGTAAGAAACAGGAGTAATTATAAACGCCGGTAAAGTCTACCATTCCGCCCGCCGGGCGGTAAGGCTCAGGGTTGGCGTTGTAAGCATAATTGTAATGGTACGGGTCACTCGGATTATAATACGTTGACTTGAACGCATCAAAGTCAGATTGGTAGTTATAATAATGCAAGCTTTGCCGGTAACCGTAATCATTGCTTTTTGCAGGCTTGTCTCTGATCAGCATTTCTCTGGCGTATGCCGGTATGCCCAGTAAAATCTTGCGGCCCGGGATCTTAAGCGCTTTATAAACGGCGATATTCTGTCTGATGGTATTGATATCAGTTTCAGACTGGGCTGTCGCTTGCGGGCCTGAGGCTCCGGCATCAAACTCACCGTGTATGTCAAAAGACATTAAATTAATCCAGTTGACTTCTTTAGCGATAGTTTGCCAGTCAATGCTGTCATTCGCGGTTATAGCGTTATGTTGTTCGGTTTTGTCACCCAGTACCACACGGGTCGCGAGCGTCAGAATATACTGCCCGTTAAAGGCCGAATGTAAGCTGTTTATCAACAGGTTAAAGAACCGGCCTTCTCCTTTAATGTCTGTATTGTCCAGAGGTTTTTGAGGATTTTGTCCGTGCCGGAAGCCCGGATACTCCCAGTCAATATCAATGCCGTCGAGCTGATTATCCCGGATATACTCCACAGTGGAGCGAACGAATTGCCGAACCACCGGATTCAGCGCATCTAAGGGACCCTTACTTTTAGCGTCTTCATACATGTATTCAAATTGTGACGCAAAACTCCAGCCGCCGATAGAGGCGAGTAATTTTGTCCGGCTGCTTTTTTTAATGGCTTTGACGGCATCTTTTACCTGATCATTGTAATTCGCTTCCAAAGCGTTATCTAAACTGTATACAGTACCGTTCGCCAGGTTGTTAATGCCTTGTATTCCTTTGACTTTTCCCTGACCGTATGTTACCTCGCCGTAAGCCTGCTGGCTGGCCGAGTCATGGGAATTCGCGATGCTCAGGAACGCATAGGTAACAAAGCTGGGAGTTTGCTGCGGAGCGGGCATTAAAACGTGTTTCGCCCCCGGTTTGCACGCAGCAAGTTGAATATCCGATTTACACGGCTCATTATCAGCGGGGAGGTGCCTCCAATAAGACCAATCATCATAATATCCTCCGACCCACTTACCGTCAGGAACAATATCGGCATTTGAGGCGGCTTGTTCTGATTGAGCCCAGACTGAAGCGCTTGCCCCTAAACCGGCTAATATCATGACAGCTGCCAGATTTCGCTTAAACATTTATAATCCTCCGAAGCAAAATATTTTGCAGGCAATTAATATATCAGGAAATTCAGTTGTATATCCTAGCGGAATCAGTCCGAGGCCAGATAGTCTGATTTTAAGATAAGTAAACCTTAAGAGTATGAGGTCTCTTTAAAGTGAATAATGAGCCGCTGTGTTGGGACAAATTTATTTCCCGGATCTTTATTGGGTTCATTATTTTAAAATACGCATAGCATTTCAAATTAAATATGATTAATTATTGTTCACATTTCAGCAAAGGTAACGGGTATTAATGATTTTGCGTTTGTGTTAAGAACTGTCCCGAAATAACTTTCCGGTTTTACCGGCGTAAACGCCTGTTTTATAAAAATAAAAAGCGGAGAAAGGCGGAGCCGCTATCAGCGACATAAAACCGTCGTTACCTTGTTTAGAGTGACCGAACCTCATTCTCCGCGTCCTGATACCGGCGATTTTAAGCGGTAACAAATCCGGGAGCTTATTCCCGGAGAGTTTCTTTACCTCAGGGCGCCCGGAAGGTATTCATGGTAACACTGAGATTGACATAAGCAGCTTTAAAATGATGAGTGAGTCTGTTCCCTGCAGTCATCGCACAAGCAATTAACTTCAAGTTGCGTCGTTATCATAGTAAATCCCGCCTGCTCCACGTTGTCATTCAGTTCATCAATAATATTTTTTCCGATTTGAATTTCTTTGACCTTCTGGCATTCATTACATATTAAAAACTGTGACACTAAGTGTTCATGATCGCAGGCAATATGGGAGCAGGCTACGTATTTATTACTGGTTTGCAGTTTATGAACTAATAACTCGCCCTCGAGAAAATCCAGAATTCGGTAAATGGTCATAACCGGAAATTTGTCATCAAAGTGCTTGTTACAATAATCAGCTAATTCATAAGCGGAAATCGCTTTCGATGAATTCAAAATACCCGTTAGCACTTGTTTGCGCTTAATCGTTAAACGAGCCTCATTGTCTTTACACTTCTGCTCCGCGCGTTTAATGATTTCACTGATGTCTGCCATATTATTTACTCATTTTACGGGTTATTGTTATCTTGTAACATTTTCGTGCGTTAATATAAAGCTTTATCGGGCAGTATTCTCAATTTGGCTGTGGTGAGTCTTCTTATTGAACAGTAACGTTCGATATATTCTTAGCGCTGAACCGTAAGTAACCGTCTATAAGTTTTTTCGGTTGTGACTTCGTTTAGAGTGACGGAACTTCGTTCTTCGCGCCCTGATACCGGCAATGTTAAGCGGTAACTGATCGTGAAGTTATTCCGGGACAGTTTCTTACTGTCTGACTCAGATAATTTATCCGTGAAGATAATTTGTTCAAATGAGTTCATCCCTTAGCTCAAGATTTGAGTTATACTGCCGATATTGACAGTAATCCCGCTGTCATTGAGAAAGATTATGCTGCGAAAACTGACTTCACCGCTTTTTATCATCGCCGCCGGTTTATTGTTAGCCTTACCGGTTAAGGCGGAGCTGCGGGCCATTGATACTTACTCGGTTAAGCAGTTATCTGAGCTAATTAAGAACAACCGGTATTTACAACGAGTCGTACAAGACGATTGCCAGCTGGTACAAGATATTGAAGCAAAAGCAGAAGTACTAAAAGAACCGCTGTACCAGTTCTTATGGGGAGAAATGCTCAATACCGGTACCTGTGTTAAAGCCGACAAAAAACGCGGCATGACCCTGGTCCGGGACAGCGCCGGTCAGGGCAGTGCCGAAGCCATGTACCGTCTGGCTCGTTACTATGACGAAGGTGATCTGGTCATAGAAAACAAGGATACGGCGATAAAGTACGCTTTACCCGCGGCGGCGGGTGAATCTGTTCCCGCGCAAATCATGCTGGTGCGTTTGTTTGTTGACGGTTACGGCAGTCCGTTTGATTATGAAATGAGTTATCGCTTGCTGTACCACAATACGTTTGATGACAAGGTCACTAAAATTAAAGCAGAGAAATTACTGCGGCGACTGGCTGAGAAGATGCCGGAAAGTGTCGTGGAGCGGGCTCAGGGAGGTCGGTATTAAAACGAACTTACTCAGAGCCCGAAATGAAAAATTGGAAATTGAATGACAAAAGATCCGCATTTTGAGCGTGAACAGAATAAATACGAAAATCCTATCCCGAGTCGGGAGTACATTTTAGAGTACCTGACTTCACAAACCGCCCCGCAATCGAGAGAAAAGATCGCTGAAGCCCTGAAAATTAAAGGCGAAGAGCGACTCGAAGCATTGCGCCGTCGTCTGCGGGCCATGGAACGTGACGGTCAGTTAGTGTTCACTCGCGGTAAAAGCTACGGCTTGCCGGAGCGCATGGATCTGATTTCAGGTACCGTGCTCGGGCACCGTGACGGCTTCGGTTGGTTTAAACCTGACGCCGGCGGTGATGATTTATACATCAGCGCCCGTGATATGCAGATGTACTTTCACGGTGATAAAGTGCTTGCGCAGCAGGCCGGCGTTGAGGGGCGAAGTAAACGTGACGCCAGAATCGTACGTTTAATCGGTGAGCGCGCGGCGCCGCTCGTCGGGCGTTTTTATCTCGATGCCGGCACGGGTTTTTTCGCCGCCGATGATCGGCGTGTCACCCAGGAAATTTTGATCCCGGATGACGCCAGAAACGGCGCTCGTCACGGTGACGTGGTGGTGATTGAGTTAACTCGCCGTCCGAGCCGTTATATCAAGGCGACCGCTAAAGTCACCGAGGTGCTGGGTAAACAGATGGCGCCGGGAATGGAAATCGAAATTGCGCTGCGTAATTACGATTTACCGCATAGCTGGTCAGCGGTCATTGAGAAAAAACTGCGCCGCGTTCCCGATTCGGTAACCGAAGCTGAAATCGAAGGCCGGGTTGATCTGCGTCATCTGCCGTTGGTGACGATTGACGGCGAGGACGCGCGTGACTTTGATGACGCCGTTTATTGTGAAACCAAAAAAAGCGGCGGCTGGCGTTTATGGGTGGCGATTGCCGATGTCAGTCATTACGTTCGCGCCGATTCAGCGATTGATCAAGAGGCGCGGATCCGCGGTACTTCGGTTTACTTTCCGTCGCAGGTGATCCCGATGCTGCCTGAAAAGTTGTCTAACGGCATGTGCTCGCTTAATCCGCGCGCGGACCGTCTGTGCATGGTGGCTGAGATGACCGTTTCGGCGGCGGGCAATTTATCGGGTTATAAGTTTTATCCCGCGGTTATGCACTCCCGTGCCCGATTCACCTACACCCAGGTCGCGGCCATGCTTGACGGGGCGGCTGCTTTGCCTGAGCACCGGGCGTTACTGCCGCGGTTAAAGATTCTTCAGGACTTATATCAGACCCTTGACGCGAAGCGGGCTGAACGCGGCGCTATCGCCTTTGAGACCGCTGAAACTCAGTTTATCTTCAATGAGCGGCGTAAGATTGAGCGTATCGAGCCCAGGCACCGGAATCAGGCGCATAAGATCATCGAGGAGTGCATGATTTTAGCGAACGTCGCGGCGGCTAAGTTTGTTCAGAAACACAAAGGCGAAGCGCTTTACCGGGTGCATGACGCGCCATCAGAGCAAAAGCTGGCAAATTTCAAAACTTTTCTGGCTGAGCGCGGGCTGAGCTTGTCGGGCGGGCTTGAGCCGGAGCCGGCGGATTATCAAAACCTGATGCTGCGGATCGCCGGCAGACCGGATGCCGAGTTAATTCAGGTGATGTTACTGCGCTCAATGCGCCAGGCGGTCTACAGCCCGGATAATAACGGCCATTTTGGTCTGGCGTTAGAGCGATACGCTCATTTTACCTCGCCGATCCGCCGATATCCCGATTTAATTTTGCATCGGGTGATCCGTCACTTACTCGCCAGGGATAAAGGTGACGATAAAGAAAAATGGACCCGTGACGGAGGTTACAACTATCAGTCAGAAGAATTGGATGCGCTGGCGGAAAGCTGCTCTGAATACGAGCGCCGCGCCGATGAGGCGACCCGTGACGTGACGGACTGGCTGAAGTGCGAATACATGCAGGATCATGTCGGCGGCGTGTTTGACGGCGTGATTGCGTCGGTGACTCATTTCGGTATGTTTGTCCGCCTGAACGATCTGTTCATCGACGGCCTGGTTCATGTCTCGACTCTGGCGAGTGATTATTTCCGGTTTGATCCTGAAAGGCAGCGTCTGATCGGCGAAAGTACCAAGTTTATTTTTCAGGTCGGTGACCCGGTCATCGTCCGGGTGGCGAGCGTGAATCTTGACGACCGCCAGATTGATCTGCTGCTTGAAGGCGATAATCAGCGCAAACGTCGTCAGTCCTGCCGTAAAAAGCCGCTGACGGCAAGAAAGCGGGTCAGTACCAAAGGCGCGGAATACGGCGGGGATAAAGATAAACCGAAAAAGCCGGGCCGAAAAAAAGATACGACAACCCGCGCTGAAAAATCAGGCTCAGCACCGAAAAAACGCGCTAAAGCGAAACCGGCTGAAAATCGTCGAAAGTCCGGATAGTCACCGCCGTAAACTGTGAGGGGTGGTCACTCAGATATCCTTCATAGTTCTAATTTAGATAAATTCGGTATTTGTATTTCAGGTTTCGGACTTTGGATCTTTTTAAAAAAGGAGTAAGTTACCCGGTGAACTTTTATTACTCATCAGCCGCTTTTCATCAGCGAAAGTTCAGAGGATATCAGTTTACAGCTTAATTGAGCGAGACTTTCCGGTTTACGGGCGGTTTTTTACAGTAAGTACTCATTCAAATGAAATTAAACATTTTCCGTGAAACGCCTGTCGAGGGCGGTTTCATCAGAAAAGCATCTGAATTGGGAAGCATCTTCGGGGGGAAAATATGTCAGCGAGCATTCAATCAGCGGCGCACAGCATTCAACCGATATCAGACTGTCCCGCGGATAATCAAGAAGCGGGTGTTTCAGCTGAAGACACCGGTGCGATTTGTGAACAGCCGCGGCAACTGACCGCGTCAGAACAGACTTATACCGTGATTGTATCTATGAAATCCCGGCATCCGTTTTTTAGCTCCCCCTGTTACAGCAGTACCTGCGTTCCGGGTCTGGTCTTCGGCAGTCTTCTTGCTCCGTTTATCGAGACCGCCTCAGATTCCGTTTTCGCCGTAGCGGCGGCTAAATTTCTGGGAGGCGCCGCCGCCGGAGGCGTTATAGCAACCACTGTCGGTTTTGCGGCATACAAAGTTTATAACCGTATCTACCCTCCGCAGGATTTTAAAATCACAGCACAGGAATTTAAAGTAAAAATTGCGTGATATTTGGGGTTACCGGAATCCGAGAATGATTGACATTATCATCAGTTAATTACAAAGCGTGCGCTTTCAGGTGAACGGTAAGATGGTTTTAAGTGTCTTAGGTTCACAATTATGAAATCCTCTGACGGAGTACATTGTAATAAACAGCCGGGCGATACCGCCGGACTCAGTCAGCGGTGCGTCGCTGATGACAGGGCGGTGGACTTAACAGATTCCGGCGTAACTCACAACGCCTCGGAACGAAACGGAAGCCGGCTACATCAGGTTATATCTGATTTTCAAAAGCTCGCTGTCGTACCGTCAGAGCCGCCGCAGTCCGCCGGAAACGACGGTAAGGTAAAGAGAAACAGGCTCCGGCTTAAATTCGCTGATTCATCCGGTTCTGACAGTAAGCCCCGGATTGAAAAAACAGTACTTCCTGAAACATTCACTGAGGCGGAGCGTTCGCACACTGATAAACGCTTACATGAGACTGACATTTCACAACTGACTGACACCTTTAAATTCGGAAAAATTTTCGGATCTCGGACTCAGGTCTTTAAAGCCAATTTGGTTAAAACTAAATTGGGAGATGAGCATTTTCCTCAGGCGTGTTTGTTTAACGCCAGTCTTATCAGACTTTGTCATGATCAAAGCGTCATCGCGATGGCTCGCCCCGAGCTTTTTGATGATTCAGGCCGGTTTTATTTCTGGGACATGCTTATCGAAAATAAAATACATCATCTTATTGATTTAACGGATAAAGTATGCAGTGAAGGTGTCAGGTATGATAAGAGCGCGGAAACGACACAACGGGGAATTAAGCTTAAGGTTACTGTGTCTGAACTCAATGATATTCAGAATGTCTCAGTCTCGTTTAATGCTTTACAAGCGATATCAGTGCGTTCAGGTGATACTGAGCCGGTGACAATAACCAGATATCATTTCACACAGTGGCGGGACAACAGCGGATTAGACGTTGATAAGTTTATGGCTTTAGTCGATTTTTACGCGGGTAAAATTAAAGAAGGCGTTTTAGTTCATTGCCTTGAGGGCATGGGCAGAACCATGACCTTAATCGCCGGGGAAGAGATAAGACAAAAGATCAATGGCGGTTCAATCACAGCTGATAATTATCAGGTTCAATGTGTATATGTTATTAATGAACTCGCAAAACAGAGAGGAAACTGTGTGATAAAAACGCCTGAGCAAAAGCTGTTGCTGATTACCGCGGCGCAGTCCTGGCTCGGGGAAAAGCCTGATCTCAAAACTGAGTGAATTCACTCGGTTCAAACCGCGTGTCTGTGGTAAAGTGCCCGCAAATTTTATCTATCCGAAAAACATTCAATGAAAAAACACGATGTGATTTACGGCATTCATGCGCTGAAATCGCTGTTAAAGCAGTCACCCGAACGAGTATTAGAGATCTGGTTATCGCAGGACCGTGACGATGAGCGTTTAGGTAACATCATTACGTTAGCGGGCGCTTACGGTGTCTCGGTTCAGCGCAGCTCCCGCAAAGTGTTAGATGACAAAGCGCGAAGTCACCGGCATCAAGGCGTGGTGGCGCGCGTTACGCCGGCTAAGCTGTTGTGTGAAAAAGACCTGGACGCGCTGCTGGATAAAATATCACAACCATTTTTATTAATTCTTGACGGCGTGACCGACCCGCACAATCTCGGCGCGTGCTTACGAAACGCTGACGCGGCCGGCGCGCATGGTATAATCGCGCCCAGAGACAACGCGGCGGCGGTAACGGCAGCAGTCAGTAAAGTCGCTTGCGGCGCGGCTGAGACGGTTCCGGTTTTTCAGGTGACCAACCTTGCCCGCACTATGCGTCATATTCAGCAGGCGGGGGTGTGGATTGTGGGTACAGCCGGTGAGGCGGACAGCAGTTTATATCACGCGGATCTGAGGGGCCCGCTGGCGATTGCGATGGGAGCGGAGGGCAAAGGGCTGCGCCGATTAACCCGTGAAGCCTGCGACAGCTTAATTTCGATTCCGATGGCGGGCGCGGTATCAAGCCTAAACGTGTCAGTGGCGGCGGGAATTTGTTTATTTGAGGCGGTCAGGCAGCGTCAGTAACATCCGTTGGGTTCTGAGTGCTTCATCGGAGCACTTTTAATCAACACCCTACTCAAACGTATAAAGTAAATTAAACGTGGTAACCGTATCTGTTTTCTCGGTGCCTTCAGGCACGACTTCGGTATATTTTATATTAACCCCGATTTTAAATGCCCAATCTTTAAACATGAGGTTTCTGTAACTGGCGTCCAGGGAGACGATGTCATTTTCCTCGCCTTTTTCTGCTGTTAAGTCCGCGTTAATACCGGAATACTCATGAAGTTTATAAGAAAAGCGTAGCGCTGAACGTAAAATAAGCTCAGCGTTTCCGGCGGGCTCAGGAACCGTATCCGTTTCAACCGCTAATGTGTAGCGATAACCGGGACTGAGTTCTAAACTGAGTTTAGCCTTGTCTCGGTTTACGGCATCAAAACCGTAACCCGACGTAATGGTGCTGATTTTAGTGTAACTGCCGAAGCGGTCCCATGTGAAATCGCCCTGCGCGAAAACATAGCCGGCCGCGAGCTTATAGTTTGATTGCAGTTGCACTTCGTATTTTTCGCTGGTGGTTTCCTTCTCCTCTGCTGAGAAAAACCCCCAAACCGTCATTTCCTGTTTCGCTTTGTCCGTGTCGTAAACCATATTGGCGCGGCCGTTAAAACTGGTGCTGCTGTTATTACCCGTGCTGAGCTGAAATCCGGCTTCGACTTCCGCCGTAAAAAGGTTCTCAGGATCCCGGTAATAACTGGGGACTAAAGCATGTGCTGATTGGCTTAAAAGAAAGCCCGTAACAAGCGCGGCGGAACAAACAGGAAACTTCATAGCAATAATTAATAAAAAGATAACACTGCGAGGCGTGAGCGTATTTTAAACCGAAAAGAATCGGAGGTTCTAGTACTCCGTCCGGTCGCATTGGTTAACTTCAGCTCAAGGCAGAACATCCGGTTCAGGCGGCCCCGGCGAAGAAACGCTTATTCTGACTTGAGCACGGGCGGCGTAACAACGCGAATCGCACTTGAATTTAACGCTAATTTTCTGTAGCATACGCCGCCTGATTCAGCCGTTTTACTTAATTCCTTGCCTCAACGTTGGTTTGGCTGATCCCAAAACGAGGCTAGATAACCGTAAGGAATGATAAATGCGTCATTACGAAATCGTATTTATGGTTCACCCTGATCAGAGTGAACAAGTCCCGGGTATGATTGAGCGTTACACTGGTGTTATCAATGAAGCCAAAGGTAGTGTTCATCGTTTAGAAGACTGGGGTCGTCGTCAACTGGCTTACCCGGTTCTGGAACTTCACAAAGCTCACTATGTTCTTATGAACGTTGAAGCTCCCGCTGAGACTATCGAAGAACTGGAAACCGCTTTCCGTTTCAACGACGCTGTTCTGCGCAGCATGGTTATGCGTACTAAGCATGCGGTAACTGAAACTTCTCCAATGGCTAAAGCAAAAGATGAGCGTGATTCTCGTCGTGCACAGGCTGCTGAAAAGCAGGCTGAAGCGCCAAAAGAAGAAGCAAAAGCTGAAGAAGCAGCCGCTGAGTAATTTTCTCTGTGACTGATAATCACACTCGCTTATCCGGAACCGTAAAACGTATAAAGAGCATGCAGAGCCCGGCGGGGATTCCGCACTGGATTGTAACGCTGGAGCATCAGTCACAACGCTATGAAGCCGAGCTTCTTAGAAGTGTGTATCTGCGAATACAAGTGATTATGAGCGGCGTAAGGTTCGCGCCAACCGCAGAAAAGTTAAAAGCCGGTATGAAGATAAGCGTTGAGGGGTTTATCGCTATGCAAACCTCTCGCGGCGGCCAGAACAGAATGGTACTTCATGCCGAACAAGTCGATTTGAAAATTTAGGAGACTGTCAAAATGGCACGTTATTTCCGTCGTCGCAAGTTCTGCCGTTTCACCGCTGAGGGTGTGGCGGAAATTGATTACAAAGATATTGCGACTTTAAAGAACTACATCACTGAAAGCGGTAAGATTGTTCCCAGCCGTATCACTGGTACCAGCGCTAAATATCAACGCCAACTAGCTCGCGCTATCAAGCGTGCTCGTTATCTTTCTCTACTGCCGTACACTGATTTACATCAGTAAGCGCAACGAATTAAGAGGATTAGATAATGTACGTTATTCTGCTTGATAAAATCGCCAACCTGGGTAACTTAGGTGACAAGGTTTCCGTAAAAGCCGGTTACGCCCGTAACTTTCTTCTTCCGCAAGGCAAGGCTGTTGTCGCTAACGAAGAAAACGAAAAATTCTTCGAGGAGCGTCGTCAGGAGCTTGAGGCTAAACTTGCCGGTGAATTAGCGGCCGCGACGGCACGGGCTGAGAAATTCGCCGCGCTGGAAGCGGTGGTGATTGCCTCTAAAGCCGGTGAGGAAGGTAAACTGTTCGGCTCTGTCGGCACTCGCGACATCGCTGACGCGGTAACCGCCGCCGGTGCTGAACTGGCGAAAGCTGAGGTTCGCCTGCCAAACGGCGTTCTGCGTCACACCGGTGAGTTCGACGTTGAAGTTCAGCTTCATTCTGAAGTTAAAGCAACGGTTAAAATCTCTGTTGTCGCCGAAGCTTAATTTTACTTAAGCTAAGTAATAAAACCCCGGCCTTGACCGGGGTTTTTGTGTTACCGTGCTCAAGTTACAGTTGCTTAAGTCAGTCGCTTATGTTGCGTCAGCTAACAGTGCTGTCGGGGTTAAATTATTCGCCATATCTGGATCAGTGCTTAAATTTCTGAGCTTCCTCAAGTTAAAGTTATCATTCTTAAACGCTAAATCAGCCGGTGTCATCTGCGCATTATTTTTCATTCGCAGGGCCTTATTAAGCTGTTCTTCGATATCGATATCCGGGTGCTGACTCTTTTTCAGATTAAGTAATGAACTCAGGGCAAGCCAGTGTTTACCTTTCACCATACTATGTAACATATTCATTGTCCCATCTGATTCTGTATCTCCGTTGTTGACTGTTCGTTCAGCCGCGGGGTGAGGGGTGTTGAGCGTCAGGGCGAAATAATGTCTGGGTTTAGGCTTAACCTGATCCTTGCCGGCGGTCTCAGGCATAACGCGGCGCGACTGACCGTCAAATAACAGTTCATCGTTTGCTTTAAGATTGCGATTAAGGGTATCCGTGAGCCAGCCTTGCTTCACAGACTCAGGCACGGTGATGCTGGTCGCGACCTTGGAAAGATCTATATTTGACCCGTCAATCGCGGCCTTATCGTAATGTTCCGAAGCGGGATCAATATAACTTGAAGAGGCAAGCGGGCCGTTTTTCGGATCAAAGCTGGTCCACGCCGATGTATCCGGTTTTGTCTCCTGCTCAAAAACCTGCTCATTAGACAGATCCTTTGTATTTCCGGCTGTCCGGGGCTCATCCGATGCCGTCGGTGAGACACGGGTTTTCATCTTGTTTACGGAGTCATCAGGCGCGGCCGCTGATGTCGTGTTGACGTTGACGCTTGTGCTTAATATTGTCGGCGTCTCCCTGTTGATGTGCTCCATTTCGCTGAAAATATCCTCGTCTTCATGATCCGCGTCATTATTATCTCCGTTGGCTATTACGATGGGTTCCAGCGGCTCGTCGTCATTCGCTCTCACGTCTATCGCGCTGTCATCTTCGACAGGATGTGTTAAATCGTCCTCAAGATAGAAATCACTAGCTTTATGCTGATAAAATTCGTTTAAACCTATACCGGAGTCTTGTCTTATCATTCCCGGGCCGCGACCCGTCTGCCAGAGAGGACGACTCATTGAGTTTTCGTCATCATCAGATAATGACGAGTCGTACTGATCTTCTTCGGAAATACTGTCAAACGTATGCCGCCTTTTTAATTCACTCTTTTGTTCCTCTTCCTCCTCCATTAGAAGCCTTTCTTTCAGAGATGAGTACTGTCCTGAGCTGTTTTTATCTGCTGACCAGCCGGTACTGTTTTTCCAGGCCCGGCTCCCGGCAGGCGCAGCCGCCCCCGGTGTTGACGGAATCCTTACCGATGCCGTAGTTTTAGGTGTGCTTGCCGTCATGCCCGCCGGGTGTGATGTGTCTTCTCCGGTTTTAGCGGTGAATGAATCATCTCCGGAATACCTGCGTCTTCCATCAGACAGACCTGTTTTTGTGAAATCTGTACGCTCAGTGTCACGGTTTTTAACTTCGGCGGTCTGGCGCTTAACAGCCGCGCGCGTCGCCGTACCCGCGGCGGACTTTCCGGAATCCGCTTTCCGGGTCGCGGGAGTCAGTGGGGCGATTACATCAGGCGCGACGTCAGCAACGGGTTTGCCCGAGGTTATATCAATCGCGGCCGTTGCCGCTTTAGACGCGGCGCTGATATTGGCACTGGTCGTAGTCTCCGCGGGTAAAACGTCGTATTCAGAAAATGTATAGCTTATATTTATCCATTGTTCCCAGTCTTTTCTCGATTCCTCGTCCATTTCGACGTAAGCCTCGCTTATCGGGGTAAGCTTTGGTCTGCTGATTCTTTTTTCAGGATCTCCCTTTAAGCTGTAACAAATGAATGAACCCACAGCCGTTTCCTCGAAATTTTGACTAATTACGAGTCTTTCTGCCATATGCTCATGAATTTCAGTTACTTTATTCGGCATATGATAATCGCTTCTGGTTAACCGATCTTCTGCTGTCACCAGATCTCTTGAGTAGATCGCACTTTGGGTAAATCGTTCTGATGGCCGCTTAGTAATGTTTCTGAGTTTGTTCCAGAAACTTCTGTACTTTTTTATCTCCTTTTGCCGTTCATGTTCTACAACCTCAAGTCTCATAATGGCAAGGAGCAGATTTATTTGCCTGGTAAAGTTACGCACGTTTTCACAGGCGTGCGTGAACAGAATACAAAGGTGTGTTGTCACTGATTGCTCATCACTCTGTGTCTGAGCCATAAGAGCCAGCAAGGTGGAGAATACCGAGACATCGGCTGATGTTTCCTCCTTATTCGCGAGTATCTCTAATTCCAGCGGGCTGTGCTGCTGGCTGTCGCGCATCATTAAAGCCTCAGTGAACGACTTATTCACGGCAAACATTTTTATAATCGGCACAGTGGCGTTTTGACGGGCAATTAAGGTATGAAGCGGGGTCTGCATTTTATCATTCACCGCGGTGATAGAGCATTCTCTGCGTTTAAGAAGAAAGTCGATGGTATCGCAATCACCGCATTGGCAAGCGCAGTGAAGAGGAGTGTTATTATCAGAATTCGTCTTCCTCAACAGATCAGCCCGGTGTGTTTTCGAGCATTTATCAAAGATGATTGTCGCACACAAATGATATCCTTTCTGGCAGCAAATATGAAACGCTGTGTTACCCTCATTATCAACTTTGTTTAAAAAGTCTGAAAAGTCTTTCGGAGTCATTTTTTTCAATATGGCCGAGACTATTCGAATATCTCCGCGCTCGGCGGCCAGGTGCAATACCGTCTTGTTGTCTTTATCAGCCTCAGTAAAGTTAAAATTATAATTTTTCAGCAGGTGCAGCGCGGTCTCGGGCGCATGCCTGACGGCGATATGCAGTGCGGTCCGGCCGTTTTCGTCCCGCCGAGCAAGCACTTTGTTCGCTGTTTGATCCGCGAATAATTGGTTTATCCCGTTATTCCTCTTATCATTAAAATATCTTTGTAAATCAAACTGAAGTGTAGTCGCGGTATTCATCAGAGCGGTATTGCCGGTATCACTCATCATAGTGTTGTTAATTTTTTCCAGCAGCTGCTGGCCGGCTTCAGTCGAGAGCTTCTGGCAAGTATTAAGGATCTGTTTTACCGCCTGTAAATGAGCGTCAGACTGACATAAGAAATTGAGCCGGGCGTTGTATTTTCCTCCGGCCGCGGTTAACAGCCTTTCCGCTTCTATAATACAGCTCAACGGTGTTTGTGTGGCGGTCAGCGAAGGATCGGGCATTGCCCCTTGACCTAACAGCTTTCTTACGGTGCTGTAGTCATCAACAGACGCGGAGCCGCCGCGGGTATTCTCGGCGGCCAGATCCAGCGCGCTTTTATCATTCTCATCTTTAAGATTAATGTAGCTCACTGTCCTGCCGTCCACCTCGGATTGCGCGGCAACGGCTTCAGAGCCGAGAATGTGGTCTGTCACTTTCGTCCATTTTTTCCGCACTGACAGATGTAAATAGGTATGACGTAACTTTTCATGCTCATGACCTATGTTAATTACCTCCCCTTTGAGTAAAAGCAGCGCCGCGTCTTGCGTATCGCAGCTGAAGGCTAACTGAATGGGAGACTGAACATCGCTGTTTATCTCAGCGCTTAGATTATACGCCTTCTTTAAAACCATTGAGGGCTTAAGCTGGTTTGCTGTTTGCAGTATAGGCGCGTAAAAGTGGGAATCCTTAGTATTAATGGCTAAGTGCACTACGGAGCATTGCTGAGCGTTAGTTATCGCTAACACTTTATCGAAACAGCCGCAGTTGTTTATTTCACCGATTAACAAATCGAAAATAGCTGAGTCGTGCGTCTCCAGTGTGTTATGCAAAGGCGTGTTACCGTTTCTGTCCGCGGTCAGCAGCATTTCAGTCAGTAACCCCGAACCGGCGTTTTTCAAAACGTCTATGACGAGTTCCACTTCAGATTTCCTCCCGGTGGCGACCGCGACCTGAAGCAGAGACTGACCGAGAATTTTTTGCTTTAAGTCACAGCGCTGACTTTTAAGTAACGCTATTTTCTGATCTTCAGGCATGGTTTCCGACTTGATGGCCAGACTTACGGGGGTCTCACCCTCATAGTTTTTACAGTTTAAACTGACGTGCTCGTCTTTAAGCAGCCAGTCATAGAGCGGTTGCGCCCCGTTGCAATAATCCTCAGCGATAATGTGAAAAGGCGTGTCTCCCATGAAATTCGCCTGGCGTCCCCACTTGAAACCGAAGAAGGATAAGATGCTATTTATCAGCTTGAAGAGCGGATTTCGGGAACCGGCCGCGGCTCCGCCCCCGTCATTCGCACCCTGCTTCGATTTAATCTCAGTTATTTGCTGATGAACCGGCATGTGTCCTCTCGGATTATCCTGACACGGTGCGGCCATTTCAACACATTCCCAGTTAAGGTTTCCGTCGGCCTTATTCGGTTTCTTGCTGTTAACAACGACTGCCACACGGAGATGAGGACGCAATGCGTCATATATCGCTGACGCCTCAGCATCATCGGGGTTTTCGAGTTTTTTTACGTATGCCATCTGTAAAGGCGTTTTACCGTCATGATTCGGGGTGTTGACGTGTCCCGACATTCCCATATGTTTACGCTCCCCCGGCTCAGCAGAAGTTACGCCGTCAACGCCGTCGTTACCGCCGGGGATGGGTTGAAGAAGCTCCTGAACGAGATCAAGCCTGTTCAGGTTCACGGCTTCATGCAGCGCGGTATCGCCGGTTTCCTTATTGACTTGTTCACCGACATGGTCTATTTCAACCCA
The DNA here is from genome assembly GCA_965200795.1 of Parashewanella sp. Classification (GTDB taxonomy): domain Bacteria; phylum Pseudomonadota; class Gammaproteobacteria; order Enterobacterales; family Shewanellaceae; genus Parashewanella. The sequence continues at coordinate 606,481 of CBDAVB010000035.1, forward strand.
TTCATAAGTTTCAGGTTCCGCTACTTCTGCTTCGGCGGCGGTGTCAGGAAAGTGTTGCGTTATTGTTTCTTTATAATCCGATGATCCTCCGTGAACTTGTTTTAATAACGTCAGACTGCCGATTTTGGCCGCGGTCTGCGTGAGCGGGCTTTTAGTGACCTTGCTCATGACATTAAGGAATTGCAGGCTTTTTTTTGACGACCCGTCGGTTTCATCGGCTGACACGGGGGGCTGGCGGGTGAGCTTTTTCTCAAGCATCGGCGGGTGAGCATTGCCTGACGCTGTAACCGTGTATTGTAATACACTGTCAATGACAGCCTGCAGAGCCTGATAATCCGGCGAGTCGCCAGCTGTGTTAATTTCATGTTGCACCAGAAGACCGCAGGGATTTTCACCGTATTTATTCGCCAGCATGAAATCTAATTTCACTGTTCCGTCGGCGGGAAAATGATTTGTCAGTGTGTTAATGACGTCCCATTGCTTTGCCCGGCAGGCCAGAAGCACCGCGGAGTTGCCGTACCCGTCCGGCTGATTGAAATCAAGTTCTTTATCAATTTCCAGTAAGGCCTTAAGCAGCCGGATTCTGCCGGACATACAGCAAAAATGTAAAGGGCTTCTTAGAAGCGGCTCGCCCGTAGTTACTTTTAACAGATGAGGATATCGCTGACATAGAGTGATGATCACCTGGTCGAATTTATAGCTGCCGTCATGCGGCTGGTGCGCCGGTTCGGTTATTTTTAATAACTGAGTTAATAAGCTGTCACCCGGGCGGTCGTCAGAGCTTAAACCGTGACAAGGTTCAATAGCGGCGCCGAGTCCAATCAACTCGCAGGCCGCTTCCTCATTGTCGCTGCGCAACGCATTCTTCAGCGGCGTCATTTTCCGCTTATTACAGGCTGTCATGGCTGCGTGAAGGTACTTAACCCGCGGTGTCCATGCCTTAGGCTGAGCTTGCGCCGCGGTTTGCTGAGCCCGGGCGTATTGATGGTATTCGGCTGAGTTAACATCCCGGAACATCAGCGTTATGAGCGAGCTCATACCGCTCACGCCGGCGGCTAAGTGGATCGGATTGTTTCCGTTTTTATCGCAAATCGCAAAAATATCGTACATATTATTTTTAAGAGCGTGCCTGATGATATGCGAGGCGGTTTCTGTATCTTCTTTGCTCAGAGCCACGTGCAGCGCCGTCCGTCCCCAGTTGTCCTGCTGACGAACCAGTGAGCTGTTTTTCTCCAGTAAATACTCAACAACATTGTGATGACGGCCTTCACACGCGCAATGAATCGGATAACCGCCGGAAGGTAAGCTGAGGTCATCCGGTTTGTATGTCTGATTGCCGTTATCTCTGGCCTTCTCAGCAAGTTTTTGCTGTTCACAGATATCGGCGAACCGGGTGACGGGTTTATAGTATAAATCATCGGCTTCTTTAAGCGCCGCCGTTCTTTTTTTGCCGTTTTTATGTTTGCTTTTATGTTCATACGCCTGACTGTCCGCGAGTACCTGTATGTCCGTACAAGGCGTGTTCATGATCTCAGGGCCGGCATGCTGTATCAGCCAGTCGATAACATTAAGTTTTCCGTCAACGCAAGCCATATGGATCGCTGAATTACCAAGCTTGTCTTTGTCATTTATCATGCAACCGTCTCTGTTGAGGATGGCTTTGTGTTTCTCCAGAACCTCTAATACTTTTGTCGAGTCATCGTCACAACAGCAAGCTAAATGCCATAAATTACGCCCGTAATTACTGTTCCGTTTAAGGTAAATATGCGGATGACCGAGCAGGTAATCCACGACCTCATGGTGTCCGTTCAGCGCGGCGAGTAAAACAATAGATTTGAAATCCCTGGATTCAAACTCAGGCATATTGATTAAGCTCAGGGCTAATCTGTCGGTTCTGAGAAGATACTTGTCAACTAACAGCTTTCTTTTGTCTCTTACTGTTAACCTTTCATTAATGCGCCGTTGTCTGTCTAGTTTTTCCTGTTGAGTGGCCGGGCGTTCATCGGTGCTCTCAAAATCAAAAAACTCAATTATAGGCATCAGAAGATCCTGCCAGAAATGTTTTGCTTTATGCGCTTCAATCTCTTCTTTTTTTATTTCGGTTCTGATTGCTTTCGGGGGTCTGTAGAGCTCTAAAAAGGTTTTGACGGCGTCAAGATCGCCTTCAAGAGCCGCTATTACGAGGACTCTTCTTTTTGCTATCTTGCCGTTGCAGTCTTTTAAGCGGTCTGTCTGGTTCGCGTACTTATTGGTGTATTTTTTTTCGAGTTTTTCTATAGCCGCAACGTGTTTGTCGGCCTCTTTAAGCCTCATCCTCTGAGTGAAGTCTGTTGCTTTTTTCGCCCACTGCGTATCAGAGCCGCAACGACTTTCAACCGCCCATACAGTGATTGCGTGCTCAGTATATTCGTCAGAGACAACGCAATATCTATGAATAATCTCAAAGCACTCTGATTTAAACGCGTCGGCAGGCCATGTGTTGTTTTCAATAATATCGGTAATGCTGATTACCTGGCTGAAGTTTTGGTTGCTGTCAGGGTTGGCGCAGGCGCACCGCAGCATATCTAAACGTGTTTCCTTAGACAGCTGATTCCAATCACAGGCGTTGAGCGCGATAAGTTTTCCTATATGCAGGGTAGTGATCGGAGAGTAGAGCCACTTGTTATTTTGCGGGGAGAACATGCGAACCTTATACTGACCATTCTGAAACCTGCAGACATAAATCTTTGAATTGGTATCATTAGGCGTGTAATTAATGATCGTATTTTGGGTAATTGGAGTACCTAAGATATCATTAATATGCGGAGTTATTTCAGATACATATTGAAGCCGGCAAGGCTTAGGAAGCTTTATTGATACCACACTGCCTTTATCCGCCGCGGCGCCTTTTGAGGTCTCGGTCGGAACCAGCTTAAACACTTCCCCGGTAATCGCGTCCTGAGTTTTGCCGGTGAGCTCGGCTAACGGCTCAGTAACGTCTCTTATAAGTTCCCGATAAAAAACCCCTTTATTATAATTCATCATGTTAACCGCGGTGACAGATTCAAGAGGTAATTCTTCACTGAATCTCTTAAAAATGGTATTACGCTTCTGATCCAAGGACCAGGACATTTGAGCTGTGATTGCCGATGAGGTTAACTTTAACGCTACCGCTTCCTTAAAATCATCAAGCTCCTGGGCGGTGACGTCACGGGTAAATTCCGGCTTTACCGAAAGATTGGCTGACGCGATTCTCGCGGCGTGAATAGGGCAGACATGCTTACAAAGCCTTGTGAAAATGTAATCTCTGTCATCGCCGGATTGGACGTCCGGGAAACGCTTGTCGATAAAAGTCCACGCGGTCCGTGCTATGATGGCGTCGCGCGCTTCTGACTGTTGCCGGTAAATCACCATTGACTTCATAGCAAGGGTTAAAACGTAGCGGCTGGGATGAAATAATGTCGGGATTGAGATTTTCGTTTTTTTCTCAATCTCCGTGAAACAGGCTTGCACTTGTCTTCCGACATCGATTATCGCATCTTTTATGTCTGTGTTGTTTCTATTATTTTTATTATGAATTAACAGGAGACGTTCTATGGCTGACAGCTCAGTCCTGATCAGCTCTTTATCGCTTTCGTCTAGCTTATTGATTACAGAAATGTATTTTTCGAAATCAGTTGTATCCATGACGCAGGCGGTTTCTGTCAGCGCGATTTTTAAACTTTCAAATTCCTTGCAGTCAAGGTTTTTCCCGCCTCGGCCTTTAGATGCGGCAGCCGGGGCGAAACCGTTAACTAACGACCGGTTAGTACCATATGTGTCAGCTAAACCATTAACTGGAGTAGCTGGAGTTGGGTTCGGAAATGACATATCCCCTCCTCGTAGACTATATGACTACATTATTTAAGTAGGTCTAAAGTTCATACTGCATATCTATTTTGAAAAGTAAAATTAATTTTTATTAACCTCAGTTTAACTGCATTGTATTATTTTTTTTATCAATACCTTGCCGCGTTCGCTTATCATAAAAAATGTGTGGCTTCGAGTGTCTTTTCCTTTTTTTTATGATCTAAGAGTAACTTTCTTATTTTATTCATAACTCATTGAATAAAAAGGGAATTATTCTTACCCTTAAAAATCTATACGTTGTAATGATTACAGAAAAAATAAATAATGATTTTTCAGATTATGCTATAGATTTTTTATGTTTAAAAAGAATTTATTATGATGAAATGTAATTATCAGGTTTTTAAACTTTTGTGATAATTAAAAAGTTAAATTTAAATAGAGCTAAGTTGAAATGCTGCCGGCTTTATCAAGCTTAATTCACATATTCCTTGTTTTTTATAGAAAACAAGGGAGTAAAATTTATAAGCCATAATTTTTATTAATATAAAAGTTACAATAATATAATTATGTGTTCTTCCACCTAGGAAATTCCTCCTGAAAAGTGCATGTTAATAGGCTTTCTTATAATTTTGGCTTGAAAAACGGCTTGTGTCTGTGTATTAATTGAACGTCACTTCACTTTGTCGCTGATATCATGTGGTTTCATAAACTCAAAGATAAGCTGTCACTCTTTAAATCCATTTTTCAAACTCACTGGTCAGCTTTTATTACCAAATATAAAAAATACGACACGGAGTACTACCGCACCGAGATTCAGAAAATGCTGGATTGCGGAACACAAGCCTGCGGGTTCGCCGTTTATCAATGCTTATCATGCGGAGCGGGTCAGCACAAAGTCCACTTCAGTTGTAAAAGTAAAGCCTGCCCGCAATGCGGTAAACGATACTCACGAGAGAGTATGGAAAAAATCGCAGGGCGGTTGTTACCCGGCGTCAGTTATCGTCAGGTAGTATTGACGCTGCCGGGTGAATTGCGGCAGGTTTTCTACAACCATCCGCAGCAAAGCGCCCTCTATTCTGGCTTTATTTATGCGGGTTATACGTGTCTGGAAGCCCTGATACGGGAACTACTGCGTTGTAACACGCTTAAAATCGCAGCTATTGTTTTTATACATACCCACGGGCGTGACGGTCAGTATCATCCGCATTTGCATGTCATTCTCGCAGAGGGCGGTTTTAACCCGCAGACATCCCAGTGGATAAGTTTCAGTTATTTGCCGTTATCTCCACTCAGGATCAAGTGGCAGCAGCATTTACTGAGTTTTATCAGTGACTTTACCAGTACCTTAGGCGGACTCATTGAGCGTTTGAGGATGCTTCACCCGAAAGGTTTCTATACCTATCCCGGCAACGAAAAAAAAGTGCCAGTGAAACATTACAAGTCACTTATCAGATATCTGACCAAATATTTAGCCTCACCCCCAATCGGTATATCAAGAATCACCGCCTTTGCTCACGGTTATGTGAGTTATTATTATCAATCTCATAAAACCAAGAGGCGAGAATACGTTCGTGTGGAAGCGGAAACCTTTATCGGCAGAATGGTACAGCACATTTTACCGAAAGGGTTTCAAAGGCTGAGGTACTATGGCTTGCAAGCGACAGCCAGCTTTAAAAAATGGTATGAAATCATCGCTCAAGTGGCAGGGGGTTTAGTTGACCGGATGATGACGTATGTGAGTCGGCTCAGGTACAGTGAATTTTTTAATGAAGTAGCAGGTAGAAATCCGTTGCAATGTCAGCGCTGTGGTGGTCTGATGGAACTAGTAAAATTATTTCATCCGTCGAGGGGCTTTTTTTACGATATATTTGCTCCCGACTTGTGATGTTTTGTTCAAGGCGTTTGTAGAACATGTTCGCCCTAAGTATGCCTGCTCACACTGCGAACAGCATGGCACCGAAAACCACATCAAGCAGCAAAAAATGCCCAAATGTGTGATAGACAAAGGCATTGCGACCCCGAGATTACTCAGCTTTATCATCACCAACAAATACCAGTTCAGTTTACCGCTTTATCGCCAATCAATGATGTTGAAGCAGCTTGAGCAGGCTGAATGGTTACAAATTAAAAAAAATTAATAAGAAAATCGAATACAATCAATCAACCTCCTCACTCATAAAGCGAGTATAAACCTTTAAAAACAGTTAGTTGAGTTTGATGCGCTAAAAAAGTTATTAATCAAGTATTAAGTTAATTTCATTAAGCAAGTTTGTGAAATTAGCTCATAATAATAAGTATAAAGATATGAGATAAATGTAAAAGGAGAGTGCTATGATTTATCGTGTGGTATGGAACCCTACTAATAAAGTACTTATTAATTCAGATCGGTTTGATAAACAAAACAAAAAGTTATTAGTAAGTTGTCCTGATGGAAAACAGAGGTTGTTTATAGTTAAAATAAAAAATAATGGCCAAAAAAATAGTTCAATACGATTATCTGGTAAAGGTATAGGTTTTCTTTTTTACAAATTTATTACTGGCAGAACATTTTGCAAAGCTCTAGCTGAAGACATCATTTGTCAACACAATTCCTCTGAGTCATCAATAAATTTAGTTTCTACAATTAAAAATCAAGCTATTGATTCAAAAGTCAGTTTCGAAAAAAATAAAATTTCTAATAAGATTTTTAAGGATTGCCAAATTGATTTGGCATTATTCTCTGAGGCTGAAATTGAAAACACATTATTTGAGAACTGTAATTTTACTAACACTTCATTTTTAAACGCTAAATTAAAAAACTGTAAATTTACAAACTGTAATTTTCATGAAGTTATGTTTGTTGGAACAAACTTTGACCGTACAAATTTCGTAAGATGTAATATTAATGAAACGAGTTTCGAAGATGCTACTTTAAGTAAGACTTCTTTTTTAAATTCAAAGTTAGTCGGTTCTCACTTTTTAGATGCCAGTGTTCATGATAGTTCTATTAAAAAAACCAAACTTGAAAATACTGTTTTTTTTGGTTTGAGAGACAGTTTTGATATTGATAAAGAGTCAATTAGAGAGCATGTTATGACAAAACCTGTCGCTGCACTATTAGTTATTACTGAAAAAAAAGGTTTTACGACACCTATGGCAAGTTTTAAATTAAAGAAAGTTTCAGGTGTCATACCTTTGAGGATTTCATGTTATTGTAGTAAAGTTGATGCGAGTGAGTTAAATAAAGAGGTAGAATCATTATTAGCTCACAAAAAAGAGACATTAAAACCAATTCCCCAAGAGCTTTTAGATCTAGCAAAAGACAAAAGCTCAACCTACAGTTCATGTGAAACAATAATCAGTAAATCTAGGAAACTTGGGCAACATGTTAATTGTATATATTTGCCAGGTGCACCCGTCGACATGCAACCTGAATTATATGGAGCATATCCCCACCCGAAAACCCATACGTCTAAAGATTACAGACGAGCAATCTTGGAATTCTCATTAGTAGATGAAGCTAGAAATAACGGTATACCTTTAATGGGAGTCTGTAAAGGGCATCAAGTGGTAAACGTCTTTCACGGTGCTCAAGTCGTTCAGCATGTTTCTGGACAACATAGATTGCAAAGGTTTAATTTAGAAGAAGAAGCAAAACAACTTTTTGGAGAAAAATTAGAAAAACCATTTGTATCTCTCGCTGCTCATCACCAAGCAGTTATTGAACCTTCATATGACTCTGAAATAAAATCTGTTCTTTTATATAAAAACTATACTATGCTGTCTCTTGATCAGATCTCAAAGCATTTCACCATCAGCTAGCATTTCTTTTGCTGTCCGATATCCTACAACATAAGATTGAAGGGTTCTCCAGCCTTCCCAGATTGTTTCCCAACCCGCAATACCCGTACGTTTGGTGTCTGTAAAACCGCCCAGTTTTGCGAGCGATTGATAAGCCCATTTCAAGCTTGGCACATCTTTGCCATTCCAGCCCCTTGGCTTTTTCACCTTCATCAATACCTTCCATTCATCTTCTTCGAATACGGTTTCGCAGCTTTGATTTTCCAGTTCATTAGCCGCTTCGACTAACCCTTTTTTACGTAAATAATACGGGATAGTTATTGCCTCCCTTAATTGCAGCAACCGAACACCGATAAAAGCGAGAATCGATAACGCTCTTTCTAAGTTTTTGGGGTCAGTCATCCTCTGACGCTCGGCACCGGCGCCTGTTTTCCACGCCTTATGAAAATCTTCAATCCGCCACCTTGCGGTATAAATATCAATAACACGCAAGGCCTGCGATAAGGTTCCTACAGGCTCTGTTGTCAGCAACACCCAACGCAACGGCTCTACCTCTTTTTTTGAGGTTTTCTCTTGAGCATAAACCACGTTAACCGGCTTCATCTCACCCTCAGACTTCAGGGTGACCGTCGCCACTTTTACCGTCAATTTGGCTTTTCTGGCTTTTCGATTAACGGGTTTCCCTTTACTGTCTTTCATTCCTTTTTGCGGGATATCTATCGTGTATGACCCCAGCTCTGGCTGGGTTTCAAGATATTCAAATAAGGGTAATTCAGACTCAAGGATCTTTCTGTTATGCTTCGCCCGCACGACAAAACGTTCATTATGGGCTTGCTTATCTTGCAGATAGCTTTGTATGTCCGCCTCTCTGTCACAGACCGAAATAACCCGGGACATAGTGTCACCTAAGCGTTGGCGGCAAAAGTGCGACGCATCCGCCCATTTTCCGCTTTCTTTTTCATCGGCGTCTGCGGGGTCGTCAGGACGGCACCACCAGTCCTGATGAATAAGCCCAATGGTTTTTGTGGTAAAGGCATCTAACAATAAGGTTGAGTGAATCCACCACCCGCGGGATTTATCTTTGACGCTGCCAAGTTTCCCTAGCTCTGATGCGACCTTATGTTTAAAGCCGGCTGAAGTCGTATCATCCATAGCCAGAATTTCTGTATATGACTTGGCTTGTTCGGCTGTGTAGTCAAAGCCTGAGCAGCGTATCACCTCCGGTGAAACTTTATCGTTACGGATTAACCGATAAGCCCCTTCTTGCTTAGCTTCATCTCCCTGACAGGATGAAGCGATAGACTTCCCACTGCAGCGAGCCATGTCAGCAGCGGTTTCCACTAGTCTTTCAGTTCGTCTGGAATCACCAAGCTTTGCATTTTGAAAGTGGTCTTGCGCCCATTGTTTATGATCAAAAATTGACATTATTCGCTACTCTTTGTGAAGGAATTTCTTGATCAGATCAACGGGTTTTAAAAAAGTTCAATTTAATTTAGATTTGTGTAGAAGAGTCAGCTATACTATGTGTGGCGTTAATAAATTGAGCACTGCATCACCTGTTATTCTTACACAGTTTCACCCAGAAGCATTAAATACAACTAGCACAATTGAGAAAAAAACAACACGAGCTGGGTTTAAACTTTTATCCCCTATAATTAGTGCAGACAATGATCAGTTTTTTAAAGTATTTGGAGATGCTGCTAATACTCAATTTAATAAAAAGAAAATGATTAATCAATTAAAACTTAAAACACGAATGGGCGTGAAACTTAAGCATACCCTCAATAAAAATCAGCTATGACAGGGGTTTTAGAGCTGATTCTTCTACACAAATCTAAATTAAATTGAACTTTTTTAAAACCCGTTGATCTGATCAATAAATTCCTTCACAAAGAGTAGGCGAATAATGTCAATTTTTGATCATAAACAATGGGCGCAAGGCCACTTTCAAAATGCAAAGCTTGGTGATTGGCCTCTGCATCCGATAGAAGTTTAGGTGTTCAATCTCTTCCATAAAGTCCATAATCAAACTTAAATCAGTATTAATTTAATGATCTGATCATCGACTTTTAAGAAAGTTCAACATAATTTAAATTATTTTTTCAAGACAAAAAGCGCGATCCCGCCCTGCTCCACCCTGTTTTTAGAAGCGCAAAACGGCTCGAAGCATATTGCTCAATGAAGCTACGAACTCGCTCTATGGCTTGTAGATCTTCCTCTGAATTCACGCCACCTCGACTATCAAGCCATTTAAAAAACAGTTTACGGCAAGAATAAAAGCAAGCGTCTGTTTGCCAATCGAGTATATTCCATTTAATGGCCAGCTCACCCGCAGCCGCAAGTAAGGCGAATTTGTTGGCAACACGCAATACCTGACCATCAGCCTCTTTGGGAATATCGCAATTAAAACGACTTCGGATTTCATGATAAAACGAGCTAACCTCGTTTTGGCGGTTCATTATTAACTATTCGGTTACATTGACTCTGCCGCATAAATCTATATTAAATTGAATCTCAATTACTCAATTAATTTTTTCGGGGTTCAAAATCGACAAAGTTAAGCTGTTATGCTGCTGATATCGGTCTTTTGCCGGGGCGTCAGCGTCAGCCCTGATGAGAAAATTAAATGAACAAGGCCGTCATTACCTTTTGTTTGATCATTCATCCCGAACGTGTAGCTTAATTAGCAGGAGCTGATTTATAATCGAACGGTTTTTGAACGGCGGGGCTGTGACGATGACTTTCGGATTTCAGATAAACAGAGATACTGAGTGTATGATTGCGTGGGAGAACGCTCAACAAGGGCGCGGCTTGCCTGATCACGTTCTGAGGGGGCGGGTCACGGTTTATAAAGATCGAAGGGTCTTTGAAAGATATACCGCTAAATTTGAAAGGTTCAGAGGTGAGCTTTCAGCGCATTGGTCGGTTAAGGATATGCAAAGAATAGAATCTTTTCACCGTTCTCAAAAACCGCGGTACGCCCGTTCGGTAGCGCGGGGATTAAACCGTGACACAATCAGCGCAAACTGTTACTTCGGGGCTCCGCTTAACCGTTACAAGGTGGATGCCCGTGAGACAATGAAAAACTTTAAACCCGCTGATGTGAGTGAGTATGAAGTCACGGAGGCTGAGAGTTGGGTAATCGTAGAACACAAAAGACGTAACGGGAAAAAAGTAACACCTTCTGAGGATTGCGAAACTAAAGAAAATCCGCGGCAGCATTCAAAAAAAGGTTCTGAATCACAGCGTGTTAAAAGTAAGCCGGAGCGGTTCTGGCCTGCTCCGGATACGGCTGAGGGTACTAACCCTCACTGTCACCGAGAGAAAGTAACGTCGCGTTACCCCCGATAGCGGTAATGTTATTGGTGCGTGTTTTTTCGGTCACGAAGCGGGTCAGGTAATGCGGGCCGCCGGCCTTAGGTCCGGTACCTGACAAGCCCTGACCGCCGAACGGCTGCACGCCGACTACGGCACCGATCTGGTTACGGTTAATGTAAACGTTTCCGACATCCACCTTATCCGCGATTTCCAGTGCGTGACCTTCGTTACGGCTGTGAATGCCCAGCGTCAGGCCAAAGCCCGTGCTGTTGATATCCGCGATCACTTTATCCAGATCGCCGCTGTTGTAGCGGATGACATGTAAAATCGGGCCGAAGTGCTCTTTTTCTAATACCTTAATTGAATCAATCTCGACAGCCGTCGGCGCGACAAAGTGGCCGTGCTCTGTGCCGGCGGGAAGATCAACTTGTTTGATAAGCTTGCCCGCCTGCCTGATATGGTTGATATGCGCGTTCAGGTTGGTTCGCGCGGCGGCGTCAATCACCGGGCCCACGTCGGTTTTAATCAGCCCCGGGTGACCGATGCTGAGCTCCTCCATGGCGCCGCGCATCACATCAATAACGCGATCAGCGATATCTTCCTGAATATACAGCACACGTAACGCCGAGCAGCGTTGCCCGGCGCTGGTGAAAGATGAGGACACGACGTCATTGACCACTTGCTCAGGTTGTGAGGTCGAGTCCGCCACCATGGCATTCTGACCGCCGGTTTCGGCGATAAGCGGAATAATAGCGCCGTCGCGGTTCGCGAGTGTCAGGTTAATGCGTTTAGCCGTGGCGGTTGAGCCGGTGAAACATACGCCGCCGATACGCCTGTCAGCCGTGATTTTCGATCCGACATCGGCACCCGTTCCCGGCAGGAATTGCAGTACCTGCTTGGGAATACCCGCTTGGTGCGCGAGTTGAACCGCGCGATAACCCACGATACAAGTCTGCTCGGCGGGTTTGGCGATGACGGTGTTGCCTGTCGCCAGCGCCGCCGTAATCTGGCCTAAGAAAATCGCTAACGGGAAGTTCCAGGGGCTGATACAGGCGAACACGCCGCGGCCGCGCAGGAAAAGCTCATTCAGCTCACCTGTCGGACCCGGCATGACCTCAGGCCCGCTCATCATTTTCTCAGCGTTAACCGCGTAGTAACGGCAGAAATCCACCGCCTCGCGCACTTCATCAATGCCGTCGCGCACGCTTTTACCCGCCTCCCGGGTACACAGAGCTATAAGCTCCTCACGGTTTTCCTCCAGCAAGTCGGCTAACTTGCGCAGCGCGTCAGCGCGCTCTTCAACCGGCGTTCTTGCCCATGAATCAAACGCACCGTAAGCTGAGCTCACGGCCCGCTCAACGGCACGGTCGTCAGCGCGGACAACCTGGCCCACTGACTCACGGGTGTCAAACGGGCTTACCACATCAACTTTTTCGCCTTCAGGTGTCTCACCGTCAACGATCGGACCTGCCTGCCACCTGGTGTCCTTATATTGATCCAGCGCTTTGAGAAACGGCTCAGATTCAGAGGCGATATTCATATTCATTCCCTTGGAGTTTTTACGCTCCTCACCGAAAATATCGTCCGGGAGAACGATTTTGTTATTAGCCAGGGTCTTAAAACCGGTCAATGTCGTCAGCGGATGAGCCACCAGAGACTCAATCGGTGTTTTCGGGTCGACAAGCTTATGTACGAAAGAGGTATTGGCGCCGTTTTCTAATAAGCGGCGGACAAGGTACGGCAGCAGATCCTTATGGGCGCCGATCGGCGCGTAGATACGAACCGTTTTTACGCCCGCTTCCGCGAGGATGGTGTCGTAAAGCTCCTCACCCATGCCGTGCAGACGCTGGAACTCATATTGGCGATCGCCGGCCATATCCGTGATGCTCGCGACGGTCTGCGCATTATGGGTGGCGAATTGCGGGTAAATGTAACCACGGGTTTGTTCTGATAATAAGAAGCGCGCGCAAGCCAGATAGGAAACGTCAGTGCCGGACTTACGAGTGTAAAGCGGATAGCCTCTCTCACCGTTTTCCTGCGCCCATTTCAGCTCGCTGTCCCAGTAGGCGCCTTTCACAAGACGAAGCGGGATCTCATCGCCCTGCTCTTTCGCGAGCCGGTTTAACCATATTAACACCGGCAGAGCTCGTTTTGAGTAAGCCTGAACCACGATACCTAATAATCCCCAGCCTCTGGCGGCCTGAGACCGGTAAAGTTTGCGGAACAGTTTCAGGGACAGCTCAAGACGGTCGGCTTCCTCGGCGTCGATTTGAATACCGACGTTAACGCCGCGGGCGAGCGTGATAAGCTCGATGACTCTGTCGTAAAGCTCGGTAAGCGTCCGATCGGTATTCGCCGCCTCATAACGAGGATGAAGCGCGGTCAGTTTAATTGACACCGTCGGGCGAGGCGCTTCGGACTCGTTGTAGTTTCGCCCGCCTAAAGCGCGGATGGCGTCGGCGTAATCGTTAAAGTATTTTTTCGCGTCTTTTTGCGTCAGCGCCGCCTCACCGAGCATGTCGTAACTGTGGGTGTAACCCAGTTTTCGCTTAGCTTCACTGTTCTTTAAGCCTTCTTTGATGTTCCGGCCGAGAACAAACTGCTTACCCATGATTTTCATCGCCGCCAGCATGGCCTGACGAATAACGGGCTCACCCAGGCGGTTAACCAGTCTGCCCAGTAAGCGGCTTGGCCTGCCTTGGGAGTTCTGGTCGAGCTTAACGATTTTACCGGTAAGCATTAACCCCCAGGTTGAAGCGTTAACCAGCACCGAGTCACTCTGACTGATGTGCTGATCCCATTTAGCGCCTGAAAGCTTATCTTCAATCAGCGCGTCCGCCGTCGCCGAGTCAGGGATACGAAGCAGCGCTTCCGCGAGGCACATCAGAATAATGCCTTCCTGAGTCTCAAGGCTGTACTGCTGAAGGAAAGCGTCGATGCCGACCATCAAGCCTTTCTTTTCATACTGACGCACTTTTCGGACAAGGTCATGCGCGCGCTGAGTCACGCGATTAATTTCTGTTTCCGCTGAGGGTACCAGCTGAATCAGCTCAGACAGATATTGCTCCTCATCTACCGCATAGTTATCAGTAATTGCTCGGAACAACTCAGAGAGGTCGGCGTTGTCGTAACGACCGGCCAGAACTTCACTCGCTTTGAACATAGTTATGCTTCCATCTTGAACCCGAGGTGCTGCCGTAAAAATCACTTATGAATAAACGTGTTAACTAATTTGTAAGCAGACCCGTAAGGCACTGTGCCGCTATTATTATTCGAAGTTAATCATCAGCCGAATATGGCGACGCTCAATCTCCGGTTTTGTATACAATCTTGGAATTCGGGCGGATTATACCGGTAAAATGTGATTTAAAACACTTTTCAGTCATCTCTGTGGTGAAATATTCAGCGGTATCTTCTAAGATGTCCGGGTTTTTCCGTCCCTGTCACCGCTTTTGAGTTCTGAGGAAGTTTTATGGCCAGTTTAAGTCACGAAAACCCCGCCGGCGAATGGAAAGCCTATAACGATTATTTGTCATATCAGCAAACTGACGGTCAGGATATCGCGGGCGTTCCGTACAGGGACATTCCGATAGATGCCGGCTTAGTAATCGTTTTTGTCAGAGCGCGGCGAACTGCCAGAGCTTATAAGGTTAAGTTCGTCGGCGGCGAGGCCGTGGCCGCCTGCCGAAATACTGATAAAAAAGGAAAAGAACAATGGATGAATGATCAGGGTCTGCCCAACCCCTCAGGCGAAGCCTCTGTCGGCTGGTTCAGAAAGCTTAGCGGTAACACCGGAGAGACGTCTAAGGCCGTGGTTAATCTTTTCAAAGGCCAAATGCTGAAATTCCGGGAGCAGATAGACGAGGCCAGAAAACCGCCGCAGCATTAAGGGTGAGAACGGGTCACGGTTTACGTCGCGGCACTGTTCTCAGCTCAGAAGCAAGAGCCGCTGTTTATCGCGGCTCTGTAACGAATTACCAGTTGGTTTTTCTTTTTCTAACCGGCCTGGGGAGGTAAGCCAGGATCAGACCGGTTAATAAGCCCGCGCCGGCAATCATCCCGCCCTCACGCCAGAAACGATATTTCTCATCCCGCCTGACGGAAGCAAGCTGAATCTGAGCCTGTTTAAGGCCGGTTTCCGCCGTCTGACGAGCTTTGATTTGCGCCGCCAATCGGGTTTCCAGGCCGGCGGCGTGCCGCGAGGCCCCGGCGGCGCCGGTTTCGGCCGCTTCAAGCTGCCGCCGCAGGGACTCGTTCTGCTGCTCCAGCCGCGGCTGAATCACACGGAAAGTGGGAGCTTTCACAATCATGCTGGTTTGAATCCAGCCTTCACGATTTCTGCTGTCGAGAATTTTAGAGTAACCGTTTTCAGGTTCCTCAGGAAGTAATTGGATTTGTCTGCCCGCGGCGACACTGCCTATGATCTTATATTGTGAGCCGGGCCCGGAATGCAAATAGACATAAATGTTTTCAGAAACATAGCGCGTCTCTTCGGCGTGTATCTGCGGGGGTAAAATTGAACAGCACAGAAAAAGGGCAAGCTTTCTTAACACGAATACGATCTCACTCGAAAATACAGTATTCGTAATGCTATGGATTTGCTCTACTTAATGCAAGAGGGAAGCACGAATGCTTGCCTCCGTTCTGTGATTTATATCAATTATGTTCTGAGGGACGTCGCAATAGCGCGTAACAACCGCGCCGTCACTGCGGCGCCTTTTGATAATTGTCAAAAGCCGCCGGATGACCGGCATAACGGTCGTAATCGCGTTCCCGGCCTTCGCGGGTATGACCAATGAAGTGTTTAAATTGGTATTTTTTGAACTGCGGGGTTCCTAACTGAAGATGCCTTTAATCATAAAGAAGAACAAAATTGACAGCGCCGCGCCGGCGGGCAGTGTAACCACCCAGGACACCACGATGTTACGGACAACGCTCAGGTTAATCGCGGCGATACCGCGTGCCATGCCTACGCCCAGTACCGCGCCCACGAGCGTTTGTGTGGTAGAGATTGGCAGACCCGTACCTGACGCGATGACAACGGTTGACGCCGCCGCGAGCTCGGCGGCGAAACCGCGGCTCGGTGTTAAGTGAGTGATGTTTTTGCCGATGGTTTGCATAACGCGCCTGCCAAAGACCGCCAGCCCCATCACGATACCGAAACCGCCCAGAGGAAGAATCCACCATGCCAGCGCCGCTTTCTTAGTAATTTCACCGCCGTTCTCAACGATGGATACTACCGCGGCCAGAGGGCCGATCGCGTTGGCGACATCGTTAGAGCCGTGAGCGAATGCCATACAGCAAGCGGTCACCAACATCAGTACGGCAAATACTTTTTCAACGTTACCGAAGTGGTCGTGCTTGTCTAATTTTTCATTCATTTTCAGGCGCGAGATAACCAGCTTACCGATGACACCCACGATAATCGCGATGACCACCGCTAAGGCATAAGCTTCAAAGGCAGTGAATTTCAAGCCGATGTGCTTTAATCCTTTGGTAATGGTCACCACTGACATGACAAAGCCCGCGAATGCCATGTACAACGGCACATAACGTTTAGCATTGGCTAGCGGGTTATCAGTATTGAAAATCAGCTTTTGCACGCTTTGGAAAATTAAGAAAGCGATAAAGCCTGAAATCGCCGGAGTAATGATCCAGGAGCCGACGATGCCGCCGACTTTCGCCCATTCAACGGCTTGCGTGCCTACACCCACAGCGGCGAAGCCGACAATAGCGCCGATTATAGAGTGAGTGGTGGATACCGGCCAGCCCAGCGCGGACGCTAATACCAGCCATAAACCGGCGGCCAGTAATGACGCGATCATACCGTAAACCAGCAACTCAGGTGCGTCAGTAAAATATCCTGAGTCAATGATCCCTTTACGTATCGTGCTGGTAACTTCGCCGCCGGCCAGATAGGCGCCGGCAAACTCAAAAATCATTGCGATGATGATCGCCTGCTTAATTGTAATCGCATTTGAACCCACAGAGGTTCCCATTGCGTTAGCTACGTCATTGGCACCGATACCCCATGCCATCAGAAATCCGAAAGCGGCCGCGAAAGCAATCAGCCATGAGCCGTTGGTGACTAATACATCAACCATTTTTATAAACCTTGAAAACTAGTTATACACGGGCGAGCATAAGCTCTAAACGAGAGCCGACACGTTCAGCTAAATCCGCTAAATCTCCGACCCATTCGATAATTTTATAAAGGAACATAACGTCGACCGGATTCAGCTCGGATTCCATATCAAAAAGCCGGCGTCTTAGCTGGATTTGCAAATCGTCGGTGTCGTCCTCGATGTTGTCGAGTTGGTGAATCATTTTTTCCACTAAGTCGACTTCGCGTCCGCGGAAACCGGCCTCAAGAAGATCGTCCAGCTCGTTGATGGCTTCTTTGGCCATATATACGGCGTCCAGACAACGCGAGAGATAGGCGGAGAACAGTTCTTGAAGTTGTTGCGGAATCGTAATATTACGGCCGATTACGCGACCGGAGATGTCTTTAGCTTTGTTAGCGATTTTATCTTGCTGAGTTACAAGCTCAAGCAGATCGGTACGCTCAACAGGCATAAATAAGCCTCCCGGCAGCTGAAGACGAATATCACGCTTCAAAACGTCGGCTTTGCGTTCAGTACTGCTGATTTTCTTGCGAAGTTTAACGGCTTCGTCCCAGTTGCCCTGATTGGCCGCCTGGAAAAATGGTGTCAGAACCGACGCGCAATCGAATACCGTATCAATGTGCTCCTGAAGAGGCTTAATTGGCGATT
The DNA here is from genome assembly GCA_965200795.1 of Parashewanella sp. GTDB lineage: Bacteria > Pseudomonadota > Gammaproteobacteria > Enterobacterales > Shewanellaceae > Parashewanella. The sequence goes on from CBDAVB010000035.1 coordinate 624,180, forward strand.
TTGCAAACACGCCTAAAATAGAGTTTACTGGCATTGCCGTGTACCTATTTAATTTGAAAATATCCAGCTTACCTTATCGGTAATCGGGTTTCCCGTTGGTGGCTGTTTTAGTTATTCCATCTGTGTGGAAAGCGGGCGAATATTAACCTAAGCATTCGCGTTTTGAAACTGCGTTTTCACAGTTGAGCTGATTAATCCGGCTTATTGTGACCTTGTTGCGCCCGAAAAAACAGCGCTGAGGCTATTTTAATGACACAGTTTCCGTTTTTACGACAGCTTACCTGTTACCGCGGGTGACATATTGCCGGATAAATATGACAGAAATGTTACATAGTGTCACCGGTATGACTGAATGATGAATGTTTAATGACAGATCGCGCGGAATATGAGTATTGAAACAGAAATAAAGTTAATGATTAAAGAACATGATCTGCTAAAGGCAAAAGATGTGTTGAATAATACCGAAAACGCTGAGTTTATCGGGGAGCAATTGCTGATTAATCAGTATTTTGATACCGGACAGATTGAACTGCGTCACTGGAATACGGGCTTAAGGATCAGGCGGTTCAAAAATAGAAAAGAGCAAACCGTTAAAACCGCCGGTAAAGTCGTAAACGGACTTCACCGACGTCCCGAATTCAGCGTAGATATTCCTTTTGAGTCCGATGTACCTGACTTAGCGCTGTTTCCCGCGACCATCTGGCCCGCGGGAGCCGATATAGAAGGCATTCAAAAGCGGCTTGAAATTCTTTTTGAAACTAACTTTGTTCGTACTAAGTGGCATACTTTAGTCGGTGACAGCAAAATTGAGATGGCTCTGGATGTCGGTGAAATTCTTTGCGATGATAAGAAAGTCAAGATCCGCGAGACGGAGTTAGAGCTGCTTGAGGGCTGTGACGCGGATTTATTCAGGCTTGCAAAAAGCATCACGGCTCATTTGTCCGCCCGGGCCGGAAACGACAGTAAAGCGAAACGAGGCTATGAGTTAGCTCTGAGCTAACTCTTGGATAGTTTGGTCAGTTCAACTCGATTCCGGCAATTGGTTTTCCGGTACAGCGAGGAGATATGGGCTTTTACCGTGTTTTCGCTGATCCGCATTTCCTCGGCGATTTCCTGGTTTGTCAGCCCTTGGGAGAGAAGTTCTAAAGTGACTTTCTCTTTTAATGATAAGTTTGAGTGAATTGACAGATGAGTATGCTGACCTGCGGCTGAACGACTGAATGAGATTGAATCGACGGCCGCTGCCAGAGCTTGACGGCTGTACCACTTTTCGCCAGAGTTTAATGCCGTCAATGCCCTGAGATAAAGGTCTATTCCCGTGTTTTTAGAGAGCACCTCCGAAATGTTCTGTTTTAAATACTGTACTTCAGTTTCCTCATTAATATCTGAATCATATACGACTCGGGTAAACTCAGAATAGGCACTGCTGACGAAGCCGTCATAAATACCGGCGTTTGTGATGATGAGTTGTTCCGGCACGAATAAAATGTTGGCCGCGTGCGGATAATAACTGAGCGCGTCCTCAAGACGGTCAATCAGAGTGACCGTAAATCCCGCTGACGCGGCTAGGGTGGCGATATTGCGCTGATCAGGCCGAGGCGCTAAAAACAGCAGGTTTTTCAATTCATCCATGAGTGTGTTCCTGTAATCTGTATCAAAAAATGCACGGTAAGTAGCCGGCTGAAAATTGTTTTTTGATTTTGTCATACCGGCGCAGGCCGGTATCCGGCGTCTTTTATCAGTAAAATCAAAAATTCACATGAACTCCGTCTTTATCGGAAGTGACGAAAAAACTTATAATCAGCCGCTTAAATAAGCCAATCCCGGCTTATTTAAGTTTATAAGGGGATAAATCATTTATCACCCTTTATATTTCTTTGCCGGTTTCTTATCAGTCATCGCGGCTTTTCAATAACAATCTTAAGTATCGGGCTATAAGTTTTTTCGATAATATTGACCCATCAACTCCTGCCGGAAAGTTCTTTTTCATGTAATGGCAAGTCTTGCCCAAATGGAACGGGAATTAATGCCTGAAAGAACGAAAGCGGGATTGGACGCAGAAAGAAAACGAGGAAGTGTTGGAGGACGTAAGAGAAGAATGACAGACTCCAAAACAGCAGCCGCTAAGAGATTACCAGAAGGTATTCCGTCAAAGGATGCCGCTTCAGATTTAGGGGTATCAATTCCAACACGCTAAAGATGGCTGCCTGCTTGAGAAAGAACGCTCTTTACAACGGATTGAAAATATTACTTCTGACTCGATTTTACCCCGTTTCTTGTCAGGGCGGTTCGGCCAGGATCAGCTCGCCCCGGTTAAATTTACTGGCGGCAAACGTCAGATTATACTTATCTTTAATGAACGTAATCATCCCGTCTTTCAGCTTATGCCCTCCATGATAACCGGTTATGATTGAGCTAATGTGCTGCCCTCTGATGTCTCTGAAAGGGGGGACGTCTTTCTCTGGGGTCAGAGAGGCGGGCAGTGATGCCAGACCCTAACCGATGATAATGAAGAGCGACACCCCGCTGCTTGCGGCGGGCGCTTTCATTGGTCTTATTTACGAGGGCTGCCGTAGGCTACGCGGCTTGTTTACGCTGCTGTACCAGACTATGAATAAAAGCGGGTCTCGCATTTATCAGCTTCTGTAACTCTAATTCATCAGGCTTGCCATTGGGTAAACGCAAAATCCGGCGATTGAGGTAGCCGCGAGCTTTAAATGAAATTTTAAAATCAGCGGTTGGTCCTTGGATCGCATAATGTAACTCATTGCCAACGCATTCCAGAATGTGAGCTTTCTGTAAGCTGTTCACCGCGATATCATCTTTAGGCAAAGTGAGAACCGCGCTGCTTTGCAGGAAAAACTCTCGTAAAACAGCCCGTTCTGCCGGATCCAAATAATGGATTTTATTTTCAATGGCGTTTTTGGCTTGCTTATCACTGTAATGGCGGATAGCAATATCCAGCAGATAGTCAAAAATACGGCTACAGAAATAGGCGCTGCCGATGATTAAGCCTAATCCGACAAAATGATTGTGCTGCTGAATTATCTCAAATAGGCCAAGTTTGCTGAGTAAGGCTTCAGGCAAAAACAACAAACCGGCACATAAGGCGACAAACCATAACACGGATTTAAACATCCGTTGTCCTGAGAATAAGTTCAGCGAACCAAAGTTAAACTTCTTCATCTTGATATCCGACTGCCATAAAAATGTTACTCAAAACCTAAAGCATTAAATATGCCAGTAATGGCTTGTGAGTCGTCGGCTAAAAATCTGTCCCGTAATTCCCCCATACCTCCCCCCGAAAAAAAGCGGTCGGCGGCGCTTTTAAACGCGGAAAAAATGACCGGCATACAAAGCTGTCGTTACTTCGTTCAGAGTGTCTGAACTTCACACTTATTGCCTTGATATCGGCAATGTTAAGCGGTAACAAATCGGAAGGTCATTTCGGACAGTAATTCTTTTAAGCTAAAAAATTGTAACTACTGAGCTATGTAACTTTTAATAAAATCAGCGGATCGGAAAATATTTACAGCTTAATAACAGATGTTAAGTTTAGAGCTTATCTGATTAATTCAGATAGTTAAAACTGCCATTAAAATTGGGTTTTTTATTCTAAAATACATTGATTATCTTGTTCTCATAACGTCAGTTCAGGCTGAACAGTTACAAAAAGTTAAGATTAACCGGCCTTGGCCGCCAGTTTCTTTAATGCCCCGCTGACCGCAACAAAGCCAAAGGTGCCGGTTACGGTAGTGATCGCCCCGAAACCAGAGGCGCAATCCATCCGCATATTGCCGTCAGAGCCGGCTTTACTGAAGCAGACTGAACCGTCCGCTTGCGGGTATACCAGTTGCTCAGTTGAAAATACCGCGTCAACTCCAAAGCGGCGACGGGTGTTTTTAGCGAAATTATATTCCCGGCGCAGTAAGTTTCTTACCTTGGCCAATAACGGATCCTGACGGGTTTTCGCCAGATCTCTGAGCTGAATTTGCGTCGGATCCATTTGCCCGCCGGCGCCGCCTACAGTGACGATCGGCAATTTATAGCGTTTGCACCAGGCGATAAGCGCCGCTTTTTGTTTTACGGTATCGATACAGTCGATCACAAAATCAATATCGCCGCCGGCTTCAGCTGATACCAAATAGTCAGTTAGGTTGTCTGACGTAATAAAATCCTCAATCTCATTGACAACGCAGTCAGGATTAATTGCTTTAATACGCTTTGCCATCACTTCCACTTTCGATTGGCCTATGGTTTCCTTAAGGGCGTGAATCTGACGATTGGTGTTTGTCACACAGATATCATCAAGATCAATCAGACTGATTCGTCCGATCCCCGAGCGGGCCAGCGACTCAGCAACCCAAGTACCGACGCCGCCAATACCGATAACCACAAGGTGTGAACGGGCAAATTTTATCAGCGCCGGCTGACCGTATAAACGGCCGATACCTGAGAATCGCTGCAGGTAAGAATCTGAAAGTGAACTGATGTCTGTGCTCATAGAATTTGCGGCATCGTGAAGCGAATTTAAGGAAAGGCATTCTAGCTTAAGGTGAAACAATTGTCACCGCACCCGGAGTGACAATGACATTTACTTAATCAGTTTTATAAGCTGTCTGAAGCGTTCGCCTTCGGCGATGTGCTGTAACTCAAACAGGCTCGCTTCGGTATTTGATAAGTTAGCGCCGCAGTCAAGCATCATTTTGATGCCGCAGGTTTTGTTTTCCTGAGTGCGGGATGAAACGGCATCACGAATAATATGGCATTGAAACCCGTTGTTTTGCAGATCCTTACAAGTCTGATAAACACAAATATGCGCTTCAATACCGGTTACAAGGAAATGAGTCTTACCTGAATGCTCAATAGCATGCTTAAACTCTTCATTTCGCCAGGCGCTGAAATGTTTTTTTTCGATAGGGCTGAGTGAGGGGGGGAGTAATTCGGCGATTTCTGTTGAGGTTCTTCCGAGTTTATCAGGGAGTTGCTCTAACCAGAAAACGGGGATTTCTAATAACCGCGCCCCCTGAATCAATAGCTTGATGTTTTTGTGTAATCGCTCACTTTCGTGCGCCAGCCGCGCGAGCTTACCTTGAACATCGATAATAATTAACGCTGAGTTATATTGATTGATTAAATCATTGCGCTGATTGGGTCGCATGGCATTATCTCTGATTGTGATACCGGCTTTTCAATCTAACTGAAACTGTTTAAAAGTCAAAGCGGGTGAGGATCACTAAGTGATAGAAGGTGTATCTGAAGTCGTCGTATGAGAGGAACTGCGCCTAACTTGATTTGAATGCTGACGCTGACGTTTCAGCGTCAGCATTCGGTTTCGGTTATAACTGTTTCAGTAGATCATCAAGATAAGCCTGAGACAGCTCTATCGCTTTTGCCACGCCTAAGCCGTAATTTTTATCGGCTTTCAGGCAATGAAGCACATGACGCGTCTGAATTTCTATTGGCACGCCGTCCATTGCCCTGGCGGTGTTTTCAAACAGGCGTTGCTGTTCATCCGCCGGCATAATGCGGAACAAGTTACCCGGCTGAGTGAAATGGTCGTTATCCGTATGATCCCAGTGACCAGCGGCACCCTCAAGTGCGAGTGCCGGATCAGCATATTCTCTTTGCTCTTCCCATTCGCCTTGATCATTAGGCTGGTAGCCGAGTTTTCCGCCTTGATTATCATCGACTCGCATGTAGCCGTCTCTATGATACGCATTCACCGGGCAGCGCGGCGCATTAACCGGGATCAAGTGATGATTCACCCCTAAACGGTAACGCTGAGCGTCACCGTAAGAGAACAGGCGGCCTTGCAGCATTTTATCCGGTGAAAAACCAATACCGGGAACGACGCTCGCGGGGTTAAAGGCTGATTGCTCAACCTCGGCAAAAAAGTTCTCCGGATTTTTGTTTAGCTCAAGTACGCCCACTTCTGTCAGCGGGAAGTCGTCGTGCGGCCAGACCTTAGTGAGATCGAACGGATCATAACTCACTTTTTTGGCCTCCGCTTCGGGCATCACCTGTACTTTTAAAATCCACTTTGGAAAGTCTCCGTTTTCGATACTGTCAAACAGATCCTTTTGATGGCTCTCACGGTCTTTACCGATAACGGCTTGCGACTCAGCATCGGTTAAATTCTTAATACCTTGCTGAGTTTTAAAATGGAATTTAACCCAGTAGCGTTCATTTTTTGCATTGATAAAACTGAACGTATGACTGCCGTAACCGTTCATATGCCGGTATGTAGCCGGAATGCCGCGGTCGCTCATGGTAATAGTGATTTGGTGAAGCGCTTCGGGCAGTGATGTCCAGAAATCCCAGTTGTTTTTGGCGCTGCGCATATTGGTTTTAGGGTCACGTTTTACCGCGTGGTTGAGATCCGGAAACTTTAGGGGATCACGTAAAAAAAAGACCGGTGTATTGTTACCGACGAGATCCCAGTTGCCTTGCTCGGTATAAAATTTTACGGCAAAGCCGCGAATATCGCGCTCCGCATCGGCGGCTCCTCGTTCACCGGCAACCGTGGTAAAACGCGCGAACAGTTCAGTCTTTTTACCGATTTCAGAAAAAATAGCGGCCTTAGTGTATTTGGTAATGTCATGGGTGACAGTAAAAGTACCGTAAGCGCCTGAGCCTTTGGCATGCATGCGGCGTTCGGGGATCACTTCTCTGTCAAAGTGAGCCATTTTTTCTAAGAACCAAACGTCTTGTAATAATTGCGGACCTTGCGGACCTGCGGTAGCGATATGTTGATTGTGAGCTACAGGGCAGCCAAAGGCTGTTGTCAGCTTTTTGTCGGACATGTTACACACTCCATTACTGAATCATGGTTAAAAGGCACTCATACTCCCGGTAACTGAAACCGAGGCTTCAGGTACGTCGAGTATTAAGTGTAGGAAACAATTTTCGATTTATTAGACTTTTGAATTAATCACAGTAACGGAGATCAAGTTAGCTTGATTTTCTATGCTATAGATTAAGTCGTTATATTAAGCCGCGACAGGCGGTCAGAAAGGTCTGCCGCGAACTAACTTCCCGATTTGTTGCTGCTTAACATTCCGATATCAAGGCGCGAAGAGTTAAGTTCCGTCACTCTGAACGAAGTAACGGCGGTTGTGTATGCCGGTACTCACTTCACCACGCTTTCTCCGTCTTGCTATAAGCCGAAAATAAACGACAGCAAAACACCGAAGTTATTCCGGGACAGGCTCTTACTTTACCTTCGGGCCGCCCTGGCGAATAAATGCCGGAATATCAATATAGTCATCATTACCTTCTACAATGGCTTGCTTTAGCGCTGTTTTGTTATGTTGCCGCTCTTCAATAGTTTCACCAAAGACTTCAACATGCGCTTGCTCCATCATTAACCGGGCTTGTCCACGGGTAAATACATCCATTAACACACCGGCGTGCAGTAAGCCTTCTATATGATGTTTTTTACGTTCATTACGCAAATTGCGCCGCGATTCTCCGAAAAGCCGGATTAGTTGCCGGTAGCAGAAATCCGTAAAAGCTTGTTTGTTCATAGTAGTGATTCATAATTTGATACTATAGATATTTATGCGTTACCGATCAGCGAGGCCTGCCATTTCACGGCTGATACTCATCAGGCGCGCCACACTGTCATCCGCCAGCGCCTGCGGATTGGGCTCAAGCAACATATCTTCGTAAATATATTGGCCGCGGGCTGACAGATATTCAGCGTCCAGCGCCGCGGCCACAACGCGTTCACCGCCGACCCAGCAAGGCGCCGCCAGGTGACCAAACAGACGATAAAACAGCCGCGCTACTCCTGTGGTATCACGGCCAAGGCTGGTGCGGATATAACCCGGATTAAGACTGTTGATGCTGGTATCCGTGTCTTGCAGCCGTTTTGCCAGATTGCGGCCGTACATAATCAGGCACAGTTTAGCCTGAGCGTAACTGGCAAATAGCGACCAGTTGTTTTCTCTTTGCAAGTCATCAAATTTAAGTTCGGCCAGCTTCTGAGTCGCGGATGTGACATTGATAATTCTGCCCGCCGGAGTTGCTTTAACTCGCTCCAGTAATAATTCCGTAAGTAAAAACGGCGCCAGGTAGTTGACCGCAAAGTTCAGCTCGAAGCCATCCTCGGAAAGTTGGCGCCGGTTAGCGTTAATACCGGCGCAGTTAATCAGATAATGGATATACGGATATTGCTTGAGTACTGTCCCGGCGGCCCGGCGAACCTGGCTTAATGAGCTTAAATCGCATTGAACGGCACTGATACTTCCGCTGTAACCGGCCGCTTTGAGCTCGCCGACAACACGCTCGGTTTTGTCCGGGTTTCTGCCGAATAAACAGATATCAGCGTCCATTTCAGCGAAACGCTCAACGGCGGCTCTGCCCATGCCGTCGGTACCACCAGTAAAGATAACGGTTTTACCCCTTAGGTTCTGATTAGCAACTTTAGTGGTAGTTTTGCGTGCAAAAAAAGTGTCAAACCACGGGTTTCCGCTGGGCTTGTTCATATAAATTCTCCCGAAAAATAGTTGTTAGCGTTGTTTATGCGCAATAATATATATACTTATCCGGCAGCCCCTCGTCAATTTCCGCGCGTGAGGTTTTCCTTCGCGCGGCTCTGTTGTTATGTTTCATCTGACCCCTTCACTGGCTTCGCCCGGACGCAGGTAAATAGACAAGCCCTGCTTTTTTAATTTCGCGGAAGCATTTCGTGTTAAATACTTGCGCCGCCTTTGGCTTCGCCTCCCGCTCCGACGATAAAATCGATTTACGATAAACTGTTCATCCTGAAGAAAATGCCTTCTGGATAACCTATGTTTTTGAAGTGGTTACATCAGTTGCTAAGGCGCAGGCTTCGTTACGACTATGCCTATCCTTATTTGCTGAACCCCTGCTCATTCTTCATATTTTCTGATTACAGAAACTTTACCATTTTCTATTTCCAGTACTTCCATTGTGGCGTAATTTAAACTCATTTTTTCACCTGTTTGCGGATGAATACCGCTGCTGGACGTCATATACGTAATTACAACCGCGTTATGAGCAGGGATGACGTTATTCAGTTTTGCCGAATAGGTTTGATGCGAACCAAGAAAAAACGTCATACCTTTTCTTATATCCTGTTTGCCAGAAGGTAAGCGAGAATCATCATTATCATATGGAATATGCTGATGACCTACATCGTCAGCAAGAAATGACAAATAATGTTCGAGATCTTTCTTTTTTGCGTAAGGTGATTGTGTAGCCTTCCAGGCTTTAAAATAACTTTGTCCGAATTTTGTAAGATCAATTTCTTCGCCATACGTAAACTGAGAAATAACAAACAAAGAAAAAATTATCATCCACTTTTTCAAAATAACCTCCAATGTCAGAAAAGCTATAATCGGGATAGGGAGATGCCTCACGACACCTCTCCTCCCACACCACCGGCCATACGGATCACGTAGCACGGCGGTTCATTTTCTTATTCTTCATTTGCTGCCCGATTTGATATCTCAGGCAGCCCCATGTGTCTAAACTACCTGTTTGGTAAAGCAAAATAAAGCGCTTTGCTTCCACTAATTCGCCATGGATCTTTCGCTGACTTGGCTGTATTCCAAGCAAGTTGCCTGTCAACCCCACGGCTTCTTAGTTGTCGATAGCCAGAACGCCCCCATTGCTTCCACAGATAACACCGTAACTTTCGTCGTATCCATTTATCAATATCACGCAGCGGACTCAATACTTCGGCTATATCGAAGTATGCTTTCCAACCAAGCAGGCTTCTCTTTAAATCCGCGATGATTTTAACAATATTAAGACCTCTCGTCCGACGGCTCAGCTCCCTAACTTTATCTTTTAATTTTGATAAGGCTTTATCCGCCACCTTAATTTTATGTGGCGTTTTGGGACTGAACGTAAACCCCAGAAATGTCCTCTCCCAAGGCCTTGATACTGCACTTTTACCGGCGTTGACCTTGAGCCTGAGTGTCCGCTCGATAAAATGCTGTATGCTTGCTTTTACTCGCTCTCCTACCTTTTGACCGCTTACATAGATTTGCAGGTCATCAGCATAACGAGCAAAGGTGCGGCCTCGTTTTTCAAGTTCCCAATCTAATTCATTGAGTACAATATTAGAAAGCAGTGGTGAAAGTGGACTACCTTGCGGCACACCTTCTCGCGGCTTTTCTTTGCTCTCATTGGTATGAATTGGGGTTTTCAGGTATTGGTTTATCAGTCTGAGTAACTCTTTGTCTTTGCAGTGTTCTTTGAGTTTGTGCATCAATCTGTCGTGATTCACTCGGTCAAAGAATGCATCTAAATCCAAATCGACTACCCAGCTTTTACCCTGTTGTATCCGCATTTGGGCATAATAAATCGCTTGGTGTGCGGACTTGTAAGGCCTAAAACCATAACTGTTTATGTGAAAATGAGGTTCCCATATCGGTTGCAACACTTGTGCTATCGCTTGTTGGATAAAACGGTCGAGTACCGTCGGGATACCCAGTTTGCGTTTGCGTCCGTCTGGTTTGGGAATTTCAACTCGCTTTACGGGTTTCGGCTTATAGCTTCCGTCCAGTAAAGCTTGTTTTATCTCTAACCGGTGTGCGGCAAGATAGGGCGGCAGTTCATGGACGGTCATACCGTCAATCCCTGCACCACCTTTGTTACGGATAACATGAGTGAGTGCGAGTTGGAGGTTTTCCCGCTCCAACACTCTACTCATCAATGATGGATAATTGAAAGGATCACTTTGTCGGTTTCCAATAGTCATTCTAATGTTGGTTCTCCAACGTCCATGATATTCTGCACTTAGGTGTCCTTTCTGAAAATGTTCAGGCCTTCAGTGATAAGAGTTTCACCTACTACGCCTTCTGCTGACTTCTACAATGCGGTCAGATTGGATTGCTCCAATCTCAGTTGCTCCTTCAACGCAATGCCGATCTCCCGGGGTAAGACACTTAACTTTCCTTGCGTAGGCGCCCAATTTATAAAACGTATCCCAATTGCAGATGGAGGGTTTAATGATCACGTGCCCACTGACCCCGAATACGTCACACCTCATATTGGATTCTTGTTCATCGCCCCGCAATTTTGCCTTGAGCTTCCTTCAGACCCAACCTCACGATTACGCCCTTGCTCTTTAGCTAACCTTCGGCTCTGCGAATACCTGGTAAGAAGACTTTCACTTCTCTAGTTAAGTGCCATGCCCGGCACACACGCTTGCGTCAGGCGCCGCCGTAGGCGGTCGGCTGGATTGACTTGTTGAACCAAGCCGCTTTGCGGCAGAAACTGTTGATAAACAACAATTAATCATATCGATTTCATTTTTGTTAGACACTGCTCTTACAGCAATGTTGCCGGACACTTTGAGGAGTATCTTCCATGACACCATACGAACAACAGCGGTTCGATTTTCTTTATGAACAACATCTTACCAATTTACGGTTGCAAGGCAAGCGTAAAGCCACCATTGATGCTTACAGTCGAGCGGTCAGGCGTATCGCCGCTCACTTTGACCGTTGCCCTGATAATTTAGAGCATCACGAACTTAAGCGATACTTCGACGCATTAATTCAGTCTCACTCTTGGAGCACCGTTAAAATCGACCGTAACGGCTTGCAGTTCTTTTATCGCTATACATTAGACAAACAGTGGCAATGGCTTAATATCGTTAAGCCGCAACAAGTGAAACGCTTACCTGATGTGTTGTCCGTTGCAGAAGTGGCCTTGATAATCAGCCGCACTCGGCAACTGAGATATCAAGTGCTGTTCTTTACCCTTTACAGTTTAGGTTTACGCCTTAGTGAAGCCATTAACTTAACCGTGGCCGATATCGACAGTGCCAATATGCAAGTGCATGTGCGTGACGGTAAAGGTGGCAAAGACCGCTTTGTTCCACTGCCAAGGCGCACTTTAGCCGTGTTACGTCATTTCTGGCAAAGCCATCGTCACCGTAAATGGTTATTTCCGAGTAACAACCTCGACCCAAATCAGCAAACGGACAGAGGCGGCGCTCAAAAAGCCATGAGGCGAGTGGTCACGGACCGCGGCATTCATAAAAAAAATCAGCCCTCATACTTTGCGTCATTGTTATGCTACTCACCTGCTGGAACGTGGTGTTGACCTGCGCGGCATTCAAGTCGCATTAGGCCACAACAGCTTAAATACGACTCTGATTTACACCAAACTCACTAAAGTTAAATCACAATCTACCCGAGACACCATCAACACCTTAACCGAGTCTCTTGACCTCATCTGGAGGGAAAAGTAATGCACTTTGCTGATTTACTTTCTCAGCACCTTGATGACTTCAAGTGTGAGTTTCACTCGCAATTGACCGCCGAGCACTATCAGGCCATAAATGCCATGCTCAGTTGTAAAACCTTTAATCGAGGTCGCAGCCAGTGGCAGTGTGATGATTGTCATCAATTTCAGGACTTACCCTTGTCTTGCGGTCACCGTAATTGCAATTTGTGCCAGCACAACACCACTCAAGATTGGCTTAATCGGCAGCAGCTTAAGTTATTGCCCGTGGATTATTATATGGTGACCTTTACTCTGCCGTTTGAGCTGAGAACACTCACCTTTCATCATCAACAGTCAGTGTTTGATGCCATGTTTACGGTATCCCAAGGAATACTCAAAGATTTCGCCAAGCGTAAGAAAGGTTTGCAGGCCGATATTGGTTTTACCAGCGTGCTGCATACTCACAGCCGGCAGCGAGACTTTCATCCGCACATACACGTGGTTATTCCGAGTGGCGGCTACGACACTAATCGTAAACAGTGGAGGAAGAACAAAGGCAAATATTTGTTCAACGGTAAAGCCTTAGCTAAAGTCTGGCGAGGACGTATGCTGGAAGCACTTCATCAACAGCTGAAACTTAATCTTCCTCAAGCAATACCTCACGAGTGGGTGGTGAATTGTCAGCATGTGGGTAAAGGTGCATATTCCGGCCTAAGGTGAACACCTATTCCGGTTCATCGTGAACACTTATTCTGGTTTGAAAATGAACACCAATTCCGGTTTGTTTGTGAACGATTTTGCTCCATTTCCGGAATGACTGTTCACAATAAACCAGAATCTTTCAACGCATTGTAATTTCAACTACTACCATCAACCTTTTAAGAACAAGGAAGATGGTAATGGCAGGAAAACGAGTCACAATGCGAAATATTAGAGAAGTTCTTCGACTTAGCCTCAGCGCAAAACTTAGCCTTCGTAAGATCAGTGCTAGCACAAAGCTCAGTGTTGGTGCCATTCATAAACTGTTAGAAAAAGCCAGGCAATTACAGTTGTCATGGCCATTGCCTGATGATTTAGATGACGCTGCTTTAGCTCGCCAGTTCTACCCTCAATCCGATACCGTCAAATCCACGAAGTTCTTTGTTCCTGATTGGGCAGAGGTTCATTTAGAACTCAAGCGAAAAGGCGTCACAAAACACTTACTCCGGGAAGAATATACCCGGCAGCATCCTAACCGCTGTTATAGTTACTCACAGTTCTGCGATCGCTATATGAATTGGCAGAAAAAACAACAACGCTCAATGAGGCAAGTTCACAAGGCCGGAGAAAAGCTGTTTGTTGATTATGCGGGGCAAACGATCCCAATCGTCTGCGGCTCAACTGGAGAAGTCAGAACGGCACAAATCTTCGTTGCTGTGCCTGGTGCCTCCAACCATACCTATATGTTGAAGCGACGCGTACGCAGTCACTACCAGACTGGCTGGAAAACCATGTTAGGGCATTTGAGTTCTTTGGTGGTGCCCAAAATAGTGATCCCCGATAACCTTAAATCTGGTGTTAGCAAAGCTTGTCGTTACGATCCAGATCTCAACCCTTCTTATCAACAACTGGCTGCGCATTATGATGTCGCTGTCATCCCAGCCAGACCTTACAAACCCAAAGACAAATCGAAAGCTGAAGTTGGTGTGCAAATCATCGAGCGCCGGATATTAGCCAAACTTCGCCATCAAACCTTCTTCTCACCGGGAGAGCTTAACCAGTGCATAAAAGCCTTGCTCAAAGAAGTGAACCTCAAGCTTTTTAAGCAGTTAGACGGTAACAGGTTAAGCTTATTTGAGAGCCCAGATAAACCCGCGTTAGCACCTCTGCCCAAACTGCCTTATCACTATGTTGACATTAAATCCGCTAAAGTTGGTATCGACTACCACATCAAATATGACCGTCATAATTACTCTGTCCCTCATCACCTCGTTGGTGAAAAAGTTGAGCTACACGTCAGTGACAAGCAGCCAGGCGTTTACTTCCGGGGCAAAGCCATTTGCCACCATATCCGTAAGCATCGACCGGGTGCGACCACAGAACCTCAACATATGCCGAAACGTCATGAGAAACACCATGAATGGAATCCGGGGCGCTTCTTAAACCGGGCAGGCAGTATCGGCTCTGAGGTCACAAAATGGATAAAGCATCAACTGGATAGCCGAACACACCCTGAGCAAGCCTATAACCTGTGTTTAGGGGTACTAAAGTTATCAAAAATTTACTCAAATGAGCGCCTGAACAATGCTTGCGCTATCGCCAATCAACACAAGCTTGATCGTTATCGACACATCAGTGACATCCTCAAAAGTAACCAAGACAAGCTAGTGAATAGCAAGCAACAAAGCTTTGATTTACCTCAGCACCACGAAAAAATTCGTGGCTCAGATGCCTTCCGCTAAGGAGAACAATTATGATGATCGAGCCTTTAATCGCGCAGCTGCGTCAGCTGAAATTATCCGGTATGGCACAAGCGTTACTCAGCCAGCAAGAACAATCAGGTCATTACGAACAATCAGGTCATTACGGTGACCTATCATTTGAAGAGCGACTGCAATACATCGTTGAAAGTGAATCTCTTTATCGGGATAACCGTAAGCAGCAACGGTTACTACGCAATGCCAAACTCAAACTGAATGCAACAGCCTCAGAAATCGACTATCAGCACCCCAGAGGACTGAAACGCAGCCAAATGTCCGGACTGATCCAATGTGAATGGATAAACAAAGGTCAGAACACATTACTCACAGGATCATGTGGTTGCGGTAAAACCTATTTAGCTTGTGCGCTGGGGCACAGCGCCTGCCTTAAAGGCTATAGCGTTCGCTACTTCAGGCTATCACGGCTGCTGCTTACGCTCTCACAGGCTAAAGTCGACGGCACTTACCAAAGGCTGCTAAAAACCTTAGCGGTGACACACTTACTTATCATCGATGACTGGGGACTGGAGCCGCTTACAGCGGCAAGTCGCAGTGATTTAATGGAGATCATGGACGACCGGCACAGAACAAACTCAACCATCATGATAAGCCAGTTACCGACGGAACAATGGCATCAGGCTATCGGAGATAACACTCCGGCTGACGCCATCTTAGATCGATTAATGCATAACGCTCATCGACTGAAATTAAAGGGTGAATCTATGCGAAAAAGAGAGGAAATCTTGACTGATGGTGAACACTTAGAGTAAAAATACAGAGAACTTGATGCGTTGAAAATTCAGGTGTTCACGATCAACCGGAATCATCGTTCATTTTTACCGGAATACGCAAAAGGTAAAGAACAAAAGCTCGTCCGATTGGGACGCCGTTCTAATGAGAGCTACGTCCCCGAAAAGGCCGGCGCTGCCCAAGCGAAACATTTTCATCAAGGCTATAGACGTATTGAATCGCAGGGAGCACAGTATTCTCATCGTTCAATGCAAAGCAGAGACGGCTTTCAATGGTAACATCTAACGGCTCAACAACAACTTTTACCCCCTCACCCATACCTACTACCGAAAGTAGCTTTGAAGAAACAACTAGCTTCCTCTTTTCAGTATTTGAGCCAACTCGCATTACCTTAAGCTTTTTGGTGAAGCCTTCTAACCTTTGTAGGGCTATATCAATGGATGGAACAAGTTTTGATTTTTTGAATTCGAGCATGTTAAACCCCTTTCTATTTTAATGGGGATTAACATACTGATTTAAATGAAGAGTGCAGGGAAGTTGCGATGTTAACAACTCATGTTACGCAACAGCCTCAGATTTAGTGCATAATCTGAGGCATGAACGAAGCATTAGTAGACCTGTATAGCGATTACCTACTTTCCAGCTTTGGACAAGCAACAGCCACAGGGATGTCAGAAATGCTGGATGGTGCTTACAGTCATGATCAGGTAACAAGACTCCTCTCCACGAACGACTTTACCAGTAAGACATTGTGGGGAATGGTGAAATCTACAGTTAGGCAAATAGAGTCAGAAGATGCTGTATTGATTTTCGATGACACAATTGAAGAAAAACCTTATACAGATGAAGATGCCTTAGTTACTTGGCATTATGACCACACAAAAGGGCGAATGGTTAAAGGCATAAACCTGCTTAACTGCCTTTATCACACGCAAGGCGTATCCATTCCTGTTTCTTACAAACTTATTGAAAAGCCGGTTCAATATTGTGATTTAAAAACAAAGAAGCTACGTAGAGCTTCTGAAACAACAAAAAATGAAGATTTTAGAGAAATTTTACATGTAAGTTGTCAAAACCAACTTAAATTTAAATATGTGTTAGCCGACTCTTGGTTTTGTTCAAATGAAAATATGAAATATATCAAACATAACTGCCACAAAGATTTCGTAATGGCTTGTAAATCAAATCGTCTGATATCGTTGAGTAAAGATGATAAAAGGCACAAAATATCACAGCGAGTAGATACGCTTGAATTTCAAGAAGGGCAATCTGTAAAGGTTTGGATCGCAGGAGTGGATTTCGCTTTGCTACTATCCAAACAAGTCTTTAAAAACAAAGACGGAAGCACAGGTGAGCTTTATTTGTTATGCAGTGATCTTGATTGTAGTGATGAGTTAATACAAGCAATCTATCAAAAACGATGGAATGTAGAAGTATTTCACAAGTCCTTGAAATCAAATGCGGGGATTACTCGATCACCAGCACATACGATAAGAACTCAAAGTAACCACCAGTTTCTTTCAATTTATAGTGCGTTTAAGTTAGAAACACTGTCTTTGAAGCTAAATTTAGGCAAATTCGGCTTAAAGGCAAAACTGTACATGAAAGCCCTAAAAACAGCTTTTACAGAACTTCAGTCTCTAAAAGCTGTTACTGCGTAACATGAGTTAACAAGATAAAACAATAAAGTGCTTTCTATTATAATCTATATGCAAGCCAGAAACCTACTTATAATCATTTGCCACACAAAAAACCATCAACCTCCTTCAAAAGTCTTTTCTGCGCTCTTTCGTATGTAGTCGATGTCACATTAGCCTCTTTGATAGCTCTTCGCTCTTCTAAGTTTCGAGCATGCTCTGTTTTATACCCGTGATCATTCAAGATGCGATTTTTTCAAACAAAGGCTTGCAATTTTCTGTAATGAGATCATCATAGCAACATGATTGAAATATCCTTAACCAAAGAAGAAAAACATTCTCTGGAATCACGACATAAATCGTCAAGTGATGGCCGTGAATGTGACCGAATTAAAGTTGTTCTGTTACGTTCAGAAGGCTGGTCTTATTCTTTAATTGCTCAAGCGTTACGGATAGATAAAACAACAGTCAAACGTCATTTTGATGACTATCAATCTCAAGAAAAGGCTGGTCTTACTGAAACCCGAAAATGGCGGTTCAGTCAGTCGGCTCACTCCAGAGCAAACCGAGTTTTTGATAGCCCATTTAACAAAATTCACTTTCGCTCATACACATCAAATTGTGAGTTATATTGATGAAACCTTTGGTGTGAAATTTACGGTTGCAGGGTTAAACAAATGGCTGCATCGCAATGGCTTCAGTTACAAAAAGCCTAAGGGTGTTCCCCATAAATTTGATGAGCAAAAGCAAGCCGAATTTAAAGAAAAATACGAGACATTAAAGGCCGAAAAGCCTGATAATGAGCCAATTGTATTTATGGACGCTGTCCATCCTACCATGGCAACAAAGCTGTCTTACGGTTGGATAAAAAGAGGTGAAGATAAGCTGATTAACACCACAGGCAGCCGTACTCGCTTGAATATTATTGGTGGCATTCAGCTGGGGAAGTCGGCTGAAACTGTGACAGCCCAATATGAGCGCGTCAACCAAGAATCTGTTGTGGATTTTTTAGTAAAACTGAAAGCTCAACATTCTAAAGCTGAGCGTATTCACCTCATCTTAGATGGTGCTGCTTATCACCGAGCAGGCAGCGTAAAAGAAAAAGCAAAGGAGCTGAAAATCGAGCTTCATTACTTACCACCATACAGTCCGAATTTAAACCCAATTGAGCGGCTCTGGAAAGTAATGAATGAGCATGTGAGAAATAATGAATATTTTGCTTCAGCCAAAGAATTCCGAAAACGGATAAATCATTTTTTCGATGTCAAACTTCCAGAAATCGCGGATACTTTAACGAGTAGGATTACTGACAACTTTCAAACGCTCACATCTGCAACTTGAATTTGCTTGGGTATAACAACTTGAGGTAAGCGCCTTTGCAACAAAGCCCGTTTCTCTTCTAAGGAATGCAAAACCCGTCTTGCTCCCTGCGTTTTATAGAGCAACTTATAATATTCATCCTCAACCAACTCACCGTTTGCAGATTCCTTACCAGTAATTGCTGGTAATCTTCGCGCTAATTCTGTTAGGGTTTCAGCATCACGAAACAGAGCATCTTTAATTTCTCTAATTTCTGAACTGATACTGTGTATAGCTGAAACGACATCTTACTTAGGCATTTCTAGTTCCTTAATCAATCAAGCAGAAATGCACAATATAAGTAGTCGGTACTGAAAAACATAACTTCAAGATTTAAAATGTACGGCATCTGATTTACGCAAAATTCAGAACCGTACCCAAAAGCAACATTTCTTATATTTCGCATCAATTTCACTACAAAATAGCCAAAACTCACCATCTTTTTCGAGCAAAAAGAAAATGGCTAACCACTTTCTCAGGTTCCAGGCACACGCAGCCATTAGAAGGTTTATTGAGTCGCCAACACTGCCTTTTAACCAGTTCTTACACAGCCTAAAATCACTCTTCAAATGCCCGATTACTGGTTCAATTGTTGCCCGTTTTTTACAGAGTTCACTTTTGCGTTTTCTCTTTGCTTGCGAGTCCCGTTTTAATGGCCGGCTAGGGATAACAACTTCTTGGTCAACATACTGCATACACCCTTTATAGCCTTTATCTACAACGGCTGTAGTGATTTTACTCTTTCGGTGTTTATGGGCATGGTCAAGTGCAGGCTTAAGTAATTTTGAGTCGTGTTCATGCTCGTCATGACTGGTTACACCGATGATTAATTGACTCTGCTCTGTGAGCACGACAGAAGCCTTTTTACCATACTCGTATGGCTTATGGTCTTTGCCTTTCCCTACGCAGTAAACATCGGGTTCATGAAGGCTGTAAATCTTGTTCTTGTCTTTACGTTGCTGTGTAATGGCTTTTTCGTAATTGGAAAAATTCTCTTTTTGTAAATCAAGGACATCTTGTGGAAGTTTGCGTTGTAGCTCCCTTAAAAGCTTACCTGCGATAACACGTAACCTTTTTAACGCTCTTCTGGCTTTGCTTCGATTTTTGGCATGTCTAAAGCTTCGACAGTCAATGCGTAGCTGTTTGACTTCTTTGACATAAGCACGTCTTTGCTTGATCCCAAATACTTTGGCAAGTTTATTGACTCGGTTAATCACCTTGATGGCAAGCTTGCTATCTGTCGGATAAGTAATGGCTTTTTCTTGGACGGTTCTATCAACGTACACGGTGTCATCTTCAGCTTTGTCACCGTGTAAAGCCACAGATAATGCAAAGATTTTTTCACAGCCTTTTTCACCGATGCGCTTACGAAAAACACTGAGTTCACTGGCATCACAAGGGCATGCTGTTTGAAACTCTGTCTCACCACAAAACACTTGAAAATACACGTTCATCAGCCACTCATCGACCAAGGCTTCATCGCTGAGTTTGTAAAGTTGCTTGAGTATTAGCAAACCGCACATCAACCGAATTGGCTTCGCTTTACGGCCTAATTTTTTGTATAACGGCTTGAACTCTTCTTCCAACGCTCGCCAATCAAAGGCATTAGCTAAAATGAGTAAAGGGTGAGTTTGCAGAAGTTGGTCTGTGATATTAAACAGACTGTCGTGAGGTAAATTTGACGGGCTTTCTTTGAGCATTTTTAGCACCCAAAACGACCAGAAACCATAGGTTAACTATATCATTTCTGGTCGAAATTGAATGTATCAAATAGCTATATTTTATTAGCGATCAGAATGTTAGATGTTTTTCATGGCCGAATAAGTAGAATAGATTTGCTTCAGATAAATTAAGCTCCCCATGCGAGAGAGCTGGCGGGAATAAAAAAATAAGAGCCTAAGCTAAACTTCAGAACTCCCTACCCACTCAGAGCCTAGTGTAGTGATTTAAATTGATTTATTAAACAGAGTTTGTTAAAATAACTAATTGATTTAAATTGATATTATAAAATAACATGCCAGCTCAAATTACTGTTGATTTAACCACGGAAATCCGTCAGCAACCGGAAAAATTCGTCAGGAGCAGAACCACCCCTGTTCGCCTTGTTCAGCGCTCCCAAATCATCTTACTCGCGGCTGACAATACACCAAACTATAAAATCGCGGAACAGCTCGGGCTCAACATTAATACGGCCTGGCATGGAGAAATCGTTTTGTTTCCGAGGGGATAGAAAGCATCAAGAAAGACAGACCCCGCGGTGCTAATCATGGTGGTAAAAATACGCGAAAACAACAAGAGATCCGAGCCCAGATCATCCGAATCACCACCACTGAAAAACCCGGCAACGCCACTCACTGGTCAACACGGACGTTAGCTAAATATATGGGGATTTCACCTTTTTTAGTTCAAAGAACATGGCGGGAAGTCGGTTTAAAACCCCGTCCGCATAAAACTTTTAAGGTCAGTAACGATCCCCGTTTTGAGGAAAAGCTCAGGGATGTGGTCGGCTTGTATATGTCACCGCCGGAAAATGCATTAGTACTCCGCGCGGATGAAAAAAGCTCTATTCAGGCATTAGACAGAACGCAGCCCGGACTCCCGATAAAAAAAGGCCGCTGTGAAACCATGACCCATGATTATAAGCGTCACGGAACCAGTACGCTGTTTGCGGAGCCGGATGTCGCCACAGGAAAAGTGATCGGCGAATGCATGAAAAAACATCGACATCAAGAATTTCTGTCTTTTCTGAAAACCGTTGAAAAGCAGACGGATAAAGAGCTTGAGCCGCACTTAATCGTTGACAATTACGCCACCCATAAACATGAAAAGGTCAGGAACCGGTTAAAAAGAAACAAACGTGTTCATTTGCACTTTATTCCGACAAGTTCCTCCCGGCTCAATTTAATCGAACGTTTTTTTGGTCTGCTTACGGAAAAGCAACTCAAACGAGGGGTGCGCACATCAGCAGCGGAATTGGAGACCTGCATAATGAATTATATAGAGGCGCACAATGACGGATGTGAACCTTTTGTCCGGACAAAATCAGCCGATGTTATTATGGAAAAAGTCGAGAGGGCAAGAAAGGCGTTAAATATCACAGATTAATTTGATGCACTACACTAGCTTTGCATCCCAACCATGAGGTGCAATCTCATAAAGGTCAAGACGCTCAAGCTCATCATGTGTCCAACCGTTATCAGGAGCTTCAAGCATAGCCAATTGATTTTCATCCAAATCTAAAATTATCAAAGGTTGAAATTCATTACCTGTTAATAGGTCAGGCTCATTATTGATAGGTCGTGTAACTATAGTCATAACAATTAATTCCTTAATACTTCAACAACATGAGGCTAAACACCCTTAAATGCACGAACGTTATATATTTCAGAGTGGGTTTCGATAAGTTTTATCTTTTTTATATCTGGATGCAGGGGGTTAACAACCAATATACTTTCAAGCCCAGCTGTAACAGCTGAGCTAGGAACCTCAAGTGCTAAATTCTTACATGATGTTAGAAATTCTGTACCAATCTTTTGAGCGGATATCGGGTAGGGAAAATCAGCCCAGTCATTACTTAGTTTAGAAACATCCACCCTCTCAACACCAATATCCCCAGAAACATCATAAACGCACATGACGGTGTTTTTCGGAAGCAACCTCGGTGTAGGCAGGTAGTTGGCAAGCTCTAACATAGCCGTTGACGGTGACATGGCAAAATACAAAACGGGAACCCCTTTATTGTTCCACCTTGCACCATCCCTAAAGCTTGCCCCCTGTCCGTTATAGCTCTCAGCAAACAACTTATTCGTTACACGATAGAGCCTCATTAAGAAAATTCCATCCATTTGATTTTATTAAGTACATCTTTAACCATTTTGCGACCAAAAAAAGACGAGAGTAATGTTTGTGGTTTCTGGTTGTTCAATGCAGGAATCGGAGTTGATAGAAATTCCTCCACCAGCTCAATATCATCATAAACATCTAAACCGAGAGAATAGACTGAAAGGATATCCAGTATCTCTTCACTTTGATGTCTAGATAAGTGTTTACGACTATAAAGGCGGCTCAAATTACTTGATTTAACAGAAAGAGCCTCACAAACAGCTGCCCTCTGTTTTGGGAATCTGCTCACGGTATTCTTTACGACACCTCCAGAAACGCCACTAATAACAAGTTCAAACATTTTCTGTGGGTTAGAAAAAATCACAGACTCAATGCCTACACTTTCAAACAAAGTATTGTTCATAATGATGCTCATCAATTAAATTCCTCCATTAATATTACACCATATTGACGAGCATACAACTTCATAGTGATGTATTCAGATTATTTACATACTCGAAACTAAGAACCTTTAGGGACGTTGCGATTTAAATTTTACCGCAATAGTATAGTTGAGTTCTTAAAATCGTTTATGTTGCTGCCAGATGTCTACTTCAATTTACATTTCTAGCGAGTCCAAACGGATAATCAAACTTGCCTCAAATAAACTTCACGGAATGGAAAAAAGAGTCTTTATGGCTGAAGTGTCTAAAACGTTCTGCTGTGGGAGTCCTAGATTAACGGAAACGGAGTTTGGCTGGGGGAGAAAAGCTGTAGAACTCGGGCTTCATGAGCTGGAAACCGGGTTTGAATGCTTTGGGCATTATGAAGGAAAGCATAGAAGTGAGGAGAATAATCCTCAGCTGGAGGTAGATATTCGGGCGTTAGTCGATCCAGAGTCACAAGCTGATCCAAAATTCAAAAATTCATTTGCTTACACTCGAATTACAGCTAAAGATGTTCGTAAAAAGCTGATTGAGGAAAAAGGCTGGGACTGTGAAGAGTTACCAAAAGAAAGAACGATTAATGACATTTTGAATCGACTCGGTTACAAACTGAAGCGAGTTCAAAAAACCAGGCCACAAAAAAAATTCCTGAAACAGACGCCATCTTTAAAAATGTAAATAAAATTAAAAAAGAAACAGCAGGGAATAAAAAAGTTATCCGTATAACTCGATGCTGCAGTTTTTAGAGCTTGATAAAAAATTGATTTAGCTATAGGTCAAACTACTGCTGCGACTCCATGCTAAGGCATCCGAAGCATAATCAGCATCACAACAGCAGTCTGAAGTGTTAGAGTGAACTCAAAGCTTATACTCGTCAAGCAGTTCATTATGTTTATTCGTAGCCTTTCAATTGTTACTCAATTTTTTGATGCATTAAATGTTTCGTTATCCTTGATTAAACCCTCATCTAATGTGTGATTTTATAACTCATTGAAATTGTTTGTTTCGTCATTCCTGCGAAGGCAGGAATCCAGCGTCTTTTTCTTTTTCCGAGCAAAAAGGCACTGGATTCCCGCTTACAACATGCGGGAATGACGGGGGTTGCAAGTTCAGTAGCGTAATTAGATTGCCAACATCTCCTCAAATTTCATTGCATCTCTGCCAAACTCGATATTGAAGTAAGCCCCAATGGTTAAGCTTAATACCTTTCTTCCCATTCGACTGGTTAAGTGCCATAAGTCTCGACAGTTAACATGTTCAATATCAAAATATTTAACAAGTTGCCCTATGGTTGTTTCAACCCTTCTTCGAACATTCATTAGTTGTTTAACCGCCCACTTAGGACGATTATCTTTCATGTTTTTCCGTAATGGAGTTTGTAAGTCAATATCAGCTTCAGAGCAGTCGTTATTGAGTATTGGTCTAATAAGCCCTTTATCACCAATTAAAAGTCCTTTGATATTATTGATGATTTCATAGGCGGCATCACGTTCATCAACATTTGCGGCGGTTAAAGTCAATTCCACAGGGATACCTCTTTCATCTACAAGAAGGTGACCATGAAATCCGTAATACTTCATATCCTTAGAGGCGCAGTAGCCATAACTTGCATATCCCTTAAAACTTTTACATTTTCTGACACGAGTAAGTTTACAAAACTCAATGGGAAACCCATCAATTAAATGAACATCACAAGTATCTGCTCTGAGTTGATGACATAAGTACTGATGAAATAATTGCTTCACTTTCCAAAGGTTACTTGCTTGTCTGGCAAACTGTGAACGAGCAGGTAAATCGGGAAACAAGGGTAACCAATACCCTTTGAAATACTCCCAAATTCCTTTATCTGTGTGATGCCCAGTCCATTCCCCAACAATTTCCATTGTAATTACTTCAGAATCAGTGAGTTTAGGAGCTCTACCACGGGTTCTTAAGGGAGTGGTTATTTCTCTCTGGTAAAAATCATCAACTAAACAGTAAACATAAATGATAAAATCTTCGACAGGCATGATCGTATCCTTCAGATAGGATTTTTTAGAACCAAACATTCTAAGGTATGGTCATGCCTACCAAAAATTAATCACACATCAGGTAAACCCTCATTAAAATTAACAAGAACTCAAAAAATAGTATTAGGAGCGATGATCACTGGAGTTATCATGACTGAGGCTTTGAACTGGGCAGCTTTTGAACGGAGAAGTTTAGGCGTTTTCAAGTCAACGGGCTTATGCTGGATATTCTACAAAGCTAAAATCCCTTGGCAGTACCTACTTCAAGCGAGTATTTGCAATATATTCAAACATTATCAATTAACAAACGGCCATTTAGATATTGATGATACCCATAAACACCGAGCTAAAAAAACGACTTGTATTGCAGGTGCACATAAAATCAAAGACAAACCGACAGGTGGGTATATCAATGGGCAAGAGCTGATATTCATGGTACTTGTCACCGATACGGTAACCTTTCCAGTTGGGTTTAGGTTTTATACCCCCCGATCCGAATCTCGCCATTTGGAGCAAACGGGATAAAGAGCTGCAACGACAAGGTATCGCTAAAAAAGAGCGACCACAAAGACCCATGCCTGACCATGTTAACTATCCGACTAAACAAGCGCTTGCACTAGAAATGCTAAGAGAATTTACCACCGCCTTTCCAAACTTTAAAATCAAGAGCGTATTAGCCGATGCATTATATGGGACTGCTGATTTCATGGATAAAGCTGAAGAAATCACTCATCACGCTCAAATAGTCAGTCAATTAAGAACAAATCAACGAGTGAGCAGCAAGAACTCAAAAGCACGAGTTGATACCTATTTTAATCGTCAAAAAGGTGTTGAACTTCAACTGTCTATTCGCGGTGGTGAAGAGAAGAAAGTCACCATGATGGCTGCGAGGCTATATGTTAATGCGCATAGTAAACGGAGATTTGTTGTGGCGCTAAAATATGAAGGAGAAGAAGAATATCGTTACTTGATCGCTAGCAATATGTCATGGCATCACCATGATATAGCAAGACTTTATACATTAAGGTGGTTAGTAGAGGTTTTTATCCAAGATTGGAAAGCTCATTGCGGTTGGAACAAGTTGAGCAAACAGCAAGGTGTCGATGGTTCGGAGCATGGCCTGATCTTAAGCCTTCTGTGCGAGCATTTACTGTTGCAACATCCTGAGCAATCTGTCCGACTTAAAAACAAACACCCTGGGATGCCTGTGGGTTGCCTAATTGAACGCCTAAAAGTTGAAGCGCTTGTTGCTACGATTCAAGAAGTGGTATGTGCCAATGATCCAAATGCAGCATTAGAGAGCTTAATTACGGCACTCCATGATTCCTTACCAGAACGAGACTCTAGCAGGCATATGGCAGGTAGAGATTTAGGTCGTCAGGAAGAAATTCCTTCATTAAAATCCCATGCAAAAACATTTCAGAATATGGGTTATGCTGCATGATTGTCAATTAAGAAAAACTGCAGCATCGAGTAAAAGTATAGATTGCAAAGCCACGGTTAATTTGGGTGAATTTTCTCGACACGGTCAATCCGGAGGGATTGATGCGGTGCAAGCTTTAGATCACGACATGGATGTAAAAGATAAGCTTATCCCGTTCGGAATACTGAACCTGGAAAACGACCAGCTTCATGTGTTTTATGGTAACTCAAGTAAAACCAGCGACTTCATTTGTGACGCTTTAGAGTGGTGGTGGAATTTAGTTAGTCGGTCATGAAAAACATCTAACATTCTGATCGCTAATAAAATATAGCTATTTGATCCATTCAATTTCGACCAGAAATGATATAGTTAACCTATGGTTTCTGGTCGTTTTGGGTGCTAAAAATGCTCAAAGAAAGCCCGTCAAATTTACCTCACGACAGTCTGTTTGATATCACAGAACAGCTTCTGCAAACTCACCCTTTACTCATTTTAGCTAATGCCTTTGATTGGCGAGCGTTGGAAGAAGAGTTCAAGCCGTTATACAAAAAATTAGGCCGTAAAGCGAAGCCAATTCGGTTGATGTGCGGTTTGCTAATACTCAAGCAGCTCTACAAATTGAGCGATGAAGCTCTGGTCGAACAATGGCTGATGAACGTGTATTTTCAAGTGTTTTGTGGTGAGACAGAGTTTCAAACAGCACGCCCTTGTGATGCCAGTGAACTCAGTGTTTTTCGTAAGCGCATCGGTGAAAAAGGCTGTGAAAAAATCTTTGCATTATCTGTGGCTTTACACGGTGACAAAGCTGAAGATGACACCGTGTACGTTGATACAACCGTCCAAGAAAAAGCCATTACTTATCCGACAGATAGCAAACTTGCCATCAAGGTGGTTAACCGAGTCAATAAACTAGCCAAAGTATTTGGGATCAAGCAAAGACGTACTTATGTCAAAGAAGTCAAACAGCTACGCATTGACTGTCGCAGCTTTAGACATGCCAAAAATCGAAGCAAAGCCAGAAGAGCGTTAAAAAGGTTGCGTGTTATCGCAGGTAAGCTTTTAAGGGAGCTACAACGCAAACTTCCACAAGATGTCCTTGATTTACAAAAAGAGAATTTTTCCAATTATGAAAAAGCCATTACACAGCAACGTAAAGACAAGAACAAGATTTACAGCCTTCATGAACCCGATGTTTACTGCGTAGGGAAAGGCAAAGACCATAAGCCATACGAGTATGGTAAAAAGGCTTCTGTCGTGCTCACAGAGCAGAGTCAATTAATCATTGGTGTAACCAGTCATGACAAACATGAACACGACTCAAAATTGCTTAGACCTGCACTTGACCATGCCCATAAACACCGAAAGAGTAAAATCACTACAGCCGTTGTAGATAAAGGCTATAAAGGGTGTATGCAGTATGTTGACCAAGAAGTTGTTATCCCTAGTCGGCCATTAAAACGGGACTCGCAAGCAAAGAGAAAACGCAAAAGTGAACTCTGTAAAAAACGGGCAACAATTGAACCAGTAATCGGGCATTTGAAGAGTGATTTTAGGCTGTGTAAGAACTGGTTAAAGGGCAGTGTTGGCGACTCAATAAACCTTCTAACGGCTGCGTGTGCCTGGAACTTGAGAAAGTGGTTAGCCATTTTCTTTTTGCTCGGAAAAGATGGTGAGTTTTGGCTATTTTGTAGTGAAATTGATGCGAAATATAAGAAATGTTGCTTTTGGGTACGGCTCTGAATTTTGCGTAAATCAGATGCCGTACATTTTAAATCTTGAAGTTATGTTTTTCAGTACCGACTAATTAAAGACGAACATCCAGAGGTAGAGGAGCTGGTTATTTTTTCAGATAATGGCCCAGAAAATAGTGGATGCCGGACTCAGTATCTTTTTAGATTAAAACAGTTTAGTGAAAGATCGAAACTGAGGATTCACAACGTTTACTACCCACCTTATCACAGCAAATATAACCCAATTGAGCGGGTTTGGTCATCTTTAGAAAAGCATTGGAATGGTACATTACTGAATTCAGTGAATTACTGTTCTGGAGTGGACGAAAACAATGACTTGGAAGGCTATGACTCCAGTTGTCAATTTAATTGATAAGGTTTACTCAAAAGGAGTCAAGCTAACAAAAAGTGAAAAAGAAGATGTCGAAGATAAAATCATCCGAAATAGTGAATTACCTAAGTGGGATCTACTTATCATGCCAGAATGGTAAATTCTTAACTGCGAGATCCCTTACTCCCTCAATGCTTTTCCATTCTTTGTTGGTGGGAGCGTAATTAACATATGATGGAGCAATTCTATTTCTTGTCCCTAGATCTATTCTTTGCCCGTTAAGCAATAACGCAAAAAGAGTGTACTTAGTCGGTCATGAAAAACATCTAACATTCTGATCGCTAATAAAATATAGCTATTTGATACATTCAATTTCGACCAGAAATGATATTTAACCTACGGTTTCTGGTCGTTTTGGGTGCTAAAAATGCTCAAAGAAAGCCCGTCAAATTTACCTCATGCCAGTCTGTTTAATATCACAGACCAACTTCTGCAAACTCACCCTTTACTCATTTTAGCTAATGCCTTTGATTGGCGAGCGTTGGAAGAAGAGTTCAAGCCGTTATACAAAAAATTAGGCCGTAAAGCGAAGCCAATTCGGTTGATGTGCGGTTTGCCAATACTCAAGCAACTTTACAAACTCAGCGATGAAGCCTTGGTCGATGAGTGGCTGATGAACGTGTATTTTCAAGTGTTTTGTGGTGAGACAGAGTTTCAAACAGCACGCCCTTGTGATGCCAGTGAACTCAGTGTTTTTCGTAAGCGCATTGGTGAAAAAGGCTGTGAAAAAATCTGGCTCTTCGTCGTTTAGTGTGGATTTAATGGATTTATTTCTGAGATAATAAACCCAGTTTTGCAGTCAAGAGTTGGAAGTAAATACATGGATGGAAATCAAGTTTTGATGCTCGGCCTTGGTATAGAAGCGCCTTGGAAGTTGGTTAACCAACACCTGGATATATTAGCCTCACCTAATGAACTTGTTCTCGAAATTGAAGCTGAACGAGGAAGCTTGTATCCCTGCCCGACTTGCTCAAAAGCTTGTCCGGCACATGACTTTAAATCGCTGACTTGGCGTCATCTCAATTTCTTTCAGCATCACTGTTATATCAAAGCAAACGTCCCGAGAACTCGATGTGCTGAGCATGGCGTTAAGCGTGTCAATGTCCCTTGGGCGAGAGCGGGTAGTAAATTCACGTTATTGTTCGAACAATCTGTATTGGTACTGGCTCGTGAAATGCCGGTTAAGGCATGTGCTGAATATGTTGGAATTCGTGACAAACGTATTTGGCGCATCATCAAACACTACGTCAGCAAGGCATTAGCATTGATGGACTTGTCAGCACTTAAAGCTATTGGATTCGATGAAACGGCGGCTAAACGTGGCCACAACTATGTTACTGTTTTCATTGATATGGACAAGAAAGACAAGCCTGTTGTGTTCGCTACGCCCGGAAAAGGTAAGGAAACCGTTAAGCGATTTAAGTCCTTTCTGACAGAGCATCAAGGCAAAGCAGATAATGTACTTGAAGTCGTGTGTGATATGTCAAGAGCCTTTCTGTCAGCAACAGAGGAAGAGTTCCCGGATGCTAACGTAACGGTTGATTGGTTCCATGTTGTGCAACTGTTTACTAAAGCGGTTGATGAAGTACGTAAAACGGAGAGAAAAATCCAACCGCATCCAAAGAGCCTGCGCTGGGCAGTACTAAAAAATGCAGATGGCTCATTTACTGAGAAACAAAAAGAAGCACTTGCAGAGCTAGAATCCAGCGACCTGAATACAGCAACAGCTTGGCGGATTAAGGAACAACTTAGGTGGATACGTCAAGCTGAAACCGCTCATGCTGCACGCTGGAGGCTGACGTATTTCATTAATTTTGCAAAAGAGCAGTTGGGTGATATTGAGATGTTAGAACCCGTTCGAAAAGCACTTGCAACTGTGGAAAGGCATGCAGAGAGAATTTTACAGCGCTGGTCATCCACTTATACGAATGCTCGTATGGAAGGTTTAAATAGTCTATTTCAAGCGGCTAGAGCACGAGCCAGAGGGTATCGTAATACAGGAACATTTATTACCATGATTTTTATGATTGCTAGCCCTGTATCAGATCTACTCAAATCCATATGAAACGACGAAGAGCCAAAAATCTTTGCATTATCTGTGGCGCTACACGGTGACAAAGCTGAAGATGACACCGTGTACGTTGATACAACCGTCCAAGAAAAAGCCATTACTTATCCGACAGATAGCAAACTTGCCATCAAGGTGGTTAACCGACTCAATAAACTTGCCAAAGTATTTGGGATCAAGCAAA
>CBDAVB010000036.1:0-46543 GCA_965200795.1 Parashewanella sp.
AAATGATAAGTCGGTACTTTTGGTTGATACCAATACCGATCAACGCTCGGCAGCTATCTGGCATGCTAACGGTGACGATAAACCACTTATTGAGCTGGTGGCTATTGATGACGGAATTGATAAAGCCATAAAGGTATTGAAAAAGGAATATGACCTTGTGGTGATTGATGGTGCGCCTGGTGTTAGCCGAAAAACATCACAATCGATTGCGGCGGCTGATGTAGTGGTGATACCAGTACAGCCATCGCCTTATGATATTTGGGCGTGTGAAGAAATAGCCGAACTGGTGAAAACTCGCCAAGATGTGACAGGTGGTAAACCGTTTGCAGCGTTCTTGCGTTCAGGTTGCCGTACAGGTGGGGTTTTATCGCGTGAAATTGAAAGCGCATTGAGTGATGTTGATTTACCCATGCTAAAGAGCCGCACAACTTACCTAGAGGATTATAAGCTTAGTGGGCTTGGGGTTGGGGTGACTTCAAAATCAAGCGATAACAAAGCCAGTTTTGAAATTAGAAAGCTATTTAAAGAATTGAATGAATTGATTTACTAAGAGGTGGGTATGTCTAAGTTAGGCGGTGCTATTTCAGGGGCTAAAAAACCTGAAGCAAATGAGACTGAAAAGAAAAAAGCAACAAAGGCTATGGAACGTGAAGATACTCGCTCATTGTACTGCAGTGCGATTCGATTCAGTTTGATGACAAACTTAAATATCCTTTCGAATATGTGTGAGGATAAAGTACCAAAAGGCATGCAATCACGTTTGATTGAGGAAGCGCTGGAAGATTTAACGGAGAAGTACCTTAGCGGTAACGGGCGGTTTACTTTTAATCTTCCAGAGCTGTTAAAAGAAGTGAAAAAACAAGATTAAGGCGGGTTGTCCCGCCTTAATGGCTTTATACCTTCACGCCTTCCGCTTGGGTGGCGTCCGTAAAACCCAACTGTTTGCATAAGTGCTCATAAGCCGCCGCTCTTGGCTCTAACTCTGCATAAGCCTCACCATCTAAATTTACATTAAAGTTTTTTACTGTGTGGTTTTCATGCCATTTTTCAACGGGCGGTTTACCTTGTTCAAAAGTTTGCTGGTTTAAAAATATACTCACCACATAATAAGCATATCTTCCACCGCTTTGAGTGGTGTTAAGGCTGTACTCTTGGTTTACGGCTTGGCTTTCTCCTTCACCTTCTGCGGGTGCTGGGGCTTGACTGATTTCAAGGCGTTGGCTTTGGCTGCTGTTGTTGGTGATGTTTAAATCACTGATAACAATAAGCGGGTTGTTTAGCTGTACGCCGCTTGCGAGTGTTAGAGAGTCGATAGTTAATGCCATTTTTTTGCTCCGTATTTTTATCAATCGTTAAGTTATTGTTCCGTTGATGTCAGTGTGAGCAGCTGACTCTTTACTGAGTTCTCACTATGATATCTCGCTTGCCCCGTCACTCTTATTCTGTACTGAAAATCGCTGGTGCTTGACGAGTTGTCCGTGTACGTGCTCGAACCCTCGCAGCTTTCAGCGATAACATATCTACTGATTTCGGCTTCATAATTACGTGTTGTTGTGCCGCTGAACCGGCCGCTGCTGACCGTTGACCAGTCCCCTGTGCCGATTCTTCTTTGAAGCTGCCAGCTGAGCGATGGTTGCGTGATGTTGCCTGAGCTGTCGCTCGTTTGAGAGGACGCGCTCATTGAGTAACTGACGACAACGGTTTTTCGGCGGCCGTTGGTGCTGAACGGTCCGATGATCACGGGGTAACTGTTGTTACCGTAGTTTCTTTTCAACGAGTTCGTCACCGCCGTTCTGAGCACGCCCGCGCTTAGTGAACCACCGAAATACGCGTCACCATTGGCTGATAGATAAGTGATCGCATTGCTTTTACGCAGTGAGTTCCAATTAGGGTTTGAGCCTGACATGAGTTTAGGACCGTACCATTCGACTAAACCGTCAGGGCCGAATGGGGTGGAAGATGACACTTTCATATACGCTGAGCCAATCAACTGCACTTGACCGCCAACCATGACAGGCGATGATATTTTTTGTCCTGCGGCAATGTGCTGGCCTTGGATAGCACCCGCTGAAATGCTGTTAGCGGTTAAACCGCCAAAGGTGGCGATTCTGGCGACTAAACTATCAAATAGGGCTTGGGTGGCTACTAATTTATTGATTAATGCGCTATCAGCTAAAACATGCTCTGCTCGAATTGCATTGGCTGCCACTTTGGTTGCAGTAACTGCACCGTCAACAATTAACTTAGCATCTGCCATTTTTCGGCAGTAAATGTTTGAAAAGAAATATCCACCACCCATTTGACCTGATGAGCCGTTCATCTGTACAAAAATCGTTGCTTTTACAGGTTTTATCCCGTTTGCTTTTTGGACAATAGTAATAATTCCATCACTTTTATTAACATCATCTCTTTTACTGCGACCCCGTAATAAAAATGTAGGCCATTGATATGAGCCATCTGAATACTCAACTTGCAATCCTAAGCGTAAATCTGCTGTTGGGTTTAAGTAATGATATGCATAAGCGCTAAGGAAATACTTTTCTCCTTCACGAATATCAAAATTCTTAAGAAAGTGCGTATCACGTATATTATTTACCAACCCTGTTTTATTTGTACCTCCATAAGCATCTGGAAAGCTTTTTTCAACAACGCTAACATGGGAACTCCAACCCGCATTACCCTCTTTAAATTGACCGTTAGTACAAATATTATCAGTATTCGCAACGGTTAAATGCTTAGTGCTTATCGAGTTGGCCGCAATTGCATTGGCTGCTAAACCACCAAACAAACCAAAGCGGGCATTGACTTCATTAAATAAGGCTTGGTTTGCAATCAGTTTTTGAATTAAACCAACTTGAGCCGTAAAGTTACCTGCGGCGATATCGTTTACAGCTTGAGTTTTAGCAATAGCTGCCTTTTCTGAAACTTGAGTCGACGAATCTGTTTCTTTGCCAAGGTATACTTGATATATATACCCCCAATCGTCAGCTTGGTCTGATCTATGTCCAATTCTAACTATATTATCCGAATCGGAGTTAAGCATAGAACTTGGCACAACCCACTGTTTCCAATGCCTTACATTATCAGTTCCGTTTATGCTAGCTGTAAGTTGATGATCATTAACTCTTATCTCAATCGCAATTTCTAAGTCTCTTTGATCAATTCTGAGAATAATATTGCTGATATCATTAGTAGAAACTGGTGCAAATTTATACTCGAAGAATTGCCCCTTAATTCCAATAAAATCATTAACTACATGGCTTCCTGATTGATAGCCTGACTTAGCCACCGCCGCATCCGCTTTCCCCTGCGCTCCCGCTGGTGTTTCACCACCTAACGCACCAGCGTCAATGCCATTATTCAGTAAATCCAATGCGGTCATTAAATCATTATTCAGCTGCGGATTATTTAACGCTTGTTGAGCGGATAGCATTTGTTGGCTTGTGCCAGGAATAACACCATTCATTACATCATCAAGTTGCTGCTGTTCTTCATCAGTGAACACATCACCGATTTCAGTAAACTTCTTCGACCACTCGTACTCTTGCCAATTCCCTGACGGGGTTTCATTATCTTTACCCGTAGCAATACCAAAGTAAGCTTTGCCGTCTTTGTCCGCTTCATTGGTGGTAAAGCCTGCGCCTTGGTCATCATCAGCCCATGCAAACCATGTGTAGTTGTCAAAATCAAACTCACCCACTAAGGCTTGCACCGCACTACCATCTGAGCTGGTGCGAGTGCTTACAGGCCCAAACCAATTGCTTTGTCCTTGGTTGTTAACGGTCCTTGCCCATAAAAAGTATTGAGTGTTGGGGTGACGATCAGGCCACACCACGGTTTTACCGCTGCCTAATAATTCGCTATCTTCAAATGCATCACCTAAACCACCACGCACCTCAAAGACTGTGGTTTGTGCAATTTCACCGTTTACGCTCGGCTTAATGGTTAAACTTAAAGTGCCGATATCAAAATCAATACCGATTACACTGGCTGGCGCATTTGAATTAAGGGTGATTTCCGCAGGGGTTTTACTTAAATAACCAAAGCTGTTGATGGCCCACACTTTGGCGGTATAAAAACCACTGTCGATTTTCGGGACCAGCTTTTTAGGTAGGTTCGAATCATCTTGATACACCAACCCACCTTGACCGTTAAAAATACCGATGCGGTAACGGTAACCTGAGTTATTCGCTGGCGCATTCCAAGTCAGCTCACCTAAAAAGTTAGCATGATCTTCATGAGCGGTATAAGCCAACCCTTTGACCGTTGGCACATTGCGTGGGTCGGGTAAATCAGAATTTGGGGTTAAATCACGGCTAGTTGCTTCACCTAATGCCCAATCATAAATTTCAGGAGCGGTTTCTTTTAAAACAAGATCCACGCCTTTTTCTTTGAGGTTAAAGCTCATCACCTCAAATTCTTTATTATTTAACCCAAGGTATGGAAAATTCAGCTTAACCACTCTGCCCGGCCAACACTGAAAACCAATACCCAGCTTTGCAGGAAAGTTAATGGTAAACCCTGCTCGGCTGCGTTCAAGGTGAATTTTGGCTAACCGCTGCGCTTGATAAATTGAAATGACATTTTCAAGGTCAATATCATGGTCAATGTATTCGCCTTGGTCTTTATTGCGGTAATAATCATTCTCAACAGGTGGAAAGTCCACCGACTGCCAAAAGTTATTTGGATCAACAAAGGTGCCACGCACCGCATTACACACATCACTGCGGTCAGTCAGTGGGTTAAGCTGCATGTCAGCCCGTAAGCTGCTGTCATCTAAAGTTAATTCAGCGGGGCCGTAATAAGCGCCACCTTGTAAACTGTAAACGCCATGCGTATAAATAAGCTGCCCTGCACCTGCGCTTAATAATCCCTCTACAATTTCTTTTGGTGTTTGGTCAAACGCAAAGGTGCCATTAAGTTCATAACGCTTTTCAAACTCACCCGGCTTAATTTCTACATACTCATCACTGAGGTTCGCAGCAGCGATAAAGCTATCGAGGTTTATTTCTTGCGGTGTTGCACCCACGCCAGAGGTGTTTTTAACGTAATCCAGTACGCATAAGCCCCAGTTGGTTGAATATTTCCAAGTGCTTTCATCATTGGCGTTTTGGCTGCTGTCTCGTGGATCATAAACTGGCTTACCACGTACCAGCATTTTTACGTTCGGAATGCCAGACGGGAACTTATCTTGATCGTGCTTAATGCCAATCCGTAAATAACTGATGCCATGCCCAACATGATTACTGGTCCATCCGTTAAACTTGCTGACTAATTCACTGTCAGCACGGGTTTGGGTTCCATCGTAGTATTTCAGCTTGACGTGTGAGGCGTAATTATTGCTGTAACTGCCGTTTTGCCAACAAATTTCATCATCAAGCTTCACCAGCTCACAACCATCAGTGCGGTGTCCGGCAATTGCAATGACCATATACAGCCATTCCCTATCTTCACCTGTTTCACCAATAAACATCAACGGGCCTGACACCATAGCTTTGCCATAAATACCACGACGGGGTTCGTTGGATGAACGCACCATTTGCTGCTGGTTAAACTGGCTTTCACCGCCAGCTCCGGCTTTTTTGGCCGCTATCATGGCAAAGCCTGCGGCAAGGGCTGAGCCTACGGCTAAAACAGCAACCCAATTGGCAACAACAAACGCAACGACTGGTGGCATATTATATTCTCCACGCTTTTATAATACTGGTGTTAGGAAGTTGAACGAGACCTGTTTCCGTGGCAGCAAACACACCACGGCCCCAAAAAATGGCCGCACATTGGCGACCTTGGTTTTCAATCACAGCTAAATCACCCCGCTGGGCCTGCTGTATCGATATTTCGCTGTTATCTGGCAGTAACTCAGTCACTAAGCCGCATAAGTCTCGGTGAGGATGGATAAGCCTTGCAGCGCCAAAGGCATCGTCATATTTGCCACGCAGTTCACTGGCAAAATCTTGACCTGTGATTTCTTTAATCGCATCGGCGGCAAATAGGCAGCAATCCCACTCACCCCAAACAAATGGACGATCAGCGTTTTGGTAAAAAAAATGGCCTAACAATGTAGGCCAATTGGGTTTTCTATTATTGTTCATCATTACCTCTGATGCTGATAACGACCACGGCCACCACGGCCACCCCCGCTGCTGCTGCCGCCTTTATCCCAAGGCACACCCCAATTGATGGCCTTTTCCACCATCTGCGGGGCATGTTCACAAAATTTATCGTTTGGGTGTCTGGCTTGTTGGTCGGCATCGGTATAACGAGCGTTTCTGACTCGTTGCCAATCCTCAAAACGGCTTGAAACTTTGACAGATACTTTGTTGTCTTTACCGTACTTAATCGGCATCGACATAATGCGTCCACGAAAACGCATGGTGGCGGCAACTAATTGATAATCCTCATCAAGCGCACCAAAATAAATTTTAACGTCACGGCCTATGTAATCCTCATTCATGGCGGTAGCTAACAAAGCTTGATCAATCCCTGACAAAGTAAGATTCAATTGCTGCGGTTTAACTTTGCCATCTTCTTTGACGTTTTCGATTTTGCCCGCCCCGCCAACAGGGCGATACACATCACCTTCATAGGGAATTTCTATCGAATAGGTGTTCATCGCCAGCACACCATCAGGGAAATCAAGGCGCACAAGGTACACTGGGCGTTTATGTTCTTGGTTCAGCTGTTCAACTAACAATTCATCTTGAGTAAACATCAAAACGCCTCCACAATCTGGATTTTCAGTTTGCCGGGTTTGCCTTTGCGTAAGGTGATTTTGCCTTGCTTATCATCTTTTAAGCGGAAGATGGCAAACGGATTTTGATACCCCACAACTTCACCTTGATTCACCACTTGACGCATAGGTGGTTCGACTTTCAGTTCGGCTTTACCCAAGCCATTGCTGTGGCAATCTTCACGCACCACTTTCAGTTCGTTGTTAATGGTGACAAAATCACCCGCTACAAAGATTTTTTTATTCACCGGCACATTAGACAGTGCCAATTTGCCACCGTGTTGATTATTGGCCCCAATCACAGGCGCACCCGATATTTCACCCTCTGGTGATAAATATTTGTAATGGGGCATTTTGAAGCGACCAGCGGCACCACGAAGGCCAGCCAACCACGCTTGAAGTAGCTTTTCTTCTTTTTCGTTGATGTTATTAAACTGAATAAAGCCCTCCCAACGGGCGCCCGCCATTTCTAGAGTTTCGGTGCTCTTGTTGGTTGGGCTTTCGTTAATCGCCGTATTACTCATCGGGAATAACTGCATTTCCGATGGGGTGACAGGGGGCTGGTTTTGCACACTCATGATTAAGATAACTCCTGACGAATTTGACCGTTGGTGCGAAAATCTTCAAGTACACGTTGATAGGCCGCATCGATAATCTGATCGCCCGCTTGCTCAAGCCGGGCTTCAAGATCTTCATTGCCTCTGGCATCAATACTTTGCTGAATGGTGACGGAAGGTGTGCCACTGTTGGATGATAGGTTTTGCAAACTGCGGTTCGGGGTGACACTGCCCGACTGACCAAAGGTGACGATTTCAGGGCCACGTTCACCGACTAGGTAACTGTTACCACCGAGAACTGGACCACCATATTCACGAGCACCAGCGATTTGAGTGATGCCTTGTGCCATAATCAGTGCAGCATCGGCATAACCCATGGTTCTAACTCTGGCGGCTTCGGCTTCGGCTCTGGCTGGTGACGTGGGATCGCCTGGAATAATCATTGCGGTTCGGGCTTGGGTAGCTGCAAGGTTGGCATTCATGATGGCCTTTCCTGCTAACATGCCCTGTTGCGCTAAAATCGCTGCTGCCCATAATCCTGTCCCTTCTTTAGCGGTGGATTTTATTAAGTTCAGTGACTTGTTAGCCGTATTGCTTTCCATTTTATCGGCGTTTTTCTGGTACTTACTTTTTTGCTTAGATATCTTCAGCCACTTATTAACTTCTGCATTCACCTCTTTTTCATTATGAGCTTCTATAAACGCCAGCCTTTCTTCATATAACAAGCGCAAGTTTTCTTCATAAAGTAAACGGGCTTCAGCTTGAGTTTCTAAACCAAGGGCTTCAATTTCTTGCTGTGAGACGTGATGATTGTTCAGTAATTCCAGCTCTTGAGCGTACCATTCCTGTAGCCCCTCTCTGCCCTCAAGACGGGCTTCAGCTAAAGCGGCTTGCTTTTGCTGCTCTTGCTCAATCTCTTTTTGGTTGGTTTCAGTGATTTGATCGAGCTTTTCAACCAACTGTTCACGAGCACGTTCGTTGTACTCTTGCTGTAACTGGCTTAAGGTTTCAAAGCCACGCTGATGAATTTCTTGTTCACTGAGGTTAAGGTTGGCGATATCATCGAGGCGCTGTTCATAACTGTTTCGAGCCAGCTCTTGTTCACTTAATAACTGGCTTTCCATACTCGCCAGCTTAGCGGCTGATTTTTCTTGAGTTGCATCCAGCTCGGCTTGGGCTGCGGCAGCGGCAGCATCGGCACGTTCTTTTTCTGCTTGTTTTAGGGTTTCTTGGTGCTGCTTGTAAGCGGCAAGATCTTGTTCACGCTGCTTCGCAATATTCCCAGCTAATGACTGCTG
Source organism: Parashewanella sp. (assembly GCA_965200795.1). Classification (GTDB taxonomy): domain Bacteria; phylum Pseudomonadota; class Gammaproteobacteria; order Enterobacterales; family Shewanellaceae; genus Parashewanella. The sequence goes on from CBDAVB010000036.1 coordinate 8,586, forward strand.
CTGTTGTTGCAGCTCAGTGGCTTGTTGTTCTTCCTTGTTGATTTTGTATTGAAGATCTTTAATCTTCAATTTAATTTGATACTTGGCACGTTCAGCTAACCCCGTATCCAAGCTTTTAATGTAAGAGGAATCCAGCTCTTTGTTGTATTGCTCAAGCTCTCTTTTATTGGCAGCAATCGAAAACTTAAGGTCAAAATACTGCTGGTTAACTTCTTCAAGCTGTTTGGTGTCAGGGTTCACCGCCAACAAATCGGCTGCGGCTTTGGTGGCAATGGCGGCACCATCAACTATACGTTTCGTGGCTTTATCTAAACCAGAGGTTTGCGCTAAGTTCACCATCAGTTCTTGCCAGCGTTGGCCTAATGTGTCCCAACTTCCTGCTAAACCTGTGGCCGCTGCCTGAGCACTACCACCTAACTGACCTTTCAAGGTATCAAGGATCACACCTTGCGCCTTCGCCAGTTGGTTGGTTTCAACAAAATTTTCAATTTGCTGTTTTTGGGTATCATTAAAACTGACACCCACACGCCTTAAGGCGCTGATGCCTTTTATCGGATCTTCTAACGCTTTACCCAATTGCACCGCACTGGATTTCACATCTTGGCCGAACACCTGCGCCATATCTTGCGCCAGATAAATGGTGGCATTAAAGTTTTCACTGGCGATATTTTTAAAAGTGACTAATGCACCTAATGCCCCTTGCACCCCTTCAACACTGGCAAGGGTACTTAATGCCACTTCTTCTGCTAAGGCTTGCATCTGCTGAGCGTTCACCCCTGCCGCATAGCCTGTCGCTTTTAACAGTTGCTCATTGGCAAGTTGAGTGGTTTCCCACTTTTCATAGGTGGCAACCGCTTCTTTTAAAATAAAAATGGAGCCTGTTATCGCCGTGGTAAACGCCAATTGCGCTGCACCGACTCGACCAATACCCGCACTGATGGAAGATAACTTACCTGAGACTGAGTTAAGTGGACCTAAAAAGATGGCGGTATTGTTCGCAGCCTCTTGAAAGCCTTTAGCCATTTTCTTATTGGCAGTTTGGACTTTCTCAGCCGACTTACCGTAATTACGAACACGCTTTTTCGCTTGCTCCATTTCACTGACAAATTCGGCACTATCTGCACCAAGCTTGATCACGAAATTACCGACTTGCTGAGTCATAACGGTCCTTTATTGGTTGGGTTGCTGTTGGCTGCGGTTAATACCAGGAACGCCAGATAAGGCACTTTTCATGCTGCGCCAATCTTGCTGTTTGGTTGGAGTTGGAACGTAATACACATCGAGGTGTGCAGGGTTTACCCGGTTTTCTTTTCCTGCGTTTAGATTCCACATTAACGCAAGGGTATGATTACCGTAATAACGGACAGGATCTAAATGCCAAGGGCGTTGAGTGATGGATTTAAACCAACCATCAAACTCACTACAAGTTAGCTCAGTGAGCAGCTGGCGAACGTCTGAACGTCCCAAACGTTCAGCCAGCTGATAAGCAAACTCGTAACCGGGAACGCCTAATCCTTTACCTCTGTGATTAAGTCAGCCACTTGCTGTGAAGCTTCCACCAAAGGTTTAAGCACATCATCCGGCTGCTGCTCAACTTCGGCTAACACTTGCTCAAAGGATTGCTGTTTTAAGCCCGGCAACAGACACGCTGCCACTAAAAAGCATTGATATTTACGTTCGGACTTTCCCCACTGATGTTGCACTGAAATGGATAGCAACTGCTGTTTGGTGGTTTCATCTTCACCAATTTCTGGTAATTCAGGGTTATTCGCAATCGACTCACTCATCTGATGCAAATACTCACAACGATGTAAAGCGCTTGGCGCATAAACCGTCAAGCTTTCGCCGTTAGTATCAACGGCTAATTGCTTGCGGTTTTCAAGTTTGAACAATGACATAAACCACCTTATGCAGATGCTGTTTCTGTTACCTGACCAGTAACCTTGAACGTGATGTTACGCTGGATGGTTTCTTCTTTAGGCACTGCTTTACCCCAAGCGGTAATGTGACCTTGAAACGTATCATGGCTGCCATCGGGATAAGTGATTTTGTAGTAGAAGTTGGACTTGGTATTAAAGTCATTTTTTAGCAGGTTTTGGGCCGCATCATCTGGGTCATATTCAAGTGAAATGGTCATTTCACCCGGATCAATCATCCCCGGTTCAAATGATTTGTAGTTGTCAGAATTATCTAAATAGGTTTTTTCACTGCTGGCACGGCTTTGCTCTGGAGCGTTTAGCTCCATGATCTTACCAATGCGGGTATAAGTCGTTCCATCTTCACTGCGGTGGAACTGAGTACCTGATCCAATCATGGTCATTGTCCTTCTAGGGTTACGGTGGAGTTAAATTCAAGCTGAAAGCTAACCGTTAACGAGGTAAGACTACTCTCGGCATCGGTTTGATAACTAAAGCCAAGCCCTTGCGCTTTAGCGTTGCTGATACTGGTAAAGGCATATTGTTCGAGCGTATTCCATATCTCTTTACCTCTGGCATCCAGTATCTGTTCAGGGTGGGTTACGCTGGCATCAACGTACGCCACCACTTGCAGTACGGGTTTTAATTTGCTGTCTACGGGATCTAATCCAGTAACAATTTCGGGTTCGTCTGCAAAGTAAATGAGTGAGGCGGGCAGATCGTCAGCGCTGGGTATGGTGCGTCCTGGTAACACGCTATCCGTAAAGGCGGCTTGACTATAAGAAGTTTGTACCCTTCCGACCGCCTCTAAACGAATGGCATCTAGATGCACAAATGGGTTAAATTTTTCGGTCATTTCAATAAGTTCTTTTTGGTTTGCTGAAACAGGGCATCTTTTAAATACTTGCCACTGTTACTGCGAAGCTCAGTACGAGTTTCCCGTATTGCATGGCGAGTAATGGCGGTTTTGGTTTCTATTTTGAGCACTTGCAGTGGGTAACGCTTTTTCCCTGTGCGCCTCATGATTTGATAACGACCTTTTAAAACGCCTTTGGCATGCTTGGTCACACCAGACGCCACAAAAGCCCCGTTGCCATAAACATGCTTACCCGCTTTGATGTAACCCCGTTTTCTGATTTTTTTGATGCGGGTATCTTGCAGTTCAGGGCTTTTAATTAGCCTGACCGATGGGATGGCGGTTCTACCCATTCGGATCACCGCTTGGGTTTTGTTACGTTTTGCCGCCAACAACACGAAACGAGGTTTCTTTTTCCCCGGTCCAGCTCGGTGATCGTGATACCTTAAAACCGTGCTTGGGATTCTTAACTGAGTGGCCGCTTTTTGAATGGTTTGCTTACGAATAAGCCTTGCCATTTTATTGGTACTGGAACGAGCCGCAGCGGGAACGCATTTGCCACCCAATAAACTAAGGTTGTTGATCGCCTTATTCATTTCTGGCTTAAAATCCACTTCAAACCAGTTGCGATTTTGGGTCATATGGCCGTTCCTTTTTCGTCACACCAGTGCAGGCTGGTGTCCAGCGCCTTTTAAGCTTTTAAGCTTTTCGCCTTTACGCCTTTACGCCTTAGCTTTAGCAGGGGCTTTTTGTTCAGGCCAATTCACCTCACCTTTATGGGTGAGCTTGGCACCATAACGATTAATTAAGGCTCTGGCTTCATCGTCGGGTAAATCAACCACTGTGGGCTGGTTGTTAACCGTCACAGGAATGGTTTCGCCTTTCTTGGGTGAGTAAGGCTTAAGCAGTTGCACTATCATGGGGTTGGCTCCAACTGAAACACTTGATTTTTGCCATCATCACTGTGGATGCGGCCTATCTTGTAGGTTTGATTTTTATAACGCACGGCTTCACCACGGTTTAACCGCTGATTAAGCTGGTCAATGGCAACCGTAAACACTTCGACACTGCTTTCTACATCATTAAAAAACGTGACAAGAATGTCAGGGATAGCAGTCACGGTTCGCCCTTGCACTTGCATCGGCTCACCAAAATGCTGTTGCTGACATGAATCAAGCAGGGCATCAAATTGATCAAAGGCTGACATGATTATTCCGCTGCTGGCTCAATCACAAAATAAAGCTGGTTTGGTAAGTCGGTTAACACTTCAGCGGGAACATTGGCTTTACCTGGGCCAAACTCGACCGATGCACCACCTTTAAAGCTGTGGCGAACTGAGCAATGTAAATACACATACTTGTGATCGTTATTGTTACTTTGCGTGTTTGCACCTGTGTTATCATCTTGTTGAATACCTTGTGAAAGTAATTCAATCTTTTCAGCCAGTTTAGCCAGTGATAAACCGTCAATGTCAGTCACTTCATGTTCAGCTAAAAAAGCCACCGCTAAGTTTTTCGCTACTTCGGTTTTGATGTCTTTGTTGCCTTCAGGCACTTCACCGCCAAGCGAGACAATCAAGGCTTCGATTTCATTTACGTTCATGTGATGATGTCCTATTGAGTGAGAAGAAGGTCACACCCGAAGGTGTGACGGTTTTCAATACCTTTGATTAAGCGGAGTACGCTTTTAGGTAAACAAAGTCATTGAAGTTTTCAGGTACAGGCAATGGCGCTGACTGCGTCATCATGTATTCACCTGATGGATCGTCTTGCTCAAACTCTTTAGGGAAACGTTCAACGGCTTGGTAGTTGGCTTTTTTGTCATGGATCATGCCGTAAGCCATGGTGCCTTGTGCCATGGATGGCGAGAATAGAACTTCACCATCTTCAAGGAACATCTTTTCTTCATCACCTTCGTCATAGGTGCCTGAGTACACCCACACTTCAACGTGACCATACATGCCCATGTAAGCATAAAAATCGCCATTGAAAGCAGCCGTTTCTAACTGGCTTGATGAACCACGGCGGGTATCTAGCTTTTCTTTTACTGACTTGAATGAAACAAATTCCGCATAGGTTCTTTGGTTCATTTGCATAAGCTTGATCGGCTTAGAGCTGCGGCTCATATATTCGGTGAGCTCTGCATCAAGGTTGTGCGTTTCCTTGTTTAGCTCAGACCAACGTGATGAACCTGTTAACACAATCGTATTTTCAGGTTTACGGCCATAATCGATTTCAGACGCTGGATATTTGTCTGATTCAATAGTCACTTTACCGAACTTAACAATTTGCACACACAGATATTCTTCTGCTACGTCAATTTGCTCGTCTTGCTCAACCGCAAGATTCATCATAATCGCATCACGGCGCTGCTCTGGTGACAACGGCGTATCGTAAGATTCACCCGGTAAACGCTCTTGAAGTTCGTCAGGGTTAAGCGCATCTTTTGGCTTTAAGTAAGCTGGGTAAACGTGCAACTCTGTTGTACCTTCACGGCGACGAACTTGACCTGCCACCAAAGGCGAAACAAACGGCGCTTTAGTGTTTTTACGAACAATTTTGTCAATGGCAATTTTCTTGTCATTGAAAAAACGGCGGCGTGGGAAAAACAAGCTCTTAAACACAGGTGCAAATTGCTTGCGCTCGGTCATAACCCCGATAAGGGTTGTAGTATCGGTTGGCATAATGCTCTCTCCAATAAAAAACCCGCCTAAGCGGGTTTGATGATTCTAAAAGTTAACGAAGTTAAATCGTGCTTAGCTTTCTGCTAGTACATCCACATTCAGTGGTGTACCTGCCACCGCTGCTTTGCGTTTATCCGTGCTGTCTAAACTTGCATGCCAGTTGATGGCATCAATATTAAACTCGCCACCGTTATAAACCGCATTAGCCGCATCACCGCCTGTGGTGTCTACTGCATGCACAGTAAATGACACAATATTTTGTGTACCATCTGACGCTGTTGGATTGTGTGGGTAAGCTTTGTTGTCCGCTGACTTAATGCCAACTGGGGTATATGCTGCGATTTTCTGACCGCTGGCAAAGTTCAATGAGCCTGTAACAACACTGCCAATCACCACTACGGTTTTGGTGTTATCAAAGCTTTCGCTTCCTGCTGGGGTATACATAATTGGGATCTCCAAAAAATGAATAAAAGGTGATGAATGATGTTACTTTTTCGACTTACCAAAAGCCGCATCCATTAAAGAAAGTGATTGTTCTAGCGGTGAGGTTTCCGCTGCTTCATCTTCTTCAATGGCTTTTTCGCTGTGCTCTTCCATCAAGTTATCGAGCTTTTGTGAGCTGTGCGCTTGAGCGGTTTCTGGTGCTGCTGCATTCAGAATCGCTTGAGCACTTTCTAATGTCATACCTTCAGTGTTTGCCAAGGTATTAGCTAACTGGCCTTTATCTTTCGCCGCATCACAATTTAAGATTGCAAAAATACGCTCACGCTCTGCGGTGGCTGACGCTGCAATATCAGCTTGGGTAAGTGCTGCCGCTTCGGTCGGCTTTTGACCTTCAGCTTTAGGCTTTTTGTCATCATTTACTGACATACTGGTTTTCTCCATTGTTGCGCTTAAGGTTGAAGCGGCTTGTTGCTCTGGCTGGGTAGCCAAAGATTGATGAAAATCGTCTGGACTCATAAGCGCATCGGCTAGACCTAGCTCAACCGCTTGTTGCCCTTGGTAACAGCGGGATTCGGTTTCTAAAATGGCGTTAACGTCCATGTTGCGGTATTTGGCGACTTTGCTGCTGAAGAACTGATGCAGTTCGACCATTTTTTGATTAAGCTCAGTGCTTAATTGCTCTGAAATGGGTTCGTATGGGTTGCCATCGGCTTTATGTTTGCCACTGTAAAACAGCTGTACTTTGAATCCGGCATCTTCGTAAGCTTTTGACATATCACAATGCCCACAAATCACACCAATTGAGCCGCAACCTGCGGTTTCGGTTACAACAATGCGGTCACACGCTGAAGCGATGGCATAACAGGCGCTATAAGCTTGCTCATTCACTAAGGCATGAATTGGCTTTTGACCACGGACCTTTTCAAAGATGTAATCAGATAAAGCAAAACAGCCTGACACTTCACCGCCTGGGCTATCTAAATCTAAGGCGATGGCATGAACGCTATCGTCCATTAATGCGATATCAAGGTTAGCTCTGATACCGTCATAACCTGTCATGCCAGAATATGGGGTTAAATTACCTGTTTTGTGCGCCAATGAACCTTCAACGGGAATATAAGCCACACCATCACGTACACCATACGGACGGTGTACCTTTTGACCGTTAGCGGCAATAAAGCTGTCAGCTTTGGCTTTGAGTTCATCACCTGTGAGCTTGATATCACCATCTTGTAAACTGAATACAGGCACGCCACGGCCTTGCAGCGCACCTAATACTGTAGTGAGATAATCGCCTTTGACTGCTAACGCCGTGTTTAATAAACGGCTGGCAATATGCGGACTAATCCGGGGCTTGGTCATGTTCGTTCACCTCTGGGTGCATTGGGGTGGCTTTGGTTTGTTTGGTCATCCACGGCGCTGTGCGGCCAAGGTCTGCAAGTTCTTCTTGCTCAATGCGTTGTTGCTCAAACACTTCATCTGGATCTTTGCCTTGGTCGATAATTTCATCTTCAAGGGTTGAAGTACCAACTTCTAAACGCTCTCTGGCTTCTTTCATTTCTTTTAAGCCGTCAAGGGTTGGCTTGCCTGTACCTATCCAGCGGCCTTTAGTTAACGCTTGTTGGGCTGCATAAAAATCGGTGACACCTGTCGGCAGAGCTAAACCATGATCGATAATTTGTTCTTCTAACCAGTTGGTAAACATCATACGGCTGGCACGAACGGGCACCATGGCACGTTTACCTTTAAAGAATACAAAGGCTTGAGCAAAGCCAGCTCTGGCACTGGAATAATTAGTTTTGCTGAAATCTCGGCTGAGCATTTCATAGCTAACGCCTAGCTCACTGGCAAAATAACGCAAAATTGATGATTCAAAATCACCCATGCCGCCCGGTGCATTGGCACGATGTAACTTAAATTCTTCGTTGGGCAGTAAGTGAGCGGCACGAACGCCACCCATACGCATATCAGCATTGTCATGGTATTGCTGCGTTTTGCCGACATAGTTCATCAGTGGATCATGACTTTCACCATCTTCACCGCTGCCAATAATGGCTTGGCGCATGATTTCGCTGTCCATTTCTGATTCAACCGTGGCCGCAAAAAATGCATTGACGATGGCATTTTCTAAGGTGGCATCTTGGAATTGATCCAACATTTCCACACGGCGCAGTGAGGCCATTAAGCTGGATGTGGCACGAATTTGACCATCTTCCCAAGGTTCAAATAAGTGCAGCATTTGCCGTCTACCCCAAGGGGTGTACATTGGGATCTCACGCCACTTACTGAGTAATGATTCGCTTGGGTGGCGCTCTCTGGCCCAGACGCTGACAGGTCGTCCATAACGCCCAAGCTTAAAGCCGTATTTCAGTTTGTCGGTGTTGGCTCTGCCGTATGGGTTACTGATGCGATCAGGGCTTATCATTTTAAAAGCGGTTTTGATGTTGGTACCGCGGCGATTGTGCCAAGCACTTTGTAAAAACCCTTCATGGCGTCTGGTATGAGTGATAACCAGCTCACGCATCATCATGGTTAAAGTGCGCTTGCCTTCGATATCGATAAAACCACGGTCATCATCGGCATAGTCATGAAAACGGCGTTCTATATCTTTGGCCCATTGGCGACCGACTTTTGGATCAACGCATAGTAACTTCCAATCTGGCTTTAACTGTAATCGCCAGTTATCACCGACGATGAAATCCACATGCAGCTGTAAGCCACCTTTGGCGTAAGCGTGACCTGTAACTAATTTGTCACTGCGGGCATGAATGTTGCCCGATAACGGCTGAAACATTTTATCCAGCGTTTGCGGTCCACCCATAACAAGCGGTGAGCTGCGCTTAATGCCATTGGATGCAGGGCTAGTGTTAGCGCTGGCGGTTAATGGCTGACCGTGCATATCAACTAAACTCATTAACGAAACCTTATTGCTCGGCGCTGACCTTTCAGCGATTGAATGTAACGGTCTAATGCAGCTAAATCGGTTTGCTGAAAATCCACTTTTTTGCCGTCACGGGTAATGCTGACCACTTTTTTACCTGTCAGTAACTCATGCTTGGCTTGTTCGGCTTCAATCAGTTTTAAGGCGGTGTTCATTGTTGTTTATTCCTTCTGCCTAACTCGGCCCAACTTAAGCCTTTTGGTTTGGTGGTTTCGGGTTTGTCTCGTTGTGCAATGAGCGGTTCCCAGATAAAGCCTAAGTGTTTTAAGCTGATCTCTAAGGCGGTGTAACTGCCTACCGCACAATCCCAAGGCTCGTTTCTTCGACCTCTGGCATCCCACACCATCCGCACTTTACGGTTGTGTCTTTGCTGGATTTTTTCTTCTGAGGTTAACTGCTTGAAGTATTCTTCATTAGCAAAATCAGCCACGGGATAGTGACAATAACCCGCTGGTGCTTCCTCGCCTTCTTCCCAAACCAATTGATGTCTAAAAGCCAAGGTATCTTTGGCACTTTCTGTGTCTACCATCGTCAGGTAAACCCCATCTTTATTGGCTTTTAATGGGAAAGTGGTTGGTTTGTCATAGGCGTTCCAACCTTTGGTTGGTATCACCTTGAACCCTTTCATGCGTTTACAAAATTCGTACACTTCGCCCGTAAAGTGACCACCTGAGTCAAAACAGGCTCTGGTTAGGGTAAGGGTTCGACCATCTTCAGTAACAAAGCTTTGTTTTAAGCGTTGCTCTACGGCATCCCATAACGCAGGATCTTTTGGCTGACCATGTTCACGAAAGTAGTGCACCAAGTAACTGCGGTGATGTTCGTCATAGGCGCGAATCTCACCCTCGACCCGGTTGTCCTGCATATCCAAACCACCAAATAACACTAAGGCTTGTTTCGGTAGTACCACTCGGCCTTGGCTGTCGGTTGTCCAACTTTCACGGCGGCTGTATAAGCTGCCATCTTCCAGCGGTTTGGTGCTGTCTTTCCACGTTTCGCCCAAGGTGGTGTTGACAAAGGTTTTAAATTTATCCAGTAGCCCTTTTTTCTTTTGCTGCTCTTTGGCATCAAAGAAATCGAGCAACATATCAGCCCAAGGCGTCCAAGGGCTGTAAGCGGTCCAGATGTGAAACGCTATATGACGAGGTGGGTTAAGTATTTCACCGTCTTTAGTTTTAAAGACGTTGAGTTCGTCATCTATCCAAACGCCTTTATTTGGATCACGCCACACACCTTGATTGAGCATGGCATCGAGTTGTTTGTTTTCGATTAATGCCCCGCATTCGCTAGACTCACACAAATAGGCGATGGTCTTTGACGCATCTTCTTTGGGTGTCAGGCTGTCAGGGAACTCGCTCGGCCATTGAAATTTGAAACCATGGCTGCTGTCTTTTTCACCCCAAATTAAATACTGACTGTGGCCGCAATGCGGGCAAGGCACATAAAAACGAAAGAAGAAATCAGCGCTTTCTACTTCTTCTTGAATCAAACTGCCTGATTCGTCTTTGGGTGTAGTGCCTCGTACTGATTTTGGGAATAACGCATTGGCGATACGTTTATCACCGAGTACCAGTGGTGAACCTTCGCCCTCAATGTCTCGGTCAAAGGCTTCGAGTTCGTCATAGAACACACAATCTTTGGTCATCCGGCGATAGTTACCGCCTGATTTACCGCCCCTGATATCCATTATCGAGCCGATAAAGGTCTTTTTTAAGGTGCGGTTGTATTTGTTACTGGTGTGTCCCCAAGGGAACACGTCAGCCATACATTTAACATCACGCAGCATAGGGCTGAGTTCGGTTAAACTGAAATCCTCGGCATCTGGATCCGTTGGCTGATAAAGCAGAGTGTTACGCTTTTTGTGATGATGAAAATAGCCTAATGCGGCGAGGATCATCTTGGTGTAACCGACCCTTGCGGATTTGATAAAGTCGATAATACGAATATCATCGTTGCTGATGCAGTTCATCGGCGCTCGTTGAAATGGGATAGTGACCCATGCGCCCTCGTTGTAACTGGATTCAGCGGATAAATAAAAATGCTTGTCTGCCCACTGGCTAAGACTCATTGCCTCCGGCTTGTATAGACTCTGACTCCATGCTGTCTGAATCGCCGTATTTAAAGCAAGTAGCGAGGTACGATTCCAAGTCAATTGGTTTGGTGGCTTCATTTCGGGCTTTAGTGATTTCCTGCTCTATAACGGCCAAACGAGATTTGGGCAGTTCTGGCACTGCTCTGGCTACACTGGCGGGAATGGTGTCTAAAAGGCTTGCCACTTGTGCCGCCTTGTTGGCGGTCAGCTCTAAAATCATTTCTATGGGTGCGACTTCACCCAATTTAACTAACAAGTCAATTTCTAACTTGTCCGCTTGTAATTTGGCTTTTCTGGCATCTTGGTAATCGGTATCAATGCCGTTTACATTGCTGGTTGTGGCTTCATCGTCGGTTTCTTCGCCTGTTTTATTCTTTTTTTCTAAGTGGCGAATGTAGTCACGAATGCTGGTTTTTAAACAGTAACCATTGCGGCCCCGTTTATCGGAAATAATGCCTTTGCTTTGCAGGTTTCTGACGGTCCTGTCTGTCAGTCCTAAATACTCAGCGATTTCTTTTTGAGTTGCCATTTATTGAGTGCAACGCTCAAGATCTTTGATGTAGACAATTAATAAGGCAAGCTGCTCATCACTCCAATATTGACCATTGGCGATGATGAGCTTGCCATCTACAACAATGTTAACTTTGTTTAAATCAATCGGTTTTATCAGCGGTGGCATCACTTGACACTTTTTTGGCGGTGTCAGACTGATGCACCCCGCCAAAGTGATCATGCACAGCGCCACGAGGATCACGCTTAATGGCTTGAGTCTCCGCTTTACGCTGTTTAAATTGCTTAACATCAAAAACCTTTGTGATTAAACCTAAGATTAGGGACAGAACTTTTAACAGCTCTTTCATCGTCTGGCGTTGGATTTATTGGGATTAAGGGCTACCCATTTATCCAAGAAATTCACCACTTTGTCGATCACACTTGCGGCTTTAGCAAGAAAGGCATCGTCTTTAGTGGTTTTAGTTAACTGAGCAATGGGGGCTAAGGCTTTCACTAACGCACTGGCTACACCCACAATGGCAAACGCCCAAGTGAGAATGGCTCCAACATCAATACCAAACAACACAAAGCCGCCTTGGTTTTCACTGGACTCACTGGCTGATTGTTCATCGGCAAACATCACAACACCTGTTGCGGTTTGTTTGTCTGCAACTGTTAATACATGCTCTGCGGGTGCAATAACTTCTCCCGCTGTGGCGGTAGCAAACGCCACCGCTGGCAATAAAAACACCACGAGGGCGACTAAGGTTCTTGCAAGGTTTTTCATTTCTCTGGCTCCAATAATTCATCACAAGCCTTTAGGTAATGTTCAACTGTGCCTTTACCTAGTCGGCTGTTGTAAAAGGTTTTCCAATACTGCGCCCGTTCTTTGCGAGTGGTCGGTATTGGTTGAGGGACAACAAGGTAACGCAAACGGGTAAATATCAAGCTGAGTAAAGGGTTGTAATCTAAGTCACTATGCTCAACTCGTTTTAAATCGATGCCAAATTCATTAAGGATCTTCTTATACCAACTGCGCTTTAATCGCATGGCGGCACCTGGGGCTTTTTCTAGGGCTTTATCTTTTAACCAGTAGAATGTGCCTGCATCCACCTGAGTAAATCCACGCCCTGCTCCGTCTGGGGTATTGTCTTTGTAGTGACCGAGTTGTGATTCAGCACAAGCGGTTTCAATATTCAGCAAATGTGCGTTGTTGTTTTTACCATTGCCCAGCACTCGACTGACGGCTTTGGCTAAATCGTGGGCCTGCTGCTCATTCACTAAACCGTAATACATTACTGAAGTTTCCTTATGTGCATGACAATCTTGATCGCCCACTCCAAAGAGCGAACGCCACCCAGTCCGGCAGCGGTGCCGACTAATATCATTTGCAGTAAATCCAACCCTTGCAAAACGCCCATCGCCCACAATGCAACAGCACCTAATCCGGCTAAAATCCACTCACCTGCAAACTTGCGCCAGTTGATTTTTTCAGGGGTGATCAACTTCTTTGCTAACAATCCAGCCGTGATAAAGCTGAATATGGCGTAAAAGCCTTTCATGCTGTCGGGGCTAATGTGATCGTTATCCAAAAGAAAACTCCAAAAAAAAACCCTTCAAAAGAAGGGTTAAGGGACAGTTATCGCAATGCTAGGTCGGGATTAAAAGGGTTTAAGAAAATCTTAAGTAAACTATTCCTACTATAGAATTATATTATAAATTAGCGTGTCAAATATTGCAATATGCCAATGGTGAAATATTAACCTTTTTTACTATTCCAATATTGCAATAGTAACCAGCACACACCAAACAGCACCGCTAAACTGATAAAGCCAATGCCGTAAATGGTGGGCAGAAACAGGCGCAAGTAGGGCATTATCAATTAGAGGCTGAACGAAAATCGATGCCCATTCGTTCATCGTCTTTGTCATACGGCTGTAAGTCGTGCATGATTATTTGAAAATCAATGTTAGATAAATGGCGAACACAGCCGTGCTCAACAATCGACTTTTGACCTTGGCTGTCTGTCAGCACCACGCCTGTGAACTGGTGGCCTTGTTTTATCAGTGCTTCAGCTTTGCGTTCGGTGTTTCTGTCGAGCTGGTTTTTACGTCTTGGCATTTGATTTTTCGCCAGAGCAACAAACAAAACGGCAAACAACCCCAATATAGCAATGGCCAATAAATTAACGTGTTCCATATTATGTCCTTATCTTTATTACTCGTATTTGTTCATTGAGTTCGGTGATGTGCTGGCGCTGAGTTGTGCTCATTTGCACTTTGACCCAACGCTGATTTGATTCCTTTTTCACAACTCCGACATCTTGAGTGCGGATGACCTTAAACCGATCACCCTCCTGTAATTGTTTTAAAGCCAGCATCACAAATTAATCCAGCCTTGGTGATGCGCCACTAAAGCCGAAAACGTGATCAATAAACTGATCACCAAACAAATCACGCTATTGAGATACTTGCACTGGCACTCAGATTCATTGCATTGCTTGCATTGCATGGCTACTGCCCTCTTTTTGATGTTTTTCTAAGGCACTGAATAACATAGATAACGCCTTTTCACTGTTCTGTTCATCGTGAATTTTTTGATGGTACTCGATGGCGCTTTGCCTGACTTCATCGGGCAAGGCCGCAATAATGAGCTGAGCTTGAATATTGCGCTTATCACGCTTTAAGGCGGGTACGGGACCACCAAACGATTGAACCACTTGTTTAAGTCGGTCATTACTGACGATTTGACCATACTTAAGATAATTTGAATTATATTCATTGGCGACCGCTGCTTGTTGCTCTTTGGGCAACAACGCCATTTGAGCCATTATCCAACCTCTATCACTGCGTGATGGAATACCATAGTAAAATAACGGCATCGGTGGTATGGGTAGCGGTTGCATGGTTAGTGCTCCTGTTGTTTGACTCGCATCCAACAGTTAATTGCGAGGTTCGTACTGCTGTTATTGATCCTTGATACAACCTCTTGCTTAACGCCTAACTCCATCGCTAAGGCTTTAACGCCTGCCCCTTTATGCAAACGCTCAACCACCATCATCACAAACGCTTCAGAGTAAGAGCGTCTGCGGTTCGCTGCTTGGTTGATTTCATTGTTATTAAAGCGAGTATCTTCAATCGCTCGTTCCAGTTCTTCAGCCTTAAACGGTCGAGCCTGTTCATAAATGATCGGTTTCGGCTCTGGTACATATTGCTCACCACGGCGAAAACTCCCATGACTCAAACGGTGATTGATCACCTGCGTAAAGTCGGAATTACTGCGGGCAATCCCACTCAACCGCGGGAACTTCAACCCTTCACTATCTTCGTCATACACAACAAAATTCCTTGTTTAGTAATTTATTCCTAGATTATGCCATTTTCACACCTTGTCAAGTTTTTGTTTAAATATCCATCAATAAAAAACCAACAGCAGCCCACTGAACTCAAAACACAATCAAGCCACGCATCACCCAAAAACCAAAACCACACCAAAAGCGGAAACAAAACCGCTCAAAACACTAATATTTTAATATTGAAATATCCCAATATTCTGCTAGTAACTCATTGATAAAACAAAGAAAGCCCACAACCCGCGCCACAACTAAAGCGGAAACGGAAACCAAACTTTTCCAAAACAAAAAAATTCCGCAAAACCGAGCCCGCCGACCCCTCAGCGGTGATGGGGGTGTCGGAAGTACCTTTTGACATTTTATGTCATTGATAAAGATGGATGCCGAGATGATGCATGGAAGCCTTGCCAGGCGTGGGATGTGGACTTGTCGATGCAATATTTTAATATTTTAATATTTTAATATTTTAATATTGATTTGTTATTACATATGGTGCATACTTTAGCTCATAGGGTAGCCAACTGGGCAGCCCATCGACCAGCTAGGAGCTGAGACCATGCAAAACGTTATCAATCTTTTTAATGTTCAAACTGTGCGCCCTATCTCTGTTGTTGTTGAATATTCAGAGTCCAATCAATTTGCCACTGGTGAGAGTTACTCATTCGATAAGTTTGAGAGCTTAGCGTTTAAGGCTGCGAAAGAGTGTGTGAACCGTGGATACTTAAAGACGGGCATCGTGATCACCTTTGATAACGGCCATCAGTATCAATGCCGTATTGATATCAGCTCAGACAGTGAAGCAGGGTTTCAAGATCATTGTGATCAAATGATTGAATACTCAACCACCGAAGAAGGGGCGCACTATTACAGCCAACCACAAGCGAAGCGGTTAATTGAGTTTGTTAAAACAATACAGTTTGATGATAACCAGGTTTATAAACATCGCCGCTCTGTCCTTGCTAAGTTAACATTAGGAGCAAGAGAGGAAGAACAGCGCAAACAAGAAGAAGCCCAAGCGCTGAGAGTGTTAGAAAGAGAGCAACAAGAAGCCAGAGAAAAAGAATTCCAAGATAACTTATCTATACCTGAAGATGCACAAGCCGTAATTGTGGCCTACTTCACAGAGTATGATAACGATAAGAGCGATCCATACGGCGATTATCACACCACCAAAACAAACAAAACCATCATACTTGCATGGTCTAAGCATAAAAGAGATATGTTCTCTGAAATGCGCAAAGCAGCAAAAAACCACCCTGATACTGAGTTTCTATCAGACAAAGAGAACAGCACAGAACACCGCGAAAAATACAGCATGGGCGAAGGCTTTTACTTAACCGATAATGATTACATCAGAGCCGGAGTTAAAATAAAGAAAGTTAAATTTTGGAAAGATGAAAACAAGGCGCAGCAAGTCCCCTTTGGTGAGCTGGTGACAAACAACGCTCCTAAAAAGAAAACCAGCGAACCACAGCCTCAAGAAGTAAAGACCGTTGAAACCATTAAACAAACCAAACCCGCATTTAAGAGGTAGTGTTTAGAAATCTGTGTCATTTCGGTAAAATGTCAAAAACAGGAATGACATAATGACTCAAAATTTCGATTTCAATAAAGCTTTAGAACAACTTCAATCAGGTAAAGGTTTAACTGGTGCGGATGGTGTTCTCACCCCTTTAATCAAACAACTAACAGAAGCAGCGCTTAAAGCAGAACTTGATCAACATTTAGACTCAGATCTTGAGCCCAATCGAAGAAATGGTTTTAGTAAAAAAACCGTTAAATCTTCAGTTGGCGAATTTGAGTTAGAAACGCCAAGAGACAGAGCCGGCAACTTTGAGCCTCAGCTTGTCAAAAAAAATCAAACTAAGCTCTCTGATGAAATTGATCGTAAGATTTTGTCAATGTTTTCAATGGGTATGAGTTATCGTGATATCAAATCTCATGTGGCTGATTTGTATGGTTTAGAGCTTTCAGAAGCCAGTTTGACGGCTGTGACCGATCAGCTTATTCCTCAGCTCAAAGAATGGCAGCAACGCAGTTTAGACGAGGTCTATCCAATTATTTGGCTGGATGCGATTCACTATAAAGTCAAAGACAATGGTCGCTATGTCAGTAAGGCTATTTACACGATTCTAGGCGTTAATCTCGAAGGTAAGAAAGAGTTACTTGGCCTGTATCTTTCAGAGTCAGAAGGTGCTAATTATTGGCTTTCGGTACTGACCGATCTTCATAATCGTGGTGTTAAGGATATCTTAATTGCTTGTGTTGACGGGTTAAACGGTTTTCCTGAAGCTATTGCCAGCATTTACCC
Source organism: Parashewanella sp. (assembly GCA_965200795.1). Lineage (GTDB taxonomy): Bacteria > Pseudomonadota > Gammaproteobacteria > Enterobacterales > Shewanellaceae > Parashewanella. Next base: position 25,673 of record CBDAVB010000036.1, read on the forward strand.
GGAGACAGAAGTTCAGCTTTGCGTAATTCATCAGGTACGCAACTCAATGAAGTATGTGGCATCTAAGCATCAAAAGGCGTTTATGGCTGATTTAAAGCCGGTTTACAGAGCGACAAGTAAATCGGCTGCTGAAACGGCTTTAGATGAGCTGGAAAACAAATGGGGTAGCCAGTATCCAATCGTTATCGACTCTTGGCGCAGAAAGTGGGAGAACTTGTCCGTTTACTTCAAATATCCAGAATATGTACGTCGAGTGATTTACACGACCAATGCGATTGAAGCCGTACATCGCCAGTTTAGGAAACTCACCAAAACAAAAGGGGCATTTCCAAATGAAAACAGCTTGCTAAAATTGCTTTATGCGGGAATATTGAATGCCTCTAAGAAGTGGACAATGCCAGTCCAAAATTGGAGGCTAGCATTGTCACAATTTGCAATCCATTTTGAAGGCAGATTGGATAACGTATTAGAAATTTAGAATTTAGGCTGACACAGAATTTTGAACGCCCTCATTTAAGATCCGCAAGCGTGGCGAATCGTTCAGTGTATCGATTCATTTTCAAGATATCGAACACACATACCACAACATCACAGCCAGCAACCACAAAACAGCGGGCGCTGATGCATGGGCTCAATTCTTATCTACTTACGCCGTATTCGGCCCCATCTTCCAAGAAGTAAAGCCAACACCACCAACCAAGAAAGTAAAAGTTAAGACTAAAAAAGCAGGCGCAACCATTCAGCAGGTCGATAACAGCACATTCTATTTAGAAAGTAGAGGGCATAAGATGACTTTGAAAAAGGTAGACTCTTTATATGGTTCTTGGGAGATGCAGACTGACAACGCATCGATTAGGGCTTATCAATCTTTAGGTATCCAGTATTTCGATAACCTTGAACAAATAGAACATAAATATAAAAGCTGGAAAGGTATAACGCTTCTTGCTCAGAGCAAACAGCAACTAACCCCAATACATTAATATTTAAACTTTTCAATATTAAAATATTGCAATATTAAAATATTCTGATAGTATTTAATTTATAGGGCGCTCACATGGAGACGCCCAACACCAGGAGACTGAGACCATGATCAACATATACACCATCTACAACGGGCGCAAGGTTTGGATAGCCCGCATCGATATCACTGAGCTTTACAGCTGGCAATTACGCCACCCTGAACACATAGCAGCATAAGGGGTGATATCATGATGAAACGTTATCTATTCCCCGTTGCAGCCCTAGGGGCAGCCGTGCAAGCCGTCGAACTTGGCGCAACCAAAAACCACTGCCGCCGCCATAGCTGCTATAGCATTAATCGCCGTGTTATTGATGTTAATTACAGAAAAAGTAAAATAAACAAACTGAAGGGTAGCCAAGGCCAGCCCGACAACCAGCTAAGGAGCTGAGACAATGACAGGTTCAATGAAATATTCACTCGCATTAAATGGCTTTATCCTTTTACTATTGGCTTTATTTAGCGCCAACGGTGCCAACTTCCAATTTTTATTTGCATGGTACGCCATCGTATTGGGTGGACCATCTTTATTAGTGTTCTTGTATGAAGTTTATAAACAAGAAGATACCAAGCCCGCACAGCGTCAAGTAATGGCTGATTATCCAGCCAATGACCCAACCACAACCCAAACTGAAACCTTACCCTTTAACAAGCCGCAACTATGGCAAGGTGAAAATTTAACGGGAGAATGGTTAATCACTCGCAAAGCGGACGGAGTAAGAGCCCTAAAACAAAACGGCCAAATCGTCACCACTGGCGGCAACTTCTTTCCTATTGACCCAGCATTAATGAAGAATACCGATGATGCGGAAATATATTTCGGAGATTGGACCAAAAGCCTAAAAGCGTTAAACGGTAATCTAACCGTAAAAGCCGCCAATGTTTACAGCTTAGACAATCCCGATCCACGTTTGATAGTTGGCAGCTTAAACAACCCAAGTGCCGAGCTGATCAACAACTTATTACAACAAGCCATCAGCGAAGGTTGGGAAGGTCTGGTATTACGTCAGGGGGACAACTGGTTAAAAGTCAAAAAGTCAGAAACGCATGATATAGAGATAACCGGCATTAAAAAACGGGGGTGATAAAGTGCTTTCTCTTATTACTTCAAAAGGCTGTGTGCCTGGACTGACTGAAGCGCAAAAAATCGCTATTGCTAAACACCCTAAAAAATACATGGGCCGTATCATCGAAGTTGAAGCGATGGAGCTCACCAAAAACGGCAAATTCAGAGAACCACGTTTCGTGCGCTTTCGTGATGATAAAACCCCAATATCAAAACCGTAACCTATTTTAATATTCACATATTTCAATATTAAACAATTGCAAAATGGAGCTAAAACCATGCTGAGACACACCATCAGCCCCGCCGCCATTGAGGCGGGCATAAATTACAATGCGTTGCTGGATATCGACCACAAAGACTACGAGCACCCAAACGTTCAAGACGTTCACGCTCTGAAAACGTTCAGCCAATGGACCAGAGGCAAAATATCAGGGCGCTTAGATTGCAAACCTAAGCAAGTGGATAAATGGTTAGCCGCCAGTGCCAGAAGTTCGCAACCCATCCCCTATACAGCGTGGAAGCTGTGGTTGACTGAAGCTGGGCTAATAAATTTTGAGCAAGCTTGGGATTATGATGCACCTTGGACCGAAGATTATCAAGGCAAGGCAAACAATCAGTATTTGGATGATATATTAGATATTCTTAAAGCAAAAAAACAACGGGACTTTCTTATTAATCAGCTTAAACATGGTAATAACAGAACGGCCAAGACATTAAATCAGCAATGCGAAATGTTTGAAAGTTGGTTATCAGAAGTCGAAAACTTGTAACCCAAAACCACATACCATACACTTTTTTATAAATCACAGTTTGGAAGTGTCAGTATGTTAACCAGTTTATTATTAGCCAGCAGCTTAAGCACACATTGGTATTATGAAGATAAAATCACCGACTTCACCAATGAGCACTTAATCACCGCCACCGCCCAAAGTGCCAACAGCGATTTTATGACGCTGGCCTGTGATGGTGGGCAGCTGCGGTTATCTTTCAGCTACAAAGGCCATAACCAAAACTTAAAGCGTAAAGCTCACGCCAAAGTGGATCATCATCCAGGGGTTGAGCTAAACGGCGAGGTTTACCCGGTCGGATTAGTGGCATGGCGTAAGCATGGTGATAACAAAGCCCATGGCAACTGGTCAAACTGGCGCAAAGTCATTCAGCAAATGCAGCAGGGTAAACAAATCAAATTCAGGCTGTACGATCAAAACTGGGGCGTTCATGATATTGCGTTTGATTTAACTCAGGGCAAACGCAACATCAGCGAAGTATTAAACGCTTGTCAGCGTTAAATTCTGTTTTCCGAGTTAACTTAAGTGAGTGGCTCTGTTGTTTTAAAGAGGGATTTTACGTTGAGAGTGTCTTACCGTTTCTCTTTCCCAACCTCACCAGAGCCGTAAATTTGCCGTTAATTAATATCTATTGCAAAGCTGAACATAGTGTCGCAATACTCACACTGAATTTTTGTGTACTCGCAGAACAACTCAAACTCGTCATCAAACTCACATCTGCTTACAGTGTTTTCTTTGCCGCAATCAGGGCAATCAACACTGACACTATTTACTTTAGCTTTCTGAGTCATGCGAATTTTCCATCTATTTGGTTTGATTTAATTTATTGATTCTTTCAATACCATCAAGCTTTTGTTGTTTCCTAGCTTTCTGAACCAGTTGATTCAATTTCCACATCGTAGAAGCTTTAGGTCTATATTGTTCGGCTCTGATTGCCTTCTCATAATCATCACGCTCATATAGATACCCGTAGCAGAAAAATTCATTTGAAACCCACACCTTGGGTTTTCGTCCGCACCTAAGGTTAAAGTCAACTGTATGGTCAGTTACTTTAAAACTTTTACAGTCATCAACCCAAGAGTTAAGCACCTTGTCCCAATCGGAGCTAAATTCTTTGCCGTAAAAAAAGGTTACTGTTCTTATCGCATGATTAATGTAAAAAATGGCTTTTTCAAACATGAGAAAAAAATTCCGGTTAATTATTTAGTTTCTGGTTCAACATACTTTTGCTTCACGATTGCGCAGCAATTCCCGCCTCCAAGCTGGCGAACGAAAGCATTGTGAACATCTTTTGTGATTGCTGATTTAATAGTTGGTGTCAGCTTTAAAAGAGCTTCGGCAACACTCATGAACTGTTCAAAGTCAATACCGAACTTTTCCATTAACGGAGTATCAAAGTCCTCATTATCGTTGATAATATTCTCTGTTTGCTCTTCTGTTAATCCAAGTGCTGCACCTGCAAGCTCTTGATAATCCCAATATGAAGCCATTTTTTACTCCTTAAATTTTCCGGTTAATTAATTTTGTGAATGGCACTCATTGAGTACCATAGGCAAAATCAACTAATTAGCTGGATAACTCCATGTTGATAATTGGCTTAGATTTAAGGCGTAAAGGCTTATCACTAACATGGAAGATTTGACCGCCCATGATGTAATGCTGGTGATATACACCTTTAGAATCGAACCAGTAAACATAAGGTGAACTTGAGCCGTAAGTACCATCATCTTGAATACTAGGCATAACGAAATCACCATAACCTTGCCCTCTATCACCACGAACTAGCTTATGTGTGTTAGTGAGTCTCTTACCTGAGCTGGTGACTTTCCCTTTTACGGTTGAGTAAATAAGAACATCACCAGTGTAAGCGCTGATTACATATAAATGCTTGAGAGAACCAATTTGATTATCTTTGATTAGGCGTTGCTTTACATTGCGTTGCTCAACGGATAAGCCATCTGCCCCTGTTTTCAGTTTTACGCTCGTTTTTTTCACACCTGAATCAGCTACAGGTGCAGCTTTAGTGCCGTCATTACAAGCCGTTAATGCTAATAAAGCCGTTGTAATAATTAATAACTTTTTCATTCAAATTGTCCTTATAGGATGCCAAAGGTTTTAGGGAAATGATCGCCTTCCGTTTGGTCGTAAAGGCTCCAATTAAACTTGGTGCTTTGAGCGTTATACTCAGCCACCGTGTCGTTATAAATCTGCTTGATACCCATCAATTCAGATTTAAGCTGGTTATATTCGGCACGTTCATCTTTAGGCCATTCAGCCTTTTTCACGCCTTCATAATCAGATTCAAAAGATGCAATGCGTTGTTTGTACTCAATTACATTCACCTTTTGTTTTTGGATAGATGCCGCAGCATCTTTAAACCACTCATATTTCTTTAATGATGCTCGTGCGCCAAATTCCTCTTTGGCTACGGTAGCCGTTTCACTGAACAACCCTAAAACAAATGAAATAGCACCAATTGAAGCTATAGCAATAACAGCAACTAATAGCATTCCTCTGAAACCACTACCTGCTTTCTCTGCGTGTTTTTCCCAACTCATTAAAGTTCTCCTGTTAACTGAGTTATTGAATAAATCAAAGTTGATGTATACACTATAAATCAAAGTTGATTTATTTCCAATCATTTTTAAATCATTTTTGATTTATTTTTAACGATTGACTACTATTGCGAGAATCGCACATTGAGAGCTAAGACATTGCCTAAAAAACTAAGTGTTCATCCTGAGTACGTTGAATCACTCAGAGAGTATTTAAGAAGTAAACGTGACGAAGTTGGCGGCACAAAAGCCTTACACGTGTTGCTGTATGGCTTTGAGGCAAAAAAGAAAGATGAACAGCGCCTTATTAACTTACTTAATCGTGGGGCGCTGTCTGGTGAGTTTATCGGGCTTTGTGCTGATAAACTGAATTTGAATGATGTAACTCTAGGCGAGATTTACAAATTAAATCAAAGTTGATTTAAAACGCAGCCGCAGCAATAGCACCCATGCTTACTGTATCTGTATCAACTAACTTCTGAGTTGTTTCTAATGTCTTATTACCAAGCATGTGATGAATATGACTAACATCATAGCCTTGGCGCTTTAAGTTAACACCGAATGTTCTACGGCCTGACAATATGCTTGGGCTTTCTATTCCTCCGTCCTTTAGTAGCTTTTTGATATGTCGATTTAGTGCATCACACGAATAAGTATCTGCACCTATATCTGTTTTCTTGTGAACGATTGAAAAACCTTTTCCCTGATTAGACATAAACAGCGGTTCGTCAGGGTCAAGCCCACGATATTGATCAGGATTATCACCCAAAACAATCTTATTCTTTACTCGATACTTGAGATAGTTCTCTGTCAGCTCTCGAAGTAGTGAGCTACTTAGAAAAGCTTTACGCTCTGGCTCTGTACCTCTGATAACAAAATCTTTTCTGAGTGAACCATTTTTATGAAGCACGTCAACTATGTGAATACGATTGATTTGCAGAGTAGTTAAGCCAGTACCCAGGAAGAAACCAAGTATAGCTAAATCACGATCTGGATATTTTGCACAGTGCTTTGTTGATTTGAACAACCAATCACGTTGCGGCTTTTCTATTATTTGCGGTAGCGCCATGTCGTTATATTTCCTTATGTTACAAATATAACGACTATATAATGACGATTTATTGAGAATTCAATGCTGTAACCGTGGAGTAAAGCACATTCCACGGAAACCGTGAGCCGGCATCAAAAAATCAAATTTGATGATAGCAGTTTAATTTACCGCGAGAGTGAAACCAGAGAAGCACTCTGATGTGTTTTAACACCATCGGGCTGGGCTTGCGCTCCCCTTGCTCCCATTTTTCAACAGTGCGCTGACTTGCACCGAGCGCGGCCGCGAACTCTGACTGAGTAAGACCCATCGACTGACGGGCTGACTTAATTTTATTCTTCATTTTTAGAAAGCATTTCGTTCAGTGCCGCTTCGACAGCGAGCTTCCACTCTTCTGCGCTAATTTTCCATTCGTTGCAGTCTATTTCATTAGCCGCACAGAAAGGCTTTTTTAAGTCTTCAATCGTGTTCATGTCATAACATGCTTCCGCGAATGCCTTAACATTTCCGTTCAGATCATCAATCATGATTTTCATTCTATTCCCCTCTTTTCGTTAGAGCCGTTCTCTAAACTTGATAATCGTTATATACCCCTACGGGGTATTTGCAAGTGTTTTTTTCAAAATTTTGAAAAAAAAGCGCGCTTAACTCAACGACACTGAATTAAGCGGGAAGCGGGTGTTAGTTCAGCTTTCGTCTCGGGCTATACAGTACATCATCTACGACAATAAAACCTTTTTTGATCCATTGCGTAACTTGAGCGGGCGCAACGCCCTGCGCTCTGGCAAACTCAGCTTGTGAGCCGTAGAATTTTTGTTGAATGTATTCAAGTAACGTCATCAGCAGACCACCTCTTGCAATTCTCTATCAACACAGTAAGCGATGTAAACAGTCCCTTGCTCGTCCTCGCTTTCAGCGCAATCATAACCCAACTTGTGCGCTAAAATGCCCTGGTATTGCTGAACGATCCAAACAGCTTCATCATCATTTCGAGTGTTATAATCAGTAACATCACGGGTACCATCCAGAATATTTGACATTTCTTCAAGATCACATTCAAGTGCTAGGTCAATACGTAAGTCATCAAGCAAGTCAGCAATAAGCACGTCTTCATGTGAATGATTGAAGAAAAGATCAGAAACATGAATGACGTTTTCAACATTTAAGCTGTACTGATAATTACACTCACCCGCCATGTTGTAGGTGTTGCCGTCGTGTGCGAAGAATAAACAACCTTTGTATGCTTCAGTCATTGCATCAAAGTCGTTTACCTGCTCAATTTTTGATTGCGAAGCGTGAGTAATTTTCATGATACTGCCCTTTTCTCTATTTGATAGAATCAGTATACATAGTAATTTACTATATGTAAAGTGTTTTACTATATAAATATCGACTTCTTTTCAATTAGAGAAAGAACGGAACGGAAAGCGGGTTTTAGTCAATCAAGCCTTTTTCTCGTGCTATCTTTTCTTGTTTTGCATATTCAAGTTGCTCAGCGGTTTCACCGGCGAACCATTGATACAGATATGAATCTTTGTTGAGTAGTGCGTCAGCGTTTAACGCCACTTCGCCACCTTCGCAGAACAGATAAGCGCATACGCTTTGGTGAAGTCTCCAAGCTACTTTATTGCCGTTTGGAAAATCCACAGCAAAGTGTTCAAAGGTGTGATACCAACGAATTGCACCGACTTCTTTATCTTGCAGCTCAGCGCAAACCGCATTAATCACCTGATTGCGTTGTGACGTTAACGCATACATTTCGGTTTCAACATCGTCCGGCACTTGAGAACGTCCCGACTCCCAATACTGCCACGTTCTTGCTGACACCTTGCCGACCAGCTCAGCCGCTTCTTTGACATCGAGACATAACAAACGGCGAACCGCTTGCAATTCGAAATTGTTTAGTCCTTGCCAGCTCATATTTTTTACCTTTTAAAAAGGCCGCTGGTGCGGCCTTGGGGACGTCGCAGAAGAGTTCATACCAAATATGCCGTCACTCCAGCGAAAGCTGGAGTCCGTTTTCTTTGGTTAATTTTGCAAAAGTCGCTTTATATCTGCTTTCGCAGGTATGACAATTGAAGTGCTGAAATTTAAATTGGTATCTTATGAACTGCCAGATCCCTTGGTTGTATTATTGGTTGCAATCAAACATGCTTTCAATTTCAAACTCTTCAATAATTGCGTTTGCTAAATCATGAGCAAAACATCTCACATACTCTTTGCTCCAATATTCATCTGAAGCGATAAGAGACTGTGTTCTTTCGTCGTTAGCAATCAAATCAACAAGTTTATCAAAACCATCATCAGCGCCACAATTATTATAGTGAGCCTTACCTAGCCCGTTACCGTTCATATCTGAGGGTTGACAGCAAAGACCAAAAATAATTACCTGGTCAAATTCTTCTTGGTACTCTAAATCCGAGCCGTCTACTTCACTGAGAAACTCAGCGACTAGACGGTCTTTATTTTCGTTGTAGAATTTTTCAGCTTGCTCGAAAGTATTTGATGTAGTCATTTTGAATCACCTTTTTGTGTTGGGTTCGAACCATTTCGTAACCTCTGATTTAAATATTAATTCGCAATTGCGAACAGGTCAAGCTTTATTTTTAAAGTCACTCAAAAAAGTTCGTTCAATCTCAGAACGCCCCAAGATTATATTGATTAAAATCTGGTTTCTCTTTCTAACCTCGTGAATTTTCCACGCATGATAGCCGATGCTAATAAGAGTGCACACGATTAAAACCCAAGTAATTCGATTCAGCCTGTTATTATCTGGTGTTGTAAACGTCTGCTTCATGGCTTAACCCTTATGGTTATTGGTGTTGCTGATGATCGGATAAGATCGGGATCTCGTGATTGTCTCGGTACTGAACGCGGACAAATAAAAACAGGTTTGTTCATCAATCCACGCATGGTATTTGGTTAACGCATTGCGCATTCAAAAAAAAGGAGACCCAAAACCTTTCCATTGGCATGGTTTATGGGCGGACCCAATAAAGATGCCAAAAGGATGGGATGCTGCAGAATTACACAAAATTAAGTGATAACTTCAGTTTATCTTGGTGAGCTTGAATCTCAGGCGTTAAAGCAAGAGTTTGAACAGCTAAAAGATCATTTAGTAAATGATGAAAAATATAACGATGGGAAAACTAAAGTGCATGGTCTGACTGTGCATGAGGTCAATGAAGATTCTAACTTTAAAAATTGTTAACACAAGAAATGGAATTGATTATAAAAAATAAAGCCTCTTATTTAGAGGCTTTTTATATTTATAAGCTTAAGCTGTTAAATGATAATCAAACCAAGCGGTTATAATATTAGGTTTATTAGTATTAAGAGCGCTCACAGTTTTAAATGTAATTCGACTTTCCGCAGCAATAGATAAAGGATTATCAGAAAAATCCGCATTGCCTTTCCCAAGTGTCATTTCCACCTTGTAAGAGCTTTTTTCGATTCCGTCAACCACAATTCGAACCTCAGCATCACCCGATGGACCTCTTAAATGCATAGAGGTTAATTCACAATCCATGGCAATGACCACACCCACACTTGGCGGAGTATCTGCACCGTTACCGAATGCCCACTCATAAGTTCCAGCATTCAGAAAGTTATTTTCTTCAGCCCAGATAGGAAACTTACCTTTAAGCGTTGTAGGTGTACCCGAACCGCTACCCGGCTCACCTTTTAAATCCACATACTGATAATTAGCATCACCTTCGATACGTACACCCAGTTGAGTACCTAACCAATTAAATTCTAAATTTTTTCCATTGACCGTCAAGTTATCAAGTTGATCTTGGGTAAAGTCACCATACGTAAATGCATCACCTTTCTGACCTTTTAACGCATTAAGTTGAGTTGGGGTGAAATCAGCATACGTAAACGCATCACCTTTTTGACCTTTTAATGCATTAAGTTGAGTTGGGGTAAAATCAGCATAAGTAAACGCATCACCTTTCAGCCCCTTTAATGCATTAAGTTGAGTTGGGGTAAAATCAGCATAAGTAAATGCATCGCCTTTCTGACCTTTTAACGCATTAAGTTGAGTTGGGGTAAAATCAGCATAAGTAAATGCATCGCCTTTCTGACCTTTTAACGCATTAAGTTGAGTTGGGGTAAAATCAGCATAAGTAAACGCATCACCCTTTTGGCCTTTTAAATCCACATACTGATAATCAGTGTCACCCGACACTCTAACTCCAAGCTCTGACTCACGCCAATCAAACTCAAGCGTTGGAATGCTGGCACTGGTCGTTAAAATAGAATCATCATCCAGCACAAACGCCAGCTTAAAATCATCCGTTAATGCCACACCAGTAAGATAGCGGCCATTGCCAACAGGTATAATTTTTTCAAAAGAAAACAGCTTCAATTCATTGTTTAGCTGAGTTAATTTTGATTCCATATTGTCTGACTCCGTTTAATTTCAAATTCAACATCTAAAATCGGGTGGGCTTCCTTGCCATCAATAATAAAAAAATCAGCCAAAACAGTTTTGTAGTTATTAAAAAGTAAGCTTTTTTCACTAGATAAATCGAGTTCGTAATTATGATCGCCCGAACCATCAAGCAACACAATGCCATCTCCGTGGGTTAGGGTGATCAACTCTTGATGGGTTTCATCGCCAGCCCGAAACGTCATTTTTGCTTTCATCTGGCTCAAATCGGCTAACGTGCCAGAGCTATCAACCGCAATTTTGCCGCCGTAATACCAACGCTGACCGGGTTTAAATTCCTGACTGATCTCAAAGCTTGGGTTGTTGTCGTTTTTAATCATGTTGTTCCTTGTTCTCAACGAGCTCATAACGTTTGTTTTGAAAATCGACAGTTAAACCGCAACTCGACTCCACCCAATATTCAGCATCAACAACTAAGGGTTCGCCATATTGAAGATGTATAGTCGCTGACTTTAATAGCTTGGTTTCCACGCCTAGTTTCATTAATTTATCCTTCTTTCGCCCCTTCGGTCTCAGCATCCAACTTATGACGCAACACTTGACGTTTACCCTCATCATCCACCGCTGACACAATATGCTGGCGTTCCAATTCTTCAACAATACGAGCCGCCAAGTTATAACCAATCTTAAATTGGCCCTGAATTGCACTAATCGAAGCGCTGCGGCTTTCAATTACAAACTCAATCGCATCACGCAATAACACATGGTCAACATCGGTGACAGTGGGCTGAGCTTGCACAAAACTGGTGGCGGCAACCTGTAACCACTCCGGCCAATTAATTTCATCGCCAAAATGAATCAAGCCCGAACTTAAATACAAACCTGCCATCAACTGACGCCAAAGTAAGCCGGAAGATTTGAAATCATGAATAATGCAAGCATTAGTATCATCAGGCTCAACATCATCAAAATGTTTAAGCGGGTGCGCCCACTTCATTTGCTTCAGTTCGCCTTTGTCATTAATGGCAGCATTAATAAACTCAGTAGCTTCGCCTTCGTAGTTAATGCGCTGTCCGATAAATTCAAGCTCAGTCACATCAAAGCTTTTCATTACATCACTGATCACATCGCTGCCAAGGTCGGCATTTTTTAACGTCAGGGTGCAAGTATCAAACTTGGCTTTAACATTACCGCCAGGGTACAAACCAAAACCAATATCGCCTTGTTCAACCCATTTATTTAACAATCGTGGTGCAGCATTAAACGGGCTATATAAAGAAAATTGAAACTCAGCCACTTGAAACAACAACGCCCGAACTGCTTTTAACGTGCCTTGTGACGTAGTTGAAAACAGAGCTAACCCCGTTTCAAAATCAAACGCAACATAAACCACATCAAACGTCGACGGGGTATCTTTGAGTAATTCATCTTTAATCTGTCCGGTCAAGGTTAAAAGCTGATCTTCATCTAACTTAGTGCCATCTTTTTCAAGTGCGGTTCGCTGCTTACTTAAAATCTTATTCACCATGCTGGCGTTAACTTTTCGAGACTCAAACACCACCTTAAGTAAATGCAAATGGTTACTGGTCGATAACAACAAATCATCACACTGCATTAATAATGGTGTTAAGCCCTGAGTTTCCGCTTTAGGCTCATCATCACTAATCGGTTGATGACGGTGGGCCTCTAGTGCCGCTTTAAAATCGTCACTCTTAAAATTCAATTCCGTATTGAAATACATCAACACCGCATTCTTGAATGGAAACATGGTTTAAATCCCTTTTATTATTAATAAGCAAACAAATCGTCATTCGTTCTCAACTCAACTTCGACCAACTTTAAGCCCTCAGTTTCCAGCAACAACACCGACTCATGAAACACACGCCAAAACGGCAACCAATCACGGCGCCAGTTATGCTCTGACACTTGGCTAACTTCAATCACCCGTTTTACTTTATGAGCAGGTTTGCCATGAAACAGCGCATGACGATAATTTTGCAGCGCCATCCAACATAAAATGCTGAGTTTGGTTTCTTTATCTTTAGGAAGTTCAAGCTGAGACTGAGCATATTGCCAAACCAGCTTTAACGCTTCCGTTTCATGCGGCCAACTTGGATCGGTTTGATACAAATAATGCAACAAACTTGACTGAGGGGTAGTACATACCCACTTATAGACTTTAGTTAACTCAAATTGCCAAGGTGGCAGCGGGCAGCGAGAGCCGAACACTTTACTGCTTGGCGCCTCATCGCCAGAGGTTCGCAACGCAACAGGAGCCATAGCATCAATAATGCAAGATCTCGCCCATTGAAATTGCTCACCCACTTTAATCATTCAATATCACCTCGACACCTAAAGCCTTTAATACTCGCTCACAACGCTTAACACCATGATCGGCATCTTTATTACTTTTTTTCATTACTGAATGAAGCCAATCCACACTAACATTTGCCGCTTTAGCCACATCCGCAAACGTGCCACGGCGTTGCTCAAGCTCTTGACGCATGCGCTCAAGCAGTACACTCGATTGAATATTGTTATTTTTCAATGAAAACCTAAAATATTGATTGACATAGTATTATATTACTATAATTTAATGTAAAAAGTAAAATATTCCTAAAAAAAGGTTTTATACTTGGAATATGAAACAAAATACTAAGTCCATCCTTGCTAAGAACTTGGAACGGTTGATGATGGAAGCAAAGATCAACCAAGTCGAATTAGCAAAGAAAACCAAGCTGTTAGGGCGCAGCGTAAACCAGAAAACCATCAGCAACTATATGAATGTTGACAGTGATGACTTTTCCTTTTCCGTAAACCCAAGGCTTGATAAAATCGACGCCTTAGCGGACTACTTTGGTGTAAAAACCACCGACTTACTCAATGAAGATTTTTTCAAGCACCGTGACACAACGATACCGCTTGACGATAATCGTTTAGAAAGTTCTATCTCTGAGGGCGCAGCATTGCTGGCAGAAGCGGGGATAATTGGAAATGACAAGGCGGTACAACTGGTTGAAATGGCAAAAGATATAGCAAAGGCAACCAGCATCATCTATAACAGTAACAATACTGACAGTAACAAAGTCATCTTTAATTTTGTTTCATATCTAAATAAACGCAAAGCCAGCGCTTAACGCACCGCCTGCTGCTGGGATTGGTGCTTCCACGCCTTGGCTTTTTGCTGCCACTTCTGCGTTTCTTCAATCCTTAACGAAGGATCTAACTCTGAAATGTTGTGATACTCATCAAGCAACTGATAAGCCATTTCAGCACTGGTATTACGCTGTGGAAAATTAACCACATCGCAGCGTTCGCCTGCGGTTTGCTCCAACGCTATACGCTTATCTTTTTTTCCTTGAAGATAAAATCCGATGATGGTCAATGCAGCCATAAAAAAGCACAAAGCCAACATGATATAAAAAAGCATTACGCCGCCCATAAAAAGATCCCTTTTTAACGAAACGCAATATCCCATACCCAAGCAAAGGGGCCACAACTAAAAATGCGTAAATATAATAATCAATAAGAATTAAAGGCTTATAACATAAATACCAAGCTGAACAGTCCATGATTTGTGATTCATTAATGTACCTGTCTTTATAACGGAAGAAATTCAACGCAACAAAGACCAAGCTGGACAAGCAAGCTAAGATAATATGATAAGTAAGCCGTTGCTTTAAAAAAACAACCGACAAAACAAAGCTGGCGACCATCCATAATTCAGTTGCAGACCAGATAAGGTAAAACCACTCCCCACTCTGCATTGCAAAATTAGTGATTGCATAGTTAAAACAAGCAAAAGCCGTAACAATATAAATAAATGCTTGTTGATGCCTAAGCTTAAGTCGCCAGCAGCAAACCGCTGACATAACGCATAACCCAGCGTATGAGTGCGCTATAATAAATTCAATGGCTTGCCCGAACATAATCTAATTACTTCTTAGTTTTATCGTCTGGTTCACCATCACCACCGCCAGGACAAACAGACAGCGCACCGATTTGATATTTTGAATTTGTCATAATTCACTACCTTATAAAATATTATGCTTTGGCATAAAAACGCCCAGGTTCAGCCAAGGGTTCAGAGCTGGCAACACTGCGTGCAACCTGTTTATCAGGTTCCTTATCACCACCACCGGGCCTTAAACGAGGTTCAATTTCCGGACGGCCTGAATCTTTAGTTTGCGAACTGAGTGAATTTACACCCGTTTGTGAATAGGTAGATAACACTCCATTGACCATTTGCTAACATCTCCAACTACTTATTGAGCAAAAGTATGTATGAATATACAGTTAACAAAAAAAAATTCAATGCTTAGTATTAAATTCCTATTAAAGTAATGCTATATTGTAATCAGATATAAATCCAGCTTTAAGTAAAATATTTTTACCTTAAAAGATGGATTGTGATTTTAGTTTGATCGATAGCAGAATAGCGTGTATTTTTATGAGTGGCTTAAACGCAAAAAGCCCGCTAAAAGCGGGCTCTTACGGCGAAACAGTATTACCAGTACTATTTCAATGTGTTTTGTGTTTTTGCGGCAAAAGCAAAAGCAAAAGCAAAAGCAAACAGCAAACAGCAAACAGCAAACAGCAAACAGCAAAAAGCATAAAACATAGACTCAACCTCAATTTTATGCCTGCCGAATCGCTGCCGCAACAAAAAGCCACTAAAAATATTTTAATATTCTAATATTGCAATATTGGTGTAATAATGTCAGATAATAACGCATTGAAGCGATTTTTCGAAAAAGAGTACGGTTCATTCACGGCTTTACTGAGCGATTTAGCCAACGAGATAGAACACGATATTGCCAGCGCTATGGGTATTGATATCTATAACGTGCTTAATCACAGCGGCTACATCGAACCCTCTGCACATCAAGAAATCAAACTGGATGACAAACAAAGCAGCCGTTTTGTTACAGATAAAAACAATCATGGCAGGGCAGCGGTTTGGATCAAACACAAGATAGCGGCAAACTGCGGCGTATCTTACCCAGTGCTGACACTCAAAGTAAAAGGCACCACCAACACATGGAACGGTTGGGAAGCGTTTAAAGCTAAATACGAATACGAACGTGATATAAAACGCAATCAGCTGGATAAAAACAAATATCAGCAGCAACAACTGCAAAAACAACAGCAACGTGCTGAACGTGAAGCGCAGCGCAAAGAAGATGAGCGACTAGCAAAAATTGCTGAGCAAAAAGCAAAAATTGAAAGGCAGAAAAGTAAAGATGAATATTTAAAAGCCTATGATGTAGGCTGCATGGTAGATGGAACAGATGCTTATTTAAAGAAAAAGCACATTCATAATATAGCTAAACGCTTGCCACAACTTAGAACGATAAGTGAAAGGTATGATAGAAAACAAAAAAAATGGTTTGCAGATTTAGAAAATAAACCGAGCTCAAAAAAAATAAGCGCCATACCTTTAGCCCGACTAGGTCAAGAACCAGTCGGGCTTCAACGTTTATCTATAAATGGTAAATATCAAACTGAAGCTGTTAATGATGGAGATTTTAAAAAAGCTTTTGCTGTTATTGGGCCAGCATTAAAAAATGGAAATCAGATCGATTTGTGTGAGGGGTTTGCAACAACTGTTACTGGATATGGTGCAACCAGCAACACATCTATTTTTTGTGGAAATGCTGATAACTTAAAAGCACTTGTACCTATATTCTTAACCCAATTCCCTGATTCAAAAGTCAGAGCTATTTGCGACAATGACCAAGCTAAATTTAAGCTAGGCCGTGGTAACAAAGGCATGTTAGTAGCGCTTGAATTACTGCAACAATACGGTCACAAAAAGAACTTTAAAGTGTTCATTCCAAAAGTGAATGACGTAAAAGGCACAGATATTAATGATTTGCACGTAGCCAAGGGATTAACTGAAGTTACTAAGCAGCTTAAGCAACATCAGCAGCATATCAAACTGAGCCGTTTTGAAGATAAATTCCAACTGGCACAAGCAAGGTTCACTTGCTTGCCGCATGTATCACAACGCCAAACGGCACAAATTCGCAAGTTAGCCGCTTCAGGTATGGCTTTAGCACCAAGTAAATACACCCCTGACGATATTACCAACCAAATATTAGGGGCGGCCAAAAACTCAGGCAATCACCTAAACCGTGATGACGTACAAAAGATTGTGCTAAAAGCGGCACAGTCAGCCATGTGGAATGCACAAAAAACCCGTTCTTTCAGTCGTAAGACGCTGCAAGGTAACAACATTATTTATAAATACTTTGACTCAACGGTCATTAATGACGATGTGGTCAACTACATTAATAACATTGAATCAGGCATTATTGTATTGCGGGCGCCAATGGGCAGTGGTAAAACCCAATTTGCGATGAAACCGCTAATGGATCAAATGGGCAGAGCTGGTTACTTAGCGCATCGAGTGTCATTAATTGCGGGTGCAACTGAAGCACTTAACAGCCGAATGGATCAACATGGCAATAAAACCCAAGTTGATGAAACGCTATCTGTAAAACATTACAAAAATGACTTAAACACAGAATCAGCGCCATTTATTGAAAAAATGGCATGCTGTGTAAACTCAATCATCAATCCATTACCTGATGCAATCTATCAAGAATTAGATCAGCTATTTATTGATGAAGCAGCACAAACACTTGATGCCGTGACCATTGGCGGTGCCATGTTTGCCCCGCAAGCGGTATTTTCTAAATTAAAAGATATGATGGCAAATACTCGCCGTGTGCTGTTATGTGATGCCGATGCCAATGACAACTTACTAACCCTTTGCGAACTGGCAAATCAACAACGTGATGAACCTATTCATGTTATCGAATTAAAAACCGACTGTTCAAACCTAACGGTTGAACATACTGATGATGCATCACTCACAGCTAAAGTTTTGCAAGCCGCCCAGGAAGGGAAAAAATTAGTTATCGCAACCGATAACTGTGCTAAAGCTGAAGAACTGCACGATATGCTAAAACAAGCAACGGGCAAAAATGGCATATTGATCACTGGTGAAAATAGGGGTGACGAACTGCCCCAAGAATTTGAAACCATGTATAACGCCTACGTTGACCAACAAGGCAACAAGGTTAAACATAAAAGCCAAGGTGTAACTTGGTACGAACACAAACAACTGGATTGGTTAATATACAGCCCGGCCATTACTTCAGGTGTATCTGTTGAGGTGCCTTATTTTGATGAACACTTTGGTTTTTTCTCCGGAATATCAATCAGCCCAAGTGAAGCCATTCAAATGCTACGCCGTGACCGCACAGCGAGAAATTTCAAACTGGGTTTAAAAACATCGAGTTCTAACGCTGAAAACGACCCAAATAAAATCATCAGCGCTTTCTATAAAGCCGAACTTGAAAGAAACAATGTTGAATTTGAAATAGGTGATGACTTTACCACTCAAATAAAAACGTCAGATCCAGATTTTGACCGCATGAGAGCCTTAGCTTTAGCCAATAATGCTAACGCAAAATCCAATTTTGCTAACAACTTGCTTTGGTCACTGGTGGCCGATAATTATCAAGTTCACCAATTAAAACAATGTGAGCAAGAAAAAGAGCAAGGCAAAGAGTTGATAGAAACCAGCCGTGATATTGCCAAAGCCGCATTAATCAATTTGATTTCAGGCGTTGAAACCCCAACACAAGAGCGCCTGAACACATTAGAAAGTAAAAATATGGTGTTTGGGTTGTCGGCATCAGAGCAAGCGGAGATCCACCGCCACGAAATCGAGCACGAACTTAAGTTGCCAGTAAATGAAGAAACCATTATTGCTCATAAAAATGGTTTGCTCAGCAAAGTAAAACGTGCCGAATTATTATTTACTCCCGCTGACCACTTAAAAGCTTATGACGATGCACAAAAATTGGGTGGAATTGCTGCTTCACGTTTAGCTCACACTGAAAAGCGTCAACAAGCTTATTTCACGCTATTGGATTTACTCAACATTAATACGGTTACAGGCAAAGGATTATCAACCCCTAGCGATACCAGAGCTGTATTTAATCACTTTATTGGAAACGATGAGCTGCGTGATATTCACAATAACATCTTAAAAATCGGTGCGCCTGTGCGTCAATCGGCTATTAGCAGAGCTGAACCGACAAAGTGGGTACAAGCCGCCTTTGATAAGCTAGGTTTAAAATACAAGCGTAGCCATCGTTTAACTACTGGACCAAACAAAGGTCAATGGTGTTACGCTATTTGCCCTGAAAGCTGGGATAAACTGAAGGGCATCATCAACGCACGTCAACAGGATAAAAACTCGTTTTGGCCGTTAATGGATGCAGCTGAACAAGGCAGCACGGCGCAAGCGCCTCAAACAGCATCAAATCAAAACCACAGCGCACAACCCGATGATGTATATAAAGATGTCAAAACACCTGTGCGAAAGTTAAAAACCGCTGTAAACCAAGTGGTTACCTATGCTAAAGAGCAATTAAATATCCCTGAATCATTCGTCAAAAAGTGCTTAAACTTCTCAACAATGAAGCAAATTAAGCATCGAACCTTTGATTCTCAAAAGTTCATTGATAAATTGCAATGGAATTGGCAATGGTACGGTCAACACTGCTCCAATTTTGACCAAAAATACCTACAATAACCGCTAACAAGCGTTAAAAAACACACATAAAAAAATACCCGCCAACTGGCGGGTAAAGTGCTTATATCGACTTAATTATTTTTTAGCCTGGTATTCTTCATACCATTCATCAAGCTTAAGCCCTTGTTGCGCCCAACCGTTGGCCGTTGGTGCGCCAAGCTTTTTACCTTCAATAAACAAATTACCTCTCACATAGCTGGCGAACTTAACACTTAACGGCTTATCTTTTTTCTGTAAATAAGCTTGTTCAATGTCATTCATTGAAACGCCTTTTTCAAGCAAATCGATTAACCAATCTGTGATAACAGGCCACGCTTTCGCCCTTGAGTTCCAAACGCTGCGATTCACTTCTTTTAAATGTTTAAGTAAAGCTGCATCAAACTCTGAAAGTGTTTTTTCTTCACCTTCATTTTCATCACTTCGTTTTTCAACCGTATGAATAGTTTCAATGCTTTCATCTACTTCAAAACCGTAATAATGTTGTTGAGTGGATAAATCACCGCCCGTATGTCCTAGAGCTTCAGCACGATAAATATCAATCGAATCATCTTTAGCAAATTCTTCATGGGTTAATGCAGCCCAAATTGCACGGGAGCTTTTAAACGTCATTTCCATACCAAGCACCCGTTTGGCGGTTTGGTTCAGTATGCTGGCATATTTTTGATTAATGGCATCATTCAGCGGTACATTATAAATGTCTCCGTCAAATAAACCGCTTGTTACTTCAAGCCCTTCACGATTCACATATTTTACTGTTTCCGCTTTTAGCATAGAACGCAGCTTTTTAAAGGCTTTCAGCACTTTTGCAGAATCCACCAGCGTAAAAATTTTATAAGGTTTTAATTCTTCAAACAGTTTTCTATTCTTAGTTTTTAACTGACCAGAAAACAAAAGCGTCATATTATCAACTTTTTTAAACTCAGCAGTTCGTATAATTTCACTTGAACGGCGTCCAGTTGCCAAAGCTAAAGCGAGTGCCAAATCAGCCACTTTTGTTTTTTTCTGCTCAAAAGTGTCATTAATAATTTGTTTTATCCAAACTGGATTAACATAAACTTTAAGATGATGCTTTTCATTCAAGCTTTCCTCGCCCATTGTCTTTTTTCTATCTTTAACTACCGTTGGAGTGTCAAAATTATAATAAAGTGCAAAATGAATTTTTAAAGAATAAACGGCTTGGCCAAATTCAGACTTTGGATCAACCAGACGCTCAGCTGGGTTATTTTCACGCTTAGCGCCTTTCAGCTTAATTAAGTTTTCATGCAATACACTCAACGGTAAATCAGGTGAAAATTCTTCTTTTAACTTTGGATAAATATCTGAAAAATCTTCAATTAATTTATTTAACTGCTTTTCAGCAAGGTGATGTTTAACACCAGAATGAAT
>CBDAVB010000037.1:0-6493 GCA_965200795.1 Parashewanella sp.
ATGAAGTGATTAAAGCTCAGGTTGAGGGTGACATTGCCTGGGGCACAAGAGCAAAAGGCGGCGAGTTAATGGCCAAAATCAGCGTTGAAGATGTTAAGATGCGGCTTGATTCAGCGATTCAGCGTTATTTTTAGGGAATGAAATGAAAAAGTCACTCATGGCACTGGTCATCGGTTTAAGTTGTTTTGGCGTTTACGCAAAAGGCGTCAGCCCGTATTTACCGGTTAATTCTGATGCGACGTTAGATAATGATATCGAAACCCTGGCGGTTATCGCCGACATCCCCAAGCTGACTAAGCCTTACAATTTAGCCGTGATATTTCAGGCATTAAATAAGATTCGGTATGAGCGCCCTGAATTGTATCAGAGGCTTAACCGTCAGCTGTTGCCGTATAAAAAAAGTGCGGCCTTAACTCACAGCAAGACTTCGGTGAGTTTTAACGGCGGCGAGACTCACGTCATTCCAAACGCCCGGAGTAATACGACAGAAAACCATTTTAGTTTCAGCAATCGCTTTCAGTGGCAAGCGCGGGATTGGCTCGGGTTTTATGTCGGCACCGAGTTAACCCAAGACAGCAACAGTATCGCCGGAAGTATGGTGTCGTTAGGCACAAGCTGGGCGCAGCTTGATATCGGCTATAAAGAGCATTGGTATTCTCCGTTTCAAAGTCAAAGCATGGTGTTGAGCACGAACGCTGAGGCTATGCCGTCAGTGAGTCTGAGCAATAATTTACCGGTAGTTTTTTTTGATACTAATTTTAATTATGAGTTTTTCCTCGCTCAGATGGATCATCAGCCCGTATTGTTTAACGGTGAATACAGCTCCAGGAGAAAACCCTATCTTGCCGGGTTTCACGCCGGTTTTGAGCCGGTGAAAGGTTGGACGCTCGGCGTTAACCGGGTA
This sequence comes from Parashewanella sp., assembly GCA_965200795.1. Classification (GTDB taxonomy): domain Bacteria; phylum Pseudomonadota; class Gammaproteobacteria; order Enterobacterales; family Shewanellaceae; genus Parashewanella. The sequence goes on from CBDAVB010000037.1 coordinate 905, forward strand.
TTCCAGTTTGGCGGCGGTGAGCGCAGTGTAAGCTTTAAAACCATTGCCAAAGCTTTTTTTGACCCCAATGGCGCGGACAATACGAGAACGGATCTTTCCTCGGATCAGGAAGCGGGTAACCAAATCGCCTCGTTCACTTCAAAATTTAATTTTGATACGGACATTCCGTTCACGTTTTATTCTGAGCTGGCCGGTGAAGATACGGGCAGCGGAAAAAACTTTCAGTTCGGTAATCCGGCATTATCAGCGGGCGTGTTTCTTCCGTTGTTAATGGATAACAGACTTTCTCTTACCTATGAATACAGCTTTTGGGAAAACGGCTGGTATTCGCATCATCTCTACCGGGACGGCTATGCCAATGATGGTTTTGTGCTCGGTAACTGGGCCTTGCAGCAGCAGCGTGAAAATAATACCGCACTTGAAGGTGAGTCTCACTATCTGAAGAGCGCATATCAGTTTGATAATAATCGTAAGTTAATCAGTCAATTACGATTTGTATTCCCTGAAGAAAGCGCCAGATCCGTTTATGAGCAAAGCTGGGAAATTGATCTTGAATATTTATTCCCGTGGAGAGGCAATACCTTGTCAGTCGGAACCTATGCAGGAAATGACATGCTCGGAAAAAATTTCTGGCAGGCCAGAGCAAGCTTTCAGTGGAAATGATCCGCTTTGAAGATAAACAACATTAATAAGGTAATATCATGTACCTAAAAAGGAACGGTTTACTGGGAGTGCTATTGACTTGCGGTAGCATGACGGTTAACGCGAAAACAGATATTGAGTTTTCTGTGTCCGCGCTTGAGTTTAATTTAACGGCTAAAGAAAAAGGCGGCGGACCTGAATATAAGGATGATTCTAATGCGGTTAATTTCTCTGTTGGCGCATACAGAAACGTCACGGATGAAAGCGCGTGGGGCGTTGTCGCTGAATACAGCAATCCGCTGGGCCGAAGCAATGCGCTTGCCGGTAATGGCTCTGTATTGGCAATTCGTCCGATTAACTGGCGTTATCAGTGGAGCTACAATCTGTCATCTGACTTATTTTTCGGCGCCGCAAAATATGACTGGGAAAAAGCGGCGATTGGCTATTACGCGGGTGCTGAATTATCTTACGCTCCGAGGCGGACAGGGTTACGCTTAGGTGTTCAAATTAAGTATTTTCATGACTTAACCTACGATACCTCCAATGGTGACTTGTTTGTAAACGGAGCGAGTTATGGTGTTGTCATGGGTTACAAATTTTAATTGTTCTCATATCTAATTATCTTGCCTATTAAAGGTTCTAACCCGTAAATATGATCATTTAGTTGTGCTATTAAATTTGCGTTAGCTGTATATTCAAAAGCGATTGAATGTATACTAGATGGCATATTCACTGTGATATTTTACTGCTAATGCAAATACCAATTCGCTTCTTATTTATACCTGTATCTTCGATAAAAGGTATTGGGGAATACATGCGCTCGTTGATCTTAGCTAAAGAGATTAAACTGCGGTGGCCTGGAGCCAAAATTAAATTTATTTTAAATCGACATGTGAGGTATGTTGATTCTTGTCCTTTCGAGACTGAGTTACTAGATAGCTCCCCAACAAAACACATTGCTGAAGTTAATAAAATCATTGAAGATTTTAGGCCTCAACTGGTGGTTTTTGACGCTTCAGGGCGTCAGGCTCAATTGGCTAAAGCAAAATCAATTGGTGCTATTACTATTTTCATCAGTCAGCATGCTAAAAAACGGTGTCGCGGTATGAGGTGGAAACGGGCTAAATTTACTGATTTTCATTTTGTCGCCCAGCCTGAATTTGCGATTAAGCCAGTCGGTTACCTAGATAAGCTAAAACTTAAGCTTTTAAAAAAAGCTGAACCAGATTGTGTTGGGGCTTTCTTCAATCAGCCAAGTATTCAGAAATCAAATGATGTATTGAAGCGATTTGGTGTTGAAAAGGGTCAATACTTGATTGCAAGCGCCGGATCTGGTGGACACCAGAGTAATGGCGAGTTTGTTGCAGAAATTTTTTATCGTGCCACTGAGGAAATTACCAAGAAAATAGGACTGAAAACGATAATGGTAATGGGACCCGGCTATCCTAATGCATTGCCAAAGTCTAATAATGTCATAATTATCTCAAGTCTCGATAATGACAGTTTTATTGCTCTGCTTGATAATGCTAAAGCCGCTTTGTTAAGTGGCGGGCATTCGTTATTACAGGCATTAGCTCTGCAAACACCAGTATTAGCTTGTCCTGTTTCCAAAGATCAGCCTGATCGCATTAAGATTTGTCAGAAGAGAAAGATAGTTAACTCAGTTGACCTGGAGCTGTTGGTAGAGAAAGCCTCTTTAATGCTTACTGAAGAAAAGTTGCAAGCGTTAAAATCGCAGTTACAACAACAACCTTCATCAAATGGAGTGAACACCATTCTTAAATACTTAACTGAAAGGCTCTCAATATTAAAATGAAACAATCAAAGCGAATTGCTATAGTAATTGATAGTTTGTCAGGTGGCGGGGCGGAAAAAGTCATGTTAACCCTAGCAAAAGCTCTTCATCGCCTTGGGCATCAGCCTCATTTTATCGTTTTACAAAATAAAGGCGAGTATCAAATTCCAGACTTTATTCCAAGCCATGCTTGCTTTGCAGTAAGGGAAAGTAATTTAGACGTTTTTTGGAAACGTTATAAATCAGCGCAAAAACTAAAGCACTTGATTGTTGAAATTGAGGCGCAGTTTGGAAAATTTGATCTGTTCTTATCGAATTTAGATAAGGCTAATCTGTTGATGAGTTATATAGAGGTTTCTCCACTCTATTTCGTGGTTCACAACTCAGTTGAAGCTGAGTTAAAAAGACAAAAAAAAATGGGTTCTTTTGCTTATCTTAAAATGCTACGCGCTAAAAAAATTATGTCGGGCCAAGATCTAATATGTGTATCGAAAGGAGTATCGAATGAGATATTAGAAGGACAACTTATTAAGCCTAAATCAGTACAAACAATTTATAATCCAATTGATTTGGATAGCGTGAGGCAACTGTCATTGGAGACTAACTCAAATATTCCGGAAGGTCAGTTTCTAATCCACGTCGGGCGAGTTGCAAAGCAAAAACGTCATGATATCTTGTTCAAGGCTTTGAGGGAAGCAAAGACAGAATTGCCTTTGGTTTTATTGTGTAATAAACCTAAAAAAGCTAAAAATCTGGCTAAAAAATATAACGTTGAAGATAGAGTAATCATTCCAGGTTTTCAAACTAACCCTTACGCTTGGATAAGAAAAGCAAAAGCATTAGTCTTAAGTTCAGATTATGAAGGCTTAGGCATGGTGCTTATTGAAGCACTAGCTTGCGGGACACCTGTTGTAAGTACAGATTGTCCTCATGGACCAAAAGAAATTATGGTTGGAGATTTATCGAAATACTTAGTACATGTTGGCGACTTTTCTGCACTAGCTAAAAAAATAGATGAAATTGTTGAAGACAACATAAATGTCGCCGATGCTGGAATTCTATCAAAAGTTGAAGCACTAAATGTCGCTAATTGTTACCTGCGACTCATAGGCTAGTTTCGAGGAAAAGTAAGCTCTTTAAGATCGGTTTACTTTTTCGAACAAAAAATGCCTATTATTTACCGCAATATTTACCGATTGCAAAAGAATTAATTTTTCAAGGAGTTGATATAAAATTCGTCTGTTACCGAAATAAAAATAAATCCTTCGCAGAGCAGCAAGTTGCACTTGAGAGACAGTATGGTTTGCATCGGGTCAAAGATGATATTGAGGCAAGAGATTACTACTTATCACAAAAGCCAGATTGGATTTTCTTCGGTAATGAGTCTAAGTATTTGGATGAAATACATCGGGCAAGTAAAACCGCGCAGTTGGGGCATGGTATAGGGCCTAGTGTAGTGCATCAAATTAATCTGTGATATTTAATGCCTTTCTTGCCCTCTCGACTTTTTCCATAATAACATCGGCTGATTTTGTCCAGACAAAAGGTTCACATCCGTCATTGTGCGCCTCTATATAATTCATTATGCAGGTCTCCAATTCCGCTACTGATGTGTGCACCCCTCGTTTGAGTTGCTTTTCCGTAAGCAGACCAAAAAAACGTTCGACTAAATTGAGCCAGGAGGAACTTGTCGGAATAAAGTGCAAATGAACACGTTTGTTTCTTTTTAACCAGTTCCTGACCTTTTCATGTTTATGGGTGGCGTAATTGTCAACGATTAAGTGCAGCTCAAGCTCTTTATCCGTCTGCTTTTCAACGGTTTTCAGAAAAGACAGAAATTCTTGATGTCGATGTTTTTTCATGCATTCGCCGATCACTTTTCCTGTGGCGACATCCAGCGCCGCAAACAGCGTACTGGTTCCGTGACGCTTATAATCATGGGTCATGGTTTCACAGCGGCCTTTTTTTATCGGGAGTCCGGGCTGCGTTCTGTCTAATGCCTGAATAGAGCTTTTTTCATCCACACAGAGTACTAATGCATTTTCCGGCGGTGACATATACAAGCCGACCACATCCCTGAGCTTTTCCTCAAAACGGGGATCGTTACTGACCTTAAAAGTTTTATGCAGATGGGGTTTTAAACCGACTTCCCGCCATGTTCTTTGAACTAAAGAAGGTGAAATCCCCATATATTTAGCTAACGTCCGTGTTGACCAGTGAGTGGCGTTGCCGGGTTTTTCAGTGGTGGTGATTCGGATGATCTGGGCTCGGATCTCTTGTTGTTTTTGCGTATTTTTACCACCATGATTAGCACCGCGGGGTCTGTCTTTCTTGATGCTTTCTATCCCCTCGGAAACAAAACGATTTCTCCATGTCCCGACCGTATTAATGTTGAGCCCGAGCTGTTCCGCGATTTTATAGTTTGGTGTATTGTCAGCCGCGAGTAAGATGATTCGGGAGCGCTGAACAAGGCGAACAGGGGTGGTTCTGCTCCTAACGAATTTTTCCAGTTGCTGACGGATTTCCGGGGTTAAATCAACAGTAATTTGAGCTGGCATGTTATTTTATAATATCAATTTAAATCAATTAGTTATTTTAACAAACTCTGTTTAATAAATCAATTTAAATCACTACACTAGCTACTATCATAAATCCGGTACGCCAATGTCGGTGAGATTTATCGAAGGCAAACTAAGACTCGAAAAAATCAAGACGCTATATCCTAACGATCTTTTTATTCAGGTGGGCTTTTCAAAGTTAGACCCTATTTTTGATGGTTCAGAAGCAGGGCTTGATCTTAATACGCTCGGCTTAGATGAAACTAAAAAGACCATACTATATGCGCCGATTTTTAATCCCAGTTCGTTAGAATGCTTCCCCGATGATTGGCCGGAACATTTTAAAAAGTACAATGTTTTGATTAAACCGCATTCACTAACTTATATGCGTAAGCAATATAAAGGACAACGAAATAAGTTAGATAAATGGTCTAAGTTTGAAAATGTCTATGTCGCGAAGATAACGGATTTGAACTTGGTGCCATTTTTAAAATCCGCGGATATTTTATTGAGCGAAGCTTCAAGTACGTTATTTGAGTTTGCGGCACTCAATCGTCCGGTGATAGTTTGCAACTTCTTTAAATTAAAATGGTC
>CBDAVB010000038.1:0-15898 GCA_965200795.1 Parashewanella sp.
CGAACCATTGATACAGATATGAGGTTTTGTTTAGTGGTGCGTCAGCATTTAACTTAACATCGCCACCTTCACAGAATAGATAAGCGCATACGCTCTGGTGAAGTCTCCACGCCACTTTGTTGCTGTTCGGAAAATCAGCCGCAAATTGTTCGAAGGTGTGATACCAACGTATTTCACCCACTTCTTTACCTTCAAGCTCTGCGCAAACCGCATCAATCACTTGATTGCGTTGCGAGACTAGCGCGTACATTTCGGTTTCAACATCGCCCGGCACTTGTGAGCGCCCAGATTCCCAATATTGCCACGTTCTAGCCGAAACTTTGCCGACCAATTCAGCCGCCTCTTTCACATCAAGACACAACAAACGGCGAACTGCGTGTAATTCGAAATTATTCAATCCTTGCCAGCTCATAGAAAACCCTTTTAAAAAAAGGCCGCTTGCGCGGCCTATGGGTATATTAACAATCGAACCCGTAATGGTCCGCATCATCTTTAGTAAACACGTGACCGAACTCGATGCCAGATTCTTGCGCTTTAAATGCTGAGCGAACTAATGAGCGAGTGACTTTTTTATCATCAACGCACACCCAAGCGGTTTGACCATCATCATATTGCTTTTCCCATTGAGTAAAGCCGTTAGAGAAAGATTGTCTTTTTGAATAACATTCGAAGTTCTTAATCATTTTAATCATTTTAATCATTTTAATCACCTTTTGTGTTGGGTTCGAACCATTTCGTAACCTCTGATTTAAATATTAGTTCGCAATTGTGAACAAGTCAACCTTTATTTTTAAAGTAACTCAAAAAAGTTCGTGAATCGCAAATCTTCGCGGGTTATTTTTGTACCAATTGTTTAACGTCGCGGTAAAGCCGGTTCATGATGTTCAGCGCCTTAAAATAAGGCTCAGATTCCGCTGCCTCGTTTTTATCTAAAACAGAAGCGCAGCTTTGTGTACGGCTTTTGCGCTTGCCTTTAGTGAGCTTCATGGCTTCTTTCGTGCTCCGGCTTATGCCGTACTTTCTTACCACCGCTCCGGCGGTGCCGTTTCCGACGTTTGCCGCTCTGGCGGTCTCGGCCACGCTCAGACCGGAACGATACAGCAGGATCACTTTCAGATCCCTCTCGCTGGCGTCCGGAAATTCGGGGCTTTTAATTTTCGGGCTGCTCATAACTCATCCTCCAGATCGGGGTTGCTGATTTATCGAGATATTCGATCGCTTGTTCTCGTGTTTTTTCACTGTTTTGCATCACGTACTGAATTAAGCCTTCGGCGTATGCGGTCATTGTTAACGCTCAACTGTTAATTTTGTTTATGTTTAAATGCGCCCAGTCGATTTCTTTGATTTTTTCGATTTCTCCGGCGACGTGCTCTATCGCCTTTTTTGCTCTCGACAGCGCCGGTTTTTGAATGCCGTTCACTGCACATGACATGGTTTCGCTCAAGCCCGTGGCGTAGAAGTCAATCACGGCGGATTTGACGTTTTCTGAGCTGATATCGGTCAGGCCGATAATGATTTCAATTTTTTGTTGCGGCTCGCGTCCGGGTAGTAGTACGTTCATCATCATACCCCGATCAGTGCCGGCACTTTCTGAAGGCCGTAGCAGAGAAGGGTCATGCCGGCGATAAACACGGCGTTATACCGGCGGTGAAATTCGGTCTCAACACAAAGATGGATGATCGACAGACTGCCGCCCACGGCGGTGAGGATAAGACCGATAATGACGCAGAATAGGGTGATGAGCATGCTAAGTCCTTTTTTTTTGCAAAAGTTAAGCGGCGATCATGTCTTGCGCCCGTTTCACTTCATCGCGCATTTTGTCGAGATGCTCGGCTAAGTCGCTGATATTGACCAGCCAAGGGGCTTTATTGCTGTCGCTTGCTCGATAGGCCGGGACAGGAAGTGTCGCATGCTTGGCTTTGGTTAATGCTACGGCTTTGCTCATGTTAAAAAACTCTTTGCAGATGTCTTCTAGCTGAACGACGGCTTTTCCGTCAAATTGGGCCATCAGCATAAATGCGGTTTTCATTGCGACTTCTCCTTTTACTTCTGCAATTCGTAAAGCTTTGACAGAGATGGTTTCAATTCTTTTTCTTTAATCAGTCTTGCTTTTTCGTTCTGAAAATAAGTTAACCAAGACAAAAGATTTTCACGCTTGTTCAGCTTGCTCACGCGGCCACCTTTTTCCGTTGTTCCGACGTGAGCTCGGCTAACCGGCAGACGGCGATTTTGTCGGTTTCCACGCAGATACCCAAGGCGAACTCAGTGCCTAATCTGGCAACCCGGCCGCAATATTTCTCAAAAAAATCTTGGCTCGGCTGCTCGCCGCGCAGGTACTGATTCAGTTCCGCTATACGCTTGCGCACCCGCGGGCAGTTCATCGGGTTTTGGTGCCTTATTGCCATCAGGCAAGCAAAACGTAGTGACGTTAAGAGTTGAAGCTCTTTAAACCGCTTCGGCGGAATCTTTTTCGCAACTGGTATCATTTTCCAATCCTTTCTACTAGGTGCACAGGTTAAACTTGTATATATTTATACAGGTAAAAACAGAAATTACAAGAAATAATGGAAAATAATTTTGAAAAGTGTTTTACTATTCAGGTGATTTGTTAAAAACGGTTTGTTTTTTGTACGAACGAAACGCAGACTGTTTTTTTATACAGTAAAGATGATCTACTATGTGCGACCACAGGTTGCACAATTAACGGAGTAAAATATGCAAGTTTCAAGTAATCCGCTTTCTACACAAACATCAGTTGCTGATAAAGTTAAACCTTCTCAGACTGTTTCTGATAAAGAACAGCGTAATTTAAAAGCTGATTTATCAACTTCTGACACGGTCAAGATCAGCGATGAAGCGAAAGCTAAGTTGGCGGCTGAGAAAGATAATGGTGGCGGCGAGGAGCCACCAAAAAAAGTTCGTGCTCAAAACGGAGGCGGCGAAGAACCATCAAGAGTTCGTGCTCAAAACGGAGGCGGCGAAGAACCATCAAGAGTTCGTGCTCAAAATGGTGGTGGCGAAGAACCTTCTATCTAATATGGGAACGGCTGTAGAGTAGAAATGCAGCCGTTATTTTTAGGGATAATTATGCTCACGGTAGAAATTTTAAGGCAAATAGAATTTGTCGTTGATATGTGCGTTATAGCTGTCGTCATTCTTCACATAAAGAACTGGAAGGGGTTAACATCTGCGTTAATTTCTTCTTTTGTTTTTTTTCTTGTTCAGTCTATTAGTTTACTTTCAACACCTTACATTGTTGATGTTATCGCTAAAGAAAATAAAACCTTTGCCATTTATCTGTTTTACTTTGGGTATGCAGCGGTTGATTTGGTTGCGGTGTGGCTGATCTATAAGTTACACCTAATTGCATCAAAACCGATATCTCGTTATTCAAATTTTGTAGCAAGGTTACTTCAGATGCTTGCTGTTACTCAAGTCATCAGGATTTTTGATCGTCAAATGGGTGTTGATTTCCTCGGTGGCGTTTATCAGCATTTTATACCAGCTTGTAATATTGCTATTGTTTGTATTCTTTTACTTGAACTGTTAAAAACAAGCAGAAACCAGCCAATTAATGGAGGTGTTTAAATTGGAAATCATTATTTTATTAACTATTTGTATTGTGTTTTGCTTTGTATTCTCGTTAACGAACATGAGATACATGAAGGCTAGCAAAGAATTGAACGCAAAAGCAGAGATTGAGCAAGAGTTAGGGGCGGCATTTATTCAGCATGTTCTCAACTTATACAATCTTCGACATAATCAAAATAAAACGATTGGTGAAATAGACGGTCTCAATAACAAAGAAGATATTTTGGTCGAGCAATATCTTGATAGGGTTGAGCTTGCCAGAAATCACTCAGATCCAGACAAGCCTTTTTTATTCAATCTGTTACATCAGTTCAGATAATATTTCCCGCTTACCCCCAGTTTGTAAGGATTTCCGTCAATAAAACACCCAAGTACTATTTTTGTTGTACTTGGGTGGTGTTGATAAACCTTTAACCCGAACTCTCCCTGCCTATAGTCGGCTTTCGTTTTATCTATTTCTAGTGCTGTTAGTAGGTTATCGGCTGTGTAACTTGTATCTTGTGTGCATGTAGGACCGTGATCGAGTGTGATCTCTAGATAACTAATTTTGTTATCTTTGTCGGAATCAAATTCAATTGTGTAGTTATCTTGTTGGCTGGTTAAGTGGCCTGCTGTGTTTGCTTTGGATTGAAATACAAACTCAATTTGATTCATCGGCTGCCCTATAAATTCATAAGGGCGAATGATCAAGCGTGTTGATTTTACATCCGGTAGACTTAACTCGACAGGTTTTGCTTTTTTCGATACTGGTGGTTTTGCTTTGGTTGTTGGTTTTTCGATGGCCGGGTATGCAAAAAAGAAAACCGCAAAGACAATGACAGCGGAAATGAATATTTTAGGGGATATTTGGTTGTTGTTGCGGCCGCAGTTCGGGCAGGTTTTGGCAGATGAGCTGATTTTATTTCGGCATTCAGGGCAAGTTATAAGGGACATGCAAAATCCTTTTTGGTGATTCTGCATGTTTTATAACGAATTTTGGGTTTTTAGGCAATTATTGATTGACTGATTTGGATTGCTCTAGCTGTTCTTGCTTATGGTCGCTTATGCCATATTCTTCAAACAATCTTAAGTAAAATAGGTCTGATAGCGTTTTTACACTAACATCTAAGCCTGATAGCTTTATCCAGCCCAAGCGAGTAGCGTCCATCAGTACTTTTGAAAATGCTGCACCACTGATTGATTTAAATTCTTCAGAGTTTAATAGCTGTTCTAAGTTATCAATATTTTCACTGCTTTTATTGCCAGTGCCAAATTGAAGCCAGTTTGGTGAGGTATTAAGAGCTGCTGCAATTTTGCGGATACGATGAGCCCTTGGCGTAGTTTTGCCAATTTCCCATTGTTGTACTGATTGGAAAACAACCCCAACTAACTTACCAAGTTTTTCCTGGCTTAGGCCTGCTTCCTCTCTAGCCGCTTTTATGCGCTGCCCGATCAAGTTTTTTTCTTCCATATTGATAGTTTACATACAGGTTTTAATTGTTGCACTACAGGTTAAACTTGTCAAATTAAGTTTATTGTGTAATATTTACCTGTATTACTAGTTTTACCTGTATAGGCTGGCGCTATGAATGACAAAAACATGATTTCTGATTTGGTACCTGTGAACTTAACTCAAAAAAGCATTGCTGAGCAAATGAATGTGAAGCAACAGAGTGTTTCTGAGTGGTTTTGCAACAATATTATTCCACCACGTCGTGTACCTGAGTTTTCAAGAATCACCGGCATCCCTCGCTGTAAGTTAAATCCGCTGTTTGCTCATGAGGGCCAGCCAGAAAATAAGGCGGCGTAAATGAGTGATTGTGTTGATGACGCTAATGATATGTGCGATTTGATGCTTTCGGCAACGCTTGCGAATCGTGATTTGTCTCGCTTACCCGCCACAGGGTCTTGTTTGAATTGTTGCGAATCGCTGCCTGATGGCGGGCGTTTTTGTGACGCTGATTGTCGTGATGATTATGAAAAAAGGGAGTTTATGAAGTATGGCCGCTAACAAGATTGAACAAATTGCCGTCAAGCATGGATTGAATACGGATTACACCACCAGTGGAGTGATCGCTGAGTCAACGTATGAGGAGGAATTGGAGTTTAAACGCATTGAGCAACAGCAGTTGTTACCCGCTGATATTGCGGCGGTTCGTCATAAGCATATTTTAAAAATGGCTAAAGTCGCGCTTGAGTGTCCGACTCATAGTGCTATGGGTATCTGTGCGTTGCTGTATGACGCTGGGTGTAGATTGCCAGAAGTAAAAGAGAAATAAGAAAGCCCGTCACTGATTGATGGCGGAGAACGGGCTTAATGCCATGAAAGGAGGCTATTTGATGTTATTTAACTGTTTTGTTTTTGTCAAGTTTTTTCGGAGTGTTTGGTTATGAGCATGGAGTTAATGGTCAAAGCGATGAAAATGAGGGTGGGCAACTCATTGCGTAAGCTTGTGCTGTTAAAGCTTGCAGATCAGGCGAACGATCAGGGCGAGTGCTGGCCTTCTTATCAGCATATCGCCGATCACTGCGAAACGTCAAAACGCAGTGTAATGGCTCACGTTAAAAAACTGGAAGAAGAAGGCTTGATTCGTCGTGTCTATCGCAAAGGCGAAAAAGGCAATTCGACCAATATTTTTAAACTTACTCTGAACAAAAAGAGGGGTGAAAATATTTCACCCCCTAGTGAAGCAGATTCACCCCCTGGTGATCCTAATTCACCACCCCTGGTGAAAGGGATTCACCCAGAACCAGTTTCTTTTGAACCAGTCAATGAATCTAAAAAAAATAAACAAAAAAAACCAACGATCCATTGTTTTGATTGCTGGCCTGATACCCCAAGCGATCAGGTTTTTAATGACTGGGGCGCTGTCCGTAAAGCAAAACGAGCGCCGATCACTCAAACCGTGATCAACCGAATGAGCAAAGAATTATATTTAGCTGCCCAGCATGGCTTAAGCGTTGACTGGTGTTTGGGGGTTTGCGCGGAGCGAGGCTGGAGCACGTTTAATTTTTCTTGGGTGGTGAACGCTGGCTTGGTTCAAGTTAGTCAGCGTCAAACGCAATCTGATGATTGGGCTAGTAACATTGTTGACCCGGAGGATCCTTTGATATGAGTCGGTTAAATCAAAACAATACCGTCAGTCTGGAACAGCTGGTTATGTCGGCGTCGTCTAAGATTATCGGCGCTGAGCGCAAAACAAAACAAATTGCGGAACCTGCTGAAAAGCTGATTGATTCTGTGTTCGCTAAATTGTCGATTTTGTTTCCGGTTAACAAGCCTAAAGAATCTGAGCTTGGTTATTTTAAAGCGGAGTGGGTGAAAACCTTGGCTGAAAATGGCGTTTCAACCGTTGCTCAAGTTCAAGCTGGTTTGAGTCGGGCTCGCAAGGATTGCGGTGATCGTCAGTTTTGGCCGTCGCCGTTGCAGTTTGCCAAGTGGTGCAAGCTTTCCGCGGTTGACGCGGGTTTACCGAGTGATGAAAACGCTTTTCGTGAAGCGATTAAAAATTATCATCGCAGCGCTAATCATGCCTGGAGCCATGAAATTGTGTTTCAGGCGATGAAGGAAACGGGCTCGTGGTTGTTTTCACATGGCAAAGAGAAAGAAGTGCGAGAGGTGTTTTTGCGTAATTATTCGGTTTTAGTTAAAAGGGTTTGTGAGGGTGAGCAGTTGGATATTGCTATTCCTAAGGCGTTGCCGGAGTCGGTGAGCGTGCCGACCCCTGCCGAGCAGGCGAAAGCGAATATTCTTGAGTTAAGACAGCGTTTTAATTTAGGGGGTGCTGCATGAGACGGAAGAGATTAACCGTGAAACAGTCGATGACAATAGTCTTGAGCGAGGGTAAGTTTTTAACGTTGCATGAGATCCGCCAGCGCTTGCTGGTTGCTTATCAGGTGATTGCGAGTGAGTGTTCGATTTCCGCCCGCTGGTGTGAGATTAACGGTTGTCATAAACAAAGCCGGGTTCGTGCTAAGGCCCGTGCCTGGGAATACAGGGTGGTGGCTTGATGGCGGGTGTTTGTGTGTCTCGTTTGAATAATTCTGCTGTCAAGAAGTGGTTGGCCGAGGGTGGCGAGCGTGAGTTTCGTGATGCTCGTTATCCTGAAATTCGGTTGCGGGCGGTTTCTAAAAGAGCTAAAGCCTCGGTTTTTCTGGTGATGAATGAGCAGGGACATACGAACTGGGAGAAGTTAGGGCAGTGGCCTCGCTTGTGCGTTAAAACTCTGATTGCCGATTTGCCCGCATTGTTAGTGAAACGCAAGCTTGGAAAGATGGTTAAAGGACAGTGTTTCAGCGTTGCTGATGTTTTGAACTGGTATGTAAAGCGCTTTGCCTGTTCTTCCGCTGACAACTGGCAGGTGAATGTCCGGTCTGTGATTAAGTGTCAGTTGGTTAAGCGCTTGGGTGACGTTGTTTTGTCCGAACTTGATTATTTAACGCTGGATTCAAAGTTAGTTAAACCGATGCTTGATGATAATTATGCGGCTAGTTATGTGCGTGATGTGGTGAGCAAATTAAAAGTAGTGTTTGCTAAAGCGGCTGAGCTTAGATTGATTAGTCAAAACCCTGTGACGGGTTATAAGATTAAGAGTTCGATTAAGGTGAAACCGAAAGATACTCAGCTGTTTGAGTCTGATTTAGAAGATTTGTTTACTCGTTTGTCTGAGTGTGAAATGCCTGTCCGGATGATGTTCGTGCTGATGATGATGTATGGCACTCGTATTGATGAGACTCGTCAGGCTCGGTGGGATCATTTTGCGGGTGATGTGTGGGTGATCCCTGCTAGTCATACGAAGAATAAGAAAGAGCATCGAATACCATTGACCAATGCGGCTAAGTTGTTAGTTAAGTTTTATAAGCGTTGGCAACTTAAACATGTGGGTAAGCGTTATTGTTTGTTCCCCGGCTATCGAGGGGCTATCTCGTTAAGAACAGCTCAATACTGGAGTGAAGAAATTCGCTTTAAGCATTTCACTTCCCATGATTTACGGATTTTATTCAGAACGGTTATCGCCGATCTGGGTGTTGATACTGTTGTTGGTGAGCGTTTGGTTAATCATTCATTACCTGTTTTGATTAGAACGTATATGAAGTCAACGCTTGATAAAGGTATGAGCAAGGCGATAGAGCAATATCATTCTTATTTAATTGATGCTGGTTTTTCTTCTGTCGCGCCGGAGATACTTCCTAGATCATCGGCAAATAATGAGCAAATGAAAACGCCGATCACATCAGGCTGGCTTTGAGTTTTACTGCATTATTCTTTAAAGAGTATGCAATTGATGAATTTTTGTGTGGTTTGTGGGGGTTGATATGCCAAAGCGTGGCTGTGAATTATTGAAGTTCGGACGAAAGTTAAGGGGATTAACTCAATCTGATGTCGCCGAAAGCTACGGTGTGAACATCAAAACATATCGAGCGTGGGAGACCGGTCAGAGCGCGATTGCTTACGATCACCTAATCGCCATTTGTGATGATGTGTTTAAGTTGCCAGTTGAGAAGATAAATGGAGTTATGGATGCTGCATAACCAAGAGGGTGCACTAAGAACAGTCAAGAATCTGCGTAAAGAGTTGCGGATATGGGGTAATTATTACGTTAAGTATGAAATGGGCAGCGGCTACCCAAGCCGCAGCGCTTGCGACAGATTGCAAGAAGCTGTGATCAGAAGTGTTGGCAGCGTTGAACCTGAGCTTTCAGCACCGCCAGCGATTTATGCCACTGACCTTATGGTCAAGAAGTTAAGCTTTAATTGCCGTAAAGCTGTCAGGGTGCAGTATCTATGCAGCGGCAATTGGGCACAGTTCTATGATTCAAAGAAAACATTTACATTTTGGTTAAAGCGTGCAGAGATTGCGCTACTGGGAGAGTGATATGGAGAGTAAAGAAAAGCCTACTCATGATTGGAATGATAACTTGGAAACCTGCCTTAAGTGTGGTGATAAGGATTGGAGAGCAGATGAATTCTGTAGTGAATACATGGTTAATGATAAAAAGTATATAGTGGTTGCTGGTAAGTATGAAGATTACGTATATGATGGACATTTGCCATTTGAGAATTATAAATACATTAGCGAACCCATGACTTATGAACAAGCGACAGCTAAGTACCAGGAAATGAAAGGTTACCCGTTCTGCAGGATAGAACTTGACCGAAAATAAAAAAAGGTACTTTTAGACAGCTAAACTGCGGGGGCGGAGAGCCGCAGTGTTTCACTACATACGAGGTTTTTGTGGGTTGAGTTGTTGTTTTGTGAAATGTTGAGTTTTAAATCTTTCTTAATGTGACAAATTATGTCTATGTCATTTCACAAAAATTTATTTTTGTTATTTTTCTGAAAATTGCAAGTGTTAATTTTTCGCCCTTGAAAAGTTGGTTTTGATTGACCAACTTTTTGTGTTTTTGGTGATCCCCCTGTGTCAGCATAGTTGTGGTGCAGATGGTGAAAAAGGGGTAATTAACAGTTGGGCGTTAATTTTTTAAGTTGGTTTTACATAAAATTAACATAATGGGTAAGAAAGCGGAATTTTTAGGGCGAATTTTACCTATTTGTATCCCTTAAAAAATGCTTTAATCTAATACAGTTGAAATTTAATGCAACTAATCGAAAGCCGCTTAACCCGTCCTTGTGTGACGGGTATTTTTTTGGGTGAAATATGGCTAAAGAAAAAATTATGATTTCTGGTGCGATGTCGAGTGACCCAATCCGCAATCGTGGTCATTTTCATGCTGCTGCAACAATGTTGAGAACCGTCAACACCGCAGTATTAAACCCTGCTGCGCTGCCTGAAGGTTTGAGCGAACCAGAATACATGCAAATTTGTCTCGCTTTTGTTCAAGTGGCCGATACGATTTATATGCTCGATGGTTGGGAACAATCATTGGGCGCTCGTGCTGAACATGCACTGGCGCAAAAACTTGATTTAAAAATCGTTTACCAGAACGGTGAAGCTCTCGATTTATCCATAGCGCAACTTGCTTGATTTCCTAGACGACCCCAGCTGATGGTGGGGAATGGTGCCGTTTGGTTAAATCCTACCAAGCCGTAGAAAAGCACTAATAACCGCAGCAGTCAGAGCCTTTACACCTCTCCCAAGAAATGAAGGTGATCTGACCGTTTGCCGCGAAAAGGCAACCAATTCTTAAGGACTGATCATGAAACTCACTCACAAACTCGCAGCATTGGGATTTTCTACCGTTGTTGCATTTGCGGGTGGCATGATTGCCGATCACGAAGGTTATGTTCCCGGTGTTTATGTTGATCCTGTTGGCATTCTCACCAGTTGTTACGGGCATACGGATGATGATTTGCAACACGGTCAGTTTTTTACAGAGCAAGAATGCCTTGCTCAACTCGCTCAAGATTTAGAGCAATTCAATCAAGATTTACTTTACCTCACCAAAGGCATTGAATTAACCGAAGGTGAGCATGCCGCTTATTTAAGTTTTATTTACAACGTAGGCAGCGGCAATTTTAGAGACTCAACTCTGAGAAAAAAGCTGTATCGATCTGATCGCCCTGGTGCTTGCAATGAATTAAGTCGTTGGGTGTATGCAAGCGGCATCAAATTGAATGGCCTTGAGATCAGGCGCGAAGCCGAAAGAAAAATATGTATGATGGATTTAAACCATGTTTCAGCGTTTATTCAGTAGCGGGGGCGTTTATTTGATGATGGCGTTAATTCTTGCCATTGTCGGGTTAAGTATTGCGCTAAAAATCAGTCAGTCAGAAGTGGCGATTCATCAAGGCACGATAGAAACCTTATCAAGCCAAAAACAAACCTTGCAGCAAGACTTAAACAATGCCTCTGCTCAATTACTGGTTGCTGAACAAGAAAAACACCGGTTGCGGCAACAAATCAAACTGGTATCCAAACTCAACAGCGAAAGCGAACAGCGGAAAACCCAAATCGAAATCAAACTGCGTGAGCAAAGCGAGTTGATCAACAGGCTAAGGACATCAAAAAATGAAACGGTTAATCATTGGGCTAATACTCCCGTTCCTGATGACGCTTGGCGCTTGCTCTACGACACCGGCAATTGTACGAACGCTAACGCTACACAAAACAAAAATTGTATTAGCGCCCGCCGAAATGATAGGGAATTGCCGCCTGCCGAAAGTTAGTAAGCAGGGCGATAACTCCGACTTACTGCAATTAACCAATTTAGCCTTTGCAGAAATAAAAAAATGTGAATCCGACTGGCAACGTTTGCGAGATTGGCGAGAACAACATAATGCTAAATGATCCAGCTACACAAAAAACAATATCAACAGCGGCTTATGGAACCAGCGGCCTAACCACCGCGGGTGGGATCATCACCACCAATGAACTCGCAATCATTGTTGGCATTGCATTTACAATCGGCACTTTCATTATCAACTTGGCCTTTCAGTCAAAGCGCAATAAACGAGAAATCGAGCGCCATGTATCAGAAGAAAAGCGCAAAGATGAAATGCATTGTCTGCAAACAAAAATCGCAAAAGCCAAGTTGGAGCAACTACACCAAAAACAATAAGACTTAAGCCATGCCAAGAGTTAAGCCAGAACAGAAAGAACCTCTGCTGCTTAACAAGACCGACTTATGTAAAAGTTTAAATATTAGCGGCACCGCTTTTGATAAGTGGCAAGTCGAGCCCTACAAAAAAGAGGGCAGGCAAACATTCTTTACCGTTGCCGATGTAGTCGCAAATCGAGTTGCACACGAAAGGCAAAAGTACGTCAAGCTCGACCCTGACGAAGATGTTGAAAACACAATTGATTATCAACGCTTCAGACTGACCAAAGCGCAAGCGTACGGGCAAGAACTCAAGAATGAAAAAGAAAGTAAAAAATCTATTGATACAGAATTTGGGACTTTCGCATTAATAAAAATCGTGGCACAGATTGCACCGCAACTGGACAAAATACCCCACGAAATCAAAAAGAAAAATCCAGAGATAGAGCAACACATTTTAGATCTCATTAAATCTATCGTCATTAAAAATCAAAATGTCGTTGCCAATTTCGCTGATGATATCGAGGACTTGCTTGATGAATATCTCGCACTCTCAGATAGTTAATTTAAAAGCAGCAATAAAAGCGGGTTTGAGTGGTTTTTACCGACCGCCAATGCTCACTTGTGCCGAATACGCAGACCAACATTTTTATATTTCTGCCGAATCGTCTTACGACGAAGGCCGTTGGGAAAGTTTATTTTTTCAGGTCGGCATTCTTAATGCGATGGGTAACGACCGCATTAAAACGCTGAACATCATGAAATCAGCGCGAGTCGGTTACACAAAAATGTTAATGGCAAACAGCGCTTATAAAGTTGAGCATAAAAAGCGCAATGTATTGATCTATCAACCTCGCGATGGTGCCGCTAAAAGCTTTATGAAAAAGCATGTAGAAACCGCGATTCGGGACATCCCGATTTGGGCTGGTTTGTTTCCTTATTTGGGCAAAAAACACAAAAACAATACGCTTGAAGATAAAGTATTCACCAATGGTAAAACATTAATGGTTCGTGGTGGTACCGCTGCCGCTAACTATCGTGAAATCTCAACCGATGATGTAATTTATGATGAGTTAGCAGGTTTTGACGAATCCATTGAGCGTGAAGGTAACGCCACCGGTTTGGGTGATACCCGTACCGAACTGTCAACATTTCCAAAATCCATTCGTGGTTCAACACCTAAAATTTTAGGCAGTTGTCAGATGGAAAAAGCGTGTAGTGACAGCTCATACAAATTTAGGCTTCATTTGCCTTGCCCGCACTGCGGTGAACTGCAGGTTTTAAAGTGGGGCGGTAAAGACGAAAGTTTTGGTATTAAGTGGAACAACAACAATCCTAAAACCGCTTTTTATCTGTGTGAGCATTGTGCTTGCAGCATCGAAAACAACCAGCTTGATGACATGGGTTGGCACGAAAACGCCAAATGGATTTGCAGCGAAACCAGCATCTACACTAAAGATTTTATCGAGTTTTACAATGCTGACGGTGACATCTGCGAAACACCAGAAACCGCCAGCATTTATATTTGGTCAGCGTACAACCCGCTTAACTCATGGGCTAAACTGGTTACAGGGTTTTTAAAAGCCAAAGGTGATATTGAAAAGTTACAAACTTTCGTCAATACCAAATTGGGTGAGCCTTGGGATGATGACACAGGCGAAAAACTCGACTGGGAAGAATTACGCCAACGCCGCGAAATGTATCAAGGCGAGGTTCCTGAATGGGTGCAATATCTCACGTGGGGCATTGATACCCAAGACGACCGTTACGAAGGTCGTTTATGGGGTTGGGGCGCTAACAAAGAGGCGGCATTAATCGACCGCTTCATTCTAAATGGTGATCCTGCAAGTCAAACTTTACTTGATAAAGTTGAACAGCGGATCAAACGCAGTTACACCAGAGCCGACGGCATTATTCTCGATGTTGGCTTAACCTGCTGGGATTCGGGCGGACACTACACCGACACGGTTTATTCAGTCAGCAAAAAGCTGGGAGTGATGAACGTTATCCCAATCAAAGGGGCTAACGTTTACGGAAAACCGATTGCCAATTTCCCTAAAAAGCGTAATCGCCAAGGCGTGTATCTCACAGAAGTGGGTACCGATAACGCTAAAGAACTCATTATGTCAATGTTGCGAGTGCAACCCGATGTGAACGAGCGTAAAGCGGGCGCGGTGCATTTTCCGTTAAATGATTCAGTGTGTGATGACAGCGAACTGCAACAACTGACCGCAGAACGCAAAATTCCAGTAAGGAAAAATGGCACAACCTTTTATCGCTGGGATGCGGGTAAAAGACGAAATGAAGCACTCGACTGTTTTGTTTATGCCCTTGCGGCACTTTATATCTCAATCGAGCGTTTCGGTATCGACTTAGAAGAACTGGCGCAAAAGCAGCAACAGCAAAGCGAAGATTCAACAGCGGCTGAATCAGAGCCAGAATCAACAGCTCAACCCGCAAATACCACAAACCAAAACAACTGGCTGGGCAATGTCAGTCAACAAGGTTGGTTGTAAGTTTTTTGTCACACTCGTGAAAACGGGTGTCCAGTGTCTTTTGAGGATCACAATGTCACTAACAAAAGCGCAAATCGAGCAGATGATCCAAGTCTATCTGCAAGCGGAAATTGATGTATTAGCAGGTAAAGAAACTATGGTTGCAGGCAAAAAAATGACCAGTGAAGATTTACCCGAAATCCGCAAAGGTCGTCAAGAGTGGGAGCAGCGTTTGAGCCATGCCAGCAATGGCAATAACGGATTCGGTCTAGCCACATTTAACTAACCCGTCATTTCGCTCGTCATTCTCGTGAATACGTGAATCCAGAGCCTTTAATTCTTTTTGTTTAAAAGTCACTGGATATCAGCTTTCGCTGGTATGACAGCAAAGGTAAACCATGAGCTTACTTAACGACATCATTGCCAAGGTCGCACCCGCTTGGGCGCTTAACCGTGAAATTGCCAGCCAACATTATCAAAAATATAAAAGGCTATGACGCAGCACGACCAAGCCGAAACTCACAAAGGCAACAAAGAAAGCCGAAGTGCAAACCAAGCGGTATTTGCCGCAGGTAAAAATCTGCGAGAGCAAGCCCGCTGGTTAGATGAAAATCACGATTTATCAATAGGTATTCTTGATCACTTAGAATCTCGCATTGTGGGCGCAAACGGTATTGTTATCGAGCCACAGCCAAAAGACGTAAACGGTGAGATTATTGATGAACTTGCTAACGAACTGCAAAGTCGTTACGGCAACTGGTCACTAAAACCCGATGTGACCGGGCGATATTCAAGGCCAGAATTAGAGCGTTTGGTACTGCGTACAGCATTGCGTGACGGTGAAATCTTTGGTCAGCATGTGAGAGGGCGCTTAACTAAGTTTAAACACCCAAATCCACAAGGCACCCAATACTCAATTGAAGCACTCGAACCTGATTTTATTCCGTTTGAGCTTAATGAGTTATCCGAAAGTGTGCGTCAAGGCATTCAAACCAATGCTTGGGGACAGGTGACTTATTACCACGTATTGCTCGACCACCCAGCCGAGCAAATCGGCTTTAGACACAAAACCAAAAAAATCAAAGCGGCCAACATGCTGCAGTTAGGCGTGTTCAAACGCTTGCATCAACTGCGGGGTGTGAGCCTATTTCACGGCATTATTACCCGCTTAGCCGACATTAAAGAATACGAAGAATCCGAGCGAGTGGCAGCAAGGATAAGTGCAGCATTAGCTTTCGTTATCAAACGTGGTTCGCCTGATTCATGGACTGGTAAAAATGGAGATGGCGGCACACAGGGCATTAACTTTCAACCTGGCATGACCACTCAATTAC
>CBDAVB010000039.1:0-73963 GCA_965200795.1 Parashewanella sp.
CTTGCTGCCAGCGTTCGATTTGTGAATCTTTAAGCACTGATGTCATGGTGAGATAGCAATTCACTTCTTCGCGCGGCACATAGCAGTCGGGATGTTCGTATTCCTGACTCAAACGAGATAAGTAGCGGCAGAAATTGATCTCCGGCTCGTTAATCCGCGGGCATCTGGCGCTGAGCGTCTGATGGTAAGCCAATACCAGCAGGGCATGCGTGCAAATCACGGCCCTGATGTATTCCGCCCGGCATTTAGCCCCTCTGTCATTTTCAAATTGCTGCTTGATTTCCCTGAATTCCGGGTAGTTAGATACCGAGGCATCATCAAATTGCTTGACGATACTTAAATAAGCGTGGTATTCGGAATTTAAGGCGGTAATCGCCAGTTTGATTTTTTTGCGTTCGATGATTAAGTGAGTGATATCCTCATCGGTAATCTCTGCTTTTGATTCAGTCTTGTTTATCATCTGACCTGTCTTTTGGGTGATGTTTTTTATCCACTGAAGACCTGAGTCGCCCTTTCTTACGATCATGCCGTATCGCTGGTGCGGCACTTTGACTGAAAAATACTGCGGATTACGGCAGGCTAAGCGGACAGGCTCTTGAATAAGTTGGTTGAGTAACGGAACTTTGACCCGATCGGTATCGAGAAATTTCGAAAAATCATAAGACAGGCTGTGATTAATCAGCGGTTTCACGGGAGATTTAGCTTTGTACTTTAGTTTTTTGTCGGGTGACGCTGTTTCACTGTACGCGCCGGACGCCTGATGAGTCATTCGCTGCTGAAGCTGAAGATTGGTTAATAATCTGGTTCGGATTTGATTTTGCGCGCCGCTGTTAAAAAGCTCAAATTTCGTGGAACTCACTTCTGAAAAGGGTTGGCATAAGTCGAGTAAAAAGCCGCTGGCGAGATAATCCGCGGCGTCGAGCTTATCTGTGAAGAACTTGACGTGACGACCTGATAACAGCGGCTCGCCTCTGGCCTGTAACGGTTTCATGGTTCGGATACTTGAACCCGCCGAAAACCGGAACAGGACTTTGATTTTTACTTTACTGATATGGGAGACAATGGCTTCAAATCTGAGGAACCAGTCCACTTTGGGTTGTAAATAATTAAACAGCGGCAGGGCGTTATCGATTTTAAATTCTAAGTTAACGGACTGGCGGTTCTTTTTATCCGTTAACGCGCTTAACCAGCGGCGCCGGAACTCATTGTTAAGCAGAGTTAACCCCTGAGTCTGCAGCTTTACGGCGCAATTTAACAGAAGTTTTCGTTTTGCTGACGTCAGGCCGTCGGCCAGTAAAACTGACCGCTGATAACTCGACGCGAAATACTCGACGGTGGGTTTTTTCGCTAACGCGGCCAGCTCTCTTCTTAACGCGGCGGTTTGTTGTTTTTCCAGGTCGTTGATTAGCCCGTTGATCTGAGCCGAGACCGCGTTTAACGCACCGGCCGGCATTAACGCGAGATTGGCCAGAGGCTCAAGCATAACCAGCTGATGCTGAGGCAGTGATTTATTGAGGATCAGGCCGAGTAAGCGTTCTAAACGGGCGGCGGTTTTTAACAGTTTTTCCGAGTGCTCAGAGCTTAAATGCCCTTTGTGCTTTTTAATAAATTCAGTTTTCAAAATCACATAGCGGATCAGGGTCGGAATTTTCTCCCAGAAGGAAAACTCGTCACCGAACAATTTCGCTTCAATATGAAATCTGGGGGTAAACTCAAGCGGTTCGGCCGGTTCATATAAGACTTTCGCAAAACTCAGCGTGACTTTTTTCTTTTGTGACACACCGCTGGCGGGATCTTTGCGGTGTAAGGTTTTCGGCGAGTTGGTTTTCGGCGCTTTGACCGCTTTGGGCATCTTTGCCTTGGGCTTGAATTTATATTTAATTTTCGGCGTCGCGCCGAGCAGTCTGACTTGAATGATCCCGCCCACGTTTGACTCCTGACATTAAAGCAAGTCGATAGATAACCAGCGCCTGGATTCGGCACTGTTATCTTTTGACTGTTTCGCTGACGCCGGGGACGCGTGACCGGAACCGGTTTTATTCTCAGTCGCCGAGAGTTGCGCGGCCCAGTAATTCAGTACCACTAAAAAATCGGTCAGCTGCTGATTTAAACTGGCTTTATTCTGAATGGAGCACTGAAAAGCGAGAATAACGGTGTCATCATCCAGCATAGATAAGGTAGCGCCTTTGGTGCCTTTCCAGAAACAATTGGCCCGGAGAAGTTTACAGGCCTGAGCTGAGTCTTCGAGCTGACCCGCGCAAGCGTAAATGACTAACATCGCGTCCTGGTAATGAAAGTTAATAAGTTGCTGCTCCATTTCCGCCAGAAATACCCCGCTCTCATCAAACTTTACGGTTTGATGAAGAACGTCCGTTAGTGCTTTTTCCCAGAGGGATAAGTTTTGTCTCATGGCTCAACTGAAAGAAAGTAAGGTCTGTCAGTTAACCATAGTTCAAATCGCGCCGGTGAGCTGAGAGTTATAGATACTCTGCCCCGGAAAAACGTGTTTAATTAAGCCGGGCTTAAGCTGCCAGTGCTGAGTTAAGACGGTGGCCAGCCAGCTTAACGTGTTGGTCGTCGGCATTAAATCACGGTTTTCAAATAACTGCTCAGGTTTCAGACCCGGCCAGTTTCCCAGAATCCGCCCTCCCTTTAAAGCGCCGCCGGCGAGAAACATCACACTGCCCGTACCATGATCCGTGCCGCCGGTTCCGTTTTCTCTTACCGTGCGTCCGAATTCGGTTGCCAGAGCCACCACGGTGTTTTTCCAGAGCGGTCCCAGTGATATTTTCAGCTCGGCAAGACCTTGATCTAATTCCGTCAGCCGGCGTTCTAATCTCGGCTGCTGAGCATTGTGAGTATCCCAGCCGCCGATTTCGAGCATGGCGCAATCCATATCCGGGCTTTGAGTCAGCAACCGGGCGCAGCCGCGGGTTAAACCGGCGAAGCCGGCCCGTGCTTGTTTGTGATCAGGATCCTCTGTTTTGCTTTTTATTTCCAGGCCGTGATTTAAATTATCCAGCAGGGTCTTATCGTTCCGGTACATGGTTTTCAGAACCTGATAAATATCATCGCCGGCTTGTTTCTGCTTGTCAGGGTACCAGGAATTGACGTTTTTTGAGCCTCTTAAGCTCACCGGTACTGAGTAATCAACGGCAACGGCGTCGGTATGCATTTGATTGAGCGCCCGGGCCAGCCAGCCCGTTTTAGTGTTTCGGGTGCCGGTGCCGCTTTCTAAATAATCCTGTCCGTCAAAATGCGAACGACCCGGGTAGCCGCTGCCGACGGCGACGATAGGTAACAGCTGCTTGCGCTGATACCAGTTATGTAAGTTTTTCAGCGCCGGATTCAGGGTAAAGCCTTCTGATAACGGCAGTCTCGGCGTCGGGATCTGCCCGGCAAGATTCGGGCGCATACTCAGGTAGTCAGCTTCAAATTCTGGGATCACCGTGTGCAGTGAATCCAGGGCGCCGCGCAGAATAACCCAGATGAAAATAGGGCGGTCGGAGTTTGAGCGGGGTGCGGCGAACGCCCATTTCGGGCTTTGCAGCAGAACTAAGCCGCCGCCCATCAGTTTGATAAAGTCTCGACGTTGCATGACGTTTTCTCCTCAGCCTATCTTCTTAAGAATTCGGGGCTCATTAATAACAGGGTTAACGCGTCAGGCCGGCTCTGGGCGCGCCGGATCAGAGTTTGGGTGTTCTCACTCACATTGCCGGCGAATAATCTGCGGCTGAGCCGCCGCGGATTCATTCCTGCCCGGTGTTTTACCAGCCGCGCCGCCCAGTCAACGCGGGACATCAACGCGGCGGGGCCGTTCCAGTCGGCTTCGATGTCTCCGTAGCCTTCCGGGGAACCGGCTTTAAACGGGCTCTGTCCGAGCAGGTTTAGTGCCCGGATGAGCGACTGATGATTTTCGGGAGTAAAATTCAGTGCCCGGTGGGCGGATATCACAAACTCTCTCGGTGTTTTGAATTTTTCCGGCCGCGGCCGCCAGGATTCCTCAGCGTTGATCATCGCCGTCATGACTTGTCTGATATTGCCGTTGGTCTGCCGCCAGCGTGTCACCATTTTGTCTTGTAAGGACCGCGGCGGATTGTCGTTAATAAAGTGTTTTGCCAGCTTAAAGCACAGATGCTCAGCGGTGGCCGGGTGGCGGGCGAGATCGGTTATCATCGCCGCGCCCTGAGCCTCGCCTCGCTGAGTATAGGTTTTACCCAGCAGAACGCGGTTGCCGGGTTCGTGGCCGTTACGGCGGTAATAAAATCCGACTTTATAATCCTTAAGCGGTAACGCCACGCTCCAGCCGGTAATGCCTTTGGCGAGCTCTATTACATCGGCTTGAGTGTAGCCGCCGTTGACCCCGAGGGTATGCAGCTCCATCATTTCCCGCGCCAGATTTTCATTCAGGCCTTTTGCGCGGCGTTTGCCGATTGTTGAGTCCGACCCGAGGGAAATATCGTTATTAAGATAAACCAGCATGCAGGGGTGACGCGCCACGGCCAGTAACATGTCCTCGAAATCGCCGAGGAGGTTGGGCGCGACGGCCTCACGCTCTAAGGTCGGCGCTAACGCCGCCATTTTCTGTCCTTTTGCGGTCACACTGAAATGGTTGGAGAAAAAGTCCAGTAACCGCCACGACAAACTGTCGGGAGAGTGAATAGCTCTGACTAAGGTATCGCAGCATAATGCCTGATAACTTCGCTGAAAAAACGGTTTGAGCCCGCGCCCGGTTTTCCTGTGTTTGCCCGGCAGCACGCAGGCGGATGATAATTCAGCGAAGCGTCGTTTTTGGGTAAAATCAGCCAGATGAAGCAGCAGCTCGTCAGAGCCGGGCAGAGCCGGGTTAAATTCCGGTGTGATTAACTGCCTGATTAAAAAAGCCTTAGGGCCGGACTCAGCTTGCTGTATTTCATTTAAGCGCGCGCCGAGCCCGAAACGATTGGCGGCGATAACGGCATCTGACGACATAAGTGACCCCGGAACAGAGATTAACCATAGCCTCAACATACCCGCCTCACGGGAAAACACGATATTTTTTACACACTTTTACCCTGTCTTACAGTCAGCTTTCAGGCTGAACCGGCCTGTCGCCTCAATGACGGGTTATGCCGCGGCGACAGTTTCTTATGCGGAGTGTTTAACGGCGACCTCAAACTCGCCGAATGATGTCCTTAACTGGTTTATTGTTCCCAGCATTTCAGTTGACTTATGTCCGCCCGCTTCTATTTCCGAGGAAGTTAGTCTCTGTTCTTGCTGTGTTTTTTTGTTTATATATTGTTCGGCGAGTGCGGCTCGTCTCAACAGGCAAAGCCATTTAATCTCTCGCGGAAGTGAGTTAACCTTTGAAAGCCGGGTTAATAACTCTTTGATCCCCCAGAAAGTGATAGAAAAATTATCAAACAGTATCTTTACGTCAGAGTTCGCCGTCACCTGTTTAAAGTCATTAATTGACCGCTGCAGTTTGTTGTATATTTCATTTAAATTATCACATAATCCGGGTATTTTTTTTACCGCGGTGATAAACCTGTCTTTAAATTTATACGTGTCGTGAAATCCGCCGTTCGCTAACGCGAATTTGTATTGCTGGATATTTGAGACATATTTTAATATTTCAAAGAGCTGAACTTTAACATGAAACCAGATGACATCGACTTTAGCTAATCTGATTAAGCCGGTACATTTATCATCAAGTGTTTTGCCCTCTTTACTTTCTGCACTCAGTAAATTATCAAGCGCCGTAAGCGACGTTTCTAACGACGACCGATTTTCGTTAAATAACCTTGAAATACGAGAATGCAGTGTCTCGAAATGATCAGTTTCAATATGAGCGGCCGGTTTTACCGTATCTTCGGGCTTACTGTTGATGCCTGACAGTAAACCGTCACCTTCAGAGGAAGACACGGACGCGGATTCAGACAGCGCGTAACGCGTGATTTTGAACTGAGCTTTTCGCAAAGGCTCAGACTGAGCGTTCTCTAACGCCTCGGATTCCGACAGCCATTGATCAAGCTCTTGCTTTTTGATTTGTAAATCAGTGTTCATTTTATCTATTTTTTCAAAGCATCCGATGACATCACCCGGTGCTAGTTCAGATTCCTCACCCTTACACTCACAAACGCTTTCAGCCTCAGCCTTGATCTTTTTAAGCAACGGACAACTGACACATTTATTAAGCTGAATAATCATATCACTGACAAATAAAACTTCCTGTGTCTCAAGTGACTTAACGGTTTTGTCCAGCCAATGCGCGACAGTGTCAGAACATTGTTTAAAATTACTTTCAGTAGTCAGTAACTCTTGTAATCCCCGGTGATTAAAAATAAAAAAAACAATGTCATAGAAATCACCATCCGAATCAGGATGATCCCGGCACATTTTAATAAGATTTGAGCATAGTATAATAAGCGACTGATTCAGACCCGGGTGATTTTTCTGGGCGCAGACAGTATAAAATTCCTTTAAGCTCTGTTTTATATGACTAAGAATAAATTTATCATGATGCAGCCGCATGAGACTGTTTTTATATTCCCTGTTTGAAGCTATATTTTCTGTCATAAAACAGTAATATCTTAATCTTAAAATATGTAAAATAGACTTGAAATTATCGGTTGCTTGTCCCGGATTATTGCGTTGACTTTTTTCTAAGTTGATTTGTATCGCGTCAAAACGCTGCGTAATAAGTTTTTCAAAGATAAACATCCGCTTGTATGGTTCGCATTCATTACGTTTATTTTGCGGGATATATTGCTTTTCGAACGCGTCTAATTCCGTTAAACAGCTAAAATTTTCACAGGCAATCATAAGCATTATGTCGGCATTGGCACATAAAAACGCCAATATCTTCGTGTAACCTATTTTCTCGCGGACAGCCGGTCTCAAATAAACGTCTAAAGAGGGGAGCATCTGATCATAATAATCATACCAGGTTAATAAGTTATTTAAATTACCGCAATTCGCTAATCTAAGCCTGAGCGCGTTGACGTCGCCTTTGTTATCGTCTGCTAATTTGTGAATGATGCCGGACATTCGTATTTGCTTGGCATGAATATCAGACAATTCATTGCATGCCGTTTGCGCGGCATCAATATTCCGGAAGTTGAATTTGTTTGACATCTGGTCAGGCATCCTTTTGTCTGAAATTGATTGCCTTAAGCTTCGTCTGAGGGTTTCATGACAAATGGGGGCTTGTGTTATTTCTGACGGTGGCGGCGTCGCTTGCGTTTCAGTGTCATTTCCTGATGATTCCGTTTCAGTGTCATTTCCTGAAGGTTCCGTTTCAGTGTCATTTCCTGATGGTTCCGTTTCAGTGTCATTTCCTGATTGGTGAGCCTGCCATTGCCAGCTTTTTACCGTTTGTTTGTCAGATTCGTCTGCTGGATTTGCTTCAATTACTCTTACTTCGAAATTTTTTAATACTACGCCTTTTTTAGGGAACCGGTTAGAATCCAGAATATCGGGTACCAAGTCCCGCACAAACGAAGGATTGAAAAAAGAGCTAAGTTCCACTGTATTCCCGACTGCAACATGCGGGAATGACTTACTAAAAGTTTTTAATTCGTTAGCCGTAGCTGATGGCTTCACACTTATTTTATAAACGACTTCAAGCTGATTAGTTTGAGTCTGCTTAATACCGTGCTGTTGCGACGACTCCGCCGAAGAAATGGTAGCGTCACCCTTAACTGATTTCATTGCCATATAGAAGCCTCATTACTCATTAATAATAATATTAATATTGCTGAACCCGTAAAACTCAGTTGAGCGAGTTAAATTGCCTTAATTAGGAAAGTTACTTAATTTGGATAACTAAATGTAGTCGGATAAAAATTCTTTTTTAATTTTAAATTTAATTTTAATTCTGTCATACCAGCCCCGGCCGGTATACCGCGATTTTTTATTAAAATCATCGCGGCGCCGGACTCCGGCTTTGCGGTTAGAATCGTTACTCGGAATGTTTAACGGCGGCCTCAAACTCGCCGAATGATGTCGTTAACTGGTTTATTAAAGGGTTATCTTACAGCCAGAAAACTTAACTTAGCTACCTGTCCAGTTTATGGGGTCCATCATATACCAGCCCCGGCCGGTATACCGCGATTTTTTATTAAAATCATCGCGGCGCCGGACTCCGGCTTTGCGGTTAGAATCGTTACTCGGAATGTTTAACGGCGGCCTCAAACTCGCCGAATGATGTCGTTAACTGGTTTATTGTTTCCAGCATTTCAGATGACTTATCTTTGCCTGTGTCTATTTCTTCGGAAGTTAGTCCCTGTTCTTGCTGTGTTTTTTTGTTTATGTATTGTTCGGCGAGCGCAGCTCGTCTCATCAGGCAAAGCCGTTTAATCTCTCGCGGAAGTGAGTGAACCTTTGAAAGCCGGGTTAATAACCCTTTGATCCCCCAGAAAGTGATAGAAAAATTATCAAACAGTATCTTTACGTCAGAGTTCGCCGTCACCTGTTTAAAGTCATTAATTGACCGCTGCAGTTTGTTGTATATTTCATTTAAATTATCACATAATCCGGGTATTTTTTTTACCGAGGTGATAAACCTGTCTTTAAATTTATACGTGTCGTGAAATCCGCCGTTCGCTAACGCGAATTTGTATTGCTGGATATTTGAGACATATTTTAATATTTCAAAGAGCTGAACTTTAACATGAAACCAGATGACATCGACTTTAGCTAATCTGATTAAGCCGGTACATTTATCATCAAGTGTTTTGCCCTCTTTACTTTCTGCACTCAGTAAATTATCAAGCGCCGTAAGCGACGTTTCTAACGACGACCGATTTTCGTTAAATAACCTTGAAATACGAGAATTCAGTGTCTCGAAATCATCAGTTTCAATATGAGCGGCCGGTTTTACCGTATCTTCGGCCTTACTGTTGATGCCTGACAGTAAACCGTCACCTTCAGAGGAAGACACGGACGCGGATTCAGACAACGCGTAACGCGTAATTTTGAACTGAGCTTTTCGCAAAGGCTCAGACTGAGAGTTCTCTAACACCTCGGATTCCGACAGCCATTGATCAAGCTCTTGCTTTTTGCTTTGTAAATCAGTGTTCATTTTATCTATTTTTTCAAAGCATCCGATGACATCACCCGATGCTAGTTCAGATTCTTCACCCTTACACTCACAAACGCTTTCAGCCTCAGCCTTGATCTTTTTAAGCAACGGACAACCGACACATTTATTAAGCTGAATAATCATATCACTGACAAATAAAACTTCCTGTGTCTCAAGTGACTTAACGGTTTTGTCCAGCCAAAGTGCGACAGTGTCAGAACATTGTTTAAAATTACTTTCAGTAGTCAGTAACTCTTGTAATCCCCGGTGATTAAAAATAAAAAAAACAATGTCATAGAAATCACCATCCGAATCAGGATGATCCCGGCACATTTTAATAAGATTTGAGCACAGTTTAAAAAGCGTATGATTCAGATCCTCCTGGTCATTATTCTGGGCGCAGACAGTACAAAATTCCTCTAAGCTCTCTTTTATATGACCAGGATTAAATTTATCACGATGCAGCCGCATGAGACTGTTTTTATATTCCCCGTTTGAAGTTATATTTTTTGTTATGAAAAAGTAATATCTTAATCTTAACATATGTAAAACATACTTGAAATTATCGGTTATTTGTTCCGGATTATTGCGTTGACTTTGTTCTAATCCGGTTTGTATCGCGTCAAAACGCTGACAAATGAGTTTTTCAAAGATAAACATCCGCTTGTACTGTTCGCATTCATTACGTTTATTTTGCGGGAGATATTCATTTTCAAACGTGTCTAATCGCGTTAAACAACTGACATTTTCAGAGGCAAAAAAAATCATTAGGTCGGCATTGGTCGTTAAAAAATACAATATTCTTGCGTGACCGATTTTTTCGTGGGCATCTGCTATCATAAGAACGTGTACCTGACGGATAAATTCATCATAATGACGATACAAGGTTAATAACTTATTTAAATTACCGCAAGTCGCTACTTTAAGTATCGCGCTATTGTCACCTTTGTTGTCGTTTACTAAATCGTGAACGATGCCGGACATAAGGAATTGTTTACCATAGATACTATTAATTCCAAGATATGCCTGATTCGCATTATCAATATTCCGGCAGAAGGATTTGTATGATATCTGGTTAGAAATCCTTTTGTCTGAAATTGATTGCCTTAAGCTTCGTCTGAGGGTTTCATGACAAATGGGGACTTGTGTTATTTCTGACGGTGGCGGCGTCGCTTGCGTTTCAGTGTCATTTCCTGATTGGTGAGCCTGCCATTGCCAGTGTTTTATTACCGTTTGTTTGTCAGATTCATCTGCTGGATTTGCTTTAATTACTATTACCTCGAAATTTTCTAATACTACGCTTTTTTTAGGGAACCGGTTAGAATCCAGAATATCGGGTACCAAGTCCCGCACAAACGAAGGATTGAAAAAAGGGCTAAGTTCCACTGTATTCCCGACTGCAACATGCGGGAATGACTTACTAAAAGTTTTTAATTCGTTAGCCGTAGCTGATGGCTTCACACTTATTTTATAAACGACTTCAAGCTGATTAGTTTGAGTCTGCTTAATACCGTGCTGTTGCGACGACTTCGCTGAAGAATTGGCAGTGTTACCCTTAACTGATTTTATTGCCATTGCCATATAGAAGCCTCCTTATTACTCATTAATAATAATAATAATAATAATATTTAACCCGGAAAACTCAGCTGACCGAGTTAAATTGCCTTAATTAGGACTGCTGCTTAATTTGGATAACTAAATGTAGCCGGCTGAAAATTCTTTTTTAATTTTAAATTCAATTTCAATTTAATTTCAATTTAATTTTAATTTTAATTTCGATTTTAATTTTAATTCTGTCATACCAGCCCCGATCCGGTATCCCGCGATTTTTTATTAAAATCATCGCGGCGCCGGACTCCGGCTTTGCGGTTAGAATCGTTACGCGGAAATTGTTTCGGCTGTCTCAAACTCATCGAATGATACCGTTAACTTGTCTATTGTTCGCAGCATTTCAGTTGACTTAACTTCAATTGTTTTTATTTCTTTCAAAGCTAACCCCTTTTTGGGCTCAAAGCCAGCACAATTTTCCGGTGGCTGAGATGACGAGGATATTTTTTCTTTGTTTTTATATTGTTCGCTGAGCGCCTCTTTTCTCAATGCGCTGACATGTGTTATCTCTTGCGTAAGTCCGTCAGCTTTTGAAAGTGAGGTTAATACAGCTTTGATCCCAAAAAGAGTAAGAGAAAAGTTATCAATCAGTATCTTTTCGTCAGACTTCGCCTGCGCGCATTTGAAGTCATTAACGGCCTGCTGCAGTTTGTTGTATATCTCATTTAAATTATTACATAATTCGGGTATTTTTTTTACCGCGGTGATAAACCTTTCTTTAAATTTATACGT
This sequence comes from Parashewanella sp., assembly GCA_965200795.1. Lineage (GTDB taxonomy): Bacteria > Pseudomonadota > Gammaproteobacteria > Enterobacterales > Shewanellaceae > Parashewanella. The sequence continues at coordinate 11,405 of CBDAVB010000039.1, forward strand.
GGCGTGAAATCCGCTGTTCGCGAACGCGAATTTGTATTGCTGGATATTTGAGATATATTTTAATATTTCAAAGAGCTGAACTTTAATATTAAGGCAGACAGCCTCGACTTTGGCTAATCTGATTAAGCCGGTACATTTATCATCCGCTGTTTCGCCGTCTTTACTTTCAGCGGTAACTAAACCATCAAGCTCTCTGAGCAAGGTTTCTGACGACGACCGATTTTGGGTAAATAAAGTTGAAATACAAGTCTTCAGTGTCTCGAAATGATCAGCTTCAATATCAGCGGCCGGTTTTACCGTATCTTCGGGCTTACTAATGCCTGACGGTAAGGCGTCACCCTCAGAAGAAGACGCGGACGCGGGTTCAGGCGGCACATAAGGTGAAAGTTTAAATTTAGTTTTTTGCGGAGGCTCAGAATTAGCGTGCTCTAACTTCTCGGATTCCGACAGCCATTGTTCAATCTCTTGTTTTTTCTTATTTAAATCAGTGTTCATTTTATCTATTTTTTTAAAGCATCCGACGACATCACTTGTACTTAACGCAGATTCAGATTTAGGCTTTTCACGCTGACACTCACGGAAGTTTTCAGCCTCAGTCCTGAGCTTTTTAAGCAACGGACAATCGACACAGTTATTAAGCGGAGTAATGATATGACTGACAGATAAAATGTTTGTTTTTCCAAGAGATTTAACTGTTTTGTCAAGCCAGTGTGCGACAGTGCCGCAACAGTCTTTATAATTATGTTCAGTAGTCAATAACGCTTGTAACCTTTGGTGGCTGAAAATAAAAAAAACAATGTCATAAAAATCACTGTCCAGATCAGGATGATCCCGGCACAATTTAATAAGATAACAACACAGCTCGTAAAGCAAATCGTCCAGAATATCAAATTGTTTATTATTTAGGACATTATTAACTTTTCTGTCACATAAAGTAGAAAATTCCTCTAAGATCCGACTTATATAACTAATATTAAATTTATCTCGATGTACCTCCATAAGACTGTTTTTATATTCCCCACTCATAACTATTTTTTCTGTTATAAATAAGTGATATCTTAATCTTAAAACATGTAATTTAAGCTTTACCAAAGCGGTTGTTTTTTTTGATTTATCAGCTCTAATTATTGTCAAAGTGTCTTGCATTGCGTCAAAACGCTGAGAAATGAGTTTTTCAAAGATAATTATCCGCTTGTGCTGTTCAGGTTCTTGTTCTTGACTTTTATTTTTCAGGAGATATTGTTTCTCAAATGCGTCTAATTTCGTTAAACAATCTAAATTTACATAGGCAAAAAACAGGATTCTATCGGCATTATCATGTAAAAATTCAAATACCATAATAGCATTGAGTGATCTGTAGACACCCGATTTTATATCAGGGTTTCCGAAGCGGGTTATTTCCTCAAAAGAATTATACCAGGTTAATAATAAATTAAAATTATCGCAATTTGCTTTTTTTAGCTTGGCAGCGTTATCGCCGCTTTGAATGCTGTCACACAATTTTTTTTGCTGAGTAAAAATAGCTATAAATTTAGGATCGGCCTCCGCTAATTTACCCGCATGCTTCATGACACATTGACTTGTCACCGGCTCTGCCGCCCTCATATCTCTAATTTTCCGCCTAAGTTTTTGTTTAATAAGTTGCCGGTTACAGGGAATTTGTATGTTTCCTGACGGTGGCGGCGTTTCTTCCTTCTCAGTGTGTTTTCCTGACTGGTGAGTCTGAAACTGTTGGGGTTGGATCGTATAGTCGCAAGATTCATTTCCTTGATTTATTGTAAATTGTTTTATTACACGGTTTTCATAAACAACTTCAATACGCTTGGTTTGAGGCCGCTCAATGCCGGGCTGCCGCTGTGACTCCGCCGGAACATCGACACAGGCACTCTTAACTGGTTTCATTGCCATAAATGAGCCTCCTCATTAATAAAAAACATTAATAAAAAAAATAGTACTGAACCCGCAAAACTCAGCTGACCGCTTTAACCTGCTGTAACTCATTTAAATTTATTTAAAAAATGTACAACTTCAATTCACCTCAAGAGTGAAACGCTATACGCTCACAAGCTTGCTGAAATCGCCTGAGAACCCATTCAGCTGAGCTTGCCGGATTTAAATTATTGGCTATGTTCCGATTAAGTGTTGATATAAAAAGAACGTATTGATAGAAAACAGGTTCTGATATTTTCAAAAATCACATTACCTCCTGATAAACAGGTGGTTATAAATTCATCAACACTTAGTGAAAACATAGCCAAATTATTTATTTGATTCTTAGTTACCGAAAAGCAGGACAGCCAAGCAGTCGACTGACAATTTTTTTAATCTCTCAGAGTTTAATTCACCGCCTCTTAAGGGAAACTGACTCTGTACCGTATTTTTTGTCATGCCCGCACGGGCGGGTATCCGGCGACCTTTGTCAGTAAAACACAAACGGCGCCGGACTTCGCCGCCGCCGGTGATGTAAAACCGCACCCCGCCCGCGCCGGATCATTCTAAGGCCGTTGCGCGGAGTCTGTTACGCTTGCCTCAAGCTCAAAGAATGACGCCGATAACTTGTTTATTGTTTCCAGCATTTCAGCTGACTTATGTCCGCCCGCCTCTATTTCTTCGGAAGTTAATCCCTGTTTTTGCTCTGATTTTTTGTTTATATATTGTTCGGCGAGCGCCGCTCTTCTCATCAGGCAAAGTTGTTTCACCTCTCGCGGAAGTGAGTGAACCTTTGAAAGCGGCGTGAATAACTCTCTTATCCCTAAGAAAATGAGAGAAAAATTATCAATCAGTATCTTTGCGCCAGATTTTGCCAGCGTCATTTTAAAGACATTAATCTCCCGCTGCAGCTTGTGGTATATCTCAGTTAAATCACCGCATAATCCGGGTATTTTTTTAACAGTAATGATGAACTTATCTTTAAGTTTATACGTCCCGGGAAATCCGTCTCTCGCGAACGCACATTTGTATTGCTGAATGACGCAGATATCTTTTAATATTTCACCGAGTTGTATTCCGATCTGGAACCAGACAGCCTCAACTTTAGCTAATTTAATTATGCCGATACATTTATCATCAAGTGTTTTGCCGTCATTATTTTCAGCGGTAGCCAATTCATCAAGCTGTGTAAGTAAGGCATCTAACGCCGACCGCTTGCCGATATTTGCCGTATTCTGGCAGTCCCGGATAAATAATGTTCTAATTCGGGCCTGCACTTTCTCGAAATCATCAGTTTCAGTATGAGCGGCCGGTTTTATCGTATCGCCGGGCTCACACATGTCTGAGCGTAAGCCGTCACCCTCAGAAGAGGAAGCGGACGCGGATTCAGACTGCGCATAACGTGTAATTTTTAATCGGGCTTTTTGCGCGAGCCCGGACTTAGCGAAGTTTATCTGTTCAGATTGCACTATCCAGGTAATAACCTCTTGTTTTTTCACCGTTAATTCAGTGTTCATTTTATCTATTTTTTCAAAGCATTCAATGACGTCACTTGACTCTAATACAGATTCGGATTCACGTTTTTCACGCTTACACCCAGAAACGCTTTTTTCAGCGTTAGCCTTGATCTTTTTAAGTAACGGACACTTGATACATTCATTAAGCTGAGTGATTATATAACCGGCGGGTAAACTGTTTTTTTCCCCGAGTAATTTAACTGTTTTGTCAAGCCAGGTCACAACATCTCCGCGGCATAGGTCATAATTACGTTTAGTAGTTAATAACTTTTGTAACCCTTGGTGGCTGAAAATAAAAACAATAATGTCAAAGAAATCAGTGTCAAAGAAATCACTGTCCGAATCAAGATGATTTCGGCAAATTTTAACAAGAGATAAGCATAGTAAAAGAAGTATATCATTTACAATTTCACCATGTTGTTTACTCAATATATAATTAACATTTTTGTCGCAGAGAGCACAAAATTCCTCTAAGTCCTGTCTCATATTACTAATATTAAATTTATCACGATGTACATTCATCAGACTGTTTTTATATTCCGCGCTTATAAGTATATTCTTTATTATAAAAAAGTAATATCTTAATCTTAAAAGTTGTAAGTCATGCTTTACTGCATCTACTTCTTTCTGTGATCCATCTGTTTTAATTATTCCTAAGATACCTTGTATTGCGGCAAGACGCTGAGTAACGAGTTTTTCAAAGATAATTATCCGCTTGTGCTGTTCGGGTTCATGACTTTTATTTTCCGGGAGATATTGTTTTTCAAATACGTCTAATTCCGTCAGACAATCTAAATTCACATAGGCAAAAGACAAGATTAAATCGGCATTATCATATAAAAAGCTAAATATTGTGTTTTTACCAAGTGTTCTGCAGACATTCCTTTTGATATCATGGTGTCCGAAGCGGGTTATCTCCTGAAAAGAATTATACCAGCTTAATAATGAAGCTAAATTACCGCCATTCGCCGCTTTAAGTCCAGCGCTTTCATACAGCTTACACAGCTCTTCTTGCTGCTCATAAATTTGTGCAAATTCAGTCCGCGCCCCCTCTATTTTAGACATAACCCGCTTGACCAATTTTCTTGTCACCGGTGGCTTCCTCTGAGTTTTTTGCCTGAGACTTTGTTCAAGAAGCCGCCGGCAAGATAAGGTTCGAATGTTTTTTGACGGTGGCGGCGTTGTTTCAGTCTCAGTGTGTTCTCCTGACCGGCGAGCCTGAAATTGCTGGTTTACGGTCGTAAAATTGTCAGATTTACCTCCCTGACTTATCGTAAAGTGTTTTGTTTCACTTTGTTCAGAAACGACTTCAAGCCGGCCGGTTTGAGACCGCTCAATGTCGCGCCGCCGCGGCTCCGCCGGAACATCGGCACAGGTACTCTTAACTGGTTTCATTGCCATAAACGAGCCTCCTCATTAATAAAAAACATTAATAAAAAAATAGTACTGAACCCGCAAAACTCAGCTGACCGCTTTAACCTGCTGTAACTCATTTAAATTTATTTAAAAAATGTACAACTTCAATTCACCTCAAGAGTGAAACGCTATACGCTCACAAGCTTGCTGAAATCGCCTGAGAACCTATTCAGCTGAGCTTGCCGGGTTTAACTTAGTTATTTGATTCTGAGTTATCGAAAAGCGAGACAGCTAAGCGGCCGGCTTACAATTCTTTTTAATCTCTCAGAGTTTAATTCACCGCCACTTAAGGGAAACTGACTCTGTACCGTGTTTTTTTGTTATGCCCGCGCGGGCGGGTATCCGGCGACTTTTGTCAGTAAAACACAAACGGCGCCGGACTTCGCCGCCGCCGGTGAGGTAAAACCGCACCCCGCTCGCGCCGGGTCATGCTAAGGCCGTCGCACGGAGTTTGTTACGCTTGCCTCAAGCTCATCGAATGACGCCGATAACTTGTTTATTGTTTCCAGTATTTCAGTTGACTTATGTCCGCCCGCTTCTATTTCCGCGGAAGTTAGTCCCTGTTTTTTCTCTGATTTTTTATTTATGTGTTGTTCGGCGAGCGCGGCTTTTCTCATCAGGCAAAGTTGTTTAATCTCTCGCGGAAGTGAGTGAACCTTTGAAAGCGGCGTTAATAACTCTCTGATCCCGAAGAAAGTGAGGGAAAAATTATCAATCAGTATCTTCGCGCCAGATTTTGCCAGCACCCGTTTAAAGTCATTAATCGCCCGCTGCAGCTTGTCGTATACCTCACTTAAATCACCGCATAATCCGGGTATTTTTTTAACTGTATTGATGAACTTATCTTTAAGTTTATATGTCCCGGCAAATCCGTCTCTCGCGAATGCCCATTTGTATTGCTGAATGACGCAGATATGTTCAAATATTTCATAGAGTAGTATTCGGATATGAGACCAGATAGCCTCAACTTTAGCTAATTTAATTATGCCGATACATTTATCATCAAGTGTTTCGCGGTTATGATTTTCAGCGGTAATCAAATCATCAAGCCCTGTGAGTAAGGTTTCTAACGCCTCTAACGCCTCCGGCTTTTGGCTGTTTTGGATAAATAAAGCTGAAATTCGGATTTGCAGTGTCTCGAAATGATCAGTTTCAATATGAGCGGCCGGTTTTACCGTATCTTCGGGCTTACTGATGCCTGACGGTAAGCCGTCTCTCTCAGAAGAAGACGCGGACGCGGATTCGGATAGCTTATCACATGAGATTTTGAATTGAGCTTTTTGCGGAGGCTCAGACTTAGTCTTCTCCAATTTCGCGGATTCTAATAGCCATGCGACAAGTCCTCGTTTTTCCTTTAGTAAATCAGTGTTCATCTTGTCTATTTTTTCAAATAATTCAATGACCTCACTTGGTTTGAAGCTACATTTAGCTTTAGCTTTAGATTTAAATTCAGATTCAGGTTCAAATTCAGATTCAGGTTCAGATTCAGATTCAGATTCAGGTTCAGATTCAGGTTCAGATTCAGGTTCAGATTCAGGTTCAGATTCAGATTCAGATTCAGATACAGATACAGATACAGATTCTTCACCCTTAGACTCAGAGTTAATCTTAATCAATTTAAGCAACGGATAATGGATACAGGTGTAAAGCCGGGTAATCATATCACTGACAAATAAAACTTTTTTGTCTTTCAGTGATTCAACGTGTCTGTTTAGCCAGCATAAAACAATTCTATGACTTTTGCCGTAACCTTTTTCAGCAGTCAGCAGCTGTTGTAACCATTGGTGGTTAAGAATAAAAAAAACAATGTCATCGAAATCATAAGTAAAACAAACACAAATAAGATTTACATAAAGCGGAATAAGATGCTTTGTAACTCTTTCGTCACACATGTATAAAACATGAAACTCTTCTGTAATCTGTTTTACATAACTAACAGCAAATTTATCACGATGAACCTTCATAATACTGTTACGGTATTTATCGGAAAGTAAGGCTTTACTTATTATAAGAGAGTGATATTTCAATTTTATAAAATAGTATGCGTGCTGTTGTGAAGCGGTATCTACTTTTTTAGAACCTGTTGTTTTTTTTTCAGGATTTTTTTTAATTTCATCCAGGGTAAAGTCTAGCGCCCTAAGACGCTCAACAATGACTTTATCAAGGACAAGTATCCGTTTGTATATTTTATGTCGCTTAATTTTATCTTTTGGAAGATATTGTTCTTCAAATGCGTTTAATTCCCTTAAACAACGAAAATCTTCTTGAACGGTAAACATGATTGCTGCGGTATTATTGTATAAGAAGGCAAATATTTCTACTAGACCGAGTTCTCTGTAGGTATCCGATAAATGTTCCGGGTTTTCAAAGCGGGTTATGTCCGCGAAAAAATTATACACGTTCAATAATGAATTTAAATCTTCACAAGATTCTTGTGTACTGCGAGGGTTAGCGGCGATGATAATAATTTTTTCATAAAAATTAAAATTTACCGTACGGATAGAGTCAAACAGTTTCATTGCCGTTAACGCGTTATCTGCCTTTTCTTTGATTTCTTTGGTTGGTAGCCGCTTTGATTTCTTAAGGTTCTTGGCTTTAATTTTTTTCCTGAGTTTTACTCTGAGAATTTCGTTATTTTTGACATCTTTTTTTTCTGATGCCGGTGATGCTCCCGGCTCTTCAGTGTTTTTATCTGAGTAGTCAGTATGAAATTGCCGGTGTCCGGCCGCGTGCTCTTCAGATTTATCTCCCTGACTTACCGTGAACTGATTTAATTTAGTGTCTTGCGCAACAACTTCAACCAGGCTGGTTTGAGCTTGCTCAATGTCGTGCTGCTGCGTCGACTCTGCCGGAAAATGGCCGGAGTCACCATTAGATGATGCGATTGCCATAAAGAAGCCTCATTAATAAAAATCTTGCTGAGCCCAAAACTCATCTGACCGCTTTAACCCGCTGTAACTCATTTAAATTTATTTAAAAAATGTACAACTTCAATTCACCTCAAGAGTGAAACGCTTTACGCTCACAAGCTTGCTGAAATCGCCTGAGAACCTATTCAGCTGAGTACCGTGTTTTTTTGTTATGCCCGCGCGGGCGGGTATCCGGCGACTTTTGTCAGTAAAACACAAACGACGCCGGACTTCGCCGCCGCCGGTGAGGTAAAACCGCACCCCGCTCGCGCCGGGTCATTCTAAGGCCGTCGCGCGGAGTTTGTTACGCTTGCCTCAAGCTCATCGAATGACGCCGATAACTTGTTTATTGTTTCCAGCATTTCAGTTGACTTATGTCCGCCCGCTTCTATTTCAGCGGAAGTTAGTCCCTGTTTTTGCTCTGATTTTTTACTTATGTATTTTTCGGCGAGCGCGGCTTTTCTCATCAGGCAAAGTTGTTTAATCTCTCGCGGAAGTGAGTGAACCTTTGAAAGCGGCGTTAATAACTCTCTGATCCCGCAGAAAGTGATGGAAAAATTATCAATCAGTATCTTCGCGCCAGATTTTGCCAGCACCCGTTTAAAGTCATTAATCGCCCGCTGCAGCTTGTCGTACACCTCACTTAAATCACCGCATAATCCGGGTATTTTTTTAACTGTATTGATGAACTTATCTTTAAGTTTATACGTCCCGGCAAATCCGTCTCTCGCGAATGCCCATTTGTATTGCTGAATGACGCAGATATGTTCAAATATTTCATAGAGTTGTTTTCCGATTTGGGCCCAGATAGCCTCAACTTTAGCTAATTTAATTATGCCGATACACTTATCATCAAGTGTTTCGCGGTTATGATTTTCAGCGGTAATCAAATCATCAAGCCCTGTGAGTAAGGTTTCTAACGCCGACGGCTTTTGGCTGTTTTGGATAAATAAAGCTGAAATTCGGATCTGCAGTGTCTCGAAATGATCAGTTTCAATATGAGCGGCCGGTTTTACCGTATCTTCGGGCTTACTGATGCCTGACGGTAAGCCGTCTCTCTCAGAAGAAGACGCGGATTCGGATAGCTTACCACATGAGATTTTGAATTGAGCTTTTTGCGGAGGCTCAGACTTAGTCTTCTCCAATTTCGCGGATTCCAATAGCCATGCGACAAGTCCTCGTTTTTCCTTTTGTAAATCAGTGTTCATCTTGTCTATTTTTTCAAATAATTCAATGGCCTCACTTGGTTTGAAGCTACATTTAGCTTTAGATTTAAATTCAGATTCAAATTCAGATTCAGGTTCAGATTCAGATGAAGATTCAGATACAGATACAGATTCAGATACAGATTCAGATTCAGATACAGATTCAGATACAGATTCTTCACCCTTAGACTCAGAGTTAGTCTTAATCAATTTAAGCAACGGATAATGGATACAGGTATAAAGCCGGGTAATCATATCACTGACAGATAACACTTTTTTGTCTTTCAGTGATTCAACGTGTCTGTTTAGCCAGCATAAAACAATTCTATGACTTTTGCCGTAACCTTTTTCAGTAGTCAGCAGCTGTTGTAACCATTGGTGGTTAAGAATAAAAAAAACAATGTCATCGAAACCATAAGTAAAACAAACGCACATAAGATTTACATAAAGCGGAATAAGATGCTTTGTAACGCTTTCGTCACACATGTATAAAACATGAAACTCTTCTGTAATCTGTTTTACATAACTAACAGCAAATTTATCACGATGAACCTTCATAATACTGTTACGGTATTTATCGGAAAGTAAGGCTTTACTTATTATAAAAAAGTGATAGTTCAATTTTATAAAATAGTATGCGTACTGTTGTAAAGCGGTTTCTTCTTTTTTAGAACCTGTTGTTTCTTTTTTAGGATTTTTTTTAATTTCATCCAGGGTAAAGTCTAGCGCCCTAAGACGCTGAGCAATGACTTTATCAAGGACAAGTATCCGTTTGTATATTTTATGTCGCTTAATTTTATCTTTTGGAAGATAGTGTTCTTCAAATGCGTTTAACTCCCTTAAACAACGAGAATTTTTTTGAACGGTAGCCATGATTGCTGCGGTATTTGAGTATAAGAAATGCAATATATGTTTCAGACCGAGTTTTTCGTAGGTATCCGATAAATGTTCCGGGTTTTCAAAGCGGGTTATATCAGCGAAAAAATTGTATACGCTCAATAATGAATTTAAATCTTCACAAGATTCTTGTGTACTGCGAGGGTTAGCGGCGATGATAATAATTTTTTCATACAAATTAAAATTTACCGTATGGATAGAATCAAACATTTCCATTGCCGTTAACGCGTTATCTGCCTTTTCTTTGATTTCTTCGATTGTTAGCCGCTTTGATTTCTTAAGGTTCTTGGCTTTAATTTTTTTCCTGAGTTTTACTCTGAGAATTCCGTTATTTTTGACATCTTTTTGTTCTGATGCCGGTGATGCTCCCGGCTCTTCAGTGTTTTTATCTGAGTAGTTAATATGAAATTGCCGGTGTCCGGCCGCGTGCTCTTCAGATTTATCTCCCTGACTTACCGTGAACTGATTTAATTTAGTGTCTTGCGCAACAACTTCAACCAGGCTGGTTTGAGCTTGCTCAATGTCGTGCTGCTGCGTCGACTCTGCCGGAAAATGGCCGGAGTCACCATTAGATGATGCGATTGCCATAAAGAAGCCTCATTAATAAAAATCTTGCTGAGCTCAAAACTCAGCTGACCGCTTTAAATTGCTTTAATTCACCCCCCCCCCTTGAGACGAACTGACTTTGTGCCGTACTTATTGTCATACCCTCGCAGGTCGGTATCCGGTGATTTTTGTCAGTAAAATCACAAAGGCACCAGACTCCGACCTTCGCAGGAGTGACGATACGGTAAACCAAAACCACACCCCGCCGCCTACCGTACGGCGTGTTATTCTAAGGCCGTTATACAGGATTTGTTAAGTACCTGACTATAAGTTTTTCGATATTTTTGGCGTTCAAATTAAGTGCTCTGCAAGGTGATCTTGCTCAGTAATACCGGCAGTCTTTCAAGCAAGAGTACAAGGGTGACGCCGAAGAGTGATTAAGATGGGTGTCAGAAAAGTGAAAAAACTTATAGATCAATAGCACTAACTTAAGAGTTACTTCTGGTACATCTTAAGCCTACGCGCTTGTTTTCTTGAGTGTTGTAACCTAGGTTTGGTTTTGGTCGTCTTTTCTTTGCCCTAGGCTCTTTTCTCCCGGAACGATTACCAACCAGGTGTTCGCCGACGATATCAGCAATGACATCTGATAATGTATCAATCATCCCCTCTGTGGCTTGTAAAAGTAATATCTGAAAATACTGTAACGCCAGGGCGGGATTACGCTTTGCTGAAATTTTCACCAAATAGAATCTCAGCTCTAAATTTTGCATCCCAACTCGCTCTTGGCATCTTTCCGGCAACGCTATCTTTGCAAGAATGACTTTTTACCGAGTTGAGTATCTTCCGCCTGATTGTCGCTGAATTTCTGGCTCCATCGTCAGCATAAATCTTACCGTCATCCTCTTTAAAAGTGACATCGAGTACCCGGTGCTGACTATTCCCGATTGACCAGTGTCTTCTGAGCCACCTCTTTTACATCACTTGTTAATGAAGTGATATAGTAAGACGTTTCCCGGCTGACTTTATCTTTCATCTCCCTTGTGCGAGTCACTTCGATAACGGCGCGGCTGTCCTGAAAATCAGCGGTTTTATCAAACCAGTCTGCTATCGGTAACAGGCGATAATGCCTTTCATTTATCCGCCCGTGCTCACCATCTAACTCCATAAAATGATTCGTGCTCTTTGCTGCCTTTTTCCCGCATAGCGTCTGAAAAATTAATAAAACAAGAAATTAAACTCTCGGCTTTGATGCCTCTTATGATCCTTCCTGTTGAGTGTCTTGCGGGGATTCCGTTACTAAACGAGCGATACTGCCTTAACCAGTCCAATTGAGCTTCACCGAAAATATTTATTGCTTTCCGGCCCCTTGCGCCACAGAGTACCGCCGCAATGGTAAGAAAAATAATATCTGCTAACTCATGTTCTTTATTAGCATCAGAACGCTGCTCTTCTACTTGTTCAATCTCTTCCGTAAAGTCCGTAATCATGCTCAAATCAGTATTAATTTAATGATCTGATCATCGACTTTTAAGAAAGTTCAAAATAATTTAAATTATTTTTTCAAGACAAAAAGCGCGATCCCGCCCTGTACTCTTACCGACTCCAAGATAGGACTTTTATTAGGCATAGCGTAATTCCGTTTGCATATCTGTCTTTTTATACAGTATGATCACCTTAATTTAGAAATCAAGCGTGTTTTTGCAATTGCTCATTCTCATTTCCGCATAGTCTGAATATATAACTAATTGATTTATAAGAGCTTAACTATTTTAAGTGTTGAGATATTGAGAATACTGAACAGGATAAATGCGAATTCTCGTTTTGCCTATCCCTAAAAAGTGGAATAGGATAACTTTTTTAATAAAAACATGAGATTGCGTTGAGAGCTTTAACAAGTAAAGCTTGGAAAAATGCGAATGCGTAGTATTAAAATGTTAGGCTTCAACCCACATCAGGGAAATCTGAAAATACAAATATCTGAAGTAAATTTGAGTGTGTGATCAATCATAAGAAGGATGAATAACATGGAAGAAATTGTTGTAAATGCTTTAATCCAAGCTCTTTTCTTTTTGCTTCCTGCTTGGAGAATCTATAAAAAGGCAGGTCTTCAGCCCACGTTGAGTTTAACCGTGGTTATTCAAAATCTTCGGGGTAATTATATGTTCAATAATATTGCTTGCTTCCAAATGGAATGTGCAAACTGCGGAGGAAAAGTAAAATGGGCTTAGGTGGCATAAGTATCTGGCAATTAATGATTTTATTTTCACTTTTCATAATTCCAGTGTTTGTATTCAGACCAATTGCTAAAAAGGCTGGTTTTTCTGGTTGGTGGGGCATTCTAATGATTATTCCATTTGTAAATCTCATATTATTGTGGTTTTTTGCTTTCAAAAAATGGCCAGTAGAAGCCTAACAAAAAAATCCAGGTGACGCCTACGGCGCACCTGATTTAGGCGTTACACGTCTAAATCAAATTCACAGTAAACATTAAGAAAATGGAATAACATTAATGGCAAAATCTCCAGCAGTTAAACCTAAAGCCCTTTATTACAGAAGAGCTGAATGGAAAGAGAAAAAAGAAGATAAGACATTGGAAGCAATGTTGAAGGAAGCACATGAAAGTTATTCTACTGTTGGTAGCAGAACATTTCCCGGAACTAACGGCACTGAAATGAGAGGTGCAGATCACAATCCTGATGATAAAAAAGGGATTTTTTTACAGATTGCCTCTTATACCCCTGAACAACCAACTTCAACCATTGAAAAAGCTACAAATAAGAAAAGGTCTGCTGTAGAGGCGCAAGAAGCTCCTGAAGGCAAAAATTATCTTGATGGTGAGGTTTTTGCGCTTGTAAAAGATAACCATGTAATTTTATGCCCATCAGGTGCAAGAGAAGGGTTAGCTCAAAATTATTTTTTAAAAATATTAAATCAGGCTGGTTTTGATCATGTTGCAGCAAGTTTGAATTTAGATAAAATTGCCAAAACAAGCAAAATCAACATGATTCAAAAAGAAGGAGTTAAAGAAGTTGTTTTAGATTCTTCTTTATATGAAGCTAGCTTATTACATTCAAAGAAAAATAATGAAAAAGTTAGTGGCATAAAAGCTCAAGTCGCTGCACAACTAAAAAGAATATTTGCAAAAGACCCAGAGTTAAAAGACATCGAAGATAAAGAAAACGTCAACATAAAAATATCTCTTACTTTTGATGGAAAGGAAGCGAGAACAAAAGATAACAGCAAAGACCCTAGTTTTGGTGTAGCAGGAAGGGCAAGATTAAAAAAAACATCTGAGCATATATTATCAGAACTAGAAAATGATCATGAGGAAGGTTTTAAAATTATTACTGGTGCAAATAACACCATAACCTCAGATGAGATTAGAGTTGCTGATACAAAAAGAATAAAAACTTCAGGAAAATCCCTCAACAAAAGTGACGCATGGGATAAGATATTCAACTATTATTCAGAACTGAATAAGTCTGGTGTGTTAAAACAATGAGCCAAGAAATTGATACAGAAAAAATCAAAGTCACTATTGCCGTAATTCTATGGAGTGGGTTGGGTTCATATTTCGCTCAACCTTTAATACATGGAAATCAAGATGCAATCAATGTCATTGTAACTGTATTCTCAATACTTGCAGGTTTTCTTGTCGCAGTTATCACGCTTGTAGGAGACCCTAAATCCCTACCATCAGGGAGTTGGCAAAAAGCTCGTCTGGGAAGCGAACTCACATATAATAGGCTGACTAGGCATAAATGGCTTTTTAAATTGTATCTAGGAACGCTCGCTTTGGTATTTATTTCAATGCTTATGAAAACAAAGTTGAAAGAATACCAATCGTATGTAGAGTATGTTTACTTATTCTTAGCAATCGCCGCTTTTTGTCTCTCTTTTAAGCTTCCATCATCTCTTATGCACTTACAACAAGAACGCATTGAACACGAGATTGAAGAAAGAAGGAAAAAAGAAGGGATTAACCAAAACGACGTGTAACAAGTCAATCCAGCCGACCGCCTTCGGCGGCGGCTGATTGAGGCGTTAGACGCAACTACCAAACCAACAGAATTGTGTATTTAAGAAGTAACACAGAGGTATTTTTGAGAAAATTTAACCATTCCACTGTTAGGAAAATTATCCAAGAAATCAACAGAATTAATCTTGAGGAAGCAGATTATGACTACGTAGTCGGTCATGAAAAACATCTAACATTCTGATCGCTAATAAAATATAGCTATTTGATACATTCAATTTCGACCAGAAATAATATAGTTAACCTATGGTTTCTGGTCGTTTTGGGTGCTAAAAATGCTCAAAGAAAGCCCGTCAAATTTACCTCATGCCAGTCTGTTTAATATCACAGACCAACTTCTGCAAACTCACCCTTTACTCATTTTAGCTAATGCCTTTGATTGGCGAGCGTTGGAAGAAGAGTTCAAGCCGTTATACAAAAAATCAGGCCGTAAAGCGAAGCCAATTCGGTTGATGTGCGGTTTGCTAATACTCAAGCAACTTTACAAACTCAGCGATGAAGCCTTGGTCGATGAGTGGCTGATGAACGTGTATTTTCAAGTGTTTTGTGGTGAGACAGAGTTTCAAACAGCACGCCCTTGTGATGCCAGTGAACTCAGTGTTTTTCGTAAGCGCATCGGTGAAAAAGGCTGTGAAAAAATCTTTGCATTATCTGTGGCTTTACACGGTGACAAAGCTGAAGATGACACCGTGTACGTTGATACAACCGTCCAAGAAAAAGCCATTACTTATCCGACAGATAGCAAGCTTGCCATCAAGGTGGTTAACCGACTCAATAAACTAGCCAAAGTATTTGGGATCAAGCAAAGACGTACTTATGTCAAAGAAGTCAAACAGCTACGCATTGACTGTCGCAGCTTTAGACATGCCAAAAATCGAAGCAAAGCCAGAAGAGCGTTAAAAAGGTTGCGTGTTATCGCAGGCAGGCTTTTAAGGGAGCTGCAACGCAAACTTCCACAAGATGTCCTTGATTTACAAAAAGAGAATTTTTCCAATTATGAAAAAGCCATTACACAGCAACGTAAAGACAAGAACAAGATTTACAGCCTTCATGAACCCGATGTTTACTGCGTAGGGAAAGGCAAAGACCATAAGCCATACGAGTATGGTAAAAAGGCTTCTGTCGTGCTCACAGAGCAGAGTCAATTAATCATTGGTGTAACCAGTCATGACAAACATGAACACGACTCAAAATTGCTTAGACCTGCACTTGACCATGCCCATAAAC
This sequence comes from Parashewanella sp., assembly GCA_965200795.1. GTDB lineage: Bacteria > Pseudomonadota > Gammaproteobacteria > Enterobacterales > Shewanellaceae > Parashewanella. The sequence continues at coordinate 27,087 of CBDAVB010000039.1, forward strand.
ACCGAAAGAGTAAAATCACTACAGCCGTTGTAGATAAAGGCTATAAAGGGTGTATGCAGTATGTTGACCAAGAAGTTGTTATCCCTAGTCGGCCATTAAAACGGGACTCGCAAGCAAAGAGAAAACGCAAAAGTGAACTCTGTAAAAAACGGGCGACAATTGAACCAGTAATCGGGCATTTGAAGAGTGATTTTAGGCTGTGTAAGAACTGGTTAAAGGGCAGTGTTGGCGACTCAATAAACCTTCTAATGGCTGCGTGTGCCTGGAACCTGAGAAAGTGGTTAGCCATTTTCTTTTTGCTCGAAAAAGATGGTGAGTTTTGGCTATTTTGTAGTGAAATTGATGCGAAATATAAGAAATGTTGCTTTTGGGTACGGCTCTGAATTTTGCGTAAATCAGATGCCGTACATTTTAAATCTTGAAGTTATGTTTTTCAGTACCGACTAGTTAAAACCTAACAAAGGAGCGAAAATCAGGTTACCGGCACCAAAGATAAAACCAAAGGTCATACAACCGATAGAAGCGACGTCAGTTAAAGAAAATTCAGTATTTTTCACAAGGCGATATTTATTAGTATACAGACTCTAATTTTAGTTCTGAACCGCTCATACAGAATCATTAATTGCTGTGCTGTCAGCTTAAGTTAAGCTTTGGCTGTATTTCTAAAAATTCGATTCAGTGTATTGAAGCTGAAGACGCGGCCGCTTTAACCCGGAAAAGCTGTTGGCGGCGTGCTAAAACGCGGATAAAATTACCGACATAAAAAGCTGTCGTTACTCCGTTCGCCGGCAGCAAGGCCTGAATAACAGTCAGCGGTTGTTCTCAGACTGTTATCCGTAACGCCGCCGGCGGGAATTGCAGCCGGTTGGTGAGCGTCAGGCATTCACCAGATAAGTGAAGTCGCTTAGGAACTGTCCCGAAATAACTTCCCGATTTGTTACTGCTTAAAATTGCCAATATCAAGGCACGAAGAATGAAGTTTAGTTATTCTAAATGAATGATAAGTAACGCAGAGAGTGGCAATGTTAAGCGTAACCCTTTGGGCTGTGTTTATTTTTGCGTTCTTTGAATAAAGCGTTACGGCGTTGTCGAAAGCTTATGCAGAAACGAAGTAACGACAGTTTTGTATGTCGGTAATGACTACACCTCGCTTTCTGTGCCTTGTATAAGCCAAAAATAAACGACAGCAAAACAGGGAAGTTATTTTGGGACAGTTCCTTACGCTTGCATTTGTCACCTCAGAACGATGAGATTTGATCAGCCTCAAAAAATTCCGCGTTTTTTTAAAAGCGACGGAAGGATGCCGGTAATGAGGAGCAGGATAAACGCAAATGCGCGGTAGTAAAACGTTAGGCGTTCTCTTGCAATGAAATATCAGCGGATACCAGAAGTTCGGAGTTAGTGTGGTCACTAAAGTAATACTGTCTTTGCGGACTCCAATCCAGTTTCCGGGCGGTTTTTTCATTCTTTACAGACATAGAGCCCAGCGGATCGGTACAGTCGCTTTGCAGGTGATAGAGATTTCCTGTTTGTAAATCAAATAAAATATTTTTCGGCCTATTTTCGCCGACATTAGTTTCGGTTACGGGTATTCCTAATGATATGAGAGCAGGTTGAATACAATTAAAAAAACCACTTTCAGACCATAGGTTGCTTCTTGTTCCGCCTACAACTTTGGCTTCAACAGATGAGGATAACGCTCCTTTATCAATCATTAAATCAAATTGCCTGCTGATATTGCTTGCGGTAATTGTCTGAGTCCAGAAATGAGTTAACGTGGCAATTCTGTTTTTTCCGTCGTACAAAATTAACGCCGTACAATCCATAAGATCCGCGGTTGATAAAAATCTGGCAGCGTCAGGGCGCCTCAGGCTACTAAGTACGCATTGACACACCCCCGCCGGAATTATCAATTGCGAACCTGAGCCGGCTGACAACTTTGCGGACGCTACCGGCATTTCTCCTGAAACCTTACCATTAAGTATGCGTTGATTCGCAGCCGGATTGCTTAAAAGATAAAGCCTTGCTCTCTTTGCTTTACTGTCAATTTTAATAGAAAACGAACTTGTGGGAGGAAATTTATGCAATTTTCTGGCATCTCTCAGCAATGCAATATTTCTAAGTAGTACAGCATCGCTACTTTCAGCCGGGTTTACTTTTTTCATCTCCTCAAAAATAAACCATGAAATTTTTCGAGTTACAGAACGTAATGCTGAATATGATAGAAATTTCTTATAATCTGTACTCTGATTATGCATCCCTTTTGGGGTATCACGATCGGCATCCCAGGAAAATTCCATCCCGGAGTCTTTTTTCACAACATCTTCTAATTCCAGTGATTTGACAATAAAATCCCTGTATTTTTCACTATTTAAATCAAGCGTCTCAGTAGTGAATCCGCTTTGTTCAGAATCCGGTAACGGGCTTATTTTTCTTTTGTATATACTTGCTGAATCAGAATATTTCGTTCTGTCCGATGAAATATGAAGCGGAACGCTATTGCCGGCTTTGACACTCAGGTTTTCTTGATTTGTTCTATTAAATAATGTCTTGATCTCTTCTTGCACATCAACAGGCAGACAACGGTAACAGGCTTCTAATTGTCTGCTGTTTTGATAGTGTTCAAACAAAGATGACTTTAATTTAAGATTGCCAGCCGCTTGTTCCGGGTGTTTACTTAACTCATCAATAATGTACTGGTAATGCTGAGCTATAGTTTCATCGCTTAATGAAGTGGAATAAGTCATTTTCCCGGATCTAATCAAATTTAACGATTACAGCAGTATATAATTCTTTATGAGTCGTTGTAAAACTCAGATCACAGTAGTAACTGATACACTTTAGTATAGAACCGAGAAGAGGAAGCTTGTAAGCTTCTTTACCTCAAAGTGAAATAAGGTTTTAAGTGAAGTCTAAATACAACCAACTAACATTAAAAGACAGATATCAGATTGAAATATAAAGACAGAAGATAAAAGTGCCAGAAATATTGCTAAGCTGTTAGATCGTGGAAATGGATGCAAGGCACAGGGGCGGACTATCCCGTAGTAGTGATGAAAGTACTGTAATGGTAGTGGAGCGAAGGGGATTGATTATCCTGCTTAATTTAACAGTCAACCACAAAAGTCGCTCCGGAATCGCAGCGGGAGGAATTTTTGAAAACAACAAAACCATTTGAAAGGGTATCGAAGAAAAATTGGTGTCAGGCCGATGGTTGGATTGTGGGAGCGTATGAGCTGAGAGTTTCACGTTCGGTTCTGAGAGAGCCTGTGGAGGACGGTTCCCGTGGCTACTCGCCTGGTCTTTACCTTCGAAAAGTTGAGTGAAGCTAAACGCTTCTATAAAGTCTTACCGAAAAGGCTCAGTAAGTTTGAGCTTGAAACGCGCTAGGAGAAAACTTCAATAATTCCAGCAGATCACGTCCCCGCAGCTAAAGGTAATAGGCAAGGCTTACTTGCCAACGTTCAGATGTCCTGGTTTCACATGCTATTGGGGTAAATCCGATAAAAGCTACTGAACACCGCGTCTTACGAGTCGTCCGGTTCGCTTTAGGGCTAAGCTCAAAGGCATGGACGAATTTCTTAGAAATTACAAACACCGCGGGAAGCCGGAGCATCGCAGTCGAAACGGAGTGCGTGCGTTTTTGTTGAGTAACAACAATTCTCAATAAAACGGACAGATTTTTATTCGAAGTGAGACTTCCTGTAATCATCAAGCAATCGGTATAGCACTATATTTGCATCACTGGTTTTTAACGCAGCATTAAGCGAAAGCAATTTTGTCCGGCCTGGATTTGATTCATTGTGTATCCGCCTTTAAAGATGAGAAAAGATTTTAAATGTGGAGGCAGTAACCTTGTATTTGCAGAGCTTTTGTAAGCGATGATTCTGGGCTCAGATCACCCCGTTTTCGCCAGATCTGATTTAAAAAATTCACCTTCAAATTTGGTTTTCCATTTACTCGGAATAAGATCTTCAACCTGAGAATTGGGATGCGTCGATATCCGACGCGGCACATCACATCAAACTTTGCAACATACCCAGTTGCTCCGCCCCCATTTCTGACCAGCAAAAGAGGTAGTTTTTCCTGCCCGTCGGGATGCAGCGCAGGGCTCGCTCCAAATGGTTGGTGTCGGCGGATTAGTGAGAAATACCTTTAGCGCCATTTCACGCTGCGCCGCATACTCAAGGGCGATTCTAAACGGGGTTTTCGGCAACAAGTCCGGGCGCCGGCGCTTCACGCCCCCGTTTGAAAAACTCACGGACGACAGGTTCACTTTTCTCTTGCCGGTGACTCAGTCTAGCGACGGCAATGCACCCGACACGTCGCGTGAATGATGCTGTGGTCTTGTGCGTAAGGTGTCGACGGCTTTGGTGTAAGCCAGATAACCGTCCGTCAATAACGTACCGTCAAAGCCCGCCAGTCGCTCAATGGCATGCGCGGCACTTCTTGAAGACGACCAGGTAAACGCCACTTCATCTTCTTCACCGTAAATCGGCCGGAAGTAGGTCTGTTTCATTTTGCCTTCGCCCGCCTTACCGGCTTTTATGGGCACGTCTCCATCGCCGGCACTCTACTTTTTAAGATGTTCTTCAGCATGGTCTGATAAACGGGTTTCCCGAAACCGACACCAAGGTTACAACACTCAAGAAAACAAGCACGTAGGCTTAAGATGTATCAGAAGTAATTCTTAAGTTAGTGCCATTGAATCATACCCAAGTATCCGCAGCAGCAAGTGCTGGTTTTTCTGAACGAACCGCCCGACGTATTGATAAAGGCGAACATCAGCGATGCCGAGCACCACGCACGTATCGAACTCGTAAAGATCCATTTGATGGATTATTTGAAGAGCACATTATTCCTCTACTAGAGCGTAATCCCGCCCTACAGCCTATAACGTTGCTTGAGGTATTGGAGGATAAGGCTCCGGGCAAGTTTGACCGTTCACATCTGAGAACCCTACAGCGAAGAGTCAAACGTTGGCGTGCCAAATTCGGGCCAGCTCAGGAGGTTATGTTTCAGCAACTTCATATTCCAGGGGCGATGGGGATCTCTGATTACACCTGGATGAATCAGTTGCAAATCACTATTGCAGGGCAGCACTTTAAGCATAAACTTTATCATTACCGCTTGGTTTACAGCGGCTGGACTTACACTCAGGTTGTGTTAGGCGGTGAAAGCTTCGAGTCTCTATCTTCCGGTCTGCAAAATGCGTTATGGCGTTGTGGCGGTGTCCCTGAGACTCACAGAACGGACAGCTTAAGCGCCGCCTTTAACAATCATACTCAGGAACAAACACTTACAGAGCGCTATGAAAAACTGTGTAAGTTTTACGGATTAAGCGCCACTAAAAACAACAAAGGTGCGGCTCACGAGAACGGTGCGATAGAAAGCCCTCACGGGCATCTAAAGAGGAAGATTGAGCAACAGTTACTGTTGCGTGAGAGCCGGGATTTTCGTGACCTAGCGGAGTATGAGGCTTTTATCGAAACCATTACCGCCAAAATCAACAGGCAGTGCAAGACTCGATTCGATGAGGAAAGGCCGCACTTGCTACCACTCCCCGTTCGTCGAACGAATGATTTTTGTGAGCAGTATGTCAAAGTCACATCCAGCAGTACCATCAACGTAAAAAGAGTGACATATAGCGTACCTTCTCGACTCATCGGCACTACGCTTCCGGTTCATATTTTTGATGATAAACTGGTGCTGTTTTACGGGCACGAACCGACTCTCACTCTGGATAGAGTATATGCACAAGGGAAGCAGCGTTCTCGCTCCATTAATTACCGCCATATCATTCACTCACTTGCTAAAAAGCCAAACGCTTTTAAGCGCTCTCAACTTCGGGACGATATCGTACCTGACGGAGATTTTACTGCGATTTGGCAGCATCTAACCCAATACTCCGTGACCGATGAAGCTTGTAAATACATGGTTGAATTACTGTTCATCGCTGATAAGTACGACTGTGAAGACGAGCTGGGTCGCTATGTACTCAGGCTGCTCAAACAAGGCGTTAGAGCCACGATAAAACAATGCAAGGCACGGTTTACGCCTGATGAGCAGATAATCATTCCAGATATTGTAAGCCAACAACATGAGATATCTGGCTACGATAGTTTGCTCGGAGGAACTTATGGCTAACGTACAGAGTCTCCCTGTTTTACTTAAAGAGTTACGGCTCAGTGCGATGGCAAAAGCCTTCCCCGGCCTCACCCAAAAAGCCGTATCAGAAAGCTGGGAACCAGAAACCTACCTTGCAGAGCTGTGTGAGCCAGAAGTGAATCATCGCTATGAGAACCGTTTAAAGCGATTACTGAGAGAAAGCGGGCTTCCGATAGGCAAGCAATTTTCACAATTTGTTTTTAAAGAGATTTCAGGTGTCACACACCGGCAACTTCAGCTAAAGGTTAAGAACAGGGACTGGCTAAGACAGGGGCATAACCTGTTGTTTTTTGGTGCCAGTGGTCTGGGTAAAACCCACTTAGCTTCGGCATTAGGCTATGCGCTCATAGAGCAGTCTACACGAGTAAAATTCATGACAGGAATTACGCTAGTTCAGATGCTACAAAAGGCAAGAGAAGGCTTGGGACTTGAAGATGCATTAAAAAAACTCGATAAGTACGAGCTGCTGATTATTGATGATATCGGTTATGTAAAAAAAAGTGATAGTGAAAGCCAAGTGCTCTTTGAGTTGATTGCTCATAGATACGAGCGAAGTAGTTTACTCATCACAACTAATCAAGCCTTCAGTGATTGGGATAGTATCTTTGGCGATAATATGATGACAGTGGCTGCTATAGATCGGCTCGTTCATCATGCTGATATTTATAAAGTTGAAGGAGAAAGTTATCGAAAAAAACAAGCTCTAAAATCACAAGAAAAAAGCGGCCAAGTTAATTGACGCCGACCGGACAAGTTAATTGACGTCAGATACAACGCCCTGTCAAATGGTCGAAGTGGCTGGATACGCCGGGCATTTTCTTACCACGACGCTGCTTTACTGAATCATCGACAACAAAAGCTCTGATTTTACTTTTACCTTCCTGCTTTATGAGTTTTTTAGCAGTGTAAAGTTGCAGCTTTCTCCAATTCAAGTCTTCACGGTTGAGTAAATCATAAAGCACATCTTTCTTGGCAGAAGAAAAGCTGAGTAGTGACTCTTTGGCAAACATAGATATGGTATCGACTTTCAACCAAACCCAAAGCATCAACAAATAAACGACTTCGGTTGCTTCAATGCCTGAACGCTTGCCGAAACCACAAGACGTCAACACGGAGACAAAACCAAGTTGTTTCCATGACGTGCTGAACGAATTATCAATTTGAATGCCTGAACGCTGTAAAAAATTAGAAGTAAGTGATGGAAGCTGAAGTGATTCTTAGATCCCAACAGCAACTGACACATTTTAACATTTTAATATAGAACCGAGGAGAGGAAGTTTGTAAACTTCTTTCCCTCAAAGTGAAATGAGGTTTTGAAGTGAAATCTAAATACAACCAACTCACATTAAAAGACAGACATCAGATTGAAGTGTTAAAGGCAGAAGGTAAAAGTGCCAGAAGTATCGCTAAGCTGTTAGGTCGTGGCAACGGAACCATATCTAAGGAGCTGAGGCGTTGTCCTTCTGAAGCTTATTGCGCTGAAACCGCTCATCTGGATGCGATAAGTAACAGGCGGACGGCTTTCAAAGCGACAAAAATCACTGATGACATCATAAGCGCTATAAAGTCATTGCTTAATTTCGGGCTGAGTCCGGAGCAAATTTCAGGTTGGATGAAACGGGAGAAAACTGGCGTAACGTTATCCGCGAACACGATTTACGGCCTGGTAAAACAACAAGGTCTGGAAAAGCTATTGCCCCGAGGCGGCAAGAAATACAAGCGCCGGCAGGGAGTTGAAGCGGGAGCCCGTTTAACTGCGGAGCGAATGGATATCAGTGAAAGACCGGCAATTGTCGATGAAAAGCTGAAATAGGCCACTGGGAAGGTGATACGGTGCATGGTAAAGATTGCTACTTAGTCACGTTGGTAGAGCGAGTGTCCAAGTGTTTACTGGTAAAGCGTGTTAAAAGTAAATCTAAGGTTGAAGTCACCAAGGCGATAAAGAGTATGCTTAAGCCTTTTGCCGCGATTTGCAAGACTATCACTTTTGATAATGGTGGCGAATTCGCCGGACATAAAAAGGTTTCTGAGGCACTTAAATGCGATATCTACTTTGCGAAGCCTTATCATTCATGGCAGAGGGGGCTTAATGAGAATACCAACGGATTACTGCGGCGTTTTTTCCCGAAAGGCATGGCTATAGGCTCGGTAAGTGAGCAAGAAATTAAAAATGCGGAATTTTCGATTAACACAAGACCGAGAAAAGCGTTAGACTATCTCAGTCCTTACGAATTTTTAACAGGTAAGAGTGTGCCGCTTATTGCTGAGATCTAGGTTGGCAATTTTAAGCAGTAACTAATCGGGAAGTTATTTCGGGACAGTTCCTAAGGCTACGCACCCTCCGTTGCGCCTTGTACTGGGTAGTGTTTAGAAATCTGTGTCATTTCGGTAAAATGTCAAAAACAGGAATGACATAATGACTCAAAATTTCGATTTCAATAAAGCTTTAGAACAACTTCAATCAGGTAAAGGTTTAACTGGTGCGGATGGTGTTCTCACCCCTTTAATCAAACAACTAACAGAAGCAGCGCTTAAAGCAGAACTTGATCAACATTTAGACTCAGATCTTGAGCCCAATCGAAGAAATGGTTTTAGTAAAAAAACCGTTAAATCTTCAGTTGGCGAATTTGAGTTAGAAACGCCAAGAGACAGAGCCGGCAACTTTGAGCCTCAGCTTGTCAAAAAAAATCAAACTAAGCTCTCTGATGAAATTGATCGTAAGATTTTGTCAATGTTTTCAATGGGTATGAGTTATCGTGATATCAAATCTCATGTGGCTGATTTGTATGGTTTAGAGCTTTCAGAAGCCAGTTTGACGGCTGTGACCGATCAGCTTATTCCTCAGCTCAAAGAATGGCAGCAACGCAGTTTAGACGAGGTCTATCCAATTATTTGGCTGGATGCGATTCACTATAAAGTCAAAGACAATGGTCGCTATGTCAGTAAGGCTATTTACACGATTCTAGGCGTTAATCTCGAAGGTAAGAAAGAGTTACTTGGCCTGTATCTTTCAGAGTCAGAAGGTGCTAATTATTGGCTTTCGGTACTGACCGATCTTCATAATCGTGGTGTTAAGGATATCTTAATTGCTTGTGTTGACGGGTTAAACGGTTTTCCTGAAGCTATTGCCAGCATTTACCCGGAGACAGAAGTTCAGCTTTGCGTAATTCATCAGGTACGCAACTCAATGAAGTATGTGGCATCTAAGCATCAAAAGGCGTTTATGGGTGATTTAAAGCCGGTTTACAGAGCGACAAGTAAATCGGCTGCTGAAACGGCTTTAGATGAGCTGGAAAACAAATGGGGTAGCCAGTATCCAATCGTTATCGACTCTTGGCGCAGAAAGTGGGAGAACTTGTCCGTTTACTTCAAATATCCAGAATATGTACGTCGAGTGATTTACACGACCAATGCGATTGAAGCCGTACATCGCCAGTTTAGGAAACTCACCAAAACAAAAGGGGCATTTCCAAATGAAAACAGCTTGCTAAAATTGCTTTATGCGGGCATATTGAATGCCTCTAAAAAGTGGACAATGCCAGTCCAAAATTGGAGGCTAGCATTGTCACAATTTGCAATCCATTTTGAAGGCAGATTGGATAACGTATTAGAAATTTAGAATTTAGGCTGACACAGAATTTTGAACGCCCTCTTGTACTGCGCTAAATTTGAACGTCAGAAAAGTGAAAAAACTTATCGCCCTGTACTTAAGCCGACCACCTTACCCGCCTCCATCTTTACAATCTTATCGGCAAAGCGTTCGGCCTCAGTGTCAGAATGAGTTACAAAAACCGCCGTTATTCCCTGCCGTTTAAAAAGGGTTTTCAGTTCGTCAATGATATTCGCTTTCAGATGACTGTCAATATTGGAAAACGGCTCATCCATCAGCACGATATCAGGTTCGGGCGCTAACGCTCTGGCTACCGCGACTCTTTGTTGCTGCCCGCCTGATAATTCGTGAGGATAACGTTCGGCATAACCCTGCAAATCTACCAGCGCTAAACAAGCCTGCATTCTGTCAATTTGCTCAGACTGAGTTAACTGGTTTAATCCAAAAGCAATATTTTCCGCCGCTGTCATATGCGGAAACAGCGCATAATCCTGAAACACAAAGCCGATATTCCGGTCTTGTGTCGGAACATAAATCGCGCCGTCAACCTGCTGACCCGAGATATGAATACTGCCGCTATCGGGTGAGATCAGTCCGGCTATCAGCTTAAGCACGGTGGTTTTTCCGCAGCCGCTGGCGCCTAACAGACACAAAATCTCCCCGGTATCCAGTGACAGAGACAATCCGGAAATAATCGGGTTTCGCCGTATCTGATAATGAAGGTCATCCAGCTTAAGAACAGCGGCAGAATCGGCGGTGTGCGGTTGATATTGAGTCATGACTGTTCCATATTCTTTGAGATAAAAATGACAGGAATCAGACTTAAGCCGATGATAAGCAGCGCGCTCAGAGCGCCGTATTCCAGCTGCTCATCGGAAGCATGCTGATAAACAAAAGTCGCTAAGGTTTCAAAATCAAACGGCCTTAGCAGCAAAGACGCCGGCAGCTCTTTGACACATTCAATAAACACCAGCACAAAAGCGCTCAATAACGCCGGTTTGAGTATCGGCATATGTACGCGACACCATAAACGTAAACGGGATGCCCCCAGTGTTGTTGCCGCCTCGTCAATATTAGCCGGCAGTTGCTCGTAAGCCGCGTTCACCTGGCCGATACTGATGGCCGCAAATCGAACGCTGTAGGCGAGTATCAGGGTAAATACACTGCCTGAAAACATCAGACCTACACGTTCAACGTTTAATTGCGTCAGCCAATGGTTAAGGGTTTTATCCGTGCTCGTCAGCGGTATCAAAACCGCGACAGCCAGAACCGTTCCGGGAATCGCATAACCCAATGAGCTGATATTCAAAAGAGACTGATTGTATAAACCGGGCCGCCTTCGCAAACTAAAGTTAACCGCTAACGCCGTCAAAATGGTAATAAAGGCGGTTATCGCAGCCAGTTTGAGCGTTTGCGGCAAATACGCCCATTGCTCACCTTCTGTATTCCGCGGCCAATAATCAATGAGATATAGAGTAAGCTGCGCCGCGGGTAAAACAAAGCCTAAGCCGATTGCTACCGAGCAATAGACCCAGATCGTCAACTGTAACTTTTTCGACGCGGGTTTCCGGGTTGAAAATCCTTGCGCGCCTTTATCAGAGAAAAACCGCTGACGTCGCCTGCTGTATCGCTCAGCGCCGACAATCAGCAACACAAACGCCAGAGTTAACACCGCGATTTTCGCCGCCGCGGACAGTGAGCCATACACCAGCCAGGTGTCATAAACCGCGGTCGTCAGGGTACTGACAGCAAACAATTGCACCGTGCCGAAATCAGCCAGCGCCTCCATAGCAACGAGCGTGCAGCCCACGGCGACGGCGGGACGAACCATGGGCAACTGTACCTGCCAGAAAATCCGTGCTGAGTCAGCGCCGAGCGTTGCCGCCGCCGCGGTCATATTGCCCGGAAGCCGCCTGAAAGCATTATAAGTCAGTAAAAATAAATAAGGATAAAGCGCCAGACCAAGCGCGATTCCGGCGCCCCAGATATTGTGAATATTTAATGACCGATAATCCTGAGCACTTTTCCAGCCAAACCACTCTCTTAACGCGGTTTGTACAGGACCCGCAAAATCAAGCCACTCTGTCAGAATATAGCCATTGACATAAGCGGGAACCGCTAACGGCAGCATCATCAAAATATTAAGCGCGAACCGACCAGTAAACTGATAACGACTGCACCACCAGGCGGGAAGTACCGCAATCACCAACGCCGCAACCACTGAAATCACGGTAACACTGATACTATTAAAAATATAAGCGCCGATGACGTGAGCCGGAATTTCCGCTAAGGCGCTATCATCGTCAGCAACCAGAAAAGCTTCGATGATTAAAGCCGCCAGCGGAATAAAAACTAAGCCGGCGCAAAGCCAGCTCAGGATATCGGAAGAATTGAACGACTTTGAATTAAAAACCATTTTTCTTTATGTTCAGCTTTAGTGCTACACAAGGCGCCACGCAGGGCGCATAGTCAGCTGTGTAAAAGAAGCAGCGACGCCGCAAAGTGCTGAAGCCGGGCTTAAAGTTATAAGTCGAAGCCGACTTTATCAACCAGCTTTAACGCCTGCGGACGGAACTGTGCCATTTTTTCCAGCGGTAAAGTGTCCGCTTTATAGTCACCCCAGCTTCTGACCAATGCCGATGCCTCAACATCAGGATTTACCGGATATTCCATGTTGAGCTCAGCGTATAAGGCCTGCGCCTGAGCACCGGCTAAGAAATCAATTAATTTCTGCGCCGCGGCTTTATTCGGAGCATGTTTAGCGATAACGACCCCGGAAACATTGATGTGTGACCCGCGATCGGTTTGATTCGGGAAATTAAGGTTAACCGCGTCCGCCCAGGCCATTTGTCTCTTATCTTTTAACATCTTGCCGAAATAATAACTGTTACCTAAAGCAAGATCACATAAGCCTTCTTTAATCGCCCTGACCTGCGCGCGGTCATTACCCTGAGGTTTACGCGCTAAGTTAGCTTTAACGCCGCGTAACCAGGCTTCGGTTTGCGCTTCACCGTGGTGAGCTATCATTGACGCGATAAGCCCTAAATTATAAGGATGCTTACCGCTGCGGCTGCAGATTTTGCCCTTAAATTCCGGATCAGCTAAGTCCTCGTAACGCAAGCCGGTTAAATTGCCGGTACGTGCTTTTGATGAATATACATTTCGGACGCGTTTGGTTAACGCTAACCAATGCCGCTCAGAATCACGGTATTGCTCCGCTATTCGCGTCTGTATCTCAGGCGTCAGTGAAAAGCGTTGAGTGAGATTTTGATGTTTAAGTTGCAGTAACTTAGTGAAATTAGAGGTAAGCACCACGTCAGCCGGGGACAGCTCGCCTTCGCGCTTAAGGCGTTGAATAATGCCTTTCTTAGCAAAAATGAGGTGAGTTTTTATGCCCGTTTGCTGAGTAAACTCTTCTAAAATCGGGTTAATTAAAAAGGGCTGCCTAAAAGAATAAATATTAACCTGTTTATCGCTCGCGAATACTGAAGCTGATATCAAGTTCGCCGCTAGTAACAGCCCTGCCAGAAGTCCTTTCATCTTACCCAATCTTTTGTTAGTGATAATTATTCGAATTATATTCCAGCAACAGTTAATTTTGTACTCTATGCGATAAAAATATCGCTGATTACTCTAACGTTATAGCTTTTAGAACCGCCCCGAAATAACATCCCGATTTGTTACCGCTGAACATTGCCGGCATCAAGGTGCGAAACATGAAGTTTAGTCACCCTGAACGAAGTAACGGCAGTTTTGCATGCCGGTCATAACTGCAACAGGCTTTTTCTTCCTTGTATAAGCCGAAATAAACGACAGAAGTTATTTCGGGACAGTTTCTTAAAGCCGGACACTTATTTTAACTTTCTTCGAATCGCAATCAGTGCGAGTAAGATAGTGAAAATTCCCGTCGCGCCGCCTGAACTGCCGTTATTCCGCTCAGGATCTGGAGATGAATCGGTTCCGGCAATGACATTAATGGTTGCTGTCGCCGTATCTGAAGAGGTGCCATTGCTAACGGTGAGCTCGAATACGGCTTGTGAGTCACTGCTGACATCCGGCAAGGATATCGTAATTTGACTTGCGGCTGCGTCGGTAATTTCCATTTCCGGACCAGACAGCTGAGACCAGGAGTATGTCATTTCATCATCAGCTTCAGGAGCAGAGCTGCCGGCCGCGGTCAGAGTGATACTGGTTTGCTCATCGGCGTCAAGGGTAAAGGCTGCCTGCCCGTTAATTTTCGCCACAGTAATACCCGATAAATCAACAACGCCGATGACTTCACTGCTGCCCTCGTCACCAAGCGTGTGGGAAAGCTCAAAGCTGAGCTGCTGAGACTGAACTAATGCGTCCGTACCTAACTCAACCGTGATGATGTCATCCGCGCTGTTTGCCGCCTGAGTCAAATTCCAAGTGATCACCTGCGCCTCAAGCTGACCTTGATGACTGTCAGATTCTACGCTGACGCCTTGCGGCAAAGTAAGTTGAACAGTAAGATTTCTTTGATCATCAGTCTCATTACCGGCGACTTCTATGCTGGCTGTGAGTTTATCGCCGGTTACCGCGGATAAGGTATTGAGTGAGCCGCCGACAAGATTGCCGTTTCGGTAAATCTCGAACTGCATCAGGCCGATGTTAGCCGCGGAATTAGCGCCTGACCCCATCTCTAACGCTGAAACATAGAGCGTGTCTCGTTTCAGCGGCTTATTCCATGACAGCTCGATTGCAAAAGGCTCTTCGTTTTCGATTACTTCCGGTGCCGTGACTTTGATGCTGTTGTCATCTGCGCCGATGACCGCCAGTTCGATGGTGACGTCATCCGTTACGCCTGACGGAGCTGTCGTGTCACCATAATTGTGAACCGCAAAATAATATGAGCCGGGCGTCGGGTTATCGATGATACAGCTCTCGTATTGGGTTTCTGTGGCACTCAGACATAACAGGTTATTTACGGCGAGTTCAGAACTGTTATCAGGTTTACCGTTTAAGTTATGATCGATGCCGATATACATATCCAGATCGGGTGATGAGGTTGATTTAATGGTGGCGATTAACCGTTTAACTTTGCTGTTTATGTGAAGTGACCGCGAATAGAAATAACGCTCATCGTTATAAACCTGTCCTGGTCCTGTGCTTGTGTCCAGGTCGTCGCGGGGCAGTTCAACCTCAATATTTTCCGCTTCCGCCAGCTCAAAAGTCGCGATTTGCAGATCATCAGTCGGGATAGAACAGATGCCGCTGATTGTCGCTCGACCGGTATTAGCGGACACCTCTAAGCGGGGATTGTCAGGAAAGCCGCCGGCGACAAACGTGCCTGTCACCGGTAGCGCCGAAGGCGAGAGCGCTTCATTATCCGGCGTGAGCATCAGGCGACCGAAACCGTATTGTGAATCAAAGCCTTCGCCGATCTCCGCGGTAACGGTCAGATCTATGCTTTGACCTTTAGCGAGCGAAAATGATGAGGGTTCGGAAGTAATGGTGACACCTTGGGTAATTTGCCGCTGACTTGCCGTCCATGCCGCGGCCTGTGTAGCGGTAACCGTTCGCGTCCAGGTGCAGCGGATCATGCACTCGCGCGCCAGCATAGCCGGCATATTGAGTGATTCAGGCTCGCCGTCGGTTTCAGGGTCAGCGGTAAGATAATTATCATAGCTGACGTCCATGATCAGCCCGGAATTCAATGCCCGGTCGATACGAATACTGCCGGAGCCCGCGTCAAAAAAGTCAGAGGGCGTTTCGCCGTCATCTTTCCTGGTATCGAATACGGCGGTAAGCATGAGAGCGGACTGCGCTTCAGCCGGTGTCCATTCAGGTTTTAGCGCCGCGATTAAGGTTAACGCGCCTGCGACGTGAGGGCTGGCCATCGAGGTGCCGCTCATAAAGGTGTAAGGTGATTCGCTGCGATTTTCCGGCGCGGTATGCGGTTGATACTCGCTAT
The DNA here is from genome assembly GCA_965200795.1 of Parashewanella sp. GTDB lineage: Bacteria > Pseudomonadota > Gammaproteobacteria > Enterobacterales > Shewanellaceae > Parashewanella. The sequence goes on from CBDAVB010000039.1 coordinate 42,800, forward strand.
TCGCGGCGTAGATATTTACCCCGGGCGCCGCGACGTGCGGCGTCATCCAGCGATTAAAGACTGAATCCGGTCCTCTTGAGGTAAACCTCGCCGCGATATCGGCAAGACCGCTGTCTTTAATCAGCTCCGAGCCGCCGATACTTGCCTGATGATGTTCGCCTGAGGCTAACCATTCTTTGATCCTCCGGCCGTTATCCATACTGACGTGAATGGCCGGCAGTACATGCAAATCGGCGTCGATTGACGAAGCTTCAGCTGATGAATTGACTAAAATCAAGCCGCCGGCGCCGCCGGCAAGCACGTTTTGACCTTTTTCAACCCGGGCAATCCGGCCGCGTTCACAGATGACAATTTGACCATCAAAGGTATCTTCGGCGAACGGTTCTAAACACTGACCGTCACCGAAGTCACCGGCATGGATCACGGCGCCGCTATAACCTTTAGTCGCGCCTCTGCCCTGAATTTCGGCTAACTCAGTTTCACCGCCGGAAAAAGTGACGCTTTTATCGGTAAAGCCGCGGTCATGGGTGTAAGCCGCCACCGTCGTTACCCAAGGGGCGTTGCCCGGGCTGCCGACGGTTTCAGAGCCGGGGCCGCTGTTACCCGCTGAGGTGGCGACATGAATGCCCGCCTCGCGGGCCGCCAGAAACGCCTGAGCGTCAACGCTTTCCCAGGGTGATCGCGCCGCGCCGCCTACGGAGTAGTTGATGACTTTGATGCCGTTGGCGATGGCATGTTCAACCGCCTGAGCCGTGACGTCAGGCCAGCATGAGCCGTCACCGTCGCAGACCTGGTAAGAGACGATATTGGCTCTGGGCGCCACACCGCTGATTTGCTCAAAACGAAAATCCGCTTCATCGCCGATAACATTAAACACCGGAACATCTTTGACCGGATTCCCCGCTGCGGTTGACGCCGTGTGTGAGCCGTGGCCGTTATGATCTACGCCTATTTTTTCGTCACCCGCCGGTGTGTAATCTTCTAATATTTCAGGATGCGCCCAGATACCGATAAGCTTATCGTTACAGTATCTGGCTAAGTCGGATTTGCGACAGTCACCTAAATAGTTACCTTCGCCCAGCGGATTGGTATGGTTATAACCGTCCGCGGCGACATCGGCGAAAGACGGGTTAAACGGGCTGATCCCCGTATCCATGATGCCGACAATGATGCCTTCTCCCTGGCTGGCCGCGCCGGTGGCCGTTCCGTCCCACGCTGTCGGCGCTTTAATGTAACCTGGTCCTGAATCTGTTGTCAGGTAATTCGGAGTGACTTTAATAACGCTTCGAATTTGCTCATGCTGTACCAGTTGTTCCGCTTCATGTTGTTTGAGTCTGGTTGAAAAACCGTTGAGTACGATTTGATAACTGATTTCAGGGCTCAGTTTACGCTTTAACATTGAGCGGGCGTCCGCCAGTACTTGTCGCTGAGTGTGTTTTAAGTGAGAAATGTAAGTCTTACTGGCAGAGCTGCTGATATCAAGTAAACCGGTTTTATTATTTTTATTGGCTGAGTTAGCCTGAATACTGGTGGCGGCAAAATTGTTATTGTCGCCGTGATAACCCGCCAGCGGCGCGTCTTTCAGTAACACGACGTAAAGGTTTTCCGCATTGCGGCGGGACTTTTTGGCTATTGAGGCTTGCTGAACGCTGTCTTCGCTTAAACCTCTGGCGTCGAATTTACTCGCATAAGCGTGTGGCAGTAAAACCGATGCCAAAGCGATTGAGAGTAAGCTTTTATCTGGGAATATTTTCACCGGGTATTCCTTCTTTAGTTTTATCTTTGTGCATTGCTGTTATTTATTAAGTCTGTCGCGACATTTACGCAATAAAAAACCAGTCAATTTTTTTTCATTTTAATTTCATTTTTATAAAAATCATTGGCTTACTATGATCATTTGTTGTGATGATATTCATCGCGAACTTGCCGCGAAGTTTAGCGAATTCATTCAGATGATTTTTGATACAGGCCATTATGATAACTGTGTGAATTTAAATGAAATGAAAAATAAATGAAAGAAAACTGAAACAAAAAAGCAGTGCCCGCGCTTGTTTCCGAATGACTTTTGGTTAACAAATGGGATGTCAATTTGCGGAGCCGGGAAATGTTTTCGTGATTTTCCATTTCTCGCTGGCTCTTATCCGGCTCCCCCCCACACAACAGCCGGATAAGAGCCGCTCCCACCCGATACCATTCAAAAGACAAGTCTGAAAGCAAGCTAAGGGAATAATATGTCATTTAAAATAAATAAACTGGCTGCTTGTATTGCGATGGCCGCGGTTATGCCGACAATCGCAATTAATGCCCAATCAACGGATCACACCGCGCTTTACAGCGCTAAAACAAGCGCTGCGCAAAACGCGGTCATTTACGTTCACCTGTCTCAATTCGGGTCACTATCAAAAGCAACGCTAAAAAATAAAAAACTGCTGGATAGTAAGCGCAAGCGGATTCAACAGCGGCAACAGAAAATTATCGCGGACATTAAAGCGATTGACGGCGCTATCGAGATTGTATCCTCTTCAAAGCTGTTTGGTAATTACTTACGTATCAAAGCGGGCCCGGATCAGATTGCGAAAATTAAAGCGGTCGCGGGCGTTAAACACGTCAATGTCGAAGCTCAGCCGGTATCGATTCCGGCGAGTGCGATAAATACGCTTTCCGCCGCCCGTAACAGCCGAACACAAAATGACGCTGACGTTGTTATTCCGCCGTTGTCTGACAATGCCAACGCCGGTGAGGGCGTGAAGATTGCCATCATAGGTACAGGTGTTGATTACACGCACAAATCTCTAGGCGGCGCGGGGACGGCCGAAGCTTACGCTGACGCGATAGCAAATGCCGCGGCACCCTTTGACGGTTTTCCAACCGACGTGGTTGTTGACGGCTTTGATTTAAGCAGCGAGAATTTCGGACAGGATTTAAACCCTATTGACCAAAATGTCAGTTGTATGCGCTGGGACGGTCAGAGTCCGAATACCGGTTTCGGTACTCGTCTTGCCAGCGCGGTACACCAGTTAGCTCCGGGGGCAAAACTGGCCGCCTACAAGACTTCTGACGCGCAGCGACCTGATCCTGATACGTGTCAGCTCAGAGGCGAGACGACAGATAAATTTGTCGGGGCGATTGAGCGGGCGGTCGATCCGAAAGGCGACGGCAGCTTTGAGGGGCGCGCGGATATCATTGTTATCGATGCGTACGGTAACGCCGGTTTTTATCATAAAAATGATGAGGGCATCTCCGCGCCGGTCGTTGAAACCTACGCCATAGAAATGGCGTCAGCGCTTGGCACGTTAGTTGTCGTTAATGCCGGCAGCGCCGCCGATATTGTTGATAATCACTACAATCTCGCATGGCGCGCTGCCGCGCCGAGCGCGTTGACGGTCGGCGGCATGAGCCAGGACGCGCAGGGCGTGATGAAAGTCACCGCTAAAACGCCTTACGGGCCTGTTCGCGGCTCAAACCACTACAGCAAGCCGGATATGGTGTCCTACGCTGAAGGTGTTGAGGTCGCTGTCGCCGGCGCTAATGACAGTACCGAAAAAGCTTCAGATTCGGTTTTGGGCGCGGCGCGTATCGCGGCGGCGGCGGCAATCATTAAGTCTGAACGTCCGGAGCTGTCGATGACAGAAGTTAAAGCGCTATTGATGAATACCGCTGACAGTGAGGTGACGGGACGAGACGGCAAACAAGCCGAATTGACCTTAATCGGTAACGGCATGGAAAATATGGAAGCGGCGCTGTCATCATCCGCGGTGATCTGGGAAAAGGGCAGCTATCAGCCGAACCTGAATTTCGGTTTTCAGGAAGGCGAGTCCAGCCAGCGTTTCGTTAAACAATTGCAAATTAAAAACTTATCCGAAGAAACGGTAACTTATCAGTTAAGTGTAGAAAACGACGGCAAAGACGGCGTGGCCGCTTTAACGTGGGAATTACCCGCGAGTGTCAGTGTGCCCGCCGGGCAGACCGTGGTATTTCCCGCGGTATTGAGTGTTGATTTTACCAAGTTAGACAACTGGCCTCTCAATACGGCGGCTGATTTTAACAACGACAACTGGGCGAAAATAGAGTTAACCGGAAAGCTGATGTTAACCGCTGAGGATCATCCTTCCCTGTCAGTGAGCTGGCTGGCGAAACCACGTGCGGCAACCGAGATAAGTCGTGACTTCTCAACCTTAGAATCCGTGTATCAGGTCGATCCTGCCTTCGGTTTCGGCCCGATGGCGGGCGCTTATATGCAAGACTTTACCAACCGAAGTCCGACTGAAACGACGTTTGCCGCAGTACCGCTGATGTTCCATACCGACTCAAAACCTGACGGAAAAGAATATACCCGTGGTAACTTAGTGTCAGATTTCGGCGGCGGTGTTTACGATGAGGCTCAGTGTGAATCGGGCAAAAAATTAATTGTCGCGACGCGTTTTTTTGACCCTAACGCGTCCGGTATGGCGAACCATTTGGATCGGGGTTTCGCGTCATTATTTGAATTCAGTGTTTACCAGGAGGAATTCGTGATGATGAACCGCTGGGATCAGCAAGTGACGGGTGAGCCGAGGGGCATGGTTTATGACGAAGGCTCACAAATGGTAATGAGCGGCTTTATTGAGCCGGACGAAAACATGCGGCCCGTGGCATGGTATGTTGATTACAACATGACGTTTGATTACACCAATCCGCGCGGGCGCTACAAAAAATCGACGCTGCCGACTTACGTTAACGCGCACGGCCAAAGCGCTCTGGCGCAATACTGTTTGGAAGATTTATATCATGGTTCTGTGGTCAATTCTGTGGACTCGTTCAGTAAAAATCACGGCTGGATTGTGGGTACGGATCGTGACGCAAGAAACGACATCGGCGAGCCGATGATGCAGTACAACCCGGTTAAATACGGAAAAGTCGAAACTCAAGATGATTTCGGCGGCGGTATCGGCATCAATTTTGGTATCGGCCCCGGTCCGGCTCCCGCGCCTGAGAAAAACCTCGGCGGACTTCCGTTATTCAGTAAGCCGGTAGAACAAGGTGAAGCCCCTGATTATTCCCCCATCATGACATTAGCTTCCGGTGAAACGGCTCAGTTAACAGCAGTCAGTGAATGTGCGTTTGAATTTGGTTTCGGTCCGGTATTGGGTTGCCAGAACCCGGGTATGCTGCTGATGAGCCTGAACGATAACTGGTCTATGTGGTCAAGAATGGATACGCGGGACTCCATTATGCCGATGCCGAAAGCCGATCAGGAGCACAGCGTCAATGAGGACGCGCAGGCGGGAGCCGTAGTCGGTACGATAGAGTTAGACGCTAACGGATTCTTTGCTGACGCCGACTTTGATCATCAAGATTATCCTTACAATTTAAATTTGATGAATGCCATCGCCGGCGAGCCTTTCGCGGTTGACGCTAAAGGTGTCATCACGGTTAACAACCCTGACGCCATTGATTTTGACCAAGGGCATGAGCGTTTCGAGCTGGAAGTGGTCGCCAATAAAGGAAACAACCACTCACCGGCGGCGACCATTTACGTCAATATTAATCCTGTCAATGACATCGCGCCTGAGCTCGTGGCTGAATTTGCCGCGGTAACGGTCGAAACCGGGGAAGCCGTTGAAGTCAATGCCGCCGGGCACTTCACTGATGCGGAAGGTGACGCTCTTACCTTTACCGCTGAAGGTTTACCCGATGGTGTTACCATTGACGCGAACTCAGGCATAATTTCGGGCGCTTCCGCTAATGCGGGCGGCTTTGACGTGACGGTAACGGCTGATGACACAGTCAATACCGCTGAGGCGAACTTTTTGATGACCGTAAACGCGCAGCAAGCGGCTGAGCCGCCGCAGGAGAGCGACAGCAGCAGCGGCAGCTTCGGCTTCGGATTGTTAGCGTTCGCCGGTTTGTTAGGCGCTGTTCGCCGCCGTTCAATGACTCAGTAATCATTTACGACTGGTATTTACGCCGAAAGAGCATCAGTTTGATGCTCTTTTTACCTTTTCTGTCAGCATTAAACTCTGTCCGAGTCAAAAGTCTCAGGGTAACTGTCTGTATCATGGTTTGTGTTGGTGATTAAACACTGACTGATGACGCAAACGCCATGAATACACTGTTTTATTCACAGGTATTGGTTAATCATTATTTGCGGTCTATGATGATGCACCGTAATTCGTTATTGGTATGAAATGAGGTAATAACTAAAATAATGATCGCCTTACCATTCCAGAAATTTCAGCTCGGTGATTGCGTCATTAACTGCAATGACATGACCGTCAATCATCTTGAACAAAGCCAGTCTCTACCCGCGAAAGTGTTTGAATTTCTCAAGCTTTTAGTTATTAACGCGCAACAAACAGTAACCAAAGAGCAAGCCATTGAACTGGTGTGGGAAAATAACGTCGAAGTCGGAAAGCGAGGAATAAGTAACGCCATATGGCAGCTGAGGAAAACCTGGTCCGAACTCGGCCTGGAGCCGGATGATTATTTTAAAACCGTTCCTAAAGTGGGTTATCAGCTGCTCGTCCCGGTAACCCCTGTCAATGAGATCTCCGGCGCTTTCGTCGCGCGGCACCGGCGCTCTAACGCACGGATAATATTGGCTGTCATCGGTCTGTTAATATTGCTGTGGCTGATGATATTCTGGAAACCCGGGCAACCAGCGGTTACCAAAGTTGTTCAAAAACCGGTCAGAATCACTCACTATGAAGGGGTTGAAGAGCAGGCCGCGATTTCACCGGACGGCAAGCGGATGGCGTTTTTGTGGCAACGTGAACGTAAGCCGGCGCAAATCTACATCAAAGACTTAACCGATGCCACGGCGCCGCTAAGGCAGGTTTCCATGTCCTCATTCTCTGAAATGAGCCCGGCATGGTCGCCGGACGGACAATCACTGGCCTATATGCGAATTCAGGCGCGTGCTCACTGTGAAATCAGAATCCGTGATCTCATCTCCAACCGTGATAGTCTGGTGGATAAAGGCTGTGCCGGCCAGGGTTTTCGCAGAAATTTAGCTTGGTCACCAAACGGCGGCAAATTAGCTTACGTGAAATCCTCGGCGGACAAAAAATCGATTTTTATTCATAACCTGTCCACTCAAGAAAATACGCCGCTTGCGGAGTCTGAAAAAGAAATACAAGACGTGCTTATACAATGGTCATCGGACTCAGAGCGGATCTTATATGTTCAAGAGCGGGAAATGTCCGCTGAGCTGGCGGTACATGATCTAAAAACGACAATAACACAAGTTCTGCCTTATACCCGTGACATGATTATCGGCTTAGCCTGGGATCATCAGACAAACCGAGTGTTCACCACCGCCCTGCTGGAAGGCAGTTTTGTGATTGAGTCAATTAACCTTGACGACTTTAACGTAGCTGAATTTCATCGTGACCGAACCATCAGCAGCTTAGCCGTGAACCAAGCTGAACGTAAGTTGTATTACTCTAACCATATCGGGCAGGAGTTCATTACTGTTCGGGATCTTGACACCGGGACGATTCAGTCGCAGGTCATTTCATCGTCCCGGGATCTTTTCGGGCAATATCTGGCGGCAACCGATGAAATACTTTACGTATCAAATCGAAACGGCAGCTGGGAATTATGGAGCAAGAAAGACGGTCAGAACCTGATGTTAACCAAGGCGCGGGGCTTGGTAAGCTTACCCTCGGTCTCGCCCGCTGACGGTCAGTTTGCGGTGCTCGTCAAACCTAAAGGCGAAAAAGATTACCAGCTGTTCTGGGGCGACAGGCAGACCGATGAGTTAATCAGGCTGCCTGAATTTGCCGGCAGGAAGATTAAATATCCGTCTTTTACCGAGGACGGGACAGGAATCGTATTCAGCGCTGAAACCGCCGGGCGCTGGCGGATCCTGCGTTACAACTTCGCTGATAAGACATTCACGCCGCTTCATCAGGCCAACGCCAGATACACCACGCAAACAAGCCGCGGCCTCTATTTCAGCAAAGTAAATCAGTCGGGGATTTATTATTATGATTTTGCGACACAGACGGAGCGTTTGCTGATCGCTGAGCTATCTCAAAGTGACTGGGGTAACTTTTATGTTGAAAATGACGCGGTGTTCTATGTTTCGAGAGCCAAAGACAGAGACTTCCTGAAAAAGCGAAATATTGATGGTGAAGTTGAAACTTTATTTGAATTACCGGCTAAAAGTATCCGAACAGGGCGGGCGCTCGCAAAAGGCAAACAAGGGCAGGTGGTTGTCAGCATGTTAGGGATAAATGACGCCGATATCTATAAGATTGATTTATAAAGCGGAATACTTTAAGAGCAAGTTTTCCTTAACTCTCAATCAAAACTGCTTTTTTAAATAAGGGATCTTGCGAAACAAAAGATAGCAATTTAAATTTCAGCGCTTCATCTGTCATACCTGAAAAGGCGGGAAATGGAATAACGACAGTTTTGTATGCCGGTTATCCGGCGATGTCCGCAAAATTAACCAAAGGCACTGAACTGCGGCCTTCGCTGGAGTAACGGATTGGTTTGTATGCACTCTTCTGTGACGTTCCTGACAAAAAACCGGGGATGTTTCTAGCTAAAGAACACTTTTAATCGCAACCGGATAAAGGTGATGTAAATAAAAATATAATCTTTGATTCGAAAGTAGTTTCTCAAGAGCAATTTGTGCAACACTTCAAACAGATTCATTCTGATTGCGATGATTTAAACGTATCAATTATTGCCGAACCAAGACTTGAACATCAATTTGTCGTTAATATAAGTAGTTTTATCAGAACTGAGTCACCAAATTCAGTTGCTGATTGGAGTATGAATAACTAACAAGAGACTTCAACATGGACAAACTCGTTGAGTTTTCGCATGTTAACAAGGCGTCAGGTGTATGGTGAAGTCATGAGCATTCAACAGTTAATAGGCTCTTATTAGTATGGACTTTATTGCCCCAACTCTTCTTTTTTTAGTAATTATAACTGTCTTATCCATTGTTTGGAGTACGCTGAAAACGGGTATTTCTCCTATGATGAGTTCAAGCAAAGCGTGCAAAACCATGCTTGGAGAAATAGATATGGATAAAGAAGGATCTTTAATCGATCTAGGCTCTGGTTGGGGCACGCTTGTTATAGCGGTTGCCCAAAAGTATCCCGACAAGCAAGTTATAGGCTACGAGTTATCTTGGCTTCCGTGGTTAGTTTCAACAATTTTGAAATGTAGTTTACGTTTAGATAACCTTACAATTTATCGTAAAGACTTTACAAATGCGGAACTAAATACTGCCTCGAATCTAGTCTGTTACCTTTTCCCCGGAGCGATGATCGCTCTTCAAGAAAAGCTGGAGGATGAAGTTTTTAATAAGATCACCATTGTGAGCAACACATTCGCTTTACCTTCATATCAACCAACAAGAGTTATCAGACTCAGAGATCTCTACCAAACACCTATTTACGTATACCATTGGCAACCAAAGTGACTTTTTGTAGGTAGTGTTTAGAAATCTGTGTCATTTCGGTAAAATGTCAAAAACAGGAATGACATAATGACTCAAAATTTCGATTTCAATAAAGCTTTAGAACAACTTCAATCAGGTAAAGGTTTAACTGGTGCGGATGGTGTTCTCACCCCTTTAATCAAACAACTAACAGAAGCAGCGCTTAAAGCAGAACTTGATCAACATTTAGACTCAGATCTTGAGCCCAATCGAAGAAATGGTTTTAGTAAAAAAACCGTTAAATCTTCAGTTGGCGAATTTGAGTTAGAAACGCCAAGAGACAGAGCCGGCAACTTTGAGCCTCAGCTTGTCAAAAAAAATCAAACTAAGCTCTCTGATGAAATTGATCGTAAGATTTTGTCAATGTTTTCAATGGGTATGAGTTATCGTGATATCAAATCTCATGTGGCTGATTTGTATGGTTTAGAGCTTTCAGAAGCCAGTTTGACGGCTGTGACCGATCAGCTTATTCCTCAGCTCAAAGAATGGCAGCAACGCAGTTTAGACGAGGTCTATCCAATTATTTGGCTGGATGCGATTCACTATAAAGTCAAAGACAATGGTCGCTATGTCAGTAAGGCTATTTACACGATTCTAGGCGTTAATCTCGAAGGTAAGAAAGAGTTACTTGGCCTGTATCTTTCAGAGTCAGAAGGTGCTAATTATTGGCTTTCGGTACTGACCGATCTTCATAATCGTGGTGTTAAGGATATCTTAATTGCTTGTGTTGACGGGTTAAACGGTTTTCCTGAAGCTATTGCCAGCATTTACCCGGAGACAGAAGTTCAGCTTTGCGTAATTCATCAGGTACGCAACTCAATGAAGTATGTGGCATCTAAGCATCAAAAGGCGTTTATGGCTGATTTAAAGCCGGTTTACAGAGCGACAAGTAAATCGGCTGCTGAAACGGCTTTAGATGAGCTGGAAAACAAATGGGGTAGCCAGTATCCAATCGTTATCGACTCTTGGCGCAGAAAGTGGGAGAACTTGTCCGTTTACTTCAAATATCCAGAATATGTACGTCGAGTGATTTACACGACCAATGCGATTGAAGCCGTACATCGCCAGTTTAGGAAACTCACCAAAACAGAAAGGGGCATTTCCAAATGAAAACAGCTTGCTAAAATTGCTTTATGCGGGCATATTGAATGCCTCTAAAAAGTGGACAATGCCAGTCCAAAATTGGAGGCTAGCATTGTCACAATTTGCAATCCATTTTGAAGGCAGATTGGATAACGTATTAGAAATTTAGAATTTAGGCTGACACAGAATTTTGAACGCCCTCTTTTTGTATTCCCTGGATCTCATCAATAAGCGACTCACTTTGCTTCAGATGTGCCTGAGCCTCAGCGGCGATCTATCGATACTTATTACCACCAAGACTTTGTTGCGTTTACTGTAAATTCAGCGGGTTGACCTTGTCCTCATCGTTGGGTGAGCGTCGTTATTTCTATTATCTTTATACTTCGGTTTATCAGCCAAAACCCCTTGGACGTATAATCCCCGTAAACTGCATCGTTTGCTGGCAGCAGCGACATGAGCACCGGGCTTTTTTACGCTCCGCGGGTTCGATTGCGATGAAATCCAGTTTCCCCGCCATCATCAAACACAGCTGTATCTGCCTGAGTTTCTTTTTAGCGCCGCCATGCAGCAGCCCGTAATTCGTTGTCCTTGCTCGCTGGGCTGATGGTCGATAAAGCGATTTATCATTTACCCCTTTATCGCCAGCGTCAACGCATGCCCGATAGCGGCGTCACCGTCAGCCGGGCCACGCTCATCAACTGGCTGCTTAGGGACTGTCCCGAAATAACTTCCCGATTTGTTACTGCTTAAAATTACCAATATCAAGGCACGAAGAATGAAGTTTAGTCATTCTAAATGAATGATGAGTAACGCAGAGAGTGGCAATGTTAAGCGTAACCCTTTGTGCTGTGTTTATTTTTGCGTTCTTTGAATAAAGCGTTACGGCGTTGTCGAAAGCTTATGCAGAAACGAAGTAACGACAGTTTTGTATGTCGGTAATGACTACACCTCGCTTTCTGTGCCTTGTATAAGCCAAAAATAAACGACAGCAAAACAGGGAAGTTATTTTGGGACAGTTCCTTAAACCCGTTTATCAGACCATGCTGAAGAACATCTTAAAAAGTAGAGTGCCGGCGATGGAGACGTGCCCATAAAAGCCGGTAAGGCGGGCGAAGGCAAAATGAAACAGACCTACTTCCGGCCGATTTACGGTGAAGAAGATGAAGTGGCGTTTACCTGGTCGTCTTCAAGAAGTGCCGCGCATGCCATTGAGCGACTGGCGGGCTTTGACGGTACGTTATTGACGGACGGTTATCCGGCTTACACCAAAGCCGTCGACACCTTACGCACAAGACCACAGCATCATTCACGCGACGTGTCGGGTGCATTGCCGTCGCTAGACTGAGTTACCGGCAAGAGAAAAGTGAACCTGTCGTCCGTGAGTTTTTCAAACGGGGGCGTGAAGCGCCGGCGCCCGGACTTGTTGCCGAAAACCCCGTTTAGAATCGCCCTTGAGTATGCGGCGCAGCGTGAAATGGCGCTAAAGGTATTTCTCACTAATCCGCCGACACCAACCATTTGGAGCGAGCCCTGCGCCGCATCCCGACGGGAAGGAAAAATTATCTGTTTTGCTGGTCAGAAATGGGCGCTGAGCAACCGGGTATGCTGCGAAGCCTGATGGTGACCTGCCGCATGCACGGCATCAATCCTTATGAATATCTGGTTAATGTGCCGCAGCGAATATCGACACATCCCAATTCGCAAGTCGAAGAATTAATTCCGAGTAAACGGAAAGCCAAATTCGAAGGTAAAATTTTCAAATCAGATTTGGCGAAAACGGGGTGATCTGAGAGCATATTGATCGCTTACGTTGTAAAGGAGTACATCAGAAATCAAGAAAAGGATGATGAACAACGAGACCAACTAAAGTCTGGAATATAGTGCGCTTTAAAAGAGCTTAAATCTAAACTAAAAATGCTGTAGATTGAGTTTAAGTTAATCAATATGGCGGGATTGTTTATGCTCCAGATGTCAGCAGGTGTAAGTGTTCGTAAGTCAGTAATTGTAGATAACCCTCTTACAGTTAATATTCGTAAGTCAGTAATTGTAGATAACCCTCCTACAGTTGATATTTCCGTAAACCATACCACTGTTTCAGCGGGAAGAAATGGCAATGTTTTTGATGTTGTAGCAGCAGACTCTACAGTTTCGGATGATTCCGGAAAGTATAAACAATTCCACTCTTCTGAGAGTGGAAGAATGGAATTGACTGAACCTGGGACGATATTATCCCAAGCGGACTCTAATGCGATAAATCATCGTAGAAGTAAGAGGAAATCGACTAAACCCAGGAAGATATTATCCCAAGCGGACTCTAATGCGATAAATCATCGTAGAAGTAAGAGGAAATCGACTAAACCCAGGAAGATATTATCCCAAGCGGACTCAGCGTCATTGAAGCAAGGGTTAGAAAAGCCCGAAGATGAGCGTGAAACAGATGAAGAGCTGGCTACGCGGTTCGACTTGCAACCTGGTGCGACAGGGGTTCTTAGAAGCAGGATGAAATCGACTGAACCTAAGACGAGATTATCCCCGGCGGACTCAGCGTTATTGGATCGAGAGTTACAAAAGCAAGATGATCGTAAAACAGATGAAGAGCTGGCTACGCGGTTCGGCTTGAAACCTGGTGCGATAAGGAGTCGTAAAAGCAGGATGGGATTGACTGAACAACCTAGGACGAAATTATCCCAAGAGGACTCAGCGTTATTGACGCAGTTATTGTGGCTAGAGTCAGAAAAGCCCGCTAAGGATCGTAAATCAGATGAAGAGCTGGCTGCGCAGTTCGGCTTGAAACTTCATTCGATAGGGGCTCGTAAATCCAGGATGAAATTGACTAAACCTAGGACGAGATTATCCCCGGCGAACTCAGCGTTATTGACGAAGAAATTGAAGCAAGAGTTAGAAAAGCCCGAAGATGAACGTAAAACAGATGAAGAGCTGGCTAAGCCGTTCGGCTTGAAACCTGGTGCGATAAGGAGTCGTAAAAGCAGGATGGGATTGACTGAACTTAAGAAGGAATTATCCCAAGCGGACTCAGCGTTATCTAATTGACATCCTCACCGCCTTAAAGGACGTGGAGGATGTCAACAGGAGTGTTTGAGTAAAACACCTCTCAGAGTTCTCAGGAGTTGCTCTAAGAGTTTTTTACGGTTTTTCCTACTAAACCCACCGGCCGGCGAACGCTCGTCTACGGCTCTTTCAGGCGCTGTCAGGGAGGCGTTCAGATCCCCGGCTCCGGTCACAGGCCGTCCCGCTGCCCCGTTATCAAATTTGATAATACTAACACCGCCCTCTTCGTGCTATCGTGACCTGGCAGAGGACTCCCTGCGAAGCAGCAGGGAGGTGAATACTTTGAGTGCGTAGAGTGTGGTTATACCAATAACGCTGACATTGTTAAATATTTTAGAGCGTGGACAACGCTTGTTAGCCTGTGGAGAGTCGGCATTAGCCGCTTGATGAATCAGGAACCTGTGCTTTAAGTGATTTTAGTACGCCCTGTAATGGGAATCCCCCGCCGGATTTAGGTGGAGGAGGATGTCAACGATAAATTATACAGTAGTCTACTAGAAGTTTTTGAATATCCTGTTTTTGTAAAATTAAGAGCGTCTACAAAAATAAGGGTCTCCTGTTCTGTTTCAATTATCCGATATAGAATACGGAATTTGTCAGTGTTATATTCTCTGAAAATATTCACTCCTACCTCAACAAGTTGTAAAGATATTTGGCAAGAGAAAGGTTCAGATTTTACTCTTTTTTCAAACTTATCAATGAGCCGTTCAAGGCGATTAATAACACTACTTTCAGAAGAGTATGGAGCCAAGTGGTTAATAAGATTATCCATAACATTATAAAATGTGCTGGTATACTGAACTTCAATCTTTCTGAGCATCAGCTTGTCCTTCTGCTCTAATTTTTCTCTCAGCCAGACGTTCTCTTAGCGATTGACTCGATATCATTTTTCCTTCGTTAGAATCTGTAACTGAGTAAGCGATCAATATGCTCTCAGATCACCCAACTCCGGGCGTTGGCGCTGCTCACGCACCCGTTCGAAAAACTCACGGACGACAGGTTCACTTTTTCCCTGCCGGTAACTCAGCACTTTTTCCGCCGCCCGGTCTTTATCACGCATATGTTTTTCATGCTTGTATAGCCGGGCGATGTAATCCATAGCATGTCGGGCTTGCTCAGGCTCAGGCTTTAAGGCTTTTTCAAAATAGCGACGGCAAAGCACCCATCACGTCGCGTGAATGATGCTGTGGTCTCGCGCGTTTAAGGTATCGACCGCTTTGGTGTAAGCCGGATAACCGTCCGTCAATAACGTACCGTTAAAGCCCGTCAGTTGCTCAATGGCATGAGCCGCACTTCTTGAAGACGACCAGGTGAACGCCACTTCATCCTCTTCGCCGTAAATCGGCCGGAAGCAGGTTTGTTTCATTTTGCCTTTGCCCGCCTTTCCGGCTTTTATCGGCACCTCATCCATCGCCGGCACTCCGAGCATCCGCTGATGCTGACGATAAAGCGGTAAATGATAAATGGCTTTATCGACCATCAGCCCCGCGAGCAGGGACACATCACAGTAACAGCCCTCCGGCACCGCCGCGGGCGCGGGTGAAGTCGTTATGCTTTGCTCTGATTTACGCTTAATCACGGGACGGCGATAAACCAGTACCACATAACTTGCCCGGGCGCTGCGCTGAGCGGCGGGTTTCTTTGTAATCGATGATTTCATCACCTTCGGCCGGCTCCGGCGCGGGCATATCAATGATTTCACGGGGCACGCTGTCATCAAAGCGCAGGCCGCTGTCATTAACTTCATTGCCGCCTCGCCGGGTATTGGATTGGCGGCGATGGCTTTTGACTTCGGTGGTCGGCTCCGGCGTTTTATCTTCAGCGAGGCTGTCACCGAACAATAATCCCTGTGACGGATTGTCGATAAGTTGCTTTTCAGACTTGCGGCCGAAGAGCTGGCGTTTGAACCGGTCGAGCTGATGCCTGAGTGAAGCGATTTGCTCTGATTGAGTCGAAACCTGTTCAGATAACAACGCATTTTGCTCCGCTTGCCGGGCAAGCAGAGCTTCAATTTGTTGTCGATTTAACCGGCTGATTTCACTCATTTTCATGACAGAAATTACATCAAAAAATGGCGTTAACGTCGCCTGTTTCTTGGTTTTTTGCCAATTAATTCCGCCGGTTAAACACTGAAGTTGTGCCCAATCGAGAGGGAGTTTTTCATCCTTGCTCATCACCTGATGAAAGGTGCCTTTTTCTAATCTTTTACTCCACAAGCACAGGCCGCCGTCGGAGTAATACAGGATTTTCATCTGGGTTCGGCGGCGATTAATAAACACGAATAATGCGCCGTCCGTCACCCGCCGCTTGAGCTTAGCGTGAGCGAGTGCGGCCAAATTATCAAATTGTTTGCGCATGTCCACCGGCTGATTGTAAAGCCAGATCTCGACGTTATGACCGGGGAACAGCATCATTGTCTCATCCGCAGGGTAACACCATCGGGGAGTGACAATTCAATCTCCCATGAGCGGCGGGGCGCGGACTCAATTGATGCTTCTGTTTGCGGCTGAATGATTAACGGCTTGCCAGTCATCATTGTTATCAGCTTGCCCGCTATCTTTAAGATTAAGTTTTTTACGCCAATGATAAAAGTTCGATGAAGACAGGTTGTGTTTTGCGCGGAATTCACTAACCGTGAGTTCGCCTGTTTGTTGTTGCTCAATAAGCTGTTGCCATTGTGCGCGACTTCGCTGAGCGCGTAACATTTTCACCTCCGAGAATTGAAAGTGATAGTCTGAGGCCGGATTTTAGTGAAATAAATGCGTATTAAAATGATCGGTTACATTCGAACTCCCCAGCATCTTCTTCGAGTTCAACAGTTACACTGGCAACTGACCATTTGGATTCTATTGCATCAGATATGCTCTGTGCTATTTTCTGATAAATTTCATCGATGATCATTTTGGTTTAATCCCCAAGTTCTCTTTTCTCAAATCGGCTATTTTTCTTAGAGAAGTTTCCTATTGCTGTTATTTAGGTTCTTTATCTAAATTATCCACGTCTTCTTGAAGTGAAAGAAAGTCGGGCAAGAGCCAAGAAATCAAAGCAATTACGCCACCGAAACAAATCATTGTTGAAAATATTGCACTACCTAATTTCTCAGACTCAATTAAGTTCGTCCACGGAGTAAAGAAATTCATACCTTCCTCCTGTCCCTGAGCAGCGATTGAAAACTGAAAAAGAAACAACATTAGACATATAGCAGCACTCATAAGTGCTGATGTTTTCTTGTCCCCTTCTAAAGACATGCTGCAACCATAAACCCAAATAGAGGCCAAAAGCGCACACCCCATCAAACACCAAAGAGAAATATCCATTTTTAATTTCTCAATTAACTGATTAGCTCATGTTACGCAGTAACAGCTTTTAGAGACTGAAGTTCTGTAAAAGCTGTTTTTAGGGCTTTCATGTACAGTTTTGCCTTTAAGCCGAATTTGCCTAAATTTAGCTTCAAAGACAGTGTTTCTAACTTAAACGCACTATAAATTGAAAGAAACTGGTGGTTACTTTGAGTTCTTATCGTATGTGCTGGTGATCGAGTAATCCCCGCATTTGATTTCAAGGACTTGTGAAATACTTCTACATTCCATCGTTTTTGATAGATTGCTTGTATTAACTCATCACTACAATCAAGATCACTGCATAACAAATAAAGCTCACCTGTGCTTCCGTCTTTGTTTTTAAAGACTTGTTTGGATAGTAGCAAAGCGAAATCCACTCCTGCGATCCAAACCTTTACAGATTGCCCTTCTTGAAATTCAAGCGTATCTACTCGCTGTGATATTTTGTGCCTTTTATCATCTTCACTCAACGATATCAGACGATTTGATTTACAAGCCATTACGAAATCTTTGTGGCAGTTATGTTTGATATATTTCATATTTTCATTTGAACAAAACCAAGAGTCGGCTAACACATATTTAAATTTAAGTTGGTTTTGACAACTTACATGTAAAATTTCTCTAAAATCTTCATTTTTTGTTGTTTCAGAAGCTCTACGTAGCTTCTTTGTTTTTAAATCACAATATTGAACCGGCTTTTCAATAAGTTTGTAAGAAACAGGAATGGATACGCCTTGCGTGTGATAAAGGCAGTTAAGCAGGTTTATGCCTTTAACCATTCGCCCTTTTGTGTGGTCATAATGCCAAGTAACTAAGGCATCTTCATCTGTATAAGGTTTTTCTTCAATTGTGTCATCGAAAATCAATACAGCATCTTCTGACTCTATTTGCCTAACTGTAGATTTCACCATTCCCCACAATGTCTTACTGGTAAAGTCGTTCGTGGAGAGGAGTCTTGTTACCTGATCATGACTGTAAGCACCATCCAGCATTTCTGACATCCCTGTGGCTGTTGCTTGTCCAAAGCTGGAAAGTAGGTAATCGCTATACAGGTCTACTAATGCTTCGTTCATGCCTCAGATTATGCACTAAATCTGAGGCTGTTGCGTAACATGAGTGATTAGTTCAAAAATCTTGGCTTTCGCAGACTTTCTAGTATTTCCATCTAACGGCCAAATTTCCCGTGGAGAGCCGATACCTGTACGGCTTTTTATGAAGCCATCACCTTTTTGATAGGTAAATTCTTCATTGTCTATGAGCCAAATTGTTTTGTCTCCGCTACTTTCAACGCTTTCTTTCAAATCAGAAACTTTCTGAATATTTATCGCACGTTGTGAAGTTACTTTTACCATAATTAATGCCTTGCCTTTAATGGGTACTTTTCTGGATGCTTAATACCATCCATTGATAAATCAACATCAAGTTCAGGCCAACAGAAACCATCACGCCCTTGCTGCTCTACCTTAAACACAGATTTCACTGGCGCATTTTCAAACCAAGGGAACTCTGTGTAACTCAAAAAGTGCTCTTCGCCTTGAGCGAACAACCAAAGACCATGAGGTGTAAGCCCCAAGACCTTAACCAAAGTGTTTTTTCCAATCGGCTCTGATTTCATTTTCATGATCCTTAACACTCTTTTCGAGCTTTGAAAGCTCTTTAACAGACAGGTTATAACCCACATTTCGCATGGGGATTTAAGTATCCCCTATATTTTCAACTATTAACAAAAAAGAAACATAGTTCTTGTAGTACTGTCATACGGTTTACCAAATTTCAGGTATGCCAATAGGCTTCTGTCGTGAAGCTAGACTTTTCCTGTCTTAACATTACGCAATGTTGTAAATACGACTCACCTCACTACCAAACAGGGTTAAAATTTTTCTCTTTTCTGGAGTAATACCCGATATCGCTGAACCTTGCCCTTTAATCGTAACGACATGAACAGTGCTCATTACTTGAAATATCCACCTCAATGTTGGTGTGAAAGTCGGTTTATTCGTCTGACTAAGGATCGTTTCATTATTTCTTTTCAGTGATTCTCTAAATTGATATTGCCCTGGGTTGTAGACCATTAAGCTGAAGGTCATTATCATCATTAGGGCATTGATGCGCTGGTCTTTTTAAAAATAGGTTGTCTAAGTGGAAGGCTGGGTCTTTGATAAGACGAAAGCTTCGCTCAACACCTTGTTGACTCTTGTAGCTATCAAGTACGGCTTTAGGAGACATATCAAAATGATTGGTCGCCAAAACAAATCGACCCACTCGATTTCGGTAGGGGCGCTGCCTGTCCTCTGAAGGTGTGAATGCTGTTTCTATTTGATAGTGAGAAAACTCTTGTTTAGCACCTTTTTTCGGGCGTCCTTTACTCGGGTATTTTTTTATCTCAACTAGCTGGTAACTCACATCGTGGTATTTTACTGTTTTTGCAAATTGTTCAAAGGCTTGCTCTGCATCGGCACGACAAAATAATTCTTTTTTTGCGAGCTTGTCAGCCTCACGTTCAATACGGTCTTTTTCTTCTTGTATTTGGCTTTCCAGTGTTTTTAACTGCTTTTTTGCCGCTTGTTTTGAGTACACCATCAAGTTGCATTGCGTTAACCCTCGCTCGGTATGCCCAAACCATGCACCTTGGTTGTCATCATCTAATTCAATCCAAGAAAATTGGCTTTCATCCGCTTCTCTTAGCTGCTTTATCAAAGTGATGTGGTTGGGGATGCGAGTGATCCAATGATAAAACGCATTTTTGAGTTCATCATTGACATACAGAGCCGAGTCAGCGACAACTGTCGTATCTGGCGCTTGTTTCAACTGCTCTCTAAAAGCCTTAATGCACGCTAATGTGTTATGAAAATTAGTCTTATCTTGGCTGTTGCCATCTAACGGCTCAAACCATACCGGCATTTGTGCAGAGCCACTGACGGTCAGTGACATCATCATTTGTTTTAAATCCGGGCGATGATCTTTTGAGTAACCATACATAGGCAAAGCAGGTAAGTCATCTTGATTTTTATAGTCAGTGTCATACTCACCATGTAAAGAAAAACTGGTGGTATCGAGGTGTAGCACTTGCCTTTCTTCTTGTCCAAAAAAATCGAGATACACCTCATTGGCGATTTCAGCAAATAGTTGCATCACTCCATATTCGTAGCACTTATCTAAAGTTCGTCCTAAAGCATCATCATTGAGATGTTCAGGTTTTACGCCTTTACCTATATAATAAGTAACCAGTCAAATGCTTCCGAATAAAAAATCGCTCACATATGTTAATCTAAAATTCCGTTTAAGTTTCGAAAGTACTCATCATGAAAACGGTAACTGCAATTACAGATGAAAACATCATAGAAACATTGAAATACGCATCAAGACTTGCACCTCAACCTTACGTAAGAGAACGTGCCCATGCTGTTTTGCTTAGCAATAGAGGTTTTTCTGTTACCCAAATTGCCATCTTTTTTGACATACAATATCAGACCGTTTCTCGCTGGCTAGATGATTGGGAAAAAGAAGGGCTCAGTGGACTCTATAAGTGTCACTCTGGCGGTCGATCACCTATTTATGATGAGCAAGAAGTAGAAAGAGCAAAACAGTTGATATCTGAAGAGCCAAGGCGGATAAGCTATACACAAGCAGCTCTTGAAAAAGAAACTAAAAAAAAAGCCTCTCAATCAACAATAACTCGAATCGCAAAGAAATGCCGATTGGTTTATAAAAGAGTACGCCGTAGTTGTAAGCATAAACGTAATGAAGCGCAATTTTCAGAGATGAAGCAGGCTCTAAAAAGTGCACAGTTAGCGGCAGATAATGGCTTGATTAATCTATTCTATTTTGATGAATCTGGGTTCAGCCAACAACCATGTATCCCCTATGCTTGGCAGCCAATAGGTGAGCAATTACGCATCCCTTCTGTTAAAAGTAAACGAATAAATGTCTTAGGCTTTATGAGTAAAAATAATGATTTATTCACTTACTCGACAACGGAACGAGTAGATAGCAAAAAAGTGATAGAAGCATTTGAAGAATTTGCAGAAAAAATGAAATTGCCTCAATTTGGGTTTGGTAAGCGGACTACTCTCGTGATCGTTGATAATGCTAAAATTCATACCAGTGCAGCTTTTAAAAGCCAGCTCGAAAAATGGAAAGTGCAGGACAACTTAATTGTGTGTTATTTGCCCACTTACTCCCCAGAGTTGAATTTGATAGAAATATTGTGGGGGAACGTCAAATAAGTACCCAGTCAAATGTAATCGAATATTTTTCTTTCTGAAACGCCAGTCAAGAGCGACTTCTTCAGATGAAAGCAATTGACTAGGTACTTATGAATGGTTTAACTTATTCTGTATCAAAACCTTTTCTGAATTTAAGAGCGAACTGGAACGAGTATTTCAGTCATTCGGAGGAGAATATTCGATTACATTTGACTGACTACTCAGCTCGATAGGTTTTCCAGTAAAGAATTTCGGTGTGAGATAAATTGGATTTTGCGTTAAAACCTAACCCATTTAAAATCATGGCTTTTATGCGTTGACCGTGGCTCACATGGGACTGTTGCTGATTAAGAATAGGAAGTCGAGCATCAATGCGCTCAACCAGTTTGAGTTTATCAACCAGTCCGGCGACTATACCAAGATGGTCTATATTCTGAATTGTTAATTGATCTTCATCCAGCATTTCAAAGTGGGATTTTGCAGAGAATTAGGGCATTCTGCTAAAAAAATCAGAGCTTGTCTGTGATCTTTTAGCTATGTTCTTGTGATCTATTTGCCATAGTTGTTGTGATCTTTATGCCCTAATTAGCTGCAAGTAATTATTGTTAGGCATTAGGAAATTTCAGTGCGAAATGTCGGTATTATAGTAATTCTGATATGTTAGTGCAGATATCAATATAATCGCTGTTTTTTACTTTATCCTCAGCGCCATTTACGTTGATAATGGCGGTACGAATGCTTTTATTACTTGGACAAGCAAACTTTTCTAGTTTTTGCTTCATATTTTGAATGACATCAGTAGAGAGTTTTTTGTGCTGAAACTTCATTTCAACAATATAAAAGTAACGTCTGGTTTCAATCAGTAAGTCAATTTGTAAGCCTTTCGTTTGATAGGGCGCAGCACGGATCACATCCTCAGCATTCATCGATAACGCTTGATAGACTAACGGCAGATTTTCCCGCATTACATATTCAAACTGATACCCAAGTAAAGAGTCCAAGTTATCTGGTAATTGTGCCGTATCTAGTTTAATTGCTTCTTGCTTAGGCGCTATCGCCTTATAGTAGAAACGAAGATAAGGATCAGATATGTAATACTGTGCGTCACGCTGCTCAAACTTGCCGCTGGATAGATCCCACGGTTTTACGCTTCGAATAAAAGCGCTTTGCTCCATCATGTCCAAATCTTGATATAAATGCCCGTTAGGTTTTTCTAAATCTAACTTTTTTGCAAGCTCTACCGCAGTATGTTTGCCTGAGGACAGAATGTTCAGAATAGACTTTACACGCTCACCTTTAGTTCTGAACAGATCCTTCATTAATATGTCGAATTCTCGATATAAATAGCCACTCTGAGAAAAAGCGTTACGTTTGAGGTTATCTTCGAGACTTTTCGAAAAGTTAAAAACTTCGAGGTAACTTGGAATTCCTCCTGATACCATTAAATATCTTAGCTGTTCACTCACTGCCATTCGCTGTTTAATCGTCTCAGGAATGATTTTTAATGCGTCCTTTAACGGTAACGGCTGCAATACCTTTTCCCAGGAGAGCCTTCCGTACCAGCCTTCTGACTCGCTGATATATTTCTTAATCCAACTGGCTAACGAGCCTGTCAGGATTAATGTGAAGCCTTTGATGTGTTTAAGTTTGTTTTCCCACAAGGTAAACAGGATATTTGTGATATCACCATGAGACTTACCAAACCAATTGATTTCGTCAATCATGAGTACACAATTACCATGTTCTACGTATTTAGCCATGGCCCATAATGCTTCATCCCAATCAGTAAGATTTGGCTTTGGAACATCAAAGGTGTCTTTCATTTGTACGGCTAAGTTCGCAAGTTCGAGGTTTGTTCTATTGACCTTTTGAGGAGGCGTACCGATTAATTTATAAAATGGTATATCAAGGCAATTACGGCAGAAGTGCTCAATTAAGGCACTTTTACCAACCCTTCGACGTCCTGTTAATACAATAACTTTTGCAAGACCATCAGAAGAGGCTATCGCTTCGTGCAATTCTGATATTTCAGTTTCTCTGCCAATAAACATGGTGAACCTCCTTAATACAGAAATGGGGCGACAGATGTTTTATATGACAATTGTATCGCCTGACCTATGTTAGCACGAAATCGGCGACGGAGTGATATAAATATTAATTATTCGCCTAAACAATGAATGTTTTGTTCAAGTGCATCAAAGTTATGAACATTGATTAAGTGTAAGATACTGAAAGTAAAGTTTAAATAATCCTTATTTTTTAATAGGTTGCCTGTCCGCAAATGGGCGGTAGGATCTACGATCCAAATCTAGTTCGTTTCTTACAGGCTGATCCGAACATTCAGGCACCCAAAAACCTGCAAAACTATAACCGTTATAATTAGTCGGTACTGAAAAACATAACTTCAAGATTTAAAATGTACGGCATCTGATTTACGCAAAATTCAGAGCCGTACCCAAAAGCAACATTTCTTATATTTCGCATCAATTTCACTACAAAATAGTCAAAACTCACCATCTTTTTCGAGCAAAAAGAAAATGGCTAACCACTTTCTCAGGTTCCAGGCACACGCAGCCATTAGAAGGTTTATTGAGTCGCCAACACTGCCCTTTAACCAGTTCTTACAGAGCCTAAAATCACTCTTCAAATGCCCGATTACAGGCTCAATAGTTGCCCGTTTTTTACAGAGTTCACTTTTACGTTTTCTCTTAGCTTTCGAGTCTCGTTTTAATGGTCGATTTGGGATAACAACTTCTTGGTCAACATACTGCTTACACCCTTTATAGCCTTTATCTACAACGGCTGTAGTGATTTTATTGTTTCGATGTTTATGGGCATGGTCAAGTGCAGGCTTAAGCAATTTTGAGTCGTGTTCATGCTCGTCATGACTGGCGACACCGATGATTAATTGACTCTGCTCTGTGAGCACGACAGAAGCCTTTTTACCATACTCGTATGGCTTATGGTCTTTGCCTTTCCCTACGCAGTAAACATCGGGTTCATGAAGGCTGTAAATCTTGTTCTTGTCTTTATGTTGCTGTGTAATGGCTTTTTCATAATTGGAAAAATTCTATTTTTGTAAATCAAGGACATCTTGTGGAAGTTTGCGTTGTAGCTCCCTTAAAAGCTTACCTGCGATAACACGTAACCTTTTTAACGCTCTTCTGGCTTTGCTTCGATTTTTGGCATGTCTAAAGCTTCGACAGTCAATGCGTAGCTGTTTGACTTCTTTGACATAAGTACGTCTTTGCTTGATCCCAAATACTTTGGCTAGTTTATTGAGTCGGTTAACCACCTTGATGGCAAGCTTGCTATCTGTCGGATAAGTAATGGCTTTTTCTTGGACGGTTGTATCAACGTACACGGTGTCATCTTCAGCTTTGTAACCGTGTAGCGCCACAGATAATGCAAAGATTTTTTCACAGCCTTTTTCACCGATGCGCTTACGAAAAACACTGAGTTCACTGGCATCACAAGGGCGTGCTGTTTGAAACTCTGTCTCACCACAAAACACTTGAAAATACACGTTCATCAGCCATTGTTCGACCAGAGCTTCATCGCTCAATTTGTAGAGCTGCTTGAGTATTAGCAAACCGCACATCAACCGAATTGGCTTCGCTTTACGGCCTAATTTTTTGTATAACGGCTTGAACTCTTCTTCCAACGCTCGCCAATCAAAGGCATTAGCTAAAATGAGTAAAGGGTGAGTTTGCAGAAGTTGGTCTGTGATATTAAACAGACTGTCATGAGGTAAATTTGACGGGCTTTCTTTGAGCATTTTTAGCACCCAAAACGACCAGAAACCATAGGTTAACTATATCATTTCTGGTCGAAATTGAATGTATCAAATAGCTATATTTTATTAGCGATCAGAATGTTAGATGTTTTTCATGACCGACTAATTACTTGCAGCTAATTAGGGCATAAAGATCACAACAACTATGGCAAATAGATCACAAGAACATAGCTAAAAGATCACAGGCAAGCTCTGATTTTTTTAGCAGAATGCCCTAATTCTCTGCAAAATCCCACTTTAAAATGCTGGATGAAGATCAATTAACAATTCAGAATATAGACCATCTTGGTATAGCCGCCGGACTGGTTGATAAACTCAAACTGGTTGAGCGCATTGATGCTCGACTTCCTATTCTTAATCAGCAACAGTCCCATGTGAGCCACGGTCAACGCATAAAAGCCATGATTTTAAATGGGTTAGGTTTTACGCAAAATCCAATTTATCTCACACCGAAATTCTTTACTGGAAAACCTATCGAGCTATTAATAGGTAAAGGCGTAAAACCTGAACATCTCAATGATGATGCTTTAGGACGAACTTTAGATAAGTGCTACGAATATGGAGTGATGCAACTATTTGCTGAAATCGCCAATGAGGTGTATCTCGATTTTTTTGGACAAGAAGAAAGGCAAGTGCTACACCTCGATACCACCAGTTTTTCTTTACATGGTGAGTATGACATTGACTATAAAAATCAAGATGACTTACCTGCTTTGCCTATGTATGGTTACTCAAAAGATCATCGCCCGGATTTAAAACAAATGATGATGTCACTGACCGTCAGTGGCTCTGCACAAATGCCGGTATGGTTTGAGCCGTTAGATGGCAACAGCCAAGATAAGACTAATTTTCATAACACATTAGCGTGCATTAAGGCTTTTAGAGAGCAGTTGAAACAAGCGCCAGATACGACAGTTGTCGCTGACTCGGCTCTGTATGTCAATGATGAACTCAAAAATGCGTTTTATCATTGGATCACTCGCATCCCCAACCACATCACTTTGATAAAGCAGCTAAGAGAAGCGGATGAAAGCCAATTTTCTTGGATTGAATTAGATGATGACAACCAAGGTGCATGGTTTGGGCATACCGAGCGAGGGTTAACGCAATGCAACTTGATGGTGTACTCAAAACAAGCGGCAAAAAAGCAGTTAAAAACACTAGAAAGCCAAATACAAGAAGAAAAAGACCGTATTGAACGTGAGGCTAACAAGCTCGCAAAAAAAGAATTATTTTGTCGTGCCGATGCAGAGCAAGCCTTTGAACAATTTGCAAAAACAGTAAAATACCACGATGTGAGTTACCAGCTGGTTGAGATAAAAAAATACCCGAGTAAAGGACGCCCGAAAAAAGGTGCTAAACAAGAGTTTTCTCACTATCAAATAGAAACAGCATTCACACCTTCAGAGGACAGGCAGCGCCCCTACCGAAATCGAGTGGGTCGATTTGTTTTGGCGACCAATCATTTTGATATGTCTCCTAAAGCCGTACTTGATAGCTACAAGAGTCAACAAGGTGTTGAGCGAGGCTTTCGTCTTATCAAAGACCCAGCCTTCCACTTAGACAACCTATTTTTAAAAAGACCAGAGCGCATCAATGCCCTAATGATGATAATGACCTTCAGCTTAATGGTCTACAACCCAGGGCAATATCAATTTAGAGAATCACTGAAAAGAAATAATGAAACGATCCTTAGTCAGACTGCATATTCCGGCCTAAGGTGAACACCTATTCCGGTTCATCGTGAACACTTATTCTGGTTTGAAAATGAACACCAATTCCGGTTTGTTTGTGAACGATTTTGCTCCATTTCCGGAATGACTGTTCACAATAAACCAGAATCTTTCAACGCATTGTAATTTCAACTACTACCATCAACCTTTTAAGAACAAGGAAGATGGTAATGGCAGGAAAACGAGTCACAATGCGAAATATTAGAGAAGTTCTTCGACTTAGCCTCAGCGCAAAACTTAGCCTTCGTAAGATCAGTGCTAGCACAAAGCTCAGTGTTGGTGCCATTCATAAACTGTTAGAAAAAGCCAGGCAATTACAGTTGTCATGGCCATTGCCTGATGATTTAGATGACGCTGCTTTAGCTCGCCAGTTCTACCCTCAATCCGATACCGTCAAATCCACGAAGTTCTTTGTTCCTGATTGGGCAGAGGTTCATTTAGAACTCAAGCGAAAAGGCGTCACAAAACACTTACTCCGGGAAGAATATACCCGGCAGCATCCTAACCGCTGTTATAGTTACTCACAGTTCTGCGATCGCTATATGAATTGGCAGAAAAAACAACAACGCTCAATGAGGCAAGTTCACAAGGCCGGAGAAAAGCTGTTTGTTGATTATGCGGGGCAAACGATCCCAATCGTCTGCGGCTCAACTGGAGAAGTCAGAACGGCACAAATCTTCGTTGCTGTGCCTGGTGCCTCCAACCATACCTATGTTGAAGCGACGCGTACGCAGTCACTACCAGACTGGCTGGAAAGCCATGTTAGGGCATTTGAGTTCTTTGGTGGTGTGCCCAAAATAGTGATCCCCGATAACCTTAAATCTGGTGTTAGCAAAGCTTGTCGTTACGATCCAGATCTCAACCCTTCTTATCAACAACTGGCTGCGCATTATGATGTCGCTGTCATCCCAGCCAGACCTTACAAACCCAAAGACAAATCGAAAGCTGAAGTTGGTGTGCAAATCATCGAGTGCCGGATATTAGCCAAACTTCGCCATCAAACCTTCTTCTCACCGGGAGAGCTTAACCAGTGCATAAAAGCCTTGCTCAAAGAAGTGAACCTCAAGCCTTTTAAGCAGTTAGACGGTAACAGGTTAAGCTTATTTGAGAGCCCAGATAAACCCGCGTTAGCACCTCTGCCCAAACTGCCTTATCACTATGTTGACATTAAATCCGCTAAAGTTGGTATCGACTACCACATCAAATATGACCGTCATAATTACTCTGTCCCTCATCACCTCGTTGGTGAAAAAGTTGAGCTACACGTCAGTGACAAGCAGCCAGGCGTTTACTTCCGGGGCAAAGCCATTTGCCACCATATCCGTAAGCATCGACCGGGTGCGACCACAGAACCTCAACATATGCCGAAACGTCATGAGAAACACCATGAATGGAATCCGGGGCGCTTCTTAAACCGGGCAGGCAGTATCGGCTCTGAGGTCACAAAATGGATAAAGCATCAACTGGATAGCCGAACACACCCTGAGCAAGCCTATAACCTGTGTTTAGGGGTACTAAAGTTATCAAAAATTTACTCAAATGAGCGCCTGAACAATGCTTGCGCTATCGCCAATCAACACAAGCTTGATCGTTATCGACACATCAGTGACATCCTCAAAAGTAACCAAGACAAGCTAGTGAATAGCAAGCAACAAAGCTTTGATTTACCTCAGCACCACGAAAAAATTCGTGGCTCAGATGCCTTCCGCTAAGGAGAACAATTATGATGATCGAGCCTTTAATCGCGCAGCTGCGTCAGCTGAAATTATCCGGTATGGCACAAGCGTTACTCAGCCAGCAAGAACAATCAGGTCATTACGAACAATCAGGTCATTACGGTGACCTATCATTTGAAGAGCGACTGCAATACATCGTTGAAAGTGAATCTCTTTATCGGGATAACCGTAAGCAGCAACGGTTACTACGCAATGCCAAACTCAAACTGAATGCAACAGCCTCAGAAATCGACTATCAGCACCCCAGAGGACTGAAACGCAGCCAAATGTCCGGACTGATCCAATGTGAATGGATAAACAAAGGTCAGAACACATTACTCACAGGATCATGTGGTTGCGGTAAAACCTATTTAGCTTGTGCGCTGGGGCACAGCGCCTGCCTTAAAGGCTATAGCGTTCGCTACTTCAGGCTATCACGGCTGCTGCTTACGCTCTCACAGGCTAAAGTCGACGGCACTTACCAAAGGCTGCTAAAAACCTTAGCGGTGACACACTTACTTATCATCGATGACTGGGGACTGGAGCCGCTTACAGCGGCAAGTCGCAGTGATTTAATGGAGATCATGGACGACCGGCACAGAACAAACTCAACCATCATGATAAGCCAGTTACCGACGGAACAATGGCATCAGGCTATCGGAGATAACACTCCGGCTGACGCCATCTTAGATCGATTAATGCATAACGCTCATCGACTGAAATTAAAGGGTGAATCTATGCGAAAAAGAGAGGAAATCTTGACTGATGGTGAACACTTAGAGTAAAAATACAGAGAACTTGATGCGTTGAAAATTCAGGTGTTCACGATCAACCGGAATCATCGTTCATTTTTACCGGAATACGCAGTCAGACGAATAAACCGACTTTCACACCAACATTGAGGTGGATATTTCAGGCTCTTCGTCGTTTCATATGGATTTGAGTAGATCTGATACAGGGCTAGCAATCATAAAAATCATGGTAATAAATGTTCCTGTATTACGATACCCTCTGGCTCGTGCTCTAGCCGCTTGAAATAGACTATTTAAACCTTCCATACGAGCATTCGTATAAGTGGATGACCAGCGCTGTAAAATTCTCTCTGCATGCCTTTCCACGGTTGAAAGTGCTTTTCGAACGGGTTCTAACATCTCAATATCACCCAACTGCTCTTTTGCAAAATTAATGAAATACGTCAGCCTCCAACGGGCGGCATGAGCGGTTTCAGCTTGACGTATCCACCTAAGTTGTTCCTTAATTCGCCAAGCTGTTGCTGTATTCAGGTCGCTGGATTCTAGCTCTGCAAGTGCTTCTTTTTGTTTCTCAGTAAATGAGCCATCTGCATTTTTTAGTACTGCCCAGCGCAGGCTCTTTGGATGCGGTTGGATTTTTCTCTCCGTTTTACGTACTTCATCAACCGCTTTAGTAAACAGTTGCACAACATGGAACCAATCAACCGTTACGTTAGCATCCGGGAACTCTTCCTCTGTTGCTGACAGAAAGGCTCTTGACATATCACACACGACTTCAAGTACATTATCTGCTTTGCCTTGATGCTCTGTCAGAAAGGACTTAAATCGCTTAACGGTTTCCTTACCTTTTCCGGGCGTAGCGAACACAACAGGCTTGTCTTTCTTGTCCATATCAATGAAAACAGTAACATAGTTGTGGCCACGTTTAGCCGCCGTTTCATCGAATCCAATAGCTTTAAGTGCTGACAAGTCCATCAATGCTAATGCCTTGCTGACGTAGTGTTTGATGATGCGCCAAATACGTTTGTCACGAATTCCAACATATTCAGCACATGCCTTAACCGGCATTTCACGAGCCGGTACCAATACAGATTGTTCGAACAATAACGTGAATTTACTACCCGCTCTCGCCCAAGGGACATTGACACGCTTAACGCCATGCTCAGCACATCGAGTTCTCGGGACGTTTGCTTTGATATAACAGTGGTGCTGAAAGAAATTGAGATGACGCCAAGTCAGCGATTTAAAGTCATGTGCCGGACAAGCTTTTGAGCAAGTCGGGCAGGGATACAAGCTTCCTCGTTCAGCTTCAATTTCGAGAACAAGTTCATTAGGTGAGGCTGATATATCCAGGTGTTGGTTAACCAACTTCCAAGGCGCTTCTATACCAAGGCCGAGCATCAAAACTTGATTTCCATCCATGTATTTACTTCCAACTCTTGACTGCAAAACTGGGTTTATTATCTCAGAAATAAATCCATTAAATCCACACTAAACGACGAAGAGCCATATTTCAAGTAATGAGCACTGTTCATGTCGTTAAGATTAAAGGGCAAGGTTCAGCGATATCGGGTATTACTCCAGAAAAGAGAAAAATTTTAACCCTGTTTGGTAGTGAGGTGAGTCGTATTTACAACATTGCGTAATGTTAAGACAGGAAAAGTCTAGCTTCACGACAGAAGCCTATTGGAATACCTGAAATTTGGTAAACCGTATGACAGCACTACAAGAACTATGTTTCTTTTTTGTTAATAGTTGAAAATATAGGGGATACTTAAATCCCCATGCGAAATGTGGGATAATAGAGTCTTTAGCATCAAATAAGAGCAAAGTGACAGTATCGCTTTGCTCTTATTGCTTTAGTTTAATAACAATGCAACATATTCAAAGTCTGTGCAGATCCGCTTACCCGCACCAACTAAAATGTAAAAGGTATTTCTGGTTTCGAATATACAGTTCAAGTGTGCCGTCTTTTAATGGGGAGGTGCGAAGCCAGCCGTTCGGTGGAAATCGTTCCTGCTCATCAAA
>CBDAVB010000040.1:0-41649 GCA_965200795.1 Parashewanella sp.
TTGTTCGTTACTCTTCGTTAAGGAATTTCTTGATCAGATCAACGGATTTTCAGAAAGTTCAACTTAATTTAGATTTGTGTAGAAGAGTCAGGCCTTGTCTTTACTGCATTTAGACATAATAAAGGCAACTGCTAGCTGAAAGCTACCCGTCCTTAAAGACGGGAGTTTTAACCTTATGCGATACTAATAAATGTGTGCTATATCACGTTTCTTAATCTTAAATACTATAATAATAAAAGAAGCTTGATTATCTACCTTCAAGTAACTTTTTAAGTACCTTTAAGGCGGATAAAAATCGTAAGTAAACGCAGTAGTCAGTAGATTTAAATAAATAAATATGTTGCGACTAGCGGAAATATCAGCTTGATGCGGGATTTTATTATGCCGCGGATCTGAATTACATTACCACAATAACAATTGAGGAAGATATTATACCAAAAATCATGACCTTTTGTTTTTAAAAATTAACGATCGAAATTTATTGAGTAGTGACTAACCGGAACACTTTATGATGTCGAATATAAATTTTAAAAACTTAATCCTTGATTCAAATGAAATTTACGGAAACCGGGATTTGATGACTAAAGTTTCAGTAAAAGATATTGAAAAAACATTACAAAAAAATTCCCATAAATGTACAAAAGCTAGAAACAGGTAGTTTCAGAATATTTTTCTGTCTGCGAGTCAGATGCCAAGATTAAAATAGGTTTTTTTTTGCAGATAAAAATATTTCAAAACGAAAGAACCAAAATGTGGGTTTTTAACTTTAAAGAACAGGGAAACTTGTCGGATTTATTTTTTCACAGGTTTGATTCCGGCGGATTTAGGAGACTAATAAATGTGTGCTATATCACGTTTCTTAATCTTAAATGCTATAATTAATTTTAAATGCTCTAAATAATAAAAGAAGCTTGATTATCTGACTTCAAGTAACTTTTTAAGTACCTTTAAGGCGGATAAAAATCGTAAGTAAACGCAGTAGTCAGTAGGTTTAAACAAATAAATATGTTGCGACTAGCGGAAATATCATCTTGATGCGGGATTTTATTATGCCGCGGATCTGAATTACATTGCCACAATAACAATTGAGGAAGATATTACACAAAAATCATGACCTTTTGTTTTTAAAAATTAACGATCGAAATTTATTGAGTAATGACTAACAGGAACACTTTATGATGTCGCATATAATTTTCAAAAACTTAACCCTTGATTCAAATGAAATTTACAGAAACCGGGATTTGATGACTAAGCTTTCAGTAAAAGATATTGAAAAAACATTACAAAAAAAATCCATAAATGTACAAAAGCTAGAAAAGGTAGTTTCAGAATATTTTTCTGTCTGCGAGTCAGATGCCCAGATTAAAATAGGTTTTTTTTTTGCAGATAAAAATATTTCAAAACGAAAGAACTAAAATGTGGGTTGTAAACTTTAAAGAACAGGGAAATTTGTCGGATTTATTTTTTCACAGATTTGATTCCGGCGGATTTAGGACAGAATCTTTTAGAGCTTTAATAACTGTCAAAAACCCTTCACAGGTTCCTTGCTCCCACTTTGATTTCAAGCCTCCCGCGGCATCCGCATCTGATATGAGCCAGGGGTACAGAGGAGAAAGAGAGCCTGTAAAGAGCCATCAGTGTGTACAAAAAAATATATCTCTTCCAATAACACACCCTGCTGACAATACCGTTATCAGCAAAGCACATGTATCAACAATCAGCCAAAAGAAATACGCAGAATTATCAAAACCAACTTATGAACGCTTAAGATCTGCCAGTGCTTCTTGCATTACCGAGTCATATGTGAATAAACAGCACATAATTTCTGGTGGATATGCTCAGGATAATCAGGAAATTAAAAAAAAACCGCTGTTAATCTCAGCAACAAAACGGCAGTCTGATTATGGTATGAGTAGTTTGGAGCTGGAGAGAAAAAATCTAAGTGAGGAAACCGCATCAACGCTTAATACAGAGAGCGTAAAACAACCGCGACAACTAATATCGTACTCTGCAATTGCTATTAATGAAAAGTATGTAAAGGAATTATTAGAAGCTTATTTAACTGATCAGGAAAATTATTCTAGTTTATTAATAGGAATTTCTAATGCGGTTATGCAATCCAGAAGCAGCATAACTTTCGGTTTTAATATTCCTTTGAATCCTATTTTTCCTAAACGTGACTTAATTTGTAAAATAGAGTGCCGACTTGATTTTAAAACAAATTCTTTGAGTTTGGAAAATTCAGATTTGCGCTTTAATTCTGGGGAATTGACAGTGATTAAAAGAGTTTTCAATGAGATAAAACCACTTACTCTTGTTTGTATGTCTGTTTTTAATGACAGACAGGCGCTACCAAAAACAAAAGAGTTTGTTAAAGACCTACTGAACGACTGTGAGAAGCGTTAGAAGTGGCATAAATAAATATAGACCGCAATGACACTTACTTCAGCATGTGTCGCTTTTTACCGAATTGCAGGTTGATTTTGTTCAGCATTATTATGACCGACTATTTCTCGCGGATCTTTAAAGCTTTCGGCTGACTCTACCCCTGACAAGGCAGGGGTATATGATTCAGACTTTTACTCAATAAATCAAGTAGTTGTGACAATGGCATCGATTCAACCCTCAAATGTTATAGCAGACCTGAAGCTGTCTCTTGATCAGATCTCAAAGCATTTCACCATCAGCTAGCATTTCTTTTGCTGTCCGATATCCTACAACATAAGATTGAAGGGTTCTCCAGCCTTCCCAGATTGTTTCCCAACCCGCGATACCCGTACGTTTGGTGTCTGTAAAACCGCCCGGTTTTGCGAGCGATTGATAAGCCCATTTCAAGCTTGGCACATCTTTGCCGTTCCAGCCCCCTGGCTTTTTCACCTTCATCAATACCTTCCGTTCATCTTCTTCGAATACGGTTTCGCAGCTTTGATTTTCCAGTTCATTAGCCGCTTCGGCTAACCCTTTTTTACGTAAATAATACGGGATAGTTATTGCCTCCCTTAATTGCAGCAACCGAACACCGATAAAAGCG
The DNA here is from genome assembly GCA_965200795.1 of Parashewanella sp. Taxonomy (GTDB): domain Bacteria; phylum Pseudomonadota; class Gammaproteobacteria; order Enterobacterales; family Shewanellaceae; genus Parashewanella. The sequence continues at coordinate 3,032 of CBDAVB010000040.1, forward strand.
AGAATCGATAACGCTCTTTCTAAGTTTTTGGGGTCAGTCATCCTCTGACGCCCGGCACCGGCGCCTGTTTTCCACGCCTTATGGAAATCTTCAATCCGCCACCTTGCGGTATAAATATCAATAACACGCAAGGCCTGTGATAAGGTTCCTGCAGGCTCTGTTGTCAGCAACACCCAACGCAACGGCTCTACCTCTTTTTTTGAGGTTTTCTCTTGAGCATAAACCACGTTAACCGGCTTCATCTCACCCTCAGACTTCAGGGTGACCGTCGCCGCTTTTACCGTCAATTTGGCTTTTCTGGCTTTTCGATTAACGGGTTTCCCTTTACTGTCTTTCATTCCTTTTTGCGGAATATCTATCGTGTATGACCCCAGCTCCGGCCGGGTTTCAAGATATTCAAATAAGGGTAATTCAGACTCAAGGATCTTTCTGTTATGCTTCGCCCGCACGACAAAACGTTCATTATGGGCTTGCTTATCTTGCAGATAGCTTTGTATGTCCGCCTCTGTGTCACAGACCGAAATAACCCGGGACATAGTGTCACCTAAGCGTTGGCGGCAAAAGTGCGACGCATCCGCCCATTTTCCGCTTTCTTTTTCATCGGCGTCTGCGGGGTCGTCAGGACGGCACCACCAGTCCTGATGAATAAGCCCGATGGTTTTTGTGGTAAAGGCATCTATCAATAAGGTTGAGTGAATCCACCACCCGCGGGATTTATCTTTGACGCTGCCAGGTTTCCCTGGCTCTGATGCGACCTTATGTTTAAAGCCGGCTGAAGTCGTATCATCCATAGCCAAAATTTCTGTATATGACTTGGCTTGTTCGGCTGTGTAGTCAAAGCCTGAGCAGCGTATCACCTCCGGTGAAACTTTATCGTTACGGATTAACCGATAAGCCCCTTCTTGCTTAGCTTCATCTCCCTGACAGGATGAAGCGATAGACTTCCCGCTGCAGCGAGCCATGTCAGCAGCGGTTTCCGCTAGTCTTTCAGTTCGTCCGGAATCACCAAGCTTTGCATTTTGAAAGTGGGCTTGCGCCCACTGTTTATGATCAAAAATTGACATTATTCGCTACTCTTTGTGAAGGAATTTCTTGAACAGATCAACGGGTTTTAAAAAAGTTTAATTTAATTTAGATTTGTGTAGAAGAGTCAGAGCTAATCGTGAGGGGGAGATTGGGCATCTATCCAATGAAAGTTCACCTGAAGCAAATCAAGGTAATGGACAGTTAACTTTGGAAGATGTCTGCTTTAATTACAGTGAAGAAGAACCTATATTGAATAATATTAACCTTACGTTGAGTGCTGGTGAATCCATTGCTATTACTGGTTCATCAGGGGCAGGTAAAACAGGCTCTTCGTCGTTTAGTGTGGATTTAATGGATTTATTTCTGAGATAATAAACCCAGTTTTGCAGTCAAGAGTTGGAAGTAAATACATGGATGGAAATCAAGTTTTGATGCTCGGCCTTGGTATAGAAGCGCCTTGGAAGTTGGTTAACCAACACCTGGATATATCAGCCTCACCTAATGAACTTGTTCTCGAAATTGAAGCTGAACGAGGAAGCTTGTATCCCTGCCCGACTTGCTCAAAAGCTTGTCCGGCACATGACTTTAAATCGCTGACTTGGCGTCATCTCAATTTCTTTCAGCATCACTGTTATATCAAAGCAAACGTCCCGAGAACTCGATGTGCTGAGCATGGCGTTAAGCGTGTCAATGTCCCTTGGGCGAGAGCGGGTAGTAAATTCACGTTATTGTTCGAACAATCTGTATTGGTACCGGCTCGTGAAATGCCGGTTAAGGCATGTGCTGAATATGTTGGAATTCGTGACAAACGTATTTGGCGCATCATCAAACACTACGTCAGCAAGGCATTAGCATTGATGGACTTGTCAGCACTTAAAGCTATTGGATTCGATGAAACGGCGGCTAAACGTGGCCACAACTATGTTACTGTTTTCATTGATATGGACAAGAAAGACAAGCCTGTTGTGTTCGCTACGCCCGGAAAAGGTAAGGAAACCGTTAAGCGATTTAAGTCCTTTCTGACAGAGCATCAAGGCAAAGCAGATAATGTACTTGAAGTCGTGTGTGATATGTCAAGAGCCTTTCTGTCAGCAACAGAGGAAGAGTTCCCGGATGCTAACGTAACGGTTGATTGGTTCCATGTTGTGCAACTGTTTACTAAAGCGGTTGATGAAGTACGTAAAACGGAGAGAAAAATCCAACCGCATCCAAAGAGCCTGCGCTGGGCAGTACTAAAAAATGCAGATGGCTCATTTACTGAGAAACAAAAAGAAGCACTTGCAGAGCTAGAATCCAGCGACCTGAATACAGCAACAGCTTGGCGGATTAAGGAACAACTTAGGTGGATACGTCAAGCTGAAACCGCTCATGCTGCACGCTGGAGGCTGACGTATTTCATTAATTTTGCAAAAGAGCAGTTGGGTGATATTGAGATGTTAGAACCCGTTCGAAAAGCACTTGCAACTGTGGAAAGGCATGCAGAGAGAATTTTACAGCGCTGGTCATCCACTTATACGAATGCTCGTATGGAAGGTTTAAATAGTCTATTTCAAGCGGCTAGAGCACGAGCCAGAGGGTATCGTAATACAGGAACATTTATTACCATGATTTTTATGATTGCTAGCCCTGTATCAGATCTACTCAAATCCATATGAAACGACGAAGAGCCGTAAAACAACGCTAATGAAAATCATGTTAGGGTTATTACAGCCTACGTCAGGTAAAGTGCTACTTGATGGTAAAAATATCACGCAACTTGGTTTAAAAATCTATCGAAAACAAATAGCCGCAGTAATGCAGGATGATACATTATTAGCAGGCTCTATTGCCGATAACATTAGCTTTTTTGATCCACAACCTAATTACTTAAAAATAGAACAATCTGCCCATTTAGCGGCTATTCATGATGACATCACGAATATGACTATGGGCTATAATTCATTAGTTGGTGATATGGGGTCAAATTTATCAGGCGGTCAAGTGCAGCGGCTTCTACTTGCTCGTGCACTTTATCAGTCACCTTGTGTACTCTTTATGGACGAAGCTACGAGCCACTTAGATCAAGAAAAAGAAGCAAAGATCAGTGAACAAATTCAGCATCTGCCAATAACGAGAGTTATGATCGCTCATCGACAAGAGACGATCAAAATGGCTGAGCAGGTTTATCATTTAGAAAACGGCAATCTTGTTAATTTGGCAGACAAACACTGTAAGACTGCTAGTTAAATATAAGGTGTGGTATCTTTGAATAATTAAAATTTATTGGTTATTTTGTGCGAAACGGTAGTAGATATAACCCCTAATATCACAAAAAATTTCAATGCGGTTCAGGTTTTCGCGCTGCTTAAAATTATGGCGCAGATCAACGGGTTAAAGGCGGGCAAGGCGTATCATAAGATTGTTAACGCTCATATTTATGAGGATCAACTGGAGCTGATGCGTGATGTGCAGCTTAAGCGGGAGCCTTTCGCTTCTCCGCAACTGCGTATTAACCCTAAAATCAGAAGCTTTGAAGATCTTGAAACCTGGGTCACTCTGGATGATTTTGAAGTGACGGGATATGAGCACCACGAAGCGATAAATTATCCGTTCTCAGTTTAACCCGGAAAAAGCCGGTCGGCGCCGCTCTTAAACGCGGAAAAAAACGCCGACAGCAAGGCTTGAATAACATCAGGTAGTGATTACCGGCATACAAAACTGTCGTTATTTGATTTCTTACTTGCTGTTATTCGTAACGTCGGCGGCGGTAATTTCAGCGGCTTACGAGCGGCAGGTATCCCGAAAAAGTGCGGATGTTCAGCTCTTTTCTAATTAAACATGATTCAGTTATCAGGCTTTTACGCATCCGACTGCTTTTTTAGGTTAAAGCGGCTTAACATTGAGTTTATTAATAAAATATAACTATTTAATGCATTGAACCTGACTCAATGATGATACATTAAGCTCACTCAATTTCGGTCGTTTCGGAGCTAAAAGTGTTTAAGAGCAGTCTATTAAGATATCTTTTTTCAAATAAGCTAATCGTGATTATAAATAGCCAATATAAAATAGTGGGTTATAAATTCGCTTTCAGTTCTCCGCCCAATTCACTATCAAGAGTTTTGAGGAAATACATTCCCTTTTTAAATAAAGAGAGAATGGATTTTGGCAGTCTGATGCCCAATTCATACTCGGCCGGAGAAAAATTGCCGCCGAATGCGGTGCGGGCATTTTAAAAAAATCTGATGTTGTGTTTTTGAGTTTAACTCTTCAGATTATACCGGGTAAATGAGGTTTATTTCATTATGGTAAACATAAGCAAAATTCAGGATTTATTTAAAACCATTCTTGATTCAGCTGATATCGAAATAAACGGCAACAGAAGCTGGGATATTATCATTAAAGATGATTCTATCTTTGACCAGGTATTGTCGAATGGTTCATTAGCATTTGGTGAAGGTTATATGAACGGGTTATGGGAATGCCGGGATCTGCCTGAGATGATCTGTCGTTTGCTGCGATCAGATGCCGAATTAAAGCTGAGCACAATGAACAGGATCTCGATCGGACTTAAAACCGGAACAGGAAAGCTAAAAAAAATATTTAATAATCATACCGTTAATCGATCCAAAAAGGACGTAAGTTATCATTATAATATCGGTAATGATTTATATGCGGCAATGCTTGATAAACGGATGACGTATACCTGCGCATACTGGAAAAATAGTAATAACTTAGATGACGCTCAAGACGCCAAAATTGATCTCTTATGCCGGAAGCTGGGCTTAGAAAAAGGCATGCGGGTATTGGATATCGGTTGCGGCTGGGGCAGTTTCATGTTTTATGCGGCTGAAAAATACGGTGTAATTTGCGACGGCCTGACCCTGTCTAGTGAGCAAGTCAGTTACGGTCAATCACGGGTTCAGAAAAATAAACTCCCGGTCAAGTTTATTCTTGAGGATTACCGTGAATATGTTCCTGACGAAAAGTACGACTGTATTGTATCTGTGGGAATGCTGGAGCATGTGGGCCCCGGCAATTACCGCACGTACTTTGAAAAAGCGGCGGACATGCTCGTTGATAACGGAATATTTCTTGTTCACACCATAGGAAGCCCGAATTCTTCTGAAAAAGCCGATCCGTGGATTGATAAATACATTTTCCCCAACGGCGTTATTCCGTCTATCGCGCAGCTCGGCAAAGCGATAGACGGGATCTACAATATCGAGGATTTACATAATATCGGTCCGGATTATGATAGGACATTATGTGCCTGGTATGAGAATGTTAATAAAAACTGGGAAAATTTGAGTAATAATTACACTAAACGCTTCCGTCGCATGTGGAATTATTATTTATTGAGTTGCGCCGGCGCTTTTCGAAGCAGAAAGTTAAACCTGTGGCAGTTCAGCCTGACCAAAGTGGGGTCAGCAAAACCTGAATGCGTCCGCGCCGTGTGATCAACCGGATAAGTGCCCGACTATAAGTTTTTTCATTTTTCTGACGTCCGTCTTAAGCGCTCCGCGGCGTTACTCTTGCCTGAAAGACTGCCGCTATTACTGCCCAAGAGCGCCTTGCGGAGCACTTAATCTGAACGCCGGAAATATCGCAAAACTTATAGTTAGGTACTTAAGAAGCGCCGCCCGAAAGGTATCTTTGCGGCATTTCTTTAAGACAGGCGGTCGTTCAATGACCTCTGAGGTTCCGCCCGATACCGCTCTTTCAGCTCAGGGCGGCGCGTCAAACCTGCCAGTTGATCGGTTGTAATCCGGCTTGTACCAGTAACTGATTCGCCTGTGAAAAGTGATGACAACCAAAAAAACCGCGGTAAGCGGACAGCGGCGAAGGATGCCGCCCTCGCAGTACTTTGTGGGTCGGGTTGGTTATCTTAGCCGCTTTTTTTATGGCATGGCTGCCCCACAGCAGAAATACGATTTGATGCTGTTGATGGTTTAACAGCTCTAAAGCCCGATCTGTAAAGATTTCCCACCCTTTTCCGGCATGGGAATGGGCTTTAGCTTGCTCAACGGTCAGCACGGTATTTAAAAGCATTACGCCTTGTTGCGCCCAAGGGCGTAAATCACCGTGCGTAGGTATTTTAAAATTCTTGATGTCCGTCGATAACTCTCTGTAAATATTCACTAATGACGGAGGTATTTTTACTCCTTTGTTAACCGAGAAACACAGACCGTGAGCCTGATCAGGCCCGTGATACGGGTCTTGCCCGATAATCACCACTTTCACATGTTCTAACGCCGTAAGCTTAAACGCGTTAAACACGTCTTCTTGGGGAGGAAAGATAACCTTGCCGGCGTCACTTTCCGTTTTTAAAAACTGTTGCAGCTTTTGATAATACGGCTGCTGAGTTTCATTTTGAATGAAAGGTTTCCACGAATTTGTCGGCATTCTAGAACTCCAGGGTTAATACAACTCGTGCGGCCAATAATAACAATATCACGCCGGATAGCTTATCAATAAGCGCCGCTTTGGCTTGCAGCTTAGGCAGAACCGCTGAATGAGATAAAACAACCGCGATAATGGTGTACCACAGACCATCAGTGACCAGTGGCGTCAGCACGATTAAGGCCTGACCGACATGGTCATTCGCATCACGCACAAACTGGCTGAACAAGGCGAGAAAGAATAATAATATTTTCGGGTTTAATAGTGATATCGCTAAACCGTCTCTCGCTGCCCGCCGTAAGCTCGCTTTAGTGCCGCCGGCAAGCTTTTGCTCCGTGCCGCCTTTAGACTGAACGGCCTTGAATCCCATCCGCGCCAGATATAGCGCGCCGATAACAGCAATACTATTAAACACGGCAGGAGAATGTCTTAATACAATAGCAAGACCGAATAAGGTTAACAGCGCATAAAAACCAATACCCAGAGAGTGCGCCCAGGCACAAACGATTCCGTGTAAGCGGCTGCCGCCGACAGTGTGACGAATAACCATCGCGAGTGACGGACCTGGAGACATAGCGCCTAAACAGCAAACGGCAAAAAGTCCGAGCCAAACAGTAAAAGACATAATGAGAATAGTTTTCGATATTAATCGGATGAGGGATTATATACTCCAGAGACATCAAGATGTAGTGTTTCTGTTATCACGAATATTAAGCGGTAACTCCGGACGCGTAAAAGAGTCAGGCCTTGTTCCCCCTGCCAAAACCTAATCGAATAGACGTGAATTATATTTAATTTTTTTTTATACCTAACATTGATTATCCTTGAGAACAACTTTATAAATTCAATTAACTTATTTTGACTCTAATCGAACCCGAAAATGAATTATGGCAGTTAATAACGCTTCAAATCCGAAACCTGGCCTTATGACTTGTTACAACGCAAGCCCTGACTCTTTGACTCTAAGCATCACAAAAGCAACAAAAAAAACAATGGGAAGAGGAAGGGGAAGAGGAACAATGCTTGTGACAGGAGCAGGAGCAGGAACTGTAATAGGACTAGGAAGAGGAAGTCGAGATGTAAGAAGAACGGTAAGAGGAATAGAAGCCACATCAGTTAAACATCTTTCCTTGTCTTCAACTGCGTTTCATCTGGCGCAAACAGATAATGCTTATCTAGAACACCAGCAAAGTGATGACTCAGGTAGGCCACCACAAAGCGCGACATTCACTGTTTCACTTCAAAGCAGCTCAGATCCCTCACTCGTTAAAACTCAAAGCTATATAGATACACGAATCAGTGAGTTAATAAAAAAAGTAAAGAATGATCCTGAACGATTTACAGATAATTTCAGGTGGTTATTAAGGTTTAGTATCGAAATAGGGAAAATAAGAAATATAAACAAAAATGGAAATAACCAGCGTTTCTTAATGTCAAATGAATTATATTTATGTGAACAGATTGCAGAACTTTATGCTTCAGGCTTGGATGAATTTATTAAATACTGTCAGGAAATGATAAGCCAATACCAAGGAAAAAACATAAGCAATGGTACGAGCAAAGTTTTGGAACAATCAGATCTGATATTCAAAAATGCTACACTCAAAAGTCGATATCAACTAAAGTTAGAAACACTTTTACACTCATTTATAGAACATGAATTCGAGTATGCGTACTTTGTTTTACAATTCATTACAACAGCGTGGTGTGACTCAAACTGCGGTATTATGAGAAGCCTGAGACGTTCAGTCGATACACTGTCCTGGAAGTTAGAAAATGGCAAGGCTTCTTATTCAATTTTAACCTTAATGTGCGATAATCAATTAACAAAATACCAAAAAAGATACAAACAATTAGTATGTGCGGCAAAGTGCGGAAATAGAGATAAGCTTACTATTCAACCCAATCCGAAAGCTCAATTGACATCCAATACAATTGAGGCAATAAAGAAAAAGCAATTTGATAAATTAGAACAACTTTGCTGGACGGAAGAAAAAAACAACCCTTTTTTAAAGAGTATGCTTGAAGAGCAACTGGGATTTCAGCTTGACGAGTTTTATAAACAAAGAGAAAAAAGCAGATCATTTCAGCAATCGTTTTCATTATTGAAATCACAAAAAAATTCCAGGAACAGCACAAACAATCCCTGTCAGTATTCGCCTTCACCAGCAACAAGAACCTATGTAAAATAATATCAGGCTCAACTTGTTCCATTTTCAGCGAGCTAAAAATGATCAAAATTAAAAAAGCAAGATGGACAGAGCTGAATCAAGTCCTTTCTCAACTGAAGGATGAACACCTGCTTGACGAACAGGCTTTACAAGCGTGGGAAGCATATAAACTCGCGCCTTACCCTATAATGACTATGAACGCAGATTCATTCATTGACCAAGATGCAAGGAAACTTATCGATTCGTTTTTTACAGCATATGACGAGAGAAAGCCCTTAAGAGTTGGTATCGAAATATTACTTGATATAAATTCTAAAATAGACAAGTTCAAAAATCTCTTTGACGCCCGTTTATATAAAAAAAGAATAAATAATGCTAAAAAGAGAATGTACGACCAAACTTTTGGCGAATTTTTTAAATTTGCCAATAAAAATGGACTAAATACTGAAAAAGGTTACCAGTACGTTCAACTATCCGCAGCACTTGAACCGCATAAAAATATAATTCTTAACTACAGTAAAATTACTTTTATACTGATAGAAGAGCAAGTTGAATTATGGGAACTCACCATATGCAAAGCGTGGCTAAATTCTTTAAAAAAACTACAAATAGTAAAAGATGTTACAGAAGAACATTTACAAGATTTAAGTGCGTTACGACAAGTTGCTCCAACAGTTCCATGTAAACATACCTGGCAAAACTTAGTACAAGCCGTTCAGCATGTCTTTTATGCTTATAATTCTAAATCGATTAGTGGGTGTAACGAAAAGATAAGTAAAGAACTTTCTGAATTATCTATATGGGCATGGGAAAATATAGCAAAAGAGTCAAGATGTGTGACTTCCGTTGAACATAATCGTGTTGATTCTTTAAAATAACAACTTTCCGAATATAAAGCTAAAATAGAAAAGATTGCTCCGGTTGCTTCTGTTAATGAATCCTTGACTTCTAAAAAGACGGCAAATATTGAGCGAGAAAACAATTTAAAAGATACTGGCCGTGAATTAACTAACTCAGCAATAGATAAAGCTAAAACGGAAGAATCCGCCGCTTCAGAAGTTTTCTCCCGCGACCTAGCCAATAGTTCTCAGGAAAGTAAAGTGAATAAGCCGCTTGCCGCCGGAAAAAAACCAAAGTGAAATGAGGTTTTGAAGTGAAATCTAAATACAACCAACTCACATTAAAAGACAGAATCAGATTGAAGTGTTAAAGGCAGAAGGTAAAAGTGCCAGAAGTATCGCTAAAGCTGGCAACGGAACCATCATCTAAGGAGCTGAGGCGTTGTCCTTCTGAAGATTGCGCTGAAACCGCTCATCTGGATGCGATAAGTAACAGGCAGACGGCTTTCAAAGCGACAAAAATCACTGATGACATCATAAACACTATAAAAGTGCTTAATTTCGGGCTAAGCCCGGAGGCCAGGTCGGATGAAACAGGAGAAAACCAGCGTAACGTTATCTGCGAACACGATTTACGGTGTGGTAAAACAACAAGGTCTGGAAAAGCTATTGCCCCGAGGCGGCAAGAAATACAAGCGGCGGCAGTAAACAATAAGTTGTGGTAAGTACCCAGTCAAATGAAAGATACTCAAGAGCGACTTCTTCGATGAAAGCAATTTAGGTACTTAAGTCATCAAACTGTAAGATCTTGTAACAATCAACTTGATATTTTAAGGCTTCATACTCTCATCTAATTATACCACTTGATTTTGAAGCTAAAAATTCCTGATTTATCTGATTCAGCTTGCCCTGAATGTCGTCCGTCGTTGAAGAACTACAGCAAACATTGTAGAGTTTTCTCCCGCGACCTAGCCAATAGTTCTCAGGAAAGTAAATGAATAGAGCTTGCCGCCAAGGAAAAAAACCTGAAGTTCAAAAAGAATGTGTAAGCTATCATCAGGAATAGGCGAAAGTGCCCTCTCACGTCAACATAGATACTGCGGTTCAAACAATATCTTACGCTCTGCCCGCATTGAGTTGTTTGCATCAGCATAACCCTTTTAAGCAAGAATATATTAATTTTAAAATGAAGCACAATGGTGTGGTGGAGGTTAATGTTAACGGAAGTATAGTACCAATAAGCTTTACGTCTCAAGGAACAACAGAAGGCGTTTTTTTAGCCGTTCAGGCTCCATCTTAAATTCCCGACAAAAAACGATCAATTATTACAATGCCATGGAGCAGCATATATATACGATTCCCTTTAGTATACTTTCTGATGCAATTAAGCAATTTCATGACCGAAGGGCGAAACTCAATACGCTATGATTCAGTTTGCTTGCTGACGGAAAAAAACTCCTGTATCAAGCAATCGTAGAATACTTTGAGCACCTTGACAAATATCAGCATAGAGAGGCAGGATCCACCGAAAATCAGCTTATCCTCTTAGGTTTTTATGCCATGTTGAAAAATTTCGAATTACCAGTAATAACAGAAGAAATGATAGACAAGGTTTTTGATGATTTAATTAGCTCGCAGCTAAGAGCTGGGATGATCATTGTGGTTTATCTGCTTTACCAGATAAAAGAAGTTATAATGGAAACCAAAGAAAATTTAGGCTTCAATTACCTTAACGAATAGCGTCATTAATTCGAACTCTTCTTATTTAATTTTAATTTTCACGCACTGTTGGCCGTTCTTGTTCTTTGAAATGCGAGTGCTGACGTTCTTGCTTCTGATGCCGCTGAAGATGTGATTAGAAGAAATGCGCGCAATTCCTCTAATCGGGTGCAGGTATTACAATAATTTCCGCAAATGCCCGCTCTTACCATACTGTAAATGAATGATTTTTATCCCGGCCAACGTCACGGAAAGATTTTTCTTTTCCTGCGATTTCTTCATCAAATGAATGTAGAAATGCATTCGTTCCCAGCACCTCGGCGACAAACCAATAAGACGATTTTGCCCCGTTTCCTGTCAGGGCGGTTCGGCCAAAATCAGCTCGCCCCGGTTAAATTTACCGGCGGTAAATGTCAGATTATACTTATCTTTAATAAACGTAATCATCCCGTCTTTCAGCGTATGCTTACCATGATAACCGGTTATGATTGAGGTGATGTGCTGTCCTCTGATTTCCATGAGATAGCGATACAGCAATTTAGCGAACTCCAGCGGAACCCCTGTTCTGTTATCCGCATCATCAGGTCTTGTTTTGAAAATTTTATCGATATGCAAGTCCAGGCTGTTTTGGGTTATCCCCAGATTATGATGAAATAAATTCGAACGTATCCCGTTCTCAACCGTTTCCTGAAATTTTTCACTCTCTAAGCTTGCGAGCAGGGCTTTCACATGAGCGGTAATGCTCACCCCGGACTCGTTCATTATTTTTATTAAATCCACCTTAGCCGCGCCGATATTTCCGGTTTTGCCGCACACGGTGATAAAAGCGGTGCACACGGGAACAGTAAGTTTAATACCCCACTGCAGAATTAAACTGGTTGTGTCCTGCCTGCCGAAGAGCAGTAACCCGGCCCTGTCAAAATCTCCCGCTTCCGCGCAGGCCGTGAGCAGATTAACGCAGGTGATGGCGTCAGGCGTCAGATCGTGCTCCGGTGTCATGACGGCGTTTTGGCCGCTCACCAGCGCCCAGGCTCTGTCAATGTTTCCGGTTTTGCCGCATACGGTGATAAAAGCGTTGCACATGGGAACAGTAAGTTTAATGCCCCATCGCTGAATTAAAGCGGGTGCGCTCTCATTGCCGAAGAGCAGTAACACGGCCCTGGCAAAATCTCCCGCTTCCGCGCAGGCCGTGAGCAGATTAACGCAGGTTATGGCATTCGGTGGTAGTCTGCGCTCCGGCGTCATGACGGCGTTTTGGCCGCTCACCAGCGACCAGGCTTTATCGATGTTTCCGGTTTTGCCGCACACGGTGATAAAAGCGTTGCACACGGGAACATTAAGCGCAACGCACCGCCGCCGAATTAAACTGGGTGTGCCCTCCGTGCCGAAGACCAGTATCACGGCCTTGTCAAAATCTCCCGCCTCCGCGCAGGCCGCAAGCAGATTAACGCAGGTGATTGTATCAGGCGGCAGGCCGCGCTTCGGCGTCATGACGGCGTTTTCGCCGCTCACCAGCGCCCATGCCTTGTCAATGTTTCCAGTTTTGCCGCACACGGTGATAAAAGCGTTGCACACGGGAACAGTAAGTTTAACGCCCCATCGCTGAATTAAAGCGGGTGCGCTCTCATTGCCGAAGACCAGTAACACGGCTCTGGCAAAATCTCCCGCTTCCGCGCAGGCCGTGAGCAGATTAACACAGGTGATGGCGTCAGGCGGCAGATCGTCCGGCGTCATGACGGCGTTTTCGCCGATCACCATTGACCAGGCTTTGTCAATATTTCCGGTTTTGCCGCACACGGTGATAAAAGCGTTGCACACGGGAACATCAAGTTTAACGCCCCATCGCTGAATTAAAGCGGGTGCGTTCTCATTGCCGAAGAGCAGTAACACGGCTTTGTCAAAATCTCCCGCTTCCGTGCAGGCCGTGAGCAGATTAACGCAGGTGATTGCATTAGGCGGCAGGCCGCGCTTCGGTGTCATGACGGCGTTTTTTCCGCTCACCAGTGCCCAGGCCCTGTCGATGTTTCCGGTTTTGCCGCACACGATGATAAAAGCGTTGCATAAGGGGATATCAAGTTCAATCCCCCATTTATTAATTAAACCGGAGGAACCGTCCCCGCCGAACAGCAATGCGTTCGCATTCACTAAATTTAAACCACGTGCACACAGTTTAAGGAGAAGTGTGCAGGTTTTGGGGTTATAGTCTGAACGTAAACTCGTTATGAGCCTGAATAAGCGGTCAGGAATATCAGGGTCGTACTCTTTGAATTCAATGCTTTTATACAACAGCTTATTAATCAGTCTTACGTCCCAGAGCCTTGCGTGAGCCTGCTGATGTTTTCGCATCACAGCGGCGATTTCGATTAGCTGTAAGGGATTGGCACAGTACGATATCAGATGATTCAGGGTCATTCCTTTCCGGTCGTTTCCGTGCCCGGTCTTGATAATCTCTTCTGCTTGTCTGGTTACAAATCTTTCTTTTACCGCACTATGGCTTCTTACGTATTTTTCAGGCGGGAAACGGCGCTGATAAGTTGAACCGGGCGGTTTATAAACGGACTGGCATTCAGACGAAGTGGATTGCTGAGGGTCGGTGAAGAACTTTTTAAGCTGCAGTCGTTCCTGAGGTGTTAACCGGTAATACGCCCGTCCCAGACCGACCTCAGCGTCAAACTCTGAAGTTTTAAAGTATCCCCTATATTTTCAACTATTAACAAAAAAGAATTTTAAGGCTTCAGTATGAGAATTATTCAGCCTGTCGAATACCCGTTCGTAATCTGAAGTGGGGGGAGGCATGCAATGAGCCATAAACCAAGCATCTGAGATATTAACGCCGGTTTATATTGTCATCTATGTCGTTAAACGCATGAGCGGATCTGTCTCACAATTCTGATAAGGCGAGGCACCCGAGTCAGAGAATTATCATCAAAAATGTGATCGGGATCCGTTCGCCCGCCCTGTCCCGTTAAGGCACAATGAAACGCAGAGCCGAAAATAATATCCGGTCGTTTATAAGTAGCTGACCATAAGTTTTCTGACATTTTTTGATGCCCGTCTTTACCGCACTACGGCGTTGCAACTTCGGTTAAATAGCTGCGCTATGCTCCCTGCGTTCTGCGTCGCGCCTTGTATTGCACTATATCTGAGCATCAAAATTCCGAACAAACTTATCGTCAGCTACTTACTACTGAAGTTGAATTTGACCGCCGTGAAACCTGTCACCGGTATCAATAACGGATATGCGTTACCCGCGGATATTCAGCAAGATACAATCTGTACGATCTTTGTCCGTGATATGAACGCCGTAAATGCCGGCAAGTTTTTGTCCAAAAGTGTAACTACTCAATGAGGAGTTGTGGCCGTTCTGAAAACAAACGGTTAGAGCAAGCGTCAAATTTTTAAAGTGTGACACATGAGTCAAAAAATTAAGCAAAGACTGAGAGCTCTGTCATCAAAAGAACAAATTCCGCGCTAAAACTGAGATCTTTGTAGCAGTAACTCATTGATTGATTTTTTGCTACAACTTATTGAATGGTTACCGGAAGGTGGAGGTAAGCAACTGATATATAGTCGATTGAAGTTTATCTTGAAAGGTTAATTTATAGAGTCATTCAATGCAGGACAACTTGATTTTATAGTGTCATTTAATTCGGGCTAAAAATTCCCGGTAAAGGTAAGACAAACCGATTATAAAATCAAGACGTCACAAGTAGCTAACCCTATTAATTGTAACTACTCAATAAGTTGTGGTAGTTCGAGACCCTTGCAGCACCAAGTCTCCCAGTAAAGGGATGGTATTTTTAAGAGAAAGCCTGTCATTTAAAAACGCCCAAAATGACACGTTTTGTTTTTGGCAGGTTTTGCGCAAACTCGAAAAGGTGTCTCGGCATCGGCGTCCTAAATCACTTCTTGTTCCACCACTGACTTTTCGCCTTTTGACATGTTCTCGCAAATCGTTTTCACTGCCGTTGGTATGTATCGGAATTTCAGGTCGTTCCAGTACTCGAAGTAGCGACGACTTATGTTTGTGCAGTCGCTTTAGCTGTTGATTCAAGGTTTGATAACTGGTCTTTTGCGTAAAAATATCATCAAACCTTTGAGAGAGTTGTTCTGCTTTCTTGATACAAGGCTGAACTTTATAACGTTTAAGCTCACGGTAAAAATCCCAAATCTCATCTCTCACTTTTTTGATATCACTACGGTGTTCTGGGCAAAGTGGAATAAGATTGTGGATGAGCCTTTCAGCATGAACCCAGCACAGAGCGTGAATGAGTACCTTAAATTGTCCCGCGCCATCACTGACAACCACCAATGATTCGATAGGTTGCACTTCAACGGCTTGAGCAAATAATGCCCCTTCGGTCGCACATCGAATATGACGTTCGCTGGTAAATCCGAGCTGCTGTAAATGCTCCAGCCATTGTGCTTCATTATTAAAAAATTGACATGGGTGATTAGCAAGACTTTCCCGTTGTGCCATGGGTAACCTTTGTTGCTTCATATAATTCAGCGCCGCAGTATTAATGCGATACCCGAGTTGATCCGCACACAGCAATGACAAGAAATTTACTCTGCTTTTGCTTTTTGAACTTTGAAACCAAGCAAACAGCTCATTACCGATATGAGTGACAAACCCATTTTTGCCTTGATGACTCCACCTGTATCATCGGTCGTAATGTAACCTGTACCGCTTAGCCCTTTAGTCAATAAGTCATCCTTCTCGTGATGAAAGTCATCATATTTTTCTGATAACAAACGATTGAGTTGGCCTGCTGAAATATCGACGCCCCACTCTCTGAGTTGTTCGAGCAGTAGCGACTGAGTCACTTGACAATGATGGTGCTGATACAGCACATAAGTTCTTAATGTTGTACCAAAGTGCGAGCCTTTGAGCTCTGCCGGGAGTTGGCCTGATACTATCTTGCCGTCAGCGAGACGGTAGCGGGCCATCTTGTAACAAGTATTGATGTTGTTAATTTCGATGTCTTGAACAACAAAAGTTTTATAGCCGATGAATTGAGCGTTTGATGGAATGTGACCTTCCGGCTCTATGACTTTTTCATTATGGATGCGCAGGTTCGAGGTTTTACCGCGCTTTCCTTTTCGCTTGCCAGACTTCCCTTTGTTCGAACCGTTTTCATCGTTGTCAGGGTCAGTATTATCATCCATACCGCTGGGTTTGAACTTGGGTTTCTTTTTCTGATTCTTAAGCTCTTTGATTTCATCTTCTAAAATTTGAACACGCTCAGACAGCTCTACAATAGTTTGCTGTAGTTCTTCAACGACTGGACGACATTCAGGGCAAGCTGAATCAGATAAATCAGGAATTTTTAGCTTCAAAATCAAGTGGTATAATTAAATTTGATGAGAGTATGAAGCCTTAAAATAAGCAGTCAAGTTGATCGCACGATCGTTACAAAATCTTACAGTTTGATGACTTAAGTACCTAGTCAATTGCTTTCATCTGAAGAAGTCGCTCTTGACTGGCGTTTCAGAAAGAAAAATATTCGATTTCATTTGACTGGGTACTTACCACAACTTATTGAGTAGTTACTATTAATTAGTCGGTACTGAAAAACATAACTTCAAGATTTAAAATGTACGGCATCTGATTTACGCAAAATTCAGAGCCGTACCCAAAAGCAACATTTCTTATATTTCGCATCAATTTCACTACAAAATAGCCAAAACTCACCATCTTTTTCGAGCAAAAAGAAAATGGCTAACCACTTTCTCAAGTTCCAGGCACACGCAGCCATTAGAAGGTTTATTGAGTCGCCAACACTGCCCTTTAACCAGTTCTTACACAGCCTAAAATCACTCTTCAAATGCCCGATTACTGGTTCAATTGTCGCCCGTTTTTTACAGAGTTCACTTTTGCGTTTTCTCTTTGCTTGCGAGTCCCGTTTTAATGGCCGACTAGGGATAACAACTTCTTGGTCAACATACTGCTTACACCCTTTATAGCCTTTATCTACAACGGCTGTAGTGATTTTACTCTTTCGGTGTTTATGGGCATGGTCAAGTGCAGGTCTAAGCAATTTTGAGTCGTGTTCATGTTTGTCATGACTGGTTACACCAATGATTAATTGACTCTGCTCTGTGAGCACGACAGAAGCCTTCTTACCATACTCGTATGGCTTATGGTCTTTGCCTTTCCCTACGCAGTAAACATCGGGTTCATGAAGGCTGTAAATCTTGTTCTTGTCTTTACGTTGCTGTGTAATGGCTTTTTCATAATTGGAAAAATTCTCTTTTTGTAAATCAATGACATCTTGTGGAAGTTTGCGTTGCAGCTCCCTTAAAAGCCTGCCTGCGATAACACGCAACCTTTTTAACGTTCTTCTTGCTTTACTTCGATTTTTGGCATGTCTAAAGCTTCGACAGTCAATGCGTAGCTGTTTGATTTCTTTGACATAAGTACGCCTTTGTTTGCTCCCAAATACTTTGGCAAGTTTATTGAGTCGGTTAACCACCTTGATGGCAAGTTTGCTATCTGTCGGATAGGTAATGGCTTTTTCTTGGACGGTTGTATCAACGTACACGGTGTCATCTTCAGCTTTGTCACCGTGTAAAGCCACAGATAATGCAAAGATTTTTTCACAGCCTTTTTCACCGATGCGCTTACGAAAAACACTGAGTTCACTGGCATCACAAGGGCGTGCTGTTTGAAACTCTGTCTCACCACAAAACACTTGAAAATACACGTTCATCAGCCACTCATCGACCAAGGCTTCATCGCTCAATTTGTAGAGCTGCTTGAGTATTAGCAAACCGCACATCAACCGAATTGGCTTCGCTTTACGGCCTAATTTTTTGTATAACGGCTTGAACTCTTCTTCCAACGCTCGCCAATCAAAGGCATTAGCTAAAATGAGTAAAGGGTGAGTTTGCAGAAGCTGTTCTGTGATATCAAACAGACTGTCGTGAGGTAAATTTGACGGACTTTCTTTTAGCACCAAAACGACCAGAAACCGTAGGTTCACTATATCATTTCTGGTCGAAATTGAATGTATCAAATAGCTATATTTTATTAGCGATCAGAATGTTAGATGTTTTTCATGACCGACTACTTAGTCACGTTGGTAGAGCGAGTGTCCAAGTGTTTACTGGTAAAGCGTGTTAAAAGTAAATCTAAGGTTGAAGTCACCAAGGCGATAAAGAGTATGCTTAAGCCTTTTGCCGCGATTTGCAAGACTATCACTTTTGATAATGGTGGCGAATTCGCCGGACATAAAAAGGTTTCTGAGGCACTTAAATGCGATATCTACTTTGCGAAGCCTTATCATTCATGGCAGAGGGGGATTAATGAGAATACCAACGGATTACTGCGGCGTTTTTTCCCGAAAGGCATGGCTATAGGCTCGGTAAGTGAGCAAGAAATTAAAAATGCGGAATTTTCGATTAACACAAGACCGAGAAAAGCGTTAGACTATCTCAGTCCTTACGAATTTTTAACAGGTAAGAGTGTGCCGCTTATTGCTGAGATCTAGGTTTTAAGTCCTCGACTTCTTTAACTAACGGACGATTAGAACAGGTCAATGTTGATGTTGCCATAATGAACCACTTTTAAGTTATCGGTAAATCTAACTTAACACGCCAACGTCCCCCGGAAACTAAACTGAAACTGACAGTTTCCTAATTTAGTCAGCAGCCAATCTGATATAATCGTGTAGTTTGTTTCTTTTTAACCGGTTCCTGACCTTTTCATGTTTACGGGTGGCGTAATTGTCAACGATTAAGTGCGGCTCAAGCTCTTTATCCGTCTTCTTTTCAATGGTTTTCAGAAAAGACAGAAATTCTTGATGTCGATGTTTTTTCATGCATTCGCCAATCACTTTTCCTGTGGCGACATCCGGCGCCGCAAACAGCGTACTGGTTCCGTGACGCTTATAATCACGGGTCATGGTTTCACAGCGGCCTTTTTTATCGGGAGTCCGGGCTGCGTTCTGTCTAATGCCTGAACAGAGCTTTTTTCATCCGCGCAGAGTACTAATGCATTTGGGTGTAGATCTTTTATAACGACAACGATCTCAAAAAAGATCCTTTTTAATCAAAAGGATAAATTAAAATTATTGTAAAAAGGTTCTGCTCCTGACGAATTTTTCCAGTTGCTAACGGATTTCCCGGGTTAAATCAACAGTAATTTGAGCTGGCATGTTATTTTATTATATCGATTTAAATCAATTGGTTATTTTAACAAACTCTGTTTAGCAAATTAATTTCAATCACTGCACTAGTTTGCTTGAATTCAGGATATTCAGATACATGAAAGTAATCGACAATACTCTCACTTATAAATGACTCTAAAAATTTTCGATTATCCGCGGCTCCATCCGCTACGCCGGCATAAACCGCATTGGGACAGCGTTTTTTTATTTTCTGAATTTCTGCTGTAAATCGCTTGTAAAATGTGGCCTTTCCATATTCAGGAGCCTCGGAGAGGTGCTCAATACCTACACGACTGAGGAGATTGAAATGTACCGGGAATCGGCAAGTTGATTTTTTTGCAATCAGTGTAGATACCTGTTCGCCCGCGCCTATCATGAACGTTTAAACTGAAAGACTTCCGGTATTACCGCATAGGAGCACCTTGAAGAGCACTTAATCTGAACATCAAAATTATCGGGAAACTTACAGTCAGGTACTCATCAGAAAGTAAAAGACGCTGATTTATTAATAATATAAATGATAAAATCTTCGACAGGCATGATCATATCCTCCTTTAAGATCCTTAGAACCAATCATTCTAAGGTATGGTCATGCCTGCCAAAAATTAATCACACATCAGGTGCTGTTAATATGTTTACTCATTCAAACAGCCGGTTTTCTTTCCGGTTTATTTCCTATCAGAGCATTATTAAACATTGAATGCTCAAATTGAGCTGAATCAACTTCAGCAAAAAGGTTCATATTCTCGTTTATGATTTGTTCAATGTTGCCATTGAGATATCGAGAAAGGATTGGATATGTGTAGCCATTTTTAAGGCAGATAGAACAAACCAGATGGCATTCCTCTTTCGAGGCGACACACTCCCAAGCATGCTTTTCAGGATTAAGCAGATCATCCCAAGCGGTTTGAGCTTCATTTGATAAGAAAAGAGAGGATGTTATTCCTAATACTTCCATCGCGACTTTCTCTGAGCAGAATGCCGTCATCATTAAATAGCAAAAACAACACTTTGTGCAGGCTTTACACCATGGCTTGCCAATATTACATGAATGAGTTAACGGCAGTTTGTCCTGATGCTGAGATAAAATCATATAAATTGAAGTGTCATAAAAGCCTTTGATGGTACTTTTAAAACCAATGAAAGAAGTGTTATTGACTAATGAATGGAATAGTTGAGTACAAATATTGCGATAATCAGTAGACTTACACCATTGATGGTTAATTTCATAACCCCGCCACTCACAATTCGCATGGTCAGCAGATTTCTCAATATTGAAAAACATAATCTCATACGAATGGGCGATCAGAATAGGAAAATAGCCAACATAATTAGAGGTATGACCAACAGAAAAGTCAGTGTGGTAGTCTGTGACAGATACACCTTGAGAAATAAAAAATGTCTCAGGTTTATCACAAAAGTTGTCGGAGATTTCAATAGATACGGGTGCGTTATCTGGCGTGAAAGCATCCGAAAGTTGTTCAAGTAATCGTTTTTGCGTAGTTTGACAGCCACCGTAAGGTAAAAAACCATGAAATAAGTCATAAGTGTATTCAGGCTCTTCTGATAACAGAATACAGCCTAATAACGTATCCTTACCTCCGCCATTAGCAAGTAACAGCTTATTCTTTTTGGCATGATAGTCAGTGCTACCTTTTATATCGTAAGAATGATTGGTACTGCATTGAATCGCGGGCAAGTCATCAGCATATGTTAGTTGATTTTTATAGCGCCACTCACCAAATTGGTTATAAAAACAGTGTTGCCATATCTGTTGGTCTTGAGTATTAAGGCCGTAATTTTGCGGCAGTATAAGAGTACAGCCACCCAGGGATAAATACCTCATAGCATCCCAGGCAGCAATCATTGCTATCATTCTATTAAAGTGGTGCGTAGATGTTAATTTTAAGCTGATTTCATCCCACGACTGAATTGAATGATATTTGATTAAAGTTGTAAATTGCATCTTTGCCACAGAGTAATAAATTTTTACAGTGGCAGGATAGTCCTTAAGTTCTATCTTCCTTATATAAACATCAAATTTCTCATCCGCGTATTGAGTCATTTAAATTTCCTTTCTGCTACAGCGCTCAAAATTGCCTTTTGAGCCTGATGGAAAACTATCTAACCCGATCTGGGCAATGAAATGCCTATCCAGAGTTCAGGTTATTTAAACATAGCTGAGGCTATGCTCCCTGCGTCGCGCCTTGTATCGCACCAAATCTGAGCACCAAAATTCCGAAAAAACTTATCGTCAGCTGCTTATTTTCGGGCAGTTCCGTTCCGGTTATCTCTTATATAAAACGCCCTTAAATCCTCGGAAAGCTTTTTCAGAGATTCCTGGTTAATGTACATCATATGCCCCGACTTATAGTATTTAGTGTCAATCCGGCTTGAATCAATGCCGTTACCGGCGATGGTATTCTCAGTAGCAAAAAATGGCGTCGCAAAATCGAAGTAACCAAAGCCGATGAATAACTTAAACTTACTGTTTTCTCTTTGAGCTTTGCCGATGTAGGGCGCTACGTTCACGTTCTGTATCGGATTATGCGGGCTGTTGTATTTCCAGTGCACATTAACATCCTCAGAAAGCGTGACAAAAGGTCTTGTTAATTTAACTTTTAGATCATTCGCTAAATAAGTTCGGTAGGCCGCGGTAAATGCCCCGATCAGTCGATATTCTGACGGGTCATTATCGATAAACTCACCGCCTGAATCATAGTCTTTCCCTGTAAAACGAGTATCAAAGCGACCGATGGTTTTACGCTGATTCCGCAGCAGCTCTTTCTCATACCTGTCAGAGCGGACTCTTAAATTGACCGAATCAAGATAGTCCTGGCTCAAGCCCGTAAACCTGGCCAACTTATCAATGATTTTTCGCCGCTTCTCAGGCGCTAAGCGGTTACCTTGCAGCAAGGCCAGCGCGTAATCGTTCAGGGCAAATTCCCGGGCTTGATTAACGAACGTTTCTAATCCCAAAGCCAGATCTTCGGAGGAAACCTTATAATGATAAAAAGCCGTCGCCGCCATAGAAGGTAAATAATTTATGTAAGGTAAAATATTGCCTTTCTGGTACATCTGCTGGTTGAAATCCAAAACAGTGGATAACAGGGTGACACCGTTGAGAATGACACCGTCCCAGCCGCCCTGAAGAGCTTCGGTAACGGCTGCCGCCCGAGTGGTTCCGTAACTTTCACCCGCAAGATACTTCGGAGCATTCCAGCGGTTGTGATCCGTTAACCATTGCTTAATAAATTTCGCGACAGATATCGCGTCCTGCGTCACTCCCCAGTAGTTCTCATTTTTCCCCTTGCCGACAACATGACTGACTCCGGTACCTACGGGATCGATAAACACTAAATCAGTGATGTCTAATAATGAATATTGATTATTCACAATGCCATAAGGCGCTGTTCCCGCGTTTTTTCCGCCCGCCGGAAGTACGACTCGCTTAGGCCCGAATAATCCCATGTGCAGCCACAGTGACGCGGATCCCGGTCCGCCGTTAAAAATAAAGGTGACAGGACGCCGCGAAGGCGTTTGAACATTTGTTCTCAGATAAGTTGTAGAGAAGATACTGGCGACAGGTTCCAGTTTGTCATTCTTTAATATCGTGCCGCCGGAAATGGCCTTATATTCGACCTTTTGTCCGTTAATCTTCATGGAATGTTCGGTGTTAAATAAAACTGGCTTTTCCCGCGGTGGTTGTGATTCAGCTGGTTCAGCGGCGATAGATGTTGATGAAACCAGTAACAAAAGAAATGAAATTACTGATGTTCGATTAAATGTTTTCATAGAAATCCTCCTCCAGCTCAGACTAGTAACAAAATCTGAAAAACACAAAGTCGGATTCAGAAAATGTTATAAAAGGATTAATAGTTATAACTTTTAGTCATAAAAGAAAGAGACCTCAGTTGTAAAACGCTCTTAAGTCATCGGCGAACTTCTTAAGCCCGGCCTCATATTATGAACATTTAGGTTAAACCAACGGCCACCTGCGTTCAGCCGCGGATAGCGGGCAAAGTTTCAATCAGCTGAATTTAGCGCGCTATTAAGCCGCATTCTTTCACGATCTTTTGTTTAAGTTTCGTTATAATGCCGCTTTAGTTGCTGATGGCCCTGAATACCGAATGAATAACAATGATATTTTGCGTCGCTTACGCTTCGTATTTGACTACAACGACGCCGAAATGCTGAACATTTTCGCTCACACCGGCTCGAAGATGAGCAATGTCGAACTGCACCATCTTTTACGAAAAGAAGACGATAAGCAATTTGTTCCTTGTTTAGATAAAGTTTTGTGCCGCTTTTTAGATGGCGTCATCATTGAAAAGCGCGGTTTGCGTGAAGGTACTGAATTACCAAAGCCGACAAAGCTTAACAATAATCTGATATTCAGGAAGCTGCGCATCGCGCTTGAGATGAAAGAGCAAGATATCATTGATGTGTTGTTAGCGGCGGATTTGAGAGTTTCAAAAGCCGAACTGAGTGCCTTTTTCAGAAATCCGGTTCACAAAAACTTTAAACCCTGCGGCGATCAGGTGCTGAGAAACTTTATTAAAGGTCTATCCTTAAAATACCGGGGGAAATAAGTACCCTTTTAAGCAGTCGCTGAGCTGAGGTTACTCAGAAAACAAGAAATAAGCCGTTAGTGTTTAAACGTCATACCGGCGAAAGCCGGTATCCGGTTACTTCACCAAAAAACGCCGGACTCCGGCCTTCGCCGGAGTGATAAAATAAAGCTAACAGCAATCGACTGATATTTACATAACGAATTAAAATTAAACTTAAAAGGTCTGCCCATGGACGATAAAAAACGCCCGCTGTATCTTCCTTTTGCTGGTCCAGCGATCCTAGAAGCCCCTTTAATCAACAAAGGCACGGCGTTTACCGAAGAAGAACGTCAATTTTTTAATCTTGAAGGTTTGCTGCCTTACACGATTGAAACCATCGAAGAGCAAGTTTCCCGTGCCTACGAGCAGTACAAACGCTTCGATAACGACATAAATAAACACATTTTCCTACGTGATATTCAGGACACTAACGAGACGCTGTTTTATCGTTTAGTTCAAAACCACATTACCGAAATGATGCCGATTATCTACACGCCTGTTGTAGGACTGGCGTGTGAGCGTTTCTCGAAAAACTACCGCTGTAACCGCGGTTTGTTTATCTCTTATCCGAATAAAGATCGGATCAGAGATATTCTCAATAACTCCACTCGCCATAAAGTAAAAGTCATCGTTGTGACCGACGGTGAGCGTATTCTTGGTTTAGGTGACCAAGGTATCGGCGGTATGGGGATTCCGATTGGTAAGCTATCACTTTACACCAGTTGCGGCGGGATCAGTCCGGCTTACACCTTACCTGTCACGCTTGATGTGGGTACGGATAATCCGCAGTTACTGGAAGATCCCATGTATATGGGCTGGCGTCATCCGAGGATCAGCGGTGAGCAGTATAACGAATTTGTTGAAGCCTTTATGGAAGCGGTGCAAGAACGCTGGCCGGACGCGTTGATCCAATTTGAAGACTTCGCTCAGAAAAACGCCATGCCGCTGCTGGAGCGTTACAAAGATCGTTATTGCTGCTTTAATGATGATATTCAAGGTACGGCGGCGGTTACCGTCGGATCTTTATTAGCGGCATGCAAAGCGGCAGGTACCAAGCTTAGCGAGCAACGAATCACCTTCCTGGGCGCAGGCAGCGCGGGGTGCGGCATTGCTGAGGCCATTGTGGCGCAAATGGTTTCTGAGGGCATCTCAGACCAGGAAGCAAGAAGACGTGTTTACATGGTCGACCGCTGGGGCTTATTGCTTGATAACATGCCAACCTTACTGCCGTTCCAAGCTGATCTGGCGCAAAGCGCCGCAGAAACCAAAGCCTGGGACGCCGGCGAACACATTTCATTACTCGATGTGGTTAATAACGCCAAACCGACCGTGCTGATTGGTGTTTCCGGGGCTCCGGGATTATTCACAGAACAAGTGATTAAGTCCATGCTTAAGCATTGTGAGCGTCCTATCGTATTCCCGTTATCAAATCCCACAAGCCGTGTGGAAGCGACGCCAAAAGATGTGCTGCACTGGACTGACGGCCGGGCCTTAGTCGCGACCGGTAGCCCGTTTAAGCCTGTAACCGTAGGCGAAAAGGTATATGAAATTGCTCAGTGTAACAACAGCTACATTTTCCCGGGCATAGGTTTAGGTGTATTAGCCGTTAAAGCTAAACGCATAACGGACAATATGCTGATGGCATCAAGCCGGGCGCTGGCTGAGTGTTCACCGCTTGCCGTTGACGGTGAGGGGCAGCTGCTGCCGCCACTTGATGATATTCACAGCGTAAGTAAAAAAATCGCTTTTGCGGTCGGTAAAGCTGCGATTGCTGACGGCGCGGCGTTAGAGATGAAAGACGAAACGTTATTGAAATCTATAGATAAAAATTTCTGGTATCCGGAATATCGTAATTATAAGCGCACCTCTTTCTGATAATCCTTAAAAAAGCAGCCGGACGAGTAAAAGTCCGATAGCTGTATTATGTTTAATCGCTCGCCCTCGGTGCGAACTGACCATTGAGGCTTGTGTTTTGTCATACCGGCGCAGGCTACTTAAGTGACTTCACTTATCCGGTGATGACTGACGTCATTAAACCGGCTGAAATCACCGCTGGCTGCGTTTTAAGAGCGCCGCCGACTGCTTTTTCCGGGATGATAGGTATTTGAGTTACAACGAGAATCGGACTTGATGGTATCATGAGCCCGGTTTTTTATTGAGATATCGCGTCATGTTAACCGCAGATAAATTACAACAACTTGCTGACAATATTAAGCTTTGGGGCAAAGAGCTGGGGTTTGCTCATGTCGGCATTTGTGATACTGATTTAACCGCTGAAGAGCCCGGACTTCAGGCCTGGCTTGACAAAGGCTATCACGGTGAAATGGCCTACATGGCTCACCACGGCATGATGCGGGCAAGACCATACGAGCTTTATCCGGGGTGTATCAGAGTGATCAGCGCCCGTATGGATTATCTGCCTCCGCAGTCCGGTTTTGCCACTAATCTTAAAGATCCCGACTTAGCTTATATATCCCGCTATGCCGGTGGTCGTGATTATCATAAACTGACGCGCAATCGGCTCAAAAAGCTGGGCGATAAAATTGCGGCAGAACTGCAAAAGCTAGGTGAGGAATTGCCTGATTACCGACCTTTTGTCGATTCCGCTCCGATCCTTGAAAGACCGTTAGCGCAAAAAGCCGGTATCGGCTGGACAGGTAAGCATTCGCTGATTCTGAATAAAGATGCGGGCAGTTGGTTCTTTTTAGGCGAGCTGCTTATCAACCTGCCTCTGCCAACGGATGAGCCGGTAGCCGAAGGTTGTAACACTTGCGTGGCGTGCATTAAATCCTGCCCGACTGACGCGATTGTTGAACCTTATGTGGTGGACGGTCGCCGCTGTATTTCGTACCTTACTATTGAGCATCAAGGTTCAATACCGCAAGAGTTACGCCCTCTGATGGGAAATCGAATTTATGGTTGTGATGACTGCCAGCTGGTTTGCCCGGTCAACAGTGAAGCGCCGTTAACCAAAGAAACGGATTTTCATATCCGCAAGCCGCTGCGATTACCTAAATTACTTGATTTATTCTCATGGTCAGAGGCTGAATTTTTACAACGTATGCGGGGCAGCGCCATTCGTCGAATCGGTCACAAATTGTGGCTGAGAAATATTGCCGTTGCTTTAGGTAACGCGCCGTTTTCAGAAAGCATCATCGAAGCGCTTGAACAGCGGAAAAATTCTGATGAAACCGACATGATGGTTATTGAGCACATAGATTGGGCGATTAAGCGGCAACGTGATAAAGAAGAGACTCACGCTGACGTGATCAGCCGCAAAACGAACCGGGTGATTAAGTCTGTGGAAAAAGGCTTAATCAGAGATGCCCGCTGAGCTATAGACTGTCACTGCGGTTTTGAACGACCGCAATTGTACTGCTTCAGACAAGTCGTAACCTTTCACTTTCAGAAGTGAGAATTGCCGGCTTTAATTTAAGTGAAGAAGTTTATAAAGTTATAAAACAGAAAGACGAAATTCTCATGTTAATTGAAATAACCCTCTCATCAAGCGCGATGAATTTAAGCGTTAAGCGATAATGAGAGGATTAATATTAAGACGCTGCTCCGAGGATAACGCATTAACTGCATGAGAAATTTCATTGGTATTTTCCCTTATCGTTTCTTCAATGATATTTTCTAAATCAGAATCAGCGGCTTGTTTATTATGGCCGTAATTATTACAAAGTCTGCCATAACGACTATCGAGTTGTTCTTTGAGTAATTCTGTTTGAGGCCGCAGCTGTTCAGCCTTCAAATTTATTTTCACCTCAGGCCGCTTATTAAATCCGGAGTCACTATCTTTTTCTGAAAAATGCTGCTCTGTGCTTTCCGCGTCCAGCGCAAACTCAGTGTGATAACGACTTAACATTTTATTGTCAGAGTGTAAGATTTTATTTAATTCTAATTCGTTTTGCCACCGCAGCCTGATTTCTTCAAGCTCTTCAATGTATCTGCGCACTATGAAATTCCATGTATAATGAATTGACGCCGCTTCCTGTTGCAGTTTTTTATCTTCCTGCTCCGCTGCCTTAACTTCCCCGGTCAATTGCTTTGTTTCAGGCCAATGCGACACATCATTAACGAGCTGATGCTCTCTGCTGGTTTTACGCTCAAAATAAGCGGTGATTTCTTCCATATTCAAGTTAATAAAGAAATCAGGGTTATCATTAAATTCCTGGTACTTGCTTAAACATTCTGAATATTCCTCAGCGCTAAGAAGACCGTATTTATTACGGTGACTATTTCCAGAAGCTGTTTTTCCTGAAGCGGAATTTAACGCTGTTTTTGTTTTTTCCGGTACGTAGTCGTCCTCACAGACAGGCTGAGTATTATTTCCATCCAAGTTACTCTGTTCATTTTGCTTTTCTTCGTCTTTGGCAATATTCTTCGTATTCGATGCTCCCCCTTGTTCAGACAACGGTTCTTCAGTTTCGGTGAGCCATTGGTTGGCCTCATCAATTTGCAGATTTAACTGATTTAATTGATCATGCAGCTCATCGTTTTCAGCAATAATACGCTGCATATCTGAAGCCGCGTCTAACTCAACAACAAAACAATTTAACGAAATTGCTGTTTCCTCGACTACAGAGTCATACTTAAGTCCGGCGGATGCTGCCCGGCTTAATGCCGGCGATATATTTTCGCCGCTGCTTTGTTCTGCCGCAAACGGATCAGACTGAGTAGATATTGCTTCAGATGAGCCTAAATCATATTCATCCGCACCTAAAATAAGTTTAAACTCGAATGCTATTTTTGTAGGGTGCTCAGAGGGCATGTCAAGTCCTGAGGCATCGCAAGACCCGCTGTCATCAATCTTTACGGGAGAAATTTCAAAGCGCAAATTTGCCCTGCTATTCGCAGAAAGTAATTTTTTCAGCTCAAACCAATTTTTTATTAATCCTTTCATATCATATGAAATAGGTTTTGCCTTCCTTAGTTTTCCATCAAAGAATATAGCGGGAGTAACTATTTCACGCTGACGCTGATAATGCATCATCTGCCACAACAGCTCACAAGCTCTTTTTTTCTTACCTCCATTAAGTTTATCGATTATAAAGTCAATAAATCCCATACGGCTTGACTCTCCGGCGGTTTTGGCATTTTTAATTCTTTCGATCCTTTGATCACGAAGACGGCCGCTGCCCACTGCAGTTTGAAGTTGTATTCCCATCGTCACACCTCTCATCGGCAAAAATAGTTATTTTTAATATCAATAATTTAGATTATAAAAGATTCAAGAAGTTCTTATTGTAATATTAACCTTAATTAATCAAATGACAGCCAACACACTGATATAAAAAACTAAATAAAAATTATAACATACTGATATAAAGAGAATAAATAAGTTTAATTGGATTTAACTAATATAAACTATATAACTGAATTTTAATATTATGGGATCATATTGATTAAAATTAACCGACACTTCTGAGAGCTTCCATCCCGGAATTGTTTGTTCAAATTTAGAAAATTATTGTTTAATTAAAAATAATTTTAATTTTCAGTCAAATAATCTGTTACTCAATACCAATTCAAATGAAACCGATTATTTTTCTCGCTAAAACGCTTATTGTGACCGACTTCTTGAGAAACTGAGCTTTTCAGGTTTAACCAAGTAACAAATCGGGAAGTTATTCCGGGACAGTTCCAAGTCAAACTCAGTTTATACTTTCATCAAAAAACAAATTGTCAGTATACTAGGTTAAGATAGAGAATAATTATACTAATCAGAGGTTCTTATGCTTGGAACTGCATTATGCAAAAATGCTTTTAAAGTTTTACTGCTGGGGAGCGGTGAATTAGGCAAAGAAATCACAATTGAACTGCAACGCTATGGTATTGAGGTGATTGCCGTCGACCGTTACGCTAACGCGCCCGCCATGCATGTCGCGCATCGCTCCCACGTCATTGACATGCTCAACGCGTCAGCGCTGCGCTCCGTTATTTCACAGGAAAATCCGGATATGGTTATTCCTGAAATTGAGGCCATTAATACTCAGCTGCTTGTTAAGTTAGAACAAGAAGGTTTAAAAGTAGTCCCAAACGCAAAAGCGACTCGTCTGACGATGGACAGAGAAGGCATTCGCCGATTAGCCGCCAATACGCTCGGAGTGTTAACGTCTCGTTTTTTCTTCTGTGATAATAAAAAAGAACTCAAATCGGCAATCGGGAAAATGGGCTTCCCCTGCGTCATCAAGCCCGTCATGAGCTCTTCCGGACATGG
Organism: Parashewanella sp.; assembly: GCA_965200795.1. Classification (GTDB taxonomy): domain Bacteria; phylum Pseudomonadota; class Gammaproteobacteria; order Enterobacterales; family Shewanellaceae; genus Parashewanella. Next base: position 33,176 of record CBDAVB010000040.1, read on the forward strand.
CCAGAGCGTCATCGGTTCAGCCGGACAAATTGACCGGGCCTGGGAACATTCACAGCAAGACAGTCGCGGCGGACAAGGACGAGTGATTGTCGAAAGCTTTATTGATTTTGATTATGAAATCACACTGCTGACCGTTCAGGCCGCGGACGGAATCCACTTTTGTGAGCCTATCGGGCACCGGCAGGAAAACGGGGATTATCAGGAATCCTGGCAACCGCAAACCATGAGCCGGCATTGTCTTGAGGCGGCAAAAGACATCGCGACCAAAGTAGTTAAGGCTTTAGGCGGCTTCGGCCTGTTCGGTGTTGAAATGTTTGTCAAAGGTGAGGATGTCTATTTTTCTGAGGTTTCACCTCGTCCTCACGATACCGGTCTTGTCACTCTGATAAGCCAGGATTTATCGGAATTCGCTTTACATGTTCGTGCCATTCTGGGTTTTCCGATCAGCGGAATTAAACAGCTCGGTTGCTCTGCTTCGGCTGTGATTTCCGGGGACGGGCACTCGGTTAATCTTCAATATGAGGGGATTCAAAGCGCTTTGCTGAAACCTGAAACTCAGCTTCGTCTGTTTGCTAAACCGGAAATTAACGGTCACAGACGCTTGGGGGTAGCGCTCGCGAGAGATGAGAATATTGAAGCCGCCGTAGCCAAGGCTAAGCACTCGGCTGGACAAATTACGGTTAAATACTGATTCGCGGTTATTTTAGAGAAGTTATGGTTTTATTGATTTCTTTACGCACGTCCTCAATCGCCTCAATCACTTGATCGGTGGCGATATTACTGTCTTCGATCGCATGCCAGTTCCGCGACCAGATCTTGCGGAGGTTTTCAGATTTCTCAGCGATATTCTCACCCGCCAACGGACTTAAATCATTTACCAGCCCCACCTTAACCCAGCCTTTGCGAGGGCTGCCTTCCATATCGTCTTTGTCATAATGCAGCGAATAAACGAGCTGCTCTAACTGAGAAAGCTCAAGCAAGATTTCAAAACTGGCGGTACGGATTGTATTGTTAGTTTCTGTCGACTCCAGACGCCAGACATTATAACTAAAACCGGATAGGCTCAGTAGCACACTGAATACGACAAAATAAAACTGATACTGACGTTTTTTAATAAAGCCTGAAGCCGTGCCTTTATTCAGTGTGTATTTCAAAAACATTTAGCGTTATCCTGACTGAGTTACTGACTGATAATTCAATGATAGTTTATTACTGATAACGGAGTAAGCTCAATGGCGTTTAATGCACAAGTTATTTTAGCGGTGATCGCGTTAGTCGGTCTGGTGTATTTCATTTTTGGCGCTAAAAAAGGATTGATGATTTTTGAGCTCCACTTCAGCAAGGGGCGTCTTGACTCTCATAAAGGGAAAGCGCCCGGGAAGTTTATGCGAGAAGCAAGGAACCTCGCCAGGAAGCATAAACTGACTGGCGTCGTAAGAGCGGAGAAAAAGTCGGGTGTAAGGTTACATATCTCGGCAACCATAAGTGATGATATGGCGCAGCGGTTACGCAACGTATTTCCGTTTGAGCTCTACGACAAAAAAAGTGGTGATGCCGGTAAGCGTTCGGCGTAATAATAATTTTACGGTAATAAGCAGCCGTGCAAATCTAACCCGGATAATTTTACCGGCATACAACACTGTCGTTATTTCATTTGGTATTCAGTTCAAGCGCTGCGCAAGGCGCGGGGGAGCTCTGAAGCCGGGCGTCGGAAATCAGATAAATATGTTCAGCTGCTTAAGCATTACCGCTATGCATAACGGCGATGAGAATGACCAATACAATTTAAAGGAATAAAATGTATCCAGGAGACGTGTTACTATTTTTCAGCGCCGAATGGGCAGCCGCATTTAAGGTAAGCATCTGCTAAACCCCGTATTTTCTGTTTAATTTTTCCTTGCCATTATTGCTCCGTCCTAATAATTCGGAGTTTTACAATGCATTTTCCACATTCTGATGACTGGCCGCGGCTCATTGAAGCTCAACACGCTTCGGGGTTATCTGTGTCTGAGTTTTGCGCGCGGCAAAACATCCGTGCCAGAGATTTCTACCTTTAACATTACCGATTGCACCAGTTTTCAACGGTACACCAACAGGCTCAGACTTCCGCTTTTGTCCGTGTCGAAAAATCCCCAAAAAAAAGTGACTCAGGAATGGCGTGATACACCCGAAACACCTTGGGTATTACTTTGCCGAGGTCAAACTCAACTCAAACTTCCCTTGACGGCATCACCCATCCGGCTTTCAACGCTGGTTAAGGAGCTGAACTCATGAAAATGTTTGTTGATGTACCGCTCATTTACCTGCATCGTCAGCCCGTTGATTTTCGTAAATCCATTAACGGGTTAACCCTAATCGTCGAAACTGAAATGCAGCTTTCGCCGTTTAGCGAGGCTGTATTCCTGTTCGTCAACTCAGCGTTCGACAAACTCAAGCTGCTTTACCGGGATAACAACGGCTTTGTGCTGTTTTACAAACGCCTTGAGCAAACCCGGTTCAGCTGGCCGAAATTCAGTGATGCCGGGCAAATCATGCTGACCGGGCAGGAGCTTATCGCTTCGCCTGACGCTGACAAAGATTCACCCTGGCAGCAGATAAATACCGATGAGATTGAGCTTTAATCGTTATGATCCCGGGTTATGCCTGATCAGCTTCTGGTCTGAGACAGGCTGTTGTGTAATGGTAAAATTTATCTCATGAAAACACGTAATGCGCCACTTCCTGATACCGTCGCCGAGCTGCAAGCCCAGTTACTCGCGGAGCGCAGAATGGTGCCGGAAAGACTCAAGCTGATTGAGCAACTTCGCCGCAAAATCGAAGCGGATGCGGAGCGGTTAACCCAAAAAGATACTGAGCTCACCGTCAAGGATAATCAACTCAAAGAAAAAGACCAAAAAATCGCTGAGCTTAAGGAAGCTTTAGCCAATTTCCGGGAGCAGTTGCGCTTAATGAAGCACGATAAGGAATCTCGCAGTTAAGAATTTACCACTTCCTCTGGCATAATAAGCAGATCCCACTTAGGTAGTGTTTAGAAATCTGTGTCATTTCGGTAAAATGTCAAAAACAGGAATGACATAATGACTCAAAATTTCGATTTCAATAAAGCTTTAGAACAACTTCAATCAGGTAAAGGTTTAACTGGTGCGGATGGTGTTCTCACCCCTTTAATCAAACAACTAACAGAAGCAGCGCTTAAAGCAGAACTTGATCAACATTTAGACTCAGATCTTGAGCCCAATCGAAGAAATGGTTTTAGTAAAAAAACCGTTAAATCTTCAGTTGGCGAATTTGAGTTAGAAACGCCAAGAGACAGAGCCGGCAACTTTGAGCCTCAGCTTGTCAAAAAAAATCAAACTAAGCTCTCTGATGAAATTGATCGTAAGATTTTGTCAATGTTTTCAATGGGTATGAGTTATCGTGATATCAAATCTCATGTGGCTGATTTGTATGGTTTAGAGCTTTCAGAAGCCAGTTTGACGGCTGTGACCGATCAGCTTATTCCTCAGCTCAAAGAATGGCAGCAACGCAGTTTAGACGAGGTCTATCCAATTATTTGGCTGGATGCGATTCACTATAAAGTCAAAGACAATGGTCGCTATGTCAGTAAGGCTATTTACACGATTCTAGGCGTTAATCTCGAAGGTAAGAAAGAGTTACTTGGCCTGTATCTTTCAGAGTCAGAAGGTGCTAATTATTGGCTTTCGGTACTGACCGATCTTCATAATCGTGGTGTTAAGGATATCTTAATTGCTTGTGTTGACGGGTTAAACGGTTTTCCTGAAGCTATTGCCAGCATTTACCCGGAGACAGAAGTTCAGCTTTGCGTAATTCATCAGGTACGCAACTCAATGAAGTATGTGGCATCTAAGCATCAAAAGGCGTTTATGGCTGATTTAAAGCCGGTTTACAGAGCGACAAGTAAATCGGCTGCTGAAACGGCTTTAGATGAGCTGGAAAACAAATGGGGTAGCCAGTATCCAATCGTTATCGACTCTTGGCGCAGAAAGTGGGAGAACTTGTCCGTTTACTTCAAATATCCAGAATATGTACGTCGAGTGATTTACACGACCAATGCGATTGAAGCCGTACATCGCCAGTTTAGGAAACTCACCAAAACAAAAGGGGCATTTCCAAATGAAAACAGCTTGCTAAAATTGCTTTATGCGGGCATATTGAATGCCTCTAAAAAGTGGACAATGCCAGTCCAAAATTGGAGGCTAGCATTGTCACAATTTGCAATCCATTTTGAAGGCAGATTGGATAACGTATTAGAAATTTAGAATTTAGGCTGACACAGAATTTTGAACGCCCTCCCCACTTAGGTAATTCACAATTTCGGATGATTTTACCTTCGACATCTTCTTTTTCATTTTTTGTTAGCTGGACTCCTTTTGAGTAAACCTTATCAATTAAATTGACAACTGGAGTCATAGCCTTCCAAGTCATTGTTTTCGTCCACTCCAGAACAGTATTTACTGAGCTCAGTAATGTACCATTCCAATGCTTTTCTAACGATGACCAAACTCGTTCAACAGGGTTGTATTTGCTGTGATAAGGCGGGTAGTAAACGTTGTGAATCCTCAGTCTCGATCTTTCACTAAACTGTTTTAATCTAAAAAGATACTGAGTCCGGCATCCGCTATTTTCTGAGCCATTATCTGAAAAAATAACCAGCTCCTCTACCTCTGGATATTCATTTTTAACTAAATCCCACCACCATTCTAAAGCGTCACAAATGAAGTCACCTATTGCGGTAAAATTTAAATCGCAACGTCCCTTACTTATTCCGAGGAGCTTGTCTTTACCACCGGAACTATGCTGTCTTGATACGAGTCCCGCTGACGCTGATACGCAACGGCCATTTTTAAAGTCACTACCATTACCAACATGTTGGTAAAATGCGCTGGCGGTAATAGATCCAATACCAGGGATTTCTTGAAGCTGCTTACACTCTTTTGTTTTGCTCAACTCTTGTATTTTCTTGGTGTAAAAGTCTAAATGTTCTTGTAGTTCTTCAAGTTTCTGATAGTGGCGTTCTGACAGCTCTTTAAATAACTCACTCAGAGCGTTGTCGGCATTCCTATCGAAGAGGGCTGGTAACCTCTTATAAACATTGCTGACGCCTCTTGGAATGATAACCCCATATTCAGCTGGCAAGCTTCTGATTTAATTACAGTTAGCCGTTTTATCTCTTTCACGTTTTTTGCGCGGCACATGTAAAGCCTGTATGTCTTGCTGGTTTTTGGTCTTGGTTCTACTAAAACGCATTTCTGGCTTAACAACGGCCTCCGCTATGGCTAATGCATCGTTGTAGTCATTTTTATTACCTCTGACAAACGCTTTTACATACTGAGGCGGTATTTGTTTTACAGTATGTCCAAGCTGTTCAATTTCCCTTGCCCAATAATGCGCAGTCGCACATGCCTCCATACCAACCAGGCATTTAGGCAGTTGAGCAAAAAATACAAGGATATCTTTTCTGCTAAGCATTTTTTCTTAACGATCTTTCCAGCTTGGTTACAGGCTACAACATGGCTGACATTTTTTGCTAAATCAATCCCAACTGTAGTAATCTTCATAGTGGTCTCCTCACTCTGTTAACTTGAATGTTACATACTAAGTTTGGCACATTTTGATGCCGATAAGAGGAGGAGACCATTTCATCGTTACTTCGTTTCTGCATAAGCTTTCGACAACGCCGTAACGCTTTATTCAAAGAACGCAAAAATAAACACAGCCCAAAGGGTTACGCTTAACATTGCTACTCTCTGCGTTACTCATCATTCATTTAGAATGACTAAACTTCATTCTTCGTGCCTTGATATTGCCAATTTTAAGCAGTAACAAATCGGGAAGTTATTTCGGGACAGTTCCTTAACACGCTTTACCAGTAAGCACTTGGACACTCGCTCTACCAACGTGACTAAGCAGCAATCTTTACCATGCACCGTATCACCTTCCCAGTGGCCTATTTCAGCTTTTCATCGACAATTGCAGGCCTTTCACTGATATCTATTCGCTCCGCAGTTAAACGGGCTCCCGCTTCAATTCCCTACCGCCGCTTGTATTTCTTGCCGCCGCAGGGCAATAGCTTTTCCAGACCTTGTTGTTTTACCAAGCCGCAAATCGTGCTCGCGGATAACGTAACGCCAGTTTTCTCCTGTTTCATCCGTTCTGAAAATGCTTTAGCTGCAGAGCGAGAAAAATTATCACGCGCATTTGTATCTGCTATGTGCTTTCTCAGTAAGCTTGAATGTTTCAATAGTATTACTTTATTAACCGCAGCTTCAGCGTCTTGTAGTGTAAGCGGCTTTTTATTATGAGGAGTCAAGAAGTACTCGAAGTCGTTAAGTGAGACGCCGAGGCTTGAGGTAACAAAGTTCGGCTTTTATCCTGTTCTGACTTAGGTAATTCAGCGCTTGCCGGATTCACTGAAGCAAAGTGATCCGGATTTGCCGGTGGAATTGGTGTAGGTTTTTTATTTACTGGTGTTTTTTCTTTTCTTATGATTCCAGCATAGATTTGATCGGCTGCTGACCAAAGTTCAGTATCAGTTGGTGTTTTTCCTTGCTGAGCAAAAGCTGCTTTAAGCTTCATTGCAGTATGATATTTGGTGGTATCTTGTGCGTATAAACCATCAGCGATATTCAAAAGCAGAGACTTTTGTTGTTCGGCAGTCGGCAAATATTTTCGCACCAGTCGATTACAGCTTGAATCTTTGAGTGAAAATTCATTATGCAACAGAACTTGTAGTTCGATTTGAGTGAGAGGTTTAATTTTACCATTTTCGGTTCTCATTCGTTCCGCTGTTTTTTGGTCTTGCAATAATGACTGATCTGAATGTCTTAGTGCTTCATTTACTGGTTTTACCTCTTCTACTTTATCTTTATCTAGACTTGAGCTGACCGAGCTCTCAGGTAGGTTTATTTCAACTTGCCATTCATTGTTATCATCCAAGTTAAGAACAGCATTGTTACTGCGTTCCTCAGTAGTATTTAGATAGGAGACCATGCCTAAGCTCTTGAAGATAGCATATTTTATTTCCGCATCCATTTGCTTAGCGGTATGATATTTTACTTCAGACACCTCGGTTTCGTGACCCGGGACATCTTTTGTAAAAATATCGTCTTGCAAACTAATACGGAAATCATCAGGGTAGCCTGATTCTTTAACGATATGTTTCTCGAAAATTCGCTGAGCGATATCATCAGAGGAGCCATTTAACGATTTAGTTAATATTGCCGGCCGGGATTCATCATATTGTGCTGAAGACTTAATCGTTTTATCAATGGCTCTTCTGATATTGCTGATAATTACACCTTGACGTAACCGACCCGCTCTAACCGATTCGGCATAAGCATTTAAGACTTCCTCATCATTTTTTTGAGATCCCCAGGCAGGATCTTTCAGTATATGCGTAAGAACGAGTCTCTTATACGCGTGGCTTTGGGAAATTTTGATACGTAAACGCTTTGTTTGAACCTCTTTTCGTGGTTCAGCGGTTTTTTCTGTGCTCTTTGAATTTGATGAAGGAGGAAGCCCTTGCTTGTTGACTGGCCGTGCGTAGTCTTGTTCATCACTTCCGGGTTCTGAATGTTTTATCACGTCCGCAGATACCAAGTCATCGCTTACAGGACCATTAGACTCATGTTTAATGGCTAGCTCAAACTCTTCTCCTGCAGATTCAATAATCTGTTCTTTTCTATCTGGTTGGTTCAATTTTCGCGGAGATGATGTACTCTCAGCTTTGAATTCTGGTTTCTGTTTTTGGTTCTTAGCGACTGTCGGAGATACTATTTCGACAGAGACTCTGCTTGGTGTATCTTTTACCACACTTAAAGAATATTGATCTTTTGAGGAATCGATTTCTGATTTGACTTTATCTATTTTTTTTATTTGTTCATCAGTCAGCTTAATATCATTAAAATCAATATGCTTGAGTGAGTTTAACTCACTTAGCTTTCTAAATAGTTTAAGATCTAGTCGCTTCAAGGCTAGCAGTGTAGATTTAAGCTTATCATGTGGTAATGAAGTCAAATGACTTTGTAAGGTAGATATTGCAGTTTTTTGATATCGCTCATCGTATCCATTTTGAAGGGCGTTGTTATATAATCGCTTTAATATTAATGCTTTTTGTACCGGAGCGGACGCTTTTAAGCTATTGATTAAAAACATTTGGTAGTTGTCTTGACTTATCATAGCTAATCGATTGATGAAACAATCTGAAAAGGTTTTTTGCCTGGATCCGGGAATAACTCCGTTGTCCATTAAAATTTTAGATGCTATGTTCGGTCTGGAACTAATAATTTCGTCAATAGTCCTGTTAAAGCTTTTATCGTAAACATCTTGATTTTTTGCAATAATATGCTTTAGTACATCAGCGGCATATGAATCTGACATACAGCTGATCAACTCAGTAAAATGAGCTTGTTCTTTTTCATTTAAGAGTAATTGTTGAATCGAATTAGCAACTT
>CBDAVB010000041.1:0-31706 GCA_965200795.1 Parashewanella sp.
GATCCTTAGTCAGACGAATAAACCGACTTTCACACCAACATTGAGGTGGATATTTCAAGTAATGAGCACTGTTCATGTCGTTACGATTAAAGGGCAAGATTCAGCGATATCGGGTATTACTCCAGAAAAGAGAAAAATTTTAACCCTGTTTGGTAGTGAGGTGAGTCGTATTTACAACATTGCGTAATGTTAAGACAGGAAAAGTCTAGCTTCACGACAGAAGCCTATTGGCATACCTGAAATTTGGTAAACCGTATGACAGCACTACAAGAACTATGTTTCTTTTTTGTTAATAGTTGAAAATATAGGGGATACTTAAATCACCATGCGAAATGTGGGATCCATGCCTTCAGTTGCGTCAGATAACATTTGACTCACTTCACCTGCAATTGTGTTCATTGCACCTTGAGTATCATCTTTAAAGCTAGATAAAATGTCTTTTAACGATTCAGCAAATGCTTGAAGCTTTTGCATCGATACGTATCACGATGGCATGTCGAGTTAGATTTTAGATCCATCAAGACTATGATGAAAATGGATATTTTAAGGTGTGGCAGTCCAGATATGGTACGTAAGGAAATTGATGTTCATTTGCTGGTTTATAACATGATAAGGGCGCTTATGTGCCGAGCGGCAGAAAAAAAAAAGGAATATCTCCTAGAGAGGCAAGTTTTAAAGCTGCACATAACACATTACAAGATTTTCACATATTACTTTTACAAGCCACCGAGGGGATCATTTACACTTTATCAGATGTCATAGCAGATATTATCGGCGAGCATATCGTCGGTAATCGCCCGGGGAGAAAAGAACCGAGAGCAAAGAAAAGGCGACCGAAACCGACACCAAGATTGCAACACTCAAGAAAACAAGCACGTAGGCTTAAGATGTATCAGAAGTAATTCTTAAGTTAGTGCCATTGGATTAAAACGGCTTATTCTTTTCCGCTAAGCGATTAAAAATAGCGTTAACTGACATTGAAACACTTTTCGCCAGCTTATCAGAAAGCTTTTTCTTAGTCTGATATTGAACCTTATAGACGCTACCTTGCCGCGCTAATCTCATCAGCAAGTCATCACTGGTACCAATAACATCCACCAGCCCGAACTCTATCGCCTGCCGGCCATACCAGTGCTCACCCGTTGCGACTTTGTCTAATTCAAGTTGAGGACGGTACTTACTGACAAAATCTTTAAACAGGACATGAGTCTCCTCTAATTCTTGGCGGAATTTTCGGCGCCCTTCATCGGTATTTTCACCGAAAACTGTCAGAGTACGTTTGAAATCACCGGCGGTGTGCTGCTCATAATCGATATCGTGCTTTTTCAGTAAACGATTAAAGTTAGGTAATTGAGCCACAACACCGATTGAACCGATAATCGAAAAAGGCGCCGCGTGTATTTCATCGGCAACGCAAGCCATCATGTAACCGCCGCTGGCGGCGACCTTATCGACACAAACCGTCAGCTTTATTCCGGCTTGACGAATCCGATCTAACTGACTGGAGGCTAAACCATAGCCGTGAACCATGCCACCGCCGCTTTCAACGGTTACAACAACTTCGTCTTGTTTATCAGCGATGGCTAAAACTGCCGTGACTTCTTCTCTGAGTGAGCTGACCTCATGAGCATCGATACTGCCTTTAAAATTAATCACGAAAGTTTTAGGCTCATTGTTCTTTTCGGCCTTTTCTTTTTCTTTCTTTTCTGCTTTTAAAGACTTTTCATAAGCTTTAAATTCTTTTTTACTCAAAAATTCATGTTTTAAATTATGAACAAGCTCTTTAAATTGCTCTGAGAGATTGGTTATTTTTAACTCACCTTTTTCGGGTTTGTGCTTTGCGGCCGACGCGATTACAACAATCACCGCGATGAGCGCCGCTACTAAAGTTACCGCTTTGGCGAGGAACAAACCATATTCAAATAAAAATTCCAAAAGAACTCCGCTTAAAATTCTGATTAATTTCGTTAAAGGACAATAGCGGCTAATTCTGAAGACTTAATTTAAAAAAGGCAATACTTTAAGAAGAAGATTAAAAATCAATTTGTATCTGAATGTTGAAACTGAAGGGAAAAAATGACCCAGAAAAATCTGAGCCATTTTTTCAAATTGATCAAAGTCAGTTACAAGTGACTAAGTCCGGATCTGAGATTGCTATCTGAGGATTATTATTATTGGCCGTTTGTATGAAATTAGCCGCTTCTCCTTGCATTTCTATGAATACGGATGCGAAATCATTATTCGGCTGCCGGGCGATAAAAGGACTTGACGGGTCTACAAATGAAGTATGACTTCCCCTGACAAACTTAACCACACCACTGCCGGCCGGTGTTTCAGCGGAGCCGTCAACACAGTTTAACCCTAAGTTTGCAATTAAAGGATCGGTTCCGGTTAGTTTAAACCAATCCAGAGGCAAAACATCACCTTTCACGCCCAGAACAGTGCGGGTGACCGGAAGCCCGTTAAACCGGTTAGGTAACACCTGATCAGGTAAGTTTCCCTCACCGCCGACAATCTCAATCATATGAATCGGAATATGCTTCGCCGGATCCGCGGATGCGTTTAACGCCTTAATTCTTGAGGTGTAGTTTATCGGATCAATAGAATCAATAACATTTTGCACCACAAAACCAAAATCAGGGATAAACCTTGTATACACGGCACGTCTTAAATCTTCTGTTATTTCCCTGCCACCGGCGGCGGCCTGCAGTGCCGTTATAAATTGAGGTTGCAGCTGAAGGTTTTCGTACAACAGCGGTCCGTAATTGTTTGAGCCGGAGAAAGCGCCGCTCAGACCACCTGCCGGCGCGGCGATAGTTAAGGCGCGTATCTGATAAGGATTCACGGGTGACTCTTGCCCTGTCGCAGGATTGATAATACCGGAATTAGCGTAAGCTACAAAATCCGTAGCCACAATGGCTCCTAAGCTGAGCCCCTGAACTGAAACTTTACTTGTATCTAACACCCGCGTTAACGTGGGATTATTAATCCATTTCGGCAATGCGTTTCTCATGAACGGCGAGATCACATTAAGCAGTAAGCGGACACTGAGCTGATCAGTGATAGCTTGTCTGAAGTTGCCGGTAATTGTCAGCGGGCTTTCTACATTTACGAAGTTCAGTGGCGTTCCTCTTTCGAATAACCGCAAAGCGTCAGCAACCCCGAGCGCTTGTGCGGATGATGCGTCCGTCGCTGTCAAGTCATATGGCGCGCCGGCATCGCTGGAAATTCGAAAAGAGCGTTCACCGTGTAACGGCATATCAATAGTGGCAGTCGCAAGCGGTTGTTTTTCCTCACTTTCATCTCCACTTTCTTGTGCATTTGAGAAAATACCCGAAAAGACATACGACATTTCTTTAACCGCGCTAATACCGTGCATACCAATGACAACCGGGAAACCGGTATCAGGAATATCATGACCACTTTCACCTTGATTATCTTGATGCGGATTTTTGTCTCTCGGAATTGTTATCTGCAGTTTAGTGGTTTCGTGACCGACAATTGCCGGCAACGGGTTGTAGCGTGTTAACAGCTTATTAGGATCTAAATCAACGTCATTTCCGTTTTCGTCTTTCACTTTAAAAGACAGACCGACTAAAGTCGACGGATTGGCGATAGCATCCTGAACGGTCAGATCCCGGCCCTGCCTGCTCGCCTGAGCCACAAATTCATCACTGGTTAACCTGCCGCTTTGAAGCGCCGATATCACAGTCAGAGGGCTGTCACCAAGCGCATGCCATCTTCCGTTTCTTAGTAAATTGCCGTCGGCGTCAGTACAACTGACAGATGAACATTCATTAAAGATAGGTAAAGTGACATTAATACTGTAAACAAGAGCATTTGTGTAAAATCCATCAAAATGACCACTACGCCCTAACGCCTGGTAGGCGTCCATCGGAGATTTATCCTCATTAAAAAGCTGTTGAAAGCTGGCGCAATCAAATGTCGGCGCGTAAGGATGGGCTCTTCGCATTTCAGGAGTGATATTACAAATGTTAGCCGGATCTGAATACAACGCCGCAAAATCCGAAGCCATTTGCGCTTTAGTAACTTCAAGTACGTTATTTACAGACTGAGTGGTAAACATCCCTGCATAAGTTATTGTTCTTGGATCTACACCTGCTTCACTTAACTTTTGATCATAAGTATGAACCGCGGCTTGTAACGCTCTTTGATCCGCGGATGGCAGTTGCTCATCAGTTCTTAGGATATTAAATGTTGAAGAGCCCGCAACAGGCCTATTGTAGGTGTCTTGTATCTTGTCCGTCGTAACATATAAATAAACCTGATTTTCCTTTAACGGCTTCAGCGGGACAATTGCGATCTCGTTACCCATAACCTGTGTCGTAAAATCTTCGCCGTATTTTAGTTCTTTTTCTATGCGGCAAACTTTTAAGGCATCGGCGGCGGATTGAGTTACACAATCCGGGTCAAAGGATAACGGACCATTTTTTTGTACTTCAAATACCCTCGCGACACCTTCCTGCTCGACGGACTCAGGCAAAAGAGCTAAATCAGTGACTGGTTGTTGCAGACTGTCTCTATCAGGGAAATGTACCGGAATTGTGATGGGTTCTGTTGTTGACCAGCCGTCCAGAGCACCAAGTGCGATCTGCGGGTCGCTGTAATTAGCCGTTTCTTCGCCCGGAACATTTAATGTTCCGTCTGCGGTTCCGTTAAACAATAGGTCGTTTGGTAACGGAATAACGGGTGTGGTTCCCGCCGGATCAAATTCCAAATGAGCCTGCGGCACCGAAGCCACAGCATCATCTTTATGTTCGTTAGAACTTTGCCCACTACAAGCGGTCAGACCTAATGTCGAGGTAATTACCACGCTCAATAAGAGTCTTTTCATCTTTTTTCCTCAAATCTTGTTGGAATGATTTAGTTTTCCCCAAAAACAAGTCACAATATGTAACATCGCGACTAAATAGAACATTTTAAATATTCTTTTATGGGTCACAAGTTACCCCATAAATGTGATATTAGCCATAAATTTATGTTTCAGAATTGTTCGTGCTCTATTAATAATTAAGTCACCCGTTTAAAACGCCGCATAAAAATTAAGTATAGTATGCATTATACGGGCATTATCAAGATTTGGAGGTATTAACTCATGTTAGAGTTCAAAGCGGAAAAAAATTGCTTAAAAGATAAAACGATTCTTGTTACTGGTGCAGGTGCGGGCATAGGTAAGGCAGCCGCTTTAAAATTCGCGGAATTCGGCGCAACGGTAATTTTACTCGGCAAAACAGTTAAAAAGCTTGAAAGAACTTATGATGCCATTGAGCAATCCGGCTATCCGCAACCCGCGATTATTCCTCTGGATATGAAAGGCGCGACCGAGCAAAACTACTTTGATATGGCTCAAACCATAGAACAACAGTTTGGTAAGCTTGACGGTCTGCTTCACAACGCGGGTATACTTGGTGCTTTAGGCCCTTTCGAACACATCAGCATTGACTCTTTAGAAGAAATTTTCAAAGTTAACGTCACATCACAAGTGATGATGACCAAGGCTTTATTGCCTGTTTTACGCAAAGCTGAAACAGCTTCAATACTGTTAACTTCCAGCGGAGTAGGAAGAAAAGCAAGAGCTTACTGGGGCCCTTATGCCATGTCTAAATTTGCTACCGAAGGCATGATGGAAGTGCTTGCTGATGAATTTGACGGCACGAGTATCCGTGTTAACACCATTAATCCCGGCGCCACTCAAACTGAGATGCGCGCTAAGGCGTATCCGGGTGAAGATCCGAAAACACTAAAAACGCCCGCTGAAATTATGCCCGCATATTTGTATCTGATGGCCGACGCTTCAGTTGACGTAAACGGCAAGAAATTAAACGCTCAGTAACCGTTAAACAGCCAAAATAAGAGGAGCGATTCAGCTCCTTTTATTGATTATTTTTAATCTCAGATTAATTTAAAATTAATCTCTTCTGCGAGTATTTTTAGATTTAGATTTGGAAACAACCTTGTGCTTCCTTACAGCTCTTCTGATCTTCGCGCTTTTCACCTTAGCACGGGAAACACTGTGTTTATCGGTTCCCAGGAAGGTTCTATTTTCAGGCTCTAACCCCGCGAGCTTGCGAAGATAGTTTACTTGCTCTAACGGTAATTCTGCCCAACCGCCTCTGGGCAGCGTTTTAGGCAGCTCGACCATACCATAACGAACACGGATCAGGCGGCTTACCTGTACTTCTTGTGACTCCCATAAACGTCTGACCTCACGGTTACGACCCTCTTTCAACGTCACATGCCACCAGGTGTTGATGCCTTCACCGCCCGCGGCTTTAATTTTATCAAAATTAGCGGGGCCGTCTTCTAACATCACACCGGTTCGCAGTTTCTGAATATTGCCGTCGGTCACTTCACCAAAAGTTCTTACCGCATATTCACGCTCAACTTCATTCGAAGGATGCATCAGACGGTTTGCCAGATCACCGTCAGAGGTGAACAGCAGTAAACCCGAGGTATTGATGTCCAGGCGCCCCACCGCCACCCAACGTCCGTCACGCACTTTGGGTAAGCGGTCAAATACGGTCGGACGACCTTCCGGATCTTTGCGGCTGCAAATTTCGCCTTCAGGTTTATGATAAGCCAGTACACGACAAACAACGTCGTCAGCGGACTTCAAAGAAACTAAGCGACCGTCAATGCGAACTTGAGCTTCAGCTTCAATTCGATCGCCAATGGTCGCGATTTCCCCGTCTATACTAACTCGGCCTGCAGCAATCCATGCCTCCATCTCACGACGGGAGCCATGGCCTGCGCGGGCCAAGACTTTCTGCAATTTTTCACTCATTAGTAGACTCTTTTGTTGTATCAGGCGTCACGGTTTTATTTATGAATAATGCCTGTAACGCTTCAGGATCAGATAGCGCAGGTAACTCTGTCAAACTGTTCAGTCCGAAATAACTCAAAAACGCCTTAGTTGTCACATACAGCGCAGGTCTTCCCGGAACTTCCTTATGACCGATAACTTTAATCCAGTCTCTATCCGATAGTGTTTTCATAATATGGCTGCTCACAGCCACACCTCTTACTAACTCGATATCCCCACGGGTAACGGGTTGCTGATAAGCAATGACCGCGAGCGTCTCAAGCGCGGCCCGGGAATACCTGGGCGCTTTTTCCCGCCAAAGTGTTTGCAATAACGGACTTAAGAATTCAGCGGTCTGAAAACGGTATCCGCCCGCCACTTTGACGAGTTGAATTCCTCTTTCCTGATAGTCCGCCTCAAGCTCTTCGATGGCTTGTTTCACCTTTTGTCGTGAAACATCATAATCAGCGAGGACGGACTCTTTTAGCTGAGTAATGGTTTGCGGCTTTCCGATTACAAATAAGCTTGCCTCAATTAACTGCTTTAGCTGTAACGGGTTTATCCTCATAAATTATCAATTAGCCTTAACATAAATGATTGAAAGCGGCTCAGCTTGCACCAATTCAACAAGCATTTCTTTGATCAGTTCCATCAGAGCCAGAAAACTCACCACAACACCGGCTTTCCCCTCCGCGACAGTAAATAGCTCCTGAAAAGGGGTGTAAGACTCCGTGTTCAGCTGTTCTAAAATTTGTACCATCCGCTCCCGGGTTGATAACACTTCTTTCTGAACATGATGATGTTCGAAGGCTTCGACCCTCTTGAGTACCTCAGCGAACGCGTGCGCCAATTCGGCCAGTGACACATCAGGCGGAGTCATTTCAGCTTTAATATCACCTGCGGCACTGATTTGCCCGACATGAACATCACGCTCCAGCCGGGGTAAATTATCCAAACCAACCGAAGCACCTTTAATGGTTTCATAAGCTTTTAACTGACGGATCAATAATGCTCTCGGATCTTCTTCGTTTTCGTGTTCTAACTCGGGTTTCGGCAGCAATAATCTTGACTTAATTTCCGCCAATGTGGCCGCCATCACCAGATAATCCGCGGCTAACTCGATACGAGCGTCAGTCAGCATCTCAATATATTCTAAATACTGAGCGGTTATTTGGTTTATCGGGAGGTCAACGACTTCTAATTTTTGTTTGCGAATCAGATATAAAAGAAGATCGAGCGGGCCTTCGAATGCTTCAAGGAATACTTCTAACGCTTCTGGCGGAATGTACAAATCCGCCGGAATATCACTGTAAGCCTGACCCCGAACAACTGCTAGCGGTAAACTTTGCTGAGCAACTTGCATTCGAGCTCATCTCCTGTTTGATATTCCTAAGTGATAATCCTGAAAAGCTCAGTCGGATACGTTCTCAAGCGCAGAAAAAACTGTTTCCGGCAAGGAGCAGCTTGCAGCAACTAGTTATTCTACTTGCAAAAGTTATACACAGCCAGCAGCGACTTCAGCAAGCTTGTGAGCGTACAACGGTTCACTCTTTGGTGAATTATGCTTGTCCTGCTTTTCAATAAATTCGAATGAGTTAAAGCAATTCAAAGCGGTCAACTGAGTTTTTCAGAGTGATTATATCCAAAAGCATTACTCAAAGATAGACGTATCACCCGCGCCCTGACGGACAACATCAAAATTGCCTTCCGACATATCAACCACCGTGGTCGGCTTTTCGCCCAGATAGCCGCCGTGAATGATTAAATCCACCTGATGCTCCAGTAAATCACGCACTTCCTCCGGATCGGACTCGGCGTACTCGGCATCGGGCATCAGCAAACTGGTCGACATCAGCGGCGCGTCCAGCTCTTCCAGCAGGGCTAAGGCGATAATGTTACGCGGCACACGAATACCGATGGTTTTTTTCTTGATCGACTGCAGCCTTTTCGGCACTTCCTTAGTCGCTTTAAAAATAAAGGTATAAGATCCCGGCGTGCAGGATTTGAGCAAACGGTAGGCTTGATTATCCACTCTGGCATACGTCGCCAGCTCAGATAAATCACGGCACATCAGCGAAAAGTGGTGATCGTGTTCAATTCGGCGAATACGAGTAATACGAGTCATCGCATTTTTATCACCGATTAAACAACCCAGCGCGTAACCTGAATCGGTCGGGTAAACAATCACGCCCCCCTGCTTTAAAATATTAACCGCCTGACTGATTAATCTCGCCTGAGGGTTTTCCTCATGAACATAAAAAAACTGACTCATTATAATGATTCTCTATTCCAATTCTCGGATTCCCAGATCCAGTTTACGCCTTTAGGCCTGAACATATTTTTACCTAAATCAATCCGGCCGCCGGGAAAATGAAAATCGCTTCCTAATGAAGCGAACAATTCATTTTGATGACTTAACGCGATTAAGTCGCTGCGATCGTTTATTGATTGCTGACCAAGCACGACTTCCATGGCGTCACCGCTGGCTTCTTTAAACTCTCTGACCAACCGCTTAAGCCACTTCGCGGAAAACTTATAACCGCCCGGATGGGCTAAAACGGCTTGACCGCCAGCCTGATGAATAACTGAAATTGCCTCGCCGATGCTTTTCCAATTGCTGGGAACATAGCCTGGTTTCCCTCTGGTCATGTATTTCTTAAATACACTATTGCGACATTTGGCATAGCCGCGCTCCACCAGCCAGCTGGCATAATGCCCCCGGCTCAAAGCGGCATCTCCGGCAAAAGATTTTGCGCCCTGGTATGCGCCTGTCACTCCGGCTTTTTCTAGCCTGCGGCCAATTTCCAGAGCACGTCGCTCTCGCAGCCGCCTCTGATTTTCAAGGTATGTTTCAAGAAGTTCAGAGTGAATATCAACATTCAATCCGACGACATGGATATCATGGTTTTCCCAGCAGCAAGAGATTTCAACACCATTGATTAAAGTTATCGGCGTTTCAGCAGACCGGTTGTATTCATGAGCTTCAAACAGCCCCTGAACGGTATCGTGATCCGTAATCGCCAGTGCATTCACATTATTGGCTAATGCTCTTTCAATAATCTCAGACGGGGTGAGTTTTCCGTCTGAAGCCGTCGTATGGCAGTGGAGATCAATTAAACAAGACTCATCATTCATCCCGCTATTGTACATGAACTCTAAATGATTAGCGTGAATAAAAAAAATTAAAGTGTATTGACATTTCTGACAAAGTGCGGTTTTCTATAAAGCAATTGAATTTGAGCCCGCTTAAGCGAACTAAGAGAATGAATGTAAACAACACTTCTTTAAACATTAACTGGTGGTGGCACTCCCTTTCCCTGCGGGTGGTGTGAAGCTGTGTGCTCAGATCAAATGAGACAGATTCGACAAAAAAGCCCGCTTCACGCGGGCTTTTTTGTCGCCTGAAAAAAATCAGCGCTAAAACGTAAAGGCAGAAAAATGAAGGTAACAGGACAGGTGTTAACAACCAAAGCGAATATCCGCTACATCGATGATCCGCTTAGCCTCTATCAGCAGCTAACTCAAAACAGTCAGCATACCATGTTGCTTGAGTCCGCAGAGATTGAGAGCAAACATCATCTTCAGAGCATCATCATTACCCGCAGCGCGTTACAAATTCAATGTGCCGGTGATCAGTTAACTTTCACCGCGCTTTCAGAAAATGGCAAAGCCTTACTTAATACTGTCAAACATTATTTCTCCAAGCAGCGAATTCACAAAGACAGAGCGTCAGTGACTGTTACGCTTAAGCCGTCGGCAGAGCCGCTTGATGAAGATGAGCGCCTGCTCGCCACCTCGGCACTGGACGGCTTAAGAGCCTTTGTTTCAACACTCAAAGACACTGAGAATAACGAGCCCGTCTTTCTCGGCGGCGTGCTTGCCTTTGATTTGATTGATACGGTAGAACCCCTGGCGCAGGTAAAACAAGGGCGAAATGACTGCCCTGATTACCTTTTTTATATCGCCGAAACGCTGATTAATGTTGACCACACCGCAAAATCAGCGAGTCTGATCAGTTACCAGTTTGACGGGCTGGCGGCGACACAGGCTTTGTTAAACAACCAGACTAATCAGATCGTTTTGCTCGCGGAAATAACCAAGGCTCACACCCCCGAATTATTACCCGTTACCGCTGAAGTTGAAGTTAATGTTTGTGACGAAGACTTCAAAACTAAAGTCACTGAGCTTAAAGAACATATTATTGCCGGTGATATTTTCCAGGTTGTGCCGTCACGCTGTTTCAGCCTGCCCTGCCCGAATACCCTCGGGGCTTACCGAAAACTAAAGCAAACGAACCCGAGCCCGTATATGTTTTACTTTAACGGTTCTGACTTTACTTTATTCGGCGCTTCACCTGAAAGCGCCCTGAAATACGAGTCAGATACCCGCCGTGTTGAGATATATCCGATCGCCGGAACCCGCGAACGCGGGAAAAAAGCCAACGGCGACATTGATCATGATCTAGACGGCCGCATTGAATTAGAGCTGCGTCTGGATAACAAAGAACTGTCAGAACATCTGATGCTGGTCGATTTAGCCCGTAATGATATCGCAAGGATCAGTAAAGGCGGGACTCGTAAAGTGGCTGAACTATTAAAAGTCGATCGTTATTCTCATGTTATGCACCTTGTCAGCCGAGTCACGGGACAACTGCGCGAGCCATTCGACGCACTTCACGCTTACCAGGCTTGTATGAATATGGGAACGCTGACAGGAGCGCCGAAAGTCCGGGCCGCACAGCTCATTCGTGAGGTTGAGGGTGAACGCCGGGGAAGCTACGGCGGTGCCGTTGGTTACATTAACTCAAACGGTGATATGGATACCTGTATCGTTATCCGCTCGGCTTACGTTAAACACGGCGTCGCGCGCATTCAGGCCGGCGCGGGTGTTGTTTTTGACTCTGATCCGCAGGCTGAAGCCGACGAAACCCGTCAAAAAGCACAAGCGGTGATTTCTGCGATTAAATCAGGCGGCGGACAATGAAGCTGTATTTTTTAGATAATTTCGACTCTTTTACTTACAACCTGGTCGATCAATTTCGCAGCTCAGATTTTGAAGTTGTCATCTACCGGAACAATATCGGCGCTAACTATCTGGCTGATAAACTGTTAGCAGAACAAGACGCCGCATTAGTGTTATCACCCGGTCCGGGAGCGCCGCGTCAGGCCGGTTGCATGATGGAGCTGCTTTCTCTGGTAGCGGGCAAAGTACCCGTTCTCGGGATCTGTCTCGGCCATCAGGCGCTGGTTGAACATTACGGCGGTAAAGTAGATCGAGCGCCGACCGCGGTTCACGGCAAAGCGAGTCCGGTTTCGCACACTAACCATCATATTTTTGGTGATTTACCCTCGCCTTTGCCTGTCGGGCGCTATCACAGTTTGGTTGCCGCTCAAGTTCCTGAAGAATTAGAAGTGGTGGCTTATACTGACTCGCTGCCTATGGCCGTTGTGCACAAACAACACAAATCAGTGGGCTTTCAATTTCATCCTGAGTCAATTTTAACCACTCTCGGCAGTGAATTGCTGACACGGTCGATTCAATTTCTAACTGAGGACTTATAATTATGCCGGCAGAATTACGAGCATTATTTGACAAAGTTTATCAAGGCGATTCATTATCCAGAGCCGAAATGAGCCGGATTTTTTCCGCCGTTATAGCGGGACAGGTTAACGAAGTTTTACTGGCGGGTCTGCTTACCGCCCTGAAAGTAAAAGGCGAAACCGTTAATGAAATCTGCGGCGCGGCGGACGCGTCTTTAACGGCAGCAAAACCTTTTCCCGGATCGGATGCCGGAGGTATCGTTGATTTGGTCGGTACCGGCGGTGACGGGTTTAACACCATCAATATTTCGACCACATCGAGCTTTGTCGCCGCGGCCGCGGGCTGTAAGGTGGCAAAACACGGCAGCGGAAGTGTATCAAGTCAATCCGGAGCCTCAGATCTTTTATCGGATCTGGGCGTGGATTTGACTATGGCGCCTGAACGGGCAAGCCGGAGTTTAACTGAAAACGGTATTTGCTTTTTGTTCGCTCCTCATTATCACAGTGGTTTTAAACATGCGCTTCCCGTCCGGCAAGCCCTTAAAACCCGCACGTTGTTTAATATTCTCGGACCCTTGGTAAACCCTGCCCGGCCGGATTATATGCTGCTGGGTGTTTACGCGCCTGAGCTGGTTGAGCCTATCGCCTCAGTATTAAAGGAGATGGAGGTGCGGCGGGCACTGGTCGTTCACGGTAGCGGAACGGATGAAATCGCGGTTCACGGCGATACTCAAATCACCGAGCTAAAAGACGCTGAGCTGACACATTACCGTATGTCGCCGGCGGATTTCGGCATTACACGGCATAAGGCCGAGGATCTGGTCGGCGGAACGCCTGAAGAAAACGCTGAAATTACCCGTCAGATCTTAGCGGGTAAAGGCAAAGCGGCGCACTCAGACGCGGTCGCGGTTAATGCCGGCGCGGCCATTTATCTTTGCGGTTTAGCCGGCTCATTAAAACAGGCGACGGCGGCGGCTAAAGAAGTCATGCGGTCCGGCAAAGGGCTTGAAAAGTTAAGTCAGCTTGCGGCAATCGGAGATATAAAGTAGATGCAAGATATTTTAAAACGCATTGTTGCCACCAAAGCTGAGCACATTACTCAGCTTAAACAGCGATTTCCTGAGGCGACCTTATCTCCTAAAGTGTCAACCAGAAGTTTATATGAGGCGCTGAACACCGCTGAGGCGAGTTTTATTCTGGAATGCAAGAAGGCCGGCCCCTCTAAGGGGGTAATTCGTGATAATTTTGACTTAGCTGAAATTACCGGTGTCTATCGTAAATACGCTTCCGCCGTTTCTGTGCTGACAGATGAGAAATTCTTTCAAGGTCGTTTTGAGTATTTAGCCGGAGTCAGAACCCTTGTTGATCAACCTGTGCTTTGTAAAGATTTTTTTGTCGACGAGTATCAGGTCAAGCTTGCCGCGCATCATGGCGCTGATGCCATTTTATTGATGCTGTCAGTGCTCAGCGATAATGAATATCAGGCACTTGCTGAAAAAGCGGCGCGGTACCGGATGGATATTCTGACCGAAGTCTCTAATGAGGAAGAACGTGAGAGAGCCGTCAGACTAGACGCCAGAATCATCGGGATCAACAACCGTAATTTAAGAGATCTCAGCACCGATTTAGCAACAACGGAAAAACTGGCGCCGGAAATTCCGCACGACAGGGTGATCGTCAGTGAGTCCGGTATTCACACCAATCGGCAGGTAAAACGATTATCACCAGTCGTAAACGGCTTTTTGGTCGGCAGCTCGCTGATGACTCAGCAGGATTTAGATTTAGCTTGCCGGACACTGATTTTCGGTAATAACAAAGTGTGCGGGATCACCCGCATTGAGGACAGCTCAGCCATCGCGAACGCCGGCGCCTGCTGCGCGGGATTAATTTTCGCGCCTCAGTCGCCCAGACGCATCGGTTTGAAACAAGCTAAGACCATTGTTGAGCATCACAGGCAATCTCACCTCGGATTGCGTTTCATCGGAGTTTTCGCTGATCAGAGCGCTGAAGAAGTCAGCGAGACAGCCAGGCGGTTGAGACTCTATGCGGTACAGCTTCACGGCCACGAAACAGAAGAATATATCGATCAGCTGAAACACATATTTGCTGAATCGGGTGTAAACACCCAGATTTGGAAAGCCGTCGCGGTTTGCGCTGACAGCCGGCGAACCGCGCCGGCACCGTCTAACGCCGACCGGATATTGTATGACTCAAAATCCGCGGGCGAATTTGGCGGCACAGGTGTGGTCTTTGACTGGGAAAAGCAACTGACTGACAAAGGTGAGTCCTGGCTTGCCGGCGGCCTGACCCCTGAAAACGCTTCACAAGCGATGAAACACGGGTTTTACGGATTAGATTTTAATTCGGGCTTAGAGCTCAGCCCCGGAGTGAAAGATAAAATCAAAATCCAGCGACTATTTAAGATGTTAAGAAATTACTGATGTTTCGTACCGTTACGGCAACAGTTTATTAAGGCGATAACATGTCACAGTTTAAATTAGATCCTTACTTCGGTGAGTTTGGCGGCGCATTTGTACCGCAAACCTTGATGCCCGCTCTGCGACAGCTGGAGCAGGCTTACATTGACGCCGCCGGAGATCCTGAATTCCGAAAAGAGTTTACCGGGTTATTACACAATTACGCGGGTCGTCCTACGGCCCTGACCCTGACAAAGAACTTCAGCCCGAATCCTCTGGTAAAAATTTACCTGAAACGTGAGGATTTACTTCACGGCGGCGCTCATAAAACCAATCAGGTGTTAGGACAAGCCTTGCTGGCCAGGCGCATGGGAAAAAATGAAATTATCGCTGAAACCGGCGCCGGGCAACACGGTGTCGCCACCGCCCTCGCGTGCGCGCTGCTCGGAATGAAATGCCGGGTTTACATGGGCGCTAAAGATGTCGAGCGTCAGTCTCCCAACGTATTCAGAATGAAATTAATGGGCGCTGAAGTTATCCCTGTCACCTCTGGCGCGGCAACGCTAAAAGACGCGTGTAATGAGGCCATGCGTGACTTTACGGGAAATTATGACAGCGCGCATTATTTACTGGGCACCGCGGCCGGACCTCATCCTTATCCGACCATCGTCCGTGAATTTCAGAAGATGATCGGCGAGGAAGCCAAACAACAGTTTAAAGCCCGTGAAGGCCGTTTACCTGACGCGGTAATTGCATGCGTCGGCGGCGGCTCTAACGCCATCGGTATGTTTACTGACTTCATTGATGAACAAGAGGTTCAGTTAATTGGTGTCGAGCCGGCGGGTAAAGGCATTGAAACCCGTCAGCACGGCGCCCCGCTCGCGGAGGGAAAAACCGGCATTTTCTTCGGCATGAAATCGCCGTTGATGCAAGATACAAACGGACAAATTGAAGAGTCCTATTCTATCTCAGCGGGTCTGGATTTCCCGTCTGTCGGGCCGCAGCACGCGTATTTACGCGCCTGCGGACGCGGAACCTATGTTTCAGTGACCGATGATGAAGCGTTAGAGGCATTTCAGCTGCTGGCCAGAAGCGAAGGTATTATTCCGGCTCTGGAGTCTTCCCACGCTTTAGCTTACGCCTGCAGGATGGCTGAAGAAGCGACTGAGGAAAAGTGCCTGATCGTCAACTTATCCGGCCGCGGCGATAAAGATATTTTTTCCGTTTCAGAGATTTTAAATGGTGAGGACGAGTAAATGACAATGTTTAACCGTTATCACTATGCGTTCGCTCAACTCGCGCAGAAAAACCAAGGTGCGTTTGTACCGTTCGTCACCATCGGCGATCCTGATTTAAAACAATCGAAAGCCGTTATCGAAACCTTAATCGAAAGCGGCGCTGACGCTTTAGAGTTAGGGTTTCCGTTTTCAGATCCGCTGGCTGACGGCCCGGTTATTCAGAGCGCCAATGTCCGCGCTCTTAAGTCAGGTGTGACACCTGAAAGCTGCTTTCAGCTAATCTCGGAAATTCGGGCGACCTATCCTGATACGCCAATCGGCCTGTTACTCTACGCCAACCTCGTTTTTACCAACGGCATCGATAATTTCTATCAAAAAGCTAAAGACGCGGGGGTTGATTCAGTACTGATCGCCGATGTGCCGGTTGAAGCATCAGAGCCGTTCAGAGTCAGCGCCAAACAACACGGCATAGCTCCGATCTTTATCGCTCCGCCAAACGGTGATGAAGAAACCCTGGTAAAAGTCAGTGAATACGGTGAAGGATATACTTATTTACTGTCCCGCGCCGGTGTAACGGGTACTGAGAACAAAGCCGGAGCGCCGCTTGAGCATATTCTTGATAGTTTACGGGAACATAACGCTCCGCCGGCGGTGTTAGGTTTCGGCATCTCACAACCGGAGCAGGTTAAAACCGCGATTGACGCGGGTGTCACAGGCGTGATTTCAGGCTCGGCAACGGTTAAACTTATTGAAAAAAATCTTCATGATAATGAAACCATGCTTAAAGAATTAGCGGATTTTATATCACAGATGAAAGCCGCGACTCAAAAGTAACCGTATGACCCTTGCCCGTTAAGCTGATGATAACTATAGCGTTCAGAAACGGGAACCCGGCGGTTTTTACGTAATCACAGGAAAGTCACTTCAACCGGTAAAGTGACGCCTGATTTCCTAAAACGCACGCGAGAACTTAAGTACCCGACTATAAGTTTTTCGATATTTTCGTCGTTCAGGTTAGGTGCTCCACAAGGCGCTATTGTTCAATAATACCGGCTGTCTTTCAGGTAAGAGTAACGCTGCACAGTGCTTAAGATGGGCGTCAGAAAAGTGAAAAAACTTATAGTCGGGTACTTATGCCTTTGCCGCTATTGAATGAACTGATGAGGCTGTGAAATTTAAATTGGTATTTCCGCGGCATCCCTGACCTTTCTCGATATTGAAACCATCTCACAGCCTCTTTAATTTATACAGTATTGCCGTCATCCTCACATAATTCACAAAGCTCTGAAATTTCCGGGTCTTTGTCATCCAGATGCATCTCCTTTAGTACGTCAGTAAATGTTCGCCATGTGAATTTCTCTGTTCGGGACTTTATTTCTATCAGACGCGCGACGGCTTGTTCATCGATTCTGTTCGGTAATTCGACTTCCCAGAGTTGTTTTTTGTCGATATCCAGTTTTAAGCAGAGTTGGTGGAAAATTTCATATTTTTGAATTTTTTTCAGAACATTAAAAGGTTTTCCGTTTAAATCCAGCGCGCAGCAATCAGCGGGTTCTACCTGTTTTTCTGATTGAACCTGAGCCAGTGACAGTTTAAATTGCTCAGCTTTCGCGGAAGGTAAAAAGATTTTTTTAAACTTCAGATAATCACTTAATTCAGCGATTTCAGGGATTGTGTCAAGTGTTCGCAAAAGGCCTTCCCAGTTCAGCTGACGTTTGTCTTTGTAAAATCTGATGATATTAAGAACCAATCCGCGGTTCCAACTTCTCAGTGTTGTTCCCCAACCCCCGCAGGAGCCGTAACATTGACGCTGACAAAGCTCAAGTTCACGCATATTTAAGCCGAGCTTTAAAGCAAAGCTTATACAATGATCTGACAGATGCTTAATCATGCATATTAGTTGACAGCCGGAGCTATCCGGAGTTTCAACAACAATGTGATGAATTGTATTCAAGTCTACAGGACGCCGCGAAATTGGTGTGTCGCCGTATGGTTTCCAGCTTTGAGGCAGAGCTACGCCTAACATTCTCGCGGCACGATGAAATTCACGCTCGTATTCTATTTCCGGAAATGAGCTTAATACATCAAAAAATTGTTGCCAGGTTAATTTATTCTTACGAAAATATTCGCTCATCAACTGGTATATAATATCAGCTGAATTTTTTAATTCGTCTTCTAAAGCTCTTACTCTTTCAGCGTCAAACTTCAGATGCTCAGCCAACTGCCTGTGCTTCCCTATGAACACTTCCAGCAAGCTGACATCATCATAAGTTTTAATTGTGGCACGGGGCGGATAACACAGGAATGCGTAAATATTCGCATAAGTCTTTATGTAGCAATAAGTTAATTCACTACGAAAACTTCCTGAGTTAAGACTTTTCTGTAATGTAGCAAGCAAACTTTTATTTATACCTAAAAGCCGATCTTTCAGTTTTTGTTTGCCGTGAAGAGTGAGTTGGTATTCACAATCGTGTTCATCAATCCTGAGGTGTAAAGTTTTAACTTTACCGTCAGCATTGAGATGTAACAAAACATCTTTTGATTCAGAATTATCACAAGTTAAAACATCTAACGCGCTACAGTTAAATATAAAGTTATGATGAACCGATTCCCTGAAAAATATATTGCAGATACTCGAAACTTTGCCTGTTAATTTAAAGTTTAAACTATACGTTTTACATTCATGCTGTTTCGGCTTATTACTACTTAACTTTAACTCATTACTAACAGCCTCTGAATAAGTCGGAAGCGCTGACGTCTTCATTTTACCACTTAACTTTAACTCATTACTAACAGCCTCTGAATAAGTCGGAAGCGCTGACGTCTTCATTTTACCACTTAACTTTAACTCATTATTAACTGCCTCTGAATAAGTCGGAAGCGCTGACGTCTTCATTAACCGATTATTAACTGCCTCTGAATAGCTCGGAGTCTCTGACGGCTCTTTTAAGACATCCGCCGCAATCGCCGCTTTACAGATTATAAGTTTTACCGTTAAAACCTGAATAAACACTTTCAAGCTAACAGTTATATACTGTACTTTAGCTGAATAATGATTACGCACGGCGCAGGAACGCTTTTCTTCAATCGAATCGTCGAAAATAACAACCCCGTCATCACTTTCAACCTGTCCTGACGGAAACCTGCCGCGGGTGCTGATTTAATCACTTTTAATCCAATATTGCGTTCTGCAGCTGCCGCGGCACGCAGCACATAAAGAGAATAAGTCCGGCAAAAAACCGTCATAGGAGATGAGCTTTATCATAATTACGCGGTCTTGATAAGTGACTTAACGAACTGAGAAATTTATTAAAAACGTCTGCTAACCACCACAGCCGCATTGTTTTTTGCAGTAAGACTCTACGCCGCCATCTTCTTTAAACTCGAAATCACAGCAAGCCTTGAGTTTATCTTTCAGCTGCTCCCGGCCTCGTTTAACCCGTGATTTTACAGCAGGCAGACTTAAACCCTGGCTTTGTGCAATCTGCTTTTGTTTCTGACCTTGTAATTCGCTTGCGTTTAATACTTCTCCGTAGTCTTGAGGCATACTTTTAATTAATATTTCTATACAGCTGTTTAAATGTTCATTTTTAACTTTACTGCTGTGCTCAAGCTCGTCCAAATTAATATCCGAAAACTTTATCGCGTTTTTTCGGTAATAATCGAAAATTGAATTTCTGCTGATGGTATAAAGCCAGGCACTCAGCTTGTCTTTGCTCTCTAGTGAGGCAATATTTTGATGTACTTTGATAAACACATCTTGCAGGATATCCTCGGCAATGCTTTTATCTTTGACCTTACTGATGATAAAAGCCAAAAGTTGTTTGTTAAATTCTTTCCAAATTTTTTCGATCATTTTTATTTAAACCAGATAAATATTGTTCATTTTCAGCCGTAAAGTATAGCCGGCGTCCTTAGAAACTGTCCCGGAATAACCTCCCTGTTTTGCTGTCGTTTACTTTTGGCTTATACAAAGCGCAGAAACGTGGTGCAGTCATTACCGACATTCACAACTGTCATTATCGCATTTCCGGCCTTCGCCGGAATGACAAAAAACAAGCCTCAATGGTTAGTTCGCCCCAAAGGGCGGGGAATTAAACCCGTAGTAAATGATTATTGGTTGTCACCGTCTGCTTCTTTATTAGTCAATGTCTCACATTCACCATGATCAGTTATGTTTACACCACAGGAGTAAATAATTTTACTCATATCCACTTTTTGACTGACGACCTGATAGCCAGCCCCCTCACGAGCCGCATTAAGTAAGTATCCTGTATCGTAGTCAGCCAGCCAGCTAAACAAACCACCTAAATGGTGAGTCTTTGCGTATAGAGCCTTAGCGTAAACCGTCCGGGGAGTATCGAAAGACATAAACATTTGATATTTCGGACTGTATAAAAAGTCAGCGTCGGCAACTTCATCGGTCATGAGTTCAAACGATGAATTCGATTTTGCCTTTAAACCTGACGCCGGGCTGATGTCTAAAAAGTTTTTTTGCAAATCGTACCACTCATTAACACCTGACTCCCAGGTTCCCCCGATTGCGGCAGAGCTTTTATCATACTCACCAGCTAAAGGAGAAATACTGTCAATCTGTTTTACTCCTCCGGCGTTTCGGCTGTATGAGGCGTAACCAATAAATATGCGGCTATTATCAACACCTAATTGATTAATGTAATCCAGAGCTGCGTCAATACTGTAGTTTTGAATGTCATAGAAATCATCCGGATGCAGGTTGGTCTGATCACTTAAATGTTCAGACCAACCTGAACCGAAAAAGTCGTAAGTCATTAAATGAACGGTGTCGACTCCCGCGGCAATCATATTTTTCAGATTAGATTTTTTTAATTTTTCAACATCCGCTGATGCTGAAATAGCGATGTGTACTTTTTTTAAGCCCGAGCCGTCTAATTTCTTTCTCAATTCGGCAATCAATGTCGCGTAATTCTGACCATCACTTTCGTCATAACTGTTTTGATTTATAGCAACTCCCGGATACTCCCAGTCAATATCAACTTGATCAAACATCGGATACAACTTAATTATTTTAACTATACTATCTTCAAAAATCTGTCGGTTTTGAGCATCTTCGGCCATACGAGAAAATGGTTCTGATAACGACCACCCGCCTATACTTAATGCCGCCTTGAGACCCGGGTTTTCTTTTTGAGCGTCTGATAGTTGCTTTAATACGCCGCCTTTCACCGCGGATTGTCCGTCGAAGAAGCTTGCCGCATTATTAAAATGTCCGTCTCCCCACGGATCTGATGTGGTAACCTCAAAATCACTTTGTCCCGCGTTATTGCATGAGTCAGCGACAGAACGGACGGCTTGTGTATTTGTCGGGTCACCGACTTTTGAACCGCAAAGCCCGAAAAAAGCGATGATGATCCGATCATAGCGCGAAGCAAAGTTTCCAAGCTGAATGTTCCTCTGATACTGAGACCAATCCGCGGCGTAGGCCGATATCTCAAGTGGATGTGTATCATTTTTTGGCGCTTTATATGTGTTAAACACATAGGGTTGATCATACGACTGATGAGATAGCTGTTCCGGTGAATTAATATTCGCATAAGCAGGTATAAAACAGCAAGCAGTGCATGTTGCTAAAAACAGTCTGCTACTTTTGAAGTGAGTATATATTTTCATGTCGTAACACCATAGGTAAAACTTAAACCACAACCCGCTTCCCTGAAAATTGAAATTGAGTTAATAATTTTGACTTTGTGAGGTCTGTCTCTTTCATCGAAACTTACGAAGTTAATACGTAAATTATTTTACTGACTCATTCAGTTACTTTTTCAATCAGTATGCTTCTTTCCCGAAGGTGTTGAGTCAGATGACAACAAAAAGCCGTTCAGGGTTACATAAATACACAGACTCTGAGTATTTGACAAATTAAAACTTCTTAATGTTTAAGTACCTGACTATAAGTTTTTCGATATTTTCGGCGTTCAAATTAAATGCTCCGCAAGGCGCTCTTGCGCAGTAATACCGGCAGTCTACTGAGCAAGAGTAACGCCGCAGAGTGCTTAGACGGACGTCAGAAAAGTAAAAAACTTACAGTCAGGTACTTACTATTGCTATTCACAGTCACAGTTTTTGCATTGACATTGATGCTTATTACTCGATTGCTGAATACACGAACACTTATTATTTTTTACTTTGCATTGACAATCGCAGTTACACGGGCAAGTTTGTGAATGTTTTTCAACTTTAGCTTTACTCATTTTAGATACCTCATAAATTTGGGTTGGTTCACTAAATAAGACGAAGCTAAACCCAAAAGGATGCAAAATATTTTTGTTGTAAGAACCTGTGCAAATGTAATCGAATAATCTGGCATTCAGTTCAAATGCTATACAAGGCGCTCTTTCGCATTAAGAAGCAGTAAGGAACTGTCCCAAAATAATTTTTTTATTTTATTTTCTGAGCTGCGTGTGCGGCAGCTGACGAGCTTTATACAGGACTCCGGAGCTTTATACATTTCTAAGCTGCGTGTGCGGCAGCTGACGTGCGTACAGCTCAGCTTCATAAGAATCAAATTTTCTAAGCTGCGTGTGCGGCAGCTGACTGAAGATGCCAAATTCAGAAGTAAATTATCTTTTTCTAAGCTGCGTGTGCGGCAGCTGACGCCGACAAGCCGTCATTTTCAGCGTTTTTAATGTTTCTAAGCTGCGTGTGCGGCAGCTGACCCTCAAAAATGCCGCTATTGCAAAGCTAGAGCTTTCTAAGCTGCGTGTGCGGCAGCTGACTTAGACTTTGTCTGTCGAGCGTTAAGAGCTTTTTTCTAAGCTGCGTGTGCGGCAGCTGACTTTATGGATTATTGGATATCCCCACAGCTAAATTTCTAAGCTGCGTGTGCGGCAGCTGACACGAGGCGTTTTATAAAGCTTGCCCGTATTGCTTTCTAAGCTGCGTGTGCGGCAGCTGACAGCGAGCACAGCAAAGGCGCGCGGATTGAGAATTTCTAAGCTGCGTGTGCGGCAGCTGACATTTATTAATGTGGGCAAACAAAGCTTAAGCTTTTCTAAGCTGCGTGTGCGGCAGCTGACAGCTTTCCTTTTTGCATATCACTAACATTCAATTTCTAAGCTGCGTGTGCGGCAGCTGACTTCAATGAGAGGGTTGCCCCTTTTATGGCAAATTTCTAAGCTGCGTGTGCGGCAGCTGACTCAGTTGCAATCGTGATGAAGCGTTTGGAACTGTTTCTAAGCTGCGTGTGCGGCAGCTGACTTAATGGAAAAAATTTAGAATTTAATTGGTCATTTCTAAGCTGCGTGTGCGGCAGCTGACTCTTTTGAATCTCTAATTTCAATAATTGTAAATTTCTAAGCTGCGTGTGCGGCAGCTGACTGATAAAAGTCTTTTAATTATCCGCAAGGAATTTTCTAAGCTGCGTGTGCGGCAGCTGACCTTCAACCCTTGAAGATGAAATTATCGACCAATTTCTAAGCTGCGTGTGCGGCAGCTGACTGTTATTCCTTATGTTGCATACTTTAGTCATATTTCTAAGCTGCGTGTGCGGCAGCTGACTATTCGGTCCTGCTTGTGTTGTGCCCACAATTTTTCTAAGCTGCGTGTGCGGCAGCTGACATGGAAACTGCTTAATACTAAAATCGGCGGTTTTTCTAAGCTGCGTGTGCGGCAGCTGACGGGTATGGCACTTGATACCAGATTATTTATCTTTTCTAAGCTGCGTGTGCGGCAGCTGACACCAGAGCGTATGCGCTTATCTATTCTGTGAATTTCTAAGCTGCGTGTGCGGCAGCTGACTGGTAAACAACCCGCCTTTTGTTCTGATAAGTTTTCTAAGCTGCGTGTGCGGCAGCTGACATAGATATTAATTAACGGCAAATTTACGGCTCTTTTCTAAGCTGCGTGTGCGGCAGCTGACGGCTTTACTCAATGGGAAAAGCAATATGATGATTTTCTAAGCTGCGTGTGCGGCAGCTGACTTTTTTACTCCTTAAATTTTCCGAGTTAATGCTTTCTAAGCTGCGTGTGCGGCAGCTGACAAACGTAAACATCAAATCAAATATGTTGTGGTTTTTCTAAGCTGCGTGTGCGGCAGCTGACTTAAAAACAAAGAAGGTGAAGAACTTTACCAATTTCTAAGCTGCGTGTGCGGCAGCTGACGATTTTACCCCAACTCAACTTAATGCATTAAATTTCTAAGCTGCGTGTGCGGCAGCTGACGTTTTCTGGTTTACGCTGCGCCCTAACAGCTTTTTCTAAGCTGCGTGTGCGGCAGCTGACGTTTTCAGGGTTCTAGGGTCCCCGTACATGCTTTTCTAAGCTGCGTGTGCGGCAGCTGACGCAATATCCGGAGCCGCGTTTTTTTCTATATTTTTCTAAGCTGCGTGTGCGGCAGCTGACCCAGAGTTAAGATACCTTCAGCAACTAAAAATTTTCTAAGCTGCGTGTGCGGCAGCTGACTAGAGATTTTGAAGCAAAAAATAAGTTACAGCAAGTGTTTTAGGTATTTTTACCTAAAAATACCTATCAAAAAAACACCAGCTGTAACCTATTGATTTTTAAATATTTGCTAAAGAGCGTGAAAATAAAGGTTAAAACCTCACGTAAATCCGGTAATTACATCGCCTTTATTTAAGTTTATTTCACTCCTCATGTTGTTAGCGAACATCTAGTGCGTTCCCCGTCGCTTTCTGGTAACGGATTAAAAGTCAAAACTTCTTCAAAGTTTACAAAGACAACACTGGACTCCTGCCTGCACAGAAGTTATAAATCATTATCTTTCAACGCCTTACTCGTAAAGCTGACATTAAAACTTAGGTAAAGTGCCTCCTTTGCTTAGGCCGTAGGTACTAAACAGACCTGAAGTTTTATCAGTCAAGGCTTCATGACGGATAAAAAGTGAGAAAGTTTCATCCTTACTAAGGCTGCGTAATTTTAAATAAGGAAGATCCGGCAACTTTGGTACTACATGTTTTCGAACTTCCAGTGCTTGCTCATAGCTTATTCCTTGTTTTTTTGCCGCCCGTCTTGCCGCTCGCTCTGGTGTAGCCTTTGCCTGCTGCCTAACAAAACGTTCATAACCTTTTATGTTTTCCGGCACTTCTTTTATTGAAGTTAAATGAACATAATCGGTTAACCGGCTCAGCCATTTAGAAAGCGCGAGTTGGTTAAGTCTTGATTCTGTTTCAGCAAATATCCGGATTTTATTTCCGAGGCCTTTAGGCTCAACGCTATATTTGGGAAAAGCGATACCGATATCAGTGACGTTTTTATCAACCCGCTGCTCAACTAACGCTAAGTGCAATTGTTGGTAAACCTTTTCCCATAAAAAATACAAGCCAATGTCATCGGCTGGCAGTAAGGTTATGTCTTGGTAAACTTTCATGGCATCACCCTTTAGCTTTCGCCCTCACCAAACACACCGCCACGAATCAACATTGCTGCTACAAAATGTTTCTCTTCCTCTTTGATTTTTGATTCATCGACCTCATTCATCCACTTCAACAATAACGTTTTGAAATCATTTTTTGTTGAGCGGTAAGCTACACCTCTTTGTGTCACTGAACCATAAGCTTCTACGGCAATTGGTGACTGGGTTTCAGAGTAATCAGGATACCAGTCATCGATAGTACGTAACGCATTACCAATTTTTTCACAGTGCATTGCGGCAATGCCATTTACCGAAAATAAGTGACGACTTTTTTCACCTTTAGCTGAATTTAATATCATTTCCTGTGAAGGCCAAATTCGCTGTCCATTGCCAAGCTTTACATATGCTGAGACATTAAGAAGAATGCTTTCCTCGCCAGACAAACCAGCTTGAATCACCTCAGCTAACCTGGCTACTTCTGAATCATTACAGCAAGTTTCTTTTAAAGAAAAATCAAAAGCAGAATAAACAAATTCTTTCTTTGCTTCTTGATGTTCGACAACAATTCTAATGTCTTGTGCACCAACTCGATTGCGCCATAAGAAACGGCCATTGGCGATATTATAAGCGTAACGCAAAGCAAGCCCGCTTAACTTCAAATGGGTATATTCCTCAACAATTTCTCGGTAACGTTGTTCAAAATCAACATCATTACAAACAGAAGGCTTTTCCAGCTCAGAGACGACACGTAAGCTGAAATTTAGCTTCATAGTATTGTGATCATGCGCAAGAGAAGCATCATCCCCCCAAGCCAAATTCGCTTCTGCAATTTGCTGTTGTAATTTGTCTTCATCTTCTAAAACTTCTGGCTTGAAGTTACTTTTCACAGCCCTGTTTCGTCTTTCAAACAACTTAATCTCAGACCATGCTTTTTGGTCAGATATATCTTCCCAGTTACCTGAGTGCATCAAAGCATCTGATGGTTCAAGTTTCCGGTCAAAAGCTAAAACGCTTGGCATAGTGAATGTTGTCATAGTTATTATCCTTAAAATAAGTTGAGTGCTTCATTGAAATTCAGTGTTTGGGTGGCCGTTGTTTCAGGCTGCGCTTTTGTTTTTAGTAAACCGCCTTGCTTGCATAAATACCACTGTCCGTCTCGCTGGTATCGCCAAATTAAATCTGAGATATGTTTTATTCGGTGTATGCTTTTCCATTCCCCAACTGAATGTACAGCTTCAACAAAACAGGTTGGGGTTGTTTTATCTCGTGTATTCAAAACTTGACCTGCATCGTATACGTTACTGATCGCTTTATAACCTGTCATCAGTGGCACTAAATAGCCTGAAAATGGCTTGCTAACGTATTCCCATTCGGCAGGTGTATTTTCATCGGCGATAGATTGATCCTTTCCAAGCTGTGCTATTGCTTTGAATTTAAGTGCGGAAAAGTCAAGCCAAGCATCAAGGAGTTCTGGTTTTGAGCGCTCAATTTCATCTTCCTTATGTTCTTCGCTTATTGATCGATAATGCTTTTGTAAATATTCACTGCGATCCAGTAAGGCAAATCCGGGCATTGTAAGCCGCTTAATTTTTTTAATCTGTGTGTTAGTTTGCTCTTGAGTGCTGGCTGAAAAATATCTCACTGTTTGTATTGATAAAATACTTCCCCCAGCAATGCGCATTGTTTGGCATAACGCTGATATATATTTTTCAAATTGCTTTATCTGATCATTTGTCAGCTCCAGCGGTTTGCTCAACTCAATAACAAGACTTACTTCTAAGTTAACCTTACCTTCCTCGATAATCGGAGGTGCTCCTTTTTTATGCCTTTCCAGAACCGGTGGATTTTTACTTTGAATAAATTCAAAATCTGAAAACTCTTTTGGCTGATAAACTTTATTTTGAACTGAATGTGATACCACACCACATCCTGAAAACTCAGTATTATACTTCCCGCTATATGAGCTTGATATTTTTCGATTTAATGCATGAGTAAAACCTAAGAAATGGGTGATTGCCGGGAACCCCCATGTCAAACCTGCAATAGAGTTGGCATTCTGAACTTGAACATGACTTAACACGAAATACTGACTCATAGTACAACCTCCTGTATAGCGACATACTCCCTTAATTCATGAGAAAAAATGTCCGACCAAAGCCTTGATTGTATTGGTGTTAATGCCAATTTTTTTCTTTTATTTAACTGGTTATTTAACCATCTCCCGTAGTTTTGGCTTAGTTTTTTTTGCCAATTATTGTTCTTTTCTGCAAGAGCCGCTTTATCGTTTCTCCAAGGTTCAAATAGTAACTGCTGCTCAAGCGGCAGCTTACTATTACATGTCCAGCCTTCTTGAACTTCTTGACTATTTGCGCTGGAGATATGTTCAAAAAAAGCGCTGCTTATAGCCTCAAGCTTTTCAAGAATTGCAGCATTGCGTTTAGGCTCACTAATACTTAACTCTTTATTTTTCAAAAGGAGTAAATACTTTCTTAACTCACCTATTTCAAAGGACAAATCATAAGATAAGGGCTTTTCGAAAATATTGCTGTTGTTCGCATAGGATATGGATCTGCTTTGCCACTCTGGCGGCATAGTTGGTAATAATGAGATACGCCCTCCTCGGTTTCCATTTAATGAAGACGCATTTGAGTGATTTGATCCAGTTACATTAAGGTTGGCTTTGTTCGGATAAGAGCAAGTTACCACTGGACTGTATTTTTTATTGTTTTTTTGACTTCTGGCAAGGGTTTGTTCTTCGTCAAAGTATTCTTTATTTTTAAGGTAAATCTTTTGCACAATCGATGATGACGTAAGCGGAAGTAATAGATGATACTGGTCATTTTCTATTGGAAAGTAGGTTTGCTTTGATAAGAAGTAGCTTTGTTTTTGGCTACTATCGTATGCTTGCTTTAAATGCTCAAACCATTCTCTGGCAAGCGTCCGATCTTGTGAAATATATTCCAGCACCCTAAAATCATTATCTTTAAGGCAATCGATAACGCTAACACCATTTATAGCCAGCTTTAAAACATCCGCAATAGGTAACGAAGCAGCATTAGAAGAGGCTGTATCTAAAGCAGGTGCGGGCAAGCTGTTGGTCGTCAAATAGCATGAATTCTGACTTTGAGTTGAATCAAGAACGCTAGTTCCCTTACTGCTAGAATGTGTTAACTTGGCGACATGTGTTGCGAAGCTAATATCTTTTGCTTTTTTTACCCACTCACTTAACCAAACTTTCGGCTGGTGATCGTAGTTATTAGCTTCCTTGAACTCCTGATACTCTGTTTGTATTTCGTGAACATCTAAGAGGTATCCATGTTCAGAGGCTAAAGATAGAAGATGAGCAAATTTTTTCTGTTGAAATTCTAATCCGGTTTGCTCTTTGTTTTTCTTGAGCTTAACAATATCCTCTAACCTTGAGTCATCAAGATTTTGTTTTTTCAATGATAAGATCAACTTTTCATTTATTGAGCCATTGACATAACCACCTTTTTTACTCTTTTTAAGCTTAGCCTTTAAAAATGTTTCATCCTTTTTATCACGGCGTAGGTTAATGAAATTGATAATCTCATGTGCTAATTTTTGAGTAACCTTTTCATTAATCATCTAAACTTCCCTCCTCTACCAAATTGCGATAAACACCCAATTGCGGATGACTCTGCCACGGCATAGCATTGTCTTTTAATTGTCTGAGCGATACATGCGTGAATTTTCTTAACACAGTTTTTTCGTCAAGATTTAACGTTTCCGCCAAGCTGTATATTTCCTGTTTTAAATCAAAGTCACTCCACCATTCCACCCCTTTACCGAGCTCAACAGGTTTCGATTTTTTTGAAATATCGTCAGTATTGTTAAACTCAGCAGGATAAGTTTTTGGTTGCTTCTTCTGCCAAACAGCCTTACCTTCACGACTAAATACAATGTTAAAATCATCGTTAACACTTGAACGCCGAAACGGTTGTAACCGCTGTAACTCACCACACCAAGTTGCTTCATTCTGCCACCATAAGGAAGCATGGTCGTTTTGAATATTACTGCCCTTTAAGCGAATAGTTTGTGCGAAATGCTCCAATCCATTGAACGACTTGAACCTTGGTGGTATTTCTTGAGTAATATCAAGCTGTAAAGGTGTTTTTATCCGGAAAACAGCACTGATTTCATCCAATTCTCCTTCTTCGATCAAATCATTTAAGTTATTACTGAAGTAACTTAACTCTTTTGATTCGAAACCCGGATTTTTAAAACAGGGTGATTCACTCTTCAGTCCTTTAAAGTTCTGATCGAGAATATGAATATTGGCTGTGTAAGGTTCCCGCTTTCTATGTCGCTGTACACGACCTGCAAGCTGGATAATAGAGCGCATTGAGCTCGGTTCAACAACCGCCCAATCGTAGTCATGATCACGACCGACTTCAGCAACAGCTGTCGCCAGCACTACAAAGATATGCTGCTTC
The DNA here is from genome assembly GCA_965200795.1 of Parashewanella sp. GTDB lineage: Bacteria > Pseudomonadota > Gammaproteobacteria > Enterobacterales > Shewanellaceae > Parashewanella. The sequence goes on from CBDAVB010000041.1 coordinate 29,822, forward strand.
TCCTTGTATAACTTTATCTTTTCAACAATACCTGAATGTTTTATCCAGTCCTTTTCACTATGTCGGGTTAGTGCGCAGTCCAGTAAAGCTTCAAGTTTTGAGCGTTGTAATAATGGAAATTGGCTGTGATAAACACAGTAATGAATCATTACTCCTTCAGGTGCTGGCATATTCACCAGAGACTTGGCAACCTGAATAAGCGGGTTAATATTTGCCATTCTAATCAGACCAATCGACAATTCTTTTCCCTCTAAGTTGACCGAATGAGCCTGATGTAATTGATTTATCGAACGATAAATTGTCTCAGTGATCTGCCGAGAAGGTGAACCTGAAGCTGATTTATCTATCGAGACAATTTTAGACTTACGAAGCGGCCTTGCTTTCTTTTTCAGATTCGCAATTCGGATATCGACAAAACGATTATGCATTGAATTAAAAGCTTCAGAATTATCAATCAGTCCTGATTGAGGCTTTTTAAATTCATCGAACCATGCACAGCAAATTTGACTTACTTCACCTTCCTTACCATTAACTTGGGTAAAATGTTTTCTTCCCGCTTGATAGGCGTTAAAAAGCCTCTCCCGCTAATACCGGTGAGATTGTTGCTGTCGATAATAAAACTCGGCTACCTAGCATCCCCGCCCAATTAACTAAACGGCACAAGGCAGGCAGATCTTCCAGCCCGAAATCATCAGGTTCGTCAAGTACTAAATCAGAAGTAAGCAAACGAATCATTGGAGCAATTTGACGTCCCCCACGAATGCCTTCATTTGCGGGCATCAAATAATCAATGGTACTAACTAACACTGGAGCCTGTATCAGTTTCAGAATCTTAGGGTCGTGTTTGAACCACTTTTCCCCCACTCCTGAATACTCAGGCATATTTTCAACTAAAGATATTTCATCTTTTAATAACGATTCAGCCGATTCACTGCCCTGTGCTTGTTGTTTGCTTTTGATCAGGCTCAATTGATTGCTGATGCAAGTCTTTTACTGCCTGTGAGCCAATAAGCAAGGCTAAATCAGAATCGGTGAGTTTTAAATCGTTCTTTAAAGCAGTTCCAGTTTGCAAGGTTAATGTTCTTAGTCCTAAAGCTACACTAAACCGGCATTTCCCCTCCTCAGACAAACCATACATGATCCGTGCGTTAGCTCTGGTTTTACCTTTACCAGTTGAAGCCATGCAAACACCAAAAAAACCGTATTGCTCAGTATCCTCTCTTATTCCGCAAGCCAACTGGTATGCACTGTCTTGCCAGCCGTAATCCTCCTGTAACTTTGTTGGTACTCTTTTAGAAAAAGTATTACTTTCTGGCAGTGAGGGCAAATCCTGCTTTAACCTTGGGAGTAGATATGCGAGCTCGTAAGCATTAATACCTACAGCTATATTGTGCTCATCAAGTTTTTGCGCTTTATATTTCCGCCCGTGCTCATCTTTAGTGGTATTGGCAAAAGCACCATAATTTCTATCTTGCCACTCTGGAGTGATCGCCTTTGGATCTGAGGAATAGTAATGATCGGCAAACATTAGACATAAACGAGCTATATGCGCCGTAAAATGCTGCTCAAACCAACTTTGAATAAATAATCGCTCACACTTTAAGGCTTTTTTAGCAGCAATGCTGATTTGAGTCTGCCAATGCGCACTTTTGAAAGGCGTACCATGAGGGAATTGCCAGTTTTTTTCAATTACTTCCATTTCCCAATCATCTTTAAGGCACTGCGGAGAATTCCAGCAAGCTTCAAAATTTCTGTATACCCAAGAGCTAATGTTCACCAAAGATGGTTGATTATCATAATCTTTGGGATATTGCGGCAACCTGTGATGAGAGACTATCAGCCAAGCGATTACTTTTGCAACGGGTGGTATCTTTTGGAAGGGATT
>CBDAVB010000042.1:0-75642 GCA_965200795.1 Parashewanella sp.
GAGTTTGTTACAGGCTCACCATCAGCGTTAAGCACGAACAACGGCTCTTTGGTTTCTTCATCTACAACCGGATTACCGTTAGCGTCTAATTGATAAGCCGGCCGCTGAATTAAAGCCGTGCCGACAATCTTTCCGTTTGCGTTGATACCGGACGCATCTACAACAGTAATTTTGCTTTCATAAGAAAGCTCCCTGCCGCTGCCATCGGTTACCTCAACTTCATGGCGCTTCCAGTCACCATTACTGTCTCGCTCATACCCTTTTGACTCACAGGTTAATAGTGAATTAAGGTTACTGAATTCTCCGGAGTTAATGTCATATAAAAATGCCACTTTAGGACGCGTTGTACTGGAGTCATCCGTTGTTTCGGTATAACCGACAACTTGTCCGTTATCGTTAATGGCACGGCCGCGGCTTCTTAAATCAGAAACGTTGCCGGTAAAATCCGCCGGCGTTACCATTTCGGCATTCGGGTTTTTAGTATCAAAGTAAAAGAATTTTTCAACGGCGCTTCTTTGAGTGCTGAAATAAGTGGTGTAGCTGCCTACCGCTATACCTTGATTATTAATATCGTAAGCAATTGACTCAAGGTCATCTTCGGCATCAGGAACCGGTATCCAGTGGTATTCATAGGTACCATCTTCATTTTTTGTCCAATAAGCCGCGTCATAACGGCGTCTGTCTCTATTGTTGTTACGCTCAACATATGCACGACCTACGACAACACCGTCATCGTTCACACCTAACGCCTGCGCTGAATAAGTACGATTATCGTCTTCATCGGGCGTTAACCCCAGAGGTAAAACCTGACCTTCAACGCTATCATCGTCATTAATTTGCCAGACGTAACCGCGTACTTGATAGTTAACTCTTCTCGTATTTCTCGAATCCGGGAATTGATTCTGCTGAATACAAATCTCCAGCGGAATGGCGCGATCTTCATTATTCAGGCAATCACTATCTAAACGCTCTTTACTCGGTTCGGATAAATCAACACCCGCATAACCGACAACCAGGTTATGGTTATTAATCGCCGTAGCGCCGGCAAAACCACCGACTTCGGCAGTCTCACCTTCATCATTAGTATATGAGGTATAAGGCGGCAACAAGTCAATTTGCTCATCACCCTTAATGGCAACGGCTCTTTGCTCATAGTCGCGGTAATACCAGTAATCCTGATCTTCATTATCGCCCGTATAATCAATACGCCTTTCAGGCGCGGTCATATTACCGACACGAACACCGTCTGAATTAATTCCGAAAAACTGCGCGTCAACTGAGTTCACAGCGTCACTATCGGACGAATCAGCGGGAGCTGTAGCGCCGTTAACAGAAACAAAAGACGGAATCCAATCATTACCGGCGACAAACGGATAGTTGTTAGCTACGATTTCAGTCAACACGCTGTAAGTGATATCCTCATAATCAGCGATCGCATCGTCTGAATCAATAATGTCATCATCAACATCATCAGGGCTCAGCTTTTTTCGTCCTAATGCGATACCGACCAGCACGTTATCGTCATTGATATCCTGAGCATAACCGTTTCTCGCTGACTCAAGCGTGCCTCTTCCGACAAGATCATAACAATCCGGCAGGTCAGGGTTTCCGGAATCGCTGCATTCCCGGGGATCTTGATTTAAATATAAATTTTCAATTTCATAAGCAACAGGATCCGCGACGGCATGGCCTGACGCTCCGATAACACCTGCCGCAACAGCAGATAAAGCGGCTTTACGCTTCAGCTTCATTAACTTCTTCCTGTTTAATTCAGTTACTTTTGCGACTCTAATTCTTCCCATCGCTCAAAGTAAACTTCTAGTTGTTGTTCTTTCTCCGCCAATAAACTGAGTTTTTCATTGACGACGCTTTGCTCCTGGCTATAAAAATCGCCTTGATTAACTAACTCTTGTAAGTCCGCTATTTCAGCTTCAAGAGCGTCCATTTTCTCAGGCAGCTCTTTTAATTCTTTCTGAAGCTTATAACTGAGCTTCTTAGCGGGCTTTTCGGCCGTTTCGGCTTTCGGTTTCCGCGGCTGAGTTTTGTTATTGACCACAGTTTCCCGCTCAAGTTCCTCACGGTAAAATTTCGCGCCCTGAGAAACGGCGTCCTGATAGCCGCCGACATACTCTTTCCAGTGACCATTGCCCGCAAACCACCAGCTGCTGGTTACGGTATTATCAATAAACTCTCTGTCGTGACTGACAATAAGCAAAGTCGCTGAGTATTCGCTCAAAAGAGACTCTAACAATTCTAAGGTCTCAATATCAAGGTCATTTGTCGGTTCGTCCAGCACAATTAAATTCGCGGGACGCAACAATAACCTTGCCAGTAATAAGCGATTCTTCTCACCGCCGCTTAATGCCTTAACCGGAGTTCTGGCTCTGGCGGGTGAAAACAGAAAATCTTGCAGGTAGCTCAGAATATGCCGGTCTTTACCGTTAATTGTGATGGTCTGTTTACCCTCGCCCACGTTTTCTTCAACGGTTTTTTCAGGACAGAGCGCCTCACGATATTGATCAAAATAAGCGACCTGCAACTTTGTTCCAACACGAACACTGCCTGATTGCGGCTCTAATTGCTCAAGCAGAAGTTTTATCAGTGTGGATTTACCGCAGCCGTTAGGACCGATCAGCGCAATGCGATCGCCGCGCATAACGGACGTTGAAAAGTTTCTGACCAGATCTTTTTCAGGAATACTGAAACCGATGTTTTTAACCTCAAAAACCAGTTTACCGGAACGTTCCGCATCCGCCACCGCCATATTGACATTACCCTGACGGTTAATGCGCCGGCCTCGTTCCTGACGCATGGCTTTCAGGGCTCTGACACGGCCTTCATTACGGGTTCTTCGGGCTTGAATTCCCTGACGAATCCAGGTCTCTTCCTCAGCGAGTTTTCTGTCGAAATGAGCGTTTTGTTCTTCTTCTACCCGCAGCCACTGTGCTTTACCCTCAAGGTACTTGCGGTAGCTTCCCGGCCAGCTGGTTGCGACACCGCGGTCTAAATCCACAATTCGAGTCGCGATTTCCTGAATGAAACCACGATCGTGACTGATGAACACAATCGCCCCTTTGTAATTTAACAGGAATTGCTCTAACCATTCGATAGTATCGATATCTAAATGGTTGGTCGGCTCATCAAGCAGCAGCAGATCAGGCTCACTGACTAAGGCTCTGGCCAGGGCTACTTTACGCTGCCAGCCGCCGGATAACTCAGATAACGGCTTATGCGCGTCCAGTCCGAGTAACTGGCACATTTGTGTGATACGAGCGTCAAGCTGCCAGCCGTTATTATGATCAATCTGCTCTTGCAGGCGCTGAACTTTTTTCAGCAACTTGTCCATTTCATCACCCTTTGCCGTTGCCAGTTCGAGGGATAATTTATGGTGCTGTTCAAGCAGTTCGCCGATTTCAGCTAAACCACCGGAGATATAAGAATAGATTTTACCTTCCGCCGATTTTGGCGGATCTTGCTGTAAACGACTGACTTTCAGATCAGTCACAATATTAAACTCACCGTCATCCAGTAAAACGTCACCAGATAAGACTTTTAATAAACTTGATTTACCGGCACCGTTACGACCGACAATACAAACTCTCTCACCGGCTTCAATGGTAAAGTCAGCGTTTTTTAATAAGGGAATGTGTCCGTAGGCCAATGAGCCACCGTTTATTCTTACCAGACTCAAGTTAAGCTCCTAAAAACTCCGCTATGTCCTCAACATCAAACGGCCAGCCTAATTCCCGGCCGTCCGCAACCGCCATCAAAACAGGAATTCTGATACCGTAATTTTCGGCTAACACTTCATCATCGCAAATATCTTTCATTTCAAACGTCAATCGCAGCGATGTTAATTGCGCTTGCGCCATTTCACATAAGTGACAGCCGTCAGTGTGAAATAATATTAATTCAGATTTGTTGTTGTCCATGCTTTACCGACCATACGTTGTGAATTTTCGGATTACGCTTAAAATCTAACGGCAATAATTTCGCGTCAAGATTTTGTACCGTCAGCCCTGCTTTTTCTAAAATTTCTTTATCAATTTTAAACTTTCGTTTATTGTTGGAAAAGATAATTTCACCGTCAGAACTCATCAGCTTAGATAAGTTAATCAGCATATCAGCATGATCCCGCTGAACATCGAACGACTCTTCCATACGTTTCGAATTCGAGAAAGTCGGCGGATCGATAAAAATTAAATCAAATTGTTTGGTTTCCCGTTTAATCCAGTCCAGGCAGTCAGCCTGCTCAAAATGATATTTACGTCCGATTAAGCCGTTCATCGCAAAATTGTCTTTCGCCCAGTTTAAATAAGTGTTTGACATATCAACCGTTGTAACGGATTTCGCCCCGCCTAAAGCCGCATGCACGGAAGCCGAACCCGTATAGGCGAATAAGTTCAGGACAGCCTTATCAATTGATTTTTCTCCGACCAGTTTACGGGTTAATCTGTGATCTAAAAATAATCCGGTATCAAGATACCCTGACAGATTGAGCTTGAATTTCGCGCCGTACTCATGAGCTGTCAGCTCAACTTTATCTTGTTTCAGTTTTTGGTATTGATTCGCGCCTTTTTGTTTAGCGCGTGTTTTAACGACAATATTATCTGAATCAACTCCGGTCAAAGCCGGTAACACCAGCAGGATATCGCTGACGCGGCGACGAGTCACGGACTCCGGAATTGAAGCCGGCGCGGCGTATTCTTGAACCACCAGATGATCGACATAGCGATCTACGGCGACGTTATATTCAGGAATATCGGCATCATAAATACGATAACAATCGATTTCTTCTTTCTTTGCCCACTTGACTAACCGTTTTAAGTTCTTGTTAACACGGTTACTAAAGTCGGGCGCTATATTTGATAAATCGGTTTCCTGAGGTGTAACCTCCCGGCGGGTGCTGTTTTCATATAAGGTGTAAATGTTAAAACCGCATTCAATCGCACCGTTGAACAACTTCAGTTGTTTGTCAGCTTTTAATTTCAAAGCCGATAATAACTCAATCTCACCGCAAAGCAGCGCAAGTTTCCAGCCGCCGAAATCAGCTTTAAAGTGCTCACCTAAACGGTAGTAGAGTTGTAATAAACTGGTAACCTTGCCTAAACGTTCGCCATAGGGAGGGTTGCTGACTAAAGTGCCCTTCTCTACCGGCGGCAAGGCCTTTGTAGCGTCGGCATGGCTGAACTCAATAAGTTTGCCGACACCCGCGTGCTTAGCATTACTTTCAGCGATTGAAAGTACACGACGATCGAGATCTGAACCAAAGAACTTCAGCTTACACCTTGTAATACCAAGCGAGGCTCTTGCCTCAGCTTCTTTTAAAACTTCAAGCCACATCCGCTCGTCATGCCGGTGCCAACGCTTAAAACCAAATTCATAACGATTTAAAGCCGGAGCGATATCAGCGGCGATCATGGCCGCTTCAATCAAAATAGTTCCGCTACCGCAGAATGGATCATATAAATCCGTTTGATTTTCTGTCCAGCCGCTCCGGGCCAGCATATTGGCCGCGAGGTTCTCTTTTAATGGTGCCGCTCCGGTGTTATCACGGTAGCCGCGTTGATGTAATGCCGGATCAGAAAAGTTAAGACCAAGGGTTAAATTACCACGGCGGAAATAAGCATCGATTCGAAAATCAGCGTGACTTTTAGATACGTCGGGACGAGCTTCATCATTATCCCGAAAACGATCGACAACAGCATCTTTAATTTTCAAAGCGCCGAATTGGGTATTTTTAATAAATCCGCCCGTACCGTGAAAATCGATACTAAAAGTACTGCTATTAGAAAAATGGCTCGGCCAGTCAATACAATAAGCCGTATCGTATAGCTCCTCAGGGGTATTACAGGTGGCTTTTTGTAAAATAAGTATAATTCTGCTCGCAATTCGTGACCACAGAGTGATGCGATACCCTTGCTCTAATGTCGCCGTGAAATAAACACCAGCGACACTTTCTTTTATTTGACCAGCACCCAGATTTTCCAATTCTCCGGCTAGACTGTATTCGCACCCCTTTGGCGCGGCGGCAAAAAATTCAAACATGCGTAACTTCAGCGCGATAAAATAATGACGGTATTATACCGGCTTAACACACTAAAGCATAAACAGTATCGGATAAAATCAGCTCCAATTCTGCATTTAGCCGCTTTTTTATCAAATATGCGGATAAATTACCCGCTCTGATGCATATTTGCGCAATCAAATCTTATTTTTAAAATACCGCTTGCATTGAACCGATGGTATGGATATAGTTCGCCCCGCTTTTGAGACAGACGCGGGATGGAGCAGTCTGGTAGCTCGTCGGGCTCATAACCCGAAGGTCGTCGGTTCAAATCCGGCTCCCGCAACCAACGATGAGGTCACAAAAGCAAAAATACCAGTCGCGGGATGGAGCAGTCTGGTAGCTCGTCGGGCTCATAACCCGAAGGTCGTCGGTTCAAATCCGGCTCCCGCAACCAAATTCATTGTGTACAGAACACATTTCAATAATTCTCATCCGTATGCGCGGCCTGACATCTTGGCCGATTGTCCGGACTCGATTCTCATTCATTAAGAATTAAGAATTAAAAACCGTCCCATAATAACTCCCCTGCTTTGCTGTCATTTGTTTTGGTATATAAGCTTTCGACGACTGAACGACTGGTGAGGGCGTATATTTATCCGCGAAATAAACGCCGCTTTATCGCAAAAAACTCAATGATACAGTATCTTGCGAAATATTTTTGATTACTTAAGGTTTAAGACTTAAGGTTCAGTCTATGAACTTGTGATACTCAAAGATACATTCAAGTATCACAAGTATCTTTGCTACTTAACTCTTGTATGCTCTCTGGTTAACTTGTTTAACTTCGGTAGCAATAACAGAGAAATCGCCGTACAAGCTAATGCGGCATAGCCCAATTTACTAAAAAGATCAGTATAAATAACTAAAGTCTGATTCGGGTCTGTAACGTTTTGCGGAACACTGGCGAAGTTAGCAACAATACCGCCTAAATATTGTGAACTGCCGGATGCCACAAAATAGGCTCCCATCATAAAGCCGCAAATATGCTCTGGTACAAAGCGGGCAATCATAGCAAGCCCTAAGCCCGAAACCAGTAATTCGCCTAAAGAATAAGCTCCGTATCCCCAAATCATAACCCATGACGAAGCTTTACCGTCTACAGCAAACTTTCCCGCCATAGAAAAGATGAAGAAACCAGTGGCTACAACCAGGAAACCTATCGAGAACTTCAGTGCGATTGTAAGGTTAATTTTATTCCTGTGAGTCCAGTTATAAAGCCATGCTAAAATCGGACTCATCAGCATAATCCAAATTGGATTAAGCGCTAAATACTGTGCGGGCTGGAAGTTCCACAAGTGGACACCAAAGGCATTAAAGCTCCAATCAATATTACGCAAAGCAAATAATGATAGTGATGTTGAAAGCTGTTGATAAAACACAAAGAAAAATACCGTCTGTACAGTTAACACCAGAGCTACAATCATACCCGGGCGCTCCGATTCTTTACTTTTGATAATTAAAAAGATAAAGACCAGGCAAACTACGGTCATTGACAAATATACGAAAATTTTAGCTAACAGTTCATGCTGCAAAATGACAGCCGCGACAATCACCGTCAGTAAACATGAAAAGAGTACTGCAATCAGGTGTTTTATATTTACAGGATTTTCTTCAACTTCAGAACCATAGCGGCTCAGACTTTTATGCATAAGCCAATAATTAAGTAGTCCTATTACTAAACCGATTACAGACACACTAAAAGCGCCATGCCATCCAATCTCCGAACCATAACGAGCAGTAAGGAGTTCTTTAATCATTGGAGTTAACACAATGGAAACTGTAGAACCTATATTTACCGTCATATAGTACATAGTGAATGCACTATCAATTTTAGAATTATCTCCGTGGTAGATTTTTCTGACCAGATTGCCGGCATTAGGCTTGAATAAGCCGTTACCGACAACAATAACACCCAGTGCGCAGTAGAGAAACAGGTTACTCATGCTAGGCACAGACATTAATGTATAACCTAAAATGAGAGCGTAACTTCCGAATAACATTGTACGCTTAGTACCTAATATCTGGTCACCAACCCAGCCGCCAAATGCCGGAGAAACATAGATTAACGCTGAGGCCGCGCTCCAGACTAATGTCGCCTTGGAATCAGGAAAACCTAATCGCTGTATCATGAAGTAAACAATAATTGACTGCATACCGTAGAAGCCGAATCGTTCCCATACTTCAATTAAACATACAGTCATAAAAGAACGGGTCTTACTCACCTGTGGCAGTTGATCTACCGACATAACTCCCCCTACCTTATTTGATTGTGCACAAAGCTGACCGGACAAAAGAATTATATTTAAATCTGGTATTATAGTTAAGTAGCTGCACGATGGGGAATCACGAAAGGCATAATCGCAAGAAAGGTTCCCTGTTATAAAACTTTAATTCAATACTCGCTTTTCTAATGTAACCCCCAGAAAGTTTGTCCTGAGCTAATTTGGGCATCATATAGCTATAAGCGCATAAACGTTTTATATTATTACCTTAATGTTACATCAAGATGTAAGGAAAAATGATTAATTAGTGTTAATGAAAAGCAAATTATACAGAATTCGTTCAAGTTGCCAAGGTTTCTGAAAAAGTAAGTACTGGTGGAGAGGTTAAAATCATACTGGTGCAGATATCTGAGAAACTGTCCCATAGTCCTAAAAAAAGCAGTTGGTGCAGTTATTGACATACAAAACTGTCGTACTTCGTTCAGATTGACTATATTTCACCCTTCGTATCTTGATATTGGCAGTTTCAGGCAGTAACGAATCAGGAAGTTATTTCGGGACAGTTCTAAAGTAAGATTTCACCTTAAAGACAAAAAAGCGACTAACTTTACATTTAAAGTAGAAACATTATGCAGCAACCTGAGACTTTAACTTTAAGGAGTGTAAACGATCCTGCATTACTTTAATGGTATCAAACTTTTTAAGGACTTTTGAATCGTTCAGCTTAACCTGAGGACTTAAAATCATAACTAATGCGGCTTGGAGTGATGTCTCGACAGCTAAGACCAAAACTTTTGTATTAGTTTCTGATATAACTAACTCAAACACCTTGCCCCGCTCACCGAGTACACATGACTGACTGGATTCAAAAAACCATGACTTAGGCATTTGTGGCTTTAGCATAAAATGAGCAGCTGTGGCATTAAGTGCAATTTGTACAAACCCGGCATCATTACATGTTAGTACTTTTTGAAGTTTATCGATTAATTCAATATAAAATCTTGCATTTCCTACACTAAATTCCGATTCAGTTAGCGCATGAGTTATTAATTGATTAGTTTTATAAGGAGTTAAAAAATCTATTTCGGGATCTAGCGACAGACTTAATACACCATGTGCATCATTATATTTCCATTGCCAGTCCTTTTTTGGCATTAATAACATAATAATAACCTATAGGGCGACAGTCAGAAATATAGTAGACTATTTTTTGCTCAACTTCAAAGCCTTATTGAATTTTATTTTTTATATAAAGAACAAGATCGCAATCAATAACCAGATCAATAGTTTGATCTTTCTCACGATTGCGATCTTAAATTGATCAAAATTGAAGCTTGCGATAATTATTTGAGCAATTTTTGTAAAATATCTTTAATTAAGTCCGGACCTTGATAAATAAAACCAGAATAAACTTGCACTAAAGACGCACCCGCATCTAATTTATCTTGGGCATCTTGACCAGACGAAATGCCACCTACCCCAATAATTGGCAGCTTACCGCCTAAAGCGCCCGACAACTTTCGAACTACATCTGTTGATGCTTTGGCGACCGGCTTCCCGCTCAATCCTCCGGCCTCATTACCATTTTTTAAATGAACCACTCCCTCACGAGATAAAGTCGTATTAGTAGCAATTACCCCATCAAAATTTTTTTTAAGAAGCGAATCAGCAATCTGTTTTATTTCATCATCATTTAAATCTGGTGCAATTTTCAATGCTAAGGGAATATATTTATTATATTTTTTATTAAGATCTTTTTGCTTATTTTTTAGTGAACTCAAAAGATCATCTAAAAGATCGCCAAATTGCAATGAGCGTAAATCAGGTGTATTTGGTGATGAAATATTAACGGTTATATAAGAAGCATATGGATAAACTTTTTCCATGCATAACAAATAATCATCTTTACCATTTTCCACTGGTGTATCTTTATTTTTGCCGATGTTTACACCAACAATAATATTTGATCTTTTTGATTGTAAATTTTTGACCAAATAGTTAACGCCATGGTTATTAAAACCCATACGGTTAATAATACCCTCAGCTTCTTCAAGCCTGAATAATCTCGGCTTTTCGTTTCCTGGTTGCGGTCTGGGTGTAACAGTTCCAACCTCAACAAAACCAAAACCCATTGCGTCAAACGCATCAATCGCTTCACCGTTTTTATCTAGGCCTGCTGCTAATCCCACGGGATTAGGAAAGTCAATTCCCATAACAGTAATCGGCGCTCTCGGAAATTTATGGCTATAAAAACAAGCTAGCGGTGTATTTGCTGTTTTCTTTAAACCGGAAATAGCTAAATCATGGGCTTTTTCGGCATCCATGTTAAACATGAATTTTTTCGCGATATTGTAAAGCATTTATATTCCCTTAACTCAAAAAAAGCCCCGGGTATCAACCGGGGCTTTAAAGTACCCGACTATGAGTTTTTTAATTTTTTTGACGTCCGTTTTAAGCACTCTTCAGCGTTACTCTTGCCTGAAAGACTGCCGGTATTACCGCACAAGAGCGCCTTGCAGAGAACTTAACCTAAACGCCAAAAATATCGAAAAACTTATTACCGGGTAATTACTTATGTTTAACTGAAAATCACTTAGAACCTTCACAATGGAGAACTAACAAGTTCAACTCACGAAGCGCGACTGAGAATTTCGCAAACTCATGACCTTGTGAACTCTTGAAATCACCCAGCATATGATTCCAACGCTCAAGCAGATTCTGATGCTCATCAATCCATTTGGTTATGATCTCATCAGCGTCACACATCGCGTCACAACCACCGAGAATGGTTCCTGTAAGCGAGCGCTGCTGCCAGTCGAGCTCCTCACGATAAGCGGCACGGGCGAGAGCCTGCCAGTGGTTAGCGACCGGCTGGCCTGTAATTTGTACCAGGAACCAGTGCAACTCCAGGCGCGCGCCTAGCTTAAAGTAGGTCTCCGCAACCAGAGAGACCGGCTTGTTACTGCTTTGTGTAATTTGCGCGATATCAAGCGCGGGGAATAACGTTGTCATGCTCGCGATTACTTTCGCAACATCTCCGGTAACATTTTCTTCAAGGAGTGATTCAATATCAGACGCTAATTCATTAATTTCCGATTCAACCATATAGTTGTTAATATTTGCTTTTAAATCCTCAACAACTGGTTTGAAGAAGCTAACGGTTTGCTCAATCGTGTTATTCCGGTTTCTGTGACGTAATAACCAGCGAATTGCGCGGCGCATACTGCGACGGATTTGATGAAGCATTTCACTTTGAACAATTGCCGCAACCGTAAAGTTAAGCTCATCAATTTGCTCTATTAATTCAGCTAAACCGAATACTTCACGAGCTATGGTATAACAGATACCGATTTCAGCTACTGACGCGCCGGTTTCATCTTGCATACGCTGAACGAAATTCAAGCCCATGTTGTTCACAAGCTCATTCGCTAACGACGTCGCGATGATTTCACCTCGTAGCGGATGAGATGCCATTTGCGCACTGTATTTTTGTTGCAACTTCCCAGGGAAGTAAGAAACCAATAACTGACTCAGCAACTCATCTTCAGTGATTTCTGGTGTTACTAACTGTTCTTTTAATACCATTTTCGCATAAGCGACAATAACTGAAAGTTCCGGACGAGTCAGTGTTTTACCTTTGGCTAATCTCTCAGCCAGTTCATCTTCGTTCGGTAAAAACTCTAATGCCCTATCAAGCTTGCCTTCTTTTTCAAGATGATGAATAAAGCGAATCTGTTCTTTTAACTGCTCCGCACCGAGAACTTGAGTAACCGAAATCGAACGAGTCTGATCTTGGCAGTCTTGAAGGACGATTTGACTGACCTCTTCGGTCATCTCTTCAAGTAAACGGTTTCGTTGCTTAACCGTCAATTCGCCGTCCGCAACCAGTGAGTTCAGCAGAATTTTAATGTTTACTTCGTTATCTGAACAATCAACACCACCTACGTTATCAACGAAGTCGGTATTCACGCGACCGCCGTTAGCGGCGTATTCGATACGACCTAATTGAGTACAACCTAGGTTGCCGCCTTCACCGATGACCTTAGCGCGAACTTCATTACCGTTAATTCGAATAGTATCGTTAGCACGATCACCCACTTCCGCATGGGTTTCAGAAGTTGCTTTGACGTATGTGCCGATACCACCGTTCCAGATCAGATCTACCGGCATCTGCAAAATGGCTTTAAGTAAATCATTAGGCGTCATGCCTGATTTGGTGGTTCCCAGCATCTTTTTCATTTCAGCTGAAAGCGGAATCGACTTGGCATTTCGGGAGAAAATACCGCCGCCTTTAGAAATAAGCCCGCTGTTGTAATCTTCCCAGGTTGAACGAGGCAGATTAAATAAACGTTCACGCTCCGCATAACTGGTTTCAGCTTCAGGACTCGGATCGATGAAGATATGCATATGGTTAAACGCAGCCTGCAGGCGAATATGACGAGAAAGCAGCATACCGTTACCAAATACGTCACCGGCCATATCACCCACCGCGACGCAGGTAAAATCCGTTGTCTGGCAATCAACACCAAATTCGCGGAAATGACGTTTAACGGATTCCCAAGCACCGCGCGCGGTGATCCCCATCTTCTTATGGTCGTAACCGTTACTGCCCCCGGAAGCGAACGCGTCACCTAACCAGAAATTATATTCTTGTGAAATTTCGTTAGCGATATCAGAGAAGGTCGCAGTACCTTTATCAGCGGCAACAACTAAATACGGATCGTCCTCGTCATGACGGACCACATCCGCCGGAGGCATAACTTCGCCATTCATAATGTTATCCGTGATATCTAATAACCCACGAATAAACATACGATAACAGTTTTGCCCCTCGGCGAAGAACGCGTCACGCCCGCCAGTTTTAGGAAGCTGTTTACAAACAAATCCGCCTTTCGCGCCAACCGGCACAATAACCGTATTTTTAACTTGCTGTGCTTTAACCAGGCCCAGAACTTCGGTTCTGAAATCCTCACGACGGTCAGACCAGCGCAGACCGCCACGGGCAACTTTACCGCCTCGTAAATGCACGCCTTCAATTCTTGTTGAATAAACAAATATCTCAAAACGGGGTAACGGTTTAGGCATTTCAGGAATTAAGTCCGGCTGGAACTTAAATGAGATATATGGCTTAACATTACCTTTATCAGTTTGCTGATAGAAGTTAGTACGAAGCGTCGCGTTGATTAAGTCAAGGTAACGACGAATAATTCTGTCGTCATCAAGGCTTGAAACTTCATCTAAACGCAAATTAATCTGATCAACAAACTTGACTAATGTACGAGTCTTAAGTTTCGGATTGAACTTACGGATGAACATTTTCACTAATAATTCAGCGATGAACGGGTAGCGAGTAAATGTTTCTTCAATATAGGACTGACTGAATGTCGCGTCAATCTGGCGCATGTATTTCGCGTACGCACGAATAACAGAAACTTCACGCCCTGTAAGACCAGAGGACAAAACAATTCGGTTGAAGCCGTCATCCTCAAGCTTCTTACGCCATACCTGAGATAGTGCGTTTTGGAAACGATCTTGGCTGTCAGACAAGTCTTCAGTAATCACTGAACCCTGAACCGTCATTAAGAAATCCAGAATCCAGTAAGTTGAACCGTCAGCGGTTTTAACTTCATAAGGACGTTCATTAATCACACGCAAACCGAAATTTTCAAGCATGGGTAATACATCGGATAAATGAATCGGCTCGTCTTTATGGAACAGTTTTAAACGGACTTTATTGTCATTCAGCGCAGATTCCTGCGGCTGATAGAACAACATACCCAATTCATTATCGGCGCTTAACGCTTCTAAGCGCTGAATATCAACAACGGCGGAACTCGGCAGTACGTCTTCTTTATAGCTTGGCTGGAAAGCATTTAAGTAACGCTTGCTTAAGGCCTTGCCTTTAGCCTCGCCTAATGCTCCGCTAAATGCCGAGTTTAACTTATCTTCCCAGGAGCGGGCGGCTTCAATCAGGTTATTTTCAATAGCAGGCACGTTGACGTCCATATTGTTGTTTTCAACTTTCACAATGTAATGGGTTCTCGCAAGTGTTGATTCAGAGAAGTAGGTAGTAAATTCGACTTCTTCTTTACTACATAAATGCTGCGCTAGAATTCGCTGCGTATCTTCACGTAACTTGGTGTTGTACCGATCTTTAGAGACATACACCATACAAGACAAGAAACGACCGAACCCGTCCTTACGAACAAACAATTTAAGTTTGTCACGATCCTGCATCTCAAGAACACCTTGAGCGACGGCAGCTAACTCTTCTTCTTTGGCCTGAATAAGCTCATCACGCGGAAGGTTTTCAAGAATGTTCAGTAAGTTTTTGTAATCGTGAGACTTAGGAACAAAACCGGAACGCTTCATTACGCGTTTCACTTTGTCAGCCAATAACGGGATTTCCCGAGCGCTGCGGTTATAAACATTCGAAGCGTATAAACCGATAAAGCGATCTTCACCAATCACCTCACCTGCTTCGTTAAAACGTTTGATACCGACATAATCAATATGCGCGGGACGATGAACCCGGCTCTTACTGTTGCTTTTCGTAAGAATAAGCAGACTGTCATCCAATGCTTCTTTACGGGCGGACTCAGAGAAAGTCGAAAGCATTAAGCCGCAATCGGGTTTGGTAACTCCCGGTTTGTTCATTAAACCTAAACTGCTTTCCATCTGAGGAATAAGCTCCATATCACCTTCAACACGCTTAAGGTCATAACGACGATAGCCCAGTAAAGTGAAATGGTGATGGTTCAGGTAATCAAGAAACTTAATCGCTTCTTTTTTAGCTGTTTTATCACCCGGATACGGAAGATCAGGAAGTTCATTCACTATGTCAGCTAACTTAGCTGACATTGCATTCCAGTCGTTAACGGCTGCCGCGACATCTACAATTACCGACTCAATTTCTTTAGTCAGAGCCTTAATATCAGCCGCGTCACTTTGACGATCAATTTCAACTAAGAATACGGCGATTTTTTCTGATTCTTTTTCTTCGCCTGTAACCGCTGAAATACTCTCGACAACTTCTTCTCCTCTCTCAATCGCTAGAGGCGTATGCAGCATCATATGAGCCGTGATTCCAATGCGATTAAGTACCATACTTACTGAATCGACCAAAAATGGCATATCCGGAAGAATGATTTCAATGATTGAGTGAGCCGAATGCCAGCCATGCTTAGACTGGCTCGGATTAAATACTCGTAGATGTGATTCTCCTGCCGGAGTTTTGTTAAGAGCATTCCACAAGCTTAAAATCGCACCGTATAAATCACTGTCGTTACGGGCATGCAAATCATCTTTCGACATATGAGCATATATGCGGGTTGCGAATTGCTCGACTTGCTTGGCTTGAGGGTTGGGTACTTTGGTATGAATCAAACCGATTACATTTTCAAGTAATACTGAAGGCATTGCATCTTTCAAGGCCATGTTGCTGTTTCCTTAAGCGTCTATGGCAGCGCTTTTTATCATAGTTCGGATGCTCAAAATCAGGATTAAAACAATAAGCTAACTTTAATTACAAAAAATCAACTATAGCTTGTCAGACCTGTATACAGAGCCGCTTGAAGATTCTGTACTTTGTGGCGAAGTTTATTACTAATCGCGACTTTTTTCGAGAAAAATTTTAGTGGTAATTCCTGTCACTTGAAAGAATTTTTGTGACGATGATCCAGCTGATGAAGAAACAGTCAAAGAATAAATATAAGTACCCGTACAAATGAAATACGACGGTTCTGTATACCGGTAAAATCATTCGATTACATTGGCACAGGTACTTAGTTTACCTCAGCCAAAAAGCGGGAACTCAGTTCCCGCTTTCAGATAACTATCCGGCTTTTCGCCAGAATACGGAAGATAATGCCGGAATAATAATGATTGCACCGAGCATATTCACTAAGAACATGAACGTCAGTAAGATCCCCATATCCATTTGGAATTTAAGTGCGGAGAACACCCATGTACTCACACCGATAGCTAAAGTCAGACCGGTAAAGATGACCGCGCTTCCTCTCTCTTTAAGCGCTTCAAGGTAAGCTATTTGAACATCCGAACCTTCGGTCAGTTTAACCGACATGGTAGATAGGATATAAATACCATAATCGACACCGATACCCACGCCTAACGCAATCACAGGTAACGTGCTTACTACCAGGCCTATATCCAAAAACGTCATTAGCGCCTGTGCTAATGTCGACACCACATAGAGCGGAATAATCACAACAACCGTTGCTTTTATAGATTTAAAGCTTAATAAGCATAATACGAATACAGCGGCGTAAACGTAAAGCATCATAGGTAATTGAGCTTCCGCGACGGCCTCATTAGTTGCCGCCATTACGCCGACCGGACCAGACGCAAGCTTAAACTGAATGTCATCGCTATTAAGTTCTGCCGCGGCCAGTTTAACTTTATCAACAACTTTCTCTATCGTTTCAGCTTTGTGATCATCTAAGAAGATATAAATCGGCATTACCGAGCAATCACGGTTTAACAAACCTGAAGAAGTCGGGATTCTGCTAATCGCCTGACCCAGACTTGCCGTATTGCGCGGTAGAACCGCCCATCTGGCATTGCCCTCATTAAATCCGGCGTTAACCTTTTTCGCAACCGAAGCCGCGCTGACTGTTGACTGAACGCCGGGGGTATTGCTGACTAACCATTCAAACTGATCGACTCGGTTAATGATATCGTAGTATGTGCAGCCTTCTTCTTTGGTTTCGGCAATTACCGACATTACATCGGTAGTGATAGAAAATTTATCCGTAATAAATGCGGTATCTGAATTGTAGCGGGAATCTGAGTGAAGCGCAGGCGCGCCCTCGTGTAAATCACCGATTTTCAGCTTCTGTGACTGATAAAAGCCTAAGGCATACACAACAGCGGTAACGGCTAAAACGCTAACCGCGTATTTTGGAGCGGCGAATTTAGCAAGCGATAACCAGAATCGCTCAAGCTTATCCGGAGAATCCCCGCCGACCCGCTTTTCTAAGTTTGTAAACGACAATAAAACCGGTAACAAAACCAAGTTTGTCAGGATTATTACCGCGACACCCAAGGATGCGGAGATCGCCAGTTCACGAATAATTCCGATATCAATTGCTAATAGCGTTAAAAAGCCTACCGTATCCGATAACAGAGCCACGCCACCGGGGATCAGAAGACTTCTGAACGCCAATGTTGCGGCAACTTTGGTCGTATGGCCGGAAGCCGCGTGCTTTTTTACGGCGTTGATCATTTGAACGCCATGGCTCACACCAATGGCAAAGACTAAAAACGGCACCAGGATCGACATCGGATCAAGCCCGAAGCCGACAACAGTGAGCAAACCTAACTGCCATTCAACCGCGATTAAACTACAAGCCAGCGGCAAAATGGTCAATAGTACCGAGCGTGAGAACAAATAAACCATCACGCCGGTAATAGCGATAGCGAATAAGAAAAACAGTACTACGCCTTTAGCGCCGTCAGCGACATCACCGGCCATTTTAGAAAAACCTATGATATGTACTTTTATCTTATCAGACTCAAACTTGGCTCTTAAATCCTGCTCCAGCTTTGCGGCTAACGCGATTGTATCAAGCTTTTCACCGGTTTGCGGTTCGAAGTCCATCAACTGCGCAGAGACCATAGCGGCGCTGTAGTCTTCAGCGACTAAGCGCCCGACAATACCCGCCTTTTCAATGTTACCTCTTACTCTCTTAAGGTCAGATTCAGAATAGGCAAAGTCAGCGGGAATTACCGGGCCGCCGGCAAAACCATCTTCAACCACTTCCGTAAATCGGGTGGAAGGCGAATACAGAGATTTAACCTGAGCCCTGTCAACACCGGGAATAAAGAACAATTGATCATGAACGTCTTTCAACGTTCTGAAGAAGTGCTCATTGAAAACATCACCATTAGTATCCGTTACAGCAACCATTACAGAATTCGCGCCACCAAAATCTTTTTGATGCTTCAAGTATGTCCGCATGTATTCATGCTCTAACGGGATATTCTTGATAAATGCCGCGTCCATCTTCAATTGGCCGGCTTGAAAACCTAAAAAGACAGAGACCAGTACAAAAAATGAAATTACCCAACCGCGATGACGAAATAAGAATGTTTCAACGCCGTTAACCATTTTTTCTATCATGAAACTTCCCTATTTGTTATTTTTCTTTACTCAGAGGGGTTAACCCGTTAGTGCCCGCAACCCAAAATTGATTGTTAATACTGGCGATACTTAATAAATTAACGCCTTTAATTTTTTGTACCAGTTCCGCTTTGTCATCCGCATAAAGTGAATAGACGACCCCGGAATTACCAACCAATAACAATTGCTTGTCGTGAGAATAGACACCTTGGATTGTCGCATCGCTTGGCATGGATATTTTCTTCCAATGATTAAATGCCTTATCGGCTTTGTATACATTTCCTCTTAAACCGACAACATAAACCGAATCATCCGTTTCAACGGCATTAAACATAGAGCCTTCGTAAGGAAATTCGACGCCGTCAAATTTGTGCCCCTTATCATCAGACACAGCGACTGTACCTGACTCACCGACTAATAGTAAACGACCGTCGGCTAATTGAAGGACTCGATTGAAATGCGGCAGTAACGAACCTTTTTCAATTTCATATCCCTCAGGATCCACATCTTTAAGCTCTTCAAGATACTGCCGGTCTTCCGGGAGTAACAATTCAAGATGAAACTCTCGTTTCCAGTTTTTTCCGCCGTCTTTAGTTCGATAAAATAAACCGTAAGCGCCCACAGCGACGCCGTGTCCGGCATCAAAAAAAGCAATGTCCAAGAAGGGTTTTTCAATTTGTCTGGACTGGGTTTGCATCACCCAAGTTTGACCAGCGTCTTGGCTGTGAAGGATTGTTGCGTCATGACCTACAGCCCAGGCTTTGTTGTCATCAAGCATCTCAACATTGGTTAAATTAACTGAGACAGGCGTTTTGACTTGCCGCCATGCATTTTTATACACAAAAACATGACCGCGCTCGCCAACAGCGATAGTGTTATCGATATCCGTGACGAGCGAGGAAATAGCTTTGGGTTGAATTTGAGGATTCGCGAAAGAAACGGAGCTGGTAAATAACAGGCAGAAACTCAGGCCAAAACCGACTTTTTTTGAAAAGTCACTGTAAAACATACTAAAACTACCTTGAAAATAACAAATCTTATTTATTTTTATAATAAATGATGCCTGCGCCAGCGCAGGCATCACAGAACGCTGTTAACGAATACCGCTGCGACGTAACGCCGCGGGAGTAAAATTCGAATCCGTTAATTTAGCGTCAAAGTTATACATCCGTCCCTCGTTATCTAAGCCCATCGCGATATAACGACGAGACTGTAAATCATGAAAAACTTCCAGTGTACTCCACTGAGCGGGTACTTCGTAGTAGTTCAAGCCGTGAGCGATAGCCACGCGATATAGCTGATCACGATTGTCATACAGATCCGCCGCGGAGATTTGCCAGGAATCTTCATCTAAATAGAAAACACGTGTTTTATAAAGATGAGATACGCCTTTTTTCAACGTCGCTTTGACTTCCCAGACACGGTGCTTCTCCCAGCGGACATACTCAGGGTTTATATGACCGGGTTTAAGGATCTGATCGTAAGTCAGCTTATCCGAATGCAGACGATAGTCATTGTAAGGTATGTAAATTTCTTTTTTGCCGACTAACTCCCAGTTATAACGCTCCGGCGAGCCGTTAAACATATCAAAATCATCAGTGGTTCTTAAACCGTCGGTCAGAGTACCCGGAGTATCAAAAGCGACATTCGGAGCTTTACGAACACGTCGCTGACCCGTGTTGTAAGTCCAGACCTGACGCGGTTCCTTTTGCTGATCCATGGTTTCTTTTGCTAACAGTGCCGTACCGGCACGACGGGCAGGCTGAGTTACAACCTGCTTGAAGTAGAATAGCACATTATTTTCAGCTAAATTTTCCGGAGTTTCGTCAGGACGAGTATATTTAAAATGAATTTGTTCATTAAATTCGACCAAATTATAGGAGCCGCCGGCAGTCGGGGCCGCTTGCGCACGTGAAGTTTCAATATCAACCCCCCGGAAGCGTAGGATATGATTCCAGATCGCTTCCAGACCATTTTGCGGAATTGGAAAAGGAACACCTATGGCGGCACCTTTTAATCCGTTGCCGCTATCAATAAGCTCTGCCCGGGTCGCGTTCGCTTTGGTCGCGTCATAAACATATTGCGGCGCAGCCGCAGATCTGCGAGTTTGATAAACGTTCATTCTGAACGTGTCAGGATAAAGCTCAAATAAAGCCTTTTGACCTTCAGTTAAAAATGCCTGGTACTGACCTTTGTTAGCATTAGTAATAGTGAATTGAATTTTGTCATTCGCAAAGGGATCAATGTGATGATCACCTTTTTTAAACCCGGCTACCGGTTTTGTGATACCGCCCGTCCATTCCGGAATGGAACCGTCAGCATTACCAGCGACCTCACCGCCGATCGGAGTCAAAGTTGCGCCTAGTTTTTTCGCTTCGTCAGGAGAAACTTTTGCCAGCACAGCAGGTGCGGATAAAGCAAGCATCACTGCTAATGACAATAGGTTTTTAGTTTTCATCAGTATCATCCTTTAAATCGAATACTTTATGTTGAAAGAGACGTAATCGCGATCCGCCATGACGTTGGTAGTTCCCGCACCACCAAAGAAGTTATTGTAAGAAATATCAGCCCCCCACTCACTCTGATAATCAAAGTTAATACCTAAAGTCACCGACTGACGTCCTTCGGTAAACAGGAATAACGGATCTGGTGTAATCCCCTCTACATCATGAGAGAAAATGACACGAGGAGACATATTTATACCAGCGAATAGGTTGTTGAAATCAGCCCTTGCGACCAGGCGGTAACCCCATGCGAAATCTGTCGGAAACGGGTTAGTTTCAGCTCCATTATGTAAAGCGTTTAAAACCAAATCCGGAATGCCGCCACCTGAACGAGCTGTGCCCGGCCCGTTCAATCTCAATACATCTTGATCAGGCATATCATGAATCCAAATCCCGCCGACTTCAGCAAGGGCAACTAAATTGTCTAATCCCCAAGTACGACCAAAAGAATGAGTCAGGGTAAACTGAGCTTGAGTGGTATCGCTACGAATATAACCTTCCGCATATTCTCCTGAGCCTACATCAGCAAAGTTACGAGTGTATTGGGAGATCCCTGCTAACTCAGGTCGAATTCCTGCTTTAGCTAATTGCTCAGGCATAGCGACAAATAACAATTCAACATCATCTATCTGTAAAGGTTCATCCTGACGGTGGGAAATTTCACCGGCAAGAGAACTATCGCCGATGAGAGTATTGAAACTTAAACCATAAAGTTTTATGTCATCAGGGTAAACGATCTCAGCTTTGGAGAAGGTTTGTAAGCTTAATAATGCTTCTCGGTCGATATTACCGGCATTTTGACCTAAAAACTGAAGATCAGAACGAATTGCATCTTGAGTAAAATTAGCCGTTTGTCCGCTGATTAAGGGGCGGCGACTGTTATATCTGATGAAGTAAAAACCAAATTCTGTATCATGAAGCTCAGGAGCGTACCAACTCAATTTGATACCGTACTGACCGCCATCTGACGCTTTACCGTGATCATCAACAAGCGTGGTTCTGGTCGTATAACCCAGCGCCATCTGAGCTAACTGATCCGCCGGTACTTGCCCGCCGGCAACCGCAGCACTCAATCTGTTGTATTCTTGAATGAGAAAATCAAGATTGATATCCGGGTTTGAGTTAAAGCCTAATTGAGCGTTATTTAAGTAACCGCCGTAACCGACAAAATCATTGGTACCAAAAATTGAACCCGGGGTCGGAACCCAGATCGGCTCCCAGTCATATTGATAGAATGCTTCAACAGAGACTTCGTCAGTTAAGCCTAAAGAAGCCCACACCATGCCCTGAGGTCTGAATGCTTCTTTCAGCTCGGCGCCCGGCTGATTAAGTATGTTTAAGTCAACAGGGTTAATGATGCCGATACCATGAGGTATTAATGTGCTCTCACCCCAGGATATAACTTGCTCTCCGGCACGAACTGATAATGGGTTTTTACCGCCGTTTAGTTCAAAGTTGGCGTAAACAAAAGCATCGAGTAATCGAATATCTTTACACTGAACTTCTTCGGCTCTTTTATCTTCACAGGCATCAAACTCTTTGCCTGTTAAAGGGTTTATATAGTCGTAATCACCGTCATTTAATTTACGATCATAAAAATACATTCCACGGGCAAAAAGTCCGTAATTTTTATATTCTAATGAAAGTTCGTGAACGCCTTTTATAATCTCTGAAAAAGTATCGCCGCGACTGTAAAGCTGGTTGCTTAAATCATTGTTACTTGAGTAGGAACCTTCCTGAGTCCAAATAAAACTATTTCGATGAACATCTGGTATCTGATCCGGACGTCTAAAAGCTGAGTAACCTTCCCAGTTCATATGCGGTTGATTAACTTTACCGATTTGATTGTTCCAGTCTCTGTCTGATACTCGCCAGCTTGCGCCCGCTGTCCAAGTTGAATCAAACGATCCGGAAACTTCTCCCCAGTCAAAAGATACCGCATTAGCATTAGACATCAGCACTGAAGACATTGCTGAAGCTACCCCAATAGCTAACGCGGTTCGGCGGAAACCGAGTTGAGTCTTGTTCATTTTTATCATTCTCCATAACCTGCAAAATTTCCATTTGATAACAATTATTGTGTTTGTTTCTAAGTAAAAGTATCAAACAGGTGACAACATTGTTACAGGAATCAGGGGTGTTGAGCAAGACAAGATAGTAATAAATAGTGTTTTATTTTCTCCTTATAAAACAGAGGTGAAAACATTATTCGAACGTATGTTTGAATAATGTACCTAAGTTATTCAGACAAACAAAATCAACTCATAAGTTTATGTTTATTTTGAAATTAAATTAAAAAACCGTCCGCAAAGGAAAAGTTTTATAACACAGATGCGTTTAAAGTATTTACTCTAACAATCTTGCAATATTCTGTAACCTTCCATTTTCATCAATGAGAATTTTAAATCGACCGTGAATCCCGTCCGGCGTTAAAAATGGTTTGAAATGGTATGCGTTGATATGAAGAACACGTCCTTGGCTTTCTCTGACTTCTACCCTTTTCGCCAGACCCTGGTAGTAAGGTAAAAAATCATCAAAGCTAAGTGAGAGACTAAAAAAGAATTCCATAATAATCTTGTTTGTGATGAAGAAAAATTGTCATCTCAGTCTGGTTGAAAATGACAACTTATCTTCTTTGGAAGCAACTTACTAACTTACGCTAAGGCTTTAGTTACCTTTTCATATAAATCTTTTGATAATTCAGGCAAATCAGCCAATTCCCGCAAACAGGTTCTGATAATATCCTGACGCTGTTGATCAAATTTCGAAAAATGAATCAATGGCGTGATGATTCTTGCCGCAACCTGCGGATTAATCTGATTCAGCTGTTTAATAATATCAGTAATAAATCGATAACCTTCACCACTTGCATGATGGAATTGTTCAACATTGGCCGCGGCGAAAGTTCCGAGTAATGATCTTACACGATTCGGATTTCGCAAGCTAAATGACTGGTGAGAACTTAGTTCTTTTAATCTCGCGATCACGGACTCTGATTTATTAGTCGCTTCAAGCATAAACCATTTGTCCATAACAAGCGGTGTATCAGTCCATCTGGTTTCAAACTTAGCCATTAATTCAGCTCTGCAATCCAGTTGAGCACTATTTGCCGCTTTCAACGCGCCCAGTGAGTCCGTCATGTTCTCAGCCGTCAAGAACTGCCGCTCGACTAAAGCCTCATACTGCTCACCGACTCGGCTTAACCAGTTTAGGATAGCATTTTTCAGAGCGCGGGCATGAGGGTTATCTCGGGACTTGAGTAATTGATACCTTGCTTTGAGTTCATCTTCACAATAGGCCGCGATTTCATTGATAACAAATTCACGAGCGATAAGCAGATTATCCAGATCAACTGAATCAACCTGCTCTATCAACTCATTAGCTGTTGGTACGGTTAACACCTCAGCGGCTAATGCCGGATCGATATCCGCATCTAACAAGATGCCTTTAAATGCGTCTAACGTCACCTGATTTACCTGCATTGTCGTTTGTTGTTGTAATGCGGTAACATTGTGCCAAACGGCATCACTAAAAATAGCTACTGATGCTTCCCAGCGTGCAACCTCACTGCTGGCGTATCTCATTAAACCGGCAAGATGATTTAGCTCATATTCAAAATCAAGTTTTACCGGCGCCGAAAAATTTTGAAGCAAAGAAACTGTCGGTTTTGCGTTGATTCCAACGAAGGTAAATATCTGATTCTGTTCGGTAAAATTTAAAACCTCACTTAATATCGAGTCACCCGTTTCAGAGATTAATTCAATATCAAATGGAATGTGCATCGGTAGATCATTATTACCGGCAATCATCGGGCGTTGCTGTGATAAATGAAGGTTATACTCGTTCGCGTCTGAGTCATATTCTTGCGTAACTGTCACCGCCGGCGTGCCGGCCTGATTGTACCAATTGCGGAATTGTTTTAAATTAACGCCGCTGGCATCTTCCATCGCGCTTACAAAATCGTCACAGGTAACAGCCTGACCATCATGTCGCCGGAAATAAAGCTTCATACCCTTCTGGAAGTTTTGCTCACCTAACAAAGTGTGCATCATACGAATAACTTCGGCGCCTTTGTTGTAAACCGTTACGGTATAGAAATTGTTCATTTCAATAACAGATTCAGGGCGAATTGGGTGCGCCATCGGTCCGGCGTCTTCAGCGAACTGGTGATTACGCATCACTTTAATCGCCTGAATGCGGTTTACCGCTCTTGAGCCTAAATCTGAGCTGAACTCCTGATCACGAAATACCGTAAGTCCTTCTTTCAAGCTTAATTGGAACCAGTCTCGGCAAGTGACACGGTTACCCGTCCAGTTGTGAAAATACTCATGACCAATTACAGACTCAATACCATGGAAATCATCATCAGTAGCGGACTCTTTATCCGCCAAAACATACTTGGTGTTAAAAACATTTAAGCCTTTGTTTTCCATCGCTCCCATGTTGAAGAAGTCAACGGCGACTATCATGTAAATATCAAGGTCGTATTCAAGATCAAAGCGCTTTTCATCCCATGCCATCGATTTCTTTAATGATTCCATAGCATGGCGGGCTTTATTCAGGTTACCTTTATCGACAAAAACTTGAAGTGCGACGTCACGGTTACTGCGTGTAGTAAAAATGTCTTCAAGTAAATCAAAATCACCCGCGACCAGGGCAAAAAGGTAGCTCGGTTTCGGAAACGGATCTTGCCAGCAGGCGTAATGACGACCGTTTTCAAGTTCGCCCTTCTCAAGGAGGTTACCGTTACTCAACAAGAAAGGAAACTGTTCTTGATCCGCTTCAATTCGGACATCAAACTTAGCCAGAACATCAGGACGATCCAGATAATAGGTTATTCTTCTAAAGCCCTCAGCTTCACACTGCGTGCAATATGCGCCGTCTGACATATATAAACCTTCAAGCGCGGTATTTGCTTCAGGCTCAATCTCAGTAATGATTTTTAGAGTAAATTCATCATGACCAGCCGCGACATGCAAACGACCCTCAATGATTTCATGCCAAGCCTCATTACCATTAATCTGTACTGATTTTAATGATAAAGCCTTTCCGTCAAGTACTAATTTGTCAGTATCTTTATTCAAACGCCTGACTTTACTTACGGTCGTTACCCTGGTAACAGGCGAACTTAATTCAAATTTGAGTGAAATGTGATCTATCGTATACTCTGGTGCACTATAGTCCTTTAAGAGCCTGGCTTCACGCTGTGACATAGTGGTCCTCTTCTGTTCTCTATTTAATTCAGACAAAAAACGCGCCTAAAGCGCGTTTTTTAATTCAAATTTTTCTTATTTTTTGGATAAATCAACTAAATCCAAAGTGATATCCGCGGTCTGTTCAAGAAGAACATCCGGTGACTCATCTTTATCTTTTAACTTAGATAATTCGTCTAAGTCTTTTACGGGCTTAAGCCCTTTTGCTGCCCGGCGAGCATTCGCTCTAGCTAAAGACTTATCATCTTCTGCTTGCTGTTTTGCTTTTCGCTCAGCGATATTTAAAGATACGCTCTTTTCATCTCTTAGCTTACGATACCCTTTGATATCATCACGAATGTAAGAGAATTCAACATTATCTTTGGTTCGCTCCTCATATTTCGTGGTCAGCTCGGCAATAATCTTAGGCGTAATATCATTAACTTTATGATACTTAGCCGCGGGGACTTTATCCCATGGTAAGGCATTATCTTGTTCTGATTCACCAAACTCACCCGGCTTGAGCGCGCTCGGGAACATAATATCGGGCGTCACTCCTTTAAGCTGAGTACTGCCGCCATTGATTCGATAAAATTTAGCAATCGTGTATTGTACGCTGCCTAACGGCTTGTCATACATATCATAAATGCGTTGTAACGGTTTATGCTGCTGAACAGTTCCTTTACCGAAAGTAGATTCGCCAACAATCAAAGCACGTTTATAATCCTGCATCGCCGCCGCAAAAATTTCAGACGCTGACGCACTGTAGCGATCTACCATTACCGTTAACGGGCCGGCATAAGCTATCTTGCCGCCATTATCACGATTTTGAACAACCTGACCGTTGGCGTAACGCACCTGAACCGCGGGACCCATGTCAATAAACAACCCTGTCAGCAATGTCGCTTCGGTTAACGCGCCACCGCCGTTGCCTCGCAGATCGATGATAACACCTTCTACTTTTTCTTTTTTAAGCTTAGTTAACTCTTTGCTGACATCTTTCGACAAATTTACGTAAAAACCCGGAATTTCGATCACGCCGACTTTACGTTTTTTGTATTCACCTACATCACCTTCAATCACTTTTGAACTCGCGGCGCGATCTTCCAGGCGAATTTTATCACGGGTGATTACGACTTCGACAGGTTTAGCGCCGGAACCGGCTTTCTTTTTTAATACCTGTAAAGTGACTTTTGTACCTTTAGGGCCTTTGATTAAGTCGACAACATCATCTAAACGCCAGCCGATGACATCAACAATTTTTTCACCGTCCTGCCCTACACCGATAATTTTATCACCTGCTTCAAGTTGCTCACTTTTCGCGGCGGGGCCGCCTTTCACAAGGCTACGGATAATCGTGTAATCATCTTCCGCCTGCAAAACGGCTCCGATACCTTCAAGACTGAGGTTCATTTCCTGCTGAAAACGTTCAGCGTTCCTTGGCGATAGATAGCTGGTATGAGGCTCAATTGTACGAGCGAATGAGTTCATAATGATTTGGAAAACATCTTCACTGTTAGTTTGTGTAAGACGCTTTAAGGCGTTGTTATAACGCTTAGATAAGATATCAACGATTTCATCCCAGTTCTTGTCGGTCAGCTTAAGGTTCAGCGCGTCGTATTTTACACGTTGACGCCATAATTCATGAATTTCAGTTTCTGATTTCGGCCAGCTCGCGTTTTCACGATCATACTCGTATTTATCACCTGTTTTTTTAAAATCAAAAGGTTTTTCTTTATCTAGTAAACTCAACGCATAAACAAAACACTGATATCTGCGCTTTTGCACAAAATCATAAATCTTATAAGCCTCAGATAAATTACCGCTGGTCAGCATCATAGAAAAATCATCCCGATACTTTTCCAAATCGTCAACATCATTTCGGGTAAGAACATTACGGCGAAAATCCAGTAATTTCAGATAACGATTAAAGATACGCTCAGAAAAAGCATTATCTAAATCAAACTTGTGATAATGAGAGCGTGTAAATAAATCGGTAATTCGTTTACTGGAGACTTTGTGTTGAGATTCTTGCTGAAGATGGGGCAACTCGTTGATTTGAATTTTTGGCTCGACCGCCAAGGCATTAAGCCCAAATACAAGTGCAGCCAACGCCGTGGCCAGTTTTAATTTTCGCATCAAACAGTTGCTCCTCACTATTGATTTTGGTTATAAGCTATAAGCGAATAAATTTAAAGTATATATGGCTTACAGCCTATCTGCGCAATAAACGCTTTTAAAGTAAAATATGCTCTGGTTTAACTTTAACGCTTAACCCGCTATCTAGCTGAACCATAACCTCACCTTTGTTGATATCAGCAATTACGCCAGATACCGGCGCCTTGCCTAATTTAACGTTTACGCGTTGATCTTTATTGAGCTGAGACAGTTCTGCTTGAACTAACTTAGAAACATCAATCGCAGGCTTAGAAGACTTGTTCATTTTTGACTGAACTTGCTTGAAGTTACGTTCTTTACGGGGACGATCCGCAGCCGGCTTTCTGGCGAACTTCTTTTCAAATTTTGGCTTATCACCGCGCTCTTGAGCTAATTTAGCTTCTTTTTCCTGACGGCGTAGCTTAGCGCGCTCTTGACTTTCTTTTAGCGTTTTTTGAGCGTGTTCGATATGCTCTGCCTCAAGTTCACCGCACGGGTTGCCATCTAAATCAACACGCACCGCGCCTTGCTTGATGCTTTTAAGATAACGCCAGCTGCTGGTATAACGCCTTAAAGCTACTCTTAATTGAGTTTTACTAACTTTAGGATCTTCAGCGAGTTTTGCCGCCAGATCTTGAAAAACACCGATTTTTAAAGGCCTAACCTCACCTTCAGCAACAAAGCACTGAGGAAATATTTGATATAAATACGCCAAAATCGCATTAGTGTCGGTCAACTTTTCTGTTGATTCCATTATTACTTCCACATTTAACAGGACATCGGCCGTTACAAGCTTTAGCATTACGGCTCAGTCGTTTATCTTCGTCTAAAAATTAGACGTACAGTTTATTTTACGTTTATTACAATAATATAAGTAAAAACATAAGCTAACAAAGTTAGAGTTATCAAGCGACACTTAAAGCAGAGCATAGCGCTAGTTCAAGCCGCAAACAGCCGCCTATTATAAACCCAGCGCTTATAAAAGCGACCTTGAATTGAAAAAAAATGTTCGGTTGTTAACCGAATAGACAAGTTTCAAAGCTTGATACGACTTTTTCCAGACCTTTTTTGTCTTCTTCATCAAACCTTGAAAATACCGGGCTGTCTATATCAAGAACCGCAATCACTTTATCGTTGTGATGAACAGGAACAACAATTTCAGAATTGCTCGCTGAATCACAGGCAATATGACCTTCAAATTGATGCACGTCTGCTACAAGCTGAGTTTCATCGTTGGCTGCGGCCGTCCCGCAAACACCCCGGCCATACGGAATTCGCACACAAGCGACCTTACCCTGGAAAGGACCTAATACCAGCTGACCTTCTCTTTCAATATAAAAACCGACCCAGTTAATTTGTTCAAGATTTTCATTTAATAACGCGGATAAATTTGCCATTGCCGCGATTAAATCGGTTTCACCGTCAAATAATGCTAAAACCTGACGATTCAACGTATCATAAAATTCCGATTTCATTTTTACCTTTTTTGACTTCTAAGCAACAACTTCTAAATTCTTTTTTGGTTTCCCCGCAGGTTTAGATGCCGCGCTTCCGCCTTTGAGCAGTGATAGCAAATCATCTTTATTTGAAGCCAGATAGAAACAAAGCTGTTCGAGTGTGCTTTCTTCTATATCCGGCTCGGATTGCTGAATGAACGGAAGTAAGTTATCAGCGATATCGAGCATTTTGTCATATGCGTCAGCTTCTTTTTTTGACGTAAAAGTCATTTTTTCTACCCCATCCCTTACAACAACGTATTGAGTGATAACCGCCATTTCTGCCTCACACTGTATTTATAAACAGTGTATAGGGTGTCATAACTTTATTGGTAATTCAAAAGCTTTTTGGTTTAAAGGTGAAGTTCAACCCGGAAAAAATAGTTGGCGGAGTTTTTATAATAGGTTCAAAATCAACAACATAAAAACTGTCGTTACTCCGTTTGCCGATATCCAGACTTGAATAACAGTCAGTAGTTGTTCTACTGGCTGTTATTCGTAACGCCGCCAGCGGTAATTTAACCAGTTTATGAGCGTCAGGCATTCACCAAAGTAAGTGAAGTCGATTAACTGCTTTTCTATTTAAACAAAATACAGTTATTGGACTTTTATGCGTCCAACTACTTTTCACCGTTAAAATAGCCGCTAATAAGTACCTATGCAAATGATTTTTCCTCAAGAAGCCCTTCACAACAAGCGTTTCAGCAAGAAAAATATTCGATTTCACTTGAATCGGCACTTGCCTATTCCCAAGCCTTTTACAAAAAGCCCGTAAGCTCAAATCACTTCGTCTTTTAGGTTAAAAATAACCTTCAAAACTTAACGAATATAATTTTCATTTCGCGGGGTGATAGAAAATTTGAATTCTTAAAAACGCTAATGGCATCTGCGCCTATGATGAACGTTTAGGTAAAAGAAAGATGTTGATAAAGGAATGAAAATAAATTTTATTTTTGAGGTGAAAATAAAAGCCGCTCAATTTGAGCGGCTTTTATTAAAAGAACTTTACTTGCCGGCGTTAGATTTCTCTACGCGGCTTTTAAGTTTTTGTCCTGGTCGGAAAGTTACCACTCGGCGAGCCGAAATAGGTATATCTTCACCAGTTTTTGGATTCCTTCCCGGTCTTTGATTCTTATCCCTAAGGTCAAAATTGCCAAAGCCAGATAGCTTGACTTGCTCACCACTTTCGAGCGCCCCGCGAATTTCTTCAAAGAACAACTCAACCATCTCTTTTGCTAGCCGCTTGTTAATACCAAGCTCTTCAAAAAGATGTTCTGCCATTTCGGCTTTGGTAAGTGCCATAACTTTAATCCCTCAACGATGCGTTGAACTCAGTCTTAAGAACTGAAACTATAGAGTCCACTTGCTCCATAATTTCTTTTTCTTCTAATGTACGAGTATTGTCTTGTAATGTAAGTGCAATTGCTAAGCTTTTCTTGCCTGATTCTACACCTTTACCTTGGTACAGGTCGAACAAGTTTATGCCAACTAGCTGATTATTACCGCTTTTTCTTATTGACGCAATGACATCTCCGGCAGAAATATTCTCATCAACAACAACTGCAATATCACGTCTGTTCGCAGGAAACTTAGAAACAGTTTCAGCTTCTGGCAACTTAACATGCGACAAGGCGTCCAGTTCCACCTCAAAGATAATGGTCTTACCGTTTAAGCCGAACGGTTTTTCCAGATTAGGGTGAACTGCACCAATGCAACCGATTACTCGATCATTTCTCAAAATTTCAGCACATTGCCCCGGGTGAAGAGCAGGGTGCTGAGCATTTTTAAAAGTAAATTCTGAAGTAGCCGCTGTCAAGCTTAGAATTGCCTCTAGATCACCTTTAAGGTCGAAGAAATCAACAGTTTTGCTTTCCATTGACCAATGCTCGTCCACATTGGTTCCTGAAATCACACCACCGATCACTGAGTCTTGACGAACGCCAGATTCAGCTGACTCATCAGGGACAAATCGTAAGCCGGTCTCAAATAAGCGAACACGGCCTTGCTGGCGCTTCTGGTTATAAGCGACCGTTGTCAACAAGCCGGTAAATATAGATAAACGCATTACTGACATTTCAGTAGAAATCGGGTGCGGCAATACCATAGTTTTCCGCTCCGGATGAATTAACCGCTGAAGCTTAGGATCAACAAAACTATATGTTATCGCTTCCTGAAATCCGCGGGCAATTAATATCTGACGCACTTTACGGATTGATAAATCAGACTCTTGATGATTTGTCATTACCAAACTGGCTTGCGGGGCGATATTAGGAATATTATCGTAACCATAGATGCGGGCGACTTCCTCAATCAAATCTTCTTCGACTGCCATATCAAAACGATATGTACGAGTCATTACACGCCAGCCCGCATCGTTAGCTTCTACATCAAAGCCTAACTTAGTTAGAATTTCCACAACATCATCATCACTGATGATATGACCTAAACGACCGTCTAATTTAGTACGACGAAGCGTGATCGCTCGCTCTTTTGGCAGATTGCCTTCAGCCGCGGCTTCAACAATATCACCAGCTTGGCCGCCGCAAATATCCAGAATCAGGTGTGTCGCACGATCCATGACCTTGTGTTGAATTTGCGGATCAACGCCACGCTCAAAGCGATGTGACGCATCAGTGTGTAAACCATGAACACGACCTTTACCACGAATCGCGGCAGGCGAGAAGAACGCGCATTCAAGCACGATATCAGTAGAAGTTTCAGTAACGCCTGAATCCTCACCGCCGAAAATACCCGCCAGGGCCAGTACTTTATTTTTATCCGCGATAACAAGCGTATCTTCGGAAACGATAATTTCATTACCGTCTAATAAGGTGAGCTTCTCGTCACCTTTACCCATACGTACTTCAATAGCTCCATTAATTTTTGACGCGTCAAACGCGTGCATTGGCTGACCGTACTCAAGCAGCACATAGTTAGTAACATCAACAATTGGATCAATCGAGCGAATACCACCGCGACGCAGCTTTTCTTGCATCCAGAGCGGTGTCGCGGCCTTAACATCAATGCCTTTTACCACTCGCGAAAGATATCTCGGACATGCTGAGGAATCAGTCAGTTTTACGTCAACTTTATCAGCGATGATCGTTTCAACTTTTTCCCAGCTCGGCTCAGTGAATTCCGTACGATTAAGAACAGCAACTTCACGAGCTAAACCAATCATGCCTAAACAGTCCGCGCGGTTTGCCGTTAAATCAATGTCAATGACCGCATCGTCAAGATCTAAATATTCACGAATGTCGGTACCGACCGGGGCGTCAAGCGGCAATTCAATAATGCCGTCGCTTTCGATGTCGATTCCGAGTTCAGAGAATGAACAAAGCATGCCGTTTGACGGAACACCCCGTAGCTTAGCTTTCTTAATTTTAAAATCACCCGGTAACTCAGCACCGACAACGGCAACAGCAACTTTAAGTCCCAGGCGACAGTTCGGCGCACCACAAACGATATCAAGCAGCTCTTCACCACCGACATTGATTTTGGTTACTCGTAATTTGTCAGCATCCGGATGTTGACCACATTCAACCACTTCACCGACTACAACACCTGAAAAATCAGCGGCTACGGGATCTACACCATCAACCTCAAGCCCGGCCATAGTGATTTGTTCTGATAAAGCTTCACGGGAAATTTCCGGGTTAACCCACTCACGAAGCCAAGATTCACTAAATTTCATTCTTCATTGCTCCGTTATTTAAATTGCTTAAGGAAACGTAAGTCATTTTCGAAAAACGCGCGTAAATCATTTACGCCGTAACGAAGCATAGATAAACGTTCTACGCCCATACCAAAGGCAAAACCTGTGTATTCTTCCGGGTCATAGCCGACACTGCGAAGCACATTCGGATGAACCATGCCGCAGCCTAACACTTCTAACCAACCGTTTTTACCTTTTACGTCAACTTCAGCTGAAGGCTCCGTAAACGGGAAGTAAGACGGACGAAAACGAACTTCTAAATCTTCCTCAAAGAAATTACGCAAGAAGTCATGAAGAATACCTTTTAATTGCGCGAAATTAACTTTTTTATCGATCATTAATCCCTCCACCTGATGGAACATCGGCGTATGCGTCTGATCATAATCGTTACGATAAACACGTCCCGGAGAAATAATACGCAGCGGCGGGTTTTTCTTTTCCATAGTACGAATCTGAACACCAGAAGTTTGGGTTCTTAACACTAACTTCGGATTAAAGTAGAAAGTGTCATGCTCGGCACGGGCAGGATGATCATCCGGAATATTCAGCGCGTCAAAGTTGTGGAAATCATCTTCGATTTCCGGGCCTTTCTCGACCTGAAAACCCAGCTCACCGAAAAAGTCCTCGATACGCTCAATGGTTCGAGTCACCGGGTGAAGACCGCCTAAGTCCGTCGCTCTGCCGGGAAGCGTTACATCGATTTGTTCAGCTTTTAGCTTTTCTTCAAGCTCAGCAAGCTTAATCGCTTCGATTTTACCGTTAAGCGTTTTTTGAACCTTTTGTTTCGCCTCATTAACTTTTTGGCCAAACGCAGGTTTTTCTTCTGCGCTTAAGGTTGCCATCATACGCATCATTGCGGTAATCCGGCCTTTCTTACCCAAGTAATCCACTCGGATATCATCTAGCGCTTTCAGATCGCTAGTATGCTCTATCACTTCTAAAGCGTTAGACACAATGTCGTTTAGTTGCTGCATGTTAATTTCCACTGAATATTGGAAGGACTACATCAAATTCGAAAACCAGAACATCTTCTGATTTTTATCATTCCCCTAGCCGGTTTATCGATACACAATCAAGAATAAAAAAGACGCAAATTCTACGCTAACACCAATGGTTTTTCCAGGGCAAAATTACTCTTTTTAACTTATAAAGCCCGCTTTAAGTCAATGAATTACATTTTAAAGAACGACATTCAAACAATCTTGACAAATATCACGTTCTACAAAAAACTCCGGTAATAATTCTCAGTAGTGCTGGCTTGACTGTTTATGAAGATGTAATATGCCGATAACAATTTTTCAACGGATGATAAAATTCCGGCAGTCAGTGATAATAAAGCTTAAGTAACCGGCTTTATGACCGATATATAGTTTGGGGTCACTCATAGAAAAAGTGTTAATAAAAGCACGAGAGTAAGAATATGAAAGAAGTTAAGTTTCGTTGGGTTGATAAATACCTGATTCAAATCACAATAAGACAAAAGTTTATTATCCTGGCCAGCATCTCTATTTTGGCATTATTATTTTTATCGGCGGCTTCGCACTATGAAATCGGCAAGGTGTCCACTGAATTTAATAAGTATCTGGATGTTCAAAGCGCGCGACAAAAACAGTCTGTCGCTGATGTCGCTTTAGAATATATTCCAGCGCGGCAGAAACAGGATTTCTTAACTCAGATATCACATATTGATACGCAAGTATCAATGAAAGAAATAGAGGAAGCCACAGCTAAAGATCAGCAGCTCTTTTATATTATTACCGCAGGCTTAATCTTCTTAGTCTGGATTTTTAGTTACTATATTTCCACCTTTATTCAGGGTGCGCTCTGGACGACAGTACAGTCACTCCAACAAGCCGCGGATGGTGATTTAACAAACCGTTTGAACTTTTTTAAAGTTCCCGATGAATTCAGCCACCTGGCAATCAGCATTGATACTCTCGTTGAAAGGCAACATCAATTGGTGAAGCAACTTATTCAATCAACGGGTCAAATTCGTAATGTTGTGAATGAGTTCCGCGGCAACGCCAGTCAAGGACAAGATTTGGCGGTCAACCAAAGACAACACTTGGACTCTTTAGCCACCGCTATGGAAGAAATGACCGCAGCCGTTAAAGAGGTTTCACGAAACGCTGAAGTTTCATCGACGGAAACTCAGGAGGCGAATACGCAAGTCACAGCGGGTTCTAAGGATATTGAAACAACTGTTGATGTCATCGGGACTCTTGCCTCTGATATTGCCAACGCTTCTGATGCGGTAAACGAACTTAATGAAAATGCCTCACGCATTGACGAAGTTGTTACTACAATTAACGCGATTTCTGAACAGACCAACTTACTTGCATTAAACGCGGCTATCGAGGCCGCGCGCGCCGGTGAGCAAGGCCGTGGTTTTGCGGTAGTTGCCGACGAAGTACGGACTCTCGCCGGCCGCACTCAAGATGCGACAGTTGAAATAAAAACTATGATTGAGTCTCTGCAGTCTGGTGCCAGCGCTCTCACTCAAGTTATGGCAAGAACGGTTGAACAAGCGGAACAAGGTAAAAATCACGTTATTAAGACCGGAGAAGATCTACGTAATATTTCAAGTCACAGTGATAAAGTACTTGACATGAGTGTGCTGATTGCCAGCTCCGCGGAAGAGCAATCCGCTGTTGCCAATGAGATTGCAAGCAACCTTATGGAAATTCGTAATCAATCACATGATGTAGAGACATCCGCGAACAATGCCGTTTCCGGTTGTGATGAATTACACGCGACAGCGGAACAACTTGATCAGCTTTTAGTCGGCCTCAAAGTATAAAAGGGGCGCGGCAGAAAGGATCGTACCAACTTTACTAAGGCAGAGAAATCTGCCTTACTGCTCTTGATAGTTCCACGGTAAATAAGCTTGCGGATTGGCTTTGACCTTTTCACTTTCCCGCTGCAACTAATTGAAATAGTTAAACACATTAATGCCCGCCTCACTGGCCGTCGCTATCATTGAGGTGATGATGTCACCTATGGTTGCCCCGAGCAATGTCTTATGGAACATGGCATTTTTTCTGTCCCGCACTATGAGTTTAAGCAAGGCTTCCATGCGATTATTATCGAGCCCCGCCCCTTCAATCCGGCAAAACATCGTCAGTCCGTCATAGTATTTGACGAAGTAACGCATGGCCTTGCCTAAACTGCTGTTTTCTTCGACGCTGCCGTCTGCGAGATGTCCCTCGCACCAGCGTTTTATTTCAGTCATTATCGGCTCTGAGTGCTGCTGGTGATAACTCAATCTTGCTGCCGGCGATAATTGCCGCTCTATCGCCTGCTGTTCGTAATGCCAGATTTTGCCGTACTGAGTTAACACATGCTCCGCTTCATCGGGGAACTGATGTATTACATTAACAAACCGGCGCCGTGCATGACTGTTACACAAGGACAGCAAGCATGCTATTGCCGTCGGACGATTGCTCGCCAGTGCATCACTCATTACCAAGGCATCGAGCAGTAACCGGCAATCGTCAGCCGATAACGCCAATTCATGCTCTTTGGCTTCACTGACACGAGCCATCAGCGCCTCTAAGGCTTTTTGGTCGATGTCGTTTACGGTTTGGCTCATTCAGTTATCATCCAAAATTTAAGGCAAGTCGTTATCAATTCGGCGGGCCGAATGATCCCGTTATTTGAAAACGCAAGGAAAATTTCATTGAACCTGAACTCTGCACTTGCCATCACCGCTGAGGAGTTGCCGCAATTGCATCGCCATCAAGGGTTGAATACGTTCATTAGAGCAAGGCCAGTGTTGAAATTTTCCCTTGGATAAGCGCTTGGTCATCAGCCAAAAGCCGCTGCCGTTATAAGTCAAAGCCCGCACCATAGTGCGGCTGCGATTAATGAACACAAAAACGGCGCCGGAGCGGGGCTCAGAAGATAACTTCCGCTTACAAACCGCGGCTAAGCCGTCGATGCCCTGACGAAAGTCAGCCGGCTCAGTAGCGATGAAAATCCGGCTTTGCGAGGTTAAATGAATCATGCTTTGACCATGCATCATTGACTGGTACAGTCGTTACGTAGTCAGCTGGGAGCTATCGAACACACTGGATGCTGATTTCTGTATTCATGCGCTAGATCGTGCTTTGGAACGAGGTGAGCCTGATATATTCAACACTGACCAAGGTTGCCAGTTTACCAGCAATGATTTTCTGGCACCTCCTCAATCAGTTGAGTGACAAATTGAGCGTCAAACCCGCCCGACAGCTGCATATGCTGACCATTGGCAAAATTGATTTCAAGACTGACGTTTGAGGTTGGCGCTGCGATAGCGTCATCGTTCAGCTCAATAAACCGGGTTGACACTATCTGAGGATTATCAGCCTGACGCCATTTTGCAAATTGAGAACCGCTGATGGATAGCGTTTTACATATTCGGGCGGCCGGATAATCGCTTAACAGTGAAATCGCTTGCTGACGGAGAGTTTCCGGTGTCGCAATTCTTGTATTGGGTTTGTTATTGCGCCAGA
Source organism: Parashewanella sp. (assembly GCA_965200795.1). Classification (GTDB taxonomy): domain Bacteria; phylum Pseudomonadota; class Gammaproteobacteria; order Enterobacterales; family Shewanellaceae; genus Parashewanella. Next base: position 37,991 of record CBDAVB010000042.1, read on the forward strand.
GCTGAAAAGCCCGGTAAACCTTATCAAATTGAGTGTGTTGTGACATGACAAATTTTGCGTTAATGAATTTGCCTGTATTACAACAGATAAGATTTTAAAAGTTGCGCTATGGTGCCTTAAGGTCACGAGTTTGAGTATGCTAACTTCATGAAAGGAGCCTTTTTATGGACTTGTTGTGTGTATAAACTGATAAGTACTATAAAATTGCTCCTTTCGCACTATTTATTAATCCCATACTATTGATAATTAATGGTCTTTTCATGGTTTTTGTCGATCTAAAAGATCTACACCCAAATTCTTAACTGCGAGACCCTTAGTGCCTAACCAGAAATTTATGTGCCGGTCAGAAGCATGCAGGGATCAGCCGGATTTGAGCGAACATTTACCCTTTTCTCCCTGAAATACGAAATAAACTGGCTTTTCAGTTTATTTCCTGATTTATGACCTGTTACAATATTAATGGCATTACCGTTTTGACTTCGATTAAGGTGATATTCATACAAAGCTTTCGCAAACTCAAACGGCACGCCTTTCGAAGTTTTCTCGATTTCATTGTTAAATATACTCTCGGAATCGCAATTCAAAGCGTTACCTATAAGGCCGAGGTTCTGGCGACAGATGCCTCTTTCAAGTAATTTCTTTATCCTTTCAGCAAAATTATTCGAATCAACAAGCGTCCAGTACGCATAGATGTCACTGCCCGGTCTTATCCCCCAAATGCTGAGGTAACTCGGCCATATTTTTATCACCAAAAACAAGACAATCAGCGCCGTTAATATCCTTACATGACGCAAATACGGTGAGCAGACAAATACCAGTTGTTTCATCGGGCACTACTTTGTCGCACTCTTCCGCTTTTTTTTTAACGGCTACGGCCATCATAAACTTAATTACTAGTTCTTCGGTGAATTTCTTATTCTTGGTTACGGCACACAAGCCAAGTAAGGCGTTATAAACTTTTATATTTTCTGGTAAATGCTGTACGAACGTCTGAAAATTATCACCAAAAACCAACTTAATAGCGTCCTTTACCGCGGTGGCGGCTTCCCACTTAAAAGTCATACAATACTTGCTTATTAACTCCAGCAAATGACAACACTCTTCGTCTGTCCAGTTTGACTTGTCTCTGCTCTTAAGAACCAGACAAATACTCTCAGCCGCTTTTACGCTGCTGTCACATCCGTGACCATGTTTGCCAAGCAGCTCCAGAGCATAGCAACACTCTTTGAGTGTCCAGCTTGACTTTTGCGCATCACGAACAGCCGAAAAAAAATCGTCACTTAACTCTAATTTGAATAAAGAACTGACACCCGTGAGGACGGACATTTGAGCATATTCTTTGGGTATTAGATGAACACCGGCTTTAGATAACGAGTTCTTAACGCCGTCCGAATAGCTGTTGGATTCAAAAAAAACACGAAAGCGACCAGATAAAGCAGAGTCAGATAAAGCATATCCGGAAAAACATCTCCCCCAGTAACTACTGTCCAGGCAATTTTTAAATTGTTTTGATGTCTCTCTGACGTAGCATCTGTCTTTGGGTGCTGATATATATTTAAAAATTTCACGCAGTAGCACATCCGGCAGTGGCAGCGCCGAAACTTCAAAGCCGCTGATTTCATTTTCTTCCGGGGTACGTTTTTTTTTCAACAGACTAGTACTTACCAGAGACTGAGCATTAGTACTGATATATGAGTATTCATTCATTCTAAATCCTTATGAAAGTTAAGTTTAATTTTCGCTTTCCGGGGAATTGAGCATACTTCCACAGAAAGTCCATTTTCACTTAATTTATGGGAAAAACTCAATCAACTTATCAAAGTTAATAATAATAATGCTATGCTGTACCCGGTCTTTAAAACAAATCTTTAAGATGATACTCGATGCTGCAGTTTTTCTTAATTGACAATCATGCAGCATAACCCATATTCTGAAATGTTTTCGCATGGGATTTTAATGAAGGAATTTCTTCCTGACGACCTAAATCTCTACCTGCCATATGCCTGCTAGAGTCTCGTTCTGGTAAGGAATCATGGAGTGCCGTAATTAAGCTCTCTAATGCTGCATTTGGATCATTGGCACATACCACTTCTTGAATCGTAGCAACAAGCGCTTCAACTTTTAGGCGTTCAATTAGGCAACCCACAGGCATCCCAGGGTGTTTGTTTTTAAGTCGGACAGATTGCTCAGGATGTTGCAACAGTAAATGCTCGCACAGAAGGCTTAAGATCAGGCCATGCTCCGAACCATCGACACCTTGCTGTTTGCTCAACTTGTTCCAACCGCAATGAGCTTTCCAATCTTGGATAAAAACCTCTACTAACCACCTTAATGTATAAAGTCTTGCTATATCATGGTGATGCCATGACATATTGCTAGCGATCAAGTAACGATATTCTTCTTCTCCTTCATATTTTAGCGCCACAACAAATCTCCGTTTACTATGCGCATTAACATATAGCCTCGCAGCCATCATGGTGACTTTCTTCTCTTCACCACCGCGAATAGACAGTTGAAGTTCAACACCTTTTTGACGATTAAAATAGGTATCAACTCGTGCTTTTGAGTTCTTGCTGCTCACTCGTTGATTTGTTCTTAATTGACTGACTATTTGAGCGTGATGAGTGATTTCTTCAGCTTTATCCATGAAATCAGCAGTCCCATATAATGCATCGGCTAATACGCTCTTGATTTTAAAGTTTGGAAAGGCGGTGGTAAATTCTCTTAGCATTTCTAGTGCAAGCGCTTGTTTAGTCGGATAGTTAACATGGTCAGGCATGGGTCTTTGTGGTCGCTCTTTTTTAGCGATACCTTGTCGTTGCAGCTCTTTATCCCGTTTGCTCCAAATGGCGAGATTCGGATCGGGGGTATAAAACCTAAACCCAACTGGAAAGGTTACCGTATCGGTGACAAGTACCATGAATATCAGCTCTTGCCCATTGATATACCCACCTGTCGGTTTGTCTTTGATTTTATGTGCACCTGCAATACAAGTCGTTTTTTTAGCTCGGTGTTTATGGGTATCATCAATATCTAAATGGCCGTTTGTTAATTGATAATGTTTGAATATATTGCAAATACTCGCTTGAAGTAGGTACTGCCAAGGGATTTTAGCTTTGTAGAATATCCAGCATAAGCCCGTTGACTTGAAAACGCCTAAACTTCTCCGTTCAAAAGCTGCCCAGTTCAAAGCCTCAGTCATGATAACTCCAGTGATCATCGCTCCTAATACTATTTTTTGAGTTCTTGTTAATTTTAATGAGGGTTTAATCAAGGATAACGAAACATTTAATGCATCAAAAAATTGAGTAACAATTGAAAGGCTACGAATAAACATAATGAACTGCTTGACGAGTATAAGCTTTGAGTTCACTCTAACACTTCAGACTGCTGTTGTGATGCTGATTATGCTTCGGATGCTTTAGCATGGAGTCGCAGCAGTAGTTTGACCTATAGCTAAATCAATTTTTTATCAAGCTCTAAAAACTGCAGCATCGAGTGATAGATCTCTAACTCAGGCTGCCGATTTTTGATTGGCTAAATAAACCTGATTTGGCGTTTGCTCATCAAGCCCTTGATGGCAGCGCTCCTCATGATAAAATCGAAAATATTTCCCATTTCTTGCTCTGCTTCTCTCGGTGTGTTGTAAGCCTTAAGATAAACCTCTTCGTATTTCACGCTACGCCATAAACGCTCGATGAAGACATTATCTACCCAGCGACCTTTACCATCCATACTGATGCTGATTTCTGAACGATTCAGGACGTCTGTGAAAGCCTTACTGGTGAATTGACTTCTTTGATCTGTATTGAAAATATCAGGTTTGCCAAAATTAGCAAACGCTTCCTCTAAGGCTTCAACACAAAAATCCGTATCCATTGTGTTTGACAGCCGCCGTGACAAGACTTTCCGACTATGCCAGTCCATAATCGCTATTAGGTGGAGAAACCCTTTAGCCATAGGGATGTAGGTGATATCTGTACATCAGGTTTCATTGGGTTTTGTGACCTCACGATCCCGTAACAGGTACGGATAAACCTTCTGTTCGTCACTCTTTTTACTGAGCTTGGGTTTAGGATATACGGCGTAAATCCCCATGGCTCTCATAAGGCGATTTACCCGCTTTTTATCAGTGAAGATGTCTCGCTACCAGCTCGTTTTTAATACGCCTGCAGCTCATATACGGGTATTTCAGGTGTATTTCATCAATGGCTCTTCTCAACCGTAATTCCTCCTCAGAAATACCCGCTCCCCGATAGTAAGCACTTGAACGTGATATCGAAAGAATTTGGCATTGCCGAGTGATGCTCAGCTTGATGGTTTTGTCCGGCTTTCCCTTTCGCCGGGCTCAAACTAATGACCGAGCACCTTGGCTAAAAAATCGTTCTCCATGGTCAATTGACCAATCTTAGCTTGCGGTTTTTCAACATCATCTGACCGCCGGGGTTTCTTGTTACCCCGCTCGAAAAGCAAGGCCGCATTTCCTATGAGTTCTTTCTTCCAATTGGTAATTTGAGTCGGATATAGGTTAAACTGATTTGCAAGTTCTGATAGCGTTTTATCGCCTTTTGCAGCCGCTAATGCAACTTTCGCTTTGAACTGTGGTGAGTGATTTTTACTTTTCTTACTCATAACCTGATGTGTGATTAATTTTTGGTAGGCATGACCATACCTTAGAATGTTTGGTTCTAAAAAATCCTATCTGAAGGATACGATCATGCCTGTCGAAGATTTTATCATTTATGTTTACTGTTTAGTTGATGATTTTTACCAGAGAGAAATAACCACTCCCTTAAGAACCCGTGGTAGAGCTCCTAAACTCACTGATTCTGAAGTAATTACAATGGAAATTGTTGGGGAATGGACTGGGCATCACACAGATAAAGGAATTTGGGAGTATTTCAAAGGGTATTGGTTACCCTTGTTTCCCGATTTACCTGCTCGTTCACAGTTTGCCAGACAAGCAAGTAACCTTTGGAAAGTGAAGCAATTATTTCATCAGTACTTATGTCATCAACTCAGAGCCGATACTTGTAATGTTCATTTGATTGATGGTTTTCCCATTGAGCTTTGCAAACTCACTCGAGTCAGAAAATGCAAAGGCTTTAAGGGAGATGCAAGTTATGGCTACTGTGCCTCTAAGGATATGAAGTACTACGGTTTTCATGGGCATCTACTTGTTGATGAAAGAGGTATTCCAGTAGAACTCACTTTAACTGCCGCAAACATTGATGAACGTGATGCCGCCTATGAAATCATCAATAATATCAAAGGACTTTTAATTGGTGATAAAGGGCTTATTAGACCAATACTCAATAACGACTGCTCTGAAGCTGATATTGACTTACAAACTCCATTACGGAAAAACATGAAAGATAATCGTCCTGAGTGGGCGGTTAAACAACTAATGAATGTTCGAAGAAGGGTTGAAACAACCATAGGGCAACTTGTTAAATATTTTGATATTGAACATGTTAACTGTCGAGACTTATGGCACTTAACCAGTCGAATGGGAAGAAAGGTATTAAGCTTAACCATTGGGGCTTACTTCAATATCGAGTTTGGCAGAGATGCAATGAAATTTGAGGAGATGTTGGCAATCTAATTACGCTACTGAACTTGCAACCCCCGTCATTCCCGCATGTTGTAAGCGGGAATCCAGTGCCTTTTTGCTCGGAAAAAGAAAAAGACGCTGGATTCCTGCCTTCGCAGGAATGACGAAACAAACAATTTCAATGAGTTATAAAATCACACATTAGGTTACTCATAACTGCCTCCAATTGTATAATTTATGACAACTTTTTTTTGGCAGATCGTTCATCTTATTGATTGTCTTAAATTTTGGGGACAGCTCTGTCAGTGGCTTACTCAGGTAGAACGTGAAGGTTTACAGAACTTATTAACCGAAAGAAAAATCATTCAGAAGAATCTGAATAAAGCTAAGAAAAACTCTGCTGGCTCTATCTGACTTAGCCAGTGCCAGCTTACTGCTTGAAGACGGCATTATCAGCTATGAAATCAACACCAGTACGACGGTACAGGCGCATCGTATTTCGGTATCGGGGCTTCGGAGCTGTATCGTGAAGATCAAGTTACTATTTAGTCGGTACTGAAAAACATAACTTCAAGATTTAAAATGTACGGCATCTGATTTACGCAAAATTCAGAACCGTACCCAAAAGCAACATTTCTTATATTTCGCATCAATTTCACTACAAAATAGCCAAAACTCACCATCTTTTTCGAGCAAAAAGAAAATGGCTAACCACTTTCTCAAGTTCCAGGCACACGCAGCCATTAGAAGGTTTATTGAGTCGCCAACACTGCCCTTTAACCAGTTCTTACACAGCCTAAAATCACTCTTCAAATGCCCGATTACTGGTTCAATTGTTGCCCGTTTTTTACAGAGTTCACTTTTGCGTTTTCTCTTTGCTTGCGAGTCCCGTTTTAATGGCCGGCTAGGGATAACAACTTCTTGGTCAACATACTGCATACACCCTTTATAGCCTTTATCTACAACGGCTGTAGTGATTTTACTCTTTCGGTGTTTATGGGCATGGTCAAGTGCAGGCTTAAGCAATTTTGAGTCGTGTTCATGTTTGTCATGACTGGGTTACACCAATGATTAATTGACTCTGCTCTGTGAGCACGACAGAAGCCTTTTTACCATACTCGTATGGCTTATGGTCTTTGCCTTTCCCTACGCAGTAAACATCGGGTTCATGAAGGCTGTAAATCTTGTTCTTGTCTTTACGTTGCTGTGTAATGGCTTTTTCATAATTGGAAAAATTCTCTTTTTGTAAATCAAGGACATCTTGTGGAAGTTTGCGTTGTAGCTCCCTTAAAAGCTTACCTGCGATAACACGTAACCTTTTTAACGCTCTTCTGGCTTTGCTTCGATTTTTGGCATGTCTAAAGCTTCGACAGTCAATGCGTAGCTGTTTGACTTCTTTGACATAAGTACGTCTTTGCTTGATCCCAAATACTTTGGCTAGTTTATTGAGTCGGTTAACCACCTTGATGGCAAGCTTGCTATCTGTCGGATAAGTAATGGCTTTTTCTTGGACGGTTGTATCAACGTACACGGTGTCATCTTCAGCTTTGTAACCGTGTAGCGCCACAGATAATGCAAAGATTTTTTCACAGCCTTTTTCACCGATGCGCTTACGAAAAACACTGAGTTCACTGGCATCACAAGGGCGTGCTGTTTGAAACTCTGTCTCACCACAAAACACTTGAAAATACACGTTCATCAGCCATTGTTCGACCAGAGCTTCATCGCTCAATTTGTAGAGCTGCTTGAGTATTAGCAAACCGCACATCAACCGAATTGGCTTCGCTTTACGGCCTAATTTTTTGTATAACGGCTTGAACTCTTCTTCCAACGCTCGCCAATCAAAGGCATTAGCTAAAATGAGTAAAGGGTGAGTTTGCAGAAGCTGTTCTGTGATATCAAACAGACTGGCATGAGGTAAATTTGACGGGCTTTCTTTGAGCATTTTTAGCACCCAAAACGACCAGAAACCGTAGGTTCACTATATCATTTCTGGTCGAAATTGAATGTATCAAATAGCTATATTTTATTAGCGATCAGAATGTTAGATGTTTTTTATGACCGACTATTTATCTGCGTGCTATTGATGTTCATAGCGGTAAGATAACGCTTTCAGTCAACACGACTAAGAAAATATGTTCTCAAGAATTCGGAGCAGGTTTAGGATTCACCAGCTTTAGCCGTCTAGCGGAAGCTGAAGGTGGTTATAGCACTAATGAGCCGGTTCGGTTATGCGTCACTAAGGCAATTAAACCGGCTGTGGTCGGATTAATCGAGCAAGGCGTTAAAAAAAGATTTTTTTGGAACGGTAGTTCAAAGGAATCTTAATAAATTATCAACTCAAACGTTAAATTACAATTTACAAATATTGCTTTTATGTTAAATTAGAGTTCAATCTACTAGTATAAAAGAATAAAATAGAACTTAATAATTAACCGCTGCCTGTAACACTTAGAATATTTGATTTAGGGAGAATGTGAAATGAATCAAGTAAAGGAACTACTTTTTCTTCACGAGTTTGATACTCCGTGTCATTTAGCGGCTCTAGCCCAATCGCTCGGCATCAAGGTAAGAGTATTAAAACAAGTTTCTGAAGTTATTGAATACTCCAAAAAAGCCGACTGTTTTTGCCTGATACCTCAAAAAGGAATGCCGCTCGACAGTAAGGGGGTTCCACTGGTGGCAGCAAAACTGATAAAAGAGCTTCCTATTGCGATCTACCAAGCTGAAAAGAAGAAAATTTCGGAAGAATCCGCTATCGTTTTGGGAATAAACGGCGTGCTTTATTCAGATATCGCCATGGATATGTTGTTAACCGGCCTGAAAAAGATGCTGATCGGTGAACTCTGGTACGACAGAAAAACACTAAGCAAGACTTTAAAGGGGTTAGTTAAGAAAATCGAACCCGAATCTCAGCTCGATAAGAACGAAGACAGCATTACCATGTGGCAAATGCTGACAATGAGAGAAAAAACTATCATACAGCTTGTTTCCAGTGGCGCGCGTAATAAAGAAATCGCCCATCGACTTTGTATCAGCGAGCATACAGTAAAAGCTCATATTTCATCAATTTTCAGAAAAACTCAATCTCGAAATCGAGTGGAGCTTTTACGGTGGTCAAGCAGTTATCAGAACCAGCTGATGACATAGAAACTATGAAGGACAGTAATTCAACTACCCTTTAATTATCAAATAAAACAAGGGGAACAAAATATTAACACCGTCCTTCAAGTAAAAGATAACGTAGAACATGACGTTTTGTACATTGCTTTTGAACTCGGCAATAAATAATGATGTTAAAGCACTCAAGAAAACAAGCGAATAGGCTTAAGATGTATTAGAAGGGCGGAATTAACCACCCTTTGTAATACTGATGCTTCTATTTAACAGAGCAGCTTTCACAAATCATATAAAGATTATTTGGATCATCAAACTGGGAAAGTTCTTTAAGTGACGCGTCAACTTTGTTAAGCAGCTTGTTAAGAACAGAATTATTGACCGTTGACTCAGGTAAATAAGCTGAAGCTTTGGTAAAGATTTCCTGAAGGATGATTTCCTCAGGTGTTAACTCTTTCTTGATGAGTTTTGTATCATATTTCGATAGCTTAGCTAATTCGGCGGCTTTAGCTACAGCATCTTTCATATCACCGATTTCATCAACCAGCCCGAGTTTAACGGCTCTTTTTCCCGTCCATACTCGACCTTGAGCAATTTTATCTACGTCTTTAAGTGACATATTTCTTTCATTAGCGACAAGCGATATAAAGTTATGATAACCACGTTCAATACCACGTTGTATAACCTTACCTATTGCCGGAGAAATACCGCGGGTCACGGAAATCCCTGACCATTGCGAAGTTGCCACGCCATCAGTATTGACGCCAAGAGTCTTAGCGGCGTTTTCAAAAGTGTTGATTAATCCGAAAATACCGATAGAGCCAGTGAGTGTGGTGGGCGTAGCGTAAATGTAATCCGCACTTGCTGATATCCAGTAACCACCAGATGCGGCATAACTGCTCATACTAACTACCACAGGTTTTCCGGCAGCTTTAAGGGCAAGTACCTGTTGGCGAATTTGTTCAGAAGCAAAAGCGCTACCGCCAGGGCTATCAACACGTAATACAACAGCCTTTATTTTCGGGTCGAAGCGAGCTTGTTTAAGAAGTTTTGAAGTGCTCTCCCCTCCGATATTGCCGGGGCGCTGAGTGCCGTTAAGAATAGTGCCTTTTGCTACAATGATTCCAACTGAATCACCGTATATAAGGTTAGGCTTTGGCTTTACTAATGACAGATAATCTTTAAATCCAACATGATTATATGAGTGGCCGGATTCAGCTTTACCAAATTCTTTTATCATCGCCAGGCGAATTTGCTCAGAATTCGCTAACTCATCCACAAGTTTACGTTTAAGCATGAGCTGAGCATCGTCACCGCCGGCAGCATCAAGTTCTTTCAAATATTCTTCTGGCGTAAGGATTAAGGAATCAGTTTTGATGTTTCTGTTTGCGGCTACAATTTTAGAGTAGCTCTGCCATAAGTCGCCAAGAAGAGTTTGGTTCGCTTCTTTTGCCGCGGGTGACATGTCATCTCTTATGTATGGCTCAACAGCTGACTTGAAAATACCTACACGATAAACATGCGTGGTGACTTTTAATTTTTCCAATGCAGATTTATAAAACAGCCGGTAAATTCCGAATCCTTCTATTGCAACGGAACCTTCAGGATTTAAGTAAATTTTGTCGGCATAGCTGGCTAGAAGATATTGTTGCTGGTTGTAGTAATTTCCTACCGCGAAAATCTGTTTACCGGACTTTTTGAATTCAGCTAACGCATTACCGATGGCTTCGAGCTTGCTTAAACCTGAGCCTGTCAATCCTGATAAGTCGAGAACGATAGATTTAATTCGCTTATCTTGTGCCGCATTGTTGATGATGTAAAGAACGTCAGAAAGTAAAACTTCGCTTTGCTGAGCTTGCCCCCGGGATTCAATAATTGCCGCTTCAATAGGATCGACATAATGCTTTTGGTCAACAATTTGCCCGTTTAAGTTCAAGACCAGCGCGGAGCCATTATTAACAGTTACACTGTCATCATTGCTTAGCGCAATGGTGACTGCGATGAGCCCGATAAAAAGCAAAGGAAAAAAAACGAGATTCAGTATAAGCTGACGAATGAAGTTAATAAAATTCCATATCAACTTCAATGTATTTTTAGTTGTTAGAGGTTTTTTAGTGGGCATGACCACTCCCGTTTCTGTCAAAATTAGTTCAATGCTACTGTAAAAGTTGAAAAAACACTAAACTCAATTGTAACTGTTTTTAAAATTTGCGCTCATTAACTATTAAAATCGACGAGATGAGTGCAAGTTAGAAACTGTCCCGAAGTAACTTCCCGATTTATCACCGCTTAGAATTGTCAGTATCAAGGCTCTAAGAGTTAAGTTTAGCGACTCTAAACGAAGTAACATCAGTTGTGTGTGGCGGTAATGAGTACCTGACTATAAGTCAATGGCACTAACTTAAGAATCAGTTCTGATGCATCTAAGGTTTTTTAGAATTATTTAAGGCTTGGTATAACCTCAGAAAAAGACGCCGGGGTAACAATAAAGGGGACTTCGGCTTATGGAAAAAGTTTTTTATATCAATAGGGTATCGTCAAGGCTTTCTGTTTGATCTATAAAGTCTGAGCTTTTCATCTTTAATCCTGAAGTGTATGTGAGCTTCAGGATCTGATCATCAAAAAAAAGGAATGGTTCAAATAGATTGAAAAAACTTTAGACGTCTAGATTTCGATAATCCGGCCTTGTGTTATAGTTTCTTAAGGCGCTAGCCTATCGATAATCCATTCTCCGCCGTCTTTGGTAAACAAGAATCTGTCGTGGAGACGGTGCTCGCCACCTTGCCAGAACTCAATGGATTCTGGCTCAACTGCATAACCGCCCCAGAATTTCGGTAAAGGTACGTCGCCATCAGCAAATTTGCGCTTCATTTCGTTAAACTTAATTTCTAAAGCTTGCCTTGCTGTTAGCTTATTAGACTGTTTAGAAACCCAGGCGGCAATCTGGCTTTCTTTCGGTCTGGTTACGAAATACTTTAAAACTTCCGCTGTCGAAAGCTGTTTTGCCCGGCCGGTAATCGCTACCTGACGTTCAAGGCTATGCCAAGGAAACAATAAATTTACCTTATTATTGCCTGCTAAATGTTTCGCTTTTCTACTCTCTAAGTTTGTAAAAAATACAAAACCTTTCTGATCGAAGCGCTTCAATAATACGATCCGCTGATACGGCTGTCCTTGCGCGTCTACAGTAGCTAATACCATAGCCGTCGGATCAGGCAAGCCGATATCCCTGGCTTGTGTCATCCATTGTTCGAATAGTTTTAAAGGATCTTCAGGCAAGTCCGCACGCCTTAATCCGCCTTTCGAATATTCGCGTCTTACTGAGGATAAATCCATTATTATTTCCTAAACCTTTACTAAACCTTTACCAAAAGCCCAAACGTGAAGCATATCCAGTCCTAACGTAGCTCCAGCTAATGCCGTAATTTCAGACGAGTCATAAGCTGGAGCAACTTCGACCACATCCATGCCCGCAATATTTAAACCTTGCAACCCGCGCACAATTTTTAATGCTTTATCGCTGGTTAAGCCGCCGCAAACCGGTGTTCCGGTACCAGGAGCAAAAGCAGGATCGATACAGTCAATATCAAAGGTCAGATAAACCGGTAAATCACCGACTCTCTGTTTAATTTGCAATACGATATCATCAACGCTGAGATCATTCGCCGTTGCGGCGTCAATGACTTTAAACTTGTGATTGTGTTTGCTGTACTCAGTTCTGATTCCGATTTGAACTGAATGCTCAGGGTCGATAATGCCTTCGCTCGGCGCATGATAGAACATAGTACCATGGTCATGTTTACTGCCTTGATCATAGGTGTCGGTATGTGCGTCGAAGTGAATCAGTGCCATTTTGCCGTGTTTCTTATAATGCGCCCGAAGCAACGGCAGTGTTACGAAATGATCGCCGCCGAAACTCAACAAACCTTTATCTGAATTCACGATCTGACCTGCGAAATCTTCAACCCGCTGAGTGAAATCCGCGGCATCACCGCAGTCATAGACAAGATCGCCGGCATCGACGATTGAAATATGCTTACTTAGATTAAAATCCCAAGGCCAGCGCTTAGATTCCCAGGCCAGATTTACAGATGCGCTGCGTATTGCGCCGGGGCCCATGCGGCCACCAGAACGGCCCGTTGTAGCCATGTCAAAAGGTAAACCGAGGACTACAAGATTCGCGTCGCTTTCCAGAGGCTTGAAGTCTAACGGTTGACGAAGGTAGCCGAAAGCATTTGAGTATAAAGAGTAATCAGGTTTATCAGCTAAGGTTGTCATTAAAGCTCCCGTAAGTACCTTAAAAATTTAAATTTGTTTTGGCTTGAGATTTTGCGTATCCGGTTTGTGATAATTTTCGTATTGAATATTAATACCGTTACCAATTTGAAAGTCGCATTCTGCCAGTTTCCAATAGCTTATTGAACTATTGAGTCGCTTATTTTGGTTAAGTGAGATTACATCCCACGAAACTGGTCTGAAAATATTCAAGAGTGTCCCGAAAATGTTCAACGGCGAATTCGATAAATTTATATTAGTTTCAAGACTTGCGTAAGAATTTTCTTTTTGCGGAGTGACATGAATCGTAAAATATTCATATCCCTTTAATCCGTTTATCGAATAGCCGGACGGCTCAAATACGAAATCATCGATAATGAAGTTTGTAAAAAGTGAGTCTATTTTCAGATACTCCCGGACACCTTCGGCCGTACACATCTTATCTGACAAGAAGTCTGTAATACTTCCGTTCAAATTGTACATTTTAAGCTCAGTGGTTTTAGGCTGAATGACACCGGCGTCATTATTACATGAGGTAAAAAAATGGTGATGGTGTCCGTCAAGCTCGCCAATCTGTACTGCTGAGCCATTTATATGACTTTTCAGCTCTTCCACATCCTGTTTGAAGCTTGTGAGCTGCAGTAATGAACGAAATTCATTCTGACGCTGATAAACAAAAGTCTGAATGTGATTTTTATCGAGCAGGCGAAAGTATTCTAAAGCGGATTTAACGAGTGCTGTCTCACCACAGGTAATTAAGATAAAGCGATCATCCCATACAAACAAACTCGATTCGCTAAGTAAGTAAGCGTCACACTTTTCATTACTGATAGACGACAGAATTTCAGCATTAGCCGCTTTAACAATTTTTGCCCAAAAAGAGCTGTCCATAGCTCTTAAAGGAATGGTATCCGGCTTACAAATCAGTTGAAATTTCTTTTCCGCACCTTCAAAAAACATAGTTAATTGATATCTTCCATTGTTATCAGGCCTATGTTAATGAATAAAGACCGCATTATCGGAAGTCTTCCAGGTAAGTGTATCCCTGAAGCCCTGCTTCGAGTTCTTCAAGAATACTTTCACGTTCATTCTCTGGAATGTGCCTGTTAACCAAATCTTCATAGGTCTGCATAAAACCAAGCGCGTCCAGATTTACATATCTCAGTACGTCAGCCACGGTATCGCCTGTTAATACTGATTCGATGACACTTTGTCCTTCATTGTCCACACGAACCACGGCAGAGTGGCTATCGCCGAATAAGTTATGAATATCGCCGAGAATTTCCTGATAAGCCCCGACTAAGAAAAATCCGATAAGATACGGACTATCTGAATTCCAGGCCGGAACTTGTAATGTAGTCTCGATACCCTGGCCGTCAACGTATTGATCAACAATACCATCAGAATCACAGGTGATATCCAACATCACTGCCCTGCGTTTGGCAGGCTTATCGAGTCCTGATAACGGCAAGACAGGGAAAACCTGATCGATACCCCAGGCATCAGGTAAAGACTGGAACATTGAGAAGTTTACAAAAAACTTATCCGCCAGCTTCTCGTTTAGCTCATCAATAATCGGGCGATGATAGCGGTTACGACTACTTAGAAGACCTTGAATTTCATGACAAATTCTTAAGTTTGTCTGTTCTGCCCAGGCTCGCTCAGATAACGAAATCTGACCTAATGCAAATAATGAATGCGCCTCGGCAAGATCACTTTGAGTGTCATGATAAATCTCAATCATGGCACGTTGACTAACGCGATCTTTTAATTCTTCCCATGATTGCCACATGTTTTGAAGGAGTAGCGGCGCGCCATCAGCCGGCGGCTGAATATCTTCGGCTTGATAAGCTTCCGTACCGATTACATCGGTCACAAGCACCGCGTGGTGAGCCGTTAAGTGGCGACCTGATTCAGAAATGATTCTCGGCATTGGCACATCATACTCACGACAAATATCGGTCAGTACATGCACGATATTATTGGCGTATTCAGTTAAACCATAATTCATTGAGTTATTACTTTGGCTGCGCGTACCGTCATAGTCAACGGCCAGACCACCGCCGACATCAAAACAATCGATTTTCGCGCCGAGCTTTCTTAGTTCACAATAAAAACGCGCTGCCTCGCTTACGCCCTGACGGATATCGCGGATATTGGCGATTTGCGAACCCAAATGGAAGTGCAGCAGTTGTAAACAGTCAAGCATATTCGCTTGCTTTAACCGCCCGATTACTGTCAATACCTGTGCCGCTGATAATCCGAACTTGGATTTTTCACCGCCACTGGCCTGCCACTTACCTTTGCCTTGGAATGCCAATCTCGCACGTAAACCAAGTCTAGGTGTGACGCCTAAGCTTTCAGCCTCTTTAAGCACCATTTGAAGCTCAGACATTTTTTCAAGGACGATATAAACCTTATGGCCTAGCTTTTCACCAATCAAAGCTAAGCGAATATATTCGTTATCTTTATAGCCATTACAAACGATCACTGAGCTTGCTTTTTGTGCCATAGCCAAAACGGCCATCAGTTCTGATTTACTACCGGCTTCTAAACCTAACTGCGGAACTTCTTTAGTTTGTTGGCTAGCTAAAATTTCTTCAACAACTGTTTTTTGCTGATTAACTTTAATCGGATAAACCAATAAATAATCGTTTTCATACTCATATTTTGAAATGGCTTTATTAAAGGCATTACAAAGGCTGTGTACTCTGTGATGTAAAATCTGCGGAAAACGAATCAATACAGGCAATGAAACCCCCGCGGTAACCATATCTTGAGCAAGCTTATTCAAGCCTATTGTAAAATCAGGACGTGTGGGATCAGGTGCAACATGCACATCCCCGCAATCATTAACACCGTAAAAACCTTGACTCCAATGAGCGACATTGTAACCATCTCTAGCATCATCAATAGACCAATTGTTCATTGTTTATCAGTCCAACCTTCATCATTATTTACCACAGCAGAGCCGATGGTTGAGTAACATACTGAATCACTAAAATATTAACTGAAAATCATCTCTAATTTAGATTTACAAAGGTTAAATTTTATTTATTCTTTTGCATGATCTTTAGCAGCGCAATTAAACATGTGTTACTGATTGTTTGCAACAAGTCTTTACATCAAAATAGCACTTTTTCTATTAGTTGTCTTAAAATTTGATTTATATGACCGTAAAGCCATTTACACAATGAATTGCAGCTTAAAAACACTTATAATTCTACGATTAAATTGATAGTACAGAGTTTTTAAATGATTAAGCTTGGCAAATATTCCACGTTAGAAGTTGTAAAACAGTTAGATTTTGGCGCATATCTAAATGCAGGTGATTTCGGGCAAGTATTGTTACCTAAAAAATTTATACCGGAAGGGACTGATGTGGGAAGCAAGGTAAAGGTCTTCTTATATCTTGATTCAAACGATATGCTAATCGCAACAACTCAGAGACCACGTACTCAAGTTGGCCAATTTGCTTATCTTAAAGCGATTTCTACAGGCAAAGTGGGCGCGTTTTTAGACTGGGGGTTAGATAAAGATTTACTGTTACCTTTTGCTGAACAAAATAAGCGTGTAGAAGAAGGCCGTTCTTACATTGTTTATACACATTTGAACCATGTCGATGAACGTATTGTAGCATCAATGAAAATTGATAAATACCTCGATAAAACCAAGCCGGATTATCAAAATGGTCAGGAAGTTAAGTTGCTTATCGCCGGTAAGTCAGATTTAGGTTACAAAGCCATTGTTGAAGACAAACATTGGGGTTTGATTTTTTATAACGATGTTTTCCAGCCGTTAACTGTCGGCAGGAAAATGAAAGGATTTATCAAACGTGTTCGCCCTGACGGTAAGATTGATTTAGCACTGCAAAAAGCTGATAAGCAAAGCTTCGATAAACACACTAATACGGTATTAATCAAACTAAAACAAGCTGATGGGTTTTTACCCCTTGGTGACAAATCAGATCCTGAATTAATTTACAAAGAATTTTCATTCAGTAAGAAAATCTTTAAGAAAGCCATCGGAAGTTTATTTAAAGCGAAGTTAATCAAAATTGAAAATGACGGTATCCATCTGATTTAACTTATTTATTTAACAAAGTTTGATTATTATATTGTTAAAAGATACACAAGGCTTGATTCGTTCATTTTCTCCAGATTTCTCTGGATGACAAATAATGCCTTACACATAAATTTTAACTAGTTGCAGCAGTAAGTATCAGTATCCCGGCACACAAGTTTTGTAATATTCAAGCCTCAAATTGAGACAGTTTAGGTAGCCGTATTTTTCATATAATGGCAGGATAAACTACCCGCCGCAAGCTGTCTCGCCTTCGGCTCCGCTTCGCAATGCGGTGTTAAACCGTCGTTATTTCATTAATTAAAAAAGTTACTTATCCCATCGTGACTTTATCATAGCGCCATCTTCAGCGAGAATGTCCCGACCATATCGATAAACCATTTCAATACTGCTCCAACGCCCTGACTGTTGAGCGGCAATATGAGAATGACCTTTGGCGAGTAAATCCTGGCATGCGCCAACGCGAGCGGAATGACCTGACCAGCGTTCTGTATTATGAACGATAAAAGGTTCATTGGTTCTGAGGCTCATCAGCGCATATTGGAATATTTTATCGATTGTATAACCGGTCAGCGGAGACTGATTTGAATATTCAGCCGGGTTGTTAATCCACTTTACATTATTTGATTTCAATACCGGCCGGAATATAAGTCCGGTTAGAGGCATACCAGAGCGACTTAACATGTCTTTCAGTAAATTCACGCACTCTCTGCTGAGCATTACTTTGTCTGCTAAACCACTGTGATTGGTTTTAGTAAACGGGATGATTAATACTGCTCTGCCGTCATCTCGAAAACTCAGATCTTCGAATTTCACTCTAGCCAGCTCAGACTCCCTGAGCAATGTTTCGTATGCGAAACAAAGTAAGCAAAGATTTCTGATATCAACGAGCCTGGGAGTGTCTTTCCAAATCTCGATTAACTTTGTCAGATGAACCTCTTTAAATGGTGAAACTTGCGATATAACTTCGCCTTTTCTGGCTTTATTCTTCTTTATCCCTTTTAGCAAAGTTTTAATTTTAGGACTGGATGTAGGTGACGGTAAACCGGTAGCATTATGAACAGAATTTACGGCCCAGATGCAAACCTGTAACGAATTCGCTTTTGAGCTTGTGCTCAATTCAGTAAGAAATTGTTCAAAAACAGATACTGATGCCGGCAAATATCTAAGAGAATTTTCGGTACACCAATTAACAAACTTATTCCAATTGAATTTAATCGTTTTGACGGAATTTGCTGACAGTAAATTGTCAGCTTGGAGTGTCACCTCAAACTGATTGAGAAGTTTGTTAACAATGACGTCTATTCTCTCGTTGTTTTCAGTGGTTGGCCTCTGATGGAGAATTTGTTTCAATTCAGCCTTTAGTAAATCATCAGGATCTTGAAGATAATCAAAGTAACTTGAGCTCTCAGTTTGATAAGCCGCAACTGAATTTGTTTGTAGATTTTCAAGTTTCATAACTAAATGAGCTCTTTAGTATTATCGTTATAATTATCAATTAAGTATTCTATGGCTGAATTAGTTGTATCCAGTCTTTCTTTTGCTTTGATTTCTTGAAGCTGCTCAAACAATTGTTTTGAGATTTCTAAACGAACCTGCTTAGTACGTTTTTTCATTTGACGAATTTCGAATCGAATTTTTCGCCATCCGTCCTCAGAAAACATTCTGTTTAAGTTTTGGTTCAACTTATTCAGCGTATCTATTTCCCTGTCAGTAATTGAATCAAGTTTTTCAAAATATTTAAGTAATAAATTTGTTTCAGAAACATATTCATTAGCAATTTTATCAGTTAAATTTTGATTATAATTTGCTTTTTTATCCAGCCAATTGCTACGCTTGATTTTCTTTTGTAAAAACGAATTAGCAAGAAGCAAGTCTTCACAGGATAGCAAGAGTAACGGACGCCCGCGTTTTGTTTGTCCGTTAATATATTCCCATTGTGGCGCATTATATTTTTGAGTCATTATCACAAAACCATATCAGGCACATTAATCTTTATATATTTAAATAGTAGTGGAGCTACACTATAAGCAACGCATTTTTACCTACCCTCCCCTCTGGAGAAATTTCTGATACTTATTTCTCGAATTACTATACAGATTTATTAAGTGGTACCACTACTTAAAACATAATGAATATAACATCAATGAATTCATATCCGTATCTTTTTTAAGCGAAACAGCAGATAGGTTGATATAATTCGTATTATATCAATCTATCCGCTGTTTAACATCTATTCTATTTAAGTAAATTGTCTCAAATTCAGGCGATAATTCGGATAACGTCGGTGCTGATTTCGGGAATTACAGCATCTTATGAATATTGTGATAAGGAATGTCGAAGTTCAAATAATATCTGTTTAAATTTCAACACTTAATTTGTCATAAGTACTCAGTCAAATGTAATCGAATATTTTTCTTGCTGAAACGCTTATTATGAGTGACTTCTTGAGAAAAAAGCATTTGGCTAGATACTTACCTGCGAACGCAGGATGAAATACGACAGTTGTGTATGTCGGTCATCCGGAGACTTTGATCCAAATTAACCTAGGCTCTTATTGGATTCCAGACTGCTAGCATACCAGCAGCTCGATTAATGGTTCGAGCAGTCCTTTTCCTCGTAGCCCTACATTATGCACAAACTCAAAAAAGCCAAGATAAAGTGGTAGTTTTTCCTGTGATAAACCACGGTGAGGCCTCAGCCAACTCCTGAGTAATGACCAGAAACCTTCTATCGTATTGACGTGTACCTCATAAATTCCGTCACCATCATCATCCCTTGCGTACTCGTGTTTCCCGTGACAAACGCTCTTGTGCTTGTAGCCCCAATCTTCGAGGGAGTCATAGATATTGTACTCATCTGTATATACCGTTGAACCAGACTTCACTAACTTCTCAATGATCGGTTTGATTGTAACTTTTTGAACGTTCTCAAGCAGGCTTATTGCAACTTCCCCACCTCGCTTGATCATACCGAATACTGGTGGTTTTTCTGAAGCCATTGTTCCTCTGCCGGGAGCACCTTTAAGTCTTCTTTTTCTTGGCTTTCGCTTCAGATTTTTTTACGGCCTCTGGATATCCTTTATGGCCAGCAACCACATACATTTCATCAAATTCAACTTCACCTTCAAGGATGGCTTTAGGTTTGCAATCGACTACACCAGAGCGGAGTACACTTGTCATTTCATGCACATCTGAGGCGTTCAAATCTAACTCTTTAGCTATTTGATTATTGGATAAATTTAACCCCATAAAATACAAACAGGTTATCCAAATTTTTAGTGGTTGGTGATGCCCTGAAAATACTGTCGCGGTGAGATCATCGAAGTAACGATCACAGCCTTTGCATTGGTAATGCTGGCAGTCTTTCTGACTTGAGTCGTGACCGTTTTTCTTGATGGAATCTGAGTGACAATGAGGGCAACTAATGCCATTAGGCCACCTTAACTGACGTACAGTTTCAAAACATTTAACATTGCTAATCAAGTCTGTGATTTTGAGAACTTCCATCTTCAGTAGTGCTATGAAAATGAATAGGTAGCCTTAGTCTATCAAAGCAGTCTGGAATCTTAAAAGAGCCTAATTCATTATGCAGGTCTCTAATTCCGCTACTGATGTGCGCACCCCTCGTTTGAGTTGCTTTTCCGTAAGCAGACCAAAAAAACGTTCGACTAAATTTAGCCGGGAGGAACTTGTCGGAATAAAGTGCAAATGAACACGTTTGTTTCTTTTAACCGGTTCCTGACCTTTTCATGTTTACGGGTGGCGTAATTGTCAACGATTAAGTGCAGCTCAAGCTCTTTATCCGTCTGCTTTTCAACGGTTTTCAGAAAAGACAGAAATTCTTGATGTCGATGTTTTTTCATGCATTCGCCGATCACTTTTCCTGTGGCGACATCCAGCGCCGCAAACAGCGTACTGGTTCCGTGACGCTTATAATCATGGGTCATGGTTTCACAGCGGCCTTTTTTAATCGGGAGTCCGGGCTGTGTTCTGTCTGATGCCTGAACAGAGCTTTTTTCATCCGCGCGGAGTACTAATGCATTTTCCGGCGGTGACATATACAAGCCGACCACATCCCTGAGTTTTTCCTCAAAACGGGGATCGTTACTGACCTTAAAAGTTTTATGCGGACGGGGTTTTAAACCGACTTCCCGCCATGTTCTTTGAACTAAAGAAGGTGAAATTCCCGTATATTTAGCTAATGTCCGTGTTGACCGGTGAGTGGCGTTGCCGGGTTTTTCAGTGGTGGTGATTCGGATGATCTGGGCTCGGATCTCTTGTTGTTTTTGCGTATTTTTACCACCATGATTAGCACCGCGGGGTCTGTCTTTCTTGATGCTTTCTATCCCTTCGGAAACAAAACGATTTCTCCATGCCAGGCCGTATTTAATGTTGATCCCGAGCTGTTCCGCGATTTTATAGTTTGGTGTATTGTCAGCCGCGAGTAAGATGATTCGGGAGCGCTGAACAAGGCGAACAGGGGTGGTTCTGCTCCTGACGAATTTTTCCGGTTGCTGACGGATTTCCGGGGTTAAATCAACAGTAATTTGAGCTGGCATGTTATTTTATAATATCAATTTAAATCAATTAGTTATTTTAACAAACTCTGTTTAATAAATCAATTTAAATCACTACACTAGTACTCCGTCCAATTGCATTTGTTAGCTTCTGCCTTGAACCCGCAGGGTGATTCGTAAAGCGGCCATCCGGCGGCGTTAGATTTGATTGACGTAGAATAGCTACGCCCGCGTAAATCTGCCTTGCTTATGACCGCCTTACGAACCACTGCAAACATCAAATGCAACTGGACGGAGCACTAGCCTCATGACTGGCCTTTACTTTTAGCTCGAAGAATGCCCAATCCCTGTAACCATAAGCAATTTTTACAATGGTCTTGAGGCGGTTATTCACTCCCTCTACTTTGCCGCTTGTCATTTGTTCATCCACCTAGGAAATTCCTCCTGAGAGGTGCATCTTAACCTCTGAGAGTTTAATTGCCCGCCCTTGGGGCGAGCATCTTCTTTTGTGTATCGGGATGATACCCCGCCGCTCGCGGCGGAATTGTTCATTTTTCTAACGTTGCTGGATAGTTATTCGAAGGTTTCGCTTTTTGTAATTGTTCATTTAAGCGCTCGGCTGCCCCCTGTGTGTGCTTCAGCTCATGAGTGTATTTTTTTAACCAGATCTGCCTCTGGTTTTGCTTTGTTTTTCCTGAAAAAAGCGCTTCTGCCGCCTCGGCAACATATTCAGAAACATGAAAGTTATCTAAAATACTCTCTCTTATAAATGTCTCTAAAAATTTCCAATTAGCTACTGAATTTTAATCATTACTATGTGATATTCATAAGATAGTAATAATAAAGCTAAAATAGTCTACGACCAATTTATTGAAGATGTAATATGATGTAAACGAGTTTACTTCAAATAATTTAGATATAGGGATGGGATTAGTGGCTGCTTCACTTTAAAAAGTGAATAACAGCTTCAAATTCATTTAGACATCTAATCTTACGTAAGATACAAATTGAAATAATTTATTTTTAATCTATGAAATCAAGTCAATAGGTGGTGACAGATGGCTATACTAACTAATCAACCTCAAGGTTCCGATCAAACAGCTTATTCTGTTTACGTTTTAAGCGTTAACGAATTTAAATATGATACTAAGCAAGATGTAATACAAGGCAGTTTTTTGATTCGATATGGTGAAAATAAAGAAAAACATTTTGTTGTATTAAATAGCGAGGACGGACTGACGGCGATGTTCAAAGCAAACGACAGCTTTCATAACGAAGATTTTTCTTTGGAAGGGGAAAACTTAGCTCAAAAACACACAGAAAATCAATTAACAGAAAAAACATTAATATCTGAATTGTCCATGCAAGCCGTTAAGAAGGAACCAAAAGCTGAAGTTACAACTCATGATTCAGATGCGAGTTCCTCTAAAGAGTCTGAAGAAGATACTCCCGATGGAAATGTGCTAGCAGCAGTTAGTCATAGCAAAGGCAAAGGCACAGGCAAAGGCACAGGCACTTATTGCCAAGTTAAACCTATGCATTTCTTACGCGAACTCACTATGGAGAATGAGGAATTAAAAGAAAAGCTAGCTGACGCTAAACATGAAAATACCATACAAAACAAGCTTGTACAAGATCTACAATCACAGCTTTCACAATATATGACACAGGATGAAATGGATAAGTTTGGTCAAGATCCATTTGTTGTGTCAAAGACATAGATGAAGCACAACTGCGCGACATCAATATCGAGCTGGGTTATTTTCTTTGTCTGGTTCTTTTAGCTTTGCCATATTTTTCTATTGCATAAAAGTTATCACAGCCATAAATGACAGCGCATAAGGTTATGGTAATAATGTTTACTAGAAGATGGTGCTGAGTTCGCTTTATACGTCGTTCTTTTGGCTTAACTGCATAGGATCGTATTCGATCTGATGCAATTAGACTTGTGATTTGTTTTCTTGGTGCAAAGCTGGAATTCAGGATTGATAACTTTGTCCGTTCGGGGGGAAAGGGAGAAGGACTTTCCTTGTACGGGGTGTAAAGAGAGTCTCTGAATTTGGTTTCGAATCGTGGATGATTTTTGCGATTTCATTATGGCCGTTATTAGCGGCTAAATTGTACGCTGTGCAGCCGCAATTGTTTATAACGTCATTGGCACCATTTCGGAGCAGGAGTGTTACTACTTCGACATGGCCGTTCTTAGCGGCTGTGTGGAGCGCTGTGCAGCCTTGATAACTTTCAAAATTGACATAGGCGTCATTTTGGATCAGGAGTTTTACTACTTCGATACGGCCTTTTCTACTGGCTACGTGTAGCGCCGTATGGAGGAGATTATTTTTAACATCGACACCGGCGTCCTTTTTGAGCAGGAGTTTTACTATTTCGATATGGCCTTTACTGGCGGCTAAGATGAGGGCGGTGTTGCCGTAATTGTTCTTAAGATCGACCATGGCGTGCTTTTCGAGCAGGAGTTTTACTATTTCGGTATGACCCTCAACAGCGGCTGAGATAAGGGGAGTAAAGCCTCCTTTGTCCTTGACGTTCATGTCGACAGGGGGGGATGCGGCGAGCAGGAGTTCTACTATTCGGGTATAGCCGTGCTTAGAGGCTGAGTTGAGCGCTGTGAAGTCTTCTTTGCCTATGGTGTTGATGTCGGCGCCCTTGTTGAGCAGGAGTTCTACTATTTCGGTATAACCTTTATTAGCGGCTGTGAGGAGCGCCGTGAAGCGGAGTTTATTTTTAACATTGACCCTGGCGCCATTTTCGAGCAGGAGTTTTACTATTTTGGTATAACCTTTATAAGCGGCTGAGTTGAGGGCGGTGTTGCCGAGATTATTCATAAGATTGACCTTGGCGCCCTTTTTGAGCAGGAGTTCTACTGTTTCAATATGGCCGTTTATAACGGCTGAGCTTAACGGTGTTAAGTCGTTTCCGGCCACGGCATTGACGTCGGCGCCATATTCGAGCAGAAGTTCTGCTATTTTGGTATAACCTTTATTAGCGGCTGTGTGGAGCGCCGTGAAGCGGAGATTATTTTTAACATTGACCCTGGCGCCATTTTCGAGCAGGAGTTTTACTATTTCGGTATAACCTTTATAAGCGGCTGAGATGAGGGCTGTGTAGTCGTGATTATTCTGGAAATTGACGTCGGCACCCGCTTCGAGAAGGTGTTTCACCTCATCAGTCTTGCCTTCACCGGCGGCTGAAATAA
Source organism: Parashewanella sp. (assembly GCA_965200795.1). Taxonomy (GTDB): domain Bacteria; phylum Pseudomonadota; class Gammaproteobacteria; order Enterobacterales; family Shewanellaceae; genus Parashewanella. The sequence continues at coordinate 62,753 of CBDAVB010000042.1, forward strand.
GCTTTATGTTTGTTTGTTTTTGGTCAGATTGCTCCTGCAGTAATATTCCCAGGAAACTTTTGTGACAATCGAGATTACCGTAATTTCCCCAAATATTGAATTGTTTTTCATCGGTGTCAATAAAACCATTAATATCTGGATCCTCTGTCGTATTCGGATTAAATCGATAAGTTCTCTCATTTAATATCGTTTGGTTTACGGGGGGCTTTGAGATTGAGTAGCTTGAATAGTCAAGTTGTGTTTCAGCCGGCTTTTTTGTTGATGTTGTCAAATTAGTTAAACCATTTTTCTTTTGAGATTAACTTATAAAAGTACATGAAATTTAAAATTCTCTATATTACATGATCAAAATTTAATCATGTTTTGTATTGTAAAATGAGCATGTAAAGGTAAAGGAATAGGTATCTGCACAGGGCGAACATAATTCAACCACTCATTACTTTTACTTAATTTCTGCGGAACTTTTTTGAAAAGTGATGATCAGATCAGCAAATCACTATGATTATTTTTGATAAAAATGGACATATTCGCTGAAAATAACTTATCTTGCTTCCTTTGAACCACGGCTTAGAAATCGATTCGAAAATTTGATTAAAGAAAGTTTGAACGCGGCTTCCAAATTAGCTCAAGGAGTAAAAACACTCTCGCATCATCATACGGCCTGGGCTAACACGCAAGCGACACGGCGTTTTTTGAGTAATGAAAACGTCACTTTTCCTCAGCTCAGTCTGCCACTGAATCAGGCTGCAAGACAGGTGTTATCAGCAACTGACGCATCATATGGATTAGCGGCTCACGACCGGTGACGAAACAACTATCTCGGGCATGACAGCAAAGCGGTATAAAGATGCAGTTTTCTCCAATTCAAAGCTTCACGGTTGAGTAAATCATAAAGCACATCTTTCTTGCCAGAAGAAAAGCTGAGTAGTGACTCTTTAGCAAACATAGATATGGTATCAACTTTCAACCAAACCCAAAGCATCAGCAAATAAACGACTTCGGTTGCTTCAATAATACCCGAACGTTGACTGAAACCGCAAGATGTGAGCATTGAAACAAAGCCGAGCTGTTTCCATGATGTACAGTACTGAACGAATTATCAATTTGAATGCCAGAACGCTGTAAAAAATTAGAAGTAAGTGATGGAAGCGAAAGTAATTTCATGTCAGTATTTGTCTGAGAGTTGGTGTGTTTTAGTTTTTGTCTAAGCAACAAGATTACAACCCGCCAGCTTTTAAATTTCTTTATATATCAATAAGATATATTTGTTTTACTATTGAGCTTGAACTGCGGAACTTGAGTTATACATATTTTAAATTTGTTCATAACTCAACTCCCCCGGTCATTGTTTGTAGCATATTGCAAGCTTCTGTTGATAAGGGGACAAATGGTTCATTGCTGCCTAGGTAATGAGCGCATTTGTCGACATTTTCTCTGTTTTCAAGTTGCCTTGATGCTTAAGATGATACTTAGGGATGTCGCAGTTCAAATAATAGCGGTTTAAATTCCAACCCTTCGTTTGTCATACCTGCGAATGAGGGAAATAAAATAACGACAGTTTGTATGTCGGTCATCCGGAGACTTTTGTCCAGATTAACCTAAGTCACCGGACTCCTGCTTTCGCAGGAGTGACGACGGAATTGGTATACTTTCTTCTGCCACGTCCCCGACTTAACCATAAAAGATTATACGCTCAAATTATAATCTTTTATAATCAATAGGTTATGAAAAAGATGAAACAAAAAACAGCTACTTTGTTAATCCCAGTTTCACTAAAATACGCTTTTCTGAAATCGGGTACTTTGTTCCCAGAATTTGCGCAAAACAAGATACCCGGTATTCTTCTATCATCCACCTTGCTTCCCGCAGTTCTTCAGGCACTGAAGATAATTTTGGCACCTTAGCTAATTGGGCTTCAAGCGCCTGCTCAACTTTATTAATCGATTGCATTTGTAAGCGATCACGAGTCGGGTCTGCCGGTAATTTATCAAGGCGATTATCAATGGCTTTTAAGTATCGATTTAAATCAGGTAAACGCCGCCAACCCGTTGTTTCAACAAAACCTTTAAAGACAAGCCGCTGAAGATGCGCCTGAATGTCACTCATGGCAAAAGCGATATCCAAACTGATTTTACCTTTAATCCGCTTGTTAATTTTTTGGTGCAAAGTTAAAATCCGCTCGGCCTGTAACGAGATTTTCTCAGCCGTTTCATTCAGCTCCGCCCTTACCCATTCTCTGGCGGCATTGAATTCATCTTGATTGCGAACATCAAGATTCTTTTCATCAAGTAATTGCTGAACAGCGGCATTAATAATATCTTCAATCAGAATATTAACCTGACCAAACGGATTGAAGTACATGGATAACTTGGCTTTATTCGGCAGTTTCTGCTGTAAGTGCTTAACCGGTGACGGAATATTTAAAAGTAGTAACCTACGTAAACCCACTCTATTTTGTTGCTCTGCCTGATGCTCGTTATCAAATAACTTGATTGCGACCGAATCCTTGTGATCGACCAAAGCAGGGAAAGCTTTAACCTCAAAACCACCACGCTTTTGCTGGAATTGTTTTGGCAAATCACCGAAATTCCAGGTCTCTATATTTTCTTTTTCGATTCCGGAATCAGCGACTTTGCGAATCGCTTGCTTAACTTTTCCCTGTAAACCGGCTTGTAAAGTTTCTAGCTCTCTGCCTTGCTCAATTAATTTACCGTTGTGATCTTCAACCTTAAAATTTATTATCAGGTGAGTAGTTAATTGTGATAGATCAAAATCTTCCGGAGATATTCTGACGCCGCTCATTCGCAGTAACTGTTTGCAAAGCGCGGACAACAAATCCGAATCAAACGGTTTCATTGCGTCTACCGCAGCGGTGGCATAGTCTGGCGCGGGAACAAAATTTCGTCTTAGTGTTTTCGGTAAAGACTTGATAAGAGCAATACATTTTTCATGTCTCACTCCCGGAACTAACCAGTCAAATCCGTGGTTTTCAATCTGATTTAACAGAGCAACCGGAATGTGAACAGAAACACCGTCATCCTCTTTACCCGGTTCAAACTGATAACTGATCGGCAGTGTTAAATTTCCCTGAATCCAATTATCAGGAAAATCCAGCGCTGATACATGACCCGTATCCCGCTTATACAACATTTCAGGGTCAAAATGTAATAATTTCGGTTGCTTAGATTTTTCTTTATTCCACCATTTAAATAGTGTTGCCGCACTATAAATATTTTCAGGGATCAGAGGATTATAAAAGTCAACCAGAACCTGTTCGTCAACAAGAATATCTCTCCGGCGTGACTTATGTTCAAGCTGTTCAATCTGTTCAAGTTGTTGCTGGTTATGAACAAAAAAGTCTTCTTTGGTATTTAACTCGCCTTGCGCTAAAGCACTGCGAATAAAAATTTCACGCGCTTGGGCTGGTTTAATTTTTCCGAACTGAACTTTTCTCTTATGAACCGTTGTTAAGCCGTACAAAACCTGATTTTCGAATGCGACAACGCTACCCGGTTTCGCTTCAAAATGAGGTTCATTGTAATTTCGCTTTATAAGGTGCCCCGCTAAAGTTTCGATCCAGTCAGGATTGATTTTCGCGCAGGTGCGGGCGAATAATCGTGATGTTTCCGTTAACTCGGCGGCCATGATCCACTTAGATCCTTTTTTGGCTAACGGCGAACCCGGGAACACAAAAAACTTACGGTTTCGGGCACCTGAATATTCATTGTTCTCAGACTTAAAACCGATATGACTCAACAAACCCGACAGTAATGATTGGTGTAAAGCGTCATAATTGACATTATCATTACCGTCGTTCAGTTTCCATTTCAGATCATGAACGGCTTGTCTTAGTTGTGAATATAAATCCTGCCACTCACGAATTCTCAAATAAGCTAAAAATTCGGTTTTACATTTTTTACGGAATTGATTGGCGGATAATTCATTTCGCAATGATTTAACGTGTTTCCATAAATTCAGCCAAGCGACAAAATCGGAATCTTTATCAACATATTTTTTGTGAGATTCATCCGCGGCCTGTTGTTTTTCAAGCGGTCTCTCACGGGGATCCTGAATCGACAAACCGGCCGCGATCACCATTACCTGCTGTAAGCAGCCCAATTTTTTAGCTTCGATGATCATTCTCGCCAGACGAGGATCGACAGGTAATTGCGCCAATTCCCGTCCAAGCCGGGTTAACCTCAACTGCCCTTTTGATTTTGAAACCGCGGTCAGCTCCTCCAGCAGCAGGAAACCGTCTTTAATGTGGCGTTCATCCGGCGGCTGAATAAAAGGGAAGCCTGCGATATCACCCAAGCCGATTGAAAGCATTTTCAAAATGACGGAGGCGAGATTGGTTCTCAGAATTTCAGGATCAGTAAATTCCGGACGATTTAAGAAATCTTGTTCATCATAAAGACGTATACAGATACCCGATCCAACGCGACCGCAACGCCCTTGGCGTTGATTAGCGCTGGCCTGTGAAATCGGCTCAATCGGTAAACGCTGAACTTTCGTCCGGTAACTATAACGGCTGATACGAGCGGTACCCGGATCAATAACATACCGAATACCCGGAACCGTTAATGACGTTTCCGCGACGTTGGTCGCTAAAACAATTCTTCTGCCGGCATGACTTTTAAATACTTTTGACTGTTCGCCGTAAGAAAGCCGGGCGTATAAGGGTAAAATTTCAGTATCACGATATTTTTGTTTATTAAGTTGCTCCGCGGTATCTCTGATTTCACGCTCACCGTTCATGAAGATTAGAATGTCACCCGGCCCCTCTTGCGTTAACTCTTCGACGGCAGCGAATATGCCTTCGGTTAAATCGAGATCTTGAGCGTCACGTACTAAAGGTCGATAACGAGTTTCAACAGGATAAGTCCGACCCGAAACCTCAATAACGGGAGCGTTACTAAAGTGCCTGGAAAATCTGTCAACATCAATGGTAGCGGACGTGATAATGACTTTTAAATCACGGCGTTTTTTAAGAATATCCTTTAAATAACCTAATATAAAATCGATATTTAAGCTTCTTTCATGGGCTTCATCGATGATCAAGGTATCATATTGATTTAAATATTTATCTGATGATAATTCGGCCAATAAAATACCGTCGGTCATCAATTTTATGTAACTGTTATCATTAATCGCATCAGAGAAACGGACTTTAAAGCCGACCGCCTCACCCAGTGGTGTATTGATTTCTTCGGCAATCCGAGTAGCTACTGAGCGTGCGGCTAAACGACGCGGTTGAGTATGACCTATAAAGCCGCGGCTTCCTAACCCTAGTTCTAAACAGATTTTCGGCAGCTGTGTTGTTTTACCTGAACCGGTTTCACCGGCGACTATCACTACCTGGTTGCCGGCGATGGCTTCGGCAATCTCCTCACGTTTTTGTGATACAGGTAAAGCGTCAGGGTATGAAACCCGCGGTCGTTTTTCTCTTCGGTCATCGGCCTTGAGTTTGGCTGATTGAGACTGCTCCGCTAATTGCGCTAATTCTTGTTGTTTCTTCTGGGAATCAGTCTGCTTTCTTAAGCGAAATAAACGACGACGGATTTTTGCCGTGTCAAGCATAAAACCTTGATTGAGGAACTGATCAGAAAGCGAATTTGTTGCCGAACTCAAAACATTAACCCAAATGGAAAAATAAAGTAGCTGATCCTACCAAGAATTTAACAAAATAACATAAGAAATTAGTTCTTTTGCTTGCGGGGTGAACGATTCCTTACCACAATGAGTCATAGATAAAAGTAACCTTTAAACAATAGCGCTCATTGAATAAAATTCTTTACTTATCATTATATTTATTGCTGGTTATGCCTGTAAAATCTGTGTGGGCGTTTTCTAATGACTTACTGAGCGTAAGGATATCCGGTGTTAAGGATAATGCCAGAGCCAATGTCATTGCCCACCTGGGGCCGTTACCGAAAAACAAAGCTCAGCGACGCGCCTTTATATTTAATTCAAGAGCGAATGTAGAAACCGCTCTTGAAAGTATCGGCTATTACCAGCCTCAAATTGAAACAACACTTACAAAATCAACCCGCTCTGCCTGGGTTTATGACCTGAACATAAATCCCGGTGAACCGATAATCGTTCAGCAAATAAATATTAATGTTGACGGTCAATTAGCGGACGAGAAAGTATATAAACAATGGCTTAAAAATATCAGCCTTAGAGAAGGTGATAATTTAAATCACGGACTGTATGAAAACACCAAGGCTCAGTTGATTGGTTTAGCCCTGGAAAACGGCTATTTTGACGGCAAATACATTAAATCAGAAATTCAAATTAACCGCTTTACCCGAACGGCGGAAATCATTCTTCATTACTCTTCCGGGCGGCGATTCAAGTTTGGCGAAGTCCAGTTCACCGGTACAAGATTACAACCGGAGTTACTGAACCAGCTGATACCTTTTAAAAGCGGTGATTTTTATACCACAGACGACATCGCGTCATTTAATTCATCATTGAGTCAAACCGGGTATTTTCGTTCTATAAAGGTATTACCGCAACTTGATAAATCAGAGAAACATAAAATACCGATCAAGGTTGAATTACAAAACAGAGCTAAACATAGTATTGAACTTGGTGTCGGAGCCGACTTCGGAACATCGAGTGAACGTGAGATTGATCCGCGTATCAGAGTCACATGGAAAACGCCGCAAATTAATCGCTACGGGCATTCTCAGCATTCTTCTGTTGAGTGGTCACGCGAAAGACCAAAATTTCTTACTACTTATATGATTCCGCTCACCCACCCGATAAACGATCAGCTTAAAATCCAGCTCGGTCTGATACGTGATAAATATGGCGTCACACAGGAACTTGATAAAAACGGAGGAGATTATCGGACTACAGGAAAGCTTGAATCAGTACAATTCCTCTACGGAATCGGCCGTCAGCGAATTTTCGCTAATCAGTGGATCATGAATTACTCGGTTCGTTCTCTGAAAGAAGATTACACGCAGCAGGACGTCAATTATCATCCGCTTTTTTATCTGTTCGGTGTTTCTTTCTCCCGCACCATCAGAAGCGATGATTCACTGGATCCCAAAGGCGGTTTCAGACAAGATTACAATTTTCAATATGCTGATAAATATCTGGGGTCAGAGACACGATTAGCTAAAATTGAAGCCGGCTTTAAATATATTTTCACGCCGTTTGAACATCACAGGTTTGTATCCCGTTTAAACTTAGGAGTGAATATCGCAAAAGGTGATCAGCTCGCGCTCATTCCGCCTTCTTTACGTTATTTTGCGGGCGGCGATCAGAGTATCAGAGGTTATGGTTTCCAAGAACTGGGCCCTTACATTGACTACAGCATCGATGATCAAAAATATCGGCAAGTTATCGGCGGACGCTATTTAGCGGTAGGCAGTATCGAGTATCAATATTACCTGACACCAAGCTGGAGAGTAGCGGCATTCGTTGATGGCGGAAACGCCTACGACATCAGCCAGTTCAGACCATTAGTTTCGTCCGGTCTGGGTTTACACTGGATATCACCCGTCGGGCCGATAAGATTAGATGTTGGTGTCGGATTGAATAATAATGAAACGACGTCACGCCCTTGGCGCATTCATCTGACTGTAGGGTCTGAATTATGAAGCTGAATCCCCGTCATTTCATAAGGCTCATTATTTATTTACCGATAGTATTACTTGTCCTGCTTGCATTGGCAGTCGGCACTCCGATAGGCAGTCAGCTATCAGTATCTGTGCTTCAAGCCTTCGTTCCTGATATCTCAGTTGATTACAAAAGCGGTACGCTGAACAAATCACTCTCAGTGACGAACCTGAATATCAATTACGGTAACCTGAGAATAAAAGCTGATCGTATCGATCTCAGCTGGAATCCCCTTTGTTTTATTAACTCACAGTTATGTATCAACGAATTAAAAGCGAAAAATGCAGTCGTAAATATCATTACCGGCAAATCTGACGCAAAAAGGAAAAAAAGTATCGTCTCTGAACCAGCCGCTTCTTTCAGTCTGCCTTTTTCCGTCATCGCAAAAAAAACTCGCTTTGATTCGATTGAGATCCATGTTGATCAGCAGTCGTATACATCTACTAAACTTGAAATAGACGGTGATTGGGATAATAACGGGCTTAAGTTGAATAACGTCATCAGTTACGGTTTCGCTATGGATGGCGTATGGAACGCAAAGCGTGAAAAAACCGGCAAATTGTCGGGCAATAAATCAAAGTCAATTTCACTGCCGCCGGTAAATCTGCCGTTTCGGATTTTTATCACTAATGCGAGGCTGTTCAATACCGATTTAGCGTTAGATGATATGCCTTTTAAATTTAAAACCATAGAAATTAACAATACAAGCTGGGTTGATACCCGGTTATCAATGAATCGAATTAAGTTCCGACATGCCGGACTTATTTGTGAGCTGAACGGAGAGTTAGATTTTAAAGATGCCTATCCGATAGATTTACAGGCGAAAGTTTTATTGCAAGACAGAGATAATTTATTCAATACACCGCTAAGCGCGATAAAACAACTACGACAATTAAATCAGCAAAGTTTGAAATTAATTTTTTCCCGTGATTTTGACGAGTTACATCTAAAAGGTACAGCTGAAGGCCAGATTAATTCTACGTTATCAGCAAATATCAGGCTGTTACGATCAGGCATGCCATTCAACGCCCAGATAAACAAATTAACCGGTGAATGGCATTTAAAAAAAGGCAAGGTGACCGCAAAAGATCTTGACTTAGCGGCTAACGGAACGATAAAAAACGTTAAGCTTACCGCCAGAGGAAAAGTCAGCAGCCCCTATATACCTAATCTTTCAATAAACGGCCAGGCAAACCTGAACCAAAGGGGAATTTCAAATACAACCCTGACAGCAAACTCACCGAACGGAAGTATGAAACTTACCGGTGAATTTAACTGGGCGCCGAATCTTAACTGGAGATTAAAAGCTGACTTTACAAAACTCAAAGCAAACCAATTTGGCGACGATGACTTACAAAAGTTGCCTTCGGCCATTATTGACGGCCATTTGAATTCAACGGCATCCTTTAAAAAAACGCAATGGTCGTTCAACATCTTTAATTCCGATCTAAGCGGCGCTTTCAAAGGCCGTCCTTTTAAAATCACAGGGTCGATAAAAGCTGATTCCGAATATAATATCGACGCGGAACATTTCAACGCCGATATTTTGGGGACGTCAGTCAAACTGGATAGCAATCAGCAAACGGGGAAACTCTCAGGAACGCTCAGAAACGATAATTTAGCGAGTTTGTTTCCTAAGATAAGCGGTGAATTGACGACTATATTTACGCTATCTAAAGACGCACAGCAACAGCCTGAAATTATTCATAAAACTGAGATAAGCCGTTTACGTTATGCTGGTGTTCATGTGCAGGAAGTTAAGTTATCCGGTACCTACCGACCTTTGAGCAGTCATTACAATGAAACTTCATTAAAAGCGCAAAATGCGTCTTTGTACGGCCTGCTGTTCAAGGCGATAAATCTGAACGTTAAAGGTACAGATAAAAAGCAAGTTTGGTCAATTCAAACTCGAAGTAAGGTAAATTTAATTTCTAAATTAACCAGTGAAGTCACTGATCGGTTTGTTCGGGTATCTATCCCGGAATTGGCGATTCGTAATAAACAGTCAAATTGGTCAGCTGACCAAACGATAAACCTTAAATGGGATCGTAAAAGCGAGTTAGGGACTGTCAATGAATTTTGTATACATAACGGAGCACAATATTTTTGTTCTGAGGATAGCGCCGTTTTCGGAAAAAACGGCAAAATAGACTTAAGTTACAACGGCAATCTTAATGAGGTTGCTCACCCTTTTTTGCCGCCGCGCTTAGCGATATACGGTAACCTTAACGCTCACTCTGAATTACGTTGGAAAAATTACACAAAGCCTGACGCTAAGGTAACGATCACCTTAGGTTCGGGTAAATTGCTGCTTTATCCTCATAGGAATATTCCAAAAGCATTCCCTTATCAATCTTTAAATTTAAACGCCTCATTAGATGATAGACAATTACATATAGTCAGTAGTTTAAAAGCTGATAATTATGCTCACTGGGATTCTGATATCTCCGTCAGCATTGATCCCGGACGTCAACTCTCCGGTTATATTGACTTTTCAGATATTCAATTAGCACCAATCGCCGAATTCTTTCCGATGTTTAATACATTAACGGGCTCGGTAAACTCAAAACTAAACTTAAAAGGAAATTTAAACGACCCCGCTATTAAGGGGCACGTTTCTCTTAATAATGGTGAAGTGGCGTTTATCAAAAACCCGACAAAATTTCATAACATCAAGCTTGATCTTGGTCTGGACAACAAACGTGCCAGTGTAAACGCCGATTGGGATATGGATAAAGGAAAGGCGAAACTGGTAGGTAATGCAGACTGGTCAGATGGCCTTCTTAAAGGTGAATTAAACATTAAAGGTAAAAATTTAACGGCTATTGAGCCGCCTTTAGCGATTTTAACCGTCGAGCCGGACGTGAATATCAAAATTTCTGACCGCAATATAACACTGGACGGGAATGTTAACGTCACAGGCGGTAATATCACCATCACGCCTCTGCCGAAGCAAGGTATACCGCTATCGAGTGACGTCGTATTTGTGGATAAACAGCAACATAACATACCTGAACCAACAATTTATCTGACCAGCAACATCAACATTAATGTGAGTGACAAGCTGGCGATTAACGGTATGGGTCTTTCCGGCAATCTGGGCGGTAAATTATCAATGAGTCAGTCGTCAGGTTCACAGCCGCTTCTGTTCGGTGATATCAAAATTCAAAACGGAAATTATCGCTTTTTGGGGCAAACCTTAAATATACAGAAAGGTTCTCTGGAATTTGTAGGCCCTTCCGAAAACCCGGCGCTGGATATCGAAGCTGTCAAAGACATCAATCAAGAACAAGAAGATATCACCGTCGGGGTGAAAGTATCAGGAACGGCCAAACATCCGAAAATTTCATTATTCTCAAATCCGGCACTGGAGCAGGCTGAAATTGTTTCTTATTTACTCCAAGGACATGGTTTTAATAGTAACAGCAGTGATGACGACCAGCAAAATAACAATAACGCGCTTTTTCTGAGCGCGGCTCTGACTCTGGGAGCTAAAGCCGGCGTTCACAATCCCTTTGCAACGGTCGGAAATTCGGCGGAAAATTTAGCCGCCAAACTTGGCTTATCAAACGTGCATTTGAATGCGAATGATGACGGTAAGCTGGCTATCAGCGGCTTTATCGGTGACAGGTTACTTTTAAAGTACGGTTACGGCGTGTTTGATCCGGGATATGAATTAACCGTCAGATATTATTTACTTTCAAAATTGTATCTGGAGAGTGTTTCAAGTGCGCTGGGGCAGTCATTGGATCTGTATTACCGATTTGATATCGGTAAAAATAAATAAGAGACATCATACCGTCAATGATATCAGCTTGGAGTCTTTTGACTTAAATAGGACTTACGCATTGACAGAGTGTTTTGAAATTTGATATCGGGTAAAATGATCATTTTCAGGGATGGAAGTGAGAAAAACTACTCGCCCAACGACAGCTAGATGTACTCTTCCGCAATACATGGGATTTTTGATAAGTGAGCCAAAATCATCAACATGCACAAGATTGGCAGAAGTGACGGGTATCTCTCACGATAGCGTTAACCGCTTTCTTCACCGTGAAGATTATCAACCGAAAGACTTATTTGATGAGGCAGCTCAAGATCTATGTCTTGTTGGTGGTACTTTGAGTGTTGATGATAGCGTACTTGATAAACCTTACAGTCATCACGTAGAACTGGTGAGTCATTTTTGGTCAGTGAAACACCATCGAGCAGTCAAAGGGATTAACCTCGTAACCCTTTATTACACCGACATGACTGGTCGCCATATGCCCGTCAATTACAGGATATGCGATAAATCCGAAGGCAAGACTAAAAATGACTATTTTCGTGAAATGCTGGCAGAAGTACTGGATTGTGGACTCAAGCCAAAGTTTGTAACGGGAGACTCTTGGTACAGCTGCGTCAGGAATCTGAAGACGATTAAAAACCATCAGACAGGATTCATGTTTGCTGTCGAGAAAAACAGAACAGTATCGCAGGAAAAAGGCCAATGGCTGCAAATTCAGCACCTTGACGTTCCTTGTGACGGTTTGGAGGTTTGGCTTAAAGATTTTGGCAAGGTCAAGTTGTTTAGAACGACGCTAAAAGACCAGCATCGCTACTACGTGGTTTACTTGCCAGAGGAAGAACCTTTTCAGCATGATGACTTTAAAGCCATTCATGATCAACACTGGCAAATTGAACAATATCACAGAGCAATCAAGCAAGTCTGTCATATTGAGCATTTTCAAGTGCGTAGTGAGCGACCTGTACGAAATCACATCTTCTCAAGCATTTTGAGTTTTGTTTATCTACAAAAAATGCGGATAGCGCAAGAGTTCACCAATATTATTTATCAGCACCAACGTGAACTGTTTAAAGATGTTGTTGGTGCTTTCATTGAACATTTTGCGAAAGGCAAAGAGCAACTCCTACCAAAATTGCACAGTACCATCAATGCGTAAGTCCTATTAAAGTACGGAAATTCCGAAGTTCCTCTGTAAGCCTTAGTGCATCAACCTTTCAGGTGATCAGTTCACAGATGGTCTAAGGCTACGGATAGCTGACGAATCAGTAAAAGGCTCTTTTGATGTGGAACTCTCGCTCAGACAACGGGTCGAAAAGTCGGTCAGTGTTTAAATATCGTTCAAGATGAAGCACAGGATTTTGAAGCCTTTTATGAGCAAAAGCGGTTTAAGGTACCTGAAAAAACTGGAGACTTGCTGGTGTTGAGTTTTGACGGCAAAGTTGCAGTTCTCAGACATGAAGGGCTTAGG
>CBDAVB010000043.1:0-109851 GCA_965200795.1 Parashewanella sp.
AGTATACACGTACACCGTTTTACGGCAGTCGTAAGATAACTGCATGGCTGAATGAACAGGGTTTTCCGGTCAACAGGAAGCGTATACAGCGACTTATGAGACTGATGGGCATACAGGCTGTCGGACCAAAGCCAGGCACGAGCCTGAGAAACAAGGAGCATAAGGTCTACCCATATTTGTTGAACGGCGTTAATATCGTGAGACCTAATCAGGTGTGGAGTACTGATATTACTGGCTCTTCGTCGTTTAGTGTGGATTTAATGGATTTATTTCTGAGATAATAAACCCAGTTTTGCAGTCAAGAGTTGGAAGTAAATACATGGATGGAAATCAAGTTTTGATGCTCGGCCTTGGTATAGAAGCGCCTTGGAAGTTGGTTAACCAACACCTGGATATATCAGCCTCACCTAATGAACTTGTTCTCGAAATTGAAGCTGAACGAGGAAGCTTGTATCCCTGCCCGACTTGCTCAAAAGCTTGTCCGGCACATGACTTTAAATCGCTGACTTGGCGTCATCTCAATTTCTTTCAGCATCACTGTTATATCAAAGCAAACGTCCCGAGAACTCGATGTGCTGAGCATGGCGTTAAGCGTGTCAATGTCCCTTGGGCGAGAGCGGGTAGTAAATTCACGTTATTGTTCGAACAATCTGTATTGGTACTGGCTCGTGAAATGCCGGTTAAGGCATGTGCTGAATATGTTGGAATTCGTGACAAACGTATTTGGCGCATCATCAAACACTACGTCAGCAAGGCATTAGCATTGATGGACTTGTCAGCACTTAAAGCTATTGGATTCGATGAAACGGCGGCTAAACGTGGCCACAACTATGTTACTGTTTTCATTGATATGGACAAGAAAGACAAGCCTGTTGTGTTCGCTACGCCCGGAAAAGGTAAGGAAACCGTTAAGCGATTTAAGGGACGTTGCGATTTAAATTTTACCGCAATAGTATAGTTGAGTTCTTAAAATCGTTTATGTTGCTGCCAGATGTCTACTTCAATTTACATTTCTAGCGAGTCCAAACGGATAATCAAACTTGCCTCAAATAAACTTCACGGAATGGAAAAAAGAGTCTTTATGGCTGAAGTGTCTAAAACGTTCTGCTGTGGGAGTCCTAGATTAACGGAAACGGAGTTTGGCTGGGGGAGAAAAGCTGCAGAACCCGGGCTTCATGAGCTGGAAACCGGGTTTGAATGCTTTGGGCATTATGAAGGAAAGCATAGAAGTGAGGAGAATAATCCTCAGCTGGAGGTAGATATTCGGGCGTTAGTCGATCCAGAGTCACAAGCTGATCCAAAATTCAAAAATTCATTTGCTTACACTCGAATTACAGCTAAAGGTGTTCGTAAAAAGCTGATTGAGGAAAAAGGCTGGGACTGTGAAGAGTTACCAAAAGAAAGAACGATTAATGACATTTTGAATCGACTCGGTTACAAACTGAAGCGAGTTCAAAAAACCAGGCCACAAAAAAAATTCCTGAAACAGACGCCATCTTTAAAAATGTAAATAAAATTAAAAAAGAAACGGCAGGGAATAAAAAAGTTATCCGTATAAGTATAGATTGCAAAGCCACGGTTAATTTGGGTGAATTTTCTCGACACGGTCAATCCGGAGGGATTGATGCGGTGCAAGCTTTAGATCACGACATGGATGTAAAAGATAAGCTTATCCCGTTCGGAATACTGAACCTGGAAAACGACCAGCTTCATGTGTTTTATGGTAACTCAAGTAAAACCAGCGACTTCATTTGTGACGCTTTAGAGTGGTGGTGGAATTTAGTTAAAGACGAACATCCAGAGGTAGAGGAGCTGGTTATTTTTTCAGATAATGGCCCAGAAAATAGTGGATGCCGGACTCAGTATCTTTTTAGATTAAAACAGTTTAGTGAAAGATCGAAACTGAGGATTCACAACGTTTACTACCCACCTTATCACAGCAAATATAACCCAATTGAGCGGGTTTGGTCATCTTTAGAAAAGCATTGGAATGGTACATTACTGAATTCAGTGAATACTGTTCTGGAGCGGACGAAAACAATGACTTGGAAGGCTATGACTCCAGTTGTCAATTTAATTGATAAGGTTTACTCAAAAGGAGTCAAGCTAACAAAAAAGTGAAAAAGAAGATGTCGAAGATAAAATCATCCGAAATAGTGAATTACCTAAGTGGGATCTACTTATCATGCCAGAATGGTAAATTCTTAACTGCGAGATCCCTAAGTCCTTTCTGACAGAGCATCAAGGCAAAGCAGATAATGTACTTGAAGTCGTGTGTGATATGTCAAGAGCCTTTCTGTCAGCAACAGAGGAAGAGTTCCCGGATGCTAACGTAACGGTTGATTGGTTCCATGTTGTGCAACTGTTTACTAAAGCGGTTGATGAAGTACGTAAAACGGAGAGAAAAATCCAACCGCATCCAAAGAGCCTGCGCTGGGCAGTACTAAAAAATGCAGATGGCTCATTTACTGAGAAACAAAAAGAAGCACTTGCAGAGCTAGAATCCAGCGACCTGAATACAGCAACAGCTTGGCGGATTAAGGAACAACTTAGGTGGATACGTCAAGCTGAAACCGCTCATGCTGCACGCTGGAGGCTGACGTATTTCATTAATTTTGCAAAAGAGCAGTTGGGTGATATTGAGATGTTAGAACCCGTTCGAAAAGCACTTGCAACTGTGGAAAGGCATGCAGAGAGAATTTTACAGCGCTGGTCATCCACTTATACGAGTGCTCGTATGGAAGGTTTAAATAGTCTATTTCAAGCGGCTAGAGCACGAGCCAGAGGGTATCGTAATACAGGAACATTTATTACCATGATTTTTATGATTGCTATACCCAAGCAAATTCAAGTTGCAGATGTGAGCGTTTGAAAGTTGTCAGTAATCCTACTCGTTAAAGTATCCGCGATTTCTGGAAGTTTGACATCGAAAAAATGATTTATCCGTTTTCGGAATTCTTTGGCTGAAGCAAAATATTCATTATTTCTCACATGCTCATTCATTACTTTCCAGAGCCGCTCAATTGGGTTTAAATTCGGACTGTATGGTGGTAAGTAATGAAGCTCGATTTTCAGCTCCTTTGCTTTTTCTTTTACGCTGCCTGCTCGGTGATAAGCAGCACCATCTAAGATGAGGTGAATACGCTCAGCTTTAGAATGTTGAGCTTTCAGTTTTACTAAAAAATCCACAACAGATTCTTGGTTGACGCGCTCATATTGGGCTGTCACAGTTTCAGCCGACTTCCCCAGCTGAATGCCACCAATAATATTCAAGCGAGTACGGCTGCCTGTGGTGTTAATCAGCTTATCTTCACCTCTTTTTATCCAACCGTAAGACAGCTTTGTTGCCATGGTAGGATGGACAGCGTCCATAAATACAATTGGCTCATTATCAGGCTTTTCGGCCTTTAATGTCTCGTATTTTTCTTTAAATTCGGCTTGCTTTTGCTCATCAAATTTATGGGGAACACCCTTAGGCTTTTTGTAACTGAAGCCATTGCGATGCAGCCATTTGTTTAACCCTGCAACCGTAAATTTCACACCAAAGGTTTCATCAATATAACTCACAATTTGATGTGTATGAGCGAAAGTGAATTTTGTTAAATGGGCTATCAAAAACTCGGTTTGCTCTGGAGTGAGCCGACTGACTGAACCGCCATTTTCGGGTTTCAGTTTTTCTTGAGATTGATAGTCATCAAAATGACGTTTGACTGTTGTTTTATCTATCCGTAACGCTTGAGCAATTAAAGAATAAGACCAGCCTTCTGAACGTAACAGAACAACTTTAATTCGGTCACATTCACGGCTATCACTTGACGATTTATGTCGTGATTCCAGAGAATGTTTTTCTTCTTTGGTTAAGGATATTTCAATCATGTTGCTATGATGATCTCATTACAGAAAATTGCAAGCCTTTGTTTGAAAAAATCGCATCTTGAATGATCACGGGTATAGCCCTGTATCAGATCTACTCAAATCCATATGAAACGACGAAGAGCCATTATTAAGTCGTTCCTTTGAGTAGGTTTTAGAGAGATTTAATACGCCTAAGCACAGGTTATAAGCCTGCTCTGGATGGGCTCGGCTATCCAGTTGATGCTTTATCCATTTTGTTACCTCTGAGCCGATACTGCTTGCCCGATTCAGAAAGCGTCCGGGGTTCCATTGATGGTGCTTTTCGTGGCGTTTCGGCATATGTTGCGGTTCGGTGGTCGCACCCGGTCGATGCTTACGGATATGATGACAAATGGCATTGCCCCGGAAGTAAACACCTAACTGTTTGTCGCTGACATGAAGCACGATTCTTTCACCGACAAGATGGTGAGGAACGGAGTAATTGTGTCGGTCATATTTAACGTGATAGTCGATACCGACTTTAGCGGATTTGATGTCGACATAATGGTAAGCTAGCCTTGGAAGTGGTGCTAACGCAGGTTTATCCAAGCTTTCAAATAAGCTTTGCCTGCAACCGTCCAACTGTTTAAAAGGCTTGTGGTTCACGTCTTTCAGTAAGGTTTTAATACACTGATTAAGCTCAGCCAGTGAGAAGAAGGTTTGATGGCGAAGTTTGGCTAATATCCAGCGATCGATGATTTGCACGCCGACTTCAGCTTTTGATTTGTCCTTAGGTTTGTAAGATCCGGCGGGGATAACAGCGACATTGTAATGCGCTGCCAGTTGTTGATAAGCTTACATTGAGATCAGGGTCGTATCGACAAGCCTTGCTGACACCCGATTTAAGATTGTCTGGTATCACGATTTTCGGAACGCCGCCGAAGAACTCAAACGCTCTGGCATGGCTTTCTAACCAGTCTGGTAATGATTGTGTATGCGTGGCTTCGACATAGGTGTAATTTGAAGCACCAGGCACAGCGACAAAAATTTGAGCGGCTTTCACTTCACCCGTTGAACTCATACGACGGGAACCGTCTGACCCGCATAGTCGACAAACAGTTTGTCACGTTACAGAGTATCAGGCTCAAATATTAGAAGATGAACAAGGTAATCGCTATACGGCTGAGTTCCCCGGGCAAGTCACACAGTCGGTGCAATACGGTGAAGGCGTTAAAGCTCATGCCGTTTATTTATCACAATATCAGCTCTTGCCTTATGACAGGATCAGAGAATACTTTGCCGACCAGCTTCAGCTTCCGATTAGCTCAGGAACACTGGTTAATTTCAATACTCAAGCGACTCAGCTGGTCAAAGAATCGGGCGCACTTGATGTAATAAAATCCCGGCTTTGCGGCTCATCTGTACTTCATGCCGATGAGACAGGCATGAACGTCAATGGCAGCAAACATTGGCTGCATACAGCCTCTGCGACTCAGTGGACATATTTCACTTGTCATAAGAAAAGAGGTAAGGAAGCGACAGATGCAGCGGGTGTTTTACCGAATTACCAAGGTGTGTTAGTTCACGACCATTGGAAACCTTACTTCAAATATGACTGCTTACACGGGCTTTGTAATTCACACCACGTTAGGGAGCTGGAGTTTGCTTCAGATAAAGAAGACCAGGCTTGGGCGAAGAAGCTTCAGGAGTTGCTTTTTGATATTCACAAAGAAGTTGAAGATTCAGGCGGACGGCTCGGTTATCAGAGAGCTAAGGCCAGGCTCAAAGAGTATCGCCGAATTATAAAAGAAGGTGAAATTGAATGCCCAGCCCCACCAAAAGAAAAAGGAAAACGGGGTCGGGTCAAAAAAAGTAAAAGCAGAAACCTACTGGAACGGCTAAGGGATTACGAGAAAGAGGTTCTGAGGTTTATGATTAATCCTGATGTGCCATTTACCAACAATCTAGCTGAAAATGACATCAGGATGACCAAAGTTCATCAGAAAATATCCGGCTGCTTTAGGAGTATAGAAGGCGCAGAAAACTTCTGTGCTATACGAAGTTATATTTCGAGTTGCAGAAAGCAAGATATAACTGCTTCAACTGCGCTAAACCTGTTATTTAGCGGGCATTTGCCAGATATTTTTGTTCAGTGAGCTGAATAGTTACACTTTTTCTTTGTAATAAATATTACAACTTCAACAAAAACCACCTTGACGCTTACAGAGTCAAGATAGGAAAACCCGTACTCCGTAGTGTTTTATCCTATTTGAAACTTGGTTTTACCCCTGCTTGACTCCCAAAAATAAAAAAGCCTGCATATGAGCAAGGCTTATATAAAAATAACAATCAATGACCATTAAGGTTCTTCTGGTGCATCTGGTGAAGGTTTTCCAAATCTAGTTTCCAAAACCTGAACATCAATTAAATCGCCATTAGGAGCAAAAAACATAATAATTGTTATCACCACAATTTCAGTTTCAGTCTCATAAGAATGTTGAGTGGTTTCTGTTCTATGTCCACTTGGAGGTGTTGAAGATACTGAATTTTTATTACTATTGATATCCGATTGTTGACTCAAAAGCTTCGCTTTATCCCCTAACTCTACAGATATAACTTTCACAGTCTCACCAGATGCTCCTAATTGACGAATTAAAAGCGTACTTCCAGCTTGCTCGTAACGTAAACAATTTTGATAACAATTAACTGAATTTAAATCTTTACCAAAAGAGGTAAAAGACAATATAGATAACAAAACCCCTAAAATAAAAACCATGTTTTTCATTTAACATCCTTATTAATATAAAAAAATAATCCAAAACAAATATAAACAAAACCCAAAGATAGTTCAAATAGTAAACAAAAGAGGCTTGTTAGGGACGTTGCGATTTAAATTTTACTGCAATAGTATAGTTGAGTCCTTAGAATCGTTTATGTTGCTGCCAGATGTCTACTTCAATTTATATTTCTAGCGAGTCCAAACGGATAATCAAACTTGCCTCAAATAAACTTCACGGAATGGAAAAAAGAGTCTTTATGGCTGAAGTGTCTAAAACGTTCTGCTGTGGGAGTCCTAGATTAACGGAAACGGAGTTTGGCTGGGGGAGAAAAGCTGCAGAACCCGGGCTTCATGAGCTGGAAACCGGGTTTGAATGCTTTGGGCATTATGAAGGAAAGCATAGAAGTGAGGAGAATAATCCTCAGCTGGAGGTAGATATTCGGTAACCATTCACCAGCGTGGTATTGACTAAACGCTGGTGAGGTTGAACACGTCTGGGTAAGGTTTTCTTTCTGTTACAGCGGTAACAATTTTAGTGATGGTATCCAGTACCGATTTGCCTCTTTTTTTGCAGGTTTCAACTACAGACAGCACCCGAGAGCGGAACTTATCCCCTCTATCTGAACTAGTACCGAAACAGTTTTTTCGCATGATAACAGTTCCTCTAATGCACCTTTCCGCTTCATTATTGGTTAAAGGTGTTCCTTTATGAGTAACGAATACCCATAATCCTGTTTCATGCTTCAATAAATGCTCACAACGACCTGAATAACGAGCTGATGGCGTAGAAGCTCCTTTTTCAAGCAGGGTAGTAAAACTTCTTTTTAGTCTCTGCATTCGCCTCAGCCAGAGTCGTTCGCTCAATTCATCTTGCTCAAATCTATGTTGAGTTCTAAAAACCGTTTTCAGTAGTAAAACTAATTTGGAACCAATCAGAGCCGTTAAGCCACCTCCTGAAAAATCAGCCATTTGCTGAAGATTTCTTTGAACGTGAGCCAGACAGAGCTGATGTTTTTCTGGGTTGATAAAGTTGTATGCAGCGTATTGATCGGTGATCACAATATTATCTTTGCAATCACCAAGTATGTGTTTTGCGCTTTCTTGGCTTCTTGAGTAGCGAATGGTCTGAAATACGGCATCTTGTGAAGATATAAGCCAGCACCAACGTGTGCCTTGTTCATCATTGCGAGAGTGAGACGTTTCATCACAATGAACGTAAAGCGCTTTATGTATATGCTCTTTAAGGCTTTGATGTATAGGCGTAAGCATCGAACTTACTTTTCCTTGAGCCTCTGATATTGCCCCAGTAGAGAAAGTGTCGCCATATTGATCCAGCAATAATTGACGAGTTTGAGAAACGCTAAGATGATATTTACCTGCCAATACAGCAATATGACTCATCAAGCGAGCACCAATTTGCCCTTTGGGAGCCGTTTCAGGTAATTCCCCTTTATACACTGCATTACAGTGTTGGCATTGACCGTGAAAGATTTGATATTCGGTGATCTCAAAAGGCATTTTTGGTAGTTCAAATACCTGATGGCGACGGCTACAGCGAGTATTGATTTTTATTTCGTGCTGACAGACAGAGCAGCAAGCCTGTGGTTTGCACTCAATTATCTTATCGTTATCACCAAGTTCAGCTAGTGGTCTTCTGTGCCCCGTATGGCCTGGCTGAGCGCCAATCTTATTTCGACTACGAGGCGTTTGAGCTTTTTTCGCTCGGCCTTCGCCTCAGGAGTGTCCGAAGAGGGTGATTTTGATGAGTTTCGAGAAGACTGCTTTAACTTATCCTCATAATCCCGAAGCTTTTGCCATAACTCCTTAATGAGCAAATTAGCTTCTAATAAATTTGAGGGTTGGGGCGCATTTTTCTCGTAGAGTTTTTTCTTTTTCATGTGTACATAAAAGCACCATGAAACGATCAATCAAGCAACAATATCAGATCAATTGACTTGCCTCACAAAAAACAAGAGTGGCTTGGTGAATGGTTACGATATTCGGGCGTTAGTCGATCCAGAGTCACAAGCTGATCTCAAATTTAAAAATTCATTTGCTTACACTCGAATTACAGCTAAAGGTGTTCGTAAAAAGCTGATTGAGGAAAAAGGCTGGAACTGTGAAGAGTTACCAAAAGAAAGAACGATTAATGACATTTTGAATCGACTCGGTTACAAACTGAAGCGAGTTCAAAAAACCAGGCCGCAAAAAAAATTCCTCAAACAGACGCCATCTTTAAAAATATAAATAAAATCAACAAAGAAACGGCAGGGAATAAAAAAGTTATCCGTATAAGTATAGATTGCAAAGCCACGGTTAATTTGGGTGAATTTTCTCGACACGGTCAATCCGGAGGGATTGATGCGGTGCAAGCTTTAGATCACGATATGGATGTAAAAGATAAACTTATCCCGTTCGGAATACTGAACCTGGACAACGACCAGCTTCATGTGTTTTATGGTAACTCAAGTAAAACCAGTGACTTCATTTGTGACGCTTTAGAATGGTGGTGGGATTTAGTTAAAAATGAATATCCAGAGGCAGAGGAGCTGGTTATTTTTTCAGATAATGGCTCAGAAAATAGCGGATGCCGGACTCAGTATCTTTTTAGATTAAAACAGTTTAGTGAAAGATCGAGACTGAGGATTCACAACGTTTACTACCCGCCTTATCACAGCAAATACAACCCTGTTGAACGAGTTTAGTCATCGTTAGAAAAGCATTGGAATGGTACATTACTGAGCTCAGTAAATACTGTTCCGGAGCGGACGAAAACAATGACTTGGAAGGCTATGACTCCAGTTGTCAATTTAATCGATAAGGTTTACTCAAAAGGAGTCCAGCTAACAAAAAATGAAAAAGAAGATGTCGAAGGTAAAATCATCCGAATCCGAAATAGTGAATTACCTAAGTGGGATCTACTTATCATGCCAGAATGGTAAATTCTTAACTGCGAGATCCCTTAGTTGTAGCGGCTCGTTTTTTACGTCCTTTACTGCGTACTTGTCTCGATAAGTTGCGGTACTGCGTTAAGTATTCGATACAATCTTGGTCATTATCGACCTTTGCAAACCTGCTTATCTTTGGATATTCCACTTTTTCACCTTGTACCAATTTTTATACTAATTTATACACAAGCCTTTTATAGCAAGGGTTTGGATATTCATAAATACACCAGATTTACACCAAATTACCTGTAGATTGGTGGTACAAACTTGAAACCAGTTGCGAACGAAAACGACCGTTAATCATCTACAATTTGAAGTCTGTATATACAATGTATATACTTAAGTATGGCTGTGCGTATTACACTATCGGCCGTTAAACCATTGCGTCCGGTCGCTTTGGTTTTTGTTGAGATAAGAGAGTTGAGGGCTAAATCGAGGATTTCAGGATGTGAGTCCAAACACTCAGAAATGGCTTTCAGCTGCCTTCCAAGCTCGTGTTCGTTATAAGTTTCAAACAGGCTAATTTGAGGTGATTTTTTTCACGCATCGCAACCTCTTAATGAGATACAATGCATTTAAAACAACGGGTTAACATGTAACATTATAAAGCAATGAGCATAGTGTTTGACCTTATTTTTAGCTTTATATTATATATGTTAGTCACTTAGCGTTTATGGACGGGCACTAGCTATGGCTATGCGCCCTCCGTTGCGCCTTGTTCTGCGCTAAATCTGAACACCAAAATTGTGAAGAAACAACAGTTATCTTTTGAGCTGCGAGCTCCCTAAAAGCTTTTATCAATAATTTAATGAAGTTTGCCCGGAACTTCAGTTTACTTTCTGTATTGAGCTGATAAAGTCGCTGTCACTAACGCTTGAAGATTACATCGACATGAAACTTCTGATCACCGGCGGCGCTGGTTTTATCGGCAGCGCCGTTATTCGGTACATTTTGAACCGCACTGAATATCAGGTAATTAATCTTGACGCTCTGACCTATGCCGGAAACCTAGCTTCACTACCGAACATGAACGCGTTTTCAGGACGGTATAAATTTGAGCGTTGTGATATTCGCGATTTAAGTGAGGTTAAGCAAATCTTTCAAAATCATCAGCCGGATGCGGTGATGCATTTAGCGGCAGAATCCCATGTTGATCGTGCTATTGATGATCCGTCATTATTCATTCAAACCAATATTATTGGAACCTTTAATTTGTTGCATGTTGCCAGGCAATATTTTCACAGTCTATCAACTGAGCGAAAATCGCTATTTCGGTTTCATCATGTCTCTACCGATGAAGTGTACGGTGATCTGCCGGATACAAAGGCGCGGTTTACCGAGGAAACGGCTTATTCACCGAATAACCCCTATTCGGCCACTAAAGCCGGTTCGGATCATTTAACGCATGCCTGGGGAAGAACTTACGGTTTGCCGGTTATTCTCACTAATTGCTCGAACAATTATGGCAGCCATCAGTTTCCTGAAAAGCTGATTCCGCATATGATCTTGAATGCGTTAAAAGGTAAGCCGTTACCGATATACGGCAGCGGTCAGCAGATCCGCGACTGGTTGTATGTTGAGGATCACGCGCGGGCGCTGATTAAGGTAATAACAACGGGTATTACAGGTGAAACCTATAATATCGGCGCAAATAACCAGAAAACCAATCTCGAAGTTGTCGGATCTATTTGTCAGCTCCTGGAAGAATTTGCGCCTGATAAGCCAGAGGGGGTTAATTATTATCAAGACTTAATCTGTCATGTTGACGATCGCGCCGGTCATGACGCCCGCTATGCGATTGATGCGTCGAAAATCCAGCGGGAGTTAAACTGGAAACCGAACGTGTCTTTTGAAGAAGGTCTTCGCAAAACCGTGCGGTGGTATCTGGATAATGAATCCTGGTGGCAGGCGATTTTATCTGGAGAGTATCAGCTGAATCGTTTAAGACTGACTCAGTGAGAGGGATTGTTCCGGTCGGCGGCTTCGGAATATTAGGGATCTCGCAGTTAAGAATTTACCACTCCCTCTAGCATAATAAGCAGATCCCACTTAGGTAATTCACAATTTCGGATCATTTTACCTTCGACATCTTCTTTTTCATTTTTTGTTAGCTGGACTCCTTTTGAGTAAACCTTATCGATTAAATTGACAACTGGAGTCATAGCCTTCCAAGTCATTGTTTTCGTCCGCTCCGGAACAGTATTTACTGAGCTCAGTAATGTACCATTCCAATGCTTTTCTAAAGATGACCAAACCCGCTCAATTGGGTTATATTTGCTGTGATAAGGTGGGTAGTAAACGTTGTGAATCCTCAGTTTCGATCTTTCACTAAACTGTTTTAATCTAAAAAGATACTGAGTCCGGCATCCACTATTTTCTGGGCCATTATCTGAAAAAATAACCAGCTCCTCTACCTCTGGATGTTCGTCTTTAACTAAATTCCACCACCACTCTAAAGCGTCACAAATGAAGTCGCTGGTTTTACTTGAGTTACCATAAAACACATGAAGCTGGTCGTTTTCCAGGTTCAGTATTCCGAACGGGATAAGCTTATCTTTTACATCCATGTCGTGATCTAAAGCTTGCAGCGCATCAATCCCTCCGGATTGACCGTGTCGAGAAAATTCACCCAAATTAACCGTGGCTTTGCAATCTATACTTATACGGATAACTTTTTTATTCCCTGCTGTTTCTTTTTTAATTTTATTTACATTTTTAAAGATGGCGTCTGTTTCAGGAATTTTTTTTGTGGCCTGGTTTTTTGAACTCGCTTCAGTTTGTAACCGAGTCGATTCAAAATGTCATTAATCGTTCTTTCTTTTGGTAACTCTTCACAGTCCCAGCCTTTTTCCTCAATCAGCTTTTTACGAACATCTTTAGCTGTAATTCGAGTGTAAGCAAATGAATTTTTTAATTTTGGATCAGCTTGTGACTCTGGATCGACTAACGCCCGAATATCTACCTCCAGCTGAGGATTATTCTCCTCACTTCTATGCTTTCCTTCATAATGCCCAAAGCATTCAAACCCGGTTTCCAGCTCATGAAGCCCGGGTTCTGCAGCTTTTCTCCCCCAGCCAAACTCCGTTTCCGTTAATCTAGGACTCCCACAGCAGAACGTTTTAGACACTTCAGCCATAAAGACTCTTTTTTCCATTCCGTGAAGTTTATTTGAGGCAAGTTTGATTATCCGTTTGGACTCGCTAGAAATATAAATTGAAGTAGACATCTGGCAGCAACATAAACGATTCTAAGGACTCAACTATACTATTGCAGTAAAATTTAAATCGCAACGTCCCTTATTGGGCGAAATAAAACGTTTCTCGGTTGAGTAAAGCTAAGTTCAAAACGAAAGGAACTGAAATAAGCGGTTAATTCATCACGGCGCGAAACGGTGTAACAGGTTGCTGCCGTGAATTGGTAATTCAAGACAATCATAGCGTGTCGGTTGATTGTGGTTTATTTCAGGGTGGCGAGCGGCGGGAGCCGGATATTGATTTTGATGTATCACGAATTAAAGCTGTTGTTGTTACTCATTGTCATATTGTCATGCAGGGCGAATTCCCTGGCTGCTGACCGCGGGCTCCAGAGGGCGGATTTATCTGACAAAGGCCAGCGCGGCTTTACTTTGTTAGTGCCGGAGGACGGAGTACTAGTACTAGAGCAGCTTATGGTACCTGTCTCCTGGCCAGCGGCGGGCGCATCGTGAATTATTAAAAAGCATTACTTGCGGATGACAGAACGGATGTGGTGCTTGTCGGCTATCAAGCAAAGGGTACCGCGGGCAGATCTTTCTATAAAGGTGATGATGAAGTGCCGCTTGATGATGAAATCGTAAAAGTAAGAGCGCGGATCCATCGCTTGGGCGGATACTCAGCTCATGCGGATAGTGAGGAACTCAGTCATTTCGTAAAAAATATAAAAGGGTTGAAGTTAGTGAGAATTGTTCACGGTGAGCCTAAATCTCCCAGAGCATTTAAAGAGAGGTTGTTACGCTGCAAAGCTGATTTGCAGGTCGGGTTAGCTTTTGAATCAGCTGAGTGATCTGCTCAAAATCCGGTTCGTCAAAAAAAGTCAATATAGAATTAATTGACTTGTCGACATGGTGTTTTAAGTATTTTGTGCTATAATCCCGCGGTTTTTTTGTTCTTACGGACGAGATTATGGAATATATTATCTTCTTTATTGCGTCTTTTACTTTAACCGTCAGCATTATCAAGGGATTAAACCCTATTGCCAAACGTGTGGGTCTGGTTGACGTACCTAATGAAAGAAAATTGCACGTTGGTCAAATTCCGTTAATTGGCGGTGTGGCTATTTTTCTTGGTGTGTTAGCGGCCACAAGTGTCGCAATGGAGCATAATCAAGCGCTCAATTTATATCTCATTTCATCAGCCTTTATTTTGTTCCTCGGAGTACTTGATGATAAATACGATTTATCGGTTAAGGTGAGAATTGTCGCGCAAATATTAATTGCTTCGATTATGATTTTCGGCGCCAGTTATTATTTGTCCAGCTTCGGAAATATTCTGTATTTCTTTGAGATAAAGCTGGGTGTGCTGGGTATGCTGGTGACGGTTATTGCCGTTATCGGTGCGATTAACGCATTTAATATGGTGGACGGTATTGATGGTCTGGCCGGGGCGTTAAGCTTAGTCACTTTCACCTCTTTATCTTATTTGCTATACCAAGCGGGTAATAACTGGTTCTTCTTGGGCTTTTTGTTTATTCCGGCCATCTTAGCTTACCTGTCTTTTAACTTACGCTGGCCTTTCAAAAGTGTCACCAAAATTTTTATGGGTGACGCCGGCAGTATGTTGATAGGCCTGACGGTGGTGTGGTTGCTGGTCATCGGTGCTGAGTCTGAGCAGAAAGCCTTTTCACCCGTTACCGCGCTTTACTTAATTGCCATTCCGTTAATGGATATGACGGCCATCATGTACCGCCGTGTGAAGAAAGGCCAGTCGCCGTTTAAGCCTGATCGTGATCATTTGCATCACATTTTTGAGCGTGCGGGTTACAGCAGAAGGCAGACATTGGTTCGTATTACGTTACTTGCTCTATTGCTTGCGGTAATTGGTATCGCAGGTGAAGTATACTCTGTTCCGGAGTCAATCATGTTCATTGGTTTTATCGGTTTATTCACCGCTTATAACTGGGCTTTACTGCGTATTTGGCAAGTGTTGCGCTGGTTGCGAAGAGGTTAAGTCATTCGTTTTTCTGTGTTATGTTTATAAAAGACACCATGTTTACCGATTTGATAAGCATGGTGTTTTTATTTATATACATGTGTTACCTGAAAGTCGCATCTTCAGGTATTACGAGTGTATGCCTTACTTCTTGTTAACCGGTCTCAACCGCGCTTTCGAGTTTGCCATGGCGTAGGCGAATTGAGCGTAAGCGGCGACATTTTGCGCCAGTTTTTCCGGTACGATTTTATCAAGCGTGTCGTTCGGCGTGTGATGATAATCGAAATAGTCATAACCCTCCTGACGCAAAGAGGCTACAGGAACACCTAATGCCGGAAGCATAGAAACATCCGGACCGCCGCCGGCTTCATTGTTGCCGAGCTCAATGTTACGGTTGGCTGTCATCGGCGTTAAGTCAGTATGAACTTGTTTCAGTTGGCGCGGATTTACGTTGACATCAACACGATAAATCCATCCCGCGCCGAAATCGGACTCAGCGGCAATGTAATGGTTTTGTAATTCGTCAGTATGTGCTTTTGCGTATGCGAAACCGCCGACTAAACCGATTTCTTCCGCGGCATACAGGACAACTCGTACCGTTCTTTGCGGGCGTGCCGGCAAATCTAAAATGTGTTTACCTGCCGCCATAACAATGCCAACACCGGCACCGTCATCAAGGGCGCCGGTGCCTTCATCCCACGAATCCAGATGCGCGCCAATCAATACAATTTCTTCAGGCTTAGTAAGCCCCGTAATTTCGCCGATGACATTGTAAGACGTCGCGAAGCCTTTATTTTCAGGCGACATGTTGAGTTTGATTTTCACGCTCGGATTGCGCTTTAGTATTAAGTTCAGCTGATTTGCGTCCGGTGCTGAAAGCGCCGCGGCCGGAATTTTGTTAACGCCGTCTTTGTAACGCATCATGCCCGTGTGAGCCATACGGTCATGATCAGTACCGATTGATCGGATCACTACGGCTACGGCGCCTTTTTCCGCGGCGGCGGCCGCACCCCGAGAGCGGCCGCCGACACTTATGCTGTAACCGGCACCATTGATGGTACGCTGCGTTTTATGATCGATAAAAACAATCTTATCTCTCACGTCAGCCGGATCAGCCGCTTTTAACGCCGCGAGGGTATCAAATCGAACGATTTCAGCCTCCAGACCATTTTCAGGTGTAGCCACGCTGCCGCCCAGGGCGGTGATAACCAATGACTGCGGATATGGCGAGGTCACTTCCGCGCTCGCTTCCCCGCGTTCCCAAATCGGCACTTTTACCGGTTCTTTGTAAACCCGGTCATAACCCAGCTGTTCAAATTTGTTCATTGCCCAGCCGACAGCAAGTAAATCTTTATCTGTTCCCGCCATGCGCGAGCCGATTTCTACCGTCAGTGATTCAACGATCTCGTAACCTAAGTTTGATGACTCAGCTTTTGTCATCAGCAGATGACTGGTTGAACGGGGAGCGCCGGGCTCTGTTGTTCTTTGGCAGCCTATCAGCGCTGTGCTGATCGCCGCTGCCAGTATTAGAGTAGGTATTGTTTTCATTTTTTAATTATATCGTCTACAGTTATAAAATTTGGGCATAAAAAAACCGGCCGAAGCCGGTTTTTATTTTATCTCTATTAAAAATTAAGCTGCAAGTGCTTTAATTTTAGCGTTAAGGCGTGACTTATGACGAGCAGCCTTGTTTTTATGAATTAAACCTTTAGTTGCCATTCTGTCAACGATAGGTTGCGCGGCGTTGAAAGCCTCAGTTGCCGCGGTATGATCGCCGGCTTTGATAGCAGCGATTACTTTTTTAAGATAAGTACGTAGCATAGAGCGACGGCTTGCGTTGTGTTTACGACGCTTTTCAGATTGAATCGCGCGTTTCTTTGCAGACTTGCTGTTAGCCAAGGTGCAACTCCTAAAAACTGGATATTAAGATTTTTTAAAGGTCGAGGAATATGCCTGAAAAACACACCAATGTCAAACTAAACACTATACACAGATCAAGAAATCTGTAAGCATTTGCCTTTCTTCAACCCGGGTTGTGTAAAATGTAGCGCAATTTTAACAGCTCCCCCTGTTAAATGCACACATATTTTGTAATATAAAAGCCATTTTTTGGAGTTCTTTTGAGCAAAAAATTATTCAGATCAGGCATGGTAGTCAGTGCGATGACATTAATCTCAAGGATATTAGGATTAATACGGGATGTGGTGATCGCAAACCTGGTCGGAGCGGGGGTCAGTGCTGACGTGTTTATTTTCGCTAATCGTATCCCCAATTTCTTAAGAAGGCTGTTTGCCGAAGGGGCGTTCAATCAAGCTTTCGTGCCTGTGTTTACTGAATACGAACAAACCAAGACCAGAGAAGAAACCCGGGAGTTGATAGCCAAGGTAGCGGGTACTTTGGGTGCCGTCGTCTCTATTGTTACCTTGGTAGCGATTATTGGCTCACCGGTTATCGCCGCCTTATTCGGCGCCGGGTGGTTCTGGGATTGGATTAATGACGGTCCTGACGGAGAAAAATTTGAGCTTGCCTCTTTTATGCTCAAAATTACTTTTCCTTATCTTTGGTTTATTACTTTTGTGGCATTGGCGGGTTCAATTTTAAATACCCGTGGTCGTTTCGCGGTTTCCGCTTTTACGCCTGTTTTTCTTAACGTGGCGATGATCGGCGCCGCCATTTTAATTTCTCCTGAGCTTGAGGAGCCGGAAGTCGGTTTGGCTATAGGTGTATTTTTAGGTGGTCTGGTTCAATTTTTGTTTCAAATACCTTTTTTATATAAAGAAAGAGCACTGATTAAGCCGAAATGGGGCTGGGATCATGAGGGTGTGGTTAAAATACGCACATTAATGCTGCCGGCGTTATTTGGTGTGTCAGTCACTCAGCTAAGCCTTCTATTTGATACTTTTATCGCCAGTTTTATGGCTACGGGTTCGATCAGTTGGTTGTATTATTCAGACCGATTATTGGAATTTCCGTTAGGTTTGTTCGGTATTGCTATCGCAACGGTGATTTTACCCGCTTTATCAAAAAAACACGTCAATGATGAAGGACAGGGTTTCAGGCAGACCATGGATTTTGGGGTGAGATTTATCCTGTTACTTGGCGTGCCGGCGATGGTGGGGTTGATTTTGCTGGCTAAGCCGATGCTGATGGTTTTGTTCATGCGGGGTGAATTTGATTTCACCGATGTACGGCAAGCGTCAATGAGCTTGATTGCTTACGGCAGCGGATTGCTGAATTTTATGATGATTAAGGTATTAGCGCCGGGTTACTATTCAAGACAAGATACCAAAACCCCGGTTCGTTACGGCATCATCGCCATCGGCGGCAATATGGTGTTTAACGTCATTTTCGCGATTCCTTTCGGTTTTGTTGGTCTTGCTGTTGCCACGTCATTATCGGCATTAGTCAACGCCGGCTTATTATACCGCGGCCTTTATAAGCTCGGTGTTTATCATTTCAGTAAGCGGACGCTGCGGTATTTTGTGAAAGTGTTAACGGCATCCGCGATAATGGGCGCGGTGCTTTATCAGTTAAATCTGACCGATCAACTATGGATTGACAGCGACAGCCGGGTAAGAGGTTTTGAACTGGCCAAATTAATCATACTCGGCGGAATTTCATACTCAGTTGCTTTGTTTTTATTCGGAATTAAGCCATGGAAGCTTAAACCTGAGCTGGATGACTGATATACTCCTGCCACTTATGCGCATAAAAAAAGTACCAGAATGGAATTAATTCGCGGTATCCACAATATTCTACCTAAGCACCATGGTTGTGTATTAACCATTGGTAACTTTGACGGTGTGCATCGGGGACATGCTCAGGTGATCGCCAGCCTGGTCGTAAAAGCCAGGCATTTTGATTTGCCGGCGACCTTGATGACGTTTGAGCCGCAGCCTCAAGAGCTGTTTAAAGGTGAAGACGCGCCCGCGAGACTGAGTTTGCTTCGTGATAAAATCATTTTACTTGATGAATTGGGAATTGACCGGGTATTGTGTGTCAACTTCAACCGTAAGTTTGCCGGTTTGCCGCCTGAAGAATTTATTGAAGAGTTGTTGGTTAGGCAACTGGGTGTGAAATATCTGGTTGTCGGCGATGATTTTTGTTTTGGCAATAAACGAGCCGGTAATTTTGAAATGCTCCGCAAAGCGGGTGAGAAACACGGTTTTGCCGTGGTCAGTACCAAAAGCTTTATAGTCGGCAGTACTCGTGTGAGCTCGACGTCGATTCGTGAAGCGTTAGCTGACGGAAATTTTGAGCAGGCCAGACGTATGCTCGGCCACCCTTATCTGCTGGGTGGTCGGGTGGCGCATGGCCAGAAACTCGGACGAGCATTAGGTTTTCCGACGGCGAATATTGCCTTAAAGCGCAATGTGGTTCCTGTTCGCGGCGTATTTGCCGTGCGTGCGTTCTGGCGCGACAGTGATGTTTATGAGGGGGTGGCCAACGTGGGGTTCAGACCTACGGTTAACGGCCAGCAATGCCAGCTGGAGGTCCATTTGTTTGATTTTAACGGTGATATTTATGGTCAGTATCTTGAGGTTGAGCTGGTTGCGAAAATCAGGGAAGAACGGCCTTTCGAGTCGTTAGACGCGTTAAAAGCGCAAATTATTGATGATGCGAATGAGGCCAGAGCCTTATTCGGCAGTGACGCTAGCTAAATAGCGGATATTCAGTCACATCAGCAAAAGTTGGTGTCTGGTGATCTTTTTGTTAAAAACTTAAACGCGCTAGATTTCCGTTTTCTCGGGAATGACGGAAAAAGATTTGTCATACCTGCGCAGGCAGGTAACCGGTGTCTTTTGTTTCTTTTAATAAAAGCCGTTGGGCTTCAGGTTTTCACGGAGTGACGATATGTTTGTGAACAGTACTGTTAACTGTTCAAATTTACGGTGTATGGGATAAATGAGCGACTATAAATCAACATTGAATTTGCCGGAAACTAAGTTTCCGATGAGAGGTAATCTGGCGAATCGTGAGCCGGAGATGTTAAAACGCTGGAACGAAGACAAGCTTTATCAAGCGATTCGTGAAAGCCGTCAAGGCCGTAAGCCATTCATCTTGCATGACGGCCCTCCATACGCGAACGGTACTATTCATATCGGTCACTCAGTTAACAAGATCCTGAAAGACATTATTATTAAGTCGAAAACCTTGTCGGGTTTCGACGCACCTTATGTCCCCGGCTGGGACTGTCACGGTCTGCCTATTGAGCTTAAAGTCGAGCAAAAAGTCGGTAAACCGGGACATAAAGTTTCCGCGGCAGAGTTTCGTGAAGAATGCCGCAAGTACGCGGCGAAACAAGTTGACGGTCAGCGTGATGATTTCATTCGTTTAGGTGTGTTGGGTGATTGGCAAAATCCTTATCTGACCATGGACTATGAAACCGAAGCTAACATCATCCGTTCTTTAGCTAAGGTTATCGGCAACGGCCATCTTCATAAAGGTGTCAAGCCCGTTCACTGGTGTACGGATTGCGGTTCCGCTTTGGCTGAGGCTGAAGTCGAGTATGAGGATAAAACCTCACCGGCCGTTGATGTCGCTTTCGCGGCCGTTGATTCAAAAGCGGTGGCTGAAAAGTTCGGCGTAGCGGATTACGCTAACCAAGTCTCGACGGCGATTTGGACAACAACGCCCTGGACGCTTCCGGCAAACCGCGCTGTCGCTATGAGCGCTGAGCTTGATTACGCTTTAGTTGAATACACCAAAGACGGTAAAACTGAAGCGTTAGTGCTAGGCGAAGTGTTAGCTGAAGACTGCATGCGGCGTTTCGGCGCTGAAGAGTACAAAACTCTGGGCACAACGAAAGGTGCCGAACTTGAATTGCTGCGCTTTAAGCATCCGTTCTACGATTTTGACGTGCCAGCGATTTTAGGCGATCACGTTACGACTGACGCCGGTACGGGTATCGTTCACACCGCGCCCGGTCACGGTCAGGACGACTTTGTCGTAGGGCGGAAATACGGTTTAGAAGTGGCGAACCCGGTAGGTGATAACGGCGTTTATAAGCCGGATACGCGGTTCTTTGCCGGTCAGCATGTATTTAAAGCCAACAAATCAGTGGTTGAGCTGCTGCAAGAAAAGCAAGTTCTGCTGAATCATGAAAATTATCGTCACAGCTACCCGCATTGCTGGAGACATAAAACGCCGATTATTTTCCGCGCCACGCCGCAATGGTTCATTTCAATGGACAATAACGGCCTGCGTTCGGCATCGCTATCTGAAATCGAAAAGACACAATGGATCCCGGACTGGGGTCAGAGCCGTATCGAGAAAATGGTGGAAGGGCGTCCGGACTGGTGTATCTCCCGTCAGCGGACCTGGGGTGTACCAATTACCTTATTTGTTCATAAAGAAACCGATGAATTACACCCGGACAGCGTAGCCTTGATGGAGCGGGTGGCTCACCGTATCGAGCAACAGGGTATTCAGGCGTGGTTCGATTTAGAACCGTCTGAAATGCTCGGTGAAGAGGGTGAGCATTATCGCAAAATCACTGATACCCTAGACGTCTGGTATGACTCGGGTTCTACCTTCTCTTCGGTTGTGGCAAATCGTGCGCAATACGCTTTCACGCAAGAAGGGGGGGCGGATATTGACCTGTACCTGGAAGGCAGTGATCAGCATCGCGGCTGGTTTATGTCATCATTGATGATTTCAGCGGCGATGAGCGGTAAGGCTCCGTATAAGCAAGTGCTTACCCACGGCTTTACCGTTGATGGTCAGGGCCGCAAGATGTCTAAGTCTATCGGTAACGTGATTTCACCTCAGCAAGTAACGGGTAAATTAGGTGCCGATATTTTACGTTTATGGGTTGCCGCTACTGATTACAGCGGTGAAATGACGGTTTCTGATGAAATTCTTAACCGCAGCGCCGATTCTTATCGTCGTATCCGTAATACGGCTCGTTTCCTGCTGGCGAACTTAAACGGTTTCAACCCGCTAACCGACATGGTCGCGGTTGAAGATATGGTCGCCGTTGACCGCTGGGTCGTGCGTCGCGCGCATGCGATTCAGCGGGAAATTCTGGCTGCGTACGATCAGTATAACTTCCACTCGGTGACGCAAAAGCTGATGCAGTTCTGCTCGGTCGAGTTAGGCGGTTTCTACTTAGATATAATTAAAGACCGCCAGTACACGGCGAAAGCGGAAGGTCACGCTCGCCGTAGCTGTCAGTCAGCGCTTTACCTGATTGCGGAAGCGTTAGTACGCTGGATTGCGCCGATCTTAAGTTTTACCGCTGATGAAGTATGGCGGCTATTACCGGGTGAGCGTGATAAGTATGTATTCACTCAGGAGTGGTACACGGGGCTGGAGTCTGTCGTCACTGAGGGTGATTTGAGTGATGAATACTGGCAGACGCTGCTGTCAGTTCGTACTGAAGTAAACAAAGTGCTGGAACAAGCCCGCCGTGATAAAACGATCGGCGGCTCACTCGAAGCGGAAGTCACCTTATATGCCGCTGAAGAGCTTTCGGCTGAATTAGCTGAGATCGGAGATGAACTTCGTTTCGTATTACTGACCTCCAGAGTGAATGTTAAACCGTTAGCGGACGCTCCGGCGGATGCGGCTAAGACTGACCTTGCTTCACTCAGGTTGGTCGCAGGTAAGGTTAAAGCGCAAAAATGTGAGCGTTGCTGGCATTATCGTGACGAGGTCGGTCACATTGCCGCGCATCCGACCTTGTGTCAGCGCTGCGTAACTAATATTGAAGGTGAAGGCGAGACGCGTAAGTTCGCTTAATTATTATTTCTTGTCATATCCGCATGTTGTTAGCGGGTATCCAGCGACTTTTCAATTATTTTAACGAAAGACGCTGGACTCCCGCCTTCACAGGAGTGACGATAAAGAAAGTAGCAGGATTTTATTAATAAAAGGAAAAAGCATGCCGTCAGATTGGAGACAAAGTGGTTTGAAATGGTACTGGGTAGTGGTTGTGGCCATTGTTGCCGATCAACTGTCTAAGCAATGGGTATTAGCGAATTTTGATTTATATGAATCAATAAATTTATTACCTGTATTAAATTTCACTTATGTCCAAAACCCTGGCGCAGCATTTAGCTTTCTTGCGGATGCTGGTGGCTGGCAGCGTTGGTTTTTTACTGTTATCGCGGTCGGGATCACTGTCTTGCTTACAGTATGGCTGCGTAAGCAAAAAGTGAGTGAGTGGCGCACGAATCTGGCGTTTACCCTGGTAATCGGCGGTGCGATCGGTAACCTATTTGATCGTTTACTGCATGGTTTTGTGGTCGATTTTATCGACGTGTTCTGGAACAACAGCCACTTTCCCGCGTTTAATATCGCGGATTCCGCCATCTGTGTCGGTGCGGGTTTAATCATTCTTGACTCGTTTGTCGGCGAGAAAAAAGAACAAAAAGAGGTTTAAGTGACGTTATCTAAATCATTACTGTGTCATATGGAAATTTTGCTGGAAGACGGCTCAACGGCTGACAGTACAAAAGCTTCAGGTAAACCCGCCCGCCTGAACATAGGTGATAACAGTTTAAGTCCGGCTTTTGAGGCCGAGCTTGAAAACCTGCGAGAAGGTGATAAGCATAAGTTTTCTTTGAAGGCGGCTGACGCCTTTGGTGAATCTAACCCTGACGCGATTCACTACCTTGATAAGACCCGTTTTCCCGCGGATATGCGCCTGGAAGAGGGCGTGATCGTCAGTTTTGCGGGGCCGGGCGGCAGTGAAATCCCCGGGATCGTGCGGGAGGTGGCTGGAGACTCTGTCACCGTTGACTTGAATCATCCTCTCGCCGGGCATAATGTAACCTTTGAGATAGAAGTAATGCAGGTACTTTGATGAACTCTTCAGACAAAATTACGGTACAACAGGTTGAAACTGACGGTTTGAATATCATGCTGGCCAATCCCCGCGGCTTTTGTGCCGGTGTTGACCGCGCCATCAGTATTGTCGAGCGTGCGCTGGAATTATTTGAACCGCCGGTTTATGTGCGTCATGAAGTGGTGCATAACCGCTATGTGGTTCAAAACTTAAAAGATCGCGGTGCGATTTTTGTTGAAGAGCTGGATCAGGTACCTGATGACTGTATCGTAATTTTCAGCGCTCACGGCGTTTCGCAGGCGGTGCGTAAAGAGGCCAAAGATCGCGGTCTTAAAGTTTTTGACGCAACGTGCCCGCTCGTTACAAAAGTTCACCTGCAAGTGACACGCGCCAGCCGCAAAGGGATTGAATGTATTCTCATCGGTCACGCCGGACACCCTGAAGTCGAAGGCACCATGGGACAATACAGTAACCCCGATGGCGGCGTTTACTTAGTTGAGTCCGTCGGGGATGTCGCTGAACTGTCACCGAAAAATCCTGATAATTTATGTTTTGTCACCCAGACTACGTTATCGGTCGATGAGACCGTTGATATTATTGAAGCCTTAAAAAACAAGTTTCCCTGCATTGAAGGTCCCCGCAAGGATGATATCTGCTACGCCACACAAAATCGTCAGGATGCGGTGAAAACCCTGTCGCCCAATGCCGATATAATGATTGTGGTCGGGTCTAAAAACAGTTCCAATTCAAACCGCTTACGTGAGCTGGCGGAAAAGCACGGTATTGAGGCTCACCTTGTCGATAACGCCGAGGATGTGACGGCGTCATGGTTTGAAGGTAAATCTAAAGTGGCGGTCACCGCGGGAGCCTCCGCGCCGGAAGTTTTAGTACAGCAGGTGGTCGAAGCAATCACCCGGTTCGCGCCGAGTGTCATCACTGAGGTTGAGGGGCGTGAGGAAGATACCGTTTTCGCCGTGCCGGCGGAGCTGCGTTAATTGTTAAATCTTCCTTCAGGGGGCTTCGGCCTCTTTTTTTGTGGCAAGTGAATAAAAAGTGTTCTAATATCGGTTCTCCATTCAGAAATCTGTTGCTGACAACAGAGAAAAAAGCGATAAAATAACAGTCATAAAACCGGCAAAGGACAGAGGATTGACGCCAATGAATGGCAGTGAGAAAGGATTATCCCTCATTGAAGTACTCGTTTCACTGGTGATTTTGGTCATCGGTTTAATCGGCGTGTTCAATCTGCATATTATTTCTAAACAGGGCTCATTTGAGTCTTATCAGCAAACTCAGGCTTCCTACCTCGCTCATGACATTATTAACCGAATGAAGGTGAATAATACGATACTTGACGCTTACAGCGGCACTTATGACGGTTCATTATCCGCGCCCGGTAAGATATGCCGGGATCCGGCGGCGTTATGCGATGCCAATGAGCTTAAGGATTACGATTTATATTTCTGGGAACAGGCGTTAATCGGTAACAACGAACTTAAAGGGACTCACGGTCTCGGCGGATTAGATACGCCTCAGGCCTGCGTCAGCGTGACTGACGAAGGCGCGCCGTTTGACGGGAGGCAATTGAAGCACGTTGAAGTTGTTATTCGCTGGAAAGGGATCAGGAAATTGACAACAGGAAATGATGACTCAGGTTCGCCGCAAACTCCGGAGTGCGGCTCCGATGATCATCGCCGCAAATTGACGGTCTCCAATAAAATCGTGAGTGGCTGAACATGACAGGAAAAATTAACGATATCAGTTTTGCTAAAGGCTTTTCATTAGTTGAGCTCATGGTGGCTATGGTAATAAGCCTGTTCTTGACGCTGGGTTTATTCACCATGTTCAGAATGTCCTCAACCAATGTCAACACCACCAGTCACTTTAATGAACTTCAGGAAAACGGCCGAATCGCCTTGGCGATAATGGAGCGGGATATAAGCCAGGCGGGATTTTTGGGCTATATGACAACCGGACAAATGAGTTTCGAGGTTTTTGCTGATCCCGATGATCCTGACGGTAATCATAATAAAATTATCAATGATTGTACGGGGGGAGGGATGGATAACGGCTCTTACCCTATGGGTGCAAGCTTCAGAATGCTCTGGGGTTATGAGAGCGGCGTCAGCCCGGATCGTTTATCTTGTTTATCTAACGTCGATTCCGCCACTGATGTCCTGCAAATTAAACGGGCCGCGGGTCGGGCTGAAAGTGTCGCTTTACCTTTTAATGACGCTAATCGTCATTTTGTCTCCACTAATAATGTACATGCTTTTTTCTTTCGCGGCGGAAAAGGAAAACCGGCTAAAGTGACGACTGATGATTACCGTCATTGGGAATATCTGCATCATGTGTACTATATACGTACGGAAAACGGTGTGCCTAATTTAAGGCGGCGTGTTTTAGTCAACGCGAATATGAACAGCCGTGGCGGCAGTGAGCAACAATTGGTCGAGGGCATCGAAAATATCAGAATTTTATATGGTATTGACACAGAGGGTGACCCGTCAGCGGAAGCGTTTGTAAGCGCGGATAATGTTCCTGATGATGTCTGGGATAACGCACCTAAGTTAGATTGCGTCAGTAACCCTCAGAAAGTGGTGGCGTTAAGGTTATTTGTTCTGGTTCGTTCAATTGAAAAAGATTCAAGCTTTACCAATAAAAGCAATTACGTGTTAGGGGATAAAACTATCATTGCTAAAAATGATCA
The DNA here is from genome assembly GCA_965200795.1 of Parashewanella sp. Classification (GTDB taxonomy): domain Bacteria; phylum Pseudomonadota; class Gammaproteobacteria; order Enterobacterales; family Shewanellaceae; genus Parashewanella. The sequence continues at coordinate 26,249 of CBDAVB010000043.1, forward strand.
TTATCGTCGCAAAGTTGTTTCTACCTCTGTAGCGCTTAACAATTTTTCAAGTATCGATTCTGATGAGTTTCCCGATTGTATGGACGGTGCGTAACCATGAAAAAACAACAGGGAGTGGTGCTTTTTTTTGCGATTATCGTTTTGCTTCTGATGACCATTATCGGTGTGTCTTTAGCGACTAACTCTACCATGTCATTGAAAATGGCGGGAGCGGGAGCTGAAAGAATTGAGGCTCTGAATTGCGCGCAAGGCGAGCTGGAAAGATACCCGCTTATAAAACCCGTAAACTCAAATCTTAAGGTTCAGTGTCCCGGTCATCCGTCGATTACCATGACTTGGATACCAGAAAAAGAAATCATGTGCGCGCGAGAGTCCAGAGCAGAAAGTAACGCTGATAATTCTCCCTTTGCCTGCATGAGAGTCGGTTTAGAGGTCAGTTATGGCCGTAATGACATGGGCAGAATTAAATTGGTAAAAGCGTTTAAAAATGTACCGGATAATGTGAATTAAGGATAAGCACAGATGAAATTAACCAAAACAATGTTCGCCTTTGCCGCGCCTTTAGTTATCACTTTAACGTCTGTCGCGGATGATACCGACCTCTATGTCTCAGGCGGCAGCGCCCGCTCAGATAATCGACCTAAGGTGCTGATTATTTTTGATACATCGGGCAGTATGGGGACGAACCAATCCGTCAAAGAGTTTTACCCTCGTAACGACAGTATTTCATCCGGCACGCAGCTTTACTATTCGGTTGATGAGTCGGTGGTACCTTCCGTATCAAGTTCACAAACTTTCAGTAACGCCGTTAATGCTTGTGCTACGTCTTGGCAGTATCTGGATAATTACGGTGTCTTTACCGGTTACCTGAGAGAGTATCGTTTTACGGGACAAGCCGGAGCCTGGGAAGAGCTGCCTGCCGGTAATGGCGGCAATATTCAGATTATTGATTGTTATGAGGATATTGATAACAAGAATGCCGGCAATAACGATGCTTCCGCGGACGGTTTCCCGGTTGACGGTGAAGGCAGTCCTGATGATATTGTGAGATACGCGCTTATTACCGGCTCATCAACCGACGCCGATAAAAGTAATGCCATAGACCGCGCCATGCTGACTAATTTCGGTATCGGTAAGCCGGTCACGATTTACACCAGAAACTATATTGACTGGTATCACAGCAGTTCAGCCCCGCAAAAAAACTACTCCCGGATGCAAATCGCCAGGCGCGTGATTGAGGATGTGATTGTTACCACGCCGGCCGTCGATTTCGGTATCGCGGTATTCAACGCTAATAATAGTTCTATTTATGACGGCGGGCGAATTGTTAAGGCCATTGAGCGTAATGACGAATCAACCCGCTCGGTACTGCTGGATGTAATCCCGTCGCTGGATGACCGCGGCTGGACGCCGCTTTGCGAAACGCTATATGAGGCTTACCGTTACTTTTCAGGCAGCCCGGTCTATTACGGCAATGAGAATATTCAAGGTGACTCCACGCCGAATTTGTCACCGCGTAAGGATCCCGGCGCAGAGAAAAATGGTCAATACGAATCTCCGCTGGCTGATTCAAACTGCGGCAGCGGGGCGTTTATCATATACATCACCGACGGCTCACCTAACGCGGATAGCGACGCCGACAGTCTGATTGAAAATTTAACCGGAGCAAACTATTCAGATAAAGTCAGCGGCAGTTATCTGGCCGCGCTCGCCGGCTGGATGAGCCGTAATGACGTTAATACCAATATTGACGGTGAGCAGAGCGTTAAAACCTACACTATCGGTTTCAGCAGCGGTGCTGACAGCGCCGGTGAGCTGCTTCGGGAAACGGCGGACAGAGGACAGGGAAAGTATTTCCACGCTGATGATAATGTAGAGCTTCAAAGTGCTTTGACCGAATCAATCGGCGAGATTTTACAAACCAGCGCCAGTTTTACCTCACCTTCTATCGCAACCAATAACTTTGACCGCACCCGAACATTAGACGCGGTTTATTATGCCATGTTCCTGCCGAATAAGGGGCCGAGATGGAGCGGTAATCTAAAAAAATTCAGAGTGACCTCAAGCGGCAAAGTGGTTGATAAAAAAAACGCTGACGCTTTGGCTGATGACACCGGCATTCTCCCTTCCGCTTGCTCTGTCTGGACGCCAAGCGATGAATGTAATGACGGTAACGATGTAAATAAAGGCGGCGCGGCCGCGGTTGTAAGAGGTTCAGGTGCAACAAGAACGCTGTATGGTGATTTCGGTACCGGTGACACCGGTACTCTGGTGGAGTTCAGCAAAACCAATGCCTCAGCGAAAGCGGGCGGTGACAGTAAACTGGCGCTGCATATGGGCGTCGCGACCTCTGAATTAGATGAGCATTTTAACTGGGCTAAAGGCATCGATGTTGATGATGATGATAAAGATAATTCCGCTACGGATTATCGTATCGATATCATCGGCGATCCGCTGCATTCAAAACCGCTCGCGATTAACTACAGTCCGTCAGCGACTCAGCAAGACGTGCGCATATTGATGGGCACCAACCATGGTTTTATGCACATGTTTAAAGACTCAGGCACCAGTGTTACTGAGTCATGGGCCTTCATGCCTTACGAGTTACTCTCTAACGTCTCGGAATTAAAAGCGAATGTCCCGTCTAATGTTCATTCGGTTTATGGTCTGGATAGTCCGCCGGTGGCTTATGTTGAGCGAAACGGGGCAACCGTGAGCAAGGCGTGGGCGTTTTTTGGTATGCGCCGCGGCGGCGGTTCCTACTACGCCCTGAATATCACCGATCCTGACGCGCCTAAATTTATGTGGAAGAAAGACAGCTCTGACTGGGGTGACGAGTTAGGACAAACCTGGTCTGAGCCGGTCGTCACTAAAATTCCCGGCCGTGATGGCCCCGTGTTAATCATCGGCGCCGGTTACCTGCCTGCCAGTAAAGATACCTCAGGCATCGGAAGCGCTGACTCTAAAGGCCGAGGCGTTTTTATTGTTGACGCCGAAAGCGGCAGTCTTATTCATCACTTCGGAAGAGGTTCAACAGGCAGTGTGACATCAATGCCGGCACTTGAGGACAGCATTCCTAATTCGGTTGCCGTCCTTGACGCTGACGATGACGGCGTAACAGACAGAATTTACGCTTCAGATACCGGCGGAAACCTATGGCGAATGGATTTGCCGTCCGCGGATAAAACCAAGTGGACAGCATTTAAGTTTGCCGATTTAGGCGGCAGCTCACTCTCTCAGGACAGGCGATTTTTTGCCGAGCCGGTGGTGGCTAAAACCGTTATTAAGAATATGACAACGGTAACGGACGACAGCGGCAATTCTCATAATATGTATCAGAATATTCCCTATGACGCGGTGGTAATCGGCAGCGGTAACCGCCCGACACCGAAAGACACTCAGCGCACGGATATGTTTTTCACTCTGCAAGACCGAAATATTAAATCGCGGACTTTTTCAGGTTCGGATATACCCGCCCCTCTGGTGCTCAGCGATTTGTATGATATCTCCGCCGGCTCACCCGAAACGAACACTGAACGCATTGCTTTTTCGTCAAAAAAAGGCTGGTACTACCGTTTTACCGATAACGGTGAAAAAACCTTGGCCGCGGCGGCCATCATCAGCGGTCGGGTGTTCTTCCCGGCTTATGTGCCGGGGGCTACTGGATCTTCAGGCAATCAATGTCTCATTGCCGGAGAGGGACGCTTATACGCACTGGATCTGCATTTCGGACATCGCAACTTCCGCTGGTTAACCTGTGACGGTGACTGTAACTCCGATCCCGGTCAAAATCAGCTCCCTTATAAGGTCGTAAAAGGAATTCCCGATACACCAACCATTGTTATTCCGCCCGGTGATGGTAAGGATAACGGTGACGGTCGCTATATCCCGGGGGTTGAAAAGAAAGTGGCGACAATAAGAAAAATTAAAAGCTTTTACTACTATGTTGAGGATTAAATAAATGAAATCAGTCAATGGTTTTTCTCTGATCGAACTTATGATTTCAGTGGCGATTCTTGGCATTCTCGCGTCAATCGCTTATCCGTCCTACGTGGATTATGTCACCAGGGGCGCCCGAGGTGATGCGGTGTCAGGCCTGGTGCATGTCGCTAATCTGCAGGAACAGTATTATCTGGATAATCGCCAGTATGCTGACAAACTGAAGAGTTTAGGGTTAGACGGTAATTCCTGGGACGTTGAAAACGGTTTATATTCAATTTCAACATCAGCCAAAGACGGTGACGGAGGTTTTACTCTAACCGCAAAAGCTCAGGGAGCGCAAAAAACACGGGATACTGAGTGCGGAAAAATCACCTTAACGGCAACCGGAGAGAGAGATCCTGAGGAGTGCTGGCAATGATAAAGCCGATAATTACAGCCCTGTTGTTAACAACATGTGTCAGCCCGCCGGTTTTCGCCAAAAACGCTTATACGGATCACAAGTGCTATCTGAATACCACTAAAGGTAAGCATCTGGTGTTTTTCACATGGAAAAAAGGCAGGGCTAAAGCACAAAAAGTGAATCTAATTGCATCTACCGTTGTTATCCGAGGTGGTCAGGAAGCAAGAGTCAAAAACGTTATTGAATGTAAAAAAATTGATCGAACCTTTAGAAATAAACAAGCCAGAAAGTTAGATGAGAGCTCGATGAGGTAAGCCTTTCGATTTGTTGTGAACTATTACATCTAAAGAAAAAGGTAACTAAATTGCTACCTTTTCTGTTTTATGAGTTTTACCTGGTTTCAGCCACCCAGTCATTAACTTTAAGCTCTAACACATCCAGCGGCAGAGGGCCGTTTTTTAAAATCAGAGTGTGGAAGTCCCTGATATCGAATTTATCGCCAAGTTGCTTTTGAGCTTTATTTCGTAACTCTAAAATTTTAAGCATACCAATCTTATAAGCCGTGGCTTGTGAAGGCATCACAATGTGGCGTTCAACCATTTTCACCGCATCAGAAACCGCGTTCGGCGTATTGCTGGTGTAGTATTCGATGCCTTGCTCACGGGTCCATTTTTTCTCATGAATACCGGTATCGACCACCAGACGACACGCGCGCCACAGCTCCATCGCTAAACGGCCGAAGTCAGAATACGGGTCTTCATATAATCCCATCTCTTTCGGGAAGTACTCGGAATATAACCCCCAGCCTTCCACATAAGCGGTGTAACGGCCATATTTACGGAAGTCGGGAACGCCTTCAAGTTCCTGCGCGATGGCGATTTGCATGTGATGACCCGGGTTACCTTCGTGGTAAGCCAGCGCTTCCATCTGGTAAATCGGCATCGCTTTCATATCGTAAAGATTGGCGTAGTACATACCCGGACGAGAGCCATCCGGCGCGGGCTGATTATAAAATGCTTTACCCGCCGATTTTTCCCTGAAGGCTTCGACACGCTTTACAATCAAAGGCGCTTTCGGTTTGATTTTAAATACTTCGTCTAAGCGACCGGTCATATTATCAATGAAAGCGGTAGCTTCGGTTAAGTATTTCTGGCGGCCCTGCTCAGTATCCGGATAGTAGAACCGGTCGTCATCACGCATGAATTTAAAGAACGCTTGCAGATTACCTTTAAAGTCTACCTTGCGCATGATTTGGCGCATTTCATCATGAATACGAGCCACTTCACTTAGCCCGAGTTCATGAATTTCACCGGCTGTCATGTCGGTTGTGGTTGTGCGAGCAAGCGCGTTGTTATAAAACGCCTCGCCTTGCGGTAACTTCCAGGCGCCGTCACGGGTATCGGCTTGCTGCCGCAAGGTTTTGGTATAAGCGATGAACCTTGTATAAGCCGGGCCCACATTAGCAAGTAAGGCTTGTTTCGCATCATCTGATAAGGTTTGCTCTTGTGCCGGCTCCAGGTTTAATTTGGCCACTTTTTTCTTAAAATCAGCCCAGAGCACGCTGTCTTCGCCGTCAGTAAACGGCTGGCCTTTAATCAAGTTTTCACTGTCGGAAATCACATAATTAAAGACAAATTCAGGTGCGATAACGCCTTTATCCGCACGTACTTTCAAAGCGGTCTCTAACTGCTCAAAGCGCTGTTTGATACCGTTTAAGCGACTGATATAGGCTTGCGCGTCCTTTACATTCGTGATTTGATGCTGGTTAATCAGGAATGACGGTGTGGTTGAGTGAACGCCGTACATTTGGTTTACCGGATAGCTATGAAAGCGCCATTGATGATCAGCGATAGCATTCTTTAAATTTTGCTTTAACAGGTCATAACTGAGCCTGGTCTGCTGATCGAGTTTGGCGGCATTAATTTCGAGCAGCTTGTCCAGATGAGCCTGAGCGCGGGTCAGATTTTTCTGATCCGCTTCTTCACTGATTTCATCCCACTTATCATAATCTTTTTTGATGCCGAGATATGTCTGACTGACAGGACTCGCCATCACATTCTCAAGGAAGATTCGCTCAAATAAGGCGTTGGCTTTCTCACTTTCAGATTGATTTTTCCGTACTTCAGCGGCGGCTGACGCTCGCGGTTGCTCTGTACCCGTTGCGGCGCATCCCGCAAGAACTGCGCTCAAAGATAGTGTGACAACACTGATTGATGTTTTTAGTTTCATTGGTTAAGTCCGTTTGGAAAAGTAAGATGATCCTAATCAAGATAAAGGTGAAATTGTTAACATTACTGTTAGTAAATGTTTCAATTTTAGAGGTTTTGACCGTTAAAATCTTTTATATCCTGTTCTCACCGCGGCTAAACGCGATAATCTGGCTGATTTCAGTCAAGCTTCTTCCTGATTCCCGTCGCCATTGAGTAAATGCGGTATCAGCCGCTTTCATGGCTCTCGCGGTGGTTTTTCCGGAATCAATAATGCCCGTATTCCGCAGGTAAGCCTCAACGTCAGAAGATAACAGAAAAGTATCAACGCCTGCCTGACGCAGCGCGTAAGCGCCCGTGTTTCCGCCTAATCGTTTACCGTGCTTTTTAAGGTACTCCCACAGTCCGGTCGTATTGTCCTCAGGCCAGTCCGCGACCATTTTACTGAATGAGCCGTGCTCATAGCCGGTATTGATTAACATCCGGGCGTTGGCCGGTATCGTCATGACTTTAGTGAGGTGACGAATAATTCTCGGATCGCGGGCTTTGTCCTCCCACTGCTCATCGCAGAGCATTAACAGCAATTCAGGTTTGAAGCCGAAAAACACCTCTTCGAAGTTATCCCATTTATTCCGGACCACCTGCCAGGATATGCCGCACTGAAAAACTTTCATGGTAAAAACCGCTAACCAGCGGTCATCGGGAATTTGCAGCAGCGCTTCTTGAGTTAACGGTTTGGATAATAAGCTTTCTAGATTTCGCTCGCCGCCTTTACGCTCAACCGCCCGGTGATAAATAGTCGCGAATTTTTCTTGTGTCATTACGGCTTAAATTCAAAGGAAATAATCGGGTCATTGTACGTTTTATTGAGCAAGAAGAAAGGAGCGGGCGGGATAAACCTGAGCCCGCGTTTAACCGGGCTTAGGTCGTGCGCCAGAAAACCGCCAAATTAACGTTCACCTTGAACTTCAAAATCATCGCTTTTCAGGCGAGCTTTACCGTCAGTGCCGATAACCCAGTGCTCACGGTGTACCACACCAAAAGCTTTGTTCATCGTCCATTTCGCAGTCAGAATGTAACCCTCGCCGTCTTCAGCCGGCGTCCATACGACATCCGTGTATTCAACGTTGGCAAAGCCCTGGTCAATAATGCCTTGCCAGAAGATCCGGATCTCTTGGCGGCCGGTAAAGGTACCGAACGGACGAGCTTTCATTACAGTGTTTTCTAAGTACTTTTCCGCGCAACCGGCGGCGTCTTGGTTGTTAAACGCTTTTTGCCAGTCCGCGATTCCCCGCTTACAAATTTCTAAACTATTTTGAGACATGACCGACCCCTTTAGTAATCAGCGAAAACCAGTTTAAAAAAATCATTGTTTTTGAAAAACAGAGTAATCAGAATTGATAGTTAATAAAAACCGAACAATTAAAAATATGAAACACCTTAAAGGCATGTCAGTTTTCGCTCGCATTGTTGAAGCGGGCTCAATTTCTCAGGCGGCGGAAGCTTTAGGCGTCTCCAAGTCGGTGATCAGTCAGCAGTTAAAAATTTTAGAGGATGAAATAGGCATTACACTATTAAAGCGTACAACCCGAAAGCAGAGTCTCACCGCCGCGGGTGAAAATTTTTACCGGTATTGTCAAAGACTGAATAATATCGCGGAAGAAGCTTTATTCAGCGCGAAAGAAAGTTTAAACGAGCCGCAGGGCAGAGTAAAAATCACCGCGTCAAACGCGCTGATGGATACCATTGTCGCGCCGGCGGTAGCGGGTGTGGTCAAACGTCATCCGAAAATTAAACCGGAATTTTTAAGTGCCGACAGGCATGTTGATATCGCGGAAGAACGCATTGACCTGGCGATCCGGGCGGGAAGCTCGAAAGACAGCACCATGAAGCAGCAGCGGATCGGCCGCTTCAGAGACGTGTTTTGCGTTCATCAGGCTCTTTATAACTCGGGTGTTGATAACGCCACCCTGTATATCGCCAATAACTGGCAAAGCCGAAAAATAGTTCACCGGTTTAAGTCAGCGGATGACGACAGTCAGCTGATTTACGAAAAAGACGCCGATGTATTTTCAAATTCTTATCACACTTGCCTGGCGTTATTGAAAGATCAGGTCGGGGTAGGCTTAATCCCGGACTTTTTATTTAATACCGCTGATGAGCTGGTGGAGGTATTTCCTAAATATCAACTTGATATCAATCATATTTACGCGATTTATCCTTATGCTCAGCATCTGCCGCCGGCTGTTAAAGCGTGCCTGGATGAAATAAAGACGGTTTTACGAAATTCGAATTAGAATTTTAAACCTGATCCTCCGGCCGCGTTTATTTTTGGCTTATACAAGACGGGGGAAGCGCGGCGCGGTTATTACCGGCATGCGCAACGTTCGATGACTGAACTAAATTATCAGCGCCTTGTACCGGCGGTTTTAAGCGGTAACAAACCGGGAATTGATTTCGGGGCGGTTTCCTAAAGCGCAAGTCGACTTTGACTGAAACAAGGTGACGCGACTAAAGAACTTATTTCAGTCACCTGCCGTGTCTGGGAAATGTTAACAACGTATTGTACAATGCTCGGCAGTTAAAAATGAACGAGTGAAACTGAATATGCGCGTTAGTGATAATTTTGATGGCGGAAATATCCGGGTTGTTAACCTTGAAGACAAAGATGATATACAGCTCGCTATTCGTCCCGATGAAGGCGGCGAATTCTTACAGTGGTTCAACTTTCGTTTTGAGGGTGAAGTAGGGAAGCAATATACACTTAACATTATCAACGCGGGTACTTCCTCATACACCAAGGGCTGGGAAGGTTACCGGGCGGTGGCAGCCTATGATCGCCGGAACTGGTTCCGTATTCCTACCGAGTATGAAAACGGTCAGCTGAAAATGCGGATTGAATTGCAATCTGAAGCGATTCAGATTGCTTACTTCGCGCCATACAGCTATGAGCGTCACTTAGACTTAATCAGCTCCGCTCAAGTTCACCCTGATGTGGCTTTAGAGCACTTAGGTCTGACCTTAGACGGCCGGGATATGACATTGCTGAAAATCGGTGATGGTGATGAATCTAAAAAGAAAATCTGGATTACCGCTCGTCAGCATCCGGGCGAAACTATGGCGCAGTGGTGTGTCGAAGGTTTATTAAATCGGTTGCTCGATCAGGATTGTCCGGTCGCTAAGTCATTACTGAATAAAGCGAACTTTTATATCGTACCGAATATGAATCCGGACGGCAGTGTTCGCGGTCATTTAAGAACCAATGCCGCAGGTGTAAACCTAAACCGTGAATGGCAGTCGCCCTCATCAGAAAAAAGTCCGGAAGTTTACTGTGTCACTAACAAGATGAAAGAAACGGGTGTGGATCTGTTTTATGACGTTCACGGTGATGAAGGTTTACCGTACGTGTTTGTCGCGGGCGCGCAAGGGGTGCCGAATTACGATGAGCGCCTGGCTGATCTGCAAAAAGGCTTTGTTTCAGCGTTATTGACGGCAAGTCCGGATTTCCAGACTGAATTCGGTTACGACAAAGATGAACCCGGTAAAGCGAACTTAACCATCGCTTCAAACTGGGTGGCTCATACCTTTGACTGCTTAGCTAACACGTTAGAAATGCCGTTCAAAGATAATGATGACTTACCGGATCCCTTTGCCGGCTGGTCACCTGAGAGAAGTGTTTACCTCGGTGAAGCGTCATTAACGGCTATGTTAGCGGTAGTGGATAAGCTGAGGTAAGTCATGGCGTTAATTGAATGCCCGAGCTGCGGTAAGCGCATGTCGAGCATGGCAAAAAGCTGCTCAGTCTGTGGGGCATCTAGATCGGATGACTCAGAGTCGCAACGTAAGATTAAACAGATAAAGACGGCCGGCCAGCTTCAGACACACAGTTTTTTAGCGTTAACCTTATTCATCGCCGGCGTGGTTATTTGGTTTTGGGGCGGCGAGCCCGCCGAAGGTAACAGGCTTTATGTCGGCGGAGCGTGTTTCGCGTTCGGCTTCATCGGTTACCTTATCACCAGAGTCAGAATTATTTTAAATAAACGCAAGAGTATGTGATGGATATTAATAAACTGATTGACGACATGCCCGAAGATGTTTATCTGAACATGAAGTCAGCGGCTGAATTAGGTAAATGGGCTGATGGTTCACTATTAACCGATGAACAAAAAGATTTTATTTTACAACTGGTTATGCTTTATCAGGCTCGTCGTTTGAACCAGACCGATCATTTTACGATTTCCGCCGGCGGTGAAATCAACGAATTATCTAAAGCGGAATTAAAAAAGCAGTTTATAGGCGAGACTATCGCAGAGTTCAAGCAAGAAGATCTTTAGATTTATCTCAGCTTAAAATGAAAGCCGGGGGGATTCTTGGCATTGTTGTTTATTGTTTTCGTTTGTGCATTGAGTTAGCCCGCAATCCTGATGCCATGCTGGCGCTGCCTTTCGCGGAGTCTGTTGCGGTTAAGTCATAACCGAGTTTAACTTACCGGGACGGCTCTGCTTAAGCTAAAAATTTTTAATTCTCTTTGAAGTAAAACAGCAAAACCAATGAATGTGAAAATCATGGCAATGCTGGTTGCGGCTGAAGCGCCCTCAATATTAATCATAGGGATCATTAACCAGTTTAACCCGGCATTGATCAGCACCGCGACAATCAATAAATACATAATGACTTTGGCTCTGCCGTTGTATTGCAGCCAGACAATCGCTGACGTCGAAACGGTAACGGGAATATAGCCGAACATCAAAATGATTAAACTGTTAAATGCCAATGGCGTATCATGTTCGAAAACCATTAATAAATCATGGCCATAGAAAAAGATAAGCAAGGCAAAAGGGATACACACACGCAAAGAAAGTTTTAAACCATCAATAATCGTTTTGACTTGCCTTTTTATCGGTCGGTTGGCGCAATCCGCGATTTTCGTGGAGTAAATGGCAATCAGCGCTAATTGAATGTTATAAAAAATACTATCGATACTCTGAGCGGCGGCGTAGTGGCCAACGGCGATTTCATCAATTAACAACTCGATCATAAAAATATCGAGTTTTTGCATCAGGTATTGCAAGCTTGAAGCTACCATCATAGGTATTGATATTGTCAGCCAGGTTTTCGGCTGTAAGAACCTCGGAGCCTTTTTGATAGGCATCAGTCTGAGCTTATGAATAAAAAAGATATTAAAAAAAGTCAGTAAACAAACCACTAATAAAGTCAGTTGAATAGCTTTGAGTTCGTCCAGCGGGCCGAAAAAAGTCTGGTAGGATATACAAGTTACAAGGCTGAGCACGCCGTAACCTAAAGCCCAGGGCAGTGTGCTGAGTTCGAGCTTTTCAGCCGATTGTAAGACACCGGACAGTAAGACTGAAACAGCAAAAAACGGAATGATTACCACAGCAAACAACATGGGATGATAATTAGTACCATCGAATGTGGATACCTGATATTCATGTCCGATAAACACAATCATAGCGAGGATGATTGTGACGGCGAAAGCCAGATAAGAATAAAACTTCACATAGTGCCACGCTCCGTTTTGTTGTACGTTTTTCATCTGTGACAGCAGGAACTTAGGCGCGGCAGACGCGCCACCCATGACGGCAATAATTCCGCTGAAATAGAAAAATGCCTCAGCGACTTTAAAATTACCGTAACTTGACGAACCAAGAACTCTGGACAGGTAAATGTTAAAACAAATACCGATAAAAGCGCCGAGAATGTATATAGATATCGTAAAAATTGATTTTTGATTTTTCGCTAATGAGCGACGCGGACTGGTAACCATAATTCCTTCTGTAACACAAGCATCCCTGATGTTAAAAAGATAGCAGAAGGAATAGGATTTTCGAATTAATGACGTTTTCCGGAATGCTTTTTCCTGCGCTGTTCAAGTTTACGTTGACGCGCGGCTTCTTTTTCCTCAAGCATTTTAGCCACCTCGGCTTTTTCAACGGCGGCCGTTTCAGGGGTTTCTAACGATAACTGACCGATTTTCCCGCTGCGGAACTCATGCAGGAGCAGCTCAGAAGCTTTATGTAAATCAATGCGGCCGCCGCCCTTTAACGCACCTCTGCGTTTACCGATTTCTTCGAGTAACTCGACGGGCTCCGCTGGTATTGAATCAATGTTATAACGCTCACAAATATATTCCGGATAAGCTTCGAGAAAGTACTGTGCCGCAAAATAAGCAACGTCCGCGTAATCCATAGCCGTGTCTTTGACGGCGCCGGTAACCGCTAAGCGATAGCTGCTTTTATCATTATCGACTTTGGGCCACAAAATCCCCGGAGTATCCGAGAGCACAATACCGTTTCTTAAATTAATACGCTGCTGCGCTTTCGTCACCGCGGGCTCGTTACCGGTTTTTGTGATCGCGCGTCCGGCCAGGGTGTTGATGATGGTCGATTTACCTACATTGGGGATCCCCATGATCATAGTACGAATGTCTTTTTCGACGGTGTCACGATGAGGCACTAATTTACGGCACAAATCAGGGATTTTTTTTACCGTCGCCGTCTGAAGCGTGGTAATCGCGCTGGCTTTCACACCTTGTTCTCGCTCTAAATATTCAATCCAGCGGGCAGTGATTTCCGGGTCGGCAAGATCGCTTTTATTCAGCAATTTTATACATGGTTTATCACCACGCAGGCCGGCGACGACCGGGTTTTCGCTGCTGTAAGGAATTCGCGCGTCTAATACCTCAATGACCAAATCTACCTGAGGCATGACCTTTTCTATTTCCTTGCGGGCCTTATGCATGTGCCCCGGATACCATTGTATTGCCATGTGTCTAAAATCTGACTGAAAAATAAAACAGACGTATTCTAACTGTTATTAACAATAAATTTAAGAGGCGGGCCGAAGGATGTCTGTCTAATTTTATGGTATTAAAATCACTCTTTGATTAAAATAATCGCTTCACTTTCTAAGGATTTTTTTGTGACGGATTCAATTTTTCAATTAGTGTCTAAGTTTAAACCGGCGGGTGATCAGCCTGCCGCGATCAGACAACTCGTTGACGGTATTGACGCGGGGATGGCTTGTCAGACACTTTTGGGTGTGACAGGATCAGGTAAAACGTTTACGGTTGCCAACGTCATCGCCGAGTTAGGCAGGCCGACGATCATCATGGCACCGAATAAAACCCTGGCGGCTCAGTTATACGGCGAGATGAAAGAGTTTTTTCCGCACAATGCCGTTGAGTATTTTGTGTCTTACTATGACTATTACCAGCCGGAGGCCTACGTTCCCGCCTCAAATACCTTTATTGAAAAAGACGCGTCAGTGAACGCTCACATTGAGCAAATGCGCTTATCCGCGACCAAAGCTTTGCTGGAAAGAAAAGATGTGGTGCTGGTGGCCTCGGTCTCAGCCATTTATGGTCTGGGCGATCCTGACTCGTATATGAAAATGCTGCTGCATCTTCGCCGGGGCGACATTATGGGGCAGCGTGATATCTTAAAACGCTTAAGTGAACTGCAGTACACCCGTAATGATATTGAACTGGCGCGGGGGACTTTCCGGGTTCGCGGCGAGGTTATTGATATTTTTCCCGCTGACTCTGACAGAGACGCCGTTCGGGTTGAATTATTTGATGATGAGATTGACCGCATCAGTGAATTTGACCCGTTAACGGGAAAGCAGACAAAAATTCTGGCCCGGACGACGGTTTACCCGAAAACCCACTATGTCACGCCAAGAGATACCATTCTTAAGGCCGCGGACAGCATCAAGGAAGAATTGAAGTGGTACAAAGCGCGGTTACTGGAAAACAATAAATTAATTGAGGCGCAGCGAATTACCGAGAGGACTCAATATGATTTAGAGATGATGACAGAGCTGGGTTATTGCTCCGGCATCGAAAATTATTCTCGTTATCTGTCCGGGCGCGATGAAGGCGAGGGGCCGCCGACATTGCTTGATTATCTGCCTGCTGACGGTTTGCTTATTATTGACGAATCTCATGTTACCGTGCCGCAAATCGGCGCCATGTATAAAGGTGACCGGTCACGTAAGACGACGTTGGTCGAGTACGGTTTTCGTCTGCCGTCAGCATTAGATAACAGGCCGCTGAAGTTTGAAGAATTTGAAGCTATGATGCCGCAGACGGTTTATGTATCCGCGACGCCGAGCAGCTACGAGCTTGAGAAAAGTGATAATGAAATCGCTGAGCAGGTGGTCCGCCCGACGGGCTTGCTTGACCCAGAAATCGAAGTTCGTCCGGTGTCGATTCAAGTGGACGATCTGCTTTCAGAGGTCGGCAGGCGGGCAGCGGTTAATGAACGTGTTCTGGTTACTACCCTGACTAAACGTATGGCAGAGGATTTGAGTGAATACCTGGACGAGCACGGCGTTAAAGTTCGTTATCTGCACTCGGATATTGATACCGTTGAGCGGGTGGAAATCATCCGCGATTTGCGTCTCGGTAAGTTTGATGTTTTAGTGGGCATTAACTTACTCCGGGAAGGCCTGGATATGCCGGAGGTTTCGCTTGTCTGTATTTTTGACGCTGATAAAGAGGGCTTTTTACGCTCTGAGCGTTCGTTAATTCAGACCATCGGCCGCGCGGCCCGAAACGTTAACGGCAAAGTGATCTTATACGCTGACAGCGTTACAAAGTCGATGAAAAAAGCCGTTGATGAAACCGAGCGCCGCCGTGCCAGACAGCATGCGTTTAACCTTGAACACGGCATTATTCCGAAAGGGGTTGTGAAGCGGATCACCGATGTGATGGATGTGGGGGGTGAGGTTGAGGATCAAAGCGGCGTTTCAACCGCAAAAGCGGCGGAATCTTCGCCGGTCTATCAGGTCAGAGATATCGCCGTTCTCAGTCGTGAAATTGATCACACGGAAAAACAAATGCTTGAATACGCGAGGAACTTAGAATTCGAGAAAGCCGCTGAACTCAGGGATAAAGTGAAATGTCTGAGAGAGCAGATGGTGACAGCGAAATAAATATGAATCAGAAATCAAAAAGGAAGAATTATGAGCAGGAAGCTTATTATTCTGATCTGCCTGATGTCCGCAATGACAGGATGCGCTGATTTAGTTAACCAAAACCGAACCAAAAACGCCGTTTCCAGCAGTCTAACCGATTTTCTTTATCCGGCGGCGCAAGTGCCGCCGAAACAACTCCCCTCAGTGCCCGTGCTGATATTGCCTAACAGAGTCGGCATCGCTTTTGTGCCGGGCAGGCACGCGTAACAAATTAATAATCAAGAACAAGTTCGTTTATTAGACAAGTTGAGAAAAGAGTTCGAGGGCTACGATTACATCAATAAGATTGAAGTCATACCAAGCGCCTATTTAGACTCAGGCGGCGGTTTTACCGCTCTCGATCAAGTCGGGTGCCTGTTCGGTGTTGACGTGATGGCGTTAGTGTCTTACGACCGGCTTCGACAGTCTTATGATAACCCCGCGTCATTACTGTATTGGTCAATAGTGGGTATGTACGTGATTCCGGGTAATACTAATACCGTACAAACTTTTGTTGATACTGTCGTTTTTGATATCAAAAGCCGCAAATTATTATTCAGAGCGCCGGGTATTGATAAATCACAATCCAATTCAACTATGGCGGGGAGCGCTAAAAAAGTAGCGCAAGCGTCAGAGAAAGGTTTTGAAAGTGCCGTTAATAATATGATCCCGAACTTAAATAATGAACTGGCGCGCTTTAAGGAAAGGGTAAAGCAAGAAAAAATTGCCAAAGTAGAAAAGCGGCAAGGCTACAGCGGCGGCTCATTTAGTGTTGTCACGCTGATATTGTGTTCCGCGGGATTTTTCATTAAAAAAAGGCGCTGATTTACCCGGCTTTACAGCGGTTGTTGTCATGCCCGCGAAAGCCGGCGTGACAACATAAGCAATAAGCAAAAGCCATTAAAGCTCAATCACGTCAAATTCTACCCGCGGGTTAACATCAGCTTCATAATCCACGCCTTCGATACCGAAACCGAATAATTTCAAGAACTCTGCTTTATATTCCCGGTAGTCGGTCAGCTCGGCCAGATTTTCAGTGGTTATTTCCGGCCACAGGTCACGGCAGTGCTGCTGGATTTCTTCCCGGAGCTCCCAGTCATCAAGGCGTAAACGGTTCTGGTCGTCAGTTTCTGCCGCCGCGCCGTCAAGGCGATACAGACGGTCGCTGAACATGCGGTTGATTTGCTCAATACAGCCTTCGTGAATACCTTCTTCTCGCATTTTCTTGAACACCATAGCGATGTATAACGGCATAACCGGAATCGCGGAGCTGGCCTGAGTAACCACGCTCTTAAGTACGGCCACGTTAGCGCTGCCGCCATTTACCGCCAGTTTCTCATTTAACGCGTGAGCGGCGCGGTCTAAGTCCATCTTGGCTTTACCCAGTGCGCCATGCCAGTAAATCGGCCATGTCAGCTCGGTACCGATATAGCTGTAAGCCACGGTTTTGCAGGCGTCAGTTAACACGCCCGCCTCACAAAGCGCATTAATCCACAGTTCCCAGTCCTGACCGCCCATGACGGTAACTGTGTCCTGAATTTCCCGCTCGGTAGCCGGCTCAACCGTAGTTTCAATGATGATGTCTTTGTTGGTGTCAACGGCCGTTGAGTGATAGTGCTCACCGATTGGTTTCAGCGAGGAGCGGATCACTTCACCTGAGTCCGGCATTTTACGAACCGGAGAGGCCAGAGAGTAAACCACCATATCCACCTGACCAAGATCCTGCCTGATCAGCTCGATGGTTTTTTGCTTCGCTTCGTGACTGAAAGCGTCACAGTTAATGCTTTTCGAATAAAGACCTTCAGCTTTCGCGAACCTGTCGAAAGCCGCGGAATTGTAAAAACCCGCGGTACCGGGCTTTTTTTCCGTTCCCGGCTTTTCAAAGAATACACCGATGGTCGCGGCGTCATTACCAAATGCCGCCGTGATACGAGAAGCCAGACCATAGCCGCTTGAGGAGCCGATAACTAAAACTTTTTCAGGCCCCCTGCTGAGCTTGCCGTTAGCTTTAGTGATATTGATTTGTTCAAGAACGTTAGCTTCACAGCCGGACGGATGAGTGGTGGTACAAATAAAACCACGGATCTTTGGTTTAATAATCATAGTCGTTCTTCTGTTTAAAATGTTGAGCCGAAAAAATAACAGCCGAAATATAACCTCAGGTCACTCCGGCGAGAGCCGGAGTCCGGTGTCTTTATGACTTTATGGATAAAAGTCGCTTGACACCAGCCAGCGCCGGTATGACAAAATTATAAAAATTTCAGACGGCTGCTTATGACGGTAAGTACGTAAATGCCGATAGCATAATGATTTAAGGCAAAAATGACACTGATTTTTGTTAAAAAGTGCCGTTAAATTCAGTGGTTGGAGCAGTTCAGCCGAGTTCCTGTTCACGCAATAACTTCTGAGTATAGGGATGCCGGGGATCAGTAAACAATTCGTGCGTACCGGCTTTTTCAACCGCTTCACCGTCTTTCATCACAATGACATTATCACTGATGTGACGAATGATATTGAGGTTATGAGAAACGAAAATAAAAGATAAGCCAAGCTCTTTTTGAAGGCTTATCAGCAAGTTCAGAATCTGCGCTCTCACGGATAAATCCAGAGCGGTAAGCGCTTCGTCGGCAATGATGACTTTCGGATTCAGCATTAATGCTCTGGCTACCGCCACCCGCTGCTTTTGTCCCTCTGAAATCATATGAGGATAAAAATCAGCGTGCTCATGCAATAACCCGACCTGCTGTAAAGTACTCATCACTTGATCATAACGCTGCCTTTCAGACAGCAGGGTGTTGAACCTTAACGGTTCGTCTAACAGTTCACCTATGGTTAACCTCGGGTTCAGTGACGTATTCGGATCCTGGAAGATCATGCGAATCAAGCGACAACGCTGCTTTACGTTTCGTCGTTCTAATGACGTTCCCTCAAATAAAATATCGCCGCCGCTGCGTCTTTCCGCGCCCACCAGGATTTTTGCCAGGGTGCTTTTACCTGAGCCGGCTTCACCCAAAATGGCCAATGTCGCCCCGTGTCGCAGCTCAAAGGAGATCGGTTTTAAGGCCTCACTAAACTGACGCTTAAAGCCGCGGTAACCGGAATAATAGGTTTTACGAAGATTTTTAACTTCAAGTAGCGGTGTTGTCATTTTCTTCTCTGTTATACGGGAAGTGGCAGGCGAAGTGACGCTCTTTATCCCTGGCTATGACGGGTTGATTCACGCATTTTCTTTCCGCTTTCGGACATCTCGGACCCAGGCGGCAGCCGATCGGCAAATGCTGCAGAGCCGGAATAGAGCCGGGCAGTGACGGCATCAGCGATTTGTGACCCACATGCTGCGCATTTGGTAAGTGAGTTAACAACGTCTTGGTATAAGGATGATAGGGCCGCTCTAGCACTTTTTCTGTCGGCCCGGACTCAGCGATTTGACCGCAGTAAATTACGGTCAGGGTGTTACACCACTTGCTGATATTCTCAAGCTCATGACTGATCAGCAAAATCGATAAATTGTGCAATTTATTTAATTGGTTCAGTAACCTGAAGATTTGCGCGCGAGTGCTGGCTTCCATGTTGGTGGTGGGCTCATCGGCAATCAATAAGCGCGGACTGTTAGCGATCGCCATTGCGATCATGGCTTTCTGGCATTCGCCGTCTGACAGTTCCCACGCGTAGCTGTCCATGACCTCTTTGGTATTTTTAATGCCGACTTTATGCAGCCATTTTTCAGCCTGCTTTTTTCGCTCGGAATGTCTGCGCCACAGTGGTGTGCCTTTAGGTACCGGCATCACTTCCAGTAGTTGTGAGCCGACTCTGTTCGCCGGATCAAAACTGCCGGCGGGATCCTGAAACACCATAGCGATATGTTTACCCATTAACGCCCGGCGTTCACCCCGGGACATGGCTAACAGGTTTTGACCGTCAAACATCAGACGATCGGCGTTTACAGTCCAATTGGGCTCTGAAAGACCGATAATCGCCTTTGCCAGTAAACTGCGTCCGGAGCCTGATTCCCCCACCAGACCCTGGATTTCACCGGCATTGAGCGTCAGGCTCACACGCTCCAGCGCTTTTACTTTACCGTGCGGCGTATCAAGCTCAATGGTGAGGTTTCTAATATCTAGTAACGGCATAACTATCCCCGGGCCGGTGTTAACGCACTGCGAAGTCCGTCACCGACAAGGTTAATGGACAATACGGTAATAAGAATGGCAAGACCGGGAAGGGTCACCGTCCAGGGCGCGATAAGAAAGTGTTCAGTACCTTGCAGTACCATAGCGCCCCACTCGGGGCTTGGCGCCTGAGCGCCGAGGTTTAAAAAGCCGAGTGCCGCGATATCAAGAATTGCCACGGAAAGCGCGAGCGTGGTCTGAATGATCACCACGTCCCATACATTCGGCATAATCACAAACCAGTAGATTTGAAAACTGCTGGCGCCGTCGAGTCTGGCGGCGGTTACGTATTCTTTTTGCGATTCTTCATGAATAGCCTGATGAACCGCGCGAACAAACTGCGGCACCAAAGCCAATCCGACCGCCCAGAATACGTTCTGTAAGCCGGTGCCGAGTACCGCCACAACCAGCATCGCCATGAGCAATGACGGAATCGACAGCAAAGCATCCAGTAAGTGACCCAGAATACTTGATTTAAGTCCCCGCATCATACCTGAGAGCGAGCCTGTCAGAAAACCGGCTATCAGCGCCGCGAAGACCACGACAAAAGATAAGCCGAAGGTCAAATGAGCGCCGTGTAACAGACGACTTAAAATATCGCGGCCAAGGCCGTCGGTTCCTAAAAAATGCTCTACATTGCCGTCAGGGCTCCAGGACGGTGGTACCAGCAAAGCGTTGGCGTCCTGAAGCTCAGCGGGATAGGGCGCCAGGTAACTCCCGAATAAAACGATTAGGGTCAATATAAACATCAGCCACAGGCCTAAAAGCGCGAAAGGGTTGCTGGAAAACGCTGCCCATGTCCGCTTGCCCGGAGAAGGAATGGCATTGTCCTGATATATTTTAATTCGTGCCATAAAATTCTTTCTTTGTAATCGGGTTTGTTGATGTATGAATGACATCAATCAAAATGTTTAAGAAAATGATCAATATGGCAACCACAAATACGCCGCCCTGGATAACAGTATAATCGCGCTGATAAATACCGGATACCAACCAGTAGCCCACTCCCGGCCATGAAAAGCTGACCTCAACCAGAATGGCGTAACTGGCAAAAGAACCAAGCATCACACCGAGTTGTTTTAGTACGGGCACCAACGCGTTAGGCAGCGCGTGCCGCCGGACAATTTTCCATAAATGCAGTCCCCGCGCCTCAGCGGCTCTGATGTAGTTTTTAGTCATCACAGACAGCATGGAACTCCGGGTGATACGAATGACCACGGTCAACGGCAAAACAGACAAAGTAACCACGGGGAGAATCAAGTGGTACAGAGCATCATAAAAAGCGGCCGTGCCATATTTATTGCCGGCTAACAGGCTGTCGATCAACACAAAGCCGGTAACAGGCTTAATGTCATAAAGCAGGTTGATCTGCCCTGAAATCGGCAGCCAGTCTTTTTGAACGCCGAACCAGTGCGCCAGCATTAAACCCAGCCAGAATACGGGCAGAGAGTAGCCCGTTAAGGTCGTCGCCATAATGATATTTTGTGACATTTTGTGCTGATTGAATGACGCTAAAACACCAATCGGAACGCCAATCGCTATCGCAAGGATGCCGGCGATGAACGCGAGTTCAAAAGACGCGGGTAATACGGTCGCTAACTCATCAACTATCGGTTGCTTTGAGGTGAGTGATATACCGAAGTCGCCAGAGAGTCTTTGCTTCAGATAAGCGCAGAACTGAACAACGATATTCTGATCTAAATGATAAGCTTCAGCGGTCTGCCGCCGCTGGGCCGCTGACGGCTCAACAACACCGGTTAAAGCAACACTATGCTCAACCGGGAAAAGGCTGGTTGCGTAAAATAATACCGCGAGCATCACCAGCGACGTCGCGAGAAAGAGGTTCAAGCGCCTCAAAATATACCAAGTCATTTTTTATTATCCTGAATCTTCTTAAGAGCCGCGTCAGCAAATGAAATACCGCCGAAAGGCGATAAATGCACACCTTCGACATTCGAGCGTTTCAGTACCATTCTGTTATTGTGAACCAGCGGAACAATCGGCCTGTGCTGATAAATGATTTGCTCAGCTTGTCTGTAAATATTCTTTCGCGCTTGTTTCGATGATAGCAACCTGGCTTCAGTTAATAGCTCATCTAAATGCGCTGAGCACCAGCGGGAGCGGTTATTATGAGATTTGAGAGAAGCGCAGCTCAAAAACGGTGAAAAGAAGTTGTCAGGATCGCTATTGTCAGCATCCCAGCCGATTAACACGGAATCATAAGTAGCGTCATTAAGCTTGGCTAAAAATACACTCCAATCGTAACTGATGATTTTAGCTTTAATACCAATCCGGGCCAGATCAGCTTGAATAAGTTGAGCTGTTTTTATCGGGTTCGGGTTATAAGCGCGCGCGGTAGGCATCGCCCAGATCGACATCTCTAAATTTTTAATTCCGGCTTGCTTTAATAACTTTTTAGCTTTTACCGGATTATAAACGTCGCGGTAAACATCAGTCTGCGCCCAAGAAGCCGGAGGCAGGATGCTTTTAGCTTCAGTGGCTGTACCATGATAAACCGCTTTCAGTATCGCTTTTTTATTTACGGCGATAGAAAGGGCATGGCGAACCAGCTTATTGTCAAAAGGCGGTTTGCGGATATTGAAGGCCCAGTAAGCGACATTCATTCCTTTTTGTTGTTGTAATTCAATATGATGATTTTGGTTTACCACTTTGATTTCTTCCGGCTTAGGTAAAGCTGAGACACTGCAATCTCTGGTAAGAAGTTTGGCTAAGCGCTGAGAACTTTTCCGGGTAATGTCGAACACCAAAGTTTCTACTTTTGGTTTTTTCCCCCAGTATTCATTATTACGGATAAAACGAATGTATTCATTCTTAACATAGTGTTGAAATACAAACGGGCCGGTACCGATCGGCAACTGGTCGATGACCGCCGGTGTCCCTTTAAGCATTAGCAGGTCGGCATACTCTTTGGATAAAATCACGGCAAAATCTGAAGCCAAATTAGCAAGAAAACTGGCGTCTTTATGTTTAATCCGAAACACAACCGTATAGTCATCAGGTGCTGTGATATCCTCAATTAATCCCGAGAAATCGATACTCTGAAAGAAAGGGAAACCTAAATTTGAGATGTAGTGATATGGATTTTCAGCATCAATGATGCGGTAAAACGAAAACAGCACATCCTCAGCGTTAAACTCTCTTCGCGGGATGAAAACGGAGGATTGATGAAACGTTACGCCTTTTCTTAAATAAAAGGTGTAAGTCTTTTTATCCGCGGACACTTTCCAGCCGGTCGCTAATCCGGGGCTGATGTCCCCCGTTTTAGTGTCAAATTCAATTAAGTGATCGTAAATCTGGTGTGAGGTAGCGTCAACTGTAGTGCCGGAAGTGACCAGCTGAGGATTAAAGCCTGACGGGTTGCCTTCGGAGCAATACACCAGTCCGCTGGGCAATTCAGGAGGTTGACATCCTGACAAAAATGTCAGCAGTCCTGATATCGCGAACAGCTTAAACCATTGCTTCAAGTACATAGGAAAAAATCGACTATTTTCAATAATCAAAATATTTTAGCAGCCTCTTGTTCTAATGGGAAATGAGCTTGATCATTTCCTGCCTTCGGCGGATGAAGTGCTGAAATTTAAACTGGTATCTTTTGAACCGCGGTAACCCTGTCCGTGACTGATTGTAACTCAAGTCCCGGAGTTCAAGCTCAATAGTAAAACAATTATATTTTATTGATATATAAAGAAAAGTTAAGGGGTGGTGGGTTACAATCTTGTTGCTTAGTCAAAAACTAAAACACACCAACTCTCAGACAAATACTGACATGAAATCACTTCCGCTTCGATCACTTACTTCTGATTTTTTACAGCGTTCCGGCATTGAAGCAACCGAAGTCGTTTGTTTGTTGATGCTTCGGGTTTGGTTGAAAGTTGATACCATATCTATGTTTGCCAAAGAGTCACTACTCAGCTTTTCTTCTGCCAAGTAAAGATGTGCTTTATGATTTACTCAACCGTGAGGATTTGAATTGGAGAAAACCGCAACTTTATCGACTTTGGAATGGGCTTGCAGGAAGCGGGTGACGCACCAAGATGGCAGCACTTTGGCTCGACAGAACCGACAGAGGCTAATGGTAAAATGCTTACCGATGGTGAGTTAGTGATTGAAACCGGTATTCCTTATGAAATGATCCGTGAACTGATTAAGCGAGGTCATAAAGTTGGTTTTGACGTTGGCGGTTTTGGCGGTTATCAAGCCATTATGCGGGATGAAATAAACCAAGTTTATATGGGTGTTTCTGAATCTCGTAAAGACGGTCAAGCTGTTGGATATTAGCTGCTTAATCAAATGCTTATTTCTCAAGAAGTCGCTTGTGATAAGCGTTTCAGCAAGAAAAATATTCGGTTTCACTGAACCGGGTACTTTGGGAAGTGGCAGAATTAACTATACCAACTATTTCGTCACTCCAGCGAAGGCTGGAGTCTGGTGCCTTTGATTTATTAGCTAAAAATCGCTGGATACCTGCCTTCGCAGGTATGACAAATGAAGCCTGAAATTTAGCTTGGTACATTAGCAACCGCGAGTTCCCTAAATTCTTAACTGCGAAGATCCCTTAGCTGTGATTTCTGGCTGTCATTCGCGCTATGATCTGGTCTTGTTCAGTAAGCTGATTACGCATATCTGCAATAGTTTTTTGTTGTTCATTGACTTGTTGATATAGCTCTATGTTAATTTTTTTTGTGATTCCACCTCTTCTCCTGGACCTTTCTTCTCAGCAATCAGCTGCATTTCTTTAACTTTTCTTTCAGTGAGCTTTTGATTGTTTTCAGCTAGGTGTTTCAAGTTTTCATTTAGCTGGATTGTTGTTTGGATGTTTTCAGCTTGGACTGAATCCATCGAAGCTTTTATTTGTCTTAACTCATCACTCAAAAAATCAGAGTGTTCGTTTGTAGAGTGTTTTGTTGATTTGATGCTTCAAGTTTGCCCGGTAACTCATCGGTATTGCCTATAATATTTGGAATTAATGAAGGGGCTGGTGTCCTTCTAAAACTGTATGTGGTTGCGCTCGGAAGGTTTGAAGTTTTGTCAGGGCTTCTTTGAGTTGATTGCGTAGTTGTTTTTTCTCTTCCTCTAAGGCTTTTATTTGACTCGACAAGCTTTTAATTCTTTTATCGGCTGCTGGCAGTCTGTCTGTAAGTAAGATGTCTATACGATGAAGAGCACTTTTAAGTTGTTGATTTAGATCCTCATTTTTTTTCCTTAGTTGCTCAATTTGTTTGTCTTTTTGTGTGCTTTCATTTTCATGTTGTGGAGTTTTTTGCGTGCTCAATTCTGTTTTGAGTTGCTGTTCTGCTGCTTTTAATTGCTCTTTTTGGGCAGTGAGTAACTCATTGTCATACTTTAAACATTTGATTATTTTATCTTTTTCATGCCGTAACGCTTTTTCTGTTTCCAACTCTGTTCTGAGTCGTAGTTTTTCATTTTCGTTAGTTAGCACTTGTTCATTTTTTCGGGTCAGTAGAGCTTTTATATCGTCAGGTTCTTGTTGTAATTTTATTGTTTCTTGATAGTGGGTTTCTGATTCTTGTTGCGAGTGTTCTGCTTTGTTTGTTGTGCGTGTACCACTTGCTTGTAGTTCCTGTATTTTTATTTTGAATTCTTCAATATGTGAGGATGATGTTTTAGATGTTTCTTTATCTCTTGTTAGTTGTTGGTTTTTAAGTTTTAATTGTGTTTCTAAGTTACAAACTTTTACCTCTAATTCCGATTTTTCTTTTTTTAAATCTTTGACCTGTTTTTCTAGATTGTGCAATTGGGTCGAGAATGTTGCTTTAGATGTTTCATGTATTTTATTGTTTTCTTTTATTGCAAGTGTATTTTGGTGAGTTGTTTGTTTTTCTTCGGGACGTGTAACTTCTTTGGGTAATCCCTCTTTTTTTGATATATCTGGAGAAGCTAATGCTACACTTACCGGTGGCTGAGTGATACTCGCTTGCTTATTAACTGTTTCCAATTGTTGAGTTCTAAAGCGTGCCGGAAACGGTATACGCTGAAAATCACCCGCCTTATTTATCGAAGGACACTCAAAGAGCTTTTTTAATACGCTATAAGTTACTTTCTTATTCATCTCCCTTGCTCTTTCGAAAACCCGTGACATACAGATTTCATCATTATTTCTATGATCATTACCAATGGTTTCTAAGATAGTTCTGTCTTGCGGGAATAATAGGTGACCAATAATTTTCCAGTTGGGTGCTAAGACGGGAATGATTTCATCATTTAAAATTGAAGCGGTTACATCTGGTTCGTTGCTTTCTGGAAGAAGCCATTGTTGATTACCTTGTATTTGCTTAATCTTTTCCTGACGAGTGAGTTGGGGGGCATCAAGATAAGGTGTTTCTTCCATATATTCTGCGATATTATCGAAACTTGAAAAGAACTTTTCAATACTTGCTTCTGCGTCAGTATCCAGCCACATTTCAAATACCTGCAGAAATCGTTGATTGTTAGACAAGCTTTTGTTAGCTCCTCCTTCCATGGTGTATATGAAGTTGTGCATTGATTGAGGAAGGACTTGGAGCCCGAAATCGTCCCAAAATCTCGATATCTCTGGTATTGCTTCGGCAACCACGTAGGTTACTAAAACCGCTTGGTCAGTGATTTTGGAATTCGCAACCGATAGCGTTGGCGCAGTTGCTTGAACAGGATCGCTGGCTTGATGGAATTCATAAGGAAGTCGTTGTTCACCTGTGATTTTAGCTTGATTCATATATTCCCTCTCGTGTGATTCAGTAGGCAGTTAAAAGTTTTTTCTATTGTGTGCTGCCTTTGATATTACTAAGTATTGTTAATTTTCATCAGCGAAGTGATACCGCAATAAAATGTAAGGCTTTCAGTCTCTGCATTATAGGAAGCACTTAATTGTGGCAAACCACATCGAGTTGCTGCTTATCAGGGCAGCCGCATGAGTGTACAACATTTGCACAGAGCTTATTGACGGTTTCGTCATTCCCGCGAAAGTGAATCTGGCGCCTTTTCTTGAAGGTTTAAAGCCACTGGATTCACGTTTTCACGGGAATGACGAGCTATAAAACCTGCAAAATTTCGTACGAAAAACATTCGCGCATTTACCCTGTGCCGCTTATGTTCCCAAAAGACCTTATTTTCTCGCGGATAAAGGGCTCAACATATGATCGTTAATGGAACCGCCGATACTCACGCCATAGCTTTGATACCCAATTCTACTAGTGTACTCCAGACTCTTAGAAAGCTCGGAAAACTTTGGCTTAAGCTCATTCATCGCATTGGTGTATTTTCTTGAAAAAGCTTTCACTGATATTAACGAAAGCTAAGTCACTACTTGATGCTGTTAAGTTAAAGGTAGAAGCGGAACTGCCGGGGGCATTTTTCGAACTTATTTCACCCAAAATGATGCCTGAGATAAATATCACCGCATAAGTTATTGTGCATATTATGTTGATACTCATTTTATTGGTCTCTGGTAGAAGATTTAGGGCTAATCATAAATGAGCGATGATGTCGTCAATGTTTCCGGAGAATTAACTTTTGTTTACTAAAACCGGCAATGAGAAGTTAGTTATTGATCCAGTTATAAATTGCTAGGGACAGACAATGATAAACTTTATTGTAAGAAGCGGCTTTTAAGGTTAAATCGTGGAAATTAAGTTTAAGCATCAAGATGTAGTAGTGACTGGTGGTGGCATGGTCGGTGCCGCAACGGCTTCAGGCTTAGCTCAACTTGACTTTATCTAAATAAGCGTAAAACCCCGTCCTTTTAGGTCGGGGATGTAAGCGTTGTAACCACGCTATTGATTTTCAATGTACTTTCTAACTATATCAATTAGCGAAATAGCCAGCAGACCAAAGAGATCCTTTGTGATATCGGTCTGCAACTTCTGGATGGTGTAGCTTTAACTTTCTACTTGTAACACCCTTGAGACTATTTGCCATAATTTAACCCTTGAAATTAATACAGGCCATTCGTATATTATCGCCATGAAAAGGACAAAAACACTTAAAGTTAAAGTTCGGGATAAGCATATAGCAAATTTAGACCAATAAGCTAAATCTGTTAACTATGTCTGGAACTACATTAACGAATTAAGTGCTCGTTCCATTCGTGAGCGTGGAAATTTTTTGTCTGCCTTTGACATTCACCCATACACGAAAGGCGCAAATAAAGAGCCTGGTTTGCACAGTCAAACTCTGCGATGTGTCGCAAAAGAGTATGTGACCAGACGTAAACAATTCAAAAAGTCTCGCTTGAATTGGCGTAAGTCAGGCGGCGCAAAGCGTTCACTTGGCTGGAACCCCGTTAATACTGGTGCGGCTAAGTGGAAAAATGGTCAGATATACTTCAATGGCACTTACTACAAGGCGTGGGATAGCTACGGTCTATCACAATATAAGTTTAAAACCGCGAGTTTCAATGAGGACGCCAGAGGACGCTGGTATTTCAATGCGGTTGTTGAATATGAAGCGGAGCAATCAGAGAGTAAAAGTTCAGCGGCGGTTGATTTGGGCTGTAAAGAGTCTGCGACAGATAGTAATGGTCAGGGCGTTACAGGTCGCCAGTACCGTAAATTAGAATCACAATTAGGCTTGGCTCAGCGGGCTAACAAAAAACAAAGAGTCAAAGCCGTTCACGCAAAAATCAAAAATCGCAGGTCTGACGACTTACACAAATACAGCCGTAAGCTCGTCAGAGAAAATGCGGCGATCTTCGTTGGTAACGTCAATCCCCAGACCAAAACAAAAATGGCTAAATCTGTACTGGATGCGGGCTGGGGAATGTTAAAAACCATGCTGGAATTATAAGTGCGATCACGCAGGTATAGTTTTTGAAGAGGTCAGCGAAAGTTACACAACCCAAACCTGCTCGAGCTGCGGTGAGATACCCGACAGCAGTCCGAAAGGCAGAGCAGGTTCGCGAATAAGAGAATGGACTTGTAGCAATTGTGGCGCTACGCATGATAGAGATATCAACGCGGCAAAGAACATTCTTGCGGTCGGGCATGACCGTCTAGCTGTAGGAATCCGCGTCCTTTAGGGCGTGGAGGATGTCAATACTGTATCTTCAGCTATGGGTAATAACCAAGTGTGGTTTGATACGTCAGTGTTAGCGGGTTACCAAAAAGCCCGATATAAAGATAACCTTTTAATGCAAACAGGCATGGACGTGTTTTATAAGGGTTTCAGTAATGATTTGAAGCCGTTGAAAGCGCTAAGAAATTCAGCGTTAAAAATAGCCAATATCGATTCGCCGATAAAAAACAAGTACTGAAATATGCATTAGTGCTTTACTATAGGCCAGTAATGATTTTATTCATAGACTCGGAAGCCTTCTCTGCGCTTGGCCTATTCTTGTAATTTACCTGAAGGCAAGCGCTGACTAGTTTCAATAGTTCTATCATATCACTAAAAGGTTCTGCTTTGTATAATTCTGATATTTTGGATGTTTTTAACCAAAGTTCTTGGCCGCAAATATGGGTTTGACTAAGAAGCAGTGCCGCTTCCTCACGTTGCTTTATCGCAGCCGTTTTACCTATACAGATATTTAATAATAAACAACCAAAGGACCACATATCTACAGCGGCGGTATACAAGGTTTCATACGGTCCGCTTAAAACTATATGCATAGAAACTTCCGGTGCTCGATACCCTGGTGTTCCCAATGGTAAGACACTAGCATACTTTATTAGATAACCGGTCGGATCTTGAATGTTCCCCCCGGGTAAGGTTCCCGCTGAATCGAAATCACCGAGTTTTACGGAAAATTTTGAAGCACAATCACATGCTATAGGGCTGCAGCTGCAATTCATTTTTAGCATGATGTTGCTGGCTTTTACATCTCGATGAACATATCCATTATGATGAATATATTTCAGTGCTTTTAAAGTTTCATTTAAGGTGAACAGAACATTTTTTATTGCTTGCTTGAATTTTTCGTGATCTTTGCGACAGTTTCGATAAAAATATTTTAAGCAGCCAACTTTTTTATCCGATAAAACCTGTCGCAAATCGAAATCCAACTTAGGCATAAAGTGAAAGCAATAAAACTTACCGCGACGCCGTTCATGCTCGTCTCCCATAAGCACTGCCAATAATGGTAAAATGTTATTGTTTTTTTGAAGAGCTGTATGGACATTAATTTCATTCGAACGGTAAACGGTTTTCTTTACGGCATACTGTTTTCCTGCGTGATAAATAACAGATACGAAACCATTACCGCCGTCACCTATTCTCAATTTTAAAGTATTGCCTGAAGGTATTGGATATTTAAATTCTCCGCTAAAGTTTGCATCCTGTGTATAAATTATACGCCCTGGATTGTTTAAGTTTTGGCGGTAGAAAACCGGTTTCATATAACCGCTTGTTTGATGAACAGAACCTTGGTTCATGGCGGTTGTAACAGACTTTTCTTTTTCTTGACTATTAAAACCTTTTAAAACTAATTTCATTGTTGCATGGCCGTAAATGTTTGTAACTCTCTGTTTTACAAGGTACTTACCGCTTTGCGGGTATTGCGTATGTTCAGCTGTGTTACAAACTCTAACCTTATCTCCTATAACTACCGCATAGTTTGGTTTGCTGTATCCAGAGCTTTTTTTCTGTTGTTTACCTTTATGTAGAGTTGCCTTACCTGCTCCTGCATTTTGTTTTGTAGGCATGTGACTTTGTCGAGCTAACTCTGTATAAGATTTGGCGTGAGTTCCTTCCTCCGAAAACTGCGGTTTTGTAACGGGTTGAGACATCGAAATTATTCCTTGTTCCAGATTTGCTGGCGGTAAGTATTTGGTTGTCCATGTTTTCCATGTTGTATCGTTTGTTGTACTTGAGGCGGTTGTTGTTTGGGAAGTATTGCCGCAGCCTTTCGCATAGGTATTCAATGTAGAAGCTATGTTGCTCATGCCCACAATGCTGGAACGATAAGAGTTATCTGAATATTTAGAACCCGAATCAGCCCCTTTTGTACCCGCTTGTTCAACATTTCCTGTGGTACTAGCTGCATCATTAACTTCATAAGTAAAGTCATTTAGTGTAGTTAACAGACGGGTTGGTTTCTCTGCTTTGTCATTGAATTCATTTTGCGTATAAGTACCTGCTGTTGGAACTCGGTTCGAGTCAGGATTAAGTTGAAATGCCATTACTTTTTCCTTAATGCTGAATTAAACTATGGCCAAATATCATCATTACATATAACGAATTAAACAGTAAAGAAAGAGACAGTTGATGAGGTAGTAAAATTTCCCCCATTCAATACTGAGCATCAGTTTTAACTTAACTTAAAGCTGACCATATACTTTTGATTAATCTAACATCCTATAGCTTAATAAAAAGTTAATTTTAGTTAATGTTTTCTTCAAAATCCTCAAGCCAAAAAACCTATCGCTTTAACTCCCTTAAGCTCAGTGTTAAAATTCGCCGTTTTTATTTTATAACCAAAAAGATTAAGGGCAGGAATGAACGACATTAAGTTAATTGTCGGTTTAGCTAATCCAGGTACTGAATACGAAAGAACTCGTCATAATGCGGGTGAATGGTTCGTTAAAGAGCTGGTTCGTATTACGGGTGCTAATTTAGCGATGGACAGTAAATACTTTGGCTTAACAGCTAGAACCACGTTGCATGGTAAAGATGTCCGTTTGCTGATCCCTGCTACTTTTATGAACTTAAGCGGTAAATCCGTCGGCGCATTAGCTAACTTTTACAAGATCGCTCCAGAGCAAATTTTAGTGGCTCATGATGAGCTTGATATGCCTCCGGGTGTTGCCAAGTTTAAATTAGGCGGCGGTCACGGTGGTCATAATGGTTTAAAAGATATTATTGCCAAGCTTGGTAATAATAAAAATTTTTATCGGTTGCGTATCGGGATTGGTCATCCAGGCCATAAAAACTTAGTGAGTAACTATGTATTGAGTAAAGCTAGCCTGACCGATCAACAGCTTATGGATGCGACCATTGACGAAGCGGTGCGCTCGACAGAAGTTTGGTTCAAACAAGATTTAACAGCAGCAATGCAAAGGCTGCATTCTTTTAAAGCTGAGTAAGCGTTAAAAGAAAGTTTATAACGTCATACCCGCGAAGGCTGGTATCCAGAGTCTTTAATACAATAAGCAAAAGGCACTAGTACTCCGTCCAGTTGCATTTGATGTTTTCAGTGGTTCGTAAGGCGGTCATAAGCAAGGCGGATTTGCGCGGGCGTAGCTATTCTACGTCTCTACGTCAATCAAATCTAACGCGGCCAGGTGGCCGCTTTACGAATCACCCTCCGGGCTCAGGGCAGAACGCCCGTTTCTTCGTTGCAGTGACTAACTACTCCGGTATATTTTCGCCACCGCGCCTTGAACCGGAAGTTCTGCCTTAAGCTGAAGCTGACAAATGCAACCGGACGGAGTACTGGCAGGGTTACCTTATCAAACAAAGTCCATTGCCGTTGAGTTGAATCCAGCGGAAACGGCAAAGGTTGAACCGAATCGGATTAAAGTTAAACTCGTTTTTTGTCGAGGCGTTAATCCTGATAAGAAAAAAGCAGGCAAACATGATTGGGCATTATTTTTAAGCGCGGACGCTTCGCTAAGGGATGAAAAAATTCTTGAGATTCAGCTTTGCGCTGGGGCATTGAGGTGTACTTTAAGGAAGCCAAACAGCACCTTGGTCTTTTGAGTGAGCAAAGTCGTCATTACAGCGCTTATATCGCTTCAATCCATCTGACAGGATTAAGGTTTTGCTTGCTTGTGCATGCGAAACAGAATGATGAAAACAGCAAAGTCTGTGACTCAGGAGACCTGCTGTGCGGCAGTCTGCAAAATTTAGATTTTGCTTGTAAATTACGGGGCTTATCTCAGGCGTTGATCAGCGATGCAATTTCAAGTATTTCTTCATTATCAACAACAGAAAGCGAAATCATACTGAATAAAATCAATGAAGAAGTGACCTCGTTTTTTAATCAAGTCATGCAAATGGATACTTTTACCTTGCGCCAAGAGGCTATTTTTACTGAAAAGTACCCGTGATTTTAGTTAAAAACGAACTCCGGAACTTGAGTTGTAAGTTAATTTTTTAATCTTTCTCCAGCAAATTGTACTTCTTTAAGATACCGCGGAGCTGATGATAAGTCAGTCCGAGATTTTCAGCGGTTCTTTTTTGGTTAAACTGACTTTGCTCTAAAGCCTGTTTAATTATCTCAACCTCATATCGCTCTGTTTCTTCCTTAAAGTTCAAAGGGAAACAGATGTTTTGACTCGGCGGGGGTACGCTTCGCGTTGCATCTTCCTCTGGTTCAGGTATCTCAGGCGCGGCTGATTGCGGCGCGGCCTGCTGCGATAAGGTTCGAATCCGTTTTGTCGGCCGGTAAGGCGACTCAAACGGATCCAGACTGATGGCCGCGATTGGCGCGGCTTCAGTGCCGTTGCGGTAAACGCTGCGCTCAACGGCGTTTTTCAGCTCACGAATGTTTCCCGGCCAGGCGTAATCGTGTAACTGCTCAACCGCGGTTGGCGAGAAACCCGCGAACAACGGCATTTTCAGCTGGCGGATCATGCCGAGGGCGAAGTATTCAGCCAGCGGCATAATGTCCTCTTTACGATAGCGCAGCGGCGGCAGCGTGATGACATCAAAGGCTAAGCGGTCAAGCAGGTCGGCGCGAAACTCGCCGGCTTCTGCCAGTGACGGTAAATCCTCATTAGCGGCGCAGATCAAGCGCACATCAGCCTGTACGGTTTTACTGCCGCCGACCCGTTCAAACTCCCCGTATTCAATCACCCGCAAGAGCTTTTCTTGTATCAAACCTGACGTGTTGGCCAATTCGTCTAAAAACAGCGTGCCGCCGTCAGCTCGCTCAAAGCGGCCTTCATGACGACCTTTAGCGCCGGTAAAAGCACCGGATTCATGGCCGAATAATTCACTTTCTAACAGGTTTTCGCTTAATGATGAGCAATTTAGTTTAATAAAGCTTTGATCCCAGCGCCGGGAAAGGTAATGTAGGCGTTCGGCGATAAGTTCTTTACCTGTACCGCGTTCGCCGATGATCAAAACAGGCTTTGACAGCGGCGCGACTTGAGATACATGTTCTAAAACCTCAAGTAAGGCATCAGACTGGCCGATCAGGTTATCTTGTTTGAATGAGTTCGCCACGGTTTTTTGGTATTTTCCGCTAAAAATTGGTGAAAATTATAATAAGTCGCTATAACGAGAATTGAAAGAAAAAGTTAAAAAAATGTTTAAGTTACTGTAAGTAAAGGTTTAGTTAAAGTTGGCACGATGTCTGATTTAACTACTTTGAAATTGATCACTTTGAGGAATGGATTATGGGAATTTTTTCACGTTTTGCGGATATCATTAATTCGAACATCAGCTCTTTACTTGATAAGGCTGAAGATCCGGAGAAAATGGTCCGCCTGATTATCCAGGAAATGGAAGATACATTAGTCGAAGTTCGCTCAACCAACGCCAAGGTACTGGCTGAAAAGAAAGAACTTTTACGTCGCATCGCCCGATCACAAGAGCAAGTACAGGATTGGCAGGATAAAGCTGAGCTTGCGCTTTCTAAAAATCGTGAAGATTTAGCCAAAGCCGCTTTGATGGAAAAACAAAAGTACACTGACGTGGCTAAATCACAAGCTGATGAACTTTTAGTTGTTGAAGAACACATCAGTCGTTTGAAAGAGGAAGTCGTTCAGTTGCAAGAAAAGCTGGCTGACGCGAAAGCTCGCCAGAAAACCATTATCATGCGAACTCAGACGGCATCTTCCCGTCTGAACGTTAAGAAGCAATTGGATTCAGGTAAAGTTGATGACGCGATGCTGAAGTTTGAGCAATACGAGCGACGTGTCGAAGGTTTAGAGGCTCAGGTTGAGTCTTATGAAGCGGGCAAAAAGAGCAGCCTCGCTGATGAGTTCGCGGCTCTGGAAGCAGAAGAAAATGTCAATAATGAGCTTGAAGCTTTAAAGGCGAAAGTTAAGGCTAAAAAAGCAAAATCAAAAGCTTAATTGGGGGGAATGCAGGAGAACTTATTTATGGACGGAGAAGTACTAATTATCCCAATTGTTTTGTTTATGGTTATTGTTGCACCGATTTGGCTGATTTTACATTACCGCAGCAAAAAGCAAGTAAGCCAAGGATTGTCTGAAGATGAGTTCGCTCAATTGAATGAACTCATCAAACGGGCGGACAAAATGGGGCAGCGCATCGAAACATTGGAAAAAATATTGGATTCGGAATCTCCAGACTGGAGGAATAGAGATGACAACAAGCAATAGAAAAACGCTTTATCGAATACCGCAGCAGAAGAAGGTCGCCGGAGTTTGTGCCGGAGTCGCTGAATTCTTCGGATTGGAAACATGGTTAGTTCGTGTTGTCACCGCTTCTATCTTCCTCTTGGGTGGCGCTGGCATGATTCTTATCGGTTATATAGTGTTATGGGTCGTTCTTGATGAAAAGCCAGTAACCTATGATGAAAATAGCCTGCATCGTGACATTGAGGTGAAAAAGAAATTTTGGCAAGCGGGTGAACCCGCGACTCAGGCGCTTCAGGATGTCAATCAGCAGTTTCGTGCCTTAGAGTTGAGATTGCGAAACATGGAGCGTTACGTCACGTCTGACAGTTATGACTTGAAACGCCAAATTGATAATTTATAACTTTCTCTACCCGAAGGCGCTGAACATGAAGAACCAGTGCCTTTTCATTTTCTGGACTGCCGGATTTCAATGAGTATTATTTCTAAAACCATTTCTAAAGTGGAAAAACACACTAAAACCATTATCCGCCGCAGCGCGGATAAGCATGTGCGTCTCGCGATCACAGGCTTGTCCGGCGCGGGTAAAACCGCGTTTATCACCGGGCTGGTAAACCAGCTTTTGCGTTCAGGTAACAGTTTTAAGGGCAATAACCTGCCTTTGTGGCATGTCGCCAGAGAGCAGCGTCTTTTAGGCGTTGAGAGAATGCAGCAGCCTGATATGGACATTGCCAGCTTTGATTATCAAGGCGGAATTAACGCGTTAACCAATACTCCGAATCACTGGCCGGCTTCGACCCGAAATATCAGCGAGCTCAGATTGGCGTTGCATTTCAGGCCTGGTTCGGGCGTGTTAAGTAAATTTACAGATAGATCGACTTTGATCTTAGATGTTGTCGATTATCCGGGAGAGTGGCTGTTAGATCTGCCGCTGCTGAAAATAACTTATCAGCAATGGTCGCTTGAGCAAAAGCTGCATCAGCAAAAATATCAGCGGTCAGCGTTTTATACTGAATTTACCGGCTTATTAGAGCGGCTGGATTTAAAAGCGAAGGCTGACAGTGAACATATAGAGAGAATTGCTGAGGTCTATCGCCGGCTATTGTCAGATTTAGTCAATAACCGGGGATTTTATTTAGCTCAGCCGGGACGAATGTTACTGCCCGGAGATTTAGCGGGCTCGCCGTTGGTGACATGGTTTCCGTTATCGCATCTGTCTGAGAGTACGTGGCAGAAACTGGAGGCTGAATCAGATAACGAAAGTTACTTTAAAATTCTTAAACGGCGTTACCAAAGCTATAGCGAAAAAGCGGTGAAGCCGTTTTATAAGAATCACTTCAGTAGTTTTGATCGTCAGGTGGTGCTGGTGGACAGCTTAACGGCTTTAAATCACGGTCAGGCGCAATTTAATGATATGGCCGCGGCGTTATCTGATATTCTCACCAGTTTTCAGTTTGGAGAATCAAACCTGTTGCGGCGGTTGTTCGCGCCTAAGATTGATAAGTTACTGTTTGCGGCGAGTAAGGTTGACCATATCACCCGGGATCAGCAAACGAACTTACTTTATCTGCTTAACGATACGCTTCAGGAAAATCGTAAATTCGCCAGCATCAAAGGCTGTGACGTGGAAACCATGGCAATCAGTGCTATCAAGGCCACTAAACACGGTTTGGTAAATAATAACGGTAAGCGAATCGAAGCGGTGTACGGACGGAAAAATTCAGACGGCACCGATGTGACTCTGTTTCCCGGTGAGGTTCCCGACGCTCTGCCGGAAAGCGCGTTTTGGGAGAGGCAGGGATTCAACTTTGTCGATTTTGCTCCGCCCGGGCAGCTTCAGGGTGAAGCTAAGCCGCGGCTCGAACACATTCGTTTAGATCATTTATTACAATATTTATTGGGAGATAAACTTGATTAAGCCAACCAATAAAACCGAAACGGAACAATTAAAGCCCGCTCAGGAATTTAATGGTCTGGAACAGTTGTCAGAACCACAAAATAGCAAGCATGAAATAAAGCAAGCGCAAGAGTTCAGCGACGAACAGCTCGACGAAACTGAGTTTAATCAGTTATTCGATAAAGTAGAGCGAAATGTTAATAATAAAAAACGTTCCCGTAGCAAACTCGCCCGCTGGGCCGTAATTTCATTATTTGCATTAGCGGCCGCGGAGCTTGGGTTGTCTTTAGCCGAGGCCTGGCAGCAAAGTCCGTTTTTATTTGGTTTATACTCGGCGGCAATCGGCTTAGTCGGTGCCTGGGCCGGACGTGGTATTTACAGAGAATTTAAAAAGCTCAGTAAACTAAAAGCAATTAAAAGTCAACAAGATAATGCCGAGCGAGTGGGGCAAAGCATGCAGACGGGGGAGGCGGGCAAATTCATTTCGGCCATTAAGCTGCCGCCGGAATTTGAAATCGTACAAGCTGACTTTGAGAAATTAAAACATCCGCATCTGAATGACGCGGAGCTGCTGAAACTTTATGATGAAACGGTGTTAGCCGGGGTCGATGCCAAAGCTAAAAAAATTGTTCATAAATATGCGGCGGAATCAGCCTTGTTATTGGCCGTTAGCCCGTTTGCTTCGCTGGACATGTTGTTAGTCTTGCTGAGAAATCAGAAAATGCTCAGCGAACTGACCAGATGCTATGGTATTGAACTGGGTTATATCAGCCGCATGAAGCTTATCCGGGGCATTTTTACCAATATCCTATTCGCCGGAGCCAGTGAACTGCTGACCGACCTCGGCGGTCAATTATTTTCGCTCGAGTTAACGGGTAAGTTGTCAGTCAAACTGGGACAAGGGCTGGCTGGTGGTCTGCTTACAGCCCGGCTCGGTTATCAAGCCATGGCATTATGTCGCCCGGTTCAGTTTAAAAAACACAACAAACCAAGGCTTTCAAAAATTCACAAATCATTGCTGTTTGAGTTAAAATCCTTTTCTGAGGGGCTGAGAGAATGAGTGTTTATGTCTTTGCTGTAACAGAGGTTTTACAAATTAAAAAAAGTTAATTTTACGCTTTTTGACCTCAGGATTATAAAACCCCTGTATGTTATTTCAATTAAGTTCAAATCCTGTAAACCAGAAAAAAAGCGCGGGGGAAATATGAAAGCAAATTGGAACATTGCGACAAAGTCCATTCATGCCGGTAAAGAAAACGAAGCGTTCGGCTCTTTAGTCTCACCGCTTTATCAGAGCGCGACCTTTATATTCGATAATGCGGAGCAGGGGGGGAGACGCTTCAGCGGTGACGAAAGCGGTTACATCTACACCCGTTTCGGAAACCCGACCACTGCCGAACTGGAGCGCAAAATGGCTGTGTTAGAAGGTGCGCAAGTCGCCGCGGCGACCGCTTCCGGTATGGCGGCTGTGTCCGCCGCGTTGCTGGCCGGCCTTGAGCAGGGTGATCACCTGATCGCGTCGCGGGTTCTTTATGGTTGCAGCTTCGCACTGGTGACTCACCAGCTTGCCCGATTCGGAATTGAGGTGTCGCTGGTAGATTTTAACGAATTACAGCAAATTGAAGCCGCGGTAAAACCCAATACCAAAGTGGTTTTTTGCGAGACGCCGGTCAACCCGCACCTTGAAGTTTTTGACCTTAAAGGCATTGCTGAAATCTGTAAAAAACATCAGTTAATCTCGGTTGTTGATAATACTTTTTTGACGCCGCTGTTGCAGCGCCCGCTTTCCCTGGGGATTGATATGGTGATTCATTCCGCCACTAAGTACTTAAACGGCCACGGTGATGTGATTGCCGGTATCGTCTGCGGCGGCGCTGAAATCATGGAAAAAGTGAGGTTTATCTTAAAAGATTTCGGCGGGGTTCTCTCACCGCATGACGCCTGGCTTATTCTTCGCGGCATGAAAACACTGGATGTTCGCGTCCAGCGTCATTGTGATAACGCTGAGATAGTGGCGGAGTTTCTTGAGGCGCATCCTAAGGTTTCTAACGTTTATTATCCGGGCTTAAAGAGCCATCAAGGGCACAAATTTGTCGGCAAACAGATGCTGAGAAGCGGCGGAGTTATCGCGTTTGAATTAGATGCCGGCTTTGAAAAATGCATGCGGTTTGTCAATGAGCTTGAGTTGTTCACAGTGGCGGTCAGTCTCGGTGATCCGGAGTCTTTAGTGCAGCATCCCGCTTCGATGACGCATTCATCTTATACCGAAGAGGCAAGAACAGAGGCGGGCATTACTGATAGCCTGATAAGAATTTCAGTCGGCCTAGAGCAAGCTGAGGATATTATTGACGACTTAAAAACGACGTTAGATAAATTGTAATTTAATTAACAGGTTGCTTTTTGCGCAGTTGTCGGTAGATTAGGGTTTTGATAACGCAGTATTTTGTCACTCAGTGAAACAGGAGAAAGCCAATGAAAGGATTGATAAAGGCTTCATTGATTGCGCTAGCGGTAACCTCAGCGGCCTCTTTTGCAGGTAATGCCCCGGCTGAAAAGCAACCAATGCCGAAAGTCAAAACTCAGACTCACAAAGCTCAAATGATTAATCTCAATACCGCTGACTTAAACCAGCTACGGCTGTTAAAAGGTGTTGGTGCTTCAAAAGCGTTAGCGATTTTTGAACATCGTAAAAAGCACGGCAACTTCAAGTCGTTGGATGATGTGTTAAAAGTCAAAGGTATCGGTAAGACCTTTTTAGAAAGCAACAGAGGTAAGATTGCACTCTGATTCTGTTATTATTTACCCGTTTTAAGGATGCTCAACGCATCCTTTTTTGTTTGCCCAGCGAAGCTGGCAAACCCGACAGATTGAAAGAAGTCTGTATCACCCTGACTGAGTGGAAGATAATCTGAATGGCAAGGGCGTTGTTGGCTAACGGCAGGGTCTGAAGGAAGCCATAGGAAGTTAGAGGTACACAGCGAAAGCGAACCTGATTCGGCAAGGTAGAGAGGTAAGCGTGCGAAATAGCGCAACGCCATATACTCAGTCAACTCTATCATGTGATTGAGGGTGGAATTTCTAACAGGGAGCCAGTGCAGTAACTGGGGAAGCCTGACACCAAATCAGGAATCAACCAGAAACTTTTATACAAGAGGAAACTCAACGGTGGAGTGAGAAAGCTTGGTATACCAACAGTTCGAGACCGAATCGTACAACAGTGCCTAAACGATATACTGAGTCCGATATTTGAAGAGCAGTTCCATCCATCAAGCTATGGATACCGACCTAATAGAAGCTGTCACGATGCCATTAATAAAGCCACGATGTTTATTCGTCAATATGATTTAAAACATGTGGTGGATATGGATTTATCCAAATGCTTTGACTTACTCGACCAAGAGTTAATCTTATCGGGCATAAGCAAAAGGGTAAAAGATGGCAGCATCTTAAAGTTGATAAAATTGTTTCTTGAAAGTGGAGTCATTGCAGAAGGCAACTGGCAAGCAACAGTAACAGGAAGTCCGCAAGGCGGGGTGATCAGTCCGCTGATAGCGAACATCTGCCTTGATGCCTTTGACCAAGAGATGAAACGTCGAAACCATCGACTGGTCAGGTATGCCGACGATATCCTGATATTGTGTCGCAGCCGCAAAGGTGCGGAAAACGCCTTGAAGCAAGCGACAAAGCTACTCGAAAAAGACTTAAAGTTGACGGTAAATCGAAGTAAAACCCATATTACGCATAGTGATGATGGGGTAAAGTTTCTCGGAGTAGAGATTGGCAGCAAATACACGACCATCCAATCCAGGAAGCTGAATAGCTTCAAAGCGCGGCTAAAAGCTCTCACTAAGCGCAATGGTGGCAAGCCACTGCAACGAGTGATACAAGAGTTAAATCCGAAATTAAGAGGGTTTAGTCAATACTTTCGAATAGCGGATGTTGGTAGTGAATTCAAGAAACTAGCCACATGGCTAAGACGAAGACTGAGAAGTATTCAACTCCGACTATGGAAAAAACCGAAAAGGTTACATAGGAGACTGAAGCAGCTTGGCTTTAAGCCACCATTTAAGTATATCCATATGAGACGGTGGAAGAACTCAAAGAGTCCGCTAGCTCACTATTCGATGCCGAATAAATGGTTTACAGAGATGGGGCTATACAGTCTTGAAGAAGTACGGACGGGCTATGTGCTCAGTACAAAATAATAGAGTACAAATAAAATTAAGCAGGAGCCGTATACGAGACCCGTACGTACGGTTCTGTGAGAGGGATGGGGCATTAACGCCTCACCCTACTCGATTGCTGGCGAATTTTTATAACCGAAACTAAGATTAAAACAATACGCTAAAAATAAGGAGTCAACAATGAAAAGGACGTTAGTTTCAGGTTCTGTTTTCGCGCTTTTTATGTCTGTTACCGCGATAGCGGCATCCGGCTCGAATCTCGGCTTTGAGTATCAGGCGAATCAAAGAGGACTGAGTCACGATCGAACTCAGCTCATCAGCGTTAATACCGCATCGCACGAGCAATTAATGGAATTACACGGTATTGACGCCGAAAAGGCAAACGCCATAATCGAGTACCGTCAAAACAATGGTCAGTTTTCATCATTTACAGAATTAGCTGCCGTTCAGGGAATCGGCGGTAAGTTAGTTGAAATAAATACTTATCAGTTATCTGTAAAGTAATTTTCGGGCGGGCGGTCATCGTTCGCCTTTATTCATGATACACTTTTGACATTCTTTATTCTCCCTTGTCTTTTATGAAAATCATTGCCGATGAAAATATGCCGTTTGCTGAGCGGTTATTTCAGCAGTTCGGCGAAGTGCAGCTTGTTGACGGCAGAAGCCTGTCGTGTGAGCGGCTTCGGGATGCTGATATTCTCCTGATCCGCTCTGTCACAAAAGTTAACGAAGCGCTTTTGAAAAAATGTGAACAACTCAAATTCGTCGGTACGGCCACCATCGGCACGGATCATATTGATCAAACTTATTTATCCTCACTGAATATCCCCTTCGCGAACGCTCCGGGTTGCAATGCCGTCGCCGTCGGTGAATTTGCGTTTATTGTCATGCTTGAACTGGGGCATCGTTTCGGTGAAAGTCTGAAAACTAAAACTGTCGGCATTGTAGGGGCGGGAAATACCGGCTCAGCGTTAGAGCGCTGCTTACAAGCTTACGGCGTGAAAACATTGCTGTGTGATCCGATAAAACAAGCTGAAGGGGATGAGCGTGAGTTTGCGGAACTTGACAGTATCATTGAACAATGCGACGTGATCAGTCTGCATGTTCCGCTGACTAAAGAAGGTGAGTACAAAACATTAGCTTTATTTGATGAACATAAACTGAAGCAAATAAAGTCCGGGGCATGGCTTGTTAATTGCTGCCGCGGAGAAGTGATTGAT
The DNA here is from genome assembly GCA_965200795.1 of Parashewanella sp. Classification (GTDB taxonomy): domain Bacteria; phylum Pseudomonadota; class Gammaproteobacteria; order Enterobacterales; family Shewanellaceae; genus Parashewanella. The sequence goes on from CBDAVB010000043.1 coordinate 68,465, forward strand.
AATCAGGCTTTATTGAAAATAAAACAACGGCGTGATGACTTAAAGGTAGCGCTTGATGTGTGGGCGGGAGAGCCTGTGCCGATGCGGGAACTTATCGGGTATGCGGATTTTGCTACTCCCCATATCGCCGGCTATAGCATTGAGGGCAAAGCTCGTGGTACTTTCATCTTGTATCAGCGGGTTTGTGAACTGCTTGAACAGCGGCCTGAGACGCGACTTGGCGATTTATTACCGGAATTTGAGTTTACCGGGCTTACCATTGATAAGTCTGTCACTGAGAGAGAGTTACTAAGATTAGTCCGGCTGGTTTATGACTTACGCGATGACGACCAACGTTTCAGAAAATTAAATTTCGCTGATGCCGGATTTGATAAGATGAGAAAATCTCATCGTCATCGTCGGGAATTCAGCGCGCTAAAGTTAAAAAGCCGTATACAATCTGAGTTGAACTGGTTAAACCGACTTGGTTTTTCAAATTAACCGCTTAAATAATTGAGAGTTTAGAAAAGAGATAACTTCACTATGTCACAACAATTTAATGTCGTTGTATTAGGCGCCACAGGAAATGTGGGGCAGACAATGATTGAAATTTTAGAGGAACGGGATTTTCCGGTCGCCGGTTTATATCCGCTGGCCGGTAAAAACAGCGCCGGTCAGACAATCAGCTTTAAAGGAAAACCGGTTACCGTTCTTGATGCGGAGAAGTTTGATTGGACACAAGCGCAAATCGGCTTTTTCTCGGCTGGTGGTGACGTTTCAGAAAAATGGGCGCCGGTCGCGGCCGAGGCCGGTTGTGTGGTTATCGATAACACCTCGCGCTTCAGATATGACATTGATGTGCCCTTAGTAATACCGGAGGTGAATCCAGAAGCCATTGCCGATTTCCGCAATCGTAATATTATCGCTAACCCGAATTGCTCAACCATTCAAATGTTAGTGGCCCTGAAACCGATTTATGATGCATTTGGTATCGAACGGATTAATGTTGCTACTTATCAGTCTGTATCAGGTTCAGGTAAAAAAGCCGTTGAAGAGTTAGCGCGACAATGTGCTCGTTTACTTCAGGGCTTGCCCGTTGAGCCGGAGGTTTATGATAAGCAGATCGCATTCAATGCGCTGCCGCGCATCGACAAATTTACGGATAACGGCTTTACTAAAGAAGAAATGAAGATGGTCTGGGAAACTCAGAAAATTCTGGGTGACCCGAACGTACTTGTTAATCCGACAGCGGTACGGGTGCCCGTGTTCCACGGTCACAGTGAAGCGGTTCATATTGAGACCGGACAGCCGGCGGAAGCCGAGAGCGTTAAAGCCGTGCTGCGGGGCGCGGCGGGTGTTGAGCTGTTCGGGGCCGATGATGAATATCCGACAGCGGTAACTGAGGCTTCAGGTAATGACGCGGTTTACGTCGGCCGGATCCGTAATGACTTATCGCACCCCAATGGTATCAATATGTGGGTTGTTTCAGATAATATTCGCAAAGGCGCGGCTTTAAATAGCGTTCAAATCGCTGAGTTACTGATCAGAGATTACTATTAATTTGAAACCCGTTAACGCATTATTGCTCAATACAGGTAAGGAACTGTCCCGAAATAACTTCCTGATTTGTTACTGCTTAACATTGCCAATATCAAGGCACGAAGAATAAAGTTTAGTCACTCTAAATGAATGATGAGTAACGCGGAAAGTGGCAATGTTAAGCGTAACCCTTTGGGCTGTGTTTATTTTTGCGTTCTTCGAATAAAGCGTTACGGCGTTGCCGACAATTTATGCAGAAATGAAATAACGACAGTTTTGTATGTCGGTAATGACGACACCTCGCTCTCTGTGCCTTGTATAAGCCAAAAATAGACGACAGCAAAACAGGGAAGTCATTTCGGGACAGTTCCTAAGCCGCATTAGCTGATTAATTTCCTGTGCCGCTTTATCACTTGCCTCTGCGACTCGCTTCCTTTGCGATTTCTCTATTTCTCTGATTTGCTTATCGACCGTCTCATATCTATCCGATTCACGCTCTATCTCCGCCGCTAAATCCGCGGGTAAGGCTTCATTGAGTACCGCTGTCTTCAGCTGTCTGACTCGGCCTTTTAGTTTGCCGACATTGTCCGCAGAAACCCCGTGCAGGCATAATAATGACTTAATCCGTGCACTGTGACTACCTCGTTCTTTAATCAGACGCTCACGCTCTCGATTAATCCGGCGTTTGTCTTCGGACTCACTATCTGGCACCTTGATGATGTTCAAGGCTTCTTTTTCTCAGAAGCCATCTCTTCGAGCTTCGTAACAGCTCACCTGCTGGCAATCATTATTACAATGCAACTTTTCCTGCCAGGGCGATTTCAAAATGCAAAGCTTTCCAATCACGGGCACCGATGCTTTTTATCCGCTTTTTTGTCATCATTAGAAAAACCGGGCTTCCATTTTTTATTGCTGAGTTCAAAAGCAATATACAAAATGTCATATTTTACGTTGTCTTTTACTTGAAGGACGGTGCTCATATTTTGTTCCCCTTGTTTACTTTAATGATTAAAGGGAGTTGAGTTACTGTCCTTCATAGTTTCTAAGCAGCTGACGATAAGTTTCCTCAGAATTTTGGTGTTCAGATTCAGCGCGGTACAAGGTGCGACGGAGGGCGCGTAACTGTATAACTGCAAGCAAGATTTGATTTTTTCAGGTGCCTGTTTGATTATGTCGATCAATAATTTAAAGTCTGAAAGGAAAATGATGATTGATTTAAGAAGTGATACCGTCACTCAACCCACGCAATCTATGCGTAAGGCGATGGCGTCAGCGAAAGTCGGCGATGATGTTTTCGGCGATGACCCGACGGTAAATGAATTGCAAGAGTTCGCCGCGAACAGGTTCGGTTTTGAGTCCGCGCTTTTTACGTCATCAGGCACTCAGGCTAACTTATTAGCGTTAATGAGTCACTGCGAACGCGGTGATGAGTATTTATGCGGACAGCAAGCGCATAACTATAAATTCGAAGGCGGCGGCGCCGCGGTTCTCGGTAGCGTTCAGCCGCAGCCGCTTCAAAATCTCGGCGACGGAACTATTGATTTAAATGAAGCAAAAGCGGCGATAAAACCGGATGACTTTCATTTCGCCAGAACCAGGCTGCTGAGTTTAGAAAATACTATTGCCGGTAAAGTACTGCCGCAATCCTATCTTGCCGAAGCTCAGGCTTTTGCTTTTAACCACAATTTAAAAATTCATCTGGATGGCGCCCGTGTAGCCAATGCCGCTGTAGCGCAAAACATTCAGATTTCAGACATCACCGCTCATTTTGATTCGGTTTCCATCTGTCTTTCTAAAGGCTTAGCGGCGCCGGCAGGTTCATTATTGCTAGGAAGTGAACCGCTGATCGATAAAGCGCGTCGCTGGCGCAAAGTGTTAGGCGGCGGCATGAGGCAGGCGGGTATTCTGGCCGCGGCCGGTAAATTAGCCTTGACCGAACAAATTGAACGGTTAGCTGAGGATCACGTTAACGCACGCTATCTCGCTCAGCGATTAACAGAACTTGATGAACTTTCAGTAAACCTCGCTGATGTGCAGACTAATATGGCTTTCGCGCGATTAGATGACAGATATGATGTAAAACAGCTGACCCGTTTACTTAAAGATCAAGGTATTCTGATTTACCCGAGTCAAAACTTAAGATTTGTTACCCATAAAGACATAGTTAAAGCGGATATTGATGTATTCATTGATAAGTTAAAGCGAGCGTTCAGAAGGGCGGAGGTCAGCAGGGCGCGCTAGTACTCCGTCCGGTTGCATTTGATGTTTTCAGTGGTTCGTAAAGCGGCCAGATGGCAGCTTTACGAATCACCCTCCGGGCTCAAGGCTGAAGCTGACAAATGCAACCGGACGAAGTACAATAACTCATGTACTCGCTAGTCTCTTTAGTGCATAATCTGAGGCGTGGATCAGGCATCAGAAACTGTCCCGGAATAACTTCCCGATTTGTTACCGCTTAAAATCGCGAATATCAAGGCATGAAGAATGAAGTTCAGTCACTCTGAACGAAGTAACGAAAGTTGTGTATGCCGGTAATAAGCGCGCCGGGCTTGCTGCGTCTTGCATAAGCTAAAAATAACCGACAGCAAAACAGGGAAGTTATTCCGGGACAGTTCCAGACACCTTCGTCAGAGTCTTTTTTGAGTTAATGAATAAATATGTCAGATATTAAATCTCCCGAAAACACAATAACACCTCAGTACAATTACCAGAACACTGCTGAGGCTGAAGCTGTTGAAAAAAAATCAGTTATAAGTGTTAGTCACAAACACTATACGGTTGTCGACGGGAACGACCCTGAAACTGAAAAACGCACAAGAAGAAGCCCGCGGCTGGCGTGCCATTACCATCACGCGGACGCGACCTCAATAAATTCAGCTCCTGCCTGTTCAAGCAGAGACATAGCGGAAATTGAACCACTAAGGGGAATTATCAAAGATCAAAGTGAGGGAATCTCAGCTCTGATCTTTAAAATAAAAAGTCAAAATAAGGAAAAAAATAATCAAGATAAGAAAATAAAAATACAAATAAAAGAAATAAAAAGACTAAAACAAGAAAAAAATTTTCACAGTACAATAATGCAAAGTCAAAATCAGCAAATTAAACATTTAAATCAGGAGTTGTTGTTCTACAAAGACAAAGAAAGGATTAGGAAAACTGAAGCTGTTCAGCAGCGTAACAGAGAACAGTATTTCCAGAAAGACAGTTATGAAAATTCTGAAAAAAACCATGAGGTGAGTTCGTCGTCCCAACAAGTTCCAGATCAGAAAATACCTTCGCAGATTGTTAACAATGAACGAACTATGGCTTCGTCAAATAAGGTTACGGAGTTTAATAAGGCATCCATTGCTCAATTTAAAAAAATGAAAGAAGAAGCTAAGTTGCTCCCATCCGCTAAAAAGACCGCGGAATATCAATTAAATGAAGTGAAAGCAAAATGCGAGGAGCTGACTAAAGAAAATTCGAGGCTGAATGCTTCGGTTAAATTATCTGAAGCTGAGAAAACGGACTTAACCTTTCTGCTGGCTGAAAGCGAAAATGTGATTAAAAGATTAAAAGAGCGATTAACTCTGCAAAGCTGTGATTCAGAGGCTTTAGTAAGTCAAAGCAAACAAGGGGCTGAAAAGGCGGCGGTTAAGGATGATTGTGAACCGATAGCGGCGGTAACGGGTAAACGCTGTCAAATACTGCTCTCCCCTTCAACAAGCGCGAGTAGGAATACTGACGCTGAAACGGAGACTTTTTCCGGTTCAGAATGCAAAAAAAAGTGGCTGCCGGCCATGCATGACGCTGCGCATAAGGTCATAGAAAGAATAGAAAAATTGGAAGAGTTAGTTAAAAGCGTTGCTGATGAAGTTAATGAATTAAAACTTAATGAAATTGATAATGAATTGGATCAGTTAAAATTGCAGTTCGCGAATATCTTGTATTTAACTAAATCTAATAATAATACTCCGAAAGCTGAAAGCGGAAGCGCAAAAAATCTGAAAAAACATCCGCCGTCAAGCGAAAATGAAGATACTGACGCCGGCAATAAAAAGCTGACAACCGGCGGGACAAACGCTCAACGCGGCCGCGTTGAGCGGAAAACTCAGCAAACGGCTTGCGTTACCGGTCATATGCCGGCAGGCGCGGATGCCGGTAATACAGGCCGCTCGGATCTGACAGCCGGAAAAACAAACGGCGGACATAGCGGAATTAAGCGGAAAACTGAAGAAACACCTTCTGAAAGTGATAATAAATTGATTAAAAAAATTAAATACAGCTATACTCACCTAAACGAAAAATAACAGGTATACCTCAGTCAGTTCCTACAGTTCCTGCAGTGCCTTTTTCATTTCCTGCAGTGCCTTTTTCATTTTTTCACTGTCCGGCGGGGTAATTTTTAAAACACCGTAGAGATCAAAATTATGTTGATCATTATTATTTTCATGAATGTTATAAATCGCAACTTGGCTTAAATCAAAAAGTCTGCCGTTTGTGCTGTTGAATCGATATATTCTTTTGGTTTTTTCATTAAATTTCAGCTCAATACTATTGGGTGAATTCGCATGGAAAATACAAGTGATATCATTGTGTACTTTAAAATCATCGATGGTAGTTAATGAGCACTTAAGTGGAATCCCATCCAGATCCTTACCCAGATAGCTGGCAGAGAAACAAAGATTAGGCCAGATAAAAAAAGAAAACAGGAATACCGCCAGTCGTTTCATCTTTACCTCAAACAATACCTTACGCCGACTTGTAATTGTGCTACATAACGATTGTCTGAGGTAAATTCGAATTAAATATTATTTATGCCATTTCAGACTTAAGTTCCAGCGGCTGTAGCTTAAAGTTGAAATAAGCGTATGAACCGCTTATTAACGGGCAGATTAAGTTAAAAAACGCGAAAGGCAGATAAGCCATCGTCGCCACCCCTAATGTACTCGCCATAAACGCGCCGCAAGTGTTCCACGGAACCAGCGGACTGGTAATCGTAGCTGAGTCCTCAAGTGAGCGGCTTAAGTTTACCGGCGCTAAATTATGCTTTGCGTACTCAAGCTTTAACATTCTTCCGGGGAGCAAAATCGCGATATACTGATCGCCGCAAACGATATTGGCGCCGATACCGCAGCTTAATGTCGCAATAATCAGACCGGAGCCGCCGCGCACCATTTTCAGAACGCCCTCAAGAAGTTTTGTCAGTAAGCCGGTAACTTCCATTACGCCTCCGAACGCCATCGCGCTTAAAATAAGCCAGACAGTGGTGACCATGCTGCTCATTCCGCCGCGGCTAAGTAAGTCATCTAATACGGAATCGCCCGTACTGGCGGTGTAACCGTCAAACATCGCGATCCAAATCCCTTTTACTAACGCCGTAAAAGAAAACATACCGGAGTCATTCACGGATGTAATGATGGTTTCATATTGAAATATCGCCGCCGTCACCGCACCGGCTAATGTACCTAAAATTACCGTCGGGAAGGCGGGCGTTTTCTTATAGGCTAACCACAAAACAAAGGCTAACGGAGCTAATAAAACAGGAGCCGGACTAAACCGCTCTTCAAGCAGATTTAAGCTTGCGCCAAGGTTCATATTCAGTTCTGACGTATCAGTATTGAGCCCTAACAAGAAGAAAATAAGTAAAGCCAGAATAATACTAGGCACCGTTGTCCAGGCCATATAGCGGATGTGACTGAAAATATCGGAGCCCGCGACAGCCGGAGCAAGGTTTGTGGTGTCCGAGAGCGGTGACATCTTATCACCGAAATAAGCGCCGCTGATAATTGCGCCCGCGGTGATTTCGGCACTCAAACCGATTGCCCCCGCGATACCGGTCAGCGCGATACCAAGCGTTCCCGCGACCGTCCAGGAGCTGCCCGCACTGAGCGCGACTAGGGCGCAAAGCACACAAGAGGCCGCGTAAAAGTATTCAGGGTTTAGTAATCGCATACCGTAATAAATCATGGCGGGTACCGTGCCTGAGAGAATCCAGGTGCCGATCAGGGAGCCGACGGCAAACAGTATTAATATGGCGGGAGTGGCGACACCGACTCCGTCGATGATGCCTTTTTCCATTTCTTTCCAGCTGTAGCCGTTTTTCACGCCGATCACGAGCGCGACGCAGGCGGCTAAGATTAACGCGATTTGGTTGGCGCCGGAAGAACTGTCTGATGAAAACAGATAAACAGAAGTCATCAGCATGATAATGAGTGCGATGACAGGCAGCAGCGCGTCCGTCAGGCCGGCGGGTTTGTGTTGTGACATTTATATACCTAAGAGCTTTTTGCCCAACATCCGGACGTCAAAGTTGAGCTTATAATTATTTCCCGCATGAATCGTTACACAAATCAGGGTCGCTTGTCGAATCAAAGTTCACCCGGACTCAGATAAATTCAGTTAATGACCGTTGGACCCCGCGGCGGACTGAGGTTAATTAAAACAGTTTCATTCAGACCGAGCTGATCCCATAGTTCCGGACGGCAGGTAAACGCCGGCGTTGTGAATTTTACTCCCGCTTTAGCGGTGATGATCTTGTATTTATGTCCCGGCTCGACATTAATAAAAATGACTCCGCCGTCTTTACTTGTCTTTTCCAGGCCCGGAAACGGAAAGGTTTTCTTCAGCAGAATATCCAGATAAAAAAGTTTTGAATAAGGCTTTTCCGATCCTGTCCATGTATCGCTGACTAAATCGACTGTTGCTCCTGCTTCACCTTGCGGATCATCATCAAGGGTTTTTCCTTTCGCTGTAACCGTGGCGATGACCTGACAATAGCCTGTTTTCATCGTGGTCAGGTTCTCAACTTCAGTAGCGTATTTTAGCGCTTTCCATAGCGGGGTAAGAATTGGCTGCCAGGAGATTAGGTTATGAGATCCGGTATAACCTGATGCCGGAACACTAAAGGTACCCGACTGACTGGTTTTGTAATGTTCATGCCTGAATACCATGGTGAGATCTTGACTGACGGGATAACTAAAGTGATAGAGTTTGTTGAAATAAGTTACGCCGTCTAAAGGAACACCTGAGATTAAGTTATCAATAGTCACATTTTGCAGCGATTTACTTATTCCCGCCGGTTCGGCATAAATTTCTACCGGCGCGTCAGCCGCAAAACCAGCCGCTGATAAAAATGACAGAGTAAGCGGCAACAGAGAAATATATAACATCATGCCTGACCCCGTGATTATCTGAGTGTCCTGAGCTTGCGATTATTATAAAACAAAAAGCCGGCGACGAAAGCCGGCTTAAGATTAATTTCAATTAATGAAAAATTACTTATCTTCGGGCACGTAGCCTTCAACGCGCACGTCTTTACCCTCGAACAAAAACTCAACCATGTTCTTTTCAATAAACCGGCGATCCTCAGCGTTCATCATATTGAGCTTGTTTTCATTAATCAGCATGGTTTGCTTTTTCTGCCAGACTCCCCAGGCTTCTTTGCTGATTGAGTCAAAAATGCGTTTGCCGATCTCACCCGGGTACAGTTGAAAGTCCAGACCTTCCGCTTGTTTATTCAGGTATACGCAGTTAACGATTCGTGCCATGTTATTATCCTCGTGAAAGCTTTACTTCGGCCAGTACTTTTTCTGTCGCGGCCGCCAGCCCGACTTTATCCGGCTTATCTAAGCTGTACCAGAGGCCGGAGTATCCGCCCGAAGGTTCATTAAGCCGGTTTTGAATATTATCTAAGTTTATCAGAGTTACCGAGACATCTAAATGAAAGTGGCTGAAGGTATGACGAAAACCGGAAAGCCGTGCGGTTTCAATGTCTGAAATCCTGTTTTTTACCAGATAGTCATTCAGCTCTGATCCGGAGCTGAATTCAGGAAAACACCACAGTCCGCCCCAGATCCCTTGTTGCGGGCGCCGCTTTAGCAACACTTTGCCTTGTGACATCAGTACCGCGAAAAAGGCGCGCTTTACGGGTTTCTCTGTTTTAGGTTTTTTACCGGGATACTCTGTCTGACGGCCCTGCAATTGTGCCTTGCAGTCCCGGTTGACCGGGCATTGTCCACATTTAGGCCGGCTTCGGGTACAAATCGCCGCGCCGATATCCATCATCGCCTGATTGTATTTTTGAATATCCTGCTCCGGCGATAGCCGCTCAGCTAAATCCCAGAGCTGATTCTCTACGCTTTTTTTACCCGGCCAGCCTCCGACGGCGTTATGCCGGGCTAATACCCGTTTAACGTTGCCGTCAAGAATCGCGAAGTGTTTACCTGATGACAGTGATAAAATCGCGCCGGCCGTTGAACGGCCGATGCCCGGCAAATCAATCACATCCTCAAAATCTGCCGGAAACCGGCCGTGATGTTTGTCTCTGATAATCTGAGCGGCCTTGTGCAGGTTTCTGGCTCTGGCGTAGTAGCCCAGACCGGTCCAGTGATGAAGCACTTGATCCTGCCCGGCATTTGCCAGGGCGACAACATCAGGAAAACTGGCGGTAAATTTCTCAAAATACGGAATCACTGTCGTTACCTGAGTCTGCTGCAGCATGATCTCAGAAATCCATACTTTGTAAGGGGTTTTATTCAGCTGCCAGGGGAGGGTTTTACGGCCGAAAAGATCGTACCAGTCAATAACACGGCCGGAAAATGTGTTCATATCTTTCATAGAGCGCAAGTGTAACCGGGGCAGAATTATTACACAACAAAAGAGCCGGAATTGAAACTGAAACAGGTACGGGTATAATGCTGCCTTTTTCCGTATAGCGGCAACTGCCGGGGCAGACATGAGCGAAGTTACAACGGCTGAATTTAACGAAGAAGGTAAATACTTAAGAAAGGTGAGAAGCTTTGTTTTACGTGAGGGTCGTCTGACCAAAGGTCAGGCGCAGGCCATCGAAAAAAACTGGTCAGCTATGGGTCTTGAATACAGCCCTGAAGCGTTAGATTTATCGCGGGTATTCGGTCGTGACGCTGACACGGTATTAGAAATCGGTTTTGGTATGGGCGCTTCGCTGGTTGAAATGGCCGCGGCGGCACCGGAGAAAAATTTTATCGGCATCGAAGTTCACAAGCCGGGTGTCGGTACCTGCCTGATGGGCGCGGACGAGGCTGAATTAACTAACTTACGAGTTTACCACCATGATGCGGTTGAGGTGCTCGAGCACGCCGTCGCGGACGGTTCATTAGCCCGTGTTCAATTGTTTTTTCCGGATCCCTGGCATAAAAAGCGTCACCATAAACGCCGTATCGTTCAGCCTGAGTTCGTACAATTAGTTCGCAAAAAGCTGAAAATCGGCGGTGTGTTCCATATGGCGACGGACTGGGAAAATTACGCTGAGCATATGCTTGAAGTACTGGATGCCGCCGCGGGTTATAAAAACCAATCTGAGACAGCCGGTTATGTTGAGCGTCCGGATTACCGCCCGCTGACTAAGTTTGAGGCCCGCGGTCAGCGCTTAGGTCATGGTGTTTGGGATCTGATGTTTGAAAAAACGGAATAACTCTGTCCAATCTCCGCTTAATTTTATATTTTATTTGATGAAGCGCAAAAAAATGAAAATAGTATCAGCGGCAAACTAATTATTGCCTTTACCGGTAAACCTAAGAAAAACAGTAAAAGTTAACAATGCAATAACAACTTAATAGTAAACACAGTGTTTCCGATACTGGAATAATGCAACCTCAATTTGATATAATGCTAACGATTCGACAATAATTCTTGACATAACCGCTCAGGAATTATCAATAAAAATATAAACAGTGTTGTCTGCTAATCGAAGAAAGCCTGATGTTTTTACCCGTTTTCTGACGTTAGAAAGGCAGGAAGCTTAACTAATCTTGCGTTACCTGAGGCGGCTTTAATGTTAGAACTATTAGAACCCATCGCCATTTTCACCCATGTTGCCCGTGCGGGCAGTTTTAGTGCGGCAGCCCGGAAACTGGGCATCTCGAAATCAAAAGTAAGCACTCAAGTCGCGGATCTCGAGCACAAACTCGGAATTCAGTTAATTCAGCGAACCACCCGAAGCCTGAGCTTAACCGAAGCGGGGACTTTGCTGTATGAGCAAGGTGAGGAGCTGCTGCGTGATGTCGAGCAGTCCGTGGCGAGTGTTCATAATCTGAATGAATCAACCCGTGGTGTGCTGAAAGTGGGGATCTCACAATCATTCGGCACCATGCACATCATTCCCTCACTTCCTGACTTTATGACTAAACACCCTGAGCTTGAGCTTCAGGTCAGCCTTTTAGATCATAAAGTGGACGTGGTAAACGAAGGTTTGGATCTGTTGCTGACCATGTCAGAGCAATTGCCTCTGGGCATGGTGGCACGCCCGTTAATGAAGAGTCAGTTTGTGCTGGTGGCTTCGCCCGGATATATTGCCGGCCGCGGAGAGCCGGCGAGACCGGACGAGCTGGTTGATCATAACTGTCTGGTTTATCAGGGCGAGTGGCACGAGCACAGCGTCTGGCAGTTCAGGCGCGGTGAAGATTACTGTGAAATCAGCGTTGCCGGTAACTTCCGTGTCGATAATGCTCCGGCGCTTAAATCCGCGGCCGTCAGCGGCTTAGGTGTTGTATATCTGGCGTCTTACTTACTTGAGGATGAAATTGAAAAAGGTACCTTAGTGCCGCTGCTGAGAGACTGGCAGATGACACACCATCTGCCGCTGCAGGCGGTTTATCCGCGACGTAAGCACCTGGCTCCGAAAGTAAGCGCGTTCATTGAGTTTATTAAACAGCATATCGGTGAAGTTCCGTACTGGGATCGCAAGCTTCAGGACTTATATTCTGAGAGGAAGTGATTATGTTGTCGGTTTTTAACTGAATTGAGATTAAAAACTCAGAAAACATTGTTCTTACCACGAGATACAGAATAGCGAGTTCTGATATGGATTTGTCGGATTGTTTATATTAATCAGCATCTTGTTTTGTATCAAGAGGAAGTTCGGACGATAATTTCTATTTTAAGAACAGTGAATTTTTATTTACTGATATTGCGCTTTTAAATCAGGCTCATAGAATGGAGGGGTTAGTTAAGAATGATTTGATTCCATATCTCAGATAAAAAACGACCCCTTTTATCTGAGACAGGCAAATCAGCTTAAACCCTCCGGTTTAAGCAGTTCTTAATTAATGTCAGCGGCTTACCTTTTTCAGGCCGCCGGCCTTACAACCATCACCCTCGTTTTGGTTAACCCCGGGCTCAGCCCGGGGTTATTTTGTTTGCCCAGCGAAGCTGGCAAACCCGACAGATTGAAAGAAGTCTGTATCACCCTGACTGAGGGGAAGATAATCTGAATGGCAAGGGCGTTGTTGGCTAACGGCAGGGTCTGAAGGAAGCCATAGGAAGTTAGGAGGTACACAGCGAAAGCGAACCTGATTCGGCAAGGTAGAGAGGTAAGCGTGCGAAATAGCGCAACGCCATATACTCAGTCAACTCTATCATGTGATTGAGGGTGGAATTTCTAACAGGGAGCCAGTGCAGTAACTGGGGAAGCCTGACACCAAATCCGGAATCAACCAGAAACTTTTATACAAGAGGAAACTCAAGATAAAAGTTGGTGCGAGGTGGCAGATGAGCCCGTAGTAGTGAGTAAAATCCAGCCGATGAAAGCCAGTAATGGTGTGGAGGGTAAAACTGGATTGACCAGTGATGTAGTTCATTGGCGACATCAATAGCCAAAAGCCTTGATGTCGGCGAAGGGGTGAAGCTTAATTGAAGCTTGTGATGGACAGGATTTTTTTTTCACAGGTATAGAAAATCACTTTAGCGAGTGAGGTAATTCCGACTGGAGCCACTAGGAATAATGGCTCTGGAGACAGAAACCGTACATGGGAGTAATTCAGTTAATATCAAAGTACATTGCCAAGTGCTAGAAGGCTTTGACGCTGAATGAAATATACCAACTGATGAAAACATGAAACTGAACCCAAACAACGCACACAGAGGAGTCAATGAGAGTTCATTACAGCCTGTACGGTCGCTTACTCAATAAGGAAGCACTGTACGACGGATTTAAGAAAGTTTGGAGAGCCAAAGGCGCTGCTGGTATAGATGAGCAGAGCTTAGAGCAATTCGCTTCAAATCTGAGCAATGAACTTGATAAACTTCTTATCGAACTTAAAACCAAGCAATACCGGCCTTCAGCCGTCAAACGGGCAGAAATCCCGAAAGATGACGGTGGAGTGAGAAAGCTTGGTATACCAACAGTTCGAGACCGAATCGTACAACAGTGCCTAAACGATATACTGAGTCCGATATTTGAAGAGCAGTTCCATCCGTCAAGCTATGGATATCGACCTAATAGAAGCTGTCACGATGCCATTAATAAAGCCACGATGTTTATTCGTCAATATGATTTAAAACATGTGGTGGATATGGATTTATCCAAATGCTTTGACTTACTCGACCAAGAGTTAATCTTATCGAGCATAAGCAAAAGGGTAAAAGATGGCAGCATCTTAAAGTTGATAAAATTGTTTCTTGAAAGTGGAGTCATTGTAGAAGGCAACTGGCAAGCAACAGTAACAGGAAGTCCGCAAGGCGGGGTGATCAGTCCGCTGATAGCGAACATCTACCTTGATGCCTTTGACCAAGAGATGAAACGTCGAAACCATCGACTGGTCAGGTAAGTACCCAGTCAAATGTAATCGAATATTTTTCTTTCTGAAACGCCAGTCAAGAGCGACTTCTTCAGATGAAAGCAATTGGCTAGGTACTTATGCCGACGATATCCTGATATTGTGTCGCAGCCGCAAAGGTGCAGAAAACGCCTTGAAGCAAGCGACAAAGCTACTCGAAAAAGACTTAAAGTTGACGGTAAATCGAAGTAAAACCCATATTACGCATAGTGATGATGGGGTAAAGTTTCTCGGAGTAGAGATTGGCAGTAAATACACGACCATCCAATCCAAGAAGCTGAATAGCTTCGAAGCGCAGCTAAAAGCTCTCACTAAGCGCAATGGTGGCAAGCCACTGCAACGAGTGATACAAGAGTTAAATCCGAAATTAAGAGGGTTTAGTCAATACTTTCGAATAGCGAATGTTGGTAGTGAATTCAAGAAACTAGCCACATGGCTAAGACGAAGACTGAGAAGTATTCAACTGCGACTATGGAAAAAACCGAAAAGGTTACATAGGAGACTGAAGCAGCTTGGCTTTAAGCCACCATTTAAGTATATCCATATGAGACGGTGGAAGAACTCAAAGAGTCCGCTAGCTCACTATTCGATGCCGAATAAATGGTTTACAGAGATGGGGCTATACAGTCTTGAAGAAGTACGGACGGGCTATGTGCTCAGTACAAAATAATAGAGTACAAATAAAATTAAGCAGGAGCCGTATACGAGACCCGTACGTACGGTTCTGTGAGAGGGATGGGGCATTAACGCCTCACCCTACTCGATTGCCTGAAGTAAAACTCTTTCACATTATCCGCATGCGATTAGATTAAATAGTCGGTCATGAAAAACATCTAACATTCTGATCGCTAATAAAATATAGCTATTTGATCCATTCAATTTCGACCAGAAATGATATAGTTAACCTATGGTTTCTGGTCGTTTTGGGTGCTAAAAATGCTCAAAGAAAGCCCGTCAAATTTACCTCACGACAGTCTGTTTGATATCACAGAACAGCTTCTGCAAACTCACCCTTTACTCATTTTAGCTAAGGGATCTGGCAGTTCATAAGATACCAATTTAAATTTCAGCACTTCAATTGTCATACCTGCGAAAGCAGATATAAAGCGACTTTTGCAAAATTAACCAAAGAAAACGGACTCCAGCTTTCGCTGGAGTGACGGCATATTTGGTATGAACTCTTCTGCGACGTCCCTAATGCCTTTGATTGGCGAGCGTTGGAAGAAGAGTTCAAGCCGTTATACAAAAAATTAGGCCGTAAAGCGAAGCCAATTCGGTTGATGTGCGGTTTGCTAATACTCAAGCAGCTCTACAAATTGAGCGATGAAGCTCTGGTCGAACAATGGCTGATGAACGTGTATTTTCAAGTGTTTTGTGGTGAGACAGAGTTTCAAACAGCACGCCCTTGTGATGCCAGTGAACTCAGTGTTTTTCGTAAGCGCATCGGTGAAAAAGGCTGTGAAAAAATCTTTGCATTATCTGTGGCTTTACACGGTGACAAAGCTGAAGATGACACCGTGTACGTTGATACAACCGTCCAAGAAAAAGCCATTACTTATCCGACAGATAGCAAGCTTGCCATCAAGGTGGTTAACCGACTCAATAAACTAGCCAAAGTATTTGGGATCAAGCAAAGACGTACTTATGTCAAAGAAGTCAAACAGCTACGCATTGACTGTCGAAGCTTTAGACATGCCAAAAATCGAAGCAAAGCCAGAAGAGCGTTAAAAAGGTTACGTGTTATCGCAGGTAAGCTTTTAAGGGAGCTACAACGCAAACTTCCACAAGATGTCCTTGATTTACAAAAAGAGAATTTTTCCAATTATGAAAAAGTCATTACACAGCAACGTAAAGACAAGAACAAGATTTACAGCCTTCATGAACCCGATGTTTACTGCGTAGGGAAAGGCAAAGACCATAAGCCATACGAGTATGGTAAGAAGGCTTCTGTCGTGCTCACAGAGCAGAGTCAATTAATCATTGGTGTAACCAGTCATGACGAGCATGAACACGACTCAAAATTGCTTAGACCTGCACTTGACCATGCCCATAAACACCGAAAGAGTAAAATCACTACAGCCGTTGTAGATAAAGGCTATAAAGGGTGTATGCAGTATGTTGACCAAGAAGTTGTTATCCCTAGCCGGCCATTAAAACGAGACTCGAAAGCTAAGAGAAAACGTAAAAGTGAACTCTGTAAAAAACGGGCAACTATTGAGCCTGTAATCGGGCATTTGAAGAGTGATTTTAGGCTGTGTAAGAACTGGTTAAAGGGCAGTGATGGCGACTCAATAAACCTTCTAATGGCTGCGTGTGCCTGGAACTTGAGAAAGTGGTTAGCCATTTTCTTTTTGCTCGAAAAAGATGGTGAGTTTTGACTATTTTGTAGTGAAATTGATGCGAAATATAAGAAATGTTGCTTTTGGGTACGGTTCTGAATTTTGCGTAAATCAGATGCCGTACATTTTAAATCTTGAAGTTATGTTTTTCAGTACCGACTAAATAATTTTAATCTTGAGTAAGTCAAAAAAATGCTACTCTGCTGAGGTCTTGTTTTTTATCAGGAGGTAAATATGGCAGTACAAGCCGATACTCCGGCAGAAAGCTGGTCTTGTTATTTATATCGTGCCGCGAGAGCGGCCACGCCGGCGACAATAGCCGGGTTTACTATAAGTGCAAATCCGGCGGGGGCTGTTGTTTCAGGCGCCACGGCATTAGCCTTGTTTTTTGCGTTCGGTGATTGTGAAATTACAAAGGTAAGGTGGAAGTTAACGGCACTGCTCACCGCTTACATGATAAATCCCGCGGTTAGTTCAGTTGTTTTTGGACGTTATTCCTGTGACAATCCGGATCATTCAGTGCGGAGGATTCCGGTAGAAGAATTTTTGGTTGATGTGTTAACTTCTGGTTCGACTTATTTGACGTATATGTCAACGGAACCAATTATTTTACAGCAGCGAGCTGAGAATGTCCTAATCAGATATCTTACGGCAACAGCTGCCAGCTGTTCATTAGCGCCGCTAATCAGGTCGTTTTACAGGTCTTTGCTTGGTTAGCGAAAGCGGGATAAATAACCCTGATCTATCGAAAATCGAAATAAGTAATTAAAGGAATCCTATTACACACTATCCTGTTTCAGCCGTTCTTAAAGTCAGCGGCTTACCATTTTTGATTTGCCGGCCTTACAACCATCACCCTCGTTTTGGTTAACCCCGGGCTCAGCCCGGGGTTATTTTGTTTGCCCAGCGAAGCTGGCAAACCCGACAGATTGAAAGAAGTCTGTATCACCCTGACTGAGGGGAAGATAATCTGAATGGCAAGGGCGTTGTTGGCTAACGGCAGGGTCTGGAGGAAGCCATAGGAAGTTAGAGGTACACAGCGAAAGCGAACCTGATTCGGCAAGGTAGAGAGGTAAGCGTGCGAAAGTAACAGGAAGTCCGCAAGGCGGGGTGATCAGTCCGCTGATAGCGAACATCTACCTTGATGCCTTTGACCAAGAGATGAAACGTCGAAACCATCGACTGGTCAGGTATGCCGACGATATCCTGATATTGTGTCGCAGCCGCAAAGGTGCAGAAAACGCCTTGAAGCAAGCGACAAAGCTACTCGAAAAAGACTTAAAGTTGACGGTAAATCGAAGTAAAACCCATATTACGCATAGTGATGATGGGGTAAAGTTTCTCGGAGTAGAGATTGGCAGTAAATACACGACCATCCAATCCAAGAAGCTGAATAGCTTCAAAGCGCAGCTAAAAGCTCTCACTAAGCGCAATGGTGGAAGAACTTAAAGAGTCCGCTAGCTCACTATTCGATGCCGAATAAATGGTTTACAGAGATGGGGCTATACAGTCTTGAAGAAGTACGGACGGGCTATGTGCTCAGTACAAAATAATAGAGTACAAATAAAATTAAGCAGGAGCCGTATACGAGACCCGTACGTACGGTTCTGTGAGAGGGATGGGGCATTAACGCCTCACCCTACTCGATTTACTGTCTTGTTTCTGTCTGATAAAACTATTGCTGCTACATTAGATAAAATTAATCTTTGCAGAACTTGAATGCCTGATATACTGCCATGCGGCATCAGAATAAAATCCGGAGCGAAATATGTCAGCGGCAGCGATGAGCCGGGCAAGTAATCAAGCGGAATCATGGAGCTCTTATCTGAGCCGGGCGGCTCAGAAAGTCATACCCGCCGCAATCGCCGGTTTCAGTGTAGGTTTGGATCCGGTCGGGGCGGCCGTTTCAAGCGCGGTCGCATTCACCCTGTTTTTTCTTGAACATCACAATGATAATCTAGAGCTTAAGCTGGCAAAGCACGTCGGTTATATGTTTATTCCCGCCGCCGCGGCGTGCGGTCTCCACGGTGTTCCTGATTATCCGTCAAAGTATATCAGTAGACCCGTTCAGCCGACCTGTCTTGGTGTTGATATTACAAGTGCGGTCGGCACTTATTTGTCCTTTAACCTTGCCACGGCTGTTTCAAGAAGTAACAGTCAATTGAAAAAATATGTCGTTGCGGCGGGTGCCAGTTTAGCGTACGTTACATATATCAAGACGTTAGAAATTGCACACACTTTAGATAATAATCTTTGTTATGATCTTAGCCGAACACCTTACTTTTTAGAGTTTGACATAGAAGGAAGCTGTGATTTTAATGATTCCGATATTGTAACCGCTCAGCCTTAACAAGATCACTGAAAAACAGGGAAAACCCGCTTTTCTCAGAATAAAAAATCCAAACCGGATTGTTTGGCTGAGCCGTTAAACCTATTTTATAATTTATAAATTTAACATCTGTTGTTTTGTCGTGAAATTATTCCGGCAGGCTGATTTTATTCAAGGTTACCCGGCTTAATCGTCAATTTAAATAAAATTAATTACTCTCAGCCTCGTAAATCCGGGTTTGTAATACGCTGCCGCTGAGGTTAATCAGGAGGAAATATGGTTACGGCGACTAATAATTCAGCTCAGCAGACGGAAACATGGGTTCCTTATCTCAGCCGGGCGGCTGAGAAAATATTACCCGCCGCGATTGCGGGCTACTGTGTCAGTGTCAACCCGGCCGGCGCGGCCGTTTCAGGCGCGACCGCGCTGACACTTTTTTTACTTGACAGTAACAGGGATATTAATTTATTTGAAGAATTAGTAACACATGTTTCTTATATTGTCCTTCCTGCAGTTCTGGCGAAATATTCGCAGAGTGATCATTACTGCCCGATAACGAAGATTCCGGTACCCCGTCAGACCTGTTCGGGTATTATCGGCGGCTTGTATGCCGCGGGCTCTTATTTGTCATTCAATTTAATCAATGGGATGACAGACAGGAAAAGCGTAATGACAAGCGTAGCCGCGACGTGTTCGAGTTGTTTCGCCGCTGTCACGTTTTGTAACTTTGTCAATTTTTTTGTTAATTATTTAGACCAGAGTTCTGAATCATCTTTAATTTTGGTTTAGATACTACTTAAGATGTTCATCCGATCACGGTCTGGATTGCGGCGGTTCGCGGTTCTTCAGGAAAATAAAGCAAGGACGCTGACTTATTCTTTTTTATCAAGAAAAGAGAAAATCCGTGACCTTGTTTATCAGGTTTAGCGGCATCGGCCGTCACTCCCGCGAAAACGGGGGCCCGGTGACTTCAGGTTGTTTAGCTTGAGCAAAAACCGCCGGATACCTGCTTTTGCGGGTATGACAGATTTTAAGAAACTTTTAGCCGGCCGCTTATACCGTTCAAACCTCAAACCCTCACTCACAGAACCTAAAGATAAAAATAAAGTTTCTCAATCTCAGGCCGATAAAAATGAGAAGGGTAAAACCCGCGGGCGGTAACCGTGATCTCGGAACAAAACGCCGGGTGACCGGAACCTCGCGAGATTAACGACCTGAGTCCCGGTCACCGTTAAGACCGCGGGTTACCGGAATATTTCCGTAAGGAGAACACAAATGGACATCAACACAGAGGCAACTGGCCCGAATATTGCTAATGAACAAAAAGTAAAACAGCGAATTGACAGCGAAGTGATTAAAACCGAGCCGCGGCGTGACGTCGCACAGGCCGGCGACGGCAATCCTCGTGCGCAGGCAGCGGCAAAAGCGGCAAATATTGACGCTTTAGAGGAAACGGCCGGTGAGCTGACGGAAATGATGGCGCTCTCGCGCAAGAGCATTCAGTTTCAGGTGCTTGATGACAGCGGTAAAACGGTGATCAGCGTTACTGACACCGGCTCCGGTGAGGTGATCCGCCAGATCCCGTCAGAAGAGGCCATTAAGCTTGCTGAAAAATTCGCTGAAATGTCAGGATTATTATTAAAAACAGAAGTGTGAACTGACGCTTTAAAAAACTTATGGTCAGCGGCTTAATCGTCAGTATCGCATTATCTGGGAGTCAGAAATGAGTATCGCATTACAAGGTCAGGGTACGGGTTTAGATATCGGCGGCATCGTCAGTTCATTAGTCGCCGCCGAGCGCGCGCCGAAGGACGCGAGATTAAATCAGCGCGAAGCGGGTCTGACTTCAGAAATCTCCGCCATCGGCGCGCTTAAAAGCGCAATCACCGCGTTCACTGACTCGCTTGATAAATTAAGCGAAACGAAAACCTTTCTGGGTAATAAAGTTACCTCGCCGAACCCGGACTACTTTACGGCAAAAGCGGACGAAAACGCCGTAGCGGGCAGTTACAACCTTGTGGTAAAGCAATTGGCGACCAGCCAGAAACTGGGTTCCGGCGATGTGTCTGATGTTACCGCGCCGTTAGGAGAGGGCAAATTAACCTTTCAGGTCGGCGGTGACAGCAGTAATACTTTTGATATTGACGTCGGCCCGGATGACTCACTGCAAGATATAATGAAAGCCGTTAATGACGCAGATGATAATGCCGGTGTTACCGCCACTATCATCAATCAGGGCGGCTCCGCGAAGCTGGTATTAACATCAGATGAAACGGGTGAGGAAAATACGATTTCAGTATCCGTAAGCGATGATTCCGGTCAGGATCTTAAAAACGCTTTCGGCAGTATGGATGAACTGCACAAACCGACAAATGCCGTGATTGAAGTGGACGGGCTCGAAATCACCTCACAATCAAACGAAGTGGAAGGGGCGATCACCGGTATCACGCTTGACTTAAAGAAAGCGGATGCTGATAAAACGACTACAATTAAAATTGAGCCGGACAAAGACAAAGCGAAAAAACAAATCGAAGAATTTGTCGAGGCTTATAACGGTCTGATGGGTACGATTGATAATCTCACCAGCTATAACGCCGATACCAAACAGTCTTCGGTTTTACAGGGAGACTCAACCGTCCGGGCCGTTGAGTCGCAACTGAGATCGGCCATTTCCGGATCTTTTGAGACCGGGGACGGTCAGATGCTCTTAGCCGAGTTTGGTATTTCGACATCCCGTGACGGCACGCTCGAAATTGACGATGACGCGCTGGATGACGCGCTGGATAACAATTTAAGTGAAATGGCGGAGTTTTTCGCGGCTGAGGACACGGGTTTTGTCGCTGATATCACCGCCAAGATGGATGTTTTTTCGCAGACCGGCGGTATCTTAGACGCTCGTGATGAAAGTTTAGACCGTCAGGTGAGCCGGATCCGGGATGACAGAGACGCGCTAAACTTACGGATGGTATCCTACGAGCAGCGGCTGACACGCCAGTATAACGCCATGGACGCGGCGGTGGCGGAGTTAAACGGCCAGTTAGGGCAGATTATCAACAGCATTAACTCGCTGCCGGGCTTTACCCGTAATAGTAACTAAGTACCCGACGATAAGTTGATATTTTCGGCGTTCAGGTTAAGTGCCCGGCAAGACGCTCTCGCGCGGTAATACCGCCAGTCTTTCAAGCAAGAGTAACGCTGTGGAGCGCTTAAGACGGGCGTCAGAAAAGTGAAAAAACTTATAGTGTACTTAGTGTACTTAATAACCAGTAAGTGAAAGGCTGAAGTTATGAATTCAAGTATTATGGCTAAGATTAACGCGGTTAACGCAGAAATCAGCAAAATAATCAGTGAGATAGCGGCTAACCGGGAAAGCGACTTTAACAAGGCCGAGGAACTGGCATCATCTTTGCTTAAGGTGATCGATAAGCGTCAAATTTTGCTGGATCAGCTGGATGACCCATCGCCGCGGGAATTAGGCGAATTTCTTGAGAAGCAAAAAGCGCTGGGACAAAACTTTATTGACAAGCTGACTGAACATCGCAAGTTTTATTACGACGCGATAACTAAGATGAAGGCGGGAAGTCAGAAAGTGGGTTTATATCAATCGATAAATAAGAACAGGTAGGTATCCATGAGGGGCTCTTTACAATCATACCGTAAAGTATCGGTGGACAGCCAGTTATCAGAAGCGTCACCGCATCGTATTACGCAGATGCTTTTTGCCGGCGCGCTGGAAAGAATCGCTCAATCCAAATTCGCGATTGAGAATAATGACGTTGCTGCTAAAGGTGAGTTTATCGGCAAAGCGATCGGCATTGTTCAGGGTCTTCGCGGTTGTCTGGTAATGGACGACTCAGAAGTGGGACAAAATCTGAACAGCCTTTATGACTTCGTGTTATCAGGGCTTTCTCAGGCGAACATCAACAACGATACCGCCGTATTAGATGATGTGTCCTCAATATTGAGAACCATCAAGGAAGGGTGGGATCAGATCCCGCAGGAAGAACACCATATTACGGCGCACGCAAGTTAGCTTAACGGATGCTGGTCATTCAAATCTGTTGCTTGGTAGCTGACGATAAGTTTCTTCAGAATTTCGGTGTTCAGATTTAGTGCGCTACAAGGCGCGGCGCAGGGCGCATAGTCTTAGCCATGTAACCGGAGTCGCGACGCTGTAATGCGCTGAAGGCGGACATCAGAATATGTCAGAAAACTTATGGTCAGCCGCTTAACTCAATCTTACTGATTTTTAAAAATCCGCTGACCGCTGTTACAAGCACGTCCGCCTGAGCTCAGACACAACTCTTCCCGGTCAGTCTTCCGGAAGTAATAATTTTGGCTTATCACGTACCTTAATTTCGGATTTCTTTCGTGATTGCGCCGCGGTTCGGATATACTTTAATAATGATAAAAAGCAGAGTCGTTATTGTTAACGGGGCGGCGTTTCACGGTGATAGTTTTTCGCAAGCAGTCACTTTTTTGACAATTAAATCCGCGCTCGGCCGTAATTTTGCGCTATTAACAGATGTGAGCGCAAGAATAGCTGACTTAGACTTGCTTATCTGAGCCTGATAATACAATATGCCACGTGGATTAGAGCGGCTCACGATTAAATGACATAAATCACTCGCAATAATACCGCTTTAACAATGAATTTTTCGTATGCGACGAATCGACCTTAACGCATTAATGGCCTTTTAAATGATGCAAATAGATCAACGAATTTTACTTGTAGGAGCAGAGCCGGAGCGATTTAACCGCCTGGTTTGTATTTTAGAATTTTTGGGTGAGCAAGTTGAATTTGTCTCTATCGACAAAATCGTTACCCTGACTCAAGGAAATCGTTACAGAGCCGTCATCATAGAGCAAAACGCGAAATTTCAGGGAGCTCTGCAAGGGATTACACGTCAGTCACCTTACCAGCCGTTCATCGGTTTGCGCGGCGATACCGACGTTGAGTCGGCCAACATCGTCGGCGTCATCAGTGAGCCGCTTTCATATCCTCAGTTAACTGAGCTTTTACATTTTTGTCAGGTATTCGGCCAGGCTAAACGCGTCGAAGCGCCTGCAAGCGCTAATCAGACAAAGCTGTTCCGTAGTCTGGTCGGGCGCAGTGAAGGCATCAACCAGGTCCGGCATATGATCAACCAGGTCGCGGGCTCTGACGCTACTGTATTGATACTGGGCGAATCAGGAACCGGCAAAGAAGTGGTTGCCAGAAACATTCACTATATGTCCGAGCGCCGTGACGGCCCGTTTATCCCGGTTAACTGCGGCGCGATTCCGCCGGAGCTTTTAGAGTCAGAATTATTCGGCCACGAAAAAGGCTCCTTTACCGGCGCGATTACCGCCCGCAAAGGGCGTTTTGAGCTTGCGGAGGGCGGAACACTGTTCTTAGATGAAATCGGTGATATGCCGCTGCAGATGCAGGTTAAATTGCTGCGTGTACTGCAGGAGCGGGTGTTTGAACGTGTCGGCGGCACTAAAACGTTAAAAACGGACGTTCGTGTGGTCGCGGCGACCCATCGTGATCTTGAGAACATGATCGCTGAAAATACCTTCCGTGAAGATTTGTATTACCGCCTGAATGTTTTCCCGATCGAGATGCCGTCTCTCAAAGAAAGACATGAGGACATTCCTCTGCTTTTGCAGGAGCTGGTGGCAAGGGTTTACAACGAGGGCCGCGGTAAGGTTCGTTTTACTCAGCGCGCGATTGACTCATTAAAAGAACATGCCTGGTCGGGTAACGTTCGCGAGCTTTCCAATCTGGTTGAGCGCTTAACGATTTTATTCCCGGGCGGATTAGTTGACGTTAATGACTTACCGCATAAGTATCGTCATATTGACGTACCTGAGTATCAGGTTGAAATCAACGAGGAGCAGGCGGAAAAAGACGCGCTTGCCGCCATCTTTACTGATGAGGAGCAGGTAGAAATTCCTGATACCCGCTTTCCCAGTGAGTTACCGCCGGGAGGTGTTAACCTTAAAGATCTTCTGGCTGAGCTTGAGATCGATATGATCCGTCAGGCATTAGAACAACAGGATAATGTCGTTGCCCGCGCCGCGGAAATGCTCGGAATACGCCGGACTACGCTTGTTGAGAAAATGCGTAAGTACGGGTTAAACAAAGACTGAGGGACGCAGCGGAAAGACCCGTACCCGATATGCCGTCACTCCGGCCTTCGCCGGGATAAGGTTAGACGCACGCCCCGCCGCTCGGCGGTATGACAAAAGCAAAAAGAATGTTCAGCCGGCCGTTTAAGCAACCCCTGGATTCTCAGTTAAAAATTTAACCGCAAGAGTGGCTTACGAATATTTCCGTTATAACACATCTTCACTATAATAAGTTTTTTTGCCGGTCTGTTCCGGATCAAAATTAGCCGTTGCTGTATTAACCGGCACAGGGTTTTGTTTTTCGATTGATTGTGAGCTGTCAGCCCGGGCGGGGCGAACCGCCGCGGCCTGTGAGTGTGAGGGGTTAACAGGCTTGCTTCTGACCGGCTCATTCGGAAAATCATCTGTCATTTTCAGTGCTCTCATCATCTTCGGTTTCCGTTTAAAATTAGCAATTTTATTCCAGCCGCTTACATATTGTCTGGCTATTAGTAAGTTTTCCCGACTTTCCTCATTGTCGTCATTCGCTAAGGTTTCACAGAAACATGCGGCGGCAAAGTAGTTGTCTTGATCGATAATTATCTGAAAGGCTGTTTTTCCTCCGGATACCTCGGACAGAAAGCCATTTGAGTGCCGGATTAATAAGGAGAGAACATCAGTGTCTATTTTTTTCTGCTTAACATAAATCAGCAGCGGCGTGTCCCCCGGGACCGCCTTGAATTCCTTTAATTGGTCACCGGCTTTTGGAGCATGTTCCGGGTCGGTGCATTCAGTTATCCGAGTTTTCATCAGAGCCGGATTGTTATCAGCCAGCGCCCTGATAATCGCGGAATTACATCTTACGGCGGCAATATGCATCAATCCGAAGCCTGATGTTGTTTTAGCCTGACAAAGACCCTGTTTTAACTCCTCAGTGTCATACCTGCTTATAATGTATGTAACCAGTTCCTCATTTCCCGGGTGGCATAGTTTTATAAGCAATTTAGATGCGGTGGTCGCTGTTTTAAACCCCTGTTGTTCCATGGCCCGCAAAAGCTGAACATGATTGCATTCACACTCTAAGAAAGCCGCGCCGATTTCAGTCATAAATGTGTCGTCGTCTTCAGGAAATATTTTATCCCGCGGCACATTTTCCTTCTGCGCCTTAAGTAATTTTTCGATTATAGTGATACTACTGTGTTTTATTGCGCTGGTGAGGTACATCCTTTTTTCATTTAACGTTAAATCGCCGATAGCTTCGTCGCTCATATTTTGTAACCCCATGAGCTTTTGTCGAGGAGTCATAAGGCGTGGTTGCTGCGTTTGACTTAGTTCCTTTATTTGTGAAGCTGAAAATTTTTTGGATCGTTTACCATTACCTATCTCGATCGTTGCGTTCCAACTATTTATGTGGAAGCAGGGAAATGAAGGTTGTTTTAATATTTTTTGGATATTGTCAAATGTCCCGTAATGAATCAGGTTATCGAGAAAATCCTTACTCAATGTATTGGATAAATTAATATGAGTCTGTGATAACAGATAATCCAGACAAGCTGAGTTTTCAAGTCGCGCGGCTCTTGTAATCAGGTGACCTTCGTTGTCATAATTCACTAACTCTATGTCAACATTTTGCAATATAGTTTTCAGAGCCTGAACATTTCCTTTATGAACGGCGTAAACCTCAAGCTTAATCCGGTGAGTTATCGCCGCGGCTTCCGTTATTTCCTTGTACAGCGACGCTAACGCGAACGCATTATATTGTGCTGCCGCACTGAAAACAGGTTTAAAACGCTCAGCCGCGCATTCAGATTTAGCGAGTGCCTTAATCAGATTCTGTATCGCCGCTTTATTATCTTCAGTAATTTCCGATTTACACAGCGCTTCCAGGTCTGAAAAAAGAAGCGTTTTATTCCGGCACTGATCGATTCGCCCAATTTTCATAGCTCGCAGGCAGGCTATTCTGTGATCCCGGTTTTGCAGGTGAGGATAAATCGCCGCTATTTCTGCCTCAGAATTCGTGTTTTTGAGCCAATGAGAAATGTCTGCGGTTGTAAAATTTTTGAAAATGCACAAATAAAAATCCACCAGCAGGGTATATTTATATAACTCGTCATCTGCGAACTCTTCTTTATCCAGCCCGAGTTTCAGAAATACAGAGACAGCGTCGCAGATATGAAAGCTAAGTCGGCAGGAAAAGAGGCGTTCTATAAATTCATTTCGTATGTGCGGATTCATCGCGGCATAGTTAATATCGGTTAAATCTGTTAATTCCGGCGCTCTGCGCGTTCCGTCTTGTCCTTTGATTTGAATGGTCAGATCGGATTTTAAGGTGCAGATTTGACCCCGCTCTTTCATGTCAAAGTCAACATCACGCTGCCCGGGGTACAGGTAAGACGTGATAAGACCTTTCAGTTGCCGTGGTTCTTCCGGATAATTTTTTGACTCAGGTCTCCCGGAGTTTGTTCCGGACTGCTCATGGTAGTCTTTTCTTATCTGTCGTAACTCCGGTTGCATCTTTGTAAATTCGTCTGATCCTATCGAATTTTCGAAGTAAAAAATTGAGTTACTATCTCCTTCTTGACTTTTAAGGTATACGTCCAGGAGATAGCAGATAAGTCTGTTAACTAATACGGAGGTTGTGAGTCTTTCTTGTAAATATAAGTCCAGACGAGGACAAAGCCCGGTGATATTTTCCCGCGGAACGTCAACAAGGTTTCCGCTGACATGTTCATAAACCAGCCAGTCCGCGGTTGTTCCGGTGTCAGCTGTCGCTGACTCAGTTTCCTTCTTGCTTGCTGACTCAGGTATCGCTCCTTTCGCAATCGATGTGTTTTTACATATGTGTTTTCTCTCGCATTCTCGCGTTAATTTTTCAATCCCTTGTAAAAGCTGAGCCGCGGTGCCATTTTTAGAGCGTAATATTATCAGTGAATCGTGGATACCTTTTTGCCTGAACCGCTCACAGCGCGGCCCGTCGGGTAAATGGCTGTGCGCTGATTGCTTAACCGTAATCTCGACTTGAGGATCACTCATCAATCGGGCATATTCAGCCTTCTGCTCCTCGTGCGTGCCATAAAGTTTATCTTTTCCGTCAATAAAGTGAGACTCCGGGACTTCAGCGAGCTTTTCAGGCAAATCACATCCAACAACTGACAAATTACCAAATTTCCCCCTGTTTAATTCTGATGCGTTATCCGCGGCGGAAGCTTGATTCGCAGTTCGATGAGTAAAGATACGTTGAAACATAATGATCCCTGGTATAAGACGAAAAATATCATCATAGTTTATCAACGCGTTGAGTCTGCCGCATGAAGGTCAGGTTATTACTTGATTAACATTTATTTATGTTCGGCTATCAGGCAGGCGTACGAACCGGGCTTTCATATCGCTATGTTAAGTGGCTGACGATAAGTTTCTTCAGAATTTCGGTGCTCGGATTTAGCGCGGTACAAGGCGCAACGCAGAGCGCGCGGCCTTACCTGTGTAACCGGAGTCGCAATGCGGTAACGCGCTGAAGGCGGACATCAAAAAATGTCAGAAAACTTATGGTCAGCCGCTTAAATTGCTGTCAGCGATCTGAGTCTTCAGAAACTGATTGTTGAACGCGCGAAAGCTCAGCTTGTTCTCATGTCGAGCGCAGTCTCCATAGATTTCTTGTTTCCCCAGGGGGTGCGCACTGTGTTAGTTACTTTATTTCGCATCAGTTGTATTTTTTCCAGTGCCTTTTTACCGTTGTCAACGTTGTTGGGATCACCAGCCAGTTGCGCAAAACATCGGTAAAAAAGTTTGGTTACCTGTGCGTTTTTAGATTCAGTCACGATTTCAAAAGCACATTTTCTTGAAAATGAAGATTCAGTTAATGAGTTATAAAAAAGCGTGTCCGCGGATGACTTCTCTAAAATAAATCGAACAATATCCGGATTGACAGGATTCGCTTTCACACAAATAAGCAAGGGTGTGTCGCCGAAATCAGCGTGACGTTTTGACAATACAGAATTAATTACCAACCTGGTATCATCATGCCTGCGTATTGTCGCGGCCATCATCTCAGGATTAGCCTCATATAAAGCTTTAATTACCTCTAAGTTTCCGAAGCTGACCGCAAGATGCATAAGCCCGAAACCGAAGCTGTCCCTGTATTCAAGCAGTTGCCGCTTTTGCTCGTCTGTCTGATAACGGGAAAGCAAATATGTCACAACCTGGATATCAGGTCGCCGTTCTGTTAAACAACTGACAAGCAGGCCGCATCTCTTTGACGCCGGTTTATAGCCGTAAGTCTCAAGCATTTCGATGAGGTTTATCGGATCACAACTTTTTTTGATAGCGGAATGAATCTCAGCCGGAAATCTTGCCGTTATTTTTTTCAGGGTATCGACCGGTATTTCACAGGTCAGCAGTCTGTATGTCAATTCACGGTTACCGGCTTTAATCGCTTCTATAAGACACGCCGCCTTATTCGATAAGGTAAGATCCGCCAGCCGCGCCTGCGACATACCGGTGTAAAGGTGAACACCCGGCTCAATGTCGTGTGGATCTTTATACAGCCTGGCCGTCACGTATTGATGCAACTCATCGTCGTAAGGCCGTCTGCCGCGCAGAGCCATTTCAATAAGATTTATATCCGCCCCGAAAGTATTAATTAAGTCACACGTCAGGGGGTGATCAAAAATAAGTCTGATAGGTTCAGCGTCACAGGAATCAATCAAACCAAGATAAAAATCAAGATAAAAGGCGCATCTGGTGAATTTTGTACTGGGTTGCTCAAGCAGATATCGCAGACAGTCACTTTTCTGTAAGCGGGCGGCGGCTAACAATAACTCAGGTGTACAAACCTCAGAAAATTTATCTAAGTCAGTTGTGACATGGTTTAAAACAATTTTTAACAGTTCTAAATTCCCCTGCTCAACAGCGATAAATTTAGGACGTATTAGTTCATTTCGGTGACGGAGAAAACAGATACGGGAAATTTCCGGTATGGTATACAGCTGTTTTAAGGTTTCAGGATTATTATTGGTGATCGCCTTGTACAGCGAATTTTCATAATCCTCTTCCGGTGAGGCGGTTTTACGGGCTTTAAGCAGTATTTTAATCGCCTTTACTGACAGGTCATTTTCAGCTGACGCGCATAATTGTTCAATCATCAGCAAAAGTTTTTCGTTATCGCTGCATTGTATCAGAGCGTCATCGCCGAGTAAGAGAATGTTTTCACAACAAAAAGAACCGTTAAATTTCGGCAGTGGATACCTCCTTTTATGTAGCTCCATCACGCATATCTCCTGATGCGATTCTTTCAGGTACGGGAAAACCCGCGTGATGTCTTCAGACTCTGCCGTTTTGGCCCACCGCATGACGTCAATGTTACTATGCCTCGCAAACAAAGCGCAGCACTTACGTCTTAAATTTAACCTGTAATATTGAGAATAAGCAAAGCAGTCATCATACAGTTTATTTTTAATGAAAATATCCGCCTCCAGCCGCAGATCAGTCAATAATGAGCAAAAGCCTGATTCGATGAGCTCGTTTCGGGCGTAGGGGTGAATATCTGAAAAGTCCAGATCCTTAAGGTCTTCCAGGGTAAGCTTACGCTTCCCTTTCTGACCGCTGTACGTAACGGGCTTACAGCAGGTTACTTTAAATGAGGCATTCGGTTCGTTTTTTATTGTAACGTAAATCACAGCCTCATCCGGATAAAGGTGGCTGTTAATACGGCAGAAAAGAGGATTATCACAAAAATACTGATGATATTGTTCTTGAAGAAAACGATCAGTTTTCCCCGACGCTGAGGAATGAATTTTTTCAAATTCCTGACGCGTCAGTAATAAGTCATCAGCGCTCATTGAGCCCTTTAATTTTGACTCAGCCGCGCGCCAGAACTTATTAAAATCCGGATCAATAATTCGTAAAATTTCATCCGATAAATGTATCATCTGCTTTCTGATTAAATAACCCGGTGTCAGCGTTTCGTAAAGGTAATGTTGTAAATGATGGTTTTCGGCCGGAGAAAGGCTGACCGGCTCTTTGTCCGGGATTTTGGTCAGGATCATCCAGTCATCTTGATCTGGTTCCTGAGTCGCCGCCTGAACGGTATCTGACGCGCAGGAGCCGGCTGAGCAGAATTTATGAGCGGCCTTTTGTTCAAGTAACGTTTTTTCACTGTTAAAAATCACTGATAGCAATTGAGATTTTTCAATATTGTTAGTCCGTAACACCCTTAACGCCGATGCAATGCCTTCTTGTCTGAACCATACTGAAGTCGGGTCGCTGGGCAATCGCGTAACGGCTAACCGCTTTACCTCGGCAGAGATACCGGCATCGTTCAGTAACCGGAGTAAATCCTTTTTCTGCTGCTCAAATTCGCCGAATACTTCAGGCATGCGCTGATGAAAATGGCTTTGCTGAAGAGCTAAACATGTCCGTGCGAAATCCTTAAAGTGCGCGAAATGAGTTTCACAGCCGCCTAAATTTGTTTTGATATGATTATCAGAGTAACCGCCGCCCTGCTCAACGAGTGATAAACAGTAACAGGGATTGTCGACAACTAGAGATGCGGTTGAAGTCATAAGTCTGTTCCGGATGTTAATGACAATTTTTTAAATTCTATGTCATTATTGAACGCCGTACATTAAGGGATAATTAATATTTCATTAAACTGATTCTTTAATATTTCATCTGTTGGCGCACAATTTGCCTTTAAAGTTTCAGGTTCATCATCGTCAAAATTAAGTCGCGGGGAGACGAGCATGCAAATCGGAGCGAATTCACTTTACGCTGAAATGCAATCCGTTAAAGGTGAGATTTCGCCGGCGGTAAATTTACGGGGCGGTTCAGTCCGTGACATCAATAACACCGCCGGCGCTGATTTCAGTGAGCTGCTGTCAATGGCCGTCAATAACGTCAATGAGCTGCAATCGAATTCCTCAGGTTTAGCGACCCGTCTGGAAATGGGTGACACTTCGGTCACTTTGTCGGATACTGTAATCGCTCGTGAGAAAGCCGGTGTCGCCTTCGAGGCGACCGTGCAGGTGCGAAATAAGCTGGTAGAAGCGTATAAAGAAATCATGAGCATGAGCGTTTAAGTTTTTCTGTAAAAATAGGTAGTAATTGTGAGTACAGATATCGCTGTCAGCGCGAATGCCGCCTCCGCGCCGTCAGCGGAGACAGGCGGTGTTCAGCAGGAACACAAATCGGGCGTATTAGGAAACTTAAACAGCGGTAATACGCTCAGGCAAATCGCCATGATCCTCGCCCTGGCGATTTGTCTGGTTATCGCCGTGGTAGTGATACTGGTCGCGTCAGAAGCGGATTATCGTCCGCTGGGTAAAATGGATACCCGGGATATGATCCGGGTGCTCGACGTACTCGATAAAAATAAAATTGGCCGTCAGATAGACGGTAACGTGATTCTGGTTCCCGAAGACAAATATCAGGAAGTGAAGTTACTGCTCGGCCGCGCCGGTATCGAGAGCACCACCACAAAAACCGAAGATTTTTTGAGCAAAGACAGCGGCTTCGGCGTGAGTCAGCGCATGGAACGGGCTCGTCTGAAACACAGCCAGGAACAAAACCTGGCCAGAGCGATCGAAGAGCTTAAAAGCGTGACCCGCGCCAAAGTGATTCTGGCGATTCCGAAAGAAAACGTATTCGCCCGCCGTAAGTCTCAGCCGAGCGCGACGGTCGTGATCACCACCCGTCGCAGCGGCTTAACCCAGGAAGAAATTGACTCTGTCGTGGATATTGTCGCTTCAGCGGTTCAGGGACTGGAGCCTTCTCGTGTAACGGTCACTGATTCAGCGGGTCGTCTGCTTAACTCGGGCAGCCAGGACGGCGTATCAGCCAGAGCCCGCCGCGAGCTTGAGATTGTTCAGAGCAAAGAGGACGAATACCGCAATAAAATTCAGTCGATTCTGATCCCGATTCTGGGGCCTGAAAACTTCACCTCGCAGGTTGACGTGGGCATGGATTTCACGGCGACCGAGCGTACCACAAAACGCTATAACCCGGATCAAAACGCGGTTCGCAGCGAGCAGACCCTGGAAACCAGTTCAACGGGCAATACCATAGCGGGCATTCCCGGCGCGTTAACCAATCAGCCGCCGATGCCGGCGCATATTCCCGAGGACGCGACGGATGAGACGACCCGGCGGTCAGAGGCACCGGGTTCGTCGCACCGTGAGGCGACCCGTAACTTCGAGTTAGACACGACCATCAGCCATACCCGACAGCAAATCGGCGTGGTTAAGCGCGTCAGTGTTTCCGTTGCCGTCAACTACAAACCGGGCGCGGCCGCAGAAAACGGTCAGGTCACCAGAGAGCCGAGAACCGAAGCTGAGATCAATAATATCCGCAGACTGTTAGAAGGCGCGGTAGGCTTTAATCAGACCCGCGGTGATATGATTGAGGTCGTAAGCGTGCCGTTTATGAACCAGGAGTTTGACGCGCCGCCCGCACCGCGGATGTGGGAGCAGCCCTGGTTTATGCGCGTCGTGAAAATGGCTTTGGGCGCGCTGGTGGTCATCATTCTTATTTTCGCCGTGGTGCGGCCGATGTTTAACAGAATGGTGCAGTCTGAAGCGGCCGGCGAAGGTGAGCCGGGCACGGGGAACGAACTGGCTGAAATTGAAGATCAATATGCCGCCGACACGTTAGGTATGCTCAGCAATTCGGATTCCGAGTACAGTTATGCCGACGACGGGTCAATTCTGATACCGGATCTTCATAAAGATGATGATATGATTAAAGCGATACGAGCGCTTGTGGCTAATGAGCCGGAGCTCTCTACTCAAGTGATTAAGAGTTGGTTGCAAGAAGAACATGCCTGAAGCAGATAACACCCCGTCAACGGAAGTCTCCCGGTCAAACGTAGACGGTCTGACCGGAATGGACAAAGCCGCGATTTTACTGCTGAGCTTAAGCGAAGCGGACGCGGCGGCGATCCTTAAGCATCTTGAGCCGAAACAGGTTCAAAAACTGGGTATGGCGATGGCGTCGACTCAGGAGTTCGGTCAGGAAAAAGTCATCGGCGTTCACAAGCAGTTTCTGGATGAGATTCAGCAGTTTTCCGCCATCGGCTTTAACAGTGAGGATTTCGTTCGTAAAGCGCTGACCGCGGCGCTGGGTGAGGACAAAGCCGGTAATGTGATTGAGCAAATCATCATGGGCAGCGGCGCTAAGGGTCTGGATTCACTGAAGTGGATGGACGCCAGACAAGTCGCGACCATCATTCAGAACGAGCACCCGCAGATCCAGACCATCGTGCTTTCGTACCTGGAGCCTGATCAGGCGGCGGAGATTTTCGCTCAGTTCCCGGAGAATACCCGCCTGGATCTGATGATGCGTATCGCCAACCTTGAGGAAGTACAGCCCGCGGCGCTGCAGGAGCTTAACGATATCATGGAAAAACAGTTCGCCGGTCAGGGCGGCGCGCAGGCGGCGAAGATGGGCGGCCTGAAAGCGGCGGCGAATATCATGAACTATCTGGATACCTCCATTGAAAGTCATCTTATGGAAACCATGCGTGAGTCTGATGAGGAAATGGCGCAGCAAATCCAGGATCTGATGTTTGTATTCGAGAACCTGATTGACGTTGACGACCGCGGCATTCAGGCATTGCTGCGTGAGGTACAGCAGGATGTGTTAATGCGCGCGCTTAAAGGCACGGATGACGCGCTCAAAGATAAGATCCTCAGCAACATGTCCAAACGCGCGGCTGAGTTGCTGGCTGACGACCTTGAGGCCATGGGGCCGATCCGGGTCAGTGAAGTTGAATTAGCTCAGAAGGAAATTCTGGCCGTCGCGCGGCGTCTGAGCGAAAGCGGTGAGTTGATGCTGAGCGGCGGCGGCGGAGACGAGTTTTTATAGGTTCAGAAGTGAAGCGGTATGACAGCAGAGAACGAATTTCAGCATTGGCAGCTGCCGGATGTTAATGAGCGCGATGATCCTGAGGACACCTTGTTTGAGCGTCAGCCGCATGCCCCGGCGGAGGCTGAGGAACCGGAGCCTGTCGTCGAGCCGTTAACCCTTGCCGAGCTTGAGCGGATGCAGGCGCAGGCGGAGGAGGAGGCCCGTGAGGCGGGCCGCGAGGCCGGCTATCAGGAGGGATTAGAAAAAGGGCGTCTGGACGGGCTCTCTCAAGGTCATGAGGAAGGGTTCGACCAGGGCAGACAGCAGGGCGTACAACAGGGGCTCGCTGAGGCAAAGGGTCTGATTGAGCGTCTTGAGCGGCTGATCAGACACATCGAAAATCCGGCGGCCGTCGTGGACGCGCAAGTCGAGACCGGTTTATTAAACTTAACGACTAACCTGGCCAAAGCGGTGATCGGCAGCGAAATAAAGACGCACCCTGAACACATTCTTACGGCCATGCGTCAGGGTATTGACGCCCTGCCGGTTAAAAAACAGGATGTCACCATCCGCTTGAATCCCGCCGATGCCGGGCTCGTCGAGCAGGCCTACAGCGCCGCTCAGTTAGAGCGCAATAAATGGGAAATAGAATCAGATCCTACCCTTTCTCAGGGTGACTGTATTATCGGCAGTCTGAAATCCGAGGTGGATATGGGGCTGAATCTTCGTACTGAAGCGGTATTGAATTATCTCACCGAGCGGCAAACTCAGTTGCGCAA
This sequence comes from Parashewanella sp., assembly GCA_965200795.1. GTDB lineage: Bacteria > Pseudomonadota > Gammaproteobacteria > Enterobacterales > Shewanellaceae > Parashewanella. Next base: position 103,938 of record CBDAVB010000043.1, read on the forward strand.
ACAGCTGCGGCAGTCTTTAGCTGACGAGATCGCCAAAGCGGAGCGGGCAAACTCCGCGGCTGAGACGGCGGAACCCGATGATGAGCGATCAGAGTCAGAACCTGCTGAATAAGCTGGCGGAGTATCAGCGCAAAGTGACCCCTTTCCGGGCGGTCGCAAGCGGGCAGCTGGTTCGTGTCGTCGGATTAACCCTTGAGGCCAGCGGCTGCCGGGCGCCGGTCGGCAGTTTGTGTTCTATCGAAACCATCGAAGGAGAACTTATCGCCGAGGTGGTCGGCTTTGATGACGGGCTTTTGTATCTGATGCCCGTTGACGAGCTGCGCGGGGTACTTCCCGGCGCCAGAGTCGCGCCGCTGGGGCAAAAGTCCGGTTTAACTGTCGGGCTTTCATTATTAGGGCGGGTTCTTGACGGTAACGGTCAGCCGATCGACGGTTTAGGTCCGCTGCAAAACGCCCAGAAAACCACGGCTCACGCCGCGGCGATGAACCCGCTTAACCGCCGCCCGATTACCGAGCCGCTTGATGTCGGCGTCCGCGCCATTAATGCCATGTTAACAGTCGGCACGGGACAGCGTATGGGCTTAATGGCGGGCTCGGGTGTCGGTAAAAGTGTGCTGTTAGGCATGATGACCCGCGGAACCACGGCGGACATTATCGTGGTCGGCCTTGTCGGCGAGCGCGGCCGGGAGGTCAAAGAATTTATCGAAGAAATATTAGGTGAGGAAGGCCGGGCGCGCTCTGTCGTTGTTGCCGCCCCCGCGGACACCTCCCCTTTGATGCGTTTAAGAGCCTGTGAGACTTCCACCCGGATCGCGGAGTATTTTCGTGACTCAGGTCATAACGTGCTGCTGTTAATGGACAGCTTAACGCGTTACGCTCAGGCGCAGCGTGAAATAGCCCTGGCGGTGGGTGAGCCGCCGGCGACTAAAGGTTATCCGCCTTCCGTCTTCGCTAAGTTACCTAAACTGGTTGAGCGCGCCGGTAACGGCGGAGGCGCCCAGGGTTCAATTACCGCCTTTTACACTGTGCTGACGGAGGGCGATGATCAGCAGGATCCGATTGCCGACGCCTCACGCGCGATTCTTGACGGTCACATCGTGCTCTCCCGGGCGCTGGCGGATTCAGGCCATTATCCGGCCATTGATATCGAGGCCAGTATCAGCCGTGTGGCGCCTATGGTCGTGAGTAAAGAGCATCTGGAAAACACGCGCAAAGTGAAGCAGATGTATTCGCATTACCGGCAGAATAAAGATTTGATTGCTATCGGCGCTTATAACCAGGGCAGCGATCCCGTGCTGGACAACGCCGTCCGGTTACAACCGGCGATGAACGCGTTTTTAAGGCAGGGTATGCGGGACTCGCCGCGTTTTGACGACTGCGCGAAAATGCTGTCGCAGATCGCGGCGCAGATTAAATAGTTTACAAAGTGAATAATCACTTACGGGGTTTAGTTTGGCTCATAAAGATCCGCTTCATACGGTACTGAAATTAGCGCGGGACGCTGAGGAGCAGGCGTCACTGCAATTTCGCTCCGCGTCAGCGGACGAGCGAAAAGCGCGGTCTCAGCTGGAGGCGCTTAACCGTTACCGCCTGGATTACATGAGCCAGATGAAAGATAAAGTCGGCGCTCATCTTTCCTCGTCTCAGTATCAGCAGTTTCACAGGTTTATCGCTCAGATTGATCAGGCGGTCGCTCAGCAGGCTGAAGCCGTCAGGGAAACGGAAAAGCTGAAAGCGCACCGTCAGAAACACTGGCTCGAAAAACAGCAAAAACGCAAAGCCGTCGAAATTCTGCTAGAGAAAAAAGCCCGCAAACGTCAGTCGGCCGCGGCCAGAGCCGAGCAGAAGTTATCCGATGAATTCGCCGCGCGGCAGTATTCCAGAAATAAAGTTTAGAAACTTTGACATCCTCCCCGCCCTAAAGGACGGGGATTCCTGTTTCACAGCGAATTGCTTAAAGGTCGAATGACCGTTTAAGTCTTATTTACTCTCCACAGGCTAACACGGTCTGCCCGACCGCTTTAGTGTTTAACGCCGCATTGGTATCACGGTCTAGCTTGCTTTCACAAGCTGGACATTGCCAATTGCGGATATGCAAAGGTAGAGAATCGGCAACGTGACCACAGCAATGGCAACGCTTAGAACTTGGGAACCACTTAGGAACTGTCCCGAAATAACTTCCCTGTTTTGCTGTCGTTTATTTTTGGCTTATACAAGGCACAGAAAGCGAGGTGTAGTCATTACCGACATACAAAACTGTCGTTACTTCGTTTCTACATAAGCTTTCGACAACGCCGTAACTCTTTATTCAAAGAACGCAAAAATAAACACAGCTCAAAGGGTTTCGCTTAACATTGCCACTCTCTGCGTTACTCATCATTCATTTAGAGTGACTAATCTTCATTCTTCGTGCCTTGATATTGGCAATTTTAAGCAGTAACAAATCGGGAAGTTATTTCGGGACAGTTCCTTAATCAACACCTTGATATGTCAAGCTCACCGAATGAACTTGTTCTCGAAATTGAAGCTGAACGAGGAAGCTTAAAGCGATTGGACTCGATGAAACGGCGGCTAAACGCGGCCGCAACTATTCTTACAGAGCATCGTTACTGTTTTCATTGGCCTGGACAAGAAAGACAAGCCTGCTGTGTTCGCTGCGCCCGGAAAAGGTAAGGAAACCGTTAAGCGATTTAAGTCTTTTCTTACAGAGCATCAAGGCAAAGCCGATAATGTACCTGAAGTCGTGTGTGATATGTCAAGAGCTTTCCTGTCAGCAGCAGAGGAAGAGTTCCCGGACGCTAACGTAACGCTTGATTGGTTCCATGTTGTGCGACTGTTCACTAAAGCGGTTGATGAAGTACGTAAAGCGGAGAGAAAAACCCAACCGCATCCAAAGAGCCTGCGCCGGGCAGTACTGAAAAATGCAGACGGCTCAACTTACAGAGAAGCAAAAAGAAGCACTTGCAGCGCTAGAAACCAGTGACTTAAATACAGCAACAGCTTGGCGAATTAAGGAACAACTCCGTCGGATACGTCAAGCTGAAACCGCTCACGCCGCCCGTTGGAGGCTGACGTATTTCATTAATTTCGCTAAGAAACAGTTGGGTAACATAGAAATGTCAGAACCCGTCCGAAAAGCGCCTGAAACGGTTGAAAGGCATGCGGAGAGAATTTTACGGCGCTGGTCATCCGCTTATTATACGAATGCTCGGATGGAAGGTTTAAATAGTCTATTTCAAGCGGCCAGGTGTAGTTGCTTGCACTTATAAATCGGTTTGCCCGCGTTTATCCGCTAATTTCCGCTCACAATAAATGATTTTATAAAAATACGATTGCTCACATTAACCGATTCTCGAAAGCACGCCGCTCACTTTAAGTGATTTTGTCGAGCTATGTTGCTCACTTAAAGTGAGTCTGTATCCGATAGAACCCCGATAAACTGATACTCATTTTTAAAACGGCTGTCTCATTTTCGGACAAAAACCATTTAGGTGGACTGCTCTAAATAGGCCGCGCCGGATTAGAAAAAAGCCATCATTTGATATTATTCAATCCAATCACTCACTAACTGAAGATAACCAAACTGTCATCAACCCTTGATTTGAAGTATCTGTCTCATATCGAGCAACCCGACTTTGCCTCCGGAGCACCACCTCAAAAGCCGCGCGGTAATGAATGCCATGCCGATACCCCGTAATTAACCTAAGCATGTTAATATTTTTTTGGTCTTTTGTACTATTCAGGTGCTTCATTAAAACAGCGACGGCCACGTCCGTGGTGATAATCTCGCTGATTTTCGGGACACCCGCTTTTCCCGTTAATGCGCTGTGGTGAAAATCAATTGTCAAACAGTTAGGCTTTGATTCACCTTCTTGTATGCCAAGGGTACCGCATAAGACCTTCTTCTCCACAAGGTTGTCTAAAAGAGAAAAAGCACGAGACTGGTATTTTTCCGCTGTATCTTTTATTGAACAAAATAAGGCGACATTAGCATAAGCGCTTATCAGCGCTTCCAAGGTGGTGACGTTTTGCGTCAGTTTTAACTTCTCGAACAAGGCCACCACGTCTTCTGCTTTTTTTATCCAATAAAGCCCGGCATCGTGGCGGGCCGCGTTTCCATAGGCCGTAATACGAGCACTCAAGGTGGTGACGTCTTGTGTCAGCTTTAACGTCTCGAACAAGACCACCGCGTCTTCTGCTTTTTTTATCCAGTAAAGCCCGGCATCGTGGCGGGCCGCATTACCATAGGCCGTAATACGAGCATTCAAGGTGGTGACGTTTTGCGTCAGTTTTAACTTCTCGAACAAGGCCACCACGTCTTCTGCTTTTTTTATCCAATAAAGCCCGGCATCGTGGCGGGCCGCGTTTCCATAGGCCGTAATACGAGCATTCAAGATGGTGACGTCTTGTGTCAGCTTTAACGTCTCGAACAAGGCCGCCGCATCCTCTGCTTTTTTTATCCAGTAAAGCCCGGCATCGTGGCGGGCCGCGTTACCATAGGCCGTAATACGAGCACTCAAGGTGGTGACGTCTTGTGTCAGCTTTAACGTCTCGAACAAGGCCACCACGTCCTCTACTTTGTTTATCCAGTTAAGCCCGGCATCGTGGCGAGCCGCATTACCATAGGCCGTAATACGAGCACTCAAGGTGGTGACGTTTTGTGTCAGCTTTAACGTCTCGAACAAGGCCGCCGCGTCTTCTGCTTTTTGTATCCAGTAAAGCCCGGCATCGTAGCGGGCCGCGTTACCATAGGCCGTGATACGAGCACTCAAGGTGGTGACGTCTTGTGTCAGCTTTAACGTCTCGAACAAGGCCGCCGCGTCTTCTGCTTTTTTTATCCAGTAAAGCCCGGCATCGTGGCGGGCCGCGTTACCATAGGCCGTAATACGAGCACTCAAGGTGGTGACGTCTTGTGTCAGCTTTAACGTCTCGAACAAGGCCACCACGTCTTCCACTTTTTTTATCCAGTAAAGCCCGGCATCGTGGCGGGCCGCGTTACCATAGGCCGTAATAAGAGCATTCAAGGTGGTGACGTTTTGTGTCAGCTTTAACGTACCGAACAAGGCCGCCGCGTCTTCTGCTTTTTGTATCCAGTAAAGCCCGGCATCGTGGCGGGCCGCGTTACCATAGGCCGTAATACGGGCACTCAAGGTGGTGACGTTTTGTGTCAGCTTTAACGTCTCGAACAAGGCCGCCGCGTCTTCTGCTTTTTGTATCCAGTAAAGCCCGGCATCGTGGCGGGCCGCATTGCCATAGGCTGTGACGCAGGCATTTAAAATAGGAACATCAACAGGAATACCCGCATGCAACGCATATCGGATAAGGCACTCGACAATAACGGGGGAACCATTGTCATCTGCTTTTTTTATGTTGGAGTTTAACACTTTCAGTACATTGCGGTTGCCATAATCCGAACTATGACGACTTAATATTCTCTTTATATCGTAACCGAGGAAATCCCGATATACTTCTCTTTGTTCAGAAGGCTGAAGAAATGAGCGTGTGAAGGCATTGAACTCTTCAAATGAAGTGCGTGTTGACCATTGAAAGCCGTCTCTGCTTTGCATTGAACGATGAGAATACTGTGCTCCTTGCGATTCAATACGTCTATAGCCTTGATGAAAATGTTTCGCTCGGGCAGCGCCGGCCTTTTCGGGGACGTAGCTTTCATTAGAACGGTGTCCCAATCGGACGAGTTTTTGTTCTTTACCTTTATCTTGATAACTTTGAACGCGGCGCTCCGCTTTGCCGGTCGCACCACTCCCTGTGGAGTCAAGACGGTTTAATCCTGATGCCATCTTTTAACTGAGAGGAGAGTAAGTAGTCGCTTAAAAGTTTTTAACTCAAGAAATTTATAAAAACTTTGCGGTGTATCATAAAATAGTACTTTCAGTTCATATTTTTATTTTATTCG